>NZ_JFHE01000022.1 GCF_000698555.1 Caballeronia grimmiae | reverse complement strand
ATTCATCGGCGTGCGGATTTCATGGCTCATCGTCGCGAGAAAAGTCGACTTGGCGCGGTTCGCCGTTTCGGCTTCCTCCTTCGCGGCGCGCATCGCGTTTTCGGCGGCAATCCGGCGCGTGATCTGCACGCGCAGTGACACTGCCCATCCCGCGAGCAGGATCACGAGCGCCCCGCCGAGCGACGCAGCCAGTTCGATCTGCGGCAGCCGGCGCTCCCACAATGCTTCGGGATGCTCATCGAGTTTCCAGCGCGCGTGGATCGCTTCCAGTTCGTAGGGCGGCAGCGCGGCGATCGCGCGGTTCAGGATGCCGAGCAGCACGGGCTGATCGCGAGCGACGAGCAGCACATGCGGCGACGGCCTCGCCGACAGCACGCCGCTGATCGCGAGCTTGCCGCGATAAGGATTGCCGATCGCATAGCTCGCGAGCTTCATGTCCATGATCGTCGCGTCGGCCTGGCCGTTCGCGACGGCTTGCAACTGCCCCTCGATCGGACTCGTCTGGACGACGCTGGTCGTCGGCGCGAGCTGGCGCATCAGCAGGCGCGCCGGATACTCCGATGGCAACGCGAGGCGCTTGCCCGCGAGCGCGGCGGCGCCCTGCAGCGGCGGAGCGTCCGCCCGCGTGACGATGGCGATGAGCCCGTCGCCGAACGGCACGGTCGGCACGAGGTTGCGGTCGGCGTAACTGCGCGCCATGCCGAACGGCAGCAGCACGGACGCGCCGCTCTGAAGGTCGCGGTCGATCTGCGCGGCGTCCTTGCGCATTCGTCCTTCGAAGCGCAGCCCCGAAACGCCCGATATCGCCGCGAGCAGATCGGGCACCAGGCCGGCGGGCTCGCCTTGCGCGTCGCGAAAGATCAGCGGCGGCGCGTGCGCGAACATCGAGTAATAGACGATCGGATGCGTCGCGACCCACGCCTTCTCTTCGGGCGTCAGTTGCAGCGGATGTTCGGCCGATATCGCGGTCATCGCGGCATCCCAGCGCGCCCGAGCGACGATCATCACACGCGGCGGGAGCGAGGCCAGCGCGGCATCGACACGCTGGCGCAATGCATCGGCGCCGGACCGCCCCGACGCGAACAGGAAGCTGTAGCCGCCTTCTTCGAAGGGCGCCGCGCCGGTGACGACGAGTCCCGGAAGATCGAGGTGCCCGATCGCGTACGCGACGGCGGTCATGTCCCCGACGAAAAGGTCGGCTTCACCGAGCGAGACGGCCAGCAGCGCCGCGACGGTTCCGGAATACGCGGCGGGCGCCATCGACGGATACGCGGCCTGAAGCCGCACCCGCGAGGTCTGCGCATCCACGTATGCAATGCGATATGTCGGCGCGCGCTTGTCGAGCGGCTCGACGAGCACCATTTGCGTCGGCATATAGGGGCGCGAAAGCGCGAGCGCGGGGCCGCTGTCCTCGCCGGTCGCGCCGGTGGCCATGTCGATTTCGCCGCGTGCGAGCGCGCCGGTCAGCGCGGTGCGATCCCGATAGAACCGCCATTGCAGCTGCATGCCGAGCGAACCCGCGACCGCCTGAGCGAACTCGACGGAGATGCCGCGCGGCTCCGCGTTCGGACTGGTCACGGTATCCGCCATGTCGAACGGCGGGACCATGCCGGGCACCGCGCCGATCACGAGACGCTGCGGCGCGTGCGCCTGCGAGCTCGCGGCCGTGGCCGTGGCCGCTGAGCAGACGAAGAGCCACGCGATCATCGACAGGCAGCGCAACAAGCGCGGGAGACGCCCGACGCATCCGGGCTTTGCTGAATTGAACAACGCTGCACCCCTCGTTCGGGCGGTGCAGCTAGTGTGTCAGAAACAGAGGGGCGCGCCAATCGGACACGACGGCGCGCCCTTCACGACTCGTTGCCGGCCGCGAAACGCGCGCCGCTACTGCTCGGCGTTCGCGGGCGAAAGCGCCGCGCCGATCTTGTCCGCCGTCGTCTTCTGCAACATGATGATGCGGTTCATCGCAGCATGGTTCGACGTCGCCTCCTGGTACATCTTCGCGAGGTCCGCCTTCAGTTGCGTGCGCGAGCCGCCGTCGAGATAGACCATGTGCCCCGACGGATAGAACGTCGCCGAGAGGTTCTGCCGCACGGTCTTGTCGATGAGCGGCATCTGCTGAAGGTCGAGGATCGTCTGGTAGAAAGGCGTCACGAAGTCGTACATGCCGTTCGCGGCGAGCACCTTCAGATCGACGTTGAGCGCCATCACCGCGGCCAGATCGCCGGCCGTGTAGAGCACGATGTCGCCCTTCGAATCGACGCCCTTCTGCGCGCCGGTCGGATCGGTGTGCTTGAAATCCCAGTTGACGAACGCCTGATCGTTGAGATCCGTGAACGACGAGGTCGACGTGAACTTCAACTGCTCGTTGAGATAGCTGTTCCACATCGACGTGTAGACGCCGCTGACCGCCGTCATGGTCGGATCGTTGCCGCCCGAGTTCGGATCGATCTTGCCCGCGATGCCCGTCGATATCGCCGTCACGCGGCCATCGTAGGAACCGAGCGCCTCGCCCTTCGACTTCAGCAGCGTCGTCAGGAAAAGCGAATTGCCCCGGCTGTCATAAGCGGCGATATCGAGGCTCCACGCAAGCAGCGTCACCTTGTCGATGCCCGTGAACTCCGCGAGCTTCTCCACCACTTCATCGTCCGTCTGGGGGAACTTGCGCAGCGCGTTCAGGTAATCCGTGCGCGCGAATTCCGCCACTTCCTCCATGAAGTTGAGCAGATTCGGCGGCGTCGGATGCACGCCGAGCTTCTTGTGATACCACGCATCGGCGGCGGCGGTCGGCAGCGCGCCGACGGGATTGCCCGCCTGCGCGTAATCGAGAATCGACGATTGCAGCGTGATGCCGTTCAGATCGACGCCATCCTCGTGCAGCCGGTACGCGAGCACGCAACTACGCGCGGTGCCATACGACTCCCCGAACAGGAACTTCGGCGAATTCCAGCGGTTGTTCTTCGTCAGATACCGCTTGATGAACTGCTTGATGGAATCCGCGTCCTGATCGACGCCCCAGAAATCGCGATTCTTGTTCGGCGCGATCGCAGCCGAATAGCCCGTGCCGACCGGATTGATGAAGATCAGATCGCTCTTGTCGAGCAGGCTGTCGGGGTTGTCCTCCATCTCGTACGGCGCGGGCGGCGTGAAGCCCGGCATCGAGGTCTTGATGCGGCGCGGCGCGAACGAGCCGAGCAGCACGAATACCGACGACGAGCCCGGCCCGCCGTTATAAAAGAACGTGAGCGGGCGCGCTTCCTCCTTCGCGCCGTCCTTGGTGAACGCGACATAGAACATTTTCGCGTCGGGCTTCGAACTGCTCGGATCGACCGTCACGAGATGGCCGACGGTCGCCGTGTACGCGATCTTCTCGCCGCCGACCGTCACCGTGTGATGCGTGATCGCGGCGTTTTCGTCGGCTTCGCTCGGGTCGATGGAATCGTCGGGGCCGTTGCCGTACGCGACGGAATCGAAATACGGCTGGTCCTGCCGATGCTTCTTCCCCGCGCTTTTCGCGGGGGCCTTTGCTGCATGCTCCTCTGCCGCAGGCGGCTCCTTGATGCCGCCCGGGTCGGGCGCGACGCCCGTTCCCGTGGCGGGAATGCGCTTCATTTCCAGTGGATCGGAGTTCATCGTGGTCGCTCCCGAATCGTCGTCGTGGTTGTTGTTCACTGACTTTCCTCAACTTGTGCTTGCCGGGCCGGCGCAAGCGCCGCGGCGATCTTCGCGCCGTCCGGACTGCCGAGCCCCGTGCAGGCGTCCCATCCCGGCGCCGCGGCAAAGCCGCCGTTGTTGCCTTCGGTGATGTCGCGGCACGCGGCCTTTGCCTTGTAGAGCTTCGGATTGACGAAGCCCGACGGCGAGCCGTGGATTGCGTTGATGCGCGCGATCAGCGCGGCCCAAAGCGGCGCGACGGCGCTCGTGCCGCCGACGACCGTATCGTCGCCATCGATCAGCACTTCGTAGCCGGTGAGCGGCGATGCGTCGCCGGCCACATCGGGCACGCCGCGTTTGCTCAACGCGACCTTTCGGCCACCGGCCCGCGCGACTTGCAAGCCCTTCTGCCACACGGGCAGCGCGAACGCGCCGCTCACTCCGCCGCCGCCCGCGCCGCCCTGATCGCCGTCGTTCCAGACGACTTCGTGCGTGATGCCGTGCGCCGTGGCGGCGACGCTCGTGCCGCCGCAGCCGAGCACGTATGGGCTGGATGCCGGGAAGTCGACGTGATCGGCGTCATCGCCGACGCCGTCCGACGAGCCGCTGTCGCCCGACGCCGCGCACACCGTCACGCCGAGCGCAGCCGCGCTTTGCAGCACGTCGTTGAACGCGCTCATCGACTGCGACGACCAGTTCGATTCCGCCCCGCCCCAGCTGATCGACACGACCGACGGCTTGTTCGTGTTGTCGTGGATCGCGCGATTGACGGCGTCGACGAAACCGGCGTCGCTGTTCGGCGCGAAGTACACGGCGATGCGCGCGCCCGGCGCAACCGCGCCCGCGATTTCGATATCGAGCGTCACTTCGCCGTCCGGACCGTTCGGATTGCCGGTCGGCGCATTCTTCGCGCGGTCCACGCCGATTGCGACGACGGTCGGCGCCTTGACGCCGAGCTTCGAGAAGTACGCCGAAAGATCGCTCTCGCGATAGCCGCCGCCCAGTTCGATGATCGCGATGCATTCGCCCGCGCCGTCGCTTTCCGGGAAGTCGTAGAGACGCGCGAGATCGACCGGCGAAAACGAGGTCTGCGCCACCGCGCGCAACGGCGTGAACGGCGGACGGAAGCGGAAATGCGGCCGCGCCTGCGGCTTGCTGTCGAGGCCGAGCACGGCGGTGACGGCGTCGTGGATGTCGTCGGGCACGTTGACCGGACCCGCGCGCCCGCGATACTCGCCGATGTTGTGATGCTGAAAGCGTTCGAGTTTCACATCGAAAGCCTTCTGAAACGCTTCGATGCTGCCCTTCAGCACGACGCTGCGCGTGCTGGGGTCCGCGCGCACGACCGAGAGGCCGTATTGCGCGGCGAACTGCGTGACCTTCTTCACGTCTTCGTCCGATGCGCCGAAGCGCTTGTCGAAATCTTCGCGCGAGACGGATTGCGCGGGGGCCTCGCCCGCGTCGATGCGCGCCATCATCTGGCGAAAGCCTTCGGCGTCCTTACGCCGCAACATCACGACGACTTCGATCTGTTCGCCGGGATCGCAATCGCCGATGCACTTCGCGCCTTCGGGATGGATTTTGTCCGTGCCGCTCACCGGTTGCTTCGCCATGGTATCGATGCTCCTTGCAGGCTATTCAGAGGTTCCCGATCCTGTCGCTTGTCGCGCATCCGGCGCGCGCTTCGCGCATTCTTTGTTGCGCGACGCACGCTGCTTATCGTCTTATTTTCCTGACGCGAATGCAATCGCCGGGACCGTGTGATGAAGCATGCCGCTGTCTCGAGACAATGCGTGTCCCGGTCGATTCACGCTGACGCGCTGTTCTCCAGCGTGATGCCGAGGCGCTCCATCAGGCGGCGGGCATCGAAAGGCGCCTGCACTTTCTGGTCGTTGTCGAAGTAGCAGTACACGTCGCGCGATGCGCGGCGGCGCGCTGCAGCCGATGCGATGAGCTTCGCATCTTCGATCTGCCCGCCCGCCGCCCAGCGCTCGATGCGCCGCGCCCAGCCGTCGAGCGCCTCGTCGGAATAGGCGCCGCCGTAGAGCGTCTCGGTTCCGTGCAGACGCATATAGACGAAGTCGGAAGTCAGGTCTTCGGCGTAAGGCCAGTCGGCGACCGAATCGGAGACGACGAGCGCCGCACCGTATTTGCGCAGGAGCCGGATGAAGGCATCGGAGCAGAAGCTGTGATGGCGTATCTCGACCGCGTGCCGAAGCGCCCGCTTGCGGCCCGGTTCGCACCATGGTTCCTTGACGCGCGTATCGTGCTGCTGCGCGAGCGCGGCGGCCGCGTGGGTGTCTTTCGGAAGAAGCTGCAGAAAGCGTTCGAACGATTCCGGCTTGAAGCTGAAGTTGGGCGGGAACTGCCACAGGAACGGCCCGAGCTTGTCGCCGAGCGCGAGCACGCCCGAGGCGAAAAAGTTGGCGCTCGCGGGTATCGCCGTCTCGTCGCGAAAGCGCAGCATGTGCGTCAGATAGCGCGGCCCTTTCACGCTGAACACGAAGTCCGCAGGCGTGGCGTCATGCCACGCGCGATAGCTCGACAGCGTCTGCAGCGAATAGTGCGAGCCGTTGATCTCGACCGTCTGCACGGCCCGCGACGCAAATTCGAGTTCGCGCGCCTGCGCCAGCTTCTTCGGATAAAACACGCCGCGCCAGCCCGCATAACGCCAGCCGGAAATGCCGATGCGGATGCGTCCGCCCGCCGCGCTCATTTGGGCCGGTCTTCCGGATACTCGGTGCGCACGCCGGCGGGCAGCCACGGCTCGCGGTGCGTGCACCACAGTTCGTAAACAGGCTCGAAGATGCCGGTCTGGTCGAACGCGCCGAGCGGCAGGTCCACTTCGGGGTGGCTCGCATATTCCATATACGCCACCGATCCGCACACCGGGCAGAAATGCCGCCGCCCTTCTTCGGAACTGCGCCAGGTTTCGAGCCGCCCGCTCATCTCGACGTCATCGCGCGCGAAGATCGCATAGGCGCCGAACGCCGAGCCGTGCACGCGGCGGCATGTCATGCAGTGACACAGCGAAACGCGTCGCGGCTTGCCGCTCGCCCGGAAACGAAACGCTCCGCACGCGCAGCCGCCTTCATGGATCTCGTTGTTCATGCGCTCTCCGTAATCGAAGTCGAAGTCGACGTCCTCACGCGGCAAGCACATCACGCGCCCGCCCGGCGCGCGGCTGCACCGCCATGCGAGGTTCCTGCATCGCCGCACGGTTTGCTACGATAGCCCTTCACGATCGGAGGCGGCACTCATGACGACATCGGGCAACGCAGGCAGCAGCACGTTATCCCTTCTGAAGCTTCTTCCCGGACCGGGTTCCGAGTTCGGTCCCGCGGCGTCCGATCTCGCCGCGCACGTGCTCTCGCATCAACGTTTCGATTCGGCGGCGGGCGCTGCGTTGCCGCGCGAAACGTTCCACGGAACGACCGTCGACGAAGCCATGTCCGACGAGTACGTGTTTCCGCTGGGCGACACCGGGCAGTCCATCGTGCTGCCGGGCTATCGCATCGCGGCGGGATTCATCGCCGAGCGCGCCGCCGACGAATGGCTCGAACTCGCGCACAAGGAACGCGCGGCGCGCGGCCTGCCCGCCGTGCCCGACGCCGACGAGCCGCCGCTCGCGCCCGATCCCGCCGAAGCCGATCAGCTGCTCGACCGCGCACTCGAATGCGCGCAGCGCATTCTCGATCCCGTCGCGGGCGAGCCGCTTCTGTCGCTGTTCGAAACGCACTATCGCGGCGGTCGCGAATTCCTGCGTCTGTCGTGGGAAGGCTTGCCCGAGGATCTCGTGCCGGAGTCGCGCCGCCCGCTCGCCGCGCTCGCATCGGCGATGGAAAACGGCGAGCGCCGCGAGAAGCGCGATTACGATCCCTACGGTCTCGTCGGCACCGACGATTACGACGTGGACCGGCCGCTCGCGTATCGCGAGAAGATCGGCCCGTTCCTGTTCACGATGACGTATCGCCACGAGTATCCGCAAGTCGACGACGAGCGGCTCGGCACCGCGTTCGCCGTGTTTCACGAGGCGGGCAGCGATACGGTCGCGGCGGCGGTGGAACTGAAGCTCGTGAAAGTGCCGCCGCTCACAAGCAGCGCCGATCTCGTCTATACGCTCGACACGTATTCGGGCGAGATGCTGTCGCTCGCGCTGGCATCGACGGAAGCGCTGGGGCAGGCGCGTCTGTGCGACGTCTACAGCACGCATCGCGTGATCTATATCAGCATGTGGGAAGTGCGCAAGCCGTGGCGCGGCGAAGGACTCGGTGTCGCACTGCTGCATCAGGCGCTGGAGCGCCTTCCCGTCGATGTCGATGGCCGTCCGAATGCGCTGTGCGTCGCGCCCGAGCCGTATCAGATCGACATGCGTCACTTCGAGAAGCTGCCCCCCGTGCTGCGCGAAGAACTGAAAGCACCGGGCAGGCGGCTCGAAGCGCATCTGACGAACTGGCTCGAACGCTCGAAACTGCCGATCGCAATGCATTTCTTCGTGCCGATGGCGCGGCACGCGGGCATCGGATCGGCGGGCGAGAATGCTCAGTGGATCGACAAGATCATGGAGAGCGAGGCGTGATGGGCGGCCCGTCGCCGGCGTCGGCCGATGCGTTCCGGTCCCGCCAATCGGTCAACGCATCGGCGACACGCGCAATCACATCACCCCACTCGTTCGGTCTGGTCTGACGAAACAGGCGCGCTTTCGGATACCAAACCGTCCTTTCGCCGCTGATTCCCCAGCGCCAGCATGGATTGGAGCCCAGCAGCATCCACACGGGCTTGCCGAGCGCGCCCGCGAGATGGGCGACCGAGGTGTCCGCGGCGATGACCACGTCGAGCGACGCGATGATCGCGGCCGTATCGGAGAAGTCGCGCACGTCGCCCATCAGGTCGAGCGGTCGCAGCGGCGGCGGCAGGACATCGTATTGCGCACGCGCGATCGGCGCCTTCTGCAGATTGACGAAGCGCACGCCCGGCAGGCCGAGCAACGGAATGCAGGTCTGCGCGCTAACCCATCGCCGCGCGTCGAGCGGCGATGCACGCGGTTCACTCATTGCCGCGATGCCGATCTTCGGCACCCCCGCCGGCAAGCGGCTGCGCCAGTGTTCGATGCGCGCGTCCGCCACCGCAAGATAGGGCGTGGTGTTGGGAACCGTCTCGAACGTGATGCCAAGGAGCCCCGGCAGGCTCATCATGAAACACCAGTAGTCGGGCGACGGCAGGGTGTGTAGCGCGTCGGTGCTCACGCAGGCGTCGACGCCACCGACAGAGGCAAGCAGCGGGTCGTCCTCGGACCATACAACCGACAGCGTCGAAAGCCCCTGCGACCTCAGCATCGGCAGAAAGCGGCAGAACTGGAAGGTATCGCCGAATCCCTGTTCGTGGATCACGAATAGCGATTTGCCGGCGAGCGGCTCGCCGCGCCATTGCGGCCACGGCAGGTCGGGCACTGGAATGGGGTGCTCCGGCCACGTTTCGTCGTACCGGGCTTCCCACAACGGCCAGGCTTCGGCGTACTTCCCGACGCGCAGCAGCCCGCCAGCCAGGTTCATCCTGGCCCGCGCCGAAGCCGGGTCGAGCTCCACCGCACGCCGGAATGCCGCGAGCATCTCGTCCGCACGCGCCTCGCTTTCTTTCAGCAGGTTGCCGAGCGCGATGTGCGCCGGCACATAATCCGGCTGAACGGCGATCGCGCGGCGGTACGCCGCTTCCGCCTCGTCGAGGCGTTCGAGTCCGGCGAGCGCCGTGACCTGAGCGATCACCTGCCCCAGGTTGCAATTCGCCGCCGCAAACTCGGGTGCATGCTCCGTCAGACGGCGATACACGCCTTCCAGGTCCGCGAAGCGTCCCTGCGTCTGGAGCACTTCGACCAGACTCTGATACGCCATCATCAGGCGCGGATTGCTTTCGATGGCCGCGCGAAACGCGTGTTCAGCTTCGCCGTGGCGCTGCCGGGCGGCAAACGTCTTGCCGAGGTTGAAGTGAGCGTCGGCCCAGTCCGGGCGCGCTTCAATCGCAATGTCGAAATGCTGCTGCGCCTCGTCGAAGCACGCAAGCATCATTAGCAGCTTGCCGAGGCTGTAATGCGCCGCGACGAGATCCGGCTTCAGTTCGAGCGCCCGGCGCAGCGACTGCTCCGCGTCCGGGATGCGCTCCAGCTTTGCCAGCACGTTGCCGAGGTTGTAATGCACCGCGGGGGAATCGGGGTCCAGTTCGAGCGCGCGCCGAAACATCGCTGCCGCTTCCGGCAGCCGCCCGAGCTGCTCGTACAGATTGCCGAGATTGTTGTGGACGCCGGCGTGCTGCGGATGCTGCTCGATCGCGCGCTCCCACAGCATTTGCGCCTGCTCTGCGCGGTGCATCGCGCACGCACACGCTCCGGCAAGATTAAGCGCCTCGGCATCAGGCTGCGGACAATCGATCAGTGGCGACAGGATGGCCCAGGCGTCGGCATGTCGATTCATCGAATACTGCTGCAAGGCGCGCTGAAAGAGATCGAGGGACATGATGGAGAGCTTCGAAGTTTGAAAGAATGCCCGGGCGGCACTGCGTCGCGTCTGACGATCTGGCGATGACCATGCAATTTTGAGCGACTCGCGATGGTCCCAACGTCACAAAGTGTGCTTGATGCCGGACCGATTTCAGAAACAGTCGCATGACCGTCCAGCCGGTTTTCGCTGGCACATACGGGCTTTTGCGCGCCCCGATGCCATGAGCGCACGTCCGACGCCTCGCCGTATGGCACTGTGCTTGCTGTAGAGTCCGTTGCGGGTGGACGACCGTTCGGTTCCCTTACAGTTGCCGAACGGCCACTTTCCCGCGCCAACGTGCCTCTCCGCGCACTCGAGCACCGGCGCTCGCGCCCGATCCGTCGCAATCGGCCGCGAGCGGACAGCCCCATGAAGACTCGAGCCGCACGGCGCCCTTCCGAACGAGCGAGGAGCCTTCTTTCGCCATGTCCCCTATCAACAAGCCATCCCCCGGCCTCGACGACGCGGCTCAAAAGCCCGCGCGCAGGCGCTTTCTGCAATCGGCCGCAGCGGCGGCGGCCGTAACCGCCGCGCCGCTCGCCCATGCGCAACAGGCCGATACGAATGCCAGCGCATCCGCGCCGATGCCGCCTTCCGCAGCACCGACGATGCCCGTCAAGCTGACCATCAACGGTCATCCGCACGAACTGCATGTCGAAGCGCGCACGACCCTGCTCGACGCGCTGCGCGAATACGCCGGCCTCACCGGCACGAAGAAAGGCTGCGATCGCGGCCAGTGCGGCGCGTGCACGGTAATCGTGGGCGGGCGGCGCATCAACTCGTGCCTCACGCTCGCCGTGATGCACGAAGGCGAATCGGTGACGACGGTCGAAGGCCTCGCGCCCGCCGCCGACACCCTGAGCCCGCTTCAGCAGGCGTTCATCGAGAAGGACGCGTTCCAGTGCGGCTACTGCACGCCGGGCCAGTTGTGCTCGGCGACCGCGCTCATCGACGAATACCGCGCCGGCGACGCCAGCGCCGCAACCGCCGACGTGCGCTATCGCCCGCCGCAACTCTCCGACGATGAAATCCGCGAGCGCATGAGCGGCAACATCTGCCGCTGCGGTGCGTATCCGAACATCGTGGCGGCGGTGAAGATCGTCGCTTCGACGCGCAGCTGAGGAGGCGAACATGGACGCGATTTCCTATCAGCGCGCGGCCGACATCGGCTCGGCGATTCAGGCGGCCAGCCAGCCGGGCACGGTGTTCATCGGCGGCGGAACGAACCTGCTCGACCTGATGAAGGGCGGCGTCGCGCGGCCCGTGAGACTCGTCGATATCACGCATATCGGCGGGCTCGACACGATCACGGCGCTGCCGGACGGCGGCCTGCGCATCGGCGCACTCGTGCGCAACAGCGATGCCGCGAATCACGCCTGGGTGCGCGAGCGTTATCCGCTGCTGTCGCAGGCGTTTCTCGCGGGGGCGTCGGCGCAGTTGCGCAACATGGCGACGGTCGGCGGCAATCTGATGCAGCGCACGCGCTGCTACTACTTCTACGACACCGCCTTTCCCCAGTGCAACAAGCGCAAGCCCGGCAGCGGATGCGCGGCGCTCGAAGGCAACACGCGCATTCACGCGATTCTCGGCGCAAACGATCAGTGCATCGCGACGAATCCATCCGACATGAACGTGGCGCTCGCGGCGCTCGATGCGGTCGTGCGCGTCAGCGGCCGGGATGGCGAACGGACGATTCCGTTCGCGCAGTTTCATCGGCTGCCGGGTGACCGGCCCGATCTCGACACGACGCTCTTGCCGGGCGAACTGATCACGTCCGTCGATCTGCCGCCGCCGCTCTTCGCCGCGCACTCGAAGTATCTGAAGGTGCGCGACCGGGCGAGCTATGCGTTCGCGCTGGTATCGGTCGCGGCGGCGTTGCAGATGGATGGCAACACGGTGAAGAGCGCGCGCATCGCGCTGGGCGGCGTCGCGCACAAGCCGTGGCGCGCGAAGGCGACGGAAGCGGCGCTCGTCGGCAGGACGCTCGACAGAAGCACGCTGCAAAACGCCGCCGCGCTCGCCGTGCAGGGCGCGAAACCGCGGCGCGACAACGCATTCAAGGTGACGCTCGCGCAGCGGGCGATCGTACGCGCCGTCGAACAGGCAGGAGGTGCAGCATGAGTGTCATTGGACAACCACTCGATCGCACCGACGGCGTGCTCAAGGTGACCGGCCAGGCGCGCTATTCGGGCGACAACAGCGAGGCGAAGCTCGCGCATGCGGTGCTCATCACGAGCACGGTGGCGAAGGGGCGTATCGCATCGATCGATACGGCGCGCGCCCAGGCGATGCCCGGCGTGCTGCTCGTCATGACGCATCAGAACGCGATGCGCCTGCCGAACGGCGGCGTGCCCGACGCGCAGCCGCCCGCCGTGCGCAAGCTCACGCTGCTGCAAACCAACGACGTGCGCTACAGCAACGAGCCGGTCGCGGTCGTCGTCGCCGAAACGCTCGAACAGGCGCGAGGCGCGGCGCGTTTCGTCGACATCCGCTACGAAGCCGCGATGCCGAACGCGGATTTCGAGCGCGCGAAAGGCTCGGCGTATCAGCCGGAAAAGATGATGGGCCGCGCGATCACGACCCGGCGCGGCGACGTCGATGCCGGTCTGCGGCAGGGACCAGCGCGCCTGGACGCGGTCTACACGACGCCGAACGAGCATCACAATCCGATGGAGCCGCATGCGACGCTCGCGCGCTGGGACGGCCCGAAGCTCACGCTCTACGACTCGACGCAGGGCGTCTCCGGCACGCGGAGCGCGGTCGCCAAGTTCTTCGGCATGCGCGACGACGACGTGCGCGTGATCTGCCCGTTCGTCGGCGGCGGCTTCGGCTGCAAGGGCTCGGCGTGGTCGCATGTCGTGCTCGCGGCGATGGCGTCGAAGCAGACGGGCCGGCCCGTCAAGCTCGTGCTCGACCGGCCGCAGATGTTCGGCATGGTCGGCAACCGGCCGTTCACCGAGCAGCGCATTCAGGTGAGCGCCCGCCCCGACGGAACCATGACCGGCATGCGTCACGACGTGATAGCGACGACATCGACGTTCGAGGACTGGACGGAAAGCTCGGCCATCGTCACGCGGATGATGTACGCGGTGCCTAATCAATCGACCTCGCACAGGCTCGTCAAGCTCGATGTCGGCACGCCGACCTTCATGCGCGCGCCGGGCGAGACGAGCGGCTCGTTCGCGCTCGAATCGGCGATGGACGAGATGGCGTATCGGCTCGGCATGGACCCGCTCGCGTTGCGCATCAAGAATTACGCGGACATGGAGCCGCAGGACAAAAAGCCGTGGTCGAGCAAGGCGCTGCTGGAGTGTTATCGCGCAGGCGCCGACAAATTCGGCTGGAGCAGGCGCAGCGCCGCGCCGCGTTCGATGCGCGAAGGCAACACGCTCGTCGGCTGGGGCATGGCGACGGCGACGTATCCGGCGAACCGCAGCGAGGCGTCGGCGATTGCGCGCATCCTGCCCGACGGCACCGCGATGGTCGCCTCCGGCACGCAGGATCTTGGCACCGGCACGTACACGATCATGACGCAGGTCGCGGCCGACGCGCTCGGCTTTCCGCTCGATTACGTGCGCTTCGCGCTCGGCGATTCGTCGCTGCCGAAAGCGCCGGTGTCGGGCGGTTCGCAATCGGCGGCGAGCGTATCGCCAGCGGTGCAGGCGGCGTCGAAACAGGCGCGCGATCAGCTCATCGCGATGGCCATCGCCGATCGCGGCTCGCCCGTCGCGGGACTCGCGCAGGAGGACGTGACCGTGAGCAACGGCTGGGTCGTGAGCGTATCGGCGCCGGATAAACGCGATCCGGCCGCGGCGGTCATCGCCCGCAACGGCGGCAAGCCGATCGAGGCGATCGCCACCGCGCGCCCCGGCGACGAGAAGAAGCAGTACTCGTTTCACTCGTTCGGCGCGGTCTTCGCGGAAGTGCATGTCGATGCCGACCTCGGCACGATCCGCGTGCCGCGCATCGTCGGCGTGTACGACGTGGGGACGCTCATCAACGAGAAAACGGCGCACAGCCAGTTGATGGGCGGCATCGTGTGGGGCGTCGGCTCGGCGCTCCTGGAGAAGAGCGATCTCGACGTGCGTTACGGGCGTTACACCAACGCGAATCTCGCGGAGTACCACGTACCCGTGAATGCCGATATCGGCTTGCTCGACATTTCGTTCGTCGGACAGCCGGACCCGCATATCAATCCGCTTGGAGCGCGGGGAATCGGCGAAATCGGCATTACCGGCGTGGCCGGGGCGCTCGCGAATGCGGTGCATCACGCGACCGGCGTGCGGGTGCGCGACCTGCCGCTCACGCTCGACAAGGTGATGGGCTCGAACGTGGCGTAAGGCGTGGAAGGCGGTTGCCGCCGCCTTCCACGCGCTGCACAATCGGCTTCCTTCCTCATCCACGACGAGCGCGATGACCTATTCGTCGAACGCGACCGGCATTCTGCTGGCGGCGGGCCTCGGTACCCGCTTCGACCCATCCGGCGTTCAAAACAAGCTGCTGGCTCCGCTGCCGGGCGGCGTGCCGGTTGCCGTTCAGTCGGCGCGGCGGCTGCTGGCCGTGGCGGCGGAAGTCGTCGCGATCGTGCGGCCCGGCGCGGAAACGCTCGCCGGCGTGCTGGACGAAGCGGGCTGCAAGGTCATCGTCAGCGCCGACGCCGGGCGCGGCATGGGCGCGACGCTCGCCGCCGCCGTGCGCGCAACGCCCGATGCCGGCGGCTGGATCGTCGCGCTCGGCGACATGCCGTGGATCGAACCCGCGACGATCGAAGCAGTCGCGCGCGCCCTCGATGCCGGCGCGGAACTCGTCGCGCCGTACTATCGCGGCACGCGCGGGCATCCGGTTGGCTTCGGCAGCGTGCATCGCGATGCGCTCGCCTCGCTCGATGGCGATGCCGGCGCACGCGGCATCCTCGCCAGAGTGACGCCGCTCATCGTCGAGGTCGACGATCCGAACGTCTTGCGCGACGTGGATTTGCCAAGCGACTTGCCACGGAGCTAAGACCCCGTGACGCAGTAAAGGGCACGATCATCCCAAAAAAGTTGCCGCGAAGCAGGAGCCATCGCTAGAATACTGTATGGATATACAGTACTTTTCAGCCTTTTCTGGTTCCGGTTTTCGATGAAAAGCGTCATCCTCGACCCATCGTTCGCTGCATGGCGCACCGTCGCGCGTTCCCTCGTCACGGAGGGCGTGCCGCCGCAAGACGTGCTCTGGCGCGAATCCGCCGCGTCGGCCACGGTGTTCGGCACCATTGCTGCGCCTTGCGGCCCGGCAGACCCGAACGCGCCCAAGCCGGTCAAGATCGCCCGCGAGTTGCTGGTCATGCTGGAGACGGCTGCGTGTTACCGCGCGCCGGATCGCTGGCCGTTTCTCTACAAGGTGCTGTGGCGCTGGACGCAGGGCGATCGCGCGGTCGCGTCGCTGGAAGATGCGGACGGGCATCGGCTGCATCGCATGATCGAAGCGGTGCAGGCCGAAGAAGGCAAGATGCGCGCGACGCTGCGCTTTCGGCATCGGGATGCGTCGCTCGGGCCGCCGGAGTTCATTAGCTGGTGCGAACCGGTGCATGACCTGCTGGAACACGCCGCCATGCACTTCGCCACGCGCATGGGCAGCGCCACCTGGATGATCGCCACGCCGCACGGCGCGGCCTTCTGGGACGGCGCGCTGCTGCGCGTGGACCGCACGAGCGAGCCGGAAGAGAAACCGATGGATTTCGGCGTGAGCGCCGACTCCATGAGCGGCGAAGCGGTCAGCGGCGACGCCATCGAGGCGTTGTGGCTCGCCTATTACGAGAGCACTTTCGCGCCGGCGCAGGAAAACGCCGCCGAAATGGCGTCGCACATGCCGGTGCGGTACTGGAAGAGTCCGCCGAACGAGCGCGCCGATCCCGCGCTGATCGCCCGCGCGGACCCTTACACGCGGCGCGACCGTCATCCGCGCAACGTGCCGGACGACATGGAAGTGGCGCTCAATACCGACTTGGAGCCGCTCAAGGGCACGTCGCTCAAGGCGCCGCCCTCGCTCGACGCGTGCAAGCGCTGCTCGCTCTGGCGCAACGCCACGCAGGCCGTGCCGGGCACGGGCGCGGCGGATGCGCGCGTCATGCTGGTCGGCGAGCAGCCGGGCGACCAGGAGGACCGCGAGGGCAAGCCGTTCGTCGGCGCAGCGGGCAAATTGCTCGACGACGCCATCCGCGAGGCGCAGTTGACGCGCGAATCGCTGTATCTGACGAACGCGGTGAAGCATTTCAAGTGGGACGAGCACGCGGAGCAAGGCGGCGAAGGCCGGGAACGCCCGCTCGTGACGCCGTCGCAGCGCGAGCGCGAGGCGTGCCGCTACTGGCTCGACGAAGAGCTGGCGCGCATTGCGCCGAAGGTGGTCGTCGCGCTCGGGGCGACGGCGCTGAAGGCGGTGACGGGGCATCGCATGGCGTTGTCGGAGTATCTCGGCAAGACGATCGAGCACAAGGGGCGCATCGTCGTGCCGACCTATCATCCGTCGTATCTGCTGCGCCTGGCCGATGACAAGGTGCGCGAGGAAGTGTTCGGGACCATCGTCGAGGCGCTCGTGTTCGCGCAGCAGATCGCGGACGGCACCGCGACGGTGCGTACGCCCGTGAAGGACCGCACCGGCTGAATGTGCGCCATCGGCAAATGCAACAGCAGGAAACAGGACGCAACAAAACGAAAGCCTCGTCAACGATCGTGTAAGCCGTGCGTTGAACCGATGTCGCGCGTATTTGCGCATATTCGTCGAGACGATACTTACATGGCCGCTCTGCCGCTAGAAGCTCTTCGCCAGCAACACGCCCTGACCGCGCTCGTGCCGAAATCGGCCGGGCAACTGCATAGCGAACGGGAGCGCCTGATTGCGCGCGCCGGCCTGTTTCTCAAAGCGACCATCGCGCTGGCGATCGTGGGCGCGGCCTTTGTCGCGGGCCTGCCATTCTCGCCGGTGCCGCACGAATACAGCTTCGGTCTCCAGGAAGTGCTGGGCGTCGCGGTGTTCGCATCGTGTCTCTTTCTGCTGCACGAGCGCGCCGAGCTGATGCTCGCGCTTTACGACTACGAGCCGGTCGAGCAGACCACGCAGGGCGAATTACGCGCGTTGCTGCATCGTGTGCCGGAAGGCGCGTCGTATCAGAACGCGCTCGCTGCCGACAATCGCACCTTCGTGACCGGCGAAGTCGACGGCATCCGCCGCCGCGCGGAAGCGTTCACGCCGAAGGCGCTGCCGGCGGAAGACGGCAATCCGGAAACCTGAGCCGCGGCGATTTCGCCGCCGCCAAGACAGCTACCAAGACTGCCTCAAAAACCGCCGCTCCTGCCTCGCGCAGGGCGGCGGTTTCCTTTTTGATGCGGCTCGCACGACGAACCGCCGCCTTTGCCTTGACGATCGTTTGTCCGCCGCCTTCAATACCGACATCCGACACCGAAATCGATAGGCACGACGCGTGCTGCTTCCTATGCCTCCAATCCGCCCGTCTCGCGCAGTTGCAATGCGCAACACGAGGCCACGCCAATTGCAGGAGTCAGGATGCGAGCCAATCCGTTTTTCCCGTTAGCCGATGCGTTGTCTCCCGAACGGCCGCTCGCCCCAGGGCTGATCCCGGATTCGCCGTGCGCGCCGCCCTCCGACGATGCGCTGTCCGACGCGCAATACAACGCGCTCGTCGCGTTTCACGGCATCGAACGGGAGCGGCTGGTGCTGATTCACCCGGGCAGTCACCACGACGCGCCCGCGTGGGCCGCCGAACAATACGCCGATGTGGCCGACCAGCTTGCCGCCGACGGCTGGCAGATCGCGATCATCGGCGACGCGCCCGATCCCGAGCGCACCGCCGGCGTGCTCGGCGCAATGCAGACCGCCGCGCTCTTTCTGGCGGGCGCCGTTGCGCCGCGCACGCTGCCGCGCCTGATCGCCGATGCGCAACTCCTGCTTTCCGACGATGCCACCGCGCCCTCGCCCGTCGCCGTGGCGCGCGCGCTGGGCACGCCGCATATCGTGCTGGACGAACATCCGCGCGACACCGCCACCGACGCGATCGCCAGCCGCGCCCGCGCCGAACTCTCCGACGTGGAGCACGCGCATCCCGGCCGTCCTTTCACGCTGCACATGCCAGCCGCACACGACGCGGTCTGATTTTTTTGCGGGAGCCACGATGAAATACGACATGCAGACCAGTCCCGTCCCTGATCCGATCGCGGATCCGAACCGCGATCCGGAAGCCGATCCGCTCACGCCGCCGTCGCCGGGGCATCGTCCGGATGAACCGCAGCATCCCGACGCGCCGCCGGACAAGGACCCGATACATCGTTTCTGAGCGCGCGCCGCCCGCCTGCCCGCTTCCCATCGGGTATTCCCCGTCTCAATCCCGCCCGCCTTGCGCCGTAAAGCAGCCATGCGGCGGCGCACGCCGTCGCATCGTCGATACACCACAAGACAACGTGACACACAAACGTGACGGCAAGGTCACGTAACGGAAGAGCGGGCGCACACATGAACGGAATGACCCTCAACAGAAAGCTCGGCTCGCTGATCGCAGTGCTGTGGATCGGCCTGATTGCCATCGGCGTGATCGGGGCGTGGCAGAACCGGACGTCGATGATCGACGACCGCAGGGAACAACTCAAATCGCTCGTCGGCGAAGCGCATGCGATCGTGTCGCATTATGCGGCGCTCGCGGCCAACAAGACGCTCACCCAGGACGACGCGAAAAAGCGCGCGCTCGAAGCCGTCGGCGCGATCCGCTACGGCACGGACGGCTATGTGTCCATCAACGATTCGCGTCCGACGATGGTCATGCACCCCATCAAGCCCGCGATGATCGGCCAGAACCTCGCGTCCTACACCGATCCGGCGGGCAACCGCCTGTTCGTCGACATCGTCAAGGCGGGCGATCAGCCGGGCGGCGGCTTCGTCAGCTATCTCTGGTCGAAGCCGGGCAGCGACAAGCCGGTGCCGAAGCTCTCCTATGCGCAGCGGTTCGCGCCGTGGGACTGGTACGTCGTCACCGGCATGTACATGAACGACGTCGAGAGCGCCTTCTACGCCAGCGCGCTCCGCTGGCTCGGCATCACGGCGCTGCTCGGCGCGGCGGCAACGGTCGCGATGCTCGTCGTCCTGCGCAGCATCAAGCGCAATCTCGGCGGCGAACTCGAACTGGCGGTCGGCGCGGCGCATCGCATCGCGGGCGGCGATCTGACCGCGCCCGTCGACGTGCGTCCGGGCGATACGACGAGCCTTCTCCACGCCCTTTCGACGATGCAGCGCGGGCTCGTGGAAACCGTCTCCCGCGTGCGCAACGGCACCGAGAACATCAACGTGGGCGCGTCCGAAATCGCGGCGGGCAACACCGACCTGTCGCAACGCACCGAGCAACAGGCGGCGGCGCTCGTGCAGACGGCGTCGAGCATGGATGAAATGACCGCGAACGTGAAGAACAACGCCGAGAGCGCGGCGCAAGCGGCGCGCCTCGCGGAGCAGGCGGCGGACGTGGCGACGCGCGGCAGCGGCGTGGTCGACGACGTGATCCACACGATGACGCGCATCACCGAAAGCTCGCAGCAGATCGGCGACATCATCGGCGTGATCGACGGCATCGCGTTCCAGACCAACATCCTCGCGCTCAATGCGGCCGTCGAAGCGGCGCGCGCCGGCGAACAGGGACGCGGCTTCGCGGTCGTCGCGGCGGAAGTGCGCAGCCTCGCGCAACGGTCGGCGACGGCGGCCAAGGAGATCAAGGCGCTCATCGAAACGTCGACGCAGACGGTGCGGGAAGGCGCGTCGCTCGTCTCGAACGCGGGCGCGACGATGGGCGAGATCGTGCAGTCGGTGCGGCGCGTGAACGAAATTCTCGACGAGATCAGCAACGCGTCGCGCGAGCAGAGCGCCGGCATCGAACAGGTGAATCGTGCCGTCGTGGAGATGGATCAGGTGACGCAGCAGAATGCCGCGCTGGTCGAAGAAGCCGCCGCCGCCGCGCATTCGCTGAAGGATCAGGCCGACGGGCTGCGCGAGGCGATCGGGAGTTTCAGGCTTCCCGCTTGATGCAACCGGCACGATGCGCGAGGCGGCGAGCCTCACGCATCGGTGCCTGGCGAGCCCGCAGCGGTTTCACGCATCGGTGCCTGGCGAGCCCGCAGCGGTTTCACGCATCGGTGCCTGGCGAGCCCGCAGCGGTTTCACGCATCGGTGCCTGGCGAGCCCGCAGCGGTTTCACGCATCGGTGCCTGGCGAGCCCGCAGCGGTTTCACGCATCGGTGCCTGGCGAGCCCGCAGCGGTTTCACGCATCGGTGCCTGGCGAGCCCGCAGCGGTTTCACGCATCGGTGCCTGGCGAGCCCGCAGCGGTTTCACGCATCGGTGCCTGGCGAGCCCGCAGCGGTTTCACGCATCGGTGCCTGGCGAGCCCGCAGCGGTTTCACGCATCGGTGCCTGGCGAGCCCGCAGCGGTTTCACGCATCGGTGCCTGGCGAGCCCGCAGCGGTTTCACGCATCGGTGCCTGGCGAGCCCGCAGCGGTTTCACGCATCGGTGCCTGGCGAGCCCGCAGCGGTTTCACGCATCGGTGCCTGCCGAGCCAGCAGCGGTTTCACGCATCGATGCCTGGTGAGCCGGCAGCGGTTTCGCGCATCGGTGCCTGGTGAGCCGGCAGCGGTTTCACGCTGCCAGCCACCGCTCCACCAGCCGCGCCCAGTACGCCGCGCCGACTGGCAGATTCTTGTCGTTGAAGTCGTAATGCGGGTTATGGACCATGCAGCCGTCCTCACCCGCGCCGTTGCCGATGCGCAGGAACGTCCCCGGCCGCTCCTGCAGCATGAACGCGAAGTCCTCGCTGCCCATCAGCAGATCCGCGTGCGGGACGACGTTCTCCTCCCCCACCAGCTCGCGCGCCACCTGCGCCGCAAACTCCGTTTCGGCATCCGAATTGACGACGACCGGATAGCCTTCCACATACGACACCGTCGCCTTCGCGCCGTAACTCGCGGCCTGCGCTTCCACGAGTTCGCCGATGCGCCGCTTCAGCAGCTCGCGGACCTGCGGGCTGAACGAACGCACCGACAGTTCGAGCGTCGCGCGATTCGGAATGACGTTGTTGACCGTGCCCGCGTGCATCGAGCCGACCGTGACGACCGCCGGTTGCGCCGGATCGACGTTGCGCGCGACGATCGTCTGCAAGGCCATCACGATGCTCGCCGTCACGACGACCGGATCGACCGAAAGATGCGGACGCGCCGCATGCCCGCCGACGCCTTCGATCACGATCGACACCTGATCGCCCGCCGCCATGAACGGCCCCTTGCGGAACAGGAACGTGCCCGGTTGCGCACCGGGATGGTTGTGCACGCCGAAGACCGCATCGCAATGGAAGCGGTCGAACAGGCCCTCTTCGATCATCCGTTGCGCGCCGCTCGGCACGCCATGCTCTTCCGCCGGCTGGAAATACAGATGCACCGTGCCGTTGAAGCGGCGCGTGCGCGCGAGATGACGGGCAGCGCCGAGCAGCATCGTCGTATGCCCGTCGTGGCCGCACGCGTGCATCTTGCCGTGCGTTTCACTGGCGTACGGCTTGCCGGTCTGCTCGATGATCGGCAGCGCGTCCATGTCCGCGCGCAAGCCGATGCTCTTCGTCCCCTCGCCCGCCTTCAGCGTGCCGACCACGCCCGTCCCGCCGACGCCGCGCGTCACCTGCCATCCCCACTCTTCGAGCTTGCTTGCGACCAGCGCGGCGGTGCGCGTCTCTTCGTAAGACAGCTCCGGATGACGATGGATGTCGTGGCGAATGTCGCGCAGCGATGGCGCGTCGTCGGAAAGATCGGCGATTTCGGTCAAGCGGTGATGGGACGAAACAGTCGTCATGGAAAGGCCCCTGCTGAAAAAGGATGCGCGGCGCGGCGTGAAAGGCGCACATGATCCTCCACTCGCGCGCCGCTTGCCAGTTCCAGCAACCGTTCTGTGCTTTTTTCACACGTTGCCGACGCAAAAACGCCGCAAATGGCTCCCCCGCCTTTTCTGAAATGGCTCTGAGCGGCAGAGCCAAATCTGACTATAGTCGGCGTTATATCGCGGCTGCCGTCGCGATGAACCTCAAAACGAGCGCCGCGCCGATGCGGTTAAAGGAGATTTCGCCGTGAATGCCCCTCTCAAGAACGCCGATCTGCAAGCCCGCAAAAACGCCGCGACACCGCGCGGCGTGGGCGTCATGTGCGATTTCTACGCGGCACGCGCCGAGAACGCGGAACTGTGGGACGTCGAAGGCCGGCGCTTCATCGATTTCGCGGCGGGCATCGCCGTGTGCAATACGGGGCATCGGCATCCGAAGATCGTCGAGGCGATCCGCGCGCAGCTCGATTGCTTCACGCACACCGCCTATCAGATCGTGCCGTACGAATCCTACGTGTCGCTCGCCGAAAAGATCAGCGCGCGGGCGCCGGGCCGCCATCCGAAGAAAACCGCGTTCTTCACGACAGGCGCGGAAGCCGTCGAAAACGCCGTGAAGATCGCGCGCGCGGCGACCGGGCGGCCCGCCGTCATCGCGTTCACGGGCGGCTTTCACGGACGCACGCTGATGGGCATGGCGCTGACCGGCAAGGTCGCGCCGTACAAGATCGGCTTCGGGCCGTTCCCGTCGGATGTCTATCACGCGCCGTTCCCGAACCCGCTGCATGGCTTGTCCGTCGACGACTCGCTGCGCGCCATCGGCCATCTGTTCAAGGCGGACGTGGAAGCGAAGCGCGTCGCGGCGATCATCTTCGAGCCGGTGCAGGGCGAAGGCGGTTTCAATCCCGCGCCGCCGGAGTTCGTGCGCGGTCTGCGCGATATCTGCGATGAACACGGCATCCTGCTGATCGCCGACGAAGTGCAGACCGGCTTCGCGCGCACCGGCAAGCTGTTCGCGATGGAGCATTACGACGTCCAACCCGATCTGATGACGATCGCGAAGAGCCTCGCGGGCGGCATGCCGCTGTCGGGCGTCGTCGGTCGCGCGGACGTGATGGACGCCGCCGCGCCCGGCGGTCTCGGCGGCACGTATGCGGGCAATCCGCTGGCGGTGGCGGCGGCGCACGCGGTGCTCGACATCATCGACGAGGAAGCGTTGTGTGAACGCGCCGTCGCGCTTGGCGACCGGCTGAAAGCGAAGCTCGACACGCTGAAACGCGACGTGCCGCATATCGCCGATGTGCGCGGCCCCGGCGCGATGATCGCCGTCGAATTCTGCAAGCCCGGCACGCGCGAAGCCGACGCCGACTACGCGAAGCGCGTCCAGACGCGCGCGCTCGAACGCGGCCTGTTGCTGCTCGTGTGCGGCGTGTACGGCAATGTCGTGCGCTTCCTGTTCCCGCTGACGATCCAGCAGGAAGTCTTCGACGAAGCGCTGGGCATTCTCGAAGACGCGCTGCGCGACAAGATCGGCGCGGCAGCCTGAACGAAGGACACGACATGAGCCTCCACGATCAACTCAAGGACGCGGCGCTGCTGCGTCACGAAGCCTATATCGACGGCGAATGGCGGCACGCCGACGACCGCGCCACGTTGGAAGTGCGCGATCCGTCGAACGGCGAATCGCTCGGCCAGGTGCCCCGGATGGGCGCGGCCGAAACGCGCCGCGCGATCGAAGCCGCCAACGCCGCGTGGCCGGCGTGGCGCGCGAAGACGGCCAAGGAACGCGCGGCCATCATGCGCCGCTGGTACGACCTGATGATGGAACACGCCGACGATCTCGCGCTGATCCTCACGACGGAGCAAGGCAAGCCGCTCGCCGAAGCGAAAGGCGAGATCGGTTACGCGGCATCGTTCATCGAATGGTTCGCGGAAGAAGGCAAGCGCGTGGCGGGCGATACGCTCGCGACACCCGCCGCCGACAAGCGCATCGTCGTGACCAAAGAGCCGATCGGCGTTTGCGCGGCCATCACGCCGTGGAATTTCCCGGCCGCGATGATCACGCGCAAGGTCGGCCCGGCGCTCGCGGCAGGCTGTCCGATCGTCGTGAAACCGGCCGAGGCCACACCGTTCACCGCGCTCGCGCTCGCAGTGCTCGCCGAGCGCGCGGGTGTGCCGAAGGGCGTGCTGAGCATCGTCACCGGCGACCCGAAAGCGATCGGCGGCGAGATGACGAGCAACCCGATCGTGCGCAAGCTGTCGTTCACCGGATCGACGGCAATCGGGCGTCTCCTGATGGCGCAAAGCGCGCCGACGGTCAAGAAAGTGACGCTGGAACTGGGCGGCAACGCGCCCTTCATCGTGTTCGAGGACGCCGATCTCGACGCCGCCGTGCAAGGCGCGATTGCGTCGAAGTATCGCAACAGCGGGCAGACGTGCGTATGCACGAATCGCTTCTACGTCCACGAGCGCGTCTACGATGCGTTCGCACGCAAGATGTCCGACGCCGTCGCCGGGCTGAAGGTCGGGCGCGGCACGGAAAGCGGCGTTGCGCTCGGTCCGCTGATCAACGAGGCGGCGGTCAGGAAAGTCGAATCGCATATCGACGATGCGTTGGCCAAAGGCGCATCGGTGGCGGCGGGCGGCAAGCGTCATGCGCTCGGCCACGGCTTCTTCGAGCCGACCGTGCTGACCGGCGTCACGCCGGACATGCTGATCGCGAAGGAAGAGACCTTCGGGCCGCTCGCGCCGCTGTTCCGCTTCTCGACCGATGAAGAAGTCGTCCGACTCGCCAACGACACCGAATTCGGGCTCGCCGCCTACTTCTACAGCCGCGACATCGGCCGCGTGTGGCGCGTGGCGGAGGCGCTCGAGTACGGCATGGTCGGCATCAACACCGGGCTGATCTCGAACGAAGTCGCGCCGTTCGGCGGCGTCAAGCAGTCGGGACTGGGCCGCGAAGGATCGCACTACGGCATCGACGATTACCTCGTCATCAAGTATCTGTGCATCGCGGTGTGACCGTCATGTAGCGTCATTTAGCGGCATTGGCAGCGTCCGCGGGCGTGACTCTCACGGCCGCCGCCGAGACGAACACCGCGTGGACGGTATCGCCCTTCTTCAAATGCTTCGCATCGAAGTCGGGCGGATAGTCCAGCGTTTCAGTGCGCCACGGTCCGCGCAACGTGACCGTGCGCTGCTTCTTGTCGATCTTCTCGACCGTCGCGAGCACCTCGACCCGGCGCGACGACTCGAAACCGCTCACGCCGCCTGCCTCCGACGCCGGCCTGTACGTCTGCGTGTCGACGCGTTCGCGCACGCCCTTGTCGCTGCCCGCGACTTTATCGGCGGTCACGAGCAGCGCGTTCTTGTACAGCACGTCCACCTTGTCGCCGACGCGAAGCTGGTCGAAGTTCGTCACCTGCTTGTCGACGAGCACGGTGGCATCGCGATGCGGGCCGTGCAGCGTCACCATCCGGGTCGACGGATCGATACCGGTGATGGTCGCCTGAACGTGAATCGGCGGCGCGGCGGCAATGACCTGCTGCGACAATTTGTTGAGATCGTCGTTGCTCTGCGCGATGGCCGTCACGCCGAATGCAGCGATGGACGTCGAAACGAGCATCGAAACTGCGCGCCGTTTCATGCTCCTCTTCTTGTTCATGGTCACCGGCTCCTTTCGACATGTGCAGTGCCAAGCATTCAATATCACGTTGTCGCGGCGGTGAACATCGAATCGCGCTATGCATCGGGCGCGGGCTAGAGAAATGTCTAATCGATTGTGAAAGATCGTTCATCGCGATGTCATTCATATCGACTACGGCGTGAAATCAGGTGAAACGGTAGAATCAGCTGCTGGCGGAACGGTGCGGCCAAGCGCGTTGCCGCCGTCTCTTCGACCTCCACAGGGGCGCTATGCGACGTTCCGCATTCTTTCTCCGTTTCATCGGTATCGGCGTCTTGTTTCATCTCTACGTGGGTGTGCGGCTCATTCCCGCCGCGCCCGTCGGCATGCCGCTCAAGGTGCTGGCGGCGGCGCTGCTCGTCGCGTCGCTCGTGCTGATTCCGCTCGGAATGATGGCGCGCAACATCGAACCGCAGTCGCTGGCGGACCGCCTCGCGTGGTTCGGCCTGACCGCACTGGGGTTCTTCTCGTCGCTGCTTTTGCTGACTTTCGCCCGCGACCTGTTGCTTTTCGCCGTGCATCTCGTCGACTGGCTGCGCGGTGCGCCGATCGGCTCGCCCGCGCTTGTCGCCTATAGCGCGCTGGCGGTGCCGCTTCTCGCGGTGCTCTCGTCCGCGATCGGCTTCTACAACGCGCGGCGGCGCGCGCCGGTCGTCAGCGTCGACGTGCCGATCGACGGCCTGCCCGCCGCGCTCGATGGCTTCACCATCGTGCAGATCAGCGACATTCACGTCGGCCCGACGATCAAGCGGCATTACGTGGAGCGCATCGTCGCGGCGGTGAACGGACTTGCGCCCGACGTGATCGCCGTAACAGGCGATGTCGTCGACGGCGCCGTGCCGAATCTCGCCGACCACACGCGCCCGCTCGGGCAACTGAGCGCGCGCCACGGCGCGTTTCTCGTCACCGGCAATCACGAGTACTACTCGGGCGCGGACAAGTGGATCGCCGAGTTTCGGCGGCTCGGGCTCAACGTGCTGCTGAACCAGCACGTGGTGCTGGACCACGATGGCGCGCGGGCCGTGATTGCAGGCGTCACCGATTACGGCGCGGGCAGCTTCGATCCGGCGCATCAAAGCGATCCGGCCAAGGCTATCAGCGGCGCACCCGCCGACGCCACCGTGCGTGTCCTGCTCGCGCATCAGCCGCGCAGCGCGACCGCCGCCGCCGAAGCGGGCTTCACGTTGCAGCTGTCGGGGCATACGCACGGCGGCCAGTTCCTGCCGTGGAATTTCTTCGTGCGCCTGCAGCAGCCGTTCGTCGCGGGACTCGTGAAATTCAAGGGGCTCTGGGTGTACACGAGCCGAGGAACGGGCTATTGGGGACCGCCGAAACGGCTCGGTGCGCCTTCGGAAATCACGCGCGTGCGGCTGGTTACGCCAGCGGTGCAGGACGTCAGAGGATGATGAGCGGATGATGAGCAGATGACTGCTGCAGGAGGAAGTGGACGCGCGCCGCATGACGCGCGTCCTGCGCTTGGGGTAAAAGCGCGACGTTCGACCACGGGAATGAACGAACGCCCTTCATCGACAAGCGGGAATCCCGTCGACGAAGCACCCACAAGTTAAAGAATCAGGGCCGCAGCGACCACTAGAAAACTCTGAAAAATTAGCTGCTTCCGGTCAGCCCTATTGACTTGATCAGGTCTGCTGAAACAGCAGCGCCGCGCCATTGATGCAGTATCGCAAGCCGGTTGGCTTCGGGCCGTCGTCGAAGACATGGCCCAGATGACCGCCGCAGCGCCGGCAGTGCACTTCGTTCGCGTGGGTGACGGCCGACTCGCTCGCATCCGTGGCGACGGCGCCATCGAGCGGCTTCCAGAAACTCGGCCAGCCGGTGCGGCTGTCGAACTTCGCTTCGGACGAAAAAAGCGGCAGGCCGCATCCCGCGCACGCGAAGCGGCCATCGCGCCGTTCATGCAGAAGCGGACTGGCGAACGGCGGCTCGGTCGCGCCACGCCGGAGCACGCGATACTGCTCGCTCGACAGCCTTCTGCGCCACTGCGCCTGAGTGTGTCCGATCTCGTACGACGTATCCGGACCCGTGCGCACCGCCGCCGCACGGACATGCCACGGAGCGACTCCGCTCGCGAACGTGGCGGCCATCGCGCCGAGAAAACTGCGCTTCGTGCGTCTCATGACTTTCATCGGATGAACGCCTCCTGTTTTCCCGCCGCGCCGGCGCTAGCCATTGCATCACGCCTTCAGCCGATACCCCGTCTTGAAGATCCACGCGACGATCGCGATAAAAACCGCGAGGAATACAAGCGTCATCGCAAGGCTTATGCCGACGTCCACATCGGCGAGGCCGTAGAAGCTCCAGCGAAAGCCGCTGATCAGGTAGACGACCGGATTGAACAGCGCGACCGTCTTCCAGAACGGCGGCAGGATGTTGATCGAGTAGAAGCTGCCGCCGAGAAACGTGAGCGGCGTGACGATCAGCAGCGGAATGATCTGCAGTTTCTCGAATCCGTCCGCCCATATCCCGATGATGAACCCAAGCAGGCTGAACGTCACTGATGTCAGCAGCAGGAACAGGATCATCCACGCCGGATGGTCGATGCGCAGCGGCACGAACAGCCGCGCGGTCGCGAGGATGATGAGGCCGAGAATGATCGACTTGGTCGCCGCCGCCCCGACATAGCTCACGACGAGTTCGAGATACGACACCGGCGCGGACAGCAGTTCGTAGATCGTGCCGGTGAATCTTGGAAAGTAGATGCCGAAAGACGCATTGGCGATGCTTTGCGTGAGCAGCGAGAGCATCACGAGGCCCGGCACGATGAACGCGCCATAGCCGATGCCGTCCACTTCCGGAATGCGCGAGCCGATGGCCGCTCCGAAGACGACGAAGTAAAGCGAAGTGGAAATGACGGGCGAGACGATGCTCTGCATCAGCGTGCGGCCGGCGCGCGCCATCTCGAAGCGGTAAATTGCGCGTACTGCGTGTAGATTCATTTGGCTTCCCTGACGAGGCTCACGAAGATGTCTTCCAGCGAGCTTTGCGTCGTTTGCAGGTCTTTGAAACGCACGCCGGCTTCATCGACATGGCGCAGCAGCGCGATGATGCGGCCCGGCTCGTCGTGTGCGTCGTACGTATAGGTGAGTTCCGCGCCATTCGCGGACAGCGTGAGCGCGTAAGGCACGAGCGCGGCGGGAATCGCCGCGAGCGGCTGTTCGAGTTGCAGCGTCAGCTTCTTCTGCCCGAGCTTGCGCATCAGTTCGGCCTTCTCTTCGACCAGCACGATCTCGCCGCGATTGATGACGCCGATGCGGTCCGCCATCTCCTCGGCTTCCTCGATGTAATGCGTCGTGAGGATGATGGTCACGCCGTTCGCCTTCAGTTCGCGCACGAGATTCCACATGTCGCGGCGCAACTCGACATCGACGCCGGCCGTGGGCTCGTCGAGAAAGAGAATCTCCGGCTCGTGCGCGAGCGCCTTCGCGATCAGCACGCGCCGCTTCATGCCGCCCGAAAGCGTCATGATCCTGTTGTCCTTCTTGCTCCACAGCGACAGCGACTTCAGCACTTTTTCGATATGCGCCGGGTCCGGCGCGCGCCCGAACAGGCCACGACTGAACGAGACGGTCGCCCAGACGGTTTCGAAGGCGTCGGTCGTCAATTCCTGCGGCACGAGGCCGATCATCGCGCGGGCGGGGCGATAGTCGGTGACGATATCGTGACCCGCGACGGTGATCGTGCCCTGGCTCGCGCGCACGATGCCGCAGACGGTGGAGATCAGGGTCGTCTTGCCTGCCCCGTTCGGGCCGAGCAGCGCGAAAATTTCGCCGCGGCGAATCTCCAGATTAACGTCCTTAAGCGCGGAAAAGCCCGACGCGTAGGTCTTGTAAAGGTTTGATATAGCGATGATGTTCGGCATGGCGTGGACGATAGCAGATAGCGCGCCAATCGGCTGGAATGGAAGGGGTCGTCCGAATGGCCGATGTTCGCGTCCCGCGCGGCTGCATAAAATGAGCGGTCAGACATAAGGAGCCGCCATGTTGTTCGAACAGATTCAGACCGCGTGCATCAACGACGCGGACCTGCCCTGGATACCCTTCACGCCTTATAGCGAGCGGGTGCTCGTCAAATACTTCAAGCTCGATCCGATTCGCGGCGAAACCATCGCGCTGCTGAAGGCGCCTGCGAAAGGCCAGATGCCGCGTCATCGGCACACGGGCACGGTCATCGTTTATACGGTCGAGGGGCGATGGAAGTATCGCGAGCACGAGTGGATCGCGGAGAAAGGAAGCATCGTGTACGAGACGGCCGGCTCGGCGCATACGCCTGAAGCCGTCGCGCCGCTCGACGGGCCGGGCGATATCGTCACGCTCAACATCATTCAGGGCGAACTCGTTTTCACCGATGAAAACGGCCGCGCGCTCGCCACTGAAGACTGGCGCAGCGGCTGGAACCGATACGCGGACTACTGCCGCGCGCATGGCCTGACGCCGCGCGACCTGACGGCGTTCGGGTAGCGCGCGGTTCGCCCAATGCCGCCCGCAACACGGCAGGCGTTGCTTGCTGCGTAAAATCAGGCGTCGCATTCAATCAACGAACAGGAGCAGGTCAATGAGCATTCAGACTGTCGGTATCGTCGGGGCGGGAACGATGGGCAACGGCATTGCGCAGGTCGCAGCCGTCGCGGGGCTGAAGGTCGTGATGATCGATGTCACCGACGCCGCGCTCGAAAAAGGCATCGCCACGCTGACGAACAGCCTCGCGCGGCTCGTCTCGAAGGACAAGCTCGATGCCGCCCTGCGCGACGCTGCCATCGCGCGCATCGAGACATCGACCGATTACGCGCGTCTTGCCGAAGCCGATATCGTCATCGAAGCCGCGACCGAGAATACCGAGCTGAAGCAGCGCATCCTGAAGCAGATCGAAGCCGCCGCGCGGCCCGATGCGATCATCGCGACGAATACTTCGTCCATCTCGATCACCGCGCTCGGCGCGACGCTCGCCGAGCCGGGGCGCTTCATCGGCATGCACTTCTTCAATCCGGTGCCGCTCCTGCCGCTCGTCGAAGTGATCCGCGGCGTGCGCACCAGCGACGAAACCGCGGCGACCGTGCGCGCGCTGACCGAGACGCTCGATAAGTCGCCGATCGGCGTGCGCAATTCGCCGGGTTTCGTGGTCAACCGCATTCTCGTGCCGATGATCAACGAAGCGTTCTTCGTGCTCTACGAGGGCATCGCGACGGCCGAAGAGATCGACGCGGGCATGAAGCTCGGCGCGAATCATCCGATTGGCCCGCTCGCGCTGGCGGATCTGATCGGCCTGGACGTGTGCCTTTCGGTGATGGACGTGCTGTATCGGGACTTCGCGGACTCGAAGTATCGCGCGTGCCCGATGCTGCGGGAGTACGTCGCGGCCGGGCGGCTCGGGCGCAAGACGCGGCAAGGCGTGTATCGCTACGAGTGAACGGCGAAGGCGGTCAGGGATTCGGCAGCAGCGTAGCGACGTGCTCCGAATGCGTCTGCTGCGCTATATCGCGCGCCGTCATGCCGCGGTCGTCGCGCAACGCGGGGTTCGCGCCGCGAGCGAGGAGCATGGATGCGGTCTGCGCCTGGTCGTAGCCCGCCGCCCACATCAGCGCCGTCAGATGGTTGCGATAGACGGCGTTCACATCGACGCCCGCATCGAGCAGACGTTGCACGATCGCTGTATGGCCGCGCCCCGCCGCGTATTCCATCGCGGTCTTGCCGATGCGGTCCGTCGCGGCGACATCGGCGTGACGCGCGAGCAGCAGTGCGGCGATTTCATCGTTGCCGTCGAACGCAGCGGCCATCAGGGGCGTAATGCCCTGCACGTCGGCCTGATTCACGTTGGCGCCGCGCTCGATCAGCATGCGCGCCATCGGCGTAAGGCCTTTCTTGCATGCGCTGATGAGCGGCGTATCGCCGATGCGGTTGCGCGAGTCGATCGACGCGCCTTCGTCGAGCAACTGCGCGACCGCGTTCTGATCGCCGCTGCGGGCGGCCGCGAGCAGGCGCTCGTTGCGCACGTAGGCATCGTCGTCGGCGAAAGCGGGCGTGAGCGTCGTCGCCATGACGAGCGCAAGAAGGGCGATGAGCGAAACGCGTTTCATCGACGGACCGCTACTGCAAATTGGCGATGTAGTTCGCCAGATTTTCGATGTCCGCGTCGGTCAGCGTCTTCGTCACGCTCGTCATGTTGCCAGCGTCGTTGGTGCGGTTCTTCGCGCGGAAATCCTGCAACTGCTTGACGATGTACGTGTACTGCTGCCCCGCCACGCGCGGCATCTCGTTCTGCCCCGTGAAGCCGCCGAGATGGCACATCGTGCAGAGCAGTTCCTCCGATTTCTTGCGGCCGGCGTCGACTTTCACCGCGTCGGCCTTGAAGTCGGTCGCGACGAGTTTCTGCGAGGCGAAGTAATCGGCGAGATCGTGCATGTCATCGGGCGAGAGATTCGCGGCCATCGGCGACATGCGTGGATCGCTGCGGCGGCCCGCCTTGAAGTCGCGCAACTGAAGATACAGATAGCGCGCGGTCTGTCCCGCAAGCGACGGATATTCGCCGGTCGTCGAATTGCCCGTGAGCCCGTGACACGCCGAGCAGACGGCGGCCTTCGTCGCCCCGGCTTGCGCATCCGCAAACGCGACCGACGGCAGCCACAGCGCCGCGCAGCACGCCCACATCACGCGCAGGCTCCGCATCACGGCAGCGCAAACACGAGCACGCTATTGCCGCGCTTGTAGTCGAGTTGCGTGTTGCCGCCCGCGGCCACCGCAATGTACTGCTTGCCGTTGACCATGTACGAGACCGCCGGCGCGTTGACGCCCGCGCCGCACTGGAACTCCCACAGCTTGCGGCCGCTGGCGGCGTCGAACGCGCGAAAGAGGCCGTTGCCTTCGCCATTGAACACGAGTCCGCCCGCCGTCGCGAGCACGCCGCCGATCAATGGCTGATCCGTCTTGTAGCCCCAGGCGACTTTGCCGGTATCGACATTCACCGCAACCAGCCGGCCCCATTGCTGCTCCGACGGAATCACCTTGAACGCGCCGCCGAGCCATATCTTGCCGCCCGGATACGCGGCTTCCTCGACCTGATAGGTCATCGGCTGATGCAGATTCGCCGCGTACGCCATGCGCGTTTTCGGGCTGAAGGCCATCGGCGACCATTCGACGCCGCCGTTCGCGCCGGGCAGCATGCGCGCGCCGGTCGGAGTCGGCAGGGTCCACACGCCTTCCTGCGGGATCATCGCTTCCGACACGCGGATCAGATGTCCGTCGCGCCGGTCGTGCACATAGACGTAGCCGGTCTTGCCGCCGTGGATGATGCCGGGAATAGTCCGGCCGTTCTCGTCTTTCACGTCGATCAGAATCGGCGGACTGACGGCATCGAGGTCCCAGACGTCGTGCGCGATGTACTGGTAGTGCCACTTGTACTTGCCGCTGTCGAGATCGATGGCGACGAGCGAATCGGTGTACAGATTGTCGCCGGGACGAATCGCGCCATACAGATCGGGCGATGGATTGCCGACGACGAAGTACACGGTGCGCGTTGCGCGATCGACCGACGGCGCCATCCATACGCCGCCGCCGAGCGTCTTGTAGAAGTCGCCGCCCTTCTGTGCGAGCGCCTGCTTCTCCCCGGCGATGTCGCGCTTCATGTTGCGGCCGACCGCGTCGTTTTCCGCCCAGACGCCTTCGCTGCCGGTTTCGGGAATCGTATAGAACGTCCATAGCAACTGGCCGGAGGTCGCGTCGTATGCCTTGACGAAGCCGCGTATGCCGTATTCGCCGCCGTTGGTGCCGATCAGCACTTTGCCGTCGACGACCACGGGGGCCATCGTTTCGGAATAGCCTTCTTCGGGATCGGCAATCTGTGTCGACCAGACGACGTTGCCGGTTTTGGCATCCAGCGCGATCAGCTTCGCGTCGAGCGTGCCCATGAAGAGACGATCGCCGGAGATCGCTACGCCACGATTATTCGGCCCGCAACAGAAGGTCGTCACCGGTCCCATCTTGTGCTTGTAATGCCAGTATTCCTTGCCGGTGACGGCATCGATCGCATAGACGTGGTTGTAGGACGTGGTCAGGAACATCACGCCGTTGGTGACGATCGGCGCGGTTTCCATCGATTCCATCACCGCCGTCTGGAAAATGAACACCGGCTTGAGTTTCGCGACGTTCGCGGCCGTGATCTGCGAGGCCGGCGCATAGCGCATCTGACCGTACGATCCATTCGAATGCAGCCACGATGCGCGATCGTTCGCCGCGGCGTCGAGTTGCGACTGCGAGACCGCTTGTAACGCCGCGGGGATCGGCGAAGCCTGCGTGGTGTTGGCGTTCTGTATCTCGTCGGCGGCGCGCGATGCGGGCGATGCGAGCATCGTCAAAGCGCCGAAAGCGACAGGAAGAAGCGGAAGGAGCGGGGCAAGCGACGTACGGGAAAAACCGGCCATGACAGTCTCCCAAATCGTTCTTGTTGTGGGCCGGGGCATGCGTTGCCCTCTCCTGCGCCCGGAAGAAGCATAGGCAATTTAAGGGGGCATTTCCAGCGTTACCCATTGACGTGTGCGGGCGGGAACCGTCTGCAGTTTCGAGTACTATCGATCGCATGCCGTATCATGCCGCCGGTCGTTCACAAGACGCTGCTTGCCGCCGCGCGCGCTTTGGCTTATCGCTTGATACATGCGCCGCGCTTGTCGCACTCTCCGCATTCATCACGAAACACACGCGCCATGTCAACTCCACCTAACGGGCAGCCCGATTACAATCCGCGCCAGCCGATCGATATCGCCCGCATCCTGCTGCTCATCGCGATCCTGCTCGCGCTGACCATCGGCAGCTTGTATATTCTGCGGCCGTTCATTCCCGGCATCATCTGGGCGACGACGATCGTCATCGCCACGTGGCCGCTGATGCTCGCGGTGCAGCACCGCTGCGGCAACCGCCGCTGGATCGCGACGACGGTGATGCTGCTCGGACTGCTGATCGTCATCGTCCTGCCGCTTTATCAGGCCATCTCCACGCTCGCGCTGCATGCCGGCGACATCATGTCCGCGATCAAGAGCCTGCCGACTTACGCGCTGCCTCCGCCGCCGTCGTGGGTGCGCGACGTGCCGCTCGTCGGTCAGCGCGTGACGACCGAATGGCAATCGCTCTCCGATGCCGGCCCCGGCGGGCTGCTCGCGAAGCTCGAACCGTATGCGACGGTCGCCGCGCGATGGATGCTGTCGCACGCGGCCGTCGTCGGCGTGTTCGTCATTCACATGCTCATCACGCTCATCATCTCGGGCATTCTTTACAGTCGCGGCGAAGCGGCGGGAAGCTTCGTCGTGCGCTTCGCCACGCGCATCGCGGGACAGCGCGGCGCGGGGGCAATCAAGCTCGCCGGCCTGGCGATCCGCGCGGTGGCGCTCGGCATCGTCGTGACGGCGGTCACGCAGTCGGCGCTCGGCGGCATCGGACTGTTCGTTGCGGGCGTGCCGGCGGCGGGCGTCATCACCGCCGTCATGCTGATGTTGTGCCTCGCGCAGATCGGGCCGCTGCTGCCGCTGCTCGGCGGCGTCGCCTGGCTGTTCTGGCACGGCTCCCATGTGGCGGCGGCGTTGCTGCTCGTGTGGTCGCTGATGATCGCCATGCTCGACAATTTCCTGAGACCGCTCCTGATTCAGCGCGGCGTCAATTTGTCCATGCTGTTGATTCTGTCGGGCGTGCTTGGCGGCATGTTCGCATTCGGAATAGTCGGATTGTTTATAGGACCCGTGATTCTCGCCGTCACTTCCGCCATTCTGAATGCCTGGATCAACGAGCAACCGCCGACTGCGCAGACCGCTGCACTGAATAACGAAGAAAACGCGAAACCCGCGCTGGATCAAGGTCTCGCCGACGCGACGCGGCGACGCCCGTGATTATCTCAATAATGGTTTCGACAAACCGGATACCGGGATATAGGAATAGTTCTAAATCCCGAATTCGGAGTGGTACGAAAAACGTCCGTTGACCTGTTGCACACAGTGTTTCACGGTTTTCCGGAGCGGCAAAACCGTTACAATGCATTTCTTTGATACTTGCCCAATTTAGGGCGTAGGGGAATGACCATGTCTTTGCGCGACGTGGACGTCATCGATTACATCGGAATCAATATCCTGTTCAGACAAGTGTATGTCGGCATATTCGATGACCTCGACTGGCAAGACGAACAATTGCATCAGGATCTACTGACGAAGAAAATCGACCACTACACCCGATATATTCGCTCGGGTAAATTGCTGATGAATTATCCGAAAGTTCGCGGCTATGAAATCGTCGTCGAATACGTCTCGATGCAAGCGATGTCGCCTTCCGCCGTCCGGTTCTGGAAGACTCGCGAGGAACTCATTCGCGGCGCGGGTTATGGCGTACGAACCCGCGGCGTCGATGTGCGGCGCTCGCTTGGCCTGAACGTCAGCGAATGCGCGGGGGTGGCGGGAGGAACGGATGCAAGCGATCTCGTCGAGCCACCGGCACTCGAAGTGCTGGACGCCGAACCTGACACGCAGTACACCGAGGTGACCGACGTTTCGTTTTTGCCGCCGCTCGGAGGATCGCAGCGCCGGGGGCAAACCTTGCCGCTGCTCAACCGGCTGGCGATTCGCCGCACGGCGATGATGTAAGCGCGAACAACGCAAACGCATCGAGGCGATGCGACCACTACACAGCAAAGCGGCGAGCCCACGAGGCTCGCCGCTTTTTTCGTGCGTGCCCTCGCGCTGGCTATTGGCCCGCGCCCAACGCGGATGCCGCGATGGACGGCACCGAAATGCCGTTGGTCTTCGCGTACTGCACCGCCTGCGTCAACGTCTGCACGAGCGATTGCAACTGCCCCGGCGCGGACTGCGCGATATAGGATGCCGCCTGCGCCGTCCCCGGATTCGTTCCCGCCTGAAGCAGCGATGACATGTTCATCGAGTTCTTCACCGCGCCCAGGTCCGACTGCAAGCCCGCATACTGTTTGACGCCCTGCCCGAGCGACGCCAGTCCATCCGTGAAAGTCTGCTTGCTGGCGGCGGTCGGCGGCGTGGCCGCGTTGCCGGAGAACGCCTGCATCAGCGATTGCGAAACGCTCTGCTGCGTCCCGCCGAGTTGCGACAGCACGCTCGCACTCGGCACGCCGCCGCTCGACGCGCCCGACAGCAAGCCCGCCGCCGATTGCGCCTGACTCGCGACGCTCGACATGCCCATCGCCGATGCCAGGCTCGATTGTCCCGTCAGCACTTGCTGATTCGCGCCGAGATAGTTCTGTACGAGCGAACCGAGCGCGGACGGTTGCGCCGCGGCGGTGTCGCCAGTCGACTCCGATTTGTTGCCGGAGCCGAATTGTTGAAGGTTGATTTGTGCATAAGACGCGGCCGGGGCCGCGAGCGCACCTGCGAGGCTGGCCGTCAGAAGCGCGATCCGTAGCGAGCGATTCGGCATGTCGGGTTCCTCCGTGAATTGATCCGACGTGAATGGTGCCGATTCGACTCGCGGTCCTTCAGACGGTTCGCCGCGTTACATTTGCTTTCGATTTGCGCCTCGAGCCGACACGCTCGTCCGCATCATTTCGCCGGCTCGCGCAGTTCCGGAAAGTCCTCTTCCCAGAACTCGTTTTCGGCTCGCTCGCTGTCCTGCGCGCGCCCTGCTTCGTGCCTGCGCAAGTCGACGCGCCGGATCTTGCCCGAAATCGTCTTCGGCAATTCCGCGAACTGAAGCCGACGGATGCGCTTGTAAGGCGCAAGCCGCTCGCGCGAGAACACGAATACGCTGCGCGCCACGTCCGGGCCGATGGTGAAGCCATGACGCAGCGTCACGAACGCCTTCGGCACGGACAAGCGCAATGCGTCCGGGCTCGGCACGACGGCCGCTTCCGCTATCGCCTCGTGTTCGATCAGCACGCTCTCCAGCTCGAATGGGCTGAGGCGGTAATCGGACGACTTGAAGACATCGTCGGCTCGGCCGATGTACGTGAAATATCCGTCCGCGCCGCGCGCTGCGACATCGGACGTGCGATAGAAGCCGCCGCGCATCGCGTTTTCGGTCGCGGCGGGATTGTCGGCGTAACCGGTCATCAGGCCGAGCGGCGGCGGATCGAGTGACAGCGCGATCTCCCCTTCGTCGGCGCTCTGGCCGTCCGGATCGAGCAGCGCCACACGATAACCCGGCAGCGGACGCCCCATAGAACCGGGCACGAGCCGCTGGCCGGGCGAATTCGCAATCTGCGCGGTGGTTTCCGTCTGGCCGTAGCCGTCGCGGATCGGCACGCCCCACGCCGCCTGCACTCGCTCGACGACTTCCGGATTGAGCGGCTCGCCTGCCCCGACGATCTCGCGCAGCTTCACGCGATACGACGCGAGCGGCTCCTGGACGAGCATCCGCCAGACGGTCGGCGGCGCGCAAAGCGTGGTGACTTCGTGCTGCACGAGCGCATTCAGCGTGCGAGCGGCGTCGAAGCGGCCGAAGTTATAGATGAACACGCACGCCTCTGCATTCCACGGCGCAAAGAAGCAGCTCCACGCGTGCTTGGCCCAGCCGGGGGAACTGATGTTCCAGTGGACGTCGCCCGGCTGTAGGCCGATCCAGTACATCGTCGAGAGATGGCCGACCGGATAGCTCTCGTGCGTATGCGCAACGAGCTTCGGCTTCGACGTGGTGCCGGAGGTGAAGTACAGCAGATACGGATCGCGCGCATTCGTTTCGCCATCCGAAGCGAATTCCGGCGAGGCGCAGTACGCATCGTCATAGGCGAGCCAGCCTTCGCTCGCGCCGCCCACGGACAGCCGCACGCCAGGAAGGTCGATGCCGTCGAATTTATGCGTCTCGCTCGCCTCCGCGACGACATGCTGAACCTGCCCCAGCGCGATGCGCTCGCGCACGTCGCCGCCCGATAGCTGCGTCGTGGCGGGCAGCACGATGGCGCCGAGCTTCATCGCCGCGAGCATCGTTTCCCATAGCTCGACGCGGTTCGGCAGCATCAGCAGGATGCGCTCGCCGCGCTGCACATTCAGCGCGCGCAGGTGATTCGCGACCCGCGCGGAACGCTCGCTCATCTGCGCGAACGAGAGCCGCGTCTCGTCGCCGTTTTCGCTCACGATGCGCAAGGCGGGCGCATGGTTGCCGCGCGCCATCGCGTCGAAGTAATCGAGCGCCCAGTTGAACTGGTCCAGCGCGGGCCATTGAAAGTCGCGATACGCGGTGTCGTAATCGGTGCGGTGACGCAGCAGAAAGTCTCTGGCTTCGATGAACGGCTCGGCACGGCTCATAGCGTCTCCTTCGCTCAAACGTTTCGCGCGATCACCATCCGCTGCACTTCGCTCGTTCCCTCGTAAATCTGCGTGATGCGGGCATCGCGATAATGCCGCTCCACCGGATAGTCCTGCAAATAACCGTATCCGCCGTGAATCTGGATCGCGTCGGAACATACGCGCTCGGCCATTTCCGATGCAAAGAGCTTAGCCTGCGATGCCTCCGACAAGCACGGCACGCCTTCGGTCCGCATGCGCGCCGCGTGCAGCACCAGCAGCCGCGCCGCGTTGATCTGCGTCTGCATGTCCGCGAGCATGTTCGCAACCGACTGATGTTCGATGATCGGCTTGCCGAACTGCACGCGCTCGCGCGCATAGGCGCGGGCCGCATCGAAGGCCGCGCGCGCGATGCCGAGCGCCTGCGCCGCGATCCCGATGCGTCCGCCTTCCAGATTCGACAGCGCGATCTTCAGCCCCTCGCCCCGTTCGCCCAGCAGATTCGCGGCGGGAATGGCGCAGTCGTCGAAGGTGATCGGGCAGGTATCCGATGCGCGAATGCCGAGCTTGTGCTCGGGCGGCCCGACGTTGAAGCCCGGCGTGCTGGTCGGCACGATGAACGCCGAAATGCCGCGCTTGCCGAGTTCCGGGTCCGTCACCGCGAAGACGATCGCCACGCCCGCGCGCCGCCCGTTCGTCACGAACTGCTTGCTGCCGGAGATGATCCACTGGCCGTCGCGCTCGACGGCGCGCACGCGCAGGTTGTTCGCCTCGGAGCCCGCGTGCGGCTCCGTCAGGCAGAAGGCGCCGATTACTTCGCCGCTCGCGAGCTTCGGCAGCCACTCGGCCTTTTGCGCATCGCCGCCGTAGGCGAGGATCGGGCCGCAGCCGACCGAGTTGTGCACGCTCATCAGCGTCGCGCAGGAGGCGCAGCCAACGGCGATCTCTTCCATCGCGAGGGCATAGGCGGTGTAGTCGCTGTAGGTGCCGCCGAAATCGCCCGGCACGATCATGCCGAGCAGCCCGAGTTCGCCGAGCTGCCGGACGACGGCGTCGGGAAGCGCGCCGTCCTTGTCCCACTGGCCCGCGTTCGGCGCGAGCACTTCGACCGAGAACTGGCGCGCCGCGTCGCGGATCATGCGCTGTTCTTCGGTGAGAAAACTGTCGATCATGGTTGAACCCGGTGATGGTCTCGTGTGACCAGAACGATCACGCGAACCGCGCGCTTTCGCCACCTAGTGACAACCCGAATGGGTAAGGCCGACGTGCGCTGCCCGGCGCGCACCCTGGAAGAAAGACTGCGATATATTGAGACACCTTAACCTGCGCCCGGAGGACACCATGACGCAGTCACCGCACGACGCACCGAACAAGCCCGCACAGCCCGCGAGCGACGACGATTTGCTGGACGAGGCGCTGGACGAAACCTTCCCGGCCAGCGATCCGATCGCGGTCCACCCGGAACGCAAATCCAAGGACGACGGGCAAGCGCCCAAGAAGTGACTAGCGGCGTCAGTTGACGTCGTTGGAATCCGGCTCGTCGGGCGAGCTCAGCAAGGCGACGAGTTTATCGACGTGTTGATGCAGCAGCTTGACGTGCTTGTCGATCTGTTCGAGCCGGCCGGACAGATCCGCCTTCGCCGCTTCGCTCATGCGCTCCGACGCGATGAGCTCGTCGGCCTTCGGCAGCATCGGCTCGACTTGCAACAATCCGAGCTGGCGCTCGAGACGCCGCAAATCCTGCGACAGTAATTCGCGATTCTTTCTAAATAACAGATCGCGCCGGTTTGCTTCGGCCTGTTGCTGGGCGAGATCGGCGACGCGCCGCGTGGCTTCGGTTTGCGACAGCAGCGGCTCCGGGCCGCGAAGCACCGAACGCTTCGGCGCGGGATGCGCGGTGCCGCGAAACACCGCGAACGGCCGTTCCTCGTCGAGTGCGCGCCTGACTTCGGAGGGCACGTCGGCGGACGAGCGGCGCTCGTCCATCCAGTGCGGCGGCAGTCCCGACACCAGTTCGATGCCGCGCACGAACTCTTCGTTGAAATCCCGCTGTCCCGCGACGATCAGTTTCATGAACGACGGCGAGAAGTTCATCATGCGCGCGAGCCGCGCCGCGCCGCCGGCCGAGCCGGTCAGCACGTTCAAGTTCGCTCGCCAGACGACAAATAACGTTTCGTCGAAATCTTCCATGGACAGGCTCCTGGCAGACCGGTACGCCCGAATGCGCTCTTCGCCAAGGCGCGCGACGTAGCCGCGCGCATGTGTATCCTGTTTCCGATTGCCGCTGTGCGCCGCATCCGGCGCGCCTTCTAACGGTACATACCGCATAAAACACCATACTACCGTCAACGGCAAGCGGCGCGCGTGACCGAAGTCCGCGCGCCGCCCGCCCGATTCAACCGATCACGCCGGACAGCCGACGCCGCCCGCGTGATCACCCTTACGGCTCGTTGCGCAAATAGCCTTCCTTGCTCGGGTCCATCATTCTCCACGACACGATGAGCGAGATTGCGCACATCACGGTCACATACCAGTAGAACGCCGATTCATGCCCGACGTTCTTCAAAAACAGCGCGACGTATTCGGCCGATCCGCCGAAAATCGCGTTAGCCACCGCATACGAAAGCCCGACGCCCAGCGCGCGCACTTCCGGCGGAAACATCTCGGCTTTGATGAGACCGCTGATGGATGTATAGAAGCTCACGATCGCGAGCGCCACCACGACGAGCACGAACGCCATGACCGGACTCGTCACGTCGCGCAGCGCGTGCAGCAGCGGCACCGTGCCGATGGTCGCGAAGAAGCCGAAGAACAGCATCGACCGGCGACGCCCGATGCGGTCGGACAGCGCGCCGAACAGTGGCTGCAACAGCATGTAGACGAACAGCGCGGCGGTCATCACGTTGCTGGCGGTCTTGGCGTGCATGCCCGCCGTGTTGACCAGATACTTCTGCATGTACGTGGTGAACGTATAGAAAATCAGCGATCCGCCTGCCGTGAAGCCTACCACCGTCAGGAACGCTTTCTTGTGCTGCATGAGGCCGGCGAGCGTGCCCGCTTCCTTGCGTTCGCGGATTTCGGCGGTCGTGGTTTCGTCGAGCGAACGGCGCAGATAAAGCGACACGAGCGCCGCGCACGCGCCGATGAAAAACGGCACGCGCCAACCCCACGCCTTCAGTTCTTCCGTCGACAAGAAAAGCTGGAGGACGACGAGCACGAGCAGCGCGGCGAGTTGTCCGCCGATCAACGTCACGTACTGAAACGATGCGAAGAAGCCGCGGCGTCCGCGCAGCGCGACTTCACTCATGTACGTGGCGCTCGTGCCGTATTCGCCGCCCACCGACAAGCCCTGGAAAAGCCGCGCCATCAGGAGCAGCACGGGCGCCCATGCGCCGATGGTCGCGTACGTCGGCAGGAAGGCGATGACGAGCGAGCCGCCGCACATCATCAGCACGGAGATCATCATCGCGTTGCGGCGGCCGTGCTTGTCGGCGATGCGGCCGAACAGCCATCCGCCGATGGGGCGCATCAGGAAGCCCGCCGCGAACACGCCGGCCGTGTTCAGCAACTGCGTGGTCGGATTGCCGCTCGGAAAGAACGCCGCCGAGAAATACAGTGCGAGAAACGAGTAGATATAGAAGTCGAACCATTCGACGAGATTGCCCGACGATGCCCCGACGATGGCGAACACGCGTCGCCGGGTGTCCTCTGCGGTATAGATGGGAAGGTCGCTCATGATGTGCTCAACTTTTTGTCTCAACGGATCACAAATCCGGCGCGTGAGCCCCGGAACGGCACGCTCTGTCGGCGTTCGGGCGCAAGTTTAAACGACGCATCCGCGATCGGCGCGCGCAGCGTTCGTTGAAAGACCCGTGCGTAGGTAATTACCCCGACGCGCGTTTCCCGCCGCTTTATCGATAAGGTCTCGTGCTAGATTTCTGTCCCGCTCCACCGATCACCGCGAGGTGCGCATGAACAAGCAGAATGCGACGGCACTCGACGCCGCGCTGGCATCGAAATTCGCGCAGGTTGCGCTGGGTCACCTGACACGCGAATACCCGAACAAGCTCGATCACGTGATGGCAAGCGCCGCCGATGCGCAAAGCCCGCGCGCCTTGCATCCAATCTTCTACGGCAGCTTCGACTGGCATTCGTGCGTGCATGGCTACTGGCTGATTGCGCGTCTCTACGACCGCTTCCCGGATCTGCCCGAAGCCGCCCGCATTCGCGCTGTCATCGACGAGCATTTCACCGAAGCGAACGTCGCCGCCGAAGTCGCCTATTTGCAGCGCCCCGCGTCGCGCGGCTTCGAGCGGCCCTACGGCTGGGCGTGGCTCCTCGCGCTCGCGGGCCAGCTCCGGTCGATGCAGTCGGACGACGGCGCGCGCTGGGCCCGCACGCTGCAACCGCTCGCCGATGCCTTCGTCGATCGCTTCGAGGACTTCCTGCCGAAATCGACGTATCCGCTTCGCGTCGGCACGCACTTCAACATGGCGTTCGCGCTGACGCTTTCGCTCGGCTACGCGCGCATCGCCGGCGATGCGGAATTCGCGCGCCTGCTCGAAGCAACCGCGATGCGCTGGTTCGCGAACGATGTCGCGTGCCAGGCGTGGGAGCCGGCCGGCGACGAGTTCCTCTCCCCGTCGCTGATGGAAGCAGTATTGATGCGTCACGTGCTGCCGGCGGAGCGCTTCGCCGGCTGGTTCGATGCGTTTCTGCCGCATCTCGACCGTCGCGAGCCCGCGACGCTCTTCGTTCCCGCGACCGTCACCGATCGCAGCGACGGCAAGCTCGCGCATCTCGACGGCCTCAATCTGAGCCGCGCGTGGTGCCAGCGGACCATCGCGCAGGCGCTGCCTGCTGGCGAGGCGCGCATCGCCGTTCTCGAAGCGGCGGCCGAGGCGCATCTGGCGTCGGGCATTGCGCATGTCGCCGGGGATTACATGGGCGAGCACTGGCTCGCGACCTTCGCGCTGCTCGCGCTCGAAGCCTGAGCGAGCGCAACCGTCAGCGCGGCTGAAACGCGATCACGCTCATTCCGATCAGCGCGATTGCCGCGCCGGTCATGTCCCACGCGGTCGGCCGGATGCGGTCGATCGCCCATAGCCACACGATCGCCGTGCCGATATATACGCCGCCATACGCGGCATAGATGCGTCCGGAGGCGGCATCGTGCAGCGTCAGCAGCCAGGCGAACAGCGCGAGCGACAGCGCGCCCGGCACCACGAGCCAAGGCGATCCGCCTGCCTTCAGCCATCGATACGGAAAATAGCAGCCCGCGATTTCCGCGAGCGCGGTCACGACATAGAGCGCGAAGGTTTTCATGGCGTGCATTATCGGCTGGGGCGCGAAGCTGCGTCGAGTTGCGTCGATTTACGTCCGGTTGCACCGTGGCGCCGCGCTGACGACAATGTCGCCTTTCCCTGCCAACGCCTGCTCCTTTGACCGATTCCCCGGACTCCTCACCCGCCGACGCGCTGCCGGTGCACTGGCATCGGCGTGTGCTGACGCTCGCGTTCCCGATCGTCCTCGCCAATCTCACGCAGCCGATTCTCGGCGCAGTCGATACCGCCGTCGCCGGCCATCTCGACGGCCCGCAGTATCTCGGCGGCGTCGCGCTCGGCGGCCTCGTGTTCAGCTTCGTATTCTGGGGCTTCGGCTTCCTGCGCATGGGCACGACGGGCCTCGTCGCGCAGGCGTTCGGCGCACGCGATGCCGCGGCCGTGCGTGCCAGCGTGATGCGCGCGCTGATGCTTGCACTTGCGATCGGCGTGGCGGTGCTCGCGCTGCAAGTGCCGATCATCCGATACGCGCTGCGCATGCTCGGCGGCAGCGGCGCGGTGCAGGAGACCGCGAGCGCGTATTGCCACGCGCGCATCTGGGCCGCGCCGTTCGCGCTCGGCAATTACGCGGTGCTCGGCTATCTGCTCGGCTGCCAGCGCGTGCGGCTCGCGCTCGTCACGCAGGTGTTCATCAACGCGGTGAATATCGTCGCGGTGCTGCTGTTCGTGTATCGCTTTGGCTGGGGAATCACGGGCATCGGCGCGGCGACCGCGTTCGCGGATTTCGGCGGCTTCGCGCTCGGTGCAGCGATTCTCTGGCGCTTGCGTGAACGCGGCCTGCCGCCCCTCGCGCTTGCCACGCTCTTCGATCTCCGCGCGATCCACCGCCTCGTCGCGATCAATCGCGACATCTTCGTGCGCACGCTCTGCCTGCTCGGTTCCTATGGCTGGTTCGCGCACATGGGCGCGCGTCAGGGCGATGCCGTCCTCGCAGCGAACGCGCTCCTGCTCAACTTTCAGACCTTCCTGGCCTTCGGGCTCGATGGTTTCGCGCATGCGGCGGAGGCGCTCGTCGGTGCGGCGACGGGCGCGCGTGACCGGCACGCGTTTCGCCAGGCCGTCAGGGTGACGATGCTGTGGTCGGCCATCGGCGCAGCGGGGTTTTCCATCGTCTACTGGATCAGTGGGGAATGGATCATCGAGCGGCTGACGGATCAGGCCGTCGTGCGCGAAGCGGCAATGCGCTATCTGCCGTGGGCCGCGATTCTGCCGCTCGCATCCGTCGCGGGATTTCAGCTCGACGGCGTGTTTATCGGCGCGACGCGCACGCGCGAACTGATGAAGGCGATGGCCGTCTCGCTCGCGGTGTACTTGCTCGCCGCGTGGACGCTCGCCGGTCCGCTCGGCAATCACGGGCTATGGCTCGCGCTCACCGCGTTCATGGTGGCGCGAGGCGTCACGCTGTGGATGCAGTTGCCGTCGATCGAGCGGGCGTCGTGCGGGGGTGGACGGGCGTGACTATTCCGCTCTGGACGGCGACGCGGCGAGCCCATCCAACAGCGCCTTATGAAACGCCTGCGGGTCCTGCATCTGCGGCGCGTGCCCCAGTTCCGGAAACTCGACGAGCCGTGCCCCTTCTATGCGCTCCTTCGCCAGCTTCGCGAGTTCGGGATAGCGGCCGAGCGTCGCGCGAATTTCCGGCGGAGCGAGGTCCTTGCCGATCGCGGTCGTGTCCTTGTCGCCAATCAACAGTAACGTCGGCACGCGCAACTGCTCGAACTCATACACCACGGGCTGCGTATAAATCATGTCGTATAGCAGCGCCGAATTCCACGCGACGATACTCTTGCCCGGCCCGCGATACATCCCCGCAAGCATCTGCACCCAAGGCTCGTAATCGTCGCGCCAGTGGCCCGCGTAGTACGTGTTCATCTCGTAGCGGCGGATACCGTCGGCGCTCGTCTTCAATTCGCGCGCATACCAGTCGTCGATGGAAATCGACGGCACGCCCTTCGCCTTCCAGTCCTCGAGTCCGATCGGATTGACGAGCACCAGTTGCTCCGTCTCGCGCGGATACATCAGCGCATAGCGCACCGCGATCATGCCGCCCGTCGAATGCGCGATGAGCGCCGGACGGCTCACGCCGAGCGCCGCGAGCAGCGCATGCGTGTTGCGCGCGAGTTGCTGGAAGCTGTATTGATAGCGCTCGGGCTTGGTGGACTTGCAGAAGCCAATCTGATCTAGCGCGATCACGCGATAACCGGCATCGCTCAACGTATCGATGGTCTGCTTCCACGTCGCCGCGCAGAAGTTTTTGCCGTGCAGCAGCACGGCGGTACGCCCGTTCGGATGCGCAGGATGCACGTCCATATAAGCCATCCGCACGACCTGACGCTGCGACGTGAACGCGAATCGCGCAACCGGGTACGGATAGTCGAAGCCTTGCAGTTCGGGGCCATACGCGGGACCGTCGTTGCTGGCGGGCGCCTGCGCCGCATCGTCAGCGGACGCATACGGCGCGACCGTCAGCGCGATGCACGAGGCTATCGAAAGCAGGATCGATCGAATCAAACGAGGCTTCATGGGCGTGCTTTTTCGGAATGATGGAGGCCCCAGCGATTCTAACTCGCAGCCGCCGCTTGCGTTTCGATGCCGTCGCGCAGCCTTTATACTGTGCCGCCTCGCTGGCCGCGTGTCGAATGCAGCGCACCGGCGGGTTATCACAACGTATCAAGCGTCGCATTCAGTTCGGACTTTCAAGCATGCAAGCAAGCATCAAGGCGCTCGTCGCCGCCCTTCTCGGCGCCGCGTGCATCAGCGCGTTCGCGAGCGACTGCCCGCAGTTCAGCCCGGGCGGCCTCGCGCCGGTCGTCACCAATTCGAAGATGCGCGCGTCGGCGCAGGAAATCTGCTACTCCGACTTCGCGCTCCTTCATTCGGGCATCACGCACGGGCCGCTGTGGTCGGCGGAACATCTGACGGCAAAGAGCGTCGATGACGCCAAAGACAACACGCGCACCAACCGCTTTTTCGTCGACAAGCGGCTGCCGCCCGGCGACAGCGCCCAACTCGACGACTACAAGCGCAGCGGCTACGATCGCGGTCACATGAGCCCCGCAGGCGATCGCGCGACGAAGAAAGGGATGGCCGAATCGTTCTCGCTGGCGAACATCGTGCCGCAGGACCCGTCGAACAACCGGAGCATCTGGTCGCGCATCGAGGAAGCGGTGCGCCGCCTCACGGAAGAATCGGGCGAGGCGTACGTCGTGACCGGGCCGCTGTTTTCTGGCCGGCAATTGCAGACGATCGGCGAATCGCGCGTGCTCGTGCCCACGCAGTTGTACAAGGTGGTGTATCTGCCGCAACGGCAGATCGCGTTCGCGGTCGTCGTCGAGAACACGCCGACCAAAACCTATACGATGAAAACCGTGCGCGAGCTCGAAGCGATGAGCGGTCTCGCGTTCCCCGGCATCCCCGATGCACTGAAAGACAAACGAATTGGAGGACTAAGAGGTGTTTAAGCCATTTGCCAACGATACCGACGCGATGAACATCGCGGGCGACGCCATCAACATCGTCAACGGCACGACGCGCGTGACCATCAGCGGCGATTTGACCATCGCGCGGGACAAGGCCGGGCTGGCCGCCGCGAAGGCGCTTCACGAGGCGCTGGGTGCGATCGTCGCGGCGCTCGAGAGCGCGCCGGATCTGCCTGCGAAGCTCGCCGACGAGCCGCCCGCGCCGACCGGAACCGCGGACAATCCGTTCATCTGACGTGATCGACCTCCGTGTCAGCCCGAGTCCGCTCGGGCCCATTCTCTACCGCGCGGAGGACGAGCATCTGACCGGGCTGTTCTTCGTCGGACAGAAGCATTTTCCGAAGGGCGTCCCGCAAGCGATGCCTGACGCGGACCGCCCTGCCCCTCGCGTGATCGCTCAGGCGCAGGAAGAGATCGCCGAATACTTCGCGGGGGAGCGCCGGGCGTTCTCGGTGCCGTTCCGGCTGCACGGGACCATATTCCAGCAACAGGTCTGGGAATTGTTGAGCCGCATTCCTTTCGGCGATGCCTGGACCTATGGCGATCTCGCGCGGCGGCTGGGCTTGCCGTCGGGCGCATCGCGGGCCGTTGGCGGCGCAAACGGGCGCAATCCGGTGGCGATCATCGTGCCGTGTCATCGCGTGATCGGCGGCGACGGCGAGTTGACGGGTTACGCGGGCGGCGTCGATCGCAAGCGTTCGCTGCTCACGCTCGAAGGCGGACCGGGCCGCGAACAGCTTCTTCTCTTCTGAACACGTAATAAAAAAGCTCGCGGACCTTGCGGCCCGCGAGCTTTTATCTTGCGCCGTCGATGCGGCTTATTGCGTCAGCACGATTTCCACGCGACGGTTTTCTGCGCGGCCGTCGCTCGTCGCATTCGATGCAACCGGGCGCGACTTGCCGTAGCCCTGCGTCGCAAACGCCTTCGACTGGAGGCCGTGGCTCTTCAGATAACCGAGCACGGACTGCGCGCGGCGTTCCGACAACGCGATGTTGTACGCATCCGAGCCGACAGCGTCGGTGAAGCCCTGGACCGTGACCGAAGAGAAAGTCACGTCGCGGCCGTCGGCGATGACCTTGTCGAGAATGCGCTTGGCCTTCGGCGTCAGTTGGGCGCTATCGAACGCGAAGTTCGTCTTTTCGTCGAGCGTAACCTTGCGGGCCGGCGCGGCGACGGGTGCAGCAGCGGCGGCAACAACTGCCTGCGGCGTGGACTGAGCGACCGGAGCCGGAGCCGGCGTGCCGCAGGTGAAGATCACCGAGCGCGCATCGCCCGGCGCCTGCGTGCCTTCGACGCTTTGCAACAGCGTGTACGGCTGGTTGCCGCAAGCCTTCTTGACGGCCTGCATGCAGGCGCCGCCGTTCTCGAAGAGGCCATAGCATTCGGCGCGGAAAGCGGACTGTCCGCTCGACGTCTTGATCTGCTGGATGTTGAAAGTAGGCCCGGAATTGGACGCGCAACCGGAAAGCACGGCAGCGACTGCAAGTACAGCGGCAACGGATTTATTGAACATCTCGGATTTAGTCAGGTAGGGCAACGAGCCTGGGATGACACGCGCTTTACATTGAGGACGATGCCTTGCGTTACCCGCCGCGGCTGCGAGGCGGGCCATTCCAAAGCCGGGCGATTCTAGCAAGGGCGAACAGGCCGATCGCAGCAGACAAATCCCAATTTTTCGAAGTATTTCTAACGTCGACAATTCGCGTCGTGCCCTGACCGAAAACCTGCCGAAATCGCGGCCGGAAATCTCAAAGCGATTGACGGCGCCGCGTATCCGCTTGAGAAAACTGCGAAGACTCATTCAGTTTCAGGGATTCACGCGGCGAGAAAATGCGCGAATCCGACGGCGGGGGCGACATGCGAGAGAAAATAGCCCGGTCGGCCTGAAAGCTGAACGGAGCGGCCGACAGCATGTGAGGGTCGATCAACGGCTCCGCCGCATGCGATGAGACCGGCGAGAACAACAACGAAGAAGCGAGACAGGCGGCGAGCGCGACAGCGCCCAGGATCGGATGCGAACGGTGCATGGCTTAGAAGGCAATGACTGGCGCGGCGCGCCGGGACAGACGCCGGAAACACACGGCGTCCAGGAGAAGCAACGCCCGCTATTTCAGCAGCGCGGCCGTCCGCCGCCCATGAGAAACATCTCAAAATGCGCTGTATGTGACGAACCGCAATATTGCGCGACTGCGGGCGCGATTCATGCGGCGCATTCGAACCACGGGTCATCGTGGCGTCGCCTCTCGCCGGTGCCGTCTGCGCCGGAACGCACGCACGAATAGGCTTTGCGACGAGTGAATTCGCGTATTTACGGCGACAGCTTGACTCTCGTCAGCGATAATTCGCCATCTTGAAAAGGCGGTTCGCCGAGTAAAAACGAAATTCCCATGAGCGAAGACAACATTCTCCCGCCTGATCCATCGCCGCAGCCGACCGCCAGCGACGGCAACGTGACGACGGGTGTCCCGGGCCTGGACCACATTCTCGGCGGCGGCCTGGTCGAAGGCGGGCTCTATCTGATTGAAGGCATGGCCGGCGCGGGCAAGACGATCCTTTCGTCGCAGATCGGCTTCCACCGCGTCAAGAACGGCGACAGGGTGTTGTACATCACGCTCATCGCCGAGTCGCATACGAAGCTGCTGTCGCATTTGCGCGGACTGTCGTTCTACGACGCCGACGCCATCTCGGACCGCATGCTGTTCGTGAGCGGTTATCACGAACTGATGCGCGACGGTCTCTCCGGATTTCTTTCGCTGATCGCCGCGACGATCAAGACGAGCCGTCCGCGCTTCATGGTCATCGACGGCTTTCGCAGCGCGCGCGAGTTCAGTTCCACGGAGCTGGAGCTTTCGCAGTTCATCCACGAGTTGTCGGCGTTCGTGAGCGCGGCGCGCTGCACGACGCTGGTGCTCGCGCCGCTCTCGGGCAACGAGCCGCATCCGGAACACACGCTGGTCGACGGGCTCATCGAGCTGAACCGCTTCAACAACGGGATGCGGCGCGCGCGCGAAATCGAAGTCCACAAGCTGCGCGCCCGCGATCATCTGCTCGGCAAGCATTTCTTCAACATCACGGGGAACGGGCTTGTCGCGTTCCCGCGGCTCGAAGCCACGTCCGAACGGGCGGGCGCGCCGTGCCACCTCGAGGGCAGGCTCGAATTCGCGCTTCCGACCTTCGACCGCATGTTCGGCGGCGGCGTGATGCGCGGCTCCACGACCACGCTCGTCGGGCCATCGGGTGTCGGCAAGACGCTGCTCGCGCTCAAGTTTCTGCAGGCGGGCACCGATTGCGGCGAACGCTGTGTTTACTTCGGCATTTATGAGTCCCCGGAGCGGCTACTCGCGAAAGCGCGAGGAGTCGGCATCGACCTGAAAGATGCCGTTAAGGACGGGCGGCTCGCGATCCACTGGCATTCCGCGGTGGAACTCGCCATCGACGAGCTCGCCGCCGAGCTGATCGCCGTCGTCACGCGCACGAATGCGTCGCGGCTCGTGGTGGACGGCATCGACGGCTTTCTGCAGTCGGCGAACCGCAGCGAGCGTTTTGGCCTCTTCATCAACGCGCTGACGCAGCGTCTTCGCAATATCGGCGTGACGACGGTGCTGACCGAGGAATTGCCGCTTTACAACGAATTCGGCGCGCCCGCGACGCTGCGCGCCTCCGCGATGACCGAGAACATCGTGCTCATGCGCTACGTCGAACTCAATTCGGCGCTTCATCGCATGGTGACGATCGTGAAGCAGCGCGAAGGCCCGCACGATACGGGGATCCGCCGGCTCACGATCGACTCGGACGGGCTGCATATCATCGAAGGGTTCATCGGGCCGACGGGCATCCTGTCCGGCCATCCGTCGCTCTCGCCCGCGATCTCCGTGTCGGACCCCGGCGCGCGCGCATGAAAAAGATCCTCGTCGTCGACGACGAATTCGACATCCTGACCACGTGGCGGCTCGTGCTCGAAATGGAGGGCTACGAGGTGATCACCGCATTCAACGGACGCGTCGCGCTCGAGGCCGCCAACTTGAGCGCGCCCGATCTCGTCATCACCGACTGGATGATGCCCCACAAGGACGGCGTCGAACTGATCCGCGATCTGGCCGCGAGCGAAACGCTGAGCAAGGTGCCGGTAATCCTGATGAGCGCCGCCGCGCACGCGCCCGCGGTCGATCACCCGCACACGCAGTTTCGCCGCAAGCCGTTTTCGATTGACGAGCTTCTCGCGCTGGTGAACCATCTGATCGGCCCGGCGTGAAGCGTGATTGATGCGCCGGGCACGAAGCGTGCTCTATCGTCCGTTCCGGCGCTGCCGGTTGAATCGAAGCAGTTCGACGCAGTTTCGAGGCAATTTCAACGCAAACCGCATCAACCAGAATGGGAGGCACCATGGTGCAAGATCAAGTGGAAGGCACGGCGCAAAACGTAGTCGGCAAGGTGCAGGACGCGGTCGGGGCGCTGACGGGCGATGCCGGCACGCAGGTAGAGGGCAAGGCGCGGCAGGCGTTGGGCTCGCTGCAGCAGACCTACGGTCAGACGATCGACAACGTGCGTTCGGCCGTCTCCGATCAGCCGATCAACGGCGTGCTGATTGCGGCTGCCGTTGGCTTCCTGCTCGGCGCGTTGTGGAATCGCGATCGCTGATCGTGCGATGCGCCGCCCGCCGGCGCATGCAGTCGAAAATGCAAAGCCGGCGCCCTCGTGCGCCGGCTTTGTCGTTTCTGCGCGTTTTGCGCGTGCGCCTGGAGTGCTTCGCTAGACGGCGAGCACGTTCGACAATGTGCCGATCCCCGCAATCGATACATCCACGCGCGCCCCGTCCTTGATCGAGCCGACGCCGACCGACGTGCCGCACGCGATGACATCGCCAGGAACGAGCGTCATGTCGTGTGAAATCAGGCTGACCTGCTCGGCGGGCGAGAAGATCATGTCGTCGAGCGGATAGTTCTGCCGTTCGACGCCATCGACGGTCGTCGTCAGCGTCGCGCTGCGCCAGTCGAAACCGCGCACGATCGCCGGCCCGAGGCACGTAAAGGTATCGAAGCCCTTCGAGCGGCACCACTGCGCGAAATTCGGATCTTCCTGCAGCAGTTCGATCGCGGTGACATCGTTCACACAGGTATAGCCGAAGATCGCGTCTTCAGCCTCCTCCACCGACGCGCCCGACACCGTCTTGCCAATCACGATGCCAAGCTCGCCCTCATACGCGATCTTGCCGTGATAGCTGCGCGGACGCCTGATCGCCTCGCTCGGCCCGATGACCGACATCGGCGGCTTGATGAGAAAGAGCGGATGCTGCGGCGGCGCCTTGTCGAGTTTCTGCGACAACGCGTAATAGTTGTTCCACAGCGCGACGATCTTGCTGGGCTCGCACGGCGCTAGCAGCGTGAGATCGTCGGCGGCGAAGCTGATGTCGGTCGGGCGCGGTCGATCGAAAAGCGCGCCGTCGTGCTGCACGACGCGTCCCGAATGCGGATCTAGCGTGCCGAAGCCGATGCGTCCGTCGCCGTCGCGAAAGCGTATCCAGGTGGTCACTGAAGCATCCTTGGTTGTGTGAGGGAGCGCGGGCCGCGCTCCCTCGTTTCACGTCAGATCAAACCCGCCCCACGCGCCCACTTATATTTGGCGCCGAGCACCGCAACCGGCAATTCGGTCGAATACGCATACGCCGGAACGCCGTGCTCGTAAAGATACTCGGCAGCTTCCTCCACTTGCACGTCGCCGGCGAGCGACGCGACGATCGGCTTCTCGATGCCGAGCGCCTTCATCTCCTCCTTCACTTCGATCACGAGCTTCGCGAAGACCATCGGCGGCGTGATGATCGTGTGCCAGTAGCCGAGAATGATCGAATGGATGCGGTCGTCCTGAAGCCCGAGCTTGATCGTGTTCTTGTACGTGCTCGGCGGCTCGCCGCCGGTGATGTCCACCGGATTGCCCGCCGCGCCGAACGGCGGAATGAACTTGCGGAACGCGGCGTCGAGATCGTCGGGCATCGTCATCAAGGACAGATTGTTGTCGACGCACGCATCCGACAGCAGCACGCCCGATCCGCCCGCGCCCGTGATGATGACGACGTTCTCGCCCTTGGGCGTCGGCAGCTTCGGAATGCCGCGTGCGAACTCGAGCAGATCGCGCAGCGAGCGGGCGCGGATCACGCCGCATTGCTGGAACACGTCCTCGTAAATCTTGTCGTTGCCCGCGAGCGCGCCGGTGTGGGAACTGGCCGCGCGTGCGCCGAGACTCGTGCGCCCCGCCTTCAGCACGACGACCGGCTTTTTCTTCGATACGCGCTTCGCCGCTTCCGCGAACGCGCGGCCATCCTTCAGGTCCTCGCAGTGCTGCGCGATGATCTCGGTGTTGTCGTCCTGCTCGAAGAACGTGAGCAGATCGTCCTCGTCGATATCGCTCTTGTTGCCGAGCCCGACGATCGCCGACACGCCCATCTTCGCCGAGCGCGAGAAGCCGATGATCGCCATGCCGATCCCGCCCGACTGCGACGACAGCGCCGCCTTGCCCTTCACGTCATACGGCGTGCAGAACGTCGCGCAGAGGTTCTTCGGCGTGTAATAGAAGCCGTAGATGTTCGGCCCCATCATGCGGATGTCGTACTGGCGCGCGATCTTCACGATCTCTTCCTGGCCTTCGTGATTGCCCGTCTCCGCGAAGCCCGACGGAATCAGCACCGCACCCGGAATCTTCTTCTCGCCCACTTCGACCAGCGCCTGCGCGACGAACTTCGCCGGAATCGCGAACACGGCGACATCGATCACGCCGGGCACGTCCTTCACGCTCCTGTACGCCTTGCGGCCCATGATCTCGTCGGCCTTCGGGTGGATCGGATAGATCGTCCCCTGATAGCCGCCGTTGATGAGATTCTTCATCACCGAATTGCCGATCTTGCCGTCCTCGTTCGACGCGCCGATCACCGCGACCGCATCCGGCTTCATGATGCGGTTCATCTGCGTGACGATCTGCTCCTGCGTCGGACGATAGCGCGGCGCGGCCGGCTCGAAGTCCATCACGATCCGCACGTCCGCCGCCACCGCGCCGCCCGGGCTCGCGAAAACCGGGTTCAGGTCCATCTCGGAGATTTGCGGGAAGTCGTCGACGAGGCGCGACACGCGCTCGACCAGCGTGACGAGCGCCTCGCGATCCACGGGCTGCGCGCCGCGCACGCCGCGCAGGACTTCGGCGGCCTGGATGCCGTCGAGCATCGACGCCGCTTCTTCACGCGTCACCGGCGCGAGTCGGAAGGTCACGTCCTTCAGCACTTCGACCAGCACGCCGCCGAGACCGAACGCGATCAGCTTGCCGAACGACGGGTCCGTCACCGCGCCGATGATCACTTCCTGGCCCGCGCCGACCATCTGCTGCACCTGCACGCCGATGATCGTCGCGTTCGCATCGTACTTCTTCGCGTTCTCGATGATGGACGCGTAGCCGGCGCGGACATCGGCCTCGTTCTTCACGCCGACAAGCACGCCGCCCGCTTCCGTCTTGTGCAGGATTTCCGGCGACACGATCTTCAGCACCACCGGAAAGCCGATGAACGACGCCAGCTTCGCCGCATCGTCCGCGCTGGTCGCGACGCCTTCCTGCGGCACGGAAATGCCGTAGGCATCGCAGACGAGCTTGCCTTCCGGCGCGGTCAGCGACGTGCGGCCCTCGGCTTTCACGCGGTCGAAAATCTCGGCGACGCGGCGTTTCGCATCGCTCGCATGCAGCGGCACGACGTTGGTGGCATGCGTGGATTCGTTGCGCGCTTCGCTGCGTTCCTGGACAACGGTGCTGTTCATTTGAAATGTCTCCGTGTGTAGGGGCGTGCCGGTTCGCGCCGCCCCTCGACCGGAGGCGGCGGCGTCACAACATCGAATGAGGCGTGGGTCAGATCGCGCCGAGACTTCTCAGCGTGGCGATCTGGTCGGGCGAGTAGCCAAGTTCGGCCATGACTTCCTCGGTATGCTCGCCGAGCAGCGGCGAGCGGACGACTTCGGTCGGGCTGTCCGACAGCTTGATCGGATTGCCGACCGTCAGGTACTTGCCGCGCACCGGATGATCGACTTCTACGACCGTGCCCGTCTTTCGCAGCGACGGCTCCTCGGCGATTTCCTTCATCGAGAGGATCGGGCCGCACGGGATGTCGTGCTTGTTCAGGATTTCCATCGCCTGGAACTTGGTCTTCGTCATCGTCCAGCGTTCGATCTCGGCGAAGATGTCCTTCAGGTGCGGCAGGCGCGCGTTCGGCGTCTTGTAGTCGGGATGGTCGATCCATTCCTCCCTGCCGATCACCTTGCAGATTTCGCCCCACACCGGCGCCTGCGTGATGAAGTAGATGTACGCGTTCGGATCGGTTTCCCAGCCCTTGCACTTGAGAATCCAGCCCGGCTGACCGCCGCCGGATGCGTTGCCCGCACGCGGCACCGCTTCGCCGAAGGTGCCGTTCGGGAACTGCGGATACTCCTTCATCACGCCGGTGCGCTCGAGCCGCTGCTGGTCGCGCAGCTTCACGCGGCAGAGGTTGAGCACGCCGTCCTGCATCGCCGCGAGCACTTTCTGGCCGCGCCCCGTCTGGTTGCGCTGATACAGCGCCGTGACGATGCCGAGCGCGAGATGCAAGCCGGTGCCCGAATCGCCGATCTGCGCGCCGGTGACGACGGGCGGGCCATCGTCGAAACCCGTGGTCGATGCCGCGCCGCCCGCGCATTGCGCGACGTTCTCATAGACCTTGCAGTCTTCGTACGGCCCCGGCCCGAAGCCCTTGACGGACGCGACGATCATCCGCGGATTCAACTCCTGGATACGCTCCCACGTGAAGCCCATGCGATCGAGCGCGCCCGGCGCGAAGTTCTCGACGAGCACGTCGCACTTCTTGACGAGCGTTTCGAGCACCTTCTTGCCTTCGGGGTTCTTCGTGTCGATCGTGATCGACCGCTTGTTGTGGTTGAGCATCGTGAAGTAGAGGCTGTCGGCGTCGGGGATATCGCGCAGTTGTTCCCGCGTGATGTCGCCCGCGCCCGCGCGCTCCACCTTGATCACGTCAGCCCCGAACCACGCGAGCAACTGCGTGCAGGTCGGGCCCGACTGGACGTGCGTGAAGTCGAGAATGCGCACGCCGTCCAGCGCCTTGCCAGAAGTGTTCACCGTCATGGCTGTCTCCAGTCTCTCTTGCGACGTTTATAGGTTCTACGTTTATTTGTACATCGTCTGCGCCATCGTGCCGGGGGCATACACAGTCGGATCGACCCAGATGTTGATGACCGCGCTCTTGCCCGTTTTGGCGATCGACTCGCGCGCCCGCTGCAACGCACCCGCGATCTTCGACGCTTCGTACACTTCCTCGCCGTAGCCGCCGAGCATTTCCGCGAAGCGTCCGTACGGCACGTCCGACAGCAGGTTGCCGACATTGCCGCGCTCCTGCCCGTACTTGGCGAGCTGGCCGTAGCGGATCTGGTTCATCGCCGAGTTGTTGCCGATAACCGCGATATACGGCACGCCGAAACGATTGGCCGTTTCCATGTCGAACGAGGTCATCGAGAACGCGCCGTCGCCGTAATAGCAGAGTACTTCTTTCTCGGGATTGGCGAGGCCCGCCGCGATCGCGAAGCCGGTGCCGACGCCGAGCGAGCCGAGCGCGCCGGGGTCCATCCACTGGCCGGGGCGGCGCGGACGCACGGCTTGCGCGGAGATCGTGACGACGTCGCCGCCATCGCCGATATAGATCGTGTCGTCGCTCAGGAACTGGTTGATCTCGTGCGCAACGCGGTACGGATGGATCGGGCTCGAGTCGGACGTGAAGAGCGGCATCAGCTTGGCGGTCGCGGTTTCTTCCGCCGCCGCGAGTTCGCGCATCCAGGCCTGGCGCGACTGGCGCTTGTCGTTCTTGAGACGCCCGCTCGCCGCCTGCAGCGCCGCGCCGAGAATCGCGCCCGGATCTCCGACCAGGCCGAGATCGATATCGCGGTTCTTGCCGACCGTGCGGTAATCCATGTCGATCTGCACCAGCTTCAGATCCTTGCTGATGCGCTTGCCGTAACCCATGCGGAAATCGAACGGCGTGCCGACGATCACGATCAGGTCCGCCTTCGCGAAAGCCTGCGAGCGCGTGCGGTCGAAGTGATGCGGGTCGCCCGGCGGCAGCAAGCCGCGGCTCGCACCGTTGAAATAGCCGGGAATGTCGAGGCCGCGCAGCAGCGCGATGGCTTCCTCGTGACCGCGCGCCGTCCACACTTGCTGACCGTACAGAATCGCCGGGCGCTCGGAGTTGACGAGCAGATCGGCGAGTTTTTCGATGTCCTGCGGATCGCCGACCGATTTCGTCGATGCGCGATAGCGCCCCGGCTGCGGGATCACGGCCTTGGTGACGTCGATTTCACGGTCGAGCACGTCGCGCGGAATCTCCAGATACGCCGGGCCGGGCGCGCCGTTGAACGCTTCGCGGGCGGCCATCGAGATCATGTCGGCGACGCGCTCGGTGCTCGGCACGGTCGCGGCGAACTTCGTGATCGGCGCCATCATGTCGACGTGCGGCAGGTCTTGCAGCGAACCCATCTTGTGTTGCGTGAGCGCGCCCTGCCCGCCGATATGGATGATCGGGCTTTCCGAGCGGAACGCCGTCGCGACGCCCGTGACCGCGTTCGTGCAGCCGGGACCGGCCGTCGTGACGACGCAGCCGAGCTTGCCGGTCTGACGCGCATAGCCATCGGCGGCGTGCGCGGCGACTTGCTCGTGACGCACGTCGATGATGCGGATGCCTTCATCGACGCAGCCGTCGTAGATATCGATGATGTGGCCGCCGCACAGCGTGAAGATCGTATCGACGCCTTCGTTCTTGAGCGCTCGCGCGACCAGGTGGCCGCCCGAAACGACGCCCGCGCCGCGAGTCTTCTGCTTGAGCGTGTCTTCGGCGGTGGTGGTGGCCGGAGCGACTTCGGGACGGCTGCTGACGACTTCGGACATTGTTGTCTCCTCCTCGATGGGGGTTGTGTGCGATCACGAGGCGTCGCGCTGCCGCCCGGTGTCTGTGATATACAATATTCCACACACAGTATTAGTTCAAGCGTCCGGCAGGGGCGAAAACCCTGTGATGCGGCGCATCAATGGCGTTCTGCCTTTTCCGATTGCGCTCCCGCTTGTTTCACGCTGCGCTGCAGCATTCCTAACTCCCGCCGAAGCCTTTTTAATGCCGCCTGAAATGTGATATATCACATACCAGCGCGAACGCCCCGCACTTTTCCCGCGCCACAGCCATCACAAAAGGAGACGCAATGAACATCCACGAATATCAGGCGAAGGCGCTGCTGCGAAAGTACGGCGTTGCGGTCCCGCAGGGCCGCGTCGCCTTCGATGCGCAAGAGGCCGCCGACGCCGCGCGCGCGCTGGGCGGCCCGGTCTGGGTCGTCAAATCGCAGATTCACGCAGGAGGCCGCGGCGCCGGGCGCTTCTCGAACGATCCCGATGGCAAGGGCGGCGTGCGCGTCGTGAAATCGGTCGATGACGTGCGCGAGAACGCCCGCAAGATGCTGTCGTCGGTGCTCGTCACGAAACAGACGGGGCCGGCGGGCAAGGAAGTGAAGCGCCTCTATATCGAAGAAGGCTGCGACATCGCACGCGAGCTGTATCTAGGCATGCTGGTCGATCGCGCCAGTTCGCGCATCACGATCATGGCGTCGACGGAAGGCGGGATGGAGATCGAAGAAGTGGCGCACCGCACGCCGGAGAAAATCCTCAAGGTAGCGATCGATCCCGCGACGGGCCTGCAGCCGTTTCACACGCGGCAGATCGCGTTCGGGCTCGGGCTATCCGGCAAGCAGGTCGGGGCGGCGTCGAAGTTCATCGCGGCGCTGTATCAGGCGTTCGTCGATCTTGATGCGTCGGTCGTCGAAGTCAATCCGCTCGTCGTGACCGGCTCGGGCGATGTCATCGCGCTCGACGCCAAGCTGAATTTCGACGACAACGCGCTGTACCGGCACCCGGACATCGAAGCCTTGCGCGACGAGGCCGAGGAAGACCCGGCGGAAATCGAAGCCGCGAAACACGGGCTGAACTACGTGAAGCTCGACGGCAACATCGGCTGCATGGTGAACGGCGCAGGCCTCGCGATGGCGACGATGGACATCATCAAGCTCTACGGCGGCGAGCCGGCCAACTTCCTGGACGTCGGCGGCGGCGCGACGCAAGAGCGCGTCGCGACGGCGTTCAAGCTGATCCTGCGCGATCCGAAAGTGCGCGGAATTCTCGTCAACATTTTCGGCGGCATCATGCGGTGCGACGTCATCGCGCAAGGCGTCGTGGCGGCGGCGCGGGAAATCGATCTGCACGTGCCGCTCGTCGTGCGTCTCGCGGGCACCAACGTCGACGCGGGCCGCGAGATTCTCCGCACATCGGGTCTCGCGATCATCCCCGCCGAAAATCTCGCCGATGCCGCCGACAAAATCGTTTCCGCCGTTGCCGTGGGAGAGTCCAAATGAGCGTTCTCATCAATAAAGATACGAAGGTGATCTGCCAGGGCTTCACCGGCGCGCAGGGCACGTTCCATTCGGAGCAGGCGATTGCCTACGGTACACGCATGGTCGGCGGCGTCACGCCGGGCAAGGGGGGCACGTCGCATCTCGACCTGCCCGTGTTCGACACGGTGGCGGACGCCGTCGCCCGGACCGGCGCGGACGCGTCCGTGATCTACGTGCCGCCGCCCTTCGCCGCCGATGCGATCCTCGAAGCCATCGACGCGGAAGTGCCGTTCATCGTCTGCATCACGGAAGGCATACCGGTGCTCGACATGCTGCGCGTGAAGCGCGCGCTCGCTGGATCGAAGAGCCGTCTGGTCGGTCCGAACTGCCCGGGCGTCATCACGCCGGGGCAATGCAAGATCGGCATCATGCCGGGGCATATTCATCAGCCGGGGAAGATCGGCGTCGTATCGCGGTCGGGCACGCTCACTTACGAGGCGGTGGCGCAGACGACGGCCGCCGGGCTCGGGCAAACGACGTGCATCGGCATTGGCGGCGATCCGGTGAATGGCACGAACTTCATCGATTGCCTCGAGCTGTTTCTTGCGGACGACGCGACCGAGGGCATCATCATGATCGGTGAAATCGGCGGATCGGCGGAAGAGGAAGCCGCGCAGTTCCTGAAGGATGCGAAGACGAAGAAGCCTGTCGTCGGGTTCATCGCCGGAACGAGCGCGCCGCCGGGACGGCGCATGGGTCACGCGGGCGCGATCATTTCGGGCGGGTCGGGGACCGCCAGCGCAAAGATCGACGCGATGCGGGCGGCAGGCATCCATGTCGCCGATTCTCCCGCCACGCTCGGTGAAACGATGGTGCGTGCGCTGCGCTAAACCGCGGTCGCTACGTAAAAAGAAAGGCCGCGCGGCAAACGCCGCGCGGCCTTTCTGATTGGTACCGCCGACTCCGGCGCAGACTCAGTCCAGGAAATCGCAGTTCGCTTCGACGAACGCCGCCAGGTCGAGCGAATGCTGCCTGACGAGACGCTCGACGAGTTCGGTATCGCGCCTTTCCAGCGCCTCGATGATGCGCATGTGATCGACGATCGAGCGCGACGCGCGGTCGCTCTGCGAGATCGTCATCTTTCGAATGGCGCGCACGTGCACGAAGATGTTCTTGATCGTATCGAAGATGATCTGCGACTTCGACAGCCGCACGATCGCCTGATGGAAAGCGATGTTCGCTTCCGAATACTCGTCGATGTGCTCGGCGGGCGTGCTGTCGCGGAAGTTGTCGAACATGTGCCGCAACTGGGCGATTTCCGCGTCAGTCGCGCGCTGCGTCGCGAGGCGCGCCGCCATGCTTTCGAGCGCCGCCCACATATGGATCATTTCGACGATCTCGCGCTTGGTCTTGCGCAAGATGTACACACCGCGACGCGGCACCGTGCGCAGAAAGCCTTCCTGCTCCAGCAGCGTCATGGCCTCGCGGATGGGCGTGCGGCTCACCCCGAGCGCCTCCGTCAGCTCTTTTTCATCCAGACGGATCTCTTCACGCGAGCGGTAGATGTCCGCTTCCGCAATGGCCTGCCGCAGCTTCGCGTACGCCTGATCGCGCAGCGAAACCGTGGCGTTGATCGGCTCCAGCGAAAGCGTCAGTCCCCGAACTTCCGGCCGGTCTACGGATTGAGTATCAGATGGCATTGATGGCTTGATTTCCCATTTGCGGCCGGTCTGCGATAACACGCTTGCCCGAACCGCCGTTCCGATCGTCCGCCGCGAGACCGGCAAAGCGACCGTGATCCTGTGCGCGCTGCAACATGTCCTGCGGCACTGCCGACGCAATCACAAACGTAACGCCCACACCCACGGCCACCAGCGCGAATCCGACAACTACCAACAAGGCGATGCTCATTTAAAGGCTCCGGTTGATCACTCAAGAGCCTCTAGTATATGTTGCGTCGCAGCAGGACGCAACATATTTTGAATCTTGTATATCAGAAACAACGCTGGGGCCATCGAGTGCAGTTTATGCCGCTTTCTGCGTCTGCGGGAGGGGCAGCGCACGCGCCGTGCCTTGATTAACTGCTTCGCGCAGTTTGATCAATGCGAGGACGGCATCGATCATCGGCGTGTCGATCTTCACCAGGCGGCCTATTTCCTGAACGACGGTAATCAGCGGGTCGATTTCCATAGGACGGCCGGCTTCGCAGTCCATCAGCATCGAGGTCTTGTGCGCGCCGACCGCGCCCGCGCCGTTGATGCGCCGCTCCACGTCCACGCGGAAATTGACACCGAGCTTGTCGCCGATGGCTTTGGCTTCGAGCATCATCGCCTTGGACAGCGCGCGCGTGCCGGGATCGCTCGTCAGGACGTCGAGCGTGGCGTGGGTCAGCGCGCTGATCGGATTGAAGCAGAGGTTGCCCCACAGCTTCAGCCAGATTTCGTCGCGGATGTTGTCGCGCATCGGCGCTTCCATGTCGGCGGCGACCATGATGTCGTGCAACGCCTGCAGGCGCGGCGTGATCTGCCCGCTCGGCTCGCCGATCGGAAACTTCTTGCCGTAGTGATGTTCGATGACGCCCGGCTCCGCAATCTCCGCGGCGGGCAGCAGCACGCAGCCGATGGCCCGTTCCGGCCCGAACACGCTCCACTGCCGGCCGCCGGGATCGATGCTTTGCAGCGTCGTGCCGGCCAGCTCGCCGCCGTGCTCGTGGAAGTACCAGTAGGGCAAGCCATTCACCGCAGTGACAATCGCCGTCTCGGGACCGAGCAGCGGCGGCATCAGATCGACGACGCCCGGCACCGAATGTGCCTTCAACGCGATGATGACGAAATCCTGCGGGCCGAGTTCGGCGGGATTGTTCGTGCAGCGGACCTTGACCGTGTGCTCTTCCCCGTCGATACGGAGACGAACGCCATTCGCCTGCATTGCCGCCAGATGCGGCCCGCGCGCCACGAAGCTGACATCGGCTCCGGCACGCGCAAGCTGTGCTCCCATGTAACCGCCGATGGCGCCGGCGCCGTACACGCAGATCTTCATGGTTCGTCTCCAGGAGTAAGTAGCTTTTAGCCTTCTGATATACAAGATACTACATTCCAGGTGCACGCCGAACAAGGCTAATCGAGCGAGCGGAAACCCGCACGCCGCGCCTGCGGTGCGTCTGTGATCGGCATCGATCGGGGAACGCTCAGGCTTCGATCGCCTGGGATGCGATAAGAGTATGCGTCGACGATGCGATGAAGTGCCACCATACGCTCGCCGCGCTCGCGCGCAACGCGCGGCCGCGCCGCCGGACGAGCATGATGGTGCGCGACTCTTCCGGTGCGAGCGCGATGAAACGCACGCGATCGGTTTCACAGGCTGTACGGGCGTGCATCGGCAGGACGCCGATGCCCAGCCCCGCTTCGGCCATGCGTGCGACCGCCGCCGGCTGCGCGAGCCGCTGGCGAACCGCGCCGGTCACGGCGTATCGCGCCAGCGCGGCTTCGATGGCGGCGATGCTGCCGGTGTCATCGTCGAGAAGAAGCAGTGGCATGCCGCGCAACTGCTGCCAGTCCACGCGCTCTGCCGCGGCCAGTCGATGCGACGCGCTCACGACAGCGGCGAGCCCGTCTGCAAAGAGCGGCTCGCTCGCGAGGTCGTCGAGATTGTCCGGCGCGATGACAACGCCGAGTTCAGCCTCGCCGGAACGCACGAGTTGCAGCACGGCGTTCTGCGGCCGGTCCATGAGCACGACGGTGATGTCCGGAAGACGTTCCCGGCAAGAAGCGAAGAGCGGCGGCAAGACGCTCGCCGTCAAACCGCAACTGCACGCGAGATTGACGACGCCCGGCTCGCCCGATTCCGGCGCGCGCGGCCGCAGCGTGGCCTCCAGTTCTTCGACGAGCGGCGCGATGCGCGACAGCAGCTTGCGTCCGGTATCGGTGAGCGTGACGTGGCGTGTCGTACGGTCGAACAGCCGCAGCGCGATTTCATCTTCGAGTTCTCGGATGCCGCGGCTGACTGCCGATTGAGTGATGCCGAATTCATCGCCCACGCGCGTAAAACTGCGATAGCGCGCGAGCGTGATGAACAATCGTAATTGATGCAGCGAGACGGAAGGCGCATGCGCGGAGCCGGGCGGACGGTCGCGCATGCCGTGCTTCCTTATTGAACCGACGTGTTGCGCGACGTTTCCGGCCAGCCTGCCTGGAACGATGCATTCACCGACGCATCGCCCGACGTTTCGGCGGCCGAGTTCTCGATCCAGCGTTTGCGCATCGGCGCGAGCACGAACTTGGCGCACAGTCCCGCCGCGATCGACGTCACCGCCGCCGTAATGAACACCGCGTTCCACGAACCGAACGACGCCAGCACCGATGCCAGCGGCACCAGCATCGACGCCGTGCCTTTCGCTGTGTAGAGCGTGCCCGCGTTCGCAGCCGCGTACTTGCTGCCGAAGGTGTCGGCGCAGGTCGCCGGGAAGATCGAGAAAATCTCGCCCCAGCAGAGGAAGGTCATCGCCGCGAACAGCATGAAGAGATACGGGTTATGACCGAACTCCATCAGTCCGAGCAGCGCGACGCCTTCACCGAGAAAGATAATGAACATCGTGTTCTCGCGGCCGATCTTGTCGGAGATGAAGCCGCATAGCGGGCGCGTGAAGCCGTTGCACAGATTGTCGATGGACAGCGTCATCGCGAGCAGCGGCAGCGTCACGCCGAGCACGTTGACGGGCATCTTCGCGAAGCCGTATTCCTTCGCGATCGGCCCGAACTGCGCCGTGGCGATCACGCCGCCCGCCGCGACGAACACGAACATCAGATACAGCACCCAGAAGAGCGGCGAGCGAACCATCTGTCCGGTGGTGTAATCGATCTTGGTCGACACGACGCGCTTCGCCGGCACCACGTTCACGGGCGGCTTCGGGCGCACGAGCAGCAAGGCGAGGAAGAAGATGCACACGCCCTGGAAGATGCCGAAGAACATGAACGCGTGTTCGTAGCCCGAGCTTTGAATCATGTTCGAGATCGGGATGACCGTCACCGCCGCGCCCGCGCCGAAGCCCGCTGCCGTGAGGCCCGCCGCGAGTCCCCGCTTGTCCGGGAACCACTTGAGCGCCGTGCCGACGCATGTGCCATACACGCAGCCCGCGCCGATACCCGCGATCACCGCCGCGATGTACAGATGCGCGAGACTCGTCGCGTGCGCGTCGATGACCCAGCCGATCGCGGCGCAAATCGAACCGCCGATCACGACCGGGCGCGGCCCGAATTTATCGACGAGCCAGCCCTCGACGGGCACGAGCCACGTCTCGGTGACGATGAAGATGGTGAAAGCCGTTTGAATCGCCGCTTGCCCCCAATGATGCTTGGCATCCATGGGTACGACGAAAAGGGTCCAGGCGTACTGCAGGTTCGCGACGAGGCCCATGCATGCAATGCCGATCGCTAGCTGAATCCACCTGTTGTGATGACGCCCGTGCGATTGCCCGGACACAACCGTGTCTGCGCTTGCCATGTCTGTCTCCGTTATCTGTAATCGGCGCTCGTACGGCGCCTGATGCACTGCGAGAACGCGGGCGCGGTGCGCCAGCGGGCGAGGCGGTCGGTCAGGGAAGATGTTCGGGACGCGCGGCGCGGGCGTGGCGGCGCACATCGAGAAGGGCGATGAAGTTGCACATCTGGCCAACATCCGCGTCAGGCGATCGAAGAATCATTTCGAGCGATTCCCAATAGAGTCCGGATGATTGAAGCAGCCTTTACAGGCTTTCGTGTGCTGCGATTTCGCGACTGGCTTACAAATTCCAGAGGCGTGAAGGCATCGTGGGGGAGAAAAACGATTAGGGAAAGTTAAAAAAAATTATTGTATAAGTTAGCTATCGTGAATGGATGAGGGCTCGCCGTGCTGCGTAACGCCACCCTGCGTCAACTCAAAATCTTCGAAACGGTCGCGCGCCGGCTCAGCTTTTCCCGAGCTGCGGAAGAGCTTTATCTCACGCAGCCTGCGGTATCCACACAGGTGAAACAACTGGAGGAACATGCGGGCTTGCCGCTCTTCGAGCAGCTCGGCAAGAAAATCTACCTCACTCCAGCCGGGAACGAAATGCTCCATTACAGCAGGTCGATTCTTGAGCAATTCCGCGAAGCCGACGATGCGATGGCTCGTCTCAAAGGCATTTCGGGCGGCACGCTCAACGTCGCCGTGATCAGCGCGGGCGACTACTTCTTTCCCCGCTTGCTGGCGGCGTTCACCAGGCGCAATACCGATGTGCGGCTCAATCTGGCGGTACACAATCGCGAAGAATTGCTGCACCAGCTCACCGACAATCTCACTGATCTAGCCGTCATGGTTCGGCCGCCGCGCGATATGGATACGGTCAATGTATCGTTTGCGCCGCATCCGTACGTGATCGTCGCGCCGCCGGATCATCCGCTCGTCGGGCGCAAGAACATTCCGCTGGAAGCCCTCGCCGATGAGCCGTTCATCGTTCGTGAGCGCGGCTCGGATACCTGGAACTCAATGGAAGAAGGCTTTGCGGGGCGGCTCGCCAATCTCAATGTCGCGATGGAAATCACGAGCACGGAGACGATCAAGCAAGCCGTGATTGCGGGAATGGGCGTGAGCTTTTTATCGGCGCATACGATCAGCATGGAATTGCAGGTCGGCAAGCTGGCCGTGCTGGACATCGAGGGTTTTCCCGTGATGCTCAACTGGTTCGTCGTGCATCGGAACAATAAACGCTTGCCGCCCGTCGCACTTGCTTTCAAAGAGTTTCTTGTCGAAGAAGGCGCGGCGCAGATCGAAGCCATTACGCAGATCGTCGCCAAGACGGGCAGACCCGACTTATAAGCGATCGCGAATAGGAAGTAGAAGAAAGTTTAACTGTCCTCTATGGATCAGGTTGCCTATTCTCCATGCATGCCCCACGGCCATACAGGAGACGATCATGATCCATTCAACGCTTGGCGATGACCGCGAGATTCAGGCGCAAGTCTGCGCCTTCAATACCGCTTTCGAAGAACTGGACCTGATGTTCCGGTGGGATGCGCAAACCTATCGCTCGCTGGCATCGGCGGACAGCGATTATGGCAAGCTCGCGCAATACATCGGCACGCATTGCCCGCATCTGCTGACGGCTTACAGCGCGGAGTTTCTCTGCCAGGCGATCATCGAGCGGAAAAATTCGACCATCGAGGCTTGCCGGCAAAATACCGTGCAGTACGAGGACAGCACACAGCGCGCGCGGCTTTGGCGTGCGCGGAACGAGGAAGGTCAGCGCGTGGGAGTCTGATTCCGTATCGCGCTGGGAAGGTCGCAAAAAAATGGGGCAGCGGTTGCTGCCCCTTTCGTGCGCTTGCTTTTAGGTGTCAGCCCCCGCGATCTTGCGCTCGCAATTAATTCCAGAAGACGCTCCAGTCCGTTGCGGTCTCTCACGACACATGCCGTGAGAGACCACATCGTTCCTTCATGACGTCAACGCCACCCACACCGCTTTCGGCTCGGTGAAGTTCTCGATGGCCACGTCGCCGTGCTCGCGGCCAAAGCCCGAATCGCCGGAGCCGCCCCAAGGCAGGCGCACGTCGGTGTAACCGTAGGTATTGACCCAGACGGTGCCCGCCTTCAACTCCGCCGTCATGCGATGCACGCGCCCGATATCCGCGCTCCACACGCCCGCCGCCAGACTGTACGCGGTGCCGTTGGCGATGCGCAGCGCGTCGGCTTCGTCGTCGAACGGGATCACGCTCGCGACCGGCCCGAAGATCTCTTCCTGCGAAATCCGCATCTCGTGCTCGACGTTCGCGAACACGGTCGGCTCGACGTAGTAGCCGCGCTCGCCCGACCGCTTGCCGCCCGTCACGAGCGATGCGCCCTCGCCCTTGCCAATGTCCACGTAATCGAGCACGGTCTTCATCTGCTTTGCGGAAATCAGCGGGCCCATGTTGGTTTCGCGTTGCGACGGGTCGCCGAGCTTGATGCTTCGCGCCCGCTGCCCGAGACGTTCGACGACCTCGTCATAAACGGCGCGCTGCACGAGCACGCGCGATCCCGCCGAACACACCTGCCCCGCGTTGAAGAAGATGCCGGACGCCGTGGCGCGTACGGCGCTGTCGATGTTGGCATCCGCGAAAATCACGTTTGCCGATTTGCCGCCGAGCTCCAGCGTCACGCGCTTGAAGTTGCCCGCCGCGCCCTGCAGAATGCCGCGCCCGACAGACGGCGAGCCGGTGAACGTGATCTTGTCGACGCCGGGATGCGCGACGAGCGCATCGCCGACGACAGAGCCTTTCCCTGTCACGATGTTGAGCACGCCCGGCGGCAAGCCCGCTTCGAGCGCGAGCCGGCCGACCATCAGCGCGGAAAGCGGCGTGATTTCCGCAGGCTTCACGATCAGCGTGCAGCCGCATGCGAGCGCAGGCGCGATCTTCCACATGCCGATCATCAACGGAAAATTCCACGGCACGATGGCCCCGACCACGCCGACTGGTTCGCGCACCGTATAAGTCAGCGCATCGGGCCGCGCGGGCACCACTTGACCGTTGATCTTGTCGCACCAGCCGGCGTAATAGGCAAGCGTATCGATGGCGGCGGGCACGTCCTGACGCTGCACTCCCGCGATCGGCTTGCCCGCATCGAGACTTTCCAGCGCGGCCAATTCTTCCTGGTTCTCACGCAATAGTTCGGCGAGCCGCATGAGGATGCGTCCGCGCTCGGCGGCGCGGATTGCGTTCCACGGTTTCAGTGCGGCGCGCGCCGCCTGCACCGCGCGATCGACGTCCGCCGACGTGCCTTGCGCCACGTAGGCGATGGCGTTTTCGGTCGCGGGATCGAGGTTCGTCGAATACTCGCCGCCACTCGGCGCGACAAACTCCCCGCCGATCAATAGCTCGTAACGCTTCAGGTCCGCAGTGCTTTCCATCTCCGTCTCCCTGCTTTATCGAATCGTTTCATGGTGAGCCAGAAAGACCATTCACGATAGCAAAACATTTTTATTGTTCGCATTCACCTGAATGTATGGACCGCTGAAACGGCTGCCTTATCGCACCGGTAATACGGAGTAAGCGTTACTTACACATTCTCACGGCAGCGCCCATTGCCAGCACTTAGAGTGGCGGCGGGTCGCGTGAATCGGCGTTGCAAGCCGGGCCGCGATCGGCAATTCAGCTATCGAGGAAAGTGTTTGATGAAAAAGAATCGAATTATCGCGGCGCTTCTGTGCGCAACTCTGGGTCTCGGGGCGAGCGCGACTTTCGCGCAGCCGTCGCATGACGGACCGGATCTTGGCAGCGATCATGGCAATGATCACGGCGACGCTCATCGTCCCGATCAAGCACCCGGACGCGCACCGGTGATGGTCGGCCACGATGCGCCGCGTCCGCAAGAGCATGCGGACCACGATCGCGGGCATCCCGACTGGCGCAAGGGCGACCGTCTGTCGGCGGATTATCGTGATCGCCAATATGTCGTCGATGACTGGCACGGCCACGGCCTGCATCAACCGCCGCGCGGATATCAGTGGGTCGGCGTAGGCGCGGATTATCTGCTCGTGGCGCTCGGCACCGGCCTGATCGCGCAGGTGGTGTTGTCGCAGTAAGCGGCGCACTTTAGTAGCGCGGCGCGGCAGGCCGGCATCGTGCGACTGCCGGTTAATCCTCGTCCGCGAACAGCGATGCCTGCGATGCGCGCGCCGATGCGCCGCTCGCGGGCCGGCTGGCGAGGAACGCATCGCGATCCTTGCCGGCGATCCACTGCGGTGCGCGACCGCGCCCGCTCCACGTTGCGCCGCTCGCCGGGTCGCGGTACTTGATGGCGACCTCGGACGCGGCAACCGGCGTCTCGGGCTTGCGGCCCAACAGTTCGTTTAGCGTGATGCCGTATTCGCGCATCTTCTCCACGATTTCAATTAGCGCGAGCCGCTCTTCTTTGCGCCGTGCTTCGGCAAGTTCTTTTTCGAGCGATTCTCTTTGCGCCATTAACTCGGCGACTTGCGGACTTCTGTACGTCATGTTCGTATCGGGCGTCGGGTAAGCGATGTCAGCGCCCGCGCATGGCGGGGCGAAGGTTTCGATGCAGGGAGCGCGTGAGTCGCGCAATAAGGTGCGGCGTTAAAGCCGCGAAAACCAGAGGTTAACACGAAGTGAGTTTGCGGGCAGAGCGGCGGGCGTGCTTGCCGGCAAACGAATGACTGTTCACTCGAGCCGCTCGCTCACGCTGTCTTTCTCACTTGCCCGCGTCCAGCGCACTTCATCAGGGTTCCTTACCTGCTTCGGTTTCCCGGCTATCCATGTGCGCCGAAGGCTGCAACAACGAGATCTGCCTCCGACGCAAGGCAATCGCAAGGGCGTATCAACACCATACAAGCCGTGACCTTCGCGACGACAAAAGCAAAAAGGCCAGCTTCCCCATAAGGGAAGCTGGCCTCTTCATCCATCGAACGCCAAACGAGCCTTAAGCCGCCGCGTCCTTCAGCTTCTTGAGCGCGCGCGCCTTGATACGCACGCTTGCCGGCTTGGCCGGGAACCAGCGTTCTTCACCGGTGAACGGGTCTTTGCCGAAGCGCTTCTTCTTCGCCGGGACAGTTTGCGCCGAGATCTTCAACAGACCCGACAGCGTGAACTCGCCGGAACCCTTCTTGTGAACCGAGCCGAGGATGGTGTCTTCCAGCGCGACCAACACGGCCTTGACCGCCTTGACGTCGACTTCGGCGCGATCCGCCAGATGCGCAGCGAGCGATGCCTTCGTGAAGGTGTCCTTGATCGGCGACAGCGCACCCGCGGTCTTCTTCACGGCGACGCTCTTGGTGGGTACTTTCTTCGCGGCAACCTTCGATGCTGCTTTCTTTGCCGGTGCAGCAGTCTTCACCGTGGCCTTCTTGGCCGTGGCTTTCTTAGCAGCGGTTTTTGCGGAAGTCGGCATGTTTCTCCTACCTGTTTTGGTCAGTGATATCGGAATACGTCAGCACCGATGCGTTCGTATCAACGCCGGATTCTACATAGCGCAGACGTGTTCGTGCGAGTCTTTTGCGTTTTTATATCGGTTTTTCAGGGGTTTTTCGTGGTGTAGCACTGACACACGAGCCGCTCGTCGCGCATCGCATCGCTTTCGATGCACTGCAATGCAGCTTATCCGTGACGCGATGCGCGACGCGCAATGTGCGCAATCAGCGGATAGTGATCGGATGCGACGCGCGCAAGACGCGAGCGATGCACGTCCACTCGCATGAGCCGTTCGCCCGGATGCACCCAGATTCGATCGAGCGCAAAGAGCGGATAGCGCGTCGGAAACGTGCGCAGAGCACGTGCGCGATGAAAGTGCGTGACGAGCCGCCGCAGCGTGCGGCCATAGACGAACCACTCGTTCAGATCGCCGAGCAGGATCACGGGCAGCGCGGGCGTATCGAAGCTCTGCAGCACCTGTTCGACTTGCGCGCGGCGCTCGCTCGATGCAAGCCCGAGATGCGTCGCGACGACGCGCCATAGTTCGCCGTTGCAGTCGATATCCGCATCCAGCGCGCCGCGCGGCTCGCGGCTTCGAAACGACAGATCGAGCGTGCGCACCGCGCGCACCGGATAACGCGTGAGCACCGCGTTGCCATAGCGGCGCTCCGGTGTATCGAGAGTCGGACCGGCAACCGCATGCAGCCCCGTCATGCGTTGCAGGCCGTCAAGGACATCGGGATGACCGTTGCCGCCGAGCGGCACTTCCTGCAGCGCGAAGATATCCGCATCCATTTCCGCGAGGACGCCGGCGATGCGTTCCGGCGCGAACTTCCCGTCGATGCCCACTGCGCCATGCACGTTGTACGTCGCGATGCGCAGTTCCTTCACGCGCGTCGCGCTCATCGTTTCGATGTCGATTCCGGCTTCGTGCATCAACGTCATGAGCTGACCTCGTCGTGATTGCGCGACGACGCATCGTCGGCGGCGTGGGCGGCGTTCGCTGCGTTCGCGGCGCTGTCGCGCGGCATCACCCCGCGTTCGCGCAGGCGGCTCGCGCGTTGCGCTTCGTCGCTGGCGCGCGCCTTGTCGGCATCGCTCGGGGCCCCTTCCGCCACTTTCTCGTTGCGATCACCGCGACGTCCCAGGAAGCGCTGCAGCAGTATCGATACGCCGATCAGCACCACGCCGATGCCGATGAGCACGGCAAACGAGCCGACCGTCGGATGACGCAGCGAAGCGACCAGCTGATGCGCGAACGCGACCGTCAACAAAATGCCGGGGCCCATTCCGAGCAGCGTGCCGATGAGGAAATCGCGCATGCGAATGTGCGATGCGCCAGCGACCAGATTCACGATTGCAAACGGCGCAACGGGCAACAGGCGCAGCACGACGACCGCGACGATGCCGCGCTGCGCCACACGTTCGGACAGCCGGTTCACGCGCGCCCCGGCGACCTTGCGCACCGCATCCCGGCCAAGCCACTGCCCGAGCATGTACGAGATGGAAGCGGCGATCAGCGTGCCCGCGAACGCATAGGCGCTGCCCCATCCTGCGCCGAACACGAGGCCCGTCGTCGCGATCAGCAGCGTGATCGGCACGGAAATAACGGCGGCAGTGACATAGCAGCACAGGATGAGAAGCGGCGCGAGCGGCAGCGCGTCGATGCGCCGCGTCGCCTGGGTCAGCGACTTCAGGTTGATGTATTCGCCGAGCGGCGTCCAGTGCCATATGGCCGCCACCCCGACGACGAGAAGCGCAAGCACGCCGAGCAGCGCAAAGCGCCCGATGAGCGGCCGTGTCCTTTCCGCGGGCACGAACTGATCGACGAGTTCATCGGCGGCAATCGGCGTTTCGGGGTCGACGAGCGCCTCGGGCGGAATGAGCTGATCGAGCTCGCGCGACACTTCGGGATCGAGCGGCACCAGCGTGCGATGTTCGTCGCGGTCGCGTGAAAGCGCCTGAATCGCGGCGTTTAACCCGCCACGCGCATCGCGCTCGCGCACGATGTCCGCCACTTCGCAGCCGAGATGTTCGGCGAGCAGCGTGTCGCGCATCGTCGCGATAGCGCGTCGCAAACGCGCGTCCGCGCCGGCATCGATCGATATGTTGCACTCGCTGTCGAGCACCATCGAGCGATTGTTCAGATTCGCGGAACCGACCATCAGCAGTTCGTCATCGACGATCATCAGCTTGCTATGCACGTTGATGATCTCTTCGCCGAGCTTGGGCACGGTCGGGCACATCAGCCGGTAGCGGCCGTGACGGTCCGCCTGCTTCAGGAGCTTGTGCAGACGCGCGCGCAGCACGCCCATCGTCACTTCCTGCAGCCAGCCGCTTTGATTGCGCGGCACGACGATCGCGAGATCGGGTCCGTCTTCGCGCTCGAGCGAATCCGAAAGCGACGCGCCGATGGTCCCCGACGTGAAGTACTGATTCTCTATGTAGATGCTGCGGCGGGCGCGCGCAATCGCATCGAGATATTGCGTGCGGATCTGCTGCACGGCGGGTCGGCCGAGATAGGCAGGCTCCGTCAGTGAGATTGCGAGTTGCACGTCTTCGACATCGACGGCGCGCGAAGGCGGCCACGGATCGTTTTGCAGCGCCGCGCGATGCGCGCGGATCGCCAGGCGCCGGCCGCATGCGCGCGACCAGCGTTCGCGTGCAAGCTGGCCGATCTCGCGGGCGGCGTCGCCATCGAACATCGTGTGGACGTCGTGGAACGGCTGATACTTCGCACCGTTCGCATCACGGCGATGCGGATCGTCGGGGTCATGCGACGGCGTGTCCCAGCGCGAGCGCGTGAGATCGAGACCGCCGACGAACGCGAGGCGGTCGTCGATCACGACGAGCTTCTGATGCTGCGAGCCGCCGAGCGGATGCTTGCCGTCCATCTGAAACGCGATGCGCCGATGCGTGCGCCAGCCCATCTTGTAGACCGGCAGCCATTCGCGTTCGAACGCGTAAAGCATCGCGAAGTCCCACGCGAGAATATAGATGCGCAGGCGGCGCTTCTCCGCTGCGATCGCATGCAGGAAGTCGCCGAGCGCTTCCGGATAGCCATCGTTCGAGCCTTCCGGCGTGAGCTTCATGCGGCTGTCGATATCCCAGCCGAGGATGAACACCGTCCGCTCCGCACGCGTGATGGCCTCGCGCAGCACGCGAAAATAATCGGAACCGTCGATGAGCAGGCTGAAGCGATCCGCATGACGCACGCTCGCGCAGTTGCGTCCCGGCTCGAAGAAGGATTCGTCGTGTTTCTCTGCGGTTACTGCGTTCGCGCGAGCATCGCGCATCGGGGCGTCGTTCAAGCGTTCTCCGTCATGTGGGCCTGCATGCCGCAGCGCGCCGCGACATGTCCGTCAGGAGTTTGCAAGCAGCGTGCCCGTGCGCCGATGCCGGTTCTGCACGCGTGCGGCCGTTGGGTTAGTCTCGTCAATCGAACACAACGTAAAGCGACCAACGTTCAGAGGACACACCATGGAATATCGACATCTAGGCGCTTCGGGCTTCAAGGTGCCCGTGCTGAGCTTCGGCACCGGCACGTTCGGCGGCAAAGGCGAGTTCTTCCAGGCCTGGGGACAAACGGATGTAAGCGAAGCGCGCCAGCTCATCGACATCTGTCTCGATGCTGGCGTCACCATGTTCGACACCGCCGACATCTATTCGCGCGGCGCGTCGGAATCCATTCTGGGCGAGGCGCTCAAGGGCCGGCGCGACAAGGCCGTTATCTCGACGAAAGCCACCTTTCGTTTCGATACGGACGAGCCCAACAGCGTCGGTTCATCGCGCTTTCATCTCATCAACGCCGTCAACGATGCATTGAAGCGCCTGCAGACCGACTACATCGATCTCTTCCAGTTGCATGGGTTCGATGCGAAAACGCCCGTCGAAGAGACGCTGTCCACGCTCGACGATCTCGTGCGCGCGGGCAAGATCCGTTATACCGGGGTATCGAATTTCTCGGGATGGCATCTGCAGAAATCGCTCGACGTGGCGGATCGTTATGGCTATCCACGCTATGTTGCCAATCAAACGTATTACTCGCTGATTGGCCGCGACTACGAATGGGAACTAATGCCGCTCGGACTCGATCAGGGCGTCGGTGCTGTCGTGTGGAGTCCGCTCGGATGGGGACGTCTCACGGGCAAAATCCGGCGCGGCCAGCCGCTGCCCGACTCAAGCCGCCTGCATAAAACCGCCGACATGGGGCCGCCGGTGCCCGACGAGCATCTTTATCGCGTGGTCGATGCGCTCGATGCGATCGCCGAGGAAACCGGCAAGACCGTACCGCAGATCGCGTTGAACTGGCTGCTGCAGCGTCCGACTGTCGCGACCGTGCTGATCGGCGCGCGCAACGAGGAGCAGTTGCGGCAGAACCTGGGCGCTGTCGGCTGGAACCTGACCACGGAGCAGGTCAAAAGGCTCGATGAAGCGAGCAAGGTGCGGCCGGCGTATCCGTACTGGCATCAGGAAGGTTTTGCGGAGCGCAATCCTTTCCCGGTGTGACTCGCGGTGTGACTTCGCTTCGTGCCGTACCGGAACTCTCGTGTCGAGCTGTACCGGTACTGTACAGATGCGAGCGCTTAAACTGGCTGCAATCGATTCATCTGCGAGATGCGCCATGTCTTCCGATTTTCTCCACGCCCTGCCCGCCGCCGCGCTGTTCGTGCTCGTGACGAGCATCACGCCCGGCCCGAACAATACGATGCTGCTGGCGTCGGGCGTCAATTTCGGACTGAAGCGCACGGTGCCGCATGTGCTCGGTATCAGCGCGGGCGTCGCGGTGCTGATGCTCGCGGTCGGTTTCGGGCTTGCACAAGCGTTCGATCGCTTGCCGTGGCTGTATTCCGTGCTCGAAACGGCAAGCGTGGTCTATCTGCTGTATCTCGCATGGAAGATCGGCACGTCGTCGTCGGTGCAGATGCGCGACGGCGAGCGCCGCCCGATGCGGTTCCATGAAGCCCTCGCGTTTCAGTGGGTCAATCCCAAAGCGTGGATGATGGTGCTCACCGCCGCGACGACCATCCATCTGCACGCGAGCCTTTCGCTCAATGCCGCGTTGATGGCGGTGATGTTCGTGCTGGTCGGGCTGCCGTGCATTGTCGCGTGGGCGGCGTTCGGGATGTCGCTGCGGCGTTTTCTCGCGCGTCCGCGTCTGCTGCGCGCATTCAACATCACGATGGCCGCGCTGCTCGTGCTGTCGCTCTATCCGGTCGTGGCGCATTACTTTGAGTAACGCGGCCAGCGATCGTTATCCGATAAAGCACTTTGCCTCGCTGCCCGACCCGTGCATACTTGGCTTACGCGCCGGCCACGCAAAATGTGCCGTTCCGCTTGCAAGAATGGGACGGCGGTTTGATCACCCATCCAGCGTTTTGTGCGTTGAACGCTGCCGTCATGAACGATCGCAACGTCCGCCGCCCTGGATGATCCTCCGAGGCGGTTTCATCGCCCGGCGTGTACATGCCTCGTTGTTCCCTGGTTCGCGCCGGTTTGGGCGCGGCCGTGAAATCTGTTCAAGGAGTACGCCATGTCTGGAGCCAACCGCCCGTCCGGTCCCGCCACGCGCAAATCCCTCGACCTAGCCGATCAGATCGAGCGCGATGAACTGAAGAGTCATCTGGATGCACAAAACAGCGTCGAGGACGACGAAGACGAGGACGATGAAACCGACTCCGATCGCACGCTAGGCCGTTAGCCCCACAACCTTCTCCGCGCGTTTACGCAACGCGCATCCAACGCCGCAATCACCCTGTTTCCACGGGTCTGCGGCGTTTTTGCTTTGCCCGGTGAAAACACGATGCCCCGCTTGGGCACGCGCGTTGCTTTGTCGCTCCGTACCGCGCCACCTTGAACAAAAGCGCGGCACGACCGATGAGCGAAGGCGGCGACGGTGTCCAGTCCGCATGCGAATCGAATCACCAACCGATCCCCGTGGGAGGCTTCATGCTCCGTTACGCTGTCATATTTTTCATCATTGCGCTCATCGCGGCCTTTTTCGGCTTCGGCGGGATCGCGACGGGCGCGGCGGAAATCGCCAAGATCCTGTTCTTCATCTTCATCGTGATCTTCCTTGCGACTTTGCTGCTCGGCGTATTCAGGCGATGACGCCGATAGCAACGCGAGTGCTGCATTGACTCACGCGCGGGCTTCGACGCCCGCGCGTTTTTTTATGGGCCTTGCGGTTTAGCGAGCCTGAGACGCGGTATTCAGCCGGATCGTCTGGCCGTGCTGGAGTACGGTGAATACATCGGCGGGAAGGCCCGCGTTGCGCACGGCATCGGCAAGGCGACGCGGCGGTTCATCGAGCGGCTCATCGGTCAGTTCGAAGGCGCCCCAATGAATGCCGATGGCTCTTCGCGCGTGAATGTCTTCGAAGATGCGCACCGCTTCCTCCGGGTTCACATGCTGCGCGTGCATGAACCAGCGAGGATCGTAAGCGCCGATCGGAATCAGCGCGAGGTCAAAGCCGCCGAAGCGGGCGCCGATATCGCGGAAATCGGGCGAGTATCCGGTATCGCCCGCGAAGAAGAAGGAATACGGACGCGGCGCGCCCTGCGGCGTCTTCACGACCCAACTGCCCCACAACGTTTCCGCGCGGTCGAACGGCGTGCGTGCCGACCAGTGCTGCGCCGGCGCGAACCAGATATCGAGACCGGCGGCGTGCGTTTCATCGCCCCAGTCGAGTTCTTCCACGTTCGTCACGCCGATGCGCGCCATCCATGCTTTCACGCCCAGCGGCACGAGAAAGCGCGGCGGCCCGCCCGCTTGCCGGTTCAACACTTCGATGCTCGGCTTGTCGAGATGATCGTAATGATTGTGCGAGATGAGCACGACGTCGATGTGCGGAAGCTCGTCGAGCGTCAGCGCGGGTGGCGTCTTACGCTTCGGGCCCGCGAAAGAGAACGGCGACGCGCGCTCGGAAAAGACCGGATCGGTGAGAACGTTGACGCCGTCGATTTGCACGAGCGCACTCGCGTGACCGATCCACGTCAGCGTATCGACGCTGCGGTTAGCCTTCAGAAACGCGCCATCGGGATGCGCCATCGGGAAGCGATAGCCGTTCGCCGGCGGCTTCGGCAGCCCTTGCGTGATGCGCTCCCACTGCCACTTCAGAAAAGATTCGCGAGGCAGATCCCCGTAATTGTTTTCGAAGCCCGCTGACGTGTGCCTCGCGTGATGCAGCGGTTGCGGCTGGCTCGCGATCGGACGATGCGGTTCCTCGCTGCGCGAAGAGCATCCCGCAAGCAAGGCGAGCGCGCAAATCGAGATCCGTGGATATCGCAAAGGGAATTCGCACACACGAGCAATGCGTCGGCGCATAGGCGTTCGTTCATACGTAATGTAGAAATGCGCGATGCGCGTACCGAGTCTGATTCACCCGGCGTCCGCAGACACTCGCTAGGCAAGCGAGCCAGCAAGTTTCGAACCGTCGGCCCGCTTCTTGCAATAACCACGCGACGCCGAAAACCGGCGCATCGAACAGACAATGGCGGCGCGCGTCGGAGAAGAAGACGCAGCACGCCAGCATTGACCACGGGGGCCGTATGGGCAGCAGCTTGAGAAGTCACGCATCGCGCACGTTCAATCCGCAATTGCATTCGATGCACGCGATGCTCGTATCGCGCACCGCATCGCATGTCGCGAGCGCATTCACTTCGCACGGACGCGATCAAAGCCTCGCTGAAGGCATCGCGGATGTCGTCGCCCATTGCAGTCACGCGGGACTCGGCCTTTTTCTCGCTGCCGTCTGGCATTGGCTCGACGAGCGCCGATACTTCGACGCCGCCGATGCCGTGCAGCATTACATCGAAAGCGGCACGATGCCGACGCTCAAGCCCGAGCCGCGCATCGCGCGACGCCGCGATGCGCGTGTGTGACGCTCAGTGCGAATGCCGCGGATTGCCGCGCGTCTCGATGACCTTGAGATAGAGCGTCGCGGGTTCGAGGCAGCCGCCCGTCGATAGCTGACCCACCGTCTGCCGATACAGTTCCTGCCACGGCGTCTGCGCGACGGGCGCGGCGAACGCGGCTTCGTCGCGCCGGCTTTCGAGTTCGGCTTCGTCGAGCAGCACGTTGACCGAGCGCGCATTTAGATCGACACGGATGCGGTCATTCGTGCGCAACAGCGCGAGGCCGCCGCCCACGGCCGCTTCCGGCGACATGTTCAGAATCGACGGGCTCGCCGACGTGCCGCTTTGCCGGCCATCGCCCATGCAGGGCAGCGAATCGACGCCACGCTTGATCAGTTCCGCCGGCGGCGCCATGTTGACCACTTCCGCGCTGCCCGGATAACCGACCGTGCCGCAACCGCGAATCACGAGGATGCAATGCTCGTCGATCTCGAGGGCGGGATCGTTGATGCGGTCATGGTAATCCTCGGGGCCATCGAACACGATCGCCCGCGCTTCGAACATGTTCTCCGCGCCCGGCTCGCTGAGATAGGTCTTGGTGAACGCTTCACCGACGACCGACATCTTCATGATCGCGCTATCGAAGAAATTGCCCGACAGCACCATGAAGCCGGCACCGTGCTTCAGCGGGTCGTCCGCCGTGCGGATGACATCGCGATCGGCGGCGGGCGCTTCGTCGGCAATCTCGCCGATCGTGCGGCCCGAGACCGTGTGACAGTCGCGATGCAGCAGACCCGCGGCATCGAGCTGACGCAGCACGGCCGGAACTCCGCCCGCACGATGAAAGCTCTCGCCGAGATATTCGCCGGCCGGCATGCAATTGACGATGAGCGGCACCTGCTCGCCGTCGCGCTGCCAGTCTTCGAGACTCAGGTCGATGCCCATATGCCGCGCAATCGCGATCAGATGCGGCGGGCAGTTGGTCGACGCACCCAGCGCCGACGCCACGACGATCGCATTGCGGAACGCGTCGCGCGTCATGATCTTCGACGGGCGCAAGTCCTCGCGCACCATGTCGACGATGCGCTTGCCTGTCGCGTACGCCATCTGCCCGCGCTCGCGATACGCAGCCGGAATGCTCGCGCACGTCGGCAAGGACATGCCGAGCGCTTCGGCGAGGCTGTTCATCGAGAGCGCGGTGCCCATCGTGTTGCAATGGCCGATCGACGGCGACGATGCCGTCGTCAGGCGCATGAAGCCTTCGTAATCGATATCGCCCGCCGCGAGCAGGTTGCGCGCATGCCAGATGATCGTGCCGGAGCCGACGCGCTTGCCTTCGTGCCAGCCGTCGAGCATCGGACCGCCCGACAGCACGATCGCCGGCATGTCGACGGTAGCGGCTGCCATCAGACAGGCGGGCGTGGTCTTGTCACAGCCGGTCGTGAGGACGACGCCATCGAGCGGGAAACCATGCAGTATTTCAACGAGGCCGAGATACGCGAGATTGCGGTCGAGCGCGGCGGTCGGACGGCGGCTCTGTTCCGCAAGCGGATGCACGGGAAATTCCATGGGGATGCCGCCAGCGTCGCGGATTCCGGCTTTGGTGCGCGCGGCCAGCTCGATGTGATGGCGATTGCACGGCGCGAGATCGCTGCCCGTTTGCGCAATGCCGATGATCGGCCGGCCCGACTGCAATTCTTCGCGCGTGAGTCCGTAGTTCATGAATCGCTCGACATAGAGCGCGGTCATGTCGGCATGCGAAGGATCGTCGAACCATTCCTGGCTGCGCAGGCGGCGGGGTGTTTGCTGGGACATGTCTCTCTCCGTGGGGCGTTCTTGTGCGTTTGTTACCGGTAACATCTCGTCGATATTAACATGCAATGTTCGCGATTCCGTGGGCTTACGCGCTCTCGCGCGGGATCACGTGATAGTCGACGCGAATGCGCTTGCCAGCGCGCCTCACGACGCCCTGCTCATAGGCTTCGAGTGCGGCCAGCAGCGCGGCGCCGGTGCGCGTGCCGATACCATATGCGTCGACCGAGACCGTGGTGATCGATGGCGCGCAGCACGCGGCAACTTCGAAGTTGCCGAAGCCCGCGACGGCGATATCGTCAGGCACCGAAAGCCCGCGCCGATGGCTTTCCATTATCGCGCCGAACGCGGACATGTCGCTCACACACATCACGGCTTGCGTATCGGGCCATGCATCGAGGAGCGCGGCCATCGCGGGACCGCCGTGACTCATGGTGATCGGTGAATCGCCCAGACGGACGACGCGCCCGGCGTCGAGGCCACGCGCCTTCATCTCCATACGAAAGCCCTTCAGACGATCGAGGCCGCGCCGGTCCAGTTCGCTCGCACCGCCAACGAAGCCGATGCGCTCGTGGCCACGCTCGGCGAGATAGCGCACCATCTCGCGCGCGGCGTTGACGTTGGAAAAGCCGACGGCGGCATCGATCGGATCGGATGGGAAGTCCCACATCTCGACGACAGGCACCCCCGAGCGGCGCAAGAGTGTGCGCGTCGCGTCAGTGTGACGCGAGCCGGTCAGCGCGATGCAGCGCGGCTGATGGCGCAGCATCGAGCGCACGAGATTCTCTTCGCGGTCGAGGTGATAGTCGGTGTCGCCGATCAACAATTGCAGGCCGTGCGGCTCCAATGCGGCGGAGAGGCCGCGGACGGTATCGGAGAAATTCGAGCTTGCCAGCGACGGCACCAGTACCGCGACGAATTCCGAGCGCCCGGACGAGAGCGCACCGGCGGCGGCATCCGCCACATAGCCGAGATCGTCGATCGCTTTTTGCACGCGCTCGCGCGTCGCAAGAGCGACGCTATGGCCGGCGAGCACGCGCGACACGGTCATCTTCGACACACCCGCCAGCCGCGCAACATCCGACATGCGCGGCGGACCGACGGGAAGTTCATCAACAGTCGCCGACACGTTCCTCAGTCCACCCGTGCCCAGCCGTCCGGCCGCTGCTCCAGCGTCAGATGGAGTTTGGTTTCGCCCGCTTCGCGATCGGCGGCGACGAGATCGGCGAACGCGCGCTTGATGTCGCGATCGTCTGCCCACGGAGCGACATTGTCGAGCTTGTAGGTATAAGTCACATCTGTACGATGCACGTTAGGGTCGGGCTCCGTCCAGGCGACGACTTTGTCGAGCTTCACGCGTGCGTAGCAAAGCATCCATGCATGGTTGTCGGGAGTCGCGTTGGGGTCACCGGCTTGCCTGACGGTCTCTACCGCGTACTTTTGACCTTCGCCCGTGAGACTGTAGGAGACGGCGTTGCGCTGCGTGCTGGGAGTCGCGTTGCTGGGCGTGGTGGTCGAGCGAGCGATCAGGCCGCTCTTTTCCAGCGCAGCCAGCTGCTCGCGCAATGCAGCGCCAGAATATTCGTTGAGGTCGCGCGCTGAATAGGTCGACGGAAAAGTGAAAGGACCGCGCCCGCTGCGGTTGAGGCACAGGAGCCCGCGGTTGGTTTTCATGTCGGCGGTGATCGCCTCGCCCAGGCTGGACTCGCTCGCATCGTTCTTCTTGCCACACGCCGTCGTCAACATCGCGACGCTAACCGCGGCAATTACCAGACTCGTTCTCATAGGCGCTCCGATGGGGTCCTCGTCGCGCCATTTTACCGACAGATTTGCCTGGTTCCGCGCTTGCAGCGTTAGATCGCATGCAGAATGCGCCGCCCCAACGCAAAAACCCCACCTTTGCGGGGT
>NZ_JFHE01000021.1 GCF_000698555.1 Caballeronia grimmiae | reverse complement strand
GGAAGCCCGGATTGAACGTGCGCTTCGTCATGCGCTCGCCATGCACTTCGAGAATGCGCGACGAGGCGAAACCGCCCATCAGCGCCTTGCGCACACGCTCGGGATCGGCGCCCGAGCGCGATGCGAACAGCAGTGCTTCCGCGACCGCTTCGATATTCAACGCGACGATGATCTGATTGGCGACCTTGGTCGTCTGCCCCGCGCCGTTGTCACCGATGAGCGAGATGTTCTTGCCCATCAGTTCGAAGAGCGGCTTCGCGATGTCGAACGACTTCTGCGGGCCGCCTACCATGATCGTCAGCGTGGCTTCACGTGCGCCGACTTCGCCGCCGGACACGGGCGCATCGAGATAATCGCAGCCGAGCGCGTTGATCTTCTTCGCGAACTCCTGCGTATCGAGCGGACTGATCGAACTCATGTCGATCACGAGCTTGCCCCTGGTCAGGCCGTGCGCGACGCCATCGTCGGCGAACAGTACGTTGGCGACATCGGGCGTGTCGGGCACCATCGTGATGACGATCTCGCTGGCTTGCGCGACGGCCGCCGAGTCCGCGACGACTTGCGTTTGTCCACGGATATCGTCGGGGACCGGATACTTGCCGTTCACGACGAGCGTGTGGCCGCCCTTGAGAAGATTGCGCGCCATGTGCGCGCCCATGATGCCAAGCCCGATGAAACCGATCGTTGCCATACTGTGTGCTCCTCCTTTATTCAAGCGGTAACGGCAGCTTCGACACCGCCGATGTTTTGCAGCCAGCCCAGGCCCGCTTCGGTGCCATTGAGCGGCTTGTATTCGCAGCCGACCCATCCTTCGTAGCCGATCGAATCGAGCAGCCCGAACAGGAACGGGTAGTTGATTTCGCCCGTGCCCGGCTCGTTGCGGCCGGGGTTGTCGGCAAGCTGAATGTGCCCGATCGACGGCAGGTTCTTCCTGATGGTCGCGGCCAGTTCGCCTTCCATGCGCTGCATGTGATAGATGTCGTACTGCAGGAACAGATTGTCCGATCCGACCGCGCGAATCACATCCAGCCCTTCCTGCGAACGGTTCAGCGCGAAGCCGGGAATGTCGTACGCATTGCACGGTTCGACGAGCAGCCTGATGCCTTCTCGCTTCAGCGCATCGGCGGCGAAGCGCAGGTTCTCGATGATCGTCGCGCGCGCCTGATCCGCCGATACGCCCGCCGCCGGAATCCCGACGAGGCAGTTCAGTTGCGGCACCTTCAGCGCCTTTGCATATTCGATCGCGCGCGGCACGCCTTCACGAAACTCCGCGACGCGATCGGGCAGGCACGCGATGCCGCGCTCGCCCGCATCCCAGTTGCCAGCGGGAAGGTTGTGCAGGACGATCTGAAGGTCGTTGTCCTTGAGGCGCGTCTGAATGTCGCTGATCGAGAAGCCGTAGGGGAACAGGAACTCGACCGCTTTGAAGCCCGCGTTCGCGGCCGCGGCGAAGCGGTCGAGGAAGGGGACTTCAGTGAAAAGCATCGTCAGATTCGCGGCAAATTTCGGCATGTGTTGTCCTGATTGTCTTGCTGATGGTCGGTCAGTGGCGTAGCGCGTTCAATCGAGCGGCATCACGGCGGTCGGTGCATCGGCCTTGCTTTCGGCGAGTTCCTCGAATTCGTTGATCGCGTCGATCTCGGTGCCCATCGCAATGTTCGTCACGCGTTCGAGAATCATCTCGACGACGACCGGCACCTGATGCTCCGCCGCCATTGCCTGCGCCTGCTTCAGCGCCCCGGCGATGTCTTCCGGCTTGAACACGCGCAGCGCCTTGCAGCCGAGGCCTTCGGCGACCGCGACGTGATCCACGCCATAACCGTCGAGTTCGGGCGCGTTGATGTTGTCGAACGCGAGCTGCACGCAGTAGTCCATATCGAAGCCGCGCTGCGCCTGACGGATCAAGCCGAGATATGAGTTATTCACGACGACATGCACATAAGGCAGCTTGAACTGCGCGCCCACGGCCAGTTCTTCGATCATGAACTGGAAGTCGTAGTCGCCGGACAGCGCGACGATCTTGCGCTGCGGGTCCGCCGCGCGCACGCCGAGCGCAGCCGGAATCGTCCAGCCGAGCGGGCCGGCCTGTCCGCAATTGATCCAGTTGCGCGCCTTGAACACATGCAGGAACTGCGCACCGGCGATCTGCGAAAGGCCGATCGTCGTCACGAAGCAGGTGTCGCGATCGAACGCCAGATTCATCTCTTCGTAGACGCGCTGCGGCTTCATCGGCACGTTGTCGAAGTGCGTCTTGCGCAGCATCGTGCGCTTGCGCTGCTGGCAATCGGCGACCCACGCGCTGCGGTCCTTGAGCTTGCCCGCGGCCTTCCATTCCTTCGCCACTGCCACGAAGAGTTCGAGCGCCGCCTTTGCATCCGACACGATTCCGAGGTCCGGTCCGAACACGCGGCCGATCTGCGTCGGCTCGATATCCACGTGCACGAACTTGCGGCCCTTCGTATAGACCTCGACACTGCCCGTATGACGGTTCGCCCAGCGATTGCCGATGCCGAGCACGAAGTCCGACGCCAGCATCGTCGCGTTGCCGTATCGATGCGATGTTTGCAGGCCGACCATGCCGGCCATCAGCGGGTGATCGTCGGGAATCGCGCCCCAGGACATCAGCGTCGGGATGACCGGCACGCCGAGCGTTTCCGCGAACGTCACGAGCAGGTCTTCCGCCGCCGCGTTGAGCACGCCGCCGCCCGAGACGATGAGCGGCTTCTCGGCGTCGTTGAGCATCGTGAGCGCCTTCTCGACCTGCGCGCGCGTCGCCTTCGGCTTGTAGACCGGCAGCGGCTCGTAAGTCTCGATATCGAATTCGATTTCGGCGAGCTGGACGTCGATCGGCAGATCCACCAGCACCGGACCCGGACGGCCCGAGCGCATCAGATGGAACGCCTGCTGGAACACGCGCGGCACGAGCGCCGGTTCGCGCACGGTGACGGCCCACTTCGTGACCGGCTTCGCGATCGATTCAATGTCGACCGCCTGGAAGTCTTCCTTGTACAGACGCGCGCGGGGCGCCTGACCGGTGATCGCGAGAATCGGGATGGAATCGGCGGAGGCGGAATAGAGACCCGTGATCATGTCCGTGCCCGCCGGCCCCGACGTGCCGATGCATACCCCGATGTTGCCGGGCGCGGCGCGCGTATAGCCTTCTGCCATATGCGACGCGCCTTCGACGTGGCGCGCGAGCACGTGGCTGATGCTGCCCGAGCGCTTCATCGCCGAGTAGAACGGGTTGATCGCGGCGCCCGGCACGCCGAACGCGGTGTCGATGCCTTCTTTCTCCAGCACGAGAACGGCTGCGTCGACGGCTCTCATCTTGGCCATGATTGTCTCCTTCGTTTGTCTCTATCCGTGAATGCTGTCTGCATCGAAGCAGGGTTTCGTTGCACTTTAGAACTGTGAAAAAGGTTTGATAAGATCAGCACGAGTCGCTTTTTCCCAAACTAAAAGTATCGAATGCAGATGTTGCGCGACTCGCTTCGAAGTCAGGAGACACGGAAATGGACCGCTTCAAGCAGATCGAAACCTTCGTGCGCGTTGCCGAGGCGGGCAGCCTCGCCGCTGCGGCGCTGGAAGAGGGCGTGTCGCCGGTGATTCTCGGACGGCGCATCGACGCGCTAGAGAAGCGTCTCGGCGTCAAGCTGATGTATCGCTCGACCCGGCGTCTCGTAGTAAGCGAAGAGGGCGCCGCGTTTCTCGACCGCTGCAAGAATCTGCTCGCGGAGTGGGATCAGGCGGAGAACGAACTCGCGGCGGGGCGTCGCGCGGTGGGCGGGCATCTGATCGTGTCGGCGCCGGCGGCGTTCGGGCGCATGCACGTCGCGCCGCACGCGCCCGCGTTCATCGCCGACAAGCCCGAATTGCAGATGTCGTTCAATCTGACCGATCGCGTCGTCGATCTGTTGCGCGAGGGCTATGACCTGTCGATTCGCATCGGCGGAGCGGTCGATCCGAATTTCGTCGCGGTGAAGCTGGCGGGCAACCGGCGCGTCGTCTGCGGCACGCCGGCGTACTTCAGGAAGCACGGCAAACCGAAGACGCTCGACGATCTGCCGAATCACAACTGCCTCGCGTTCAACCTGCAGGGCGGGCAGAACCGCGGCTGGTACTTTCAGCGCAATGGCAAGCTCGTGACCGTGCGCGTGGCCGGCAACCTCGATTGCAACGACGGCGAACTGCTGCATCGCTGGGTATCGGAAGGGCTCGGACTCGGCTGGCGATCCACATGGGAAATCCAGCGGCAACTGGAGGCGGGCGAACTGGAAACCGTGCTCGACGACTTCGAATTGCCCGCTTACGACATCCTCGCGGTCTACCCGCAACAGCGCTACGTACCGGCGCGAGTTCGCTACTTCATTGATTATCTGAAGGAAATCTACGCGCAGCCGGGATACTGGAGCAGGCGTCTGACCTTGCCCGGCGAGCCGCAGCCGCTCTACGCCCAGTCAAGCTAACTGCTTGAAAAGGCGTTTGAAATCGCATTTGCGTGAGCGCAGACAAGAAGCTATAATCTTCGGCTTCTCACTTGCCGCACCGGTCCGACGCCCGGGTGGCTTCTATCCACAAGGAGTGAATCTATGCGTCATTACGAAATCGTCTTCATCGTGCATCCGGATCAGAGCGAGCAAGTGCCCGCCATGATCGAGCGCTACAAGACCACGATCACGTCGCACGGTGGCCAGATCCACCGCGTCGAGGACTGGGGCCGCCGCCAACTGGCCTACATGATCGAGAAACTCGCGAAAGCTCACTACGTCTGCATGAACATCGAATGCGACCAGGCGACGCTCGAAGAACTGGAACACGCGTTCAAGTTCAACGACGCCGTTCTGCGCCATCTGATCGTCAAGATGAAGAAGGCCGAAACCGGCCCGTCGCCGATGATGAAGGAAGTGCAGCGCGAAGAAGCCAAGAAGGCGGCTGCTCAGCCGACCGAAGCGCAGGCTTAACGACAGCTCATCACTGTCAAGCCACCAGGAAACCGAAACGCTCTCGTGAACCGGCTGCAACTGACAGCAAGCGTCGTGGAACGCGAACCGGTGCGGTACACGCCCGCCGGCATCCCGATCGCAAGCTGCACGTTGCAACACGCAGCGGAAGTCGTCGAAGCGGGCATCGTCCGCAAGATCGAACTGACCCTGCAAGCGGTCGCGGCCGGCGAAGCGAGCGGCAAGCTGGAAAGCTGTCCGATGGGCGTCGAAACACGCTTCACCGGCTTTCTGGCGAAACGAAGCCGTAACGCGCGGACCCTGGTGTTTCACATCACAGAATTGCAGGACATTGGAAAGGACTGAACATGCCCCGCCCGACTGGTAAGAAATTCGACAAGCGTCGTCAGCAACAAAACCCGCTCTTCAAGCGCAAGAAGTTCTGCCGTTTCACGGCAGCCGGTGTCGAGTACATCGACTACAAGGACACGGAAACGCTGAAGGACTTCATCGGCGAAAACGGCAAGATCACGCCGGCTCGTCTGACTGGCACGAAGGCGCACTATCAGCGCCAGCTCGACACGGCAATCAAGCGCGCGCGTTTCCTGGCGCTCCTGCCGTACACCGACCTGCACAAGGCCTAATCAGACGACGCACTAAGGAAAGCCAAAAATGCAAATCATTCTTTTGGAAAAGGTCGTCAACCTGGGCAACCTGGGCGATATCGTCAAGGTCAAGGACGGCTACGCACGTAACTTCCTGATCCCCGGCAAGAAGGCTCGCCGCGCAACGAAGGACGCAATCGCCGAATTCGAAGTCCGCCGCGCCGAACTCGAAAAGAACGCCGGTGAAAAGCTGGCTGCTGCGCAAGCACAAGGCGAAAAGCTGAACGGTTTCACCGTGCAGATTTCGCAGAAGGCTGGCGTCGACGGCCGTCTGTTCGGTTCGGTCACGAACGCGGACATCGCTCAAGCGCTGAAGAAGCAAGGCTTCGCTGAAGTGGAAAAGGCGCAAGTGCGCCTGCCGCAAGGCCCGCTGAAGATGGTCGGCGACCATCCGATCCAAGTGGCGCTGCACACGGACGTCCTCGTCGACGTGACCGTGTCGGTGCTCGGCGAGCACGCGTAAGTCATCGTCGAGGCTTCGTGCCTCGCGAGCAGGAAAGAAGGGCAGGAACCTCCATTGGTTCCTGCCTTTTTTGTTGTCTGATTGAAGCACCGGCCGTCTGATTTCGTCGATAATTCCACCCCATGAACGCACCGTCAAAAGATCCGCAACTCGACGCGCTGAAGGTTCCGCCGCACTCCATTGAAGCCGAGCAATCGGTGATCGGGGGCCTGCTTCTGGACAATGCGGCATGGGACCGAATCGCCGACGTGATGGCGCAAAGCGACTTCTATCGCTATGACCATCGCATCATCTTTGAGCATATCGGCAAGCTGATCGCGGCGACGCGCCCGGCAGACGTCATTACCGTCTACGAATCGCTCAACATGGCCGGCAAGGCCGAGGAAGTCGGCGGGCTCGCGTATCTGAACGCGCTCGCGCAGAACACGCCGAGCGCCGCGAACATCCGGCGCTATGCCGAAATCGTGCGCGACCGCGCGGTGTTGCGCCGCCTCGTTTCCGTCGCCGATGAAATCTCCGCCGACGCCTTCAATCCGCAAGGCAAGGAAGTCCGGCAGATTCTGGACGAGGCCGAATCGCGCGTGTTCTCCATCGCCGAGGACGGTGCACGCGGCACGCAGGGCTTCCTCGAAATCGGCCCGCTCCTGACGCAAGTGGTCGAGCGCATCGACACGCTTTATCACACGGCCAATCCGAGCGATGTGACCGGCACGCCGACAGGCTTCGTCGACCTCGACCGCATGACCTCGGGCATGCACGGCGGCGAACTGATCATCGTCGCGGGACGTCCGTCGATGGGTAAGACTGCGTTCTCGATGAACATCGGTGAATACGTGGCGGTGGAGTATGGTCTGCCCGTTGCCGTGTTCTCGATGGAAATGCCCGGCACGCAACTGACGATGCGTATGCTCGGCTCGGTCGGCCGCCTCGACCAGCATCGCATGCGTACGGGCCGCCTCACCGACGAGGACTGGCCGAAGCTCACGCACGCGGTGCAGAAAATGAGCGAGGCGCAGCTTTTCATCGATGAAACCGGCGGTCTCAACCCGATGGAACTGCGCTCGCGCGCCCGCCGTCTGTCGCGGCAGTGCGGCAAGCTTGGGCTCATCATCGTCGATTATCTGCAGCTGATGTCCGGTTCCGGCAGCGGCGGCGAAAACCGCGCTACCGAAATCTCCGAAATCTCGCGTTCGCTCAAGAGTCTCGCGAAGGAACTCGATGTTCCCGTGATCGCCTTGTCGCAGTTGAACCGTGGTCTCGAACAGCGCCCGAACAAGCGTCCGATCATGTCGGACCTGCGCGAATCCGGCGCTATTGAGCAGGACGCGGACGTCATTCTCTTCATCTACCGCGACGAGGTCTACAATCCCGACAGCCCCGACAAAGGCACCGCCGAAATCATCATCGGCAAGCAGCGTAACGGTCCGATCGGGCCGGTGCGCCTGACCTTCCACGGGCAGTACACGAAGTTCGACAACTTCGCGGGCGTGCAGAACTTCTACGGCGGCGAGTAAGGCCCATCGGCCTTCCTTCGCTGCAAACTGTCAGACCGTTACGACACCTCGTTCGCGCGTCTCCATGGCGCGGTGCGCCACGTGCACCGCGCGGGTACAATACGACGGTTTGATGACAGCCTCATTGACCCATCTATCGGGATTTTCATGTTCGGTCGTTTCATGCCCACCGAGGGCAAATTCTTCGAGATTTTCAACGCCCATGCGAAATGCATGGTCGACGCCAGCCGCGAGCTCGAACTGCTGATAGACAACCTCCCCGAAGCCGAGGTCCACAAGCAGAACGTCCAGGCGAACGAGAAGCGTGCTGACAAGCTCACGCACGAAACCATCGACCTGCTGCACAAGACGTTCATCACGCCGCTCGACCGCGACGAAATCCACAAGCTCATCACGACGATGGACGACATCCTCGATCTGATGGAGGACGTCGCCACGGCCATTTCGCTGTACGACGTGCGCGCGGTGACGTCGGAGGCGAGCCAGCTTGCGCATATCTGCACGGCCACCTGCTTGCGCGTGCAGACCGCGGTCAGCCTGCTCGAGGACATGAAGCGCGCGAGCGAGATCCTCAAGATCTGCGAAGAGATCGACCGTCTGGAGTCGGACGCGGACCGCGTGCTGCGCTCGGCCATGTCCAAGCTCTTCCGCGAGGAAGACGACGTGAAGACGCTCATCAAGCTCAAGGCGATCTACGAGCTTCTGGAGACGATCACCGACAAGTGCGAGGACGTCGCCAACATCATCGAAGGCATCGTGCTGGAAAACGCCTGATCATGCCGCCCGAGCCCGCATGCGCAAGCTGAATATGCGCGGCGGGTCCTGACGACACAGACAGGCCCGTATCTGAGGCCAGTCAAAACAACACCAACTGATGCATTCGATTCAACTCGCCCTCTGGGCTGTCGCTACGCTCGTCATAGTCGCACTCGTGTTCGACTTCATGAACGGCTTCCACGACGCTGCCAACTCAATTGCGACGGTCGTATCGACCGGCGTGCTCAAGCCCCAGCAAGCCGTCGCGTTCGCGGCCGCGTTCAACGTTATTGCGTATTTCATTTTCCACCTGAAGGTCGCCGCGACCGTGGGCAAGGGGACGATCGACCCGAACATCGTCGATCACTACGTCATCTTCGGGGCGCTCGTCGGGGCCATCGGCTGGAACATCGTGACTTGGGTGTACGGCATTCCGTCGAGTTCGTCGCACGCGCTGATCGGCGGGCTGGTCGGCGCGGCGCTCGCCAAGTCGGGCTGGGGGTCGCTGAACTGGGACGGGCTGCTGAAGACCGTTGCGTTCATCTTCATCTCGCCGGTGCTCGGCTTCGTGCTCGGCTCGTTCTTCATGCTGCTCGTGTCGTGGATGTACTTCCGCACGCCGCCGTCGAAGGTCGACCGGCGCTTCCGCCGCCTGCAGCTCGTCTCGGCGGGCCTGTATTCGCTCGGTCACGGCGGCAACGACGCGCAGAAGACCATCGGCATCATCTGGATGCTGCTGATCGCCACCGGCTACTCCTCTGTCGGAGCCGACGCACCGCCGATCTGGGTGATCGCGCTCTGTTACCTGTCGATGGGCCTCGGCACGCTGTTCGGCGGCTGGCGTATCGTCCGCACGATGGGGCAGAAGATCACGAAGCTCAAGCCGGTCGGCGGCTTCTGCGCGGAGACGGGCGGGGCAATCACGCTGTTCGTCGCGTCCATGCTGGGCATCCCCGTTTCCACGACGCACACGATCACCGGCGCAATCGTCGGCGTCGGCGCGACGCAGAAGTTCAGCGCGGTGCGCTGGGGCGTCGCGGGCAACATTGTGTGGGCTTGGGTGCTGACCATTCCCGCGTCCGCCGCGCTCGCCGCTGCGGGCTGGTGGGTCGGCCATCACATTTTCTAGGCACCTGCTCTGCATTCGCCTGCGGCCCGGTCGTTCCGGGCCGCAGCGCATCAAATGATCGGCGACGACACCCCGTCCATCGGGATGATCGCGCCCGACACGTAACTCGCGCGGCGGCTCGCCAGAAATAGGGCGACGTCGGCGATTTCCTCCGGTTTCGCGTAACGTCCGAGCGGCACATTGGCCTGACTGTCGGCCAGCACCTGATCCCGCGTGACGCCTTGTCGCTGCGCCTCCAGTTCGAGCGCCTCTTCGACGCGCTCGGTGAGCGTCGCGCCCGGATTGATCGCGTTAATGCGGATGCCGAGCTTCGCGTAGTGATGCGCGAGGCCGACGGTATTCAGCATCAGCGCCGCGTTGGCCGCGCCGCCTGCGATATGAATGTCCGTCGCGATCTTGCCGCCCATCCCGATGATATTGACGATCGCGCCCGGCTCCGCGTCCGGCTCGTTGCGCAGGCGCTCGGCCATGCGCTTCAGCACGACTTGCTGCGGATAGACGTAGGAGAAGTATTTCGCGTCCATCGCGGCTTTGTAGGCGGCGGCATCGAGCGAATCGGGATCGTAGCGGCGGGCGGCGCCAGCGCTGTTGATCAGGACGTCGATGGGGCCGAGCGCCGCGCTCGCTTCCTCGACGACGTCCTCCGCGCTGTGCGCTTCGTGCAGATCGGCGCGGGCGAGATGGACGTGATGGCCGTCGGCGGCGAGCTGCTCGCGCGCCCGGGCGAGGTTGGCGGCGTCACGCGAGACGATCGCGACTTTGGCGCCTTCACGCGCGAATGCTTTCGCGCAGGCAAAGCCGATGCCCTTGCTGCCGCCCGTGATCAGGACGACCTTGCCAGCAAGACCCAGATCCATGGTGATTCGCTCCTATCGGTTCTTTCGTGCCGCTGTTGAAGATGAACCGGAACACGATAGCAGAGAGGCGCGGCGGGCGTCAGTCGCTGCCGGCCGCGAAGCGGGCAATGGGGTCGTCGCTCTGGGCGGGACGCGCCGGGACGAGCGAGCCGGTCGACGCACGCATCACGCGGACCGGCGGCTCGGCGGGTTCGGCCGGAACGGTCGCCGTTGCGGTGGCCTGTGCCGCGCGAGCCTGCTGGCGTGCGGCGCGCGAGGTGGGCGGCGGCGGCTCGAAGGCGTCGGCGGCAGCCTGGATGGGATCGGGCGCAGCGTCGATGACGACCGCGGCTTGCGCCTGTCGCCTGGCTGCGCTCGACGATGACGGCGGCGGCTCGAAAGCGTCGGCGCTGGCGGGTTGACGAGCGTACGAAGAAGCCGCGGTCGATGTTGGAACTGAACTCGGCGACGCCGATGGCGGCTCGAACGGGTCGACGCCAGCCGTTTGCCGCGCCGGTGCAGAAGCCGAAGCCGCCGCGACAGATTGGCTTCGCGCCGCGCTCGACGACGAGGGCGGCGGCTCGAACGCATCGGCGCGAGCGGCGATCGGGGAGGGCATCGGGCTAGACGCGGGAGCCGCCTGTGACCGCGCCCCCGGCTGAGGTTGCGACGCGATATAAGTCGGCTGATCGAACGGCGTCGGCGCTGTTTTCGCCGACGCGACACGGCGGATTCCGTCGAAACGCTTCGCCCAGTAGGGATTCGTCAGGTAATCGAGCCGCACGGTGCCGCCCGTCGAAGGCGCGTTCACGAACCGCAGCTTGCCCACGTAGATGCCGACATGGGAATGCGGCCGGCCTGTCGTGTTGAAGAAGATAAGATCGCCGGGCGCGACCTCGTCGGGCTGAATCGACTCGCCGCGCCCGCTCATCTCGGCGGTCGTGCGCGGCAGATTCACGGACGCAGCCCGATCGACGACATAGCGCACGAGCCCGCTGCAATCGAAGCCCGCGTCCGGCGTATTGCCGCCCCAGCGATACGGCACGCCGACGAGCGACATCGCCTGAATGGAGATTTCCTCGCGCCCGACGCTGTGATCGACGAAAGTGGGAAAGCCGGGCGGCGGCGCATAGGCCCGGGACGCGGCGCCGCTGCTGGTGCTGCTGCCGGCCGAGGCAGGTTTGCGCATAGCCTGCTGCGGCGCGGTTCCACACGCGGCAAGCATAACGGTGACGATGAGCGGCAGCCAGATTCGACGCATTTCGAGCATGCGGCGAGCCATGCTCGCCGGAACAAATCAATCCGCCGATACTAGCCCGCCGCACGGCCGTGCCGCAACAGGTCGTGACATTTCACTTTAAGTTTCCGCCCTGACTGTTGCGGCTTCGGGACGTTCGGACGAAAAAAAGCCCGATAAATTGCTCCACCGGGCTTTCGCAGCGAACGCGGTTCGACCGCTTAGAGAATGTCCGAAGCGTAGTCCGCGAGACGCGAGCGCTCGCCGCGCGCCAGCGTCACGTGACCGCTATGCGTCCATCCCTTGAAGCGATCGACGACATAGGTAAGCCCGGAACTGCCTTCGGTCAGATACGGCGTGTCGATCTGCGCGATGTTCCCGAGGCAAACGATCTTCGTCCCCGGGCCCGCGCGCGTGACGAGCGTTTTCATCTGCTTGGGCGTCAGGTTCTGCGCTTCGTCGATGATCACGTACTTGTCCACGAACGTGCGGCCACGCATGAAGTTCATGCTCTTCACCTTCAGGCGCGAGCGGATCAGTTCCTGCGTCGCGGCGCGGCCCCATTCGCCAGCGGCATCGTCGGTCTTTTGCAGGACTTCGAGGTTGTCGTCGAATGCGCCCATCCACGGCTGCATCTTCTCTTCCTCGGTGCCCGGCAGGAAGCCGATGTCTTCGCCGACCGGCACCGTCGCGCGCGTCACGATGATCTCGTTGTAGCGCTTGTCGTCGAGCACTTGCGCGAGGCCGGCGGCGAGCGCCATCAGCGTCTTGCCAGTGCCGGCCTGACCGAGCAGCGTGACGAAATCGACTTCCGGGTTCATCAGCAGGTTCAGCGCGAAGTTCTGCTCGCGATTGCGCGCCGTGATGCCCCAAACGTTGTTCTTGTGATGCCCGTAGTCACGCAGCGTCTGCAGGAGCGCGGTCTTGCCGTTCAGCTCGCGCACGACCGCGTGGAACGACGGCTCGCCGTTCTGAGGCTCGAGATAGACGAACTCGTTGACGAGCATCGACGAGCAGAGCGGCCCGGTCACGCGGTAATACGTGGTGCCGGTCTTGGTGTCCTGCCAGCTTTCCATGCCCTTCGCGTGCTTCGTCCAGAAGTCCTGCGGCAGCGGCCGGACGCCGGAGTAGAGCAGGTCCTTGTCTTCGAGAACCTGATCGTTGAAGTAGTCCTCGGCGGGCAGGCCGAGCGCATGCGCCTTGATGCGCATGTTGATGTCTTTCGACACCAGCACGACCTGACGATCCGGCCGCTCCTTCTGCAGCGCCCGCACGACGCCCAGAATCTGGTTGTCCGCCTTGCCGACGGGCAAACCCTCGACCGGCTCGATATCGGTGAGCGTCGTCTGGAAGTACAGGCGGCCGAGCGCGTCGCGATTGCCTTGCGCGGCAAGCGGGATGCCTTCGGACATCTGCCCGCCGTTGGCCACGAGACCATCGAGCGTGCGGCTCACCTGACGCGCGTTGCGCGCCACTTCCGACATGCCCTTCTTGTGATTGTCGAGTTCCTCCAGCGTCATCATCGGCAGATAGATGTCGTGTTCCTCGAAGCGGAACAGGGAACTCGGGTCGTGCATCAGCACGTTGGTATCGAGCACGAAGAGCTTGCGCAGTTCGTCCTCGACCGCGCCGCGCTGGCGGCGCCGGGTCTGCGTGCGGGAATCTTTAGCCGGTGCGGCGCTCGGGGCGGCAGGCGTCGTCGCGGGCTCTTCCGTGCGCGCTTCGCGTCTGGCGCGAGGCGCTTCGTTGCCGGCGTCGTCCGCCTGGCCAGCTTTGTCGTCGGCCTGATCGTTTTTCGCGTGCGCGTCCGGCACGCGCTGCAGCAGCGCGGCAGTCTGTTTCGTGCGGCGTCCGCGCGCAGCCGGCGCGGGCGTTTGCGTCGACGGTTCCGGCGCCGTCTGCGTCAGCACGTCGCTCGCGATGGCGCGCAGCGTATGCGCCGCGTTGGCTGCCTGGGGACGCTCGCTGGCGACGGTCTCGACGGAGCCGTTGGCGTCGTCATCGCTCGTCGCGCCTTTTTTTACTTGCTTCGATGGCCGGGCTTTGGCCTTGTACTCGTCGGCCGGAAGGAGATGGCCGAGCTTGGCCGGGGCGGTAGGCAAAGGCATGGTGTTCCCTCAGAAGGAATCGGGTCATGTATCGTGCGCCGCCTGTCGCATCCTGCTCGTTCGCCCATCTAGCGTTTAGCGCTAAGTGTCCCGCAGTTTGCGCCTGGTGGCGCGCTTCGTTGTCGAAAACGCCGGTCGCCTAGGTTTCGATCTGCTCCTCGGTGCGTGACTCGCGACGCACAGGCCGCCGATCCACCCGGCCGCCGCGCGACGCCAATAAAAAAGCCGCCGTCCGTGTTACCGGAACCAGCGGCTGACTTCTCTTTCGGAGCGCCTGCGCCGTGCCCGTCCCACGTAGCCCGGGTCCATGCCGACGGCGCCGGAAGGCGCGCGGCGGCAGGCGCGAAGGCGAAGGGAATGGGGTGGACAGGCGCTCATTGCAAACCAATATAACGTGCCTCAAATCGCTTGTACAGCCTCGACGATAGCCTCTACGTGCCCCGGCACCTTGATGCCGCGAAACTCGCGGCGCAGCACACCGTCCGCGTCCACCAGAAACGTCGAGCGCTCGATGCCGCGCACTTCCTTGCCATACATCTTCTTCATCTTGACGACGTCGAAGAGCGAGCAGATTGCCTCGTCGGAATCGGAGACGAGCGTGTACGGCAGCTCGAGCTTCGCCTTGAAGTTGTCGTGCGACTTCACGCTGTCACGCGAGATGCCGACGATTTCCGCCCCTGCGGCCTTGAACTGCTCGTAGTGGTCGCGAAAGCCGAGACTTTCCGTCGTGCAGCCGGGCGTATTGTCCTTCGGATAGAAGAACAGCACGACCTTCTGGCCGCGCAGGTTCGAAAGCGTGAACTCGCCGCCCGTCGCGGGCGCGGTGAAGTCGGGAACGGGCTGGTCGACTGCGACTGGCACGTAGGTTTCTCCTGTTGTCGTTGATTCTTGTTGAGCGGACGGGCGCGCGGCGCGATTTCGCTGTGTTTCGTTCAGCCGGCCTGGACGATCAGTTCGCCCGCACGGCCGGGAATCTCGCCCCACGTCACCGGATACGACGGCAGCGTGGCGCGATCCAGCGTCGCATGATAGTCGCCCATCGTGGCGAAGCTGTGTCCCTGCGCGCGCCAGCCGGCGAGCAATTGCTCGAACACCGGCGCGAGTTTCTGGCCTTCGAGTTCCGCATGCAGCGTGAACACCTGATCATGCGGGTTGTTCATCGTATGCCGCAAGACATGCGCCGCGACGTTGCTCACGTCGACGCCATCCACGCCCAGCACTTCGTCGAGCGTCGGGAGCGTGGTCGGCATCTGGATGTGATCGAGCGTGCGGCCATCCAGCACGGGAATATACGGCGTGTGCCCGCGTCCATCGGATGCATACCGCATGCCCCATGCGTCGATCTGCTCGAACGCATAGCCGTTCATCTGCCAGCCGGCCGCGCCGTGCGTGACGGGCGGTGCGCCGAAAATCTCGATGAAGCGTGCATGGCTCTGCTGCATCTGCGCGACGGTCCACGCGCGGTCGCGCGCGCGCACGTTGTCCTGCCAGTAGACGTGATCCCACGTGTGGATGCCGCATTCGAAGCCGGCTTCGTGGATTGCGCGCATCTCCGATACCGCCTGCCTGCCGATGTCCGGCCCCGGCAGCAGCACGCCATACATGAGCGTCTTGATGCCGTAGTGCTCGACCACCGACGTGCGCGACACCTTCTTGAGAAAGCCCGGCCGGAACACGCGGCGCAGCGCCCAGCCGGTGTGATCCGGACCGAGGCTGAACAGGAAGGTCGCGCGGGCGCTGTATTTGTCGAGCAGACGCCCGAGATTGGGCACGCCTTCGCGGGTTCCGCGCAGCGTATCGACGTCGATCTTCAGGACGATGCGAGCCACCCGTCGTCCCTCAGTTCTGGTCGGCCTGTTCGACCAGCTTGCGTGCCTCGCCCACGATCCCGCGATACGCTTCGAAAATCTTGCGCAGCGCGTCGTCCATGGTGGCGTGCGGGGCCCAGCCGAGTTCCTGCATCGTGTTGTCGATCTTCGGCACGCGATTCTGCACGTCCTGATAACCCGCGCCGTAGTACGCGCCCGACGATGTCTCGACGAGTTGCACCTGCTTCGCCGTTTCGGCGTATTCGGGGAACTCGTTTGCGAGCGTCAGCATCTTGTTCGCAAGCTCGCGCACCGAGAAGTTGTTCTTCGGATTGCCGATGTTATAGATCTTGCCCGTCGCGACGCCGCCCTTGTTCTCGATGATCTTCATCAGCGCGCCGATGCCGTCGTCGATGTCCGTGAAGGCACGCTTTTGCGCGCCGCCATCGACGAGGCTGATGTTCTCGCCGCGCACGATGTGGCCGAGAAACTGCGTGACCACGCGCGACGAACCTTCCTTCGGCGTGTAGATGGAGTCGAGGCCCGGGCCGATCCAGTTGAACGGACGGAACAGCGTGAAGTTGAGGCCTTCCATGCCGTAGCCCCAGATCACGCGGTCCATCAGCTGCTTCGAGCACGCATAAATCCAGCGCGGCTTGTTGATCGGGCCGTAGGAGAGCGTGGAGTTCTCCGGGTCGAACTGCTCGTCGGTGCACATGCCGTAGACCTCGGAGGTCGACGGAAACACCAGATGCTTGCCGTACTTCACGGCCGAACGGACGATCGGCAGGTTCGCCTCGAAGTCCAGCTCGAACACGCGCAGCGGCTGCTTCACGTAGGTCGCGGGCGTGGCGATGGCGACGAGCGGCAGAATCACGTCGCACTTCTTCACGTGATACTCGACCCACTCCTTGTTGATCGTGATGTCGCCTTCGAAGAAGTGCATCCGCTCGTGATTCGCGAGCTCGCCCAGGCGATCGGTTTGCATGTCCATCCCGAAGACTTCCCAGTCGGTGGTTTCGAGGATGCGCTTGGACAGGTGATGGCCGATGAAGCCGTTGACACCCAGGATGAGGACTTTTTTCATGAATGACGATTGGATTGAATGAGTCGGCCGAATTCGGCGGGATCGACGGCGCGTTCTTCGCCTAAGGGATGCGAAGCGGCGTCGAGCAGCCGATGGCGCAGTTCGTGCACGGCGATCACGCGGCCGTCGCCGCAGACGCCAAACAGCGCATTATCCGTCACCCTTAGGCCTGGCGGCAAACTCCGCAGTTCGGCGAGCTTCTGCGGCGGTGTGCCTGGCGCGCCGGTTTCGGGCACGAGGCGCGCGCGCGCGACGATGAAACGATGCTCGCCGATATCCGTGAAAGCGCCGGGATAGGGCGGGGCGACGGCGCGAATCAGGTTGTAGACGCGCTGCGCCGGCTGCGTCCAGTCGATGCGCCCGTCTTCCGGCTTGCGCCCGCCGTAGTAGCTGCCGGCGGCGAGATCGTTCGGCAGATGCGGCGCTTCGCCGGCGAGCAGCGCGGGCAGCACGCGCCAGAGCGTCTGCTCGGCGGCGACGACGGTTTTGTCGAAGACCTGGGCGGCGGTATCGTCGGGGAGGATAGGCACGGGCGTCTGCGCGACGATCGCGCCGGCGTCGGGCTTGGCCGCCATTTCGTGCAGCGTCGCGCCGGTCTCGGTCTCGCCGTTGATCACCGCCCAGTTGGTCGGCACGCGGCCGCGATACTTCGGCAGCAGCGAGCCATGCATGTTGTAAGCGCCGCGTCTGGCGAGCGCGAGCAGCGCGACCGGCAGCATGTGCCGGTAATAGAACGAGAAGATGAAATCGGGCGCGGCTTTCGCGACGGCGTCGTGCACGTCGGGCGACTTGGGATCGGCGGGCGTGATCACGTCGATGCCATGCTCCGCCGCGACCTGCGCCACGCTGCCGAACCAGATGTTCTCGCTCGCGCTGTCCTCGTGCGTGACGACGAGCGCGACATCGACGCCACGCGCGAGCAGCACTTGCAGGCAGCGCACACCGACGTTGTGATAGGCGAAGACGACGGCGCGCGGCTTCATCGGCCGTTGTCCTCGCGGCTGACGACGGCGGCGATCGGCTGCATCACGTTCTGCATCGGCCTTTCCGCGACCGGCAAGCCGTCGCGCTGTTCGAGGATCGTCTGCACGAGATAGCGCGGCCGTGCACGCACTTGCTGATAAATGCGGCCGATGTATTCGCCGAGCAGCCCGAGCGCGAAGATGATCACGCCGAGCATGAAGAACGTAATGGCGAACAGCGTGAACACGCCCTGGACTTCCGCGCCGAACATGAAGCGGCGAATCAGCAGCAGCACGAAGAGGCCCGCCGAGCCGACCGACAGGATCACGCCGATGAACGACAGCCATTGCAGCGGCACCACCGAGAAGCCGGTGACGAGATCGAAGTTGAGCCGGATCAGGCTGTAGAGCGAATACTTCGATTCGCCCGCGAAGCGCTCCTCGTGCGCCACGTCCACTTCGATCGGATTCTGCGCGAAGGTGTACGCGAGCGCGGGGATGAACGTATTGATCTCGCCGCACCGGTTGATCGTGTCGATGATGTGCCGGCTATAGGCGCGCAACATGCAGCCCTGATCGGTCATCTTGATCTTCGTGATGCGCTCGCGCAGGCGGTTCATCGCGCGCGACGCCTTCTTGCGCCACAGGCTGTCCTGACGCTGCTGACGGATCGTGCCGACGTAGTCGTAGCCTTCGCGCATCTTGGCGACGAGCTTGCCGATTTCTTCGGGCGGATTCTGCAGGTCGGCATCGAGCGTCACGACGATGTCCCCGCGCGATTGCTCGAAGCCCGCGAGAATCGCCATGTGCTGCCCATAGTTGCCATTGAGCAGGATCACGCGCGTGGTATCGGGACGCAAGTGGAACTGCTGCGCGAGCAGCGCGGCCGACTTGTCGCGGCTGCCGTCGTTGATGAAGATGACTTCATACGACGTGCCGAGCGCATCGAGCGCCGGGTAAAGGCGCTCGAACAGCGCGGCGAGGCCGTCCGCCTCGTTGTACACCGGAATGATGACCGAGACTTCGGGCGAATTCGCCGGAAAATCCGAATGACTCATGTGGCTGTGCATTTCGTTAACGGTTGAGGCCAAACTGTTCGCAGATTTCATCGACCGACTTCACGACATGCGCGACATCGTCCTCGCTCATCAGCGTGAAGAGCGGCAGCGTGACCGTCGATGCGCCGTATCGCTCGGCGTGCGGGAACATGCCTTCGGCAAAGCCGCGCGCGCGATACAGCGAAAACAGATGCAGCGCCGGATAGTGCACGCCCGCGCCGACGCCGCGTTCCTTCAACTGTTCCATGAATTGCGCGCGCGTCAGTTGCAGCTTGTCGAGCGGCAGCGCGATCTGGAACATGTGCCAGTTGCTGTCGGTGAAGTTGCGCGGCGGCAGTCCGGCGCCGAGCCGCACCGCCGCGCCGCCTTCGAACGCGTCGAAGTAGGCGCGCGCCAGTTCGCGGCGCTTCTGGGTGAAACGTTCCACTTGCCGCAACTGCCCGAGACCGACGCGCGCCGCGACATCGGTCAGGTTGTACTTGCCGCCGAGCACGTCGCAGTCCATGCCGTCGAATCCCGTGCGCGTGATGCCTTGCAGCCGGTACTTGCGCGCCAGTTCCGCTTCGTCCTCGTTGTTCATGATGAGGGCGCCGCCTTCGATCGACGTCACGTTCTTGTTCGCGTGAAAGCTGATCGACACCAGATCGCCGAACGAGCCAATCCGCTTGCCCTTCCACGTCGAGCCGAACGCCTGCGCCGCGTCTTCGATCACGCGCAGCTTGTGCTCGCGCGCAATCTCGTAGAGCCGGTCCATATCCACCGGCAAGCCCGCGAGATAAACCGGCATGACCGCTTTCGTGCGCGGCGTGATGGCCTTTTCTAGCAAGTTCAGGTCCATGTTCCGCGTGACCGGATCGATATCGACGAACACCGGCGTCGCGCCGACTTCGAGGATCACGTTCGCGGTCGAGACCCACGTCATCGGCGTGGTGATGACTTCGTCGCCCGCGCCGACGCCCGCGATGCGCAGCGCGATTTCCATCGTGCAGGTGCCGGAATTGAACGCGCGCACCGGGCGCCCGCCGAAATATGCCGACAACTCGGCTTCGAATTGCTGATTCTGCGGACCGGTCGTGATCCAGCCGGAACGCAGCACGTCGACGACGCCCTGAATGGTTTCCTCGTCGATCTCAGGCTTGACGAAGGGCAGGAACGGCCGCGAGGTCTGAGTCATGGAATGTCTGCTTAACAAAAAGGGAGTGAAACGGGAATCAGCCGCGCGCGAGCACGGCCACGCCGACGAGAATGATGCCGATACCGATGAGCCGCTGCACCGACAGCACTTCGCCGAACAGATACCACGCCGCGAATGCGTTGACGACGTAGCCGAGCGAGAGCATCGGATACGCGACCGACACATCGACCCGCGACAACCCGACGATCCACACGACGACGCTGACCACATAGCACGCGAGCCCGCCGATGATGGGCCATTGCGTCGCGATCCGGAAACCGACGGGCAGAATGTTCGCCGGGGTCATATCGAAATGGCCGACGGCGTTGACGCCTGCCTTGAGCAGCAACTGGGCGCACGCGTTCAACAATACGCCGATGACGATGCAAGTGAAGGAAATCGGATTCATCGATTGGACAATAAGGATACTCGGTTCATTGGCGGATGCCGGCGTCATCGACGCGCGCCGTCACGGCTGCGGCTTCTCGACGATCACGCGCCGCGCATCGCGGGCGATGACCTGCATCGGCACCCCGCGCGCGAGCATTTCGTCGTAGCGCCCCGGCGGCAGCAGCGCCAGCGCGTAACGATCGGCGTTCCAGCGCCGCACCCAGTCGTCAATGGTCGGCAGCCACTTCTGCGGTTCCGTCGTGACGCCGAACCTCAGTTCGTCGGATTCCTGCACCATCGTCATCGTGCGGCCGAGGTAGAAGGGCATCGTGTGGTCGAGCTTCGCGATCGAATAGAAGGGCGTGTCGGGCGGCAGCTTGGCCATCGCGGCCTTGACGGCCGGCACGAGTTTCACGCCGGAACTTTCGGTGCCGAAGACGTCGTGCCCCGTGCCCGCGATCGTGCCGAGCAGCAGCCACGCCGCGCCGAGTCCCGCCGCGCCCGCCAGCACACTGCGGCGGTTGAGCCACAGCGCGAAGATCGTCACGACGAACGCCACCGCAAGGCCCGCATACACCCAGACCTGAAACGCGCGATACAACGCGTTCGGCGTGCCCGCGCTTCCCGCCCGGCCGAGGAAGATCGCGCCGAACGCCGCCGCGATCAGCAACACCGCGTATCCGATCAGATGTCTGCGGTACTGGCTCTTCGTGAGCGACGGCAGATAGAGGCCGAGCACGAGCGCGATGGCCGGCGCGATCGGCAGCACGTACGACAGCAGCTTCGAATGCGACGCGCTGAAGAACAGGAAGATGAACGCCGACCAGACGAGCAGCATCGTGACGGGCGCGAAGCCGTTGGGCTGGCGCGGCGTTTTCACGCCGTGGCGCACGCTCTGCACCACGATCGACAGCCACGGCAGGAAGCCCACGATCAGCACGGGCACGAAGTAATAGAACGGCCCCGGACGGTTCTGCTCGGGCGTCAGATAGCGCTTGAACTGCTGCACGATGAAGAAGAAATCGAAGAACTCGGGGTTCTTCATCTGCACGAGCACGAACCACGGCGCCGCGACGATCAGAAACACGATCAGCCCGCTGCCGATATAAAGGCGCTTCCACAGCGCCCAGTCGCGCGACACGATCGAGTAGATGACGAGCACCGCGCCCGGCAGGATGAGGCCGACGAGCCCTTTCGAGAGCACGGCGGCGGCCATCGCGGCCCAGCAGAGCCACATCCAGAGCCGCACCTGGCGCGCGGGCAGGCCGGGGCGCTGGGCGAGCAGCAGGGCGCAGAGCGTCAGCTCCATCCAGAACGACAGGCCCATGTCCAGCGCGTTGAAGTGGCCCATCAGATTCCAGTAGGGGCACGTCGCGAGGATGACAGCGGCGGCGAAGCCCGTCATCGCGTTGAACACGCGCTTGCCGGTGAAGCCGATGAGCAGCACGCCAGCGAAGCCCGTCAGCGCCGTATAGAGGCGCGCCTGCCATTCGCCGATGCCGAACCACGCGAAGGTGAGCGCGTTGGCCCACGTCTGCAGCGGCGGCTTCTCGAAATACTTGTAGCCGTTGTAGCGCGGCGTGATCCAGTCGCCGGTGACGAACATTTCTCGCGCCATTTCGGCGTAACGGCCTTCGTCGCTCGGAACGAGATGGCGCAGACCGAGCGGCGCGAACCAGATGATCGCGAGCGCGAGGATGAGAAGCGTGAGCGAAAGGCGTGTGAGCGGTAGCCGCGAAGGCGTATCGTTCATGAAGTCGACCTGTCCGATGCCGCGATGCGGCGCTAGTGAATCAAGAAGGGCTTTGACGTTGTCGTGCTGTCGTGCTGCCGCGCCCGCGTGCCGGGGCGCGACTGCGCGCGTTCCGCATCCTCAGGCATGAAAATACGGCGCAAGTTCTCGCGCACGCTGCTCGAAGTGGGAAACCCAACGGAAAGCCCGATGAAAGGGCATGGCGCCGCCGCGCATGAGGCCTCGGCGCGAGCGCGACGGACGCCGGGCGGGAGTGTATCGCACGGCCGCCCCGATTCGTCATTTTGGCGAACGGCTGCCACTGGGGCGGCGTCCGGCCGCGCCGCGCGAGTGTCGCCGATGCTGGCTTAACGGACGCTTATCCGCGGCGAGTCGACACTCACGCCTCGATCAGCAACGCGGCCGCGACGCGCCGGCCTTCGGACATCAGAATGTTATAGGTGCGGCAGGCCGCGCCGAAGTCCATCGTTTCCACGCCGATGCGGTGCTTCGCCAGTTGCGCGACGAGGCGCGGATGCGGGAAGCGCAGCTTCGTGCCGCTGCCGAAAATCACGACCTCGGGCGCGGCCTCGACGAGGGCCTGGAAGTGTTCGGGGGTGAGCGCGTCGAACGACGAGACCGGCCAGTTCGTCACGGGCGCGTCGGGCATCACGAGGACGCTGCCTTCGTGCCGTTGCAGATTGATCGCGACGAAACCGTCTCCGTAACTCGTGATCGTATTGAGTGCGCCGCTCGATTCCTGATGAAGTTTCAAAACGAAGTTCCGGCAAGAGAAGAAGGGCGGACGCGGCTCCGAGGCAAGGCTGCGCGGCTAAGTTCGCGGCGCGCTTTGGTGCATTGCGGAACCGGGCCATAATCGGTAAATTATAACTTTCCGGCCGCCCGGTCTGCTTGCGCGGCAACCGTTGCGCTCGCGTGCCGCCACAAGCCGCCATCGACACGCAATCCGGCCGGCAGCGCCCGCGCCCTATCTGGCGGGGCGTCATCCGCAGCGCCGGAAGGCGCGAAATCCTGGCCGTGTCGGTTCCGCACAACCCCGTATCACCCGCTTTCGTCGATACTTCCAAGCGGTGCGCCGGCGTCCGCGCGTATCGCCGCGGCGAGCCGCGCCGCAAAAACCGCAAGCACGCCGCAAGAACCGCACCGTATTTGTCCATCATCAGAGCCGCCCGCCGTGAAACCGATCCTCAAATCCAATAAGCTGCAAAACGTCTGTTACGACATTCGCGGACCCGTGCTCGAACACGCGAAGCGCCTCGAGGAAGAAGGGCATCGCATCATCAAGCTCAACATCGGCAATCTCGCGCCGTTCGGCTTCGAAGCGCCCGACGAGATCATTCAGGACATGATCCGCAATCTGCCGGGCTCGTCGGGCTATTCGGATTCGAAGGGCGTCTTCGCCGCGCGCAAGGCGATCATGCATTACACGCAGCAAAAGGGCGTGACGGGCGTGGAGCTGGACGATATCTACATCGGCAATGGCGCGTCCGAGCTGATCGTGATGGCCATGCAGGCGCTCCTGAACGACGGCGACGAAGTGCTGCTGCCCGCGCCGGACTATCCGCTGTGGACGGCGGCCGTGAGCCTTTCGTCGGGCACGCCGCGCCATTACATGTGCGACGAGAGCAACGGCTGGATGCCAGATCTCGACGACATTCGCGCGAAGATCACGCCGAACACGAAGGCGCTCGTCGTCATCAACCCGAACAATCCGACCGGCGCGCTGTATTCGGACGAACTGCTGCAAGAACTCATCGGCATCGCGCGGGAGCACGGGCTCATCGTTTTCGCCGACGAGGTCTACGACAAGATCGTGTACGACGGCAAGACGCACACGTCGATGGCCGCGCTCTCGGAAGACGTCATCACCGTGACGTTCAACAGTTTGTCGAAGAGCTATCGCTCGTGCGGGTATCGCGCGGGCTGGATGGCGATTTCCGGGCTGATCGAAGAAAATCGCCGCCGCGCGAAGGACTATCTGGAAGGTCTCGGCATTCTGGCGTCGATGCGCCTGTGCCCGAACGTTCCCGGTCAATATGCCATTCAGACGGCGCTCGGCGGCTATCAGAGCATCAACGACCTGATCGTGCCGGGCGGGCGTCTTTTCAAGCAGCGCGACCTCGCGTACGACATGCTGACCGCCATTCCGGGCGTGACGTGCGTGAAGCCGCAGGCCGCGCTCTACATGTTCCCGAAGCTCGACCCGAAGATGTACCCCATCGCCGACGACCAGCAGTTCATCACCGACCTGCTGCTCGAAGAGCGCGTCCTGCTCGTGCAGGGCACGGGCTTCAACTGGCCGACGCCGGACCACTTCCGCGTGGTCTTCCTGCCGAACGTCGACGACCTGGCCGATTCGATCAATCGCATCGCGCGCTTCCTCGACGGCTATCGCAAACGGCACTCCGCTTAATCTCTCTATAAAGACTCGCGCAGTATGGAACCGATCAAAGTAGGACTCTTGGGCTTCGGCACGGTAGGCAGCGGCACGTTCACGGTGCTCAAGCGCAACCAGGAAGAAATCAAACGGCGCGCGGGACGCGGCATCGAAATCACGCGCGTTGCCGTGCGCACGCCGGCGAGGGCGCAGGCCGCAGAGGGCGTCGCGATTACCGATGACTTCCGCGCGGTCGTCGACGATCCTTCCATCGACATCGTGTGCGAAATGATCGGCGGAACCGGCTTTGCGCGCGAACTAGTGTTGCGCGCGATCGCGAACGGCAAGCATGTCGTGACGGCGAACAAGGCGCTGCTCGCGGTCCACGGCACGGAGATCTTCGAGGCGGCGCGCGCGAAAGGCGTGATGGTCGCGTTCGAAGCGGCGGTGGCGGGCGGCATTCCGATCATCAAGGCGCTGCGCGAAGGCCTGACGGCCAATCGCATCGAAGCTATCGCGGGCATCATCAACGGCACGACGAACTACATCCTGTCGGAGATGCGCGACCGGGGCATCGACTTCGCGACCGCGCTCAAGGGCGCACAGGAACTGGGCTACGCCGAAGCCGATCCGACCTTCGACATCGAAGGTGTCGACGCCGCGCACAAGGTCACGATCATGAGCGCGATCGCGTTCGGCGTGCCGGTGCAGTTCGATCGCGCGCATGTCGAGGGCATCAGCAAGCTGGCGGCCATCGACATCCGCTATGCGGGCGAGCTCGGCTATCGCATCAAGCTGCTCGGCATCGCGCGGCGCACGGAGAAGGGCATCGAGTTGCGCACGCATCCGACGCTGGTGCCGGAGAAGCTGCTGCTCGCCAACGTCGAAGGGGCGATGAACGCGGTCGTCGTCCAGGGCGATGCGGTCGGCACGACGCTCTACTACGGCAAGGGCGCGGGCGCGGAGCCGACGGCGTCGGCCGTGGTCGCGGACCTCGTCGACGTGACGCGCCTGCATACCGCCGATCCGGAGCATCGCGTGCCGCATCTCGCCTTCCAGCCGGATAGCCTGTCGAATACGCCGATCCTGCCGATCGAGGACATCACGAGCGGCTATTACCTGCGCCTGCGCGTGGCCGATGTGACCGGCGTGCTCGCCGACATCACGCGCATTCTCGCGCACAAGGGCATCTCCATCGACGCGCTCCTGCAGAAGGAATCCGAGCAGGTCGACGGCGGCAACAAGGGCGAGACGGACATCATCCTCATCACGCACGAGACGGTGGAAAAGAACGCGAACGCGGCGATCGCGGAGATCGAAGCGTTGTCCACGGTCGTCTCGAAGGTTACGAAACTGCGCATGGCAGTGCTGCACTAAACAGGTACGCGACATGAACTACATTTCGACGCGCGGCGCCGGCACGAACGAGCGCCACACGTTCTCGGACATTCTGCTGGGCGGCCTCGCGAAAGACGGCGGTCTCTATCTGCCGGCCGAGTATCCCCGCGTATCCGCCGATGAACTCGCGCGCTGGCGCACGCTGTCGTACGCGGACCTCGCGTTCGAAGTGCTGTCGAAGTTCAGCGACGACATTCCCGCCGACGACCTGCGCTCGCTCACGCGCAAGACATACACCGCGCAGGTCTACAGCAATGTGCGCCACGAAGAAGCCGCCGTGCAGATCACGCCGCTGAAGACGCTGGGCGTCGAGAACGGTGCGCCGCTGTCGCTGCTGGAGTTGTCCAACGGGCCGACGCTCGCCTTCAAGGACATGGCGATGCAACTGCTCGGCAATCTCTTCGAGTACGCGCTGGCCAAGCACGGCGAGACGCTGAACATTCTCGGCGCGACCTCGGGCGATACCGGCAGCGCCGCCGAATACGCGATGCGCGGCAAGACCGGCGTGCGCGTCTTCATGCTGTCGCCGCATAAGAAGATGAGCGCGTTCCAGACGGCGCAGATGTTCTCGCTGCAAGACCCGAACATCTTCAATCTGGCCGTGGAAGGCAACTTCGACCACTGCCAGGACATCGTGAAAGCCGTCTCGAACGACCACGCGTTCAAGGCGACGCACAAGATCGGCACGGTCAATTCGATCAACTGGGCGCGCGTCGTCGCGCAGGTCGTCTATTACTTCAAGGGCTATTTCGCCGCGACGAAGACCAATGACGAGCGCGTGTCGTTCACGGTGCCGTCGGGCAACTTCGGGAACGTGTGCGCGGGGCATATCGCACGCATGATGGGGCTGCCGATCGAGCAGCTGGTCGTCGCGACCAACGAAAACGACGTGCTCGACGAGTTCTTCCGCACGGGCGTGTATCGCGTGCGCGGCGCGGCGGAGACGTATCACACCACGTCGCCGAGCATGGACATCTCGAAGGCGTCGAACTTCGAGCGCTTCGTGTACGACCTGCTCGGCCGCGATCCGGCGCGCGTGTTGCAGCTTTTCCGCGACGTCGAAGAGAAGGGCGGCTTCGATCTGGCGGCAAGCGGCGATTTTGCGCGCGTGAAGGAATTCGGCTTCGTGTCGGGCAAGAGCGGTCACGACGATCGCGTGCAAACCATCCGCGACGTCTTCGAGCGCTACGACACCATGATCGACACGCACACCGCCGACGGCGTGAAGGTGGCGCGCGAAAACCTCAAACCGGGCGTGCCGATGATCGTGCTCGAAACTGCGCAGCCGATCAAATTCGGCGAAACGATCCGCGAGGCGCTCAATCGGGAGCCGGAGCGTCCGGCGGCATTCGTGGGACTTGAAAAACTGCCACAAAGGTTCGATATCGTTCCGGCAGACGCAGCCGTCGTGAAGGCGTTCATCGCCGAGCGCACCTGAGTTTCCAGATTCGCCGCTGTGACGCGCGGGGCGCGGTCCGGAAGGGGCCGCGCCCCGCGCTGCTTTTATCGCGGCGCTGCTGCTCCGTCTGCCGCGTGCACGATCCGGGTAGCCGCCCCGCTTGCGCCCCAACGCCGGAAAGCCCGGCTAAAAGCTGCTAAACTCTTAGGTTTTTCGTCGTACACCATTCAAAAGGACGCGCCGTGCTGTCTACCGCCAATATCACCATGCAATTCGGGCCGAAGCCTCTCTTCGAGAACATTTCGGTCAAGTTCGGCGAAGGGAACCGCTACGGCCTGATCGGGGCGAACGGCTGCGGCAAGTCGACCTTCATGAAGATCCTCGGCGGCGACCTGGAGCCGAGCTCCGGCAACGTCATGCTCGAGCCGAACGTGCGCCTCGGCAAGTTGCGCCAGGACCAGTTCGCGTACGAAGACATGCGCGTGCTCGACGTGGTGATGATGGGCCACACGGAAATGTGGGCCGCGATGACCGAGCGCGACGCGATCTACGCGAACCCCGACGCCACCGACGACGACTACATGCGCGCCGCCGAACTCGAGGCGAAGTTCGCCGAATACGACGGCTACACGGCCGAAGCGCGTGCGGGCGAACTGCTGCTGGGCATCGGCATCAATATCGCCGATCACACCGGGCCGATGAGCAACGTCGCGCCGGGCTGGAAACTGCGCGTGCTGCTCGCGCAGGCGCTGTTTTCGAAGCCGGACGTGCTGCTGCTCGACGAGCCGACCAACAACCTCGACATCAACTCGATCCGTTGGCTGGAAGACGTACTGAACCAGTACAACTCGACGATGATCATCATCTCGCACGATCGACACTTCCTGAACCAGGTCTGCACGCACATGGCGGACATGGACTACGGCACGTTGAAGGTCTATCCGGGCAACTACGACGACTACATGCTCGCCAGCACGCAGGCGCGCGAGCGCCAGCAGGCGGCGAACGCGAAGGCGAAGGAACGCGTGGCCGACCTTCAGGACTTCGTGCGCCGCTTCTCGGCGAACAAGTCGAAGGCGCGTCAGGCGACCAGCCGCCTGAAGATGATCGACAAGATCAAGATCGAAGAATTCAAGCCGTCGTCGCGGCAGAATCCGTTCATCCGTTTCGACTTCGAGAAGAAGCTGCATAACATCGCGGTCGTGGCCGATGGCATCACCAAGAAATACGACCGGACCATCTTCGAGAACTTCAGCCTGAGCGTGCAGCCGGGTGAGCGCATTGCGATCATCGGTGAAAACGGCGCGGGCAAGACGACGCTCCTCAAGTCGCTGAAGGGCGCCGTGGAACTGGACGGCGGTACGGTCAAGTGGGCGGAGAACGCGAACGTCGGCTACATGCCGCAGGACACGTACGAAGAGTTCCCGAAGGACGAGACGCTGACCGAGTGGATCGATCAGTATCGACAGGAAGGCGACGACGACCAGATGGTGCGCGGCACGCTCGGCCGGCTGCTGTTCAACGCAGACGACATCCGGAAGAACGTGAAGGTGCTGTCGGGCGGCGAGAAGGGCCGCATGATCTGGGGCAAACTGATGCTCGGCCGCCACAACGTGCTGCTGATGGACGAGCCGACCAATCACATGGACATGGAGTCCATCGAATCGCTGCAGATCGCGCTGGACAAGTACGAGGGTACGCTGGTGTTCGTGTCGCACGACCGCGAGTTCGTGAGCGGGCTGGCGAACCGCATCATCGAAGTGCGCACGGATGGCACGCTGCGCGACTTCGGCGGCAATTACGAAGATTTCCTGACGAGCCAGGGCATTCAGTAAGAAGCCGCAGGTTAAGACGCAGAATCGAAAAAAGCCGCGAAAGCGGCTTTTTTCGTTTGGAGCGCGGGTTTCGTCGTTGCTGGCAAGCCCACAACTCCGAGTTCACTCCGCCTAAAGGCGTCTCAGAGCTTGTCGTTTCTGAAGCGCATGGCCGTTCCCTCGCGCGTGATCCGCTCCCAGATCGCGCGCTTCTCTTCATCGTTCAGAAAGACCCAGTTCGATACTTCGCCGGCCGTGCGGCCGCAGCCCTTGCAGACGTCGTCGAAAAGCGTGGAGCAAACGCCGATGCACGGGCTGTCGGGGAGGTCGTGGAGAATCGAAGCCATGAGCGTAGAGGTCGGGAAAAAAGAATTAGCGGGCAATACTGTAGCCTATCCGCGCGATCCAGTGATGGCGCTGGTTGTAGTCCAGAATGTCCTCGCCATAGCCGTTGAAGTAGCTGACGAACACGTATCCGCCCCAGGCGCTGCCGATCAGCTTGGCGAGCGGATATGTCACGTTCGAATCGATGCTGCCGTACCAGTGCTTCGTGCCCTTGCGCAGCGTGGTCGCGAGCTGCCAGCCGTCGGGGCTGCCATATTTCACGAGAAAATCGACGTAGCCGCGATAGTCGGCGATATCCTCGTTACCGCTCTTCGACAGGTAGTAATAGAACTTCGGCGACAGCGTCAGGTGATTGCTTGCGATATCGCCGAAGTCCCACGTCGGCCGGACGAACGCGATGTTGATCGCACGCGACTCGTCACCGCTCTTGCCATTGGATTCATGTCCGATGCCCGCCGCCACGCCCATGCGCGTGAAGAGCGGGCTTTTCCAGCCGGTGTCGTCGACGGAATAGAAGACTTGAGGTTGATAGCTCGTGTCGCGAAACGGAGCAGACGGCGCGGACAGGTTCCAGATGGACGTCTGCGTGTAGGCGAAATAGAGGTTGTCGAGAAAGCCCCGCGAGCGCGGATCGTCGGGCAGATGCAGCCGGTACTTGAAGCTGAACTGGAACTTGGCGAGGTTGTCGCCGTTCTTGCCATCGGCGAAGTAGATCGGATCGAAGGTCGAGAAGCGGCCCGCGAGCATCGTATCGACGGTGGCCGGCGGCGTGTCGACCCGCGCAGCGGCGCTCGCCAGTTGCGCGGGCGTCGCCGCTTGCGCTTCGCGTTTTTCGGCCGCAACGACCTGCGTCTGGTTCTCGCCCCGGTTCAACGTGACGAGCATCGGCGATACGTCGAAGCCGACCGGATCGATCTTGACCGTGCCGCGCGCCGACTCGGGCCACGGCGCCGAATAACGGACCCGGCGATACTGCCCCGGCGCCAGGCGCAGACGATCGGGCGTCGCCGCATCGCGGGTCAGCACGAGCGGCGCGGGCGGCAAATCGCCGTTCGTCAGTTGCACGGTGAGTTGTTTCGGCAGGTCGATGGTGAGCGGCTGTTTGTCGTCGTCGGTGTAGAGCAGCGTGAGTTCGAGCGGTTGCGAGGCAGCCGCTTCGCGCGGCGGTTGCAGCACTGCGACTGTCGCTTGCGCGTGGGTCGCCATTACGAGAAGCGCGAATGCGAGACGCGCGTGGCGTCGAACAGGCGGGAAGGAGAGCATCGGTGAATCCAAAGCCATCAGGCGGGCATCCTTTGTCGAAGAGCGACGGTGCGCGACGAGGCGTCATCGTAACTGCGCGTCGCGAAACCTGCCTGTTACAGCGCAAACGTCATTGCCCGACCGCGGCCTGCCACAGCATCGAGGCATTGAGCACCACGATGAGCCCTGCGCACGTCCACGCGAGCGCGAGCGGCACCCGGGCGACGCGCCAGCGGCCCATCAGACCCGCATCGGAGGCGAAGCGCACGAGCGGAATCACCGCGAGCGGCAATTGCAGGCTCAACACGACCTGCGTGGCGACCAGCAGCGCGTTCGAGCCGTGCTGGCCGAAGCTCGCCACAGCCGCGAGCGCCGGGCCGATCGCCAGTCCACGCGTGAGCAGCGCCCGCGCCCAGCGAGCCATCTTCAGTTCGAGGAAGCCCTCCATCACCGCCTGGCCGGCCAGCGTGCCGGTGACGGTCGCGTTGAGTCCGCAGGCGAGCAGGGCCGTCGCGAACGCGATGCCCGCCCAATGACTGCCGACGAGCGGCGCAATGAGCCGATGCGCGTCCGCCAGATCGTCGACCTGGGAATAGCCGGACGTATGAAACACCGCCGCGGCGACGATCAGCAGCGACGCATTGACGATGAACGCAATCGCGAGCGAGGCAAACGTGTCGATGTTCACGCCGGTGAGCGCGTCGCCGATGGTCTCGTCGTCCCGCTGCGGCGCATGGTGCTTCACCAGCGACGAGTGCAGATACAGGTTATGCGGCATCACCGTCGCGCCGAGCACGCCGGCTGCGAGCCAGAGCATGCCGGCATCGCGCAGCAGCGCCGGCGGCGGCGCAAAGCCCATGAGCGCGTCGTGCCAGACGGGATGCGCGAGAACAAGCTGAACCACGAAGCAGAAGCTCACGAACAGAATCAGTGCGGTCACGGCGCGTTGCAGAGGCCGCTTGCCGCCGCGTTGCAGCGCGAGCATTGCGAAGGTGCCGACGGCCGAGCACAGCACGCCTGCCGTCAGCGAGAGCCCGAACAGCATCTGCAACGCGACCGCGCTGCCGACGACTTCGGCTACATCGCACGCAATGATCGCGACTTCGCACGCGAGCCACAAGACGACGGTCGTGCGCCGGCTATAACGCTCGCGGCAAAGCTGGGCGAGGTCGCGCCCGGTGACGACGCCCACGCGCGACGCGACCCACTGCAGCAGCATGCCCATCAGGCTCGCGAGCAGGACGACGAAGAGCAGTTGATACCCGTAGCGCGCGCCGCTCGACAGCGCCGTCGCCCAGTTGCCGGGGTCCATGTAGCCCACGGCGACGAGCGAGCCTGCGCCGGCAAACGAGTACCAGCGGCCGCGTGCACGGCGAGGCCGGTCGTCGCGCGCGCCAGAAGCCGGCGACGGCGCGCCGGACTTGGCGTTGGATAGCTGGGCAAGCGCGGACGGATTGGTGTTCATGCGGACGTTGGCCTCGAATAGCGGTGCAACGGCGCACTCGGGCGGCGGCGGGAACGCCGTGCCACGGTAGCGTGCGTTGCGGGTGATGGCGACGCTTTTCGCGACGCACGTCGAACTGGCTAGCAACGACTGTTCCGCTGGCTATTCGTCAGGCTGGCGCGTTCCCTTTATTCGCGATGCCGGCGAGCGGCGCGGCACAGGAACGGCCGTCACGAATAATGACATCGCAGAGCGTCCGCACACTGTCGTTCCACTTGAGCAAAGTGGTTTTATCGGGTGCCGCACGGCGGGATTAGGGGCTAAAATGCGCGCACTTTCCGTGGGCGGCAACGGCCAGCCGCAGCGCGAGGGGCGTTCGCTTCGTGTGCTTTGCGCGACAGGCGGCGCATTATTTTTTGTCGGCCTTCGGTTTAATGGTAGTTTTCGGGTTTTTAGGGGCGCTGCGAGCGGCACGCGCACGACAGAATCGCGCGGCGACGTCGTCGACCAAGTCGGACAAGGGAGAAAAGAGATGAACGGAAAACTGGCGGCTTGCGCTTTGAAGCGAGTCAGGCTGGGACAACTCGCGGGTGCGCTCGCCTGCGCGGCGATGCTGCTTCCGCTCGCGGCATCGGCGAAAGACACGCAGCTCAACGTGTACAACTGGTCGGACTACATCGCCAAGGACACGATCCCCAACTTCACCAAGCAGACCGGCGTCAAGGTGAAGTACGACAACTACGACAGCGACGATACCCTGCAGGCCAAGCTGCTGACCGGCAATTCCGGCTACGACATCGTCGTGCCGACGAGCAATTACGCCGGCAAGCAGATCGCAGCGAACATCTTCTCGCCGCTCGACAAGTCGAAGCTGCCGAACCTGAAGTATCTCGATCCCGAACTGATGAAGCTGGTCGCGGGCGCAGACCCGGGCAACCAGTACTCGGTGCCCTGGGCTTACGGCACGACCGGACTCGGCTATAACGTCGACAAGGCCAAGCAGATTCTCGGCGCGAACACCGCGCTCAACAACTGGGACATCCTCTTCAAGCCCGAGAACATCTCGAAGCTGAAGGCGTGCGGCGTCTCGGTGCTGGATGCGCCCGACCAGATGTTCGCGGCGGCGCTGCACTACCTCGGCAAGGATCCGATGAGCACGAATCCGGCCGATTATCGCGAAGCGCTCGCGATGCTCAAGAAGATTCGCCCGTACATCACGCAGTTCAACTCCTCCGGCTATATCAACGACATGGTCGGCGGTGATATCTGCTTCGCGTACGGCTGGTCGGGCGACGTGGTGATCGCGAAGCATCGCGCGATCGAAGCGAAAAAGCCGTTCAAGATCGAGTACTACATTCCGAAGGGCGGCGCGCCCGTGTGGTTCGACGTGATGGCGATCCCCAAGGACGCGAAGAACAAGGAAGCGGCGCACGAGTGGATCAACTACATCGAGACGCCGCAGGTTCATGCCGCGATCACCAACGCGGTGTATTACCCGAGCGCGAACCTCGAAGCGCGCAAGTACGTAGACAAGGACGTGGCGAACGATCCGGCGGTGTATCCGCCGCAGGACGTCATCAAGACCTTGTTCCTGCTCAAGCCGTTGCCGCCGGAAATCCAGCGTCTGCAAACGCGGCTGTGGACCGAATTCAAGTCCGGCCGCTGAGTTGAAACAGCCGGTTATTCATTGAAATGACGAAGCCCTCGGACCTCCGGGGGCTTTGTTCGTGATCCGTCGAACGCCGGCGGAGTCGCGGACGACAGATGCAGGAGTCGAACAGGCAATCATGAGTGAGCAGTCGAGCGCGTTGAAGGCAGCGCCACAATCGGGAAGTGCGTCATCCGGTCAGAGCACGGGCGACGACTTCGTGAGGATCGTCGATGTCGTGAAGAGATTCGACGAAACAGTGGCCGTGAAGGGCGTGAATCTGTCGGTGAGAAAGGGCGAGCTATTCGCGCTGCTCGGCAGTTCGGGCTGTGGCAAGTCGACGCTTCTGCGCATGCTCGCGGGCCTCGAGTCCGTGACCGAAGGGCAGATTCTGATCGACGGCGAGGACCTCGCGAGCATGCCGCCGTATCGCCGGCCGGTGAACATGATGTTCCAGTCGTATGCGCTCTTTCCGCATATGAGCGTGGAATCGAATGTCGCGTTCGGACTGAAGCAGGAGGGCGTGAAGGGCGGCGAGCTGAAAGACCGCGTGCACAACGCGCTGCAGCTCGTGCAGATGGCGCAATACGCGAAGCGCAAGCCGCATCAGCTTTCGGGCGGCCAGCAGCAGCGCGTCGCGCTCGCGCGCAGCCTCGTCAAGCGCCCGAAGCTGCTGCTCCTCGACGAACCGATGTCCGCGCTCGACAAGCAGATTCGCCAGCGCACGCAGATCGAGCTCGTCAACATTCTCGATCAGGTGGGCGTCACGTGCATCATGGTGACGCACGACCAGGAAGAGGCCATGACGATGGCCAATCGCATCGCCGTGATGAGCGAAGGCCGGATCGTGCAGCTCGGCACGCCGCACGAAGTCTATGAGTATCCGAACAGCCGCTTCTCGGCGCAGTTCATCGGCTCGACGAATCTCTTCGATGGCAACGTCGTCGAGGACGAACCGGATCATATCTTCATCGAATCGCCGGAACTGCCCGTGCGCCTCTATGTGAGCCACGGCATCACCGGGCCGCTCGGCATGCCGGTGACCATCTCGGTGCGGCCGGAGCGCATCGCGCTCACGCGCAAGCCGCCCGAGGGCGCGTTCAACTGGGGCCGCGGCAAGGTGACGAACATCGCGTATATGGGCGGCTATTCGCTCTATCACGTGATGCTCGAAAGCGGCAAGACGGTGGTCGCGAACGTGACGAGCCTCGCGCTCGGCGAGATCGATTCGCCTACCTTGGACGACGAAGTCTACGTGCGATGGAGCGCGCAGGCGGGCGTGGTGCTGACATCATGAAGATCGCCGAGCGTCTGGGTCTGTCGGGCCGCACCGCGGTCATCGCCGGGCCGTATCTGTGGCTGCTGCTGCTGTTTTTCGTGCCGTTCCTGCTGGTCGTGAAGATCAGCTTCGCGGACAGCCAGCTCGGCATTCCGCCGTACACGGAACTGCTGACGATGAAAGAGGGCGTGATGAACATTGCGCTCGATTTCTCGCACTACGCGTTTCTGCTGACCGACAGCCTGTACTTCGCGACGTACATGAATTCGCTGCTGGTCGCGGCGGTATCGACGGTGCTGTGCCTGCTGATCGGCTACCCGATGGCGTATTACATCGCGCGGTCGAATCCGGAAACGCGCAATCTGTTGATGATGGCCGTGATGCTGCCGTTCTGGACGTCGTTTCTCATTCGCGTGTATGCGTGGATCGGCATTCTGAAAAACAACGGATTGCTGAACAATTTCCTGATGTCGATCGGTCTGATTCATTCGCCGATCGAGCTGTATCACACGAACATCGCGGTGTATATCGGCATGGTGTACTCGTATCTGCCGTTTCTCGTGATGCCGCTATACGCGCATCTCGTAAAAATGGACCTGACCTTGCTCGAGGCCGCCTACGATCTAGGCGCGAAGCCGTGGAAGGCGTTCCTGCAAATCACGCTGCCGCTGTCGAAGAACGGCATCATCGCGGGCTGTCTGCTCGTGTTCATCCCGGCGGTGGGCGAGTACGTGATTCCCGAACTGCTCGGCGGCGCGGATACGCTAATGATCGGCCGGGTCATGTGGAACGAGTTCTTCGATAACGCCGACTGGCCGATGGCCTCCGCCGTCACCTGCGCGATGGTGCTGTTGCTGCTCGTGCCGATGGCGCTGTTTCAGCACTTCCAGGCGAAGCAACTGGAGGAGAAGCGATGATCAAGCCGAGCCGTTCGCTGCAGATCACCTCGCTCGGGATCGGATTCGCGTTCCTGTATATCCCGATCATCAGCCTGATCGTCTATTCGTTCAACGACTCGCCGCTCGTCACGGTGTGGACGGAATTTTCGTTGAAGTGGTATCGCGCGTTGTGGACCGACGAGGAACTCATCAACGCGGCGTGGCTGTCGCTGCGAATCGCGTTTTTGACGGCGTGCGCGTCGGTCGTGATCGGCACCTGGGCGGGCTTCGTGCTCGCGCGCATGGGGCGGTTTCGCGGCTTCACGCTGTACACGGGCATGATCAACGCGCCGCTCGTGATTCCCGAAGTCATTCAGGGCATTTCGCTCTTGCTGCTGTTCGTCGAAATGGCGAAGCTGATCGGCTGGCCGGCGGGGCGCGGACTGTTCACGATCTGGGTCGGGCACGTGATGCTGTGCATTTCCTACGTGGCGATCATCGTGGAATCGCGTGTGCGGGAGTTGAATCCGTCGCTGGAAGAAGCGGCGCTGGACCTCGGCGCGACGCCGCTGCGCGTGTTCTTTTCGATCACGCTGCCGCTGATTTCGCAGGCGCTCGTCGCGGGCTGGCTCTTGTCGTTCACGCTGTCGATCGACGATCTCGTGCTATCGGCGTTCCTGTCCGGACCCGGCTCGACGACGCTGCCGCTCGTCGTGTTTTCGCGTGTGCGTCTCGGGCTGAATCCGGAGATGAATGCGCTCGCGACGTTGTTCATCGCGCTGGTCACGGCGGGCGTGATCGCGGCGAATTACTTCATGCAGCGAAGTGAAAGAAGGCGGCTCGCAGCGGTGATGTGATCGCGAAGCGGCCCGTTCATAACGGGCCGCTTCGTCATGTGGCGATCAGGCGTGGGCCAGGTGCCGTCCGAAGGTCGCGGCATCGGTGTTGGTCCCGCAGAGCAGCACGCCGACGCGCTTGCCTTGCAGGCGTTCACGCAGCGGACCGAGCAGGGCGGCCGTGGCCGCCGCGCACGCCGGTTCCACCGCCAGCTTCAACTCGTTGAACAACTGCTGCATCCCGTGCCGCAATGCGTCGTCCGACACGGTGACGACTTCATCGATATGGCGCCGGCACAACTCGTAGCTGTACTGCTCGGTATGCGGCGCCATTAGCGAATCGGCAATGCTGTGCATCGCGCCCATCTTCACCGTATGGTTGGCGGCAAAGCTGCGGCTCATCGCGTCCGATCCTTCCGGCTCGACGCCGTACACATGCAGCGACGGATTGGCGAGACGCATTGCCGTCGATACCCCCGCAGCCAGCCCGCCACCGCCGATCGGCAGAATCACCGCTTCGAGATCCGGGGCCTGTGACGTCCATTCATAGCCGAGCGTCGCCGTGCCCAGCACCGTGCGATAACCATTGAACGGATGCACGAAGAAGCGTCCTTCTTCCGCTTCGATGCGCCGCACGATCTCGAACGCTTCCGCGACGTTATCCGCAAACACGACGTCCGCGCCGAAGCGGCGGCATAGCGCGACGCGCGCCGGGCTCGCGTTCTTCGTGATGACGACCTTCGCGCTCACTTCCATGCGGTGCGCCGCATACGCGACCGCGACCGCATGATTGCCCGCCGATACGCAGGTCACGCCGGCGGTGCGCTCGTCGCTATCGAGTGCAAGAAGGTTCGAGAACGCGCCGCGCGCCTTGAAGGTGCCGCTTGCCTGCAGCAGTTCGAATTTAAACGTGACCGGCGTGCCTTCGAGCGTCGGAAAGTCGTGACGTTCGAAGACAGGCGTGCGCGCGACCCAGGGCATGAGCGCCATGTGCTGCTCGGCGATGTCGTCGAGCGTGGGGATGGGCGTGCCGTCGATCGTATTGTCGGAATGCTGCGTGGCTGTGGACATGGCTCTTGTTGATCCGAAGATTCAGCGCGCCTGCGCTTCCACCGACATGCTGTGAATGAACTTGCCGAGGAACGCTTCGCACGCGGCAAGCTGCTCGAGCGAGACGTACTCGTTCGCCTTGTGAGCCTGTTCGATGTTGCCCGGCCCGCACACGATGCTCGGCACGCCGGCGAGCGCGAAGAGTCCTGCTTCGGTGCCATAGGCGACCTTGCGCTTCTCCTGATTCTCGGTGAGCGCGCGCACGAGTTGCGTGATGGCGGCCTGCTCGGTCGCGTCGAGCCCTGGCGCGGATGCGATCTTCGAGAATTCGATAGCCGCGTTGCCGTTCTCCTTGAGCATCGTCGGCACGAGTGTCTCGCGTGCATACGATTCGATGCGGGCGAAGATGCGCTCGGGGTCCATCGTCGGCAAGTTGCGGAATTCGAAGTCGAAGCTGCATTCGGCGGGCACGGTGTTGATCGCGTTGCCGCCCTTGATCGTGCTCGTTTGCGCGGTGGTGAAGGGCACGTCGTAGAGTTCGTCGAACGGACCTTGGGCGCGGAATTCGTCGGCCACATCGCGAATGAAGCAGATGAGCCGCGCGGCGTATTCGATTGCGTTCAGGCCTTTCGGCGTCAGCGACGAATGCGCTGCGGCGCCGCGCACGCAGCATCGGAATGCGTTGATGCCTTTATGCGCGATGATGGGTCGCATCGACGTGGGTTCTCCGACGATGCAGCCGTCGGGCCGCACGCCACGCTTTTGCAGGTCCGCGATCATCAGCGGGGCGCCGGCGCAGCCGATTTCTTCGTCGAAGGAAAGTGCGAAGTGGATGGGCTTGGCGAGCCTGGTTGCCTGCATCGTCGGGAGCAGGGCGAGGGACGCGCCGATGAAGCCTTTCATGTCACACGAGCCGCGCCCGTAGAGCAGGCCGTCGCGCACTTCGGGCTTGAAGGGATCGCTCGCCCAGTCCTGTCCGTCGACGGGTACGACATCCGTATGACCTGAGAGCACGATGCCGCCGTTCGTCTCGCCGTCGTGCGCTGGAACGGTCGCGAAGAGGTTGGCCCACTTGCCGCGCGGATCGGTCGTGATCGTCGATTCGATGCCCGCGGCGCGCAGTTCGTCGCGCACGGTTTCGATCAGGCCGAGGTTTGGGTTGCGGCTCACCGTATCGAAGGAGATCAGCCGTTTTGTCCACGGCAGGGATTTCAGGTCTTGCGAATCGGAGGCTTCGAGATGCGCCGAGGCAGCGATCTGTGACATTTTTTTACTCCTGCGGGTAGGGGTTGATCATAGCGCAAAGTTTTGGTGCTGGCCGGTATGGGGGGCGTGGGCGTTCTTTTGCGTGGCGGTTCTTCTTATTTGTGAACTTGTATTCGTGTCGGTCTATTAGCGCGCCCCTCCCCGGGGCAGGGGTCACTTTCTTTGCCGCTGCAAAGAAAGTAACCAAAGAAAGCAGCTTTTCTTGAACCGCACGATGCACTGACCTGCGTGGCCACTCCGTAGAACATCGGTGGCACTCAGCTTGTAAAGAGCCTTGAATCACCTTCCGCGCCCGCTGAGCATCAACGTCCTCCGAGCCCCTTGGCTCGTCAACACCAACGTACGTAACGCGCCACACATTAAAAGACGCCTCTAACGCAATTCGAAGCCCAAAAAGTACAAACCTAAAATCACAAGCCAGAAGCCAGAAGCCAGAAGCCAGAAGCCAGAAGCCAGAAGCTACAGCAATGCCAACGGTCACAAGAAAGCGGCAGGCACCGGCGAACAAGAAGCAAGATTAGCTTTGCGCCAGCGAGTGCCTGATGGCGCACGAGTCTAGAGTGACGATAAATGTCCGCGTAGCGGATGCGTTCCGCGTGGTGCCGAGCGTCCTGCTGGTTTTGACGAGCCAAGGGGCTCGGAAGACGTGGCGCTCAGCACGCGTGGAAGATAATTCAAGGCTGCTAATTAATTCGAGTGCCACCGACGTTGTACGGCGTGCTCACACAAGTTAGTGCATGGGCGGTTCAGAAAAGAGCCGTTTCTTTAATTACTTTCTTTGCATGGGACCAGAGGAAGGCGCTAAAGCGCCAGCTCTGGTCCACAGCACAGAAAGTGACCCCCGCCCCGGAGAGGGGCGCACTAACAGACCGACACGAAAAACCGAAGGCCTAAAAAACCTCACCGCGTAGCGACGACCGCAGCCTGCCGAACCGGCGCCCCCAACGCCCGCAGCGTCTCCTTAACCGTAGAAATCCTCACAGCAAGGTCCGGACTGCGAGATTCGATCCGCAACTTGTCCTGCCCAGCGAGCTTGATGTGCTTATGCTTCTGCACCATCTCGATGATCCGCATCGCATCGATCGGCGGATTCGGCACGAACTGCATCGAAATAGAAAGCTCCGCCGCATCGATCTTCGATATGCCAAGCGGCTTCGCCGCAAGCCGCAACCGATGCGTTTCCACCAGCGCATGCGCCTGCGCCGGCAGCTTGCCAAAGCGGTCCACGAGCTCTTCGAGAATGCCATCGATCGCATCGCTCGATTCGCAATTCGCCAGCCGCTTGTACAACGACAAGCGCTCCTGCACATCGCCACAGTAATCAGCAGGAAGAATCGCCGGCGCGTGAAGATTGATCTCCGTCGTCGCAGCGAGCGGCGCATTGAGATCAGGCTCGCGGCCATCCTTCAGCGCACGCACCGCATCGTTGAGCATGTCCGTATAAAGCTGGAAGCCAATCTCGTGAATCTCGCCCGATTGCTTGTCGCCCAGCACTTCGCCCGTGCCGCGAATCTCGAGGTCGTGCATCGCCAGATAAAAGCCCGAGCCGAGTTCCTCCATCTGCTGAATCGCCTCCAGACGACGCTGCGCCTGCTTCGTCAGCGATTGCGGATCATGCACCAGCAAATACGCATACGCCTGGTGATGCGATCGTCCGACGCGCCCGCGCAACTGATGCAACTGCGCAAGACCGAACTTGTCCGCGCGATGCATGAGAATCGTGTTCGCACTCGGCACGTCGATGCCCGTCTCGATGATCGTCGTGCACAACAGCACGTTCGCGCGCTGCCCGACGAAATCGCGCATCACGCGCTCGAGTTCGCGCTCGTGCATCTGTCCATGCGCCACCGCAATACGTGCCTCGGGCACCAGCGCTTCGAGCATCGCGCGCCGGTTCTCGATCGTCTCGACTTCGTTGTGCAGGAAGTACACCTGTCCGCCGCGCTTCAGTTCGCGCAGCATCGCCTCGCGGATCACGCCATCGTCCTCACGCCGCACGAAAGTCTTGATCGCAAGGCGCTTTTGCGGCGCAGTCGCGATCACGGAGAAATCGCGAAGACCCTCCAGCGCCATGCCGAGCGTGCGGGGAATCGGCGTGGCGGTGAGCGTCAGCACATCGACTTCGGCGCGCAACGCCTTGAGCGCCTCCTTCTGACGCACGCCGAAGCGATGCTCCTCGTCGATGATCACGAGCCCCAGCCGCTTGAACTTCACATCGCTCGACAAGAGCTTGTGCGTGCCGATCACGATATCGACGGTTCCTTCGTTGATCTGCTGCACCGCCGTCGACACTTCCTTGCTGCTCCGGAAACGCGATAGCTCCGCGATGCGCACCGGCCAGTCGGAGAAGCGGTCCGTGAACGTCTGCGTGTGCTGTTCGGCAAGCAGCGTCGTGGGCGAAAGTATCGCTACCTGCTTGCCGCCCATCACCGCGATGAACGCCGCGCGCAACGCAACCTCCGTCTTGCCGAAGCCCACATCGCCGCAGACGAGGCGATCCATCGGCTTGCCGCTCGTCATGTCGGCAATCACGGATGCGATCGCCGCCGCCTGATCGGGCGTCTCTTCGAAGCCGAAGCTCTCCGCGAACTTCGTGTAGTCGCGCGGTTCGAGCTTGAACGCAAAGCCCTGGCGCGACGCCCGGCGCGCATACAGGTTGAGCAGTTCGGCGGCCGTGTCGCGAATCTGCTGCGCAGCCTTGCGCTTGGCTTTGTCCCACTGACCCGAACCTAGCTGATGCAGCGGCGCGCTATCCGGATCGGCGCCGCTGTAGCGCGAAATCACATGTAGTTGCGCGACCGGCACATACAGCTTCGATTCGTTCTGATACTCGAGATGCAGAAACTCGGTCTCGCCTTCGCCGAGATCCATCGACACGAGGCCCATGTACCGGCCGATGCCATGCTGGGCATGCACGACCGGATCGCCGACCTTGAGTTCGGCCAGGTCGCGCACCATCGATTCGACGTTGCTCGCCTGTTCCTGGCGGCGCCGCCCCGCGCGGCGCGCAAGCGGGCCGTATAGTTCGGTCTCCGTAACGATGGAGAGCTTTTCCGCCGGCAGCGCAAAGCCATTGGCCAGCGGCGCGATGCCGAGCGTGAACTTCGCGTCGGACGCGAGCCACTCCTGAAACGTATCGTGCAACTCGCCGCGCAAGCCGTTATCCGCGAGCAGTTGCTGGATCGTCTCGCGGCGGCCCGCCGATTCCGCGACCAGCATCACGCGATTCTCGGTCTGATCGAGATAGTGGCGCAGCGCGAGCAGCGGTTCGTCGGCATGACGATCGATCGCGAGACCCGGCAAAGGCACGGCCCAGCCGCCTTCGGGCGTCGCCGGGAACTTCAGTTGCGCGAATGGCTTCGCGAACGTGAAAAAGTCGTCGTCGGTCAGGAAAAGACGACGCGGTTCGAGGAGCGGCCGTTCGCGGTCGTGCGAAAGGAAGTTGTAGCGCTGCTTCGTGTCGTGCGTGAAGCGCTTGATCGCCGCATCGAGATCGCCGATGAATGCAAGCTGCGAGCCTTCCGGGAGATAGTGGAAGAGCGTCGCGGTCTCGTCGAAAAAGAGCGGCAGATAATATTCGATGCCCGCCGACGGCACGCCATTGCCGATGTCCTTGTAAATCTGCGAGCGGCTCGGATCGCCCTCGAAGACTTCTCGCCAGCGGCTGCGAAACGCGGTGCGCGCCGCTTCATCGAACGGAAATTCGCGGCCCGGCAACAGGCGCACGTCCTTCACCGGATACAGGCTGCGCTGCGTGTCGGGATCGAACGCGCGGATGGAATCAACCTGATCGTCGAACAAGTCGATGCGATACGGCAGCGGCGAGCCCATCGGATAAAGGTCGATCAGCGAGCCGCGCACGCAATATTCGCCGGGACGCACGACCTGGCTCACGTGCTCGTAGCCCGCGAGCGTCAGTTGCGCCTTCAGCTTCGCTTCGTCGAGGCGCTCACCCTGCGTGAACGAAAACGTATAGGCCGCGAGGAACGAGGCCGGCGGCATGCGGTACAGCGCGGTCGTCGCGGGAACGATGAGGATGTCGCAGCGTCCTTCGCCGAGATCGTGCAGCGTGGCGAGACGCTCGGAGACGAGATCCTGGTGCGGCGAGAACGTGTCGTAAGGCAGCGTTTCCCAGTCGGGCAACAGGCGCACGCGGGCATCCGGCGCGAAGTAGGGCAGTTCGGCGGCGAGGCGCTGGGCATCGACCGCGCTCGCGCAGAGCACCGTCAAAAGCGGCACCGCTTCGAGATGAGCGGCGCGATAACGGGCGATGGCGAGCGCATCCGAGGAGCCGGAAGCGCCGTCGAACACGAAACGCTGGCCTGCCTTGACGAGCGCGATGGGAGACTGGGACTGCGCGGTAACGGCTTTCGAGGACATAAGGTGTGCATTGAACCGTCGGCGCGCAGCGTCAAAAGCCGCGCGCCGGACGTGGTCGCGAAAGACCTATTATAAAATCCGGGCTTCACTTTGACTTGGCCACATGATTCTCTCGTGACTTCGCCCGCCGCCCCGTCTACCACTGCGCGTCTGTTCGCGCTGATTCCCTGCGCCGGAACCGGCAGCCGATCCGGCGCGCCGATGCCGAAGCAATACCAGACGGTCGCGGGCCGGCCGATGCTCGGCTACACGCTTGCCGCATTCGACGCGTGTCCCGAATTCTCGCAGACACTCGTCGTGCTCGCACCGGACGATCATCATTTCGACGCGCGCCGCTTCGCCGGGCTGCGTTTCGTCGTCCAGCGCCGCGGCGGGGCGTCGCGGCAGGCGTCGGTGTACAACGGGCTCGTCGCGCTGCGCGAATTCGGCGCGCGCGACGACGACTGGGTGCTCGTGCACGACGCCGCGCGTCCCGGCATCACGCCGGAACTGATTCGCAAGCTCGTCACGGAACTGCGCGACGATCCCGTCGGCGGCATTCTCGCGCTGCCCGTCGCGGATACGCTCAAGCGCGTCGCACCGAACATGCCCGATGCGCCGTCGGGCGGCCCGCGCATCGCCCGCACCGAATCGCGCGATGGCCTGTGGCAGGCGCAGACGCCGCAGATGTTCCGCGTCGGCATGCTGCGGGAAGCGATCGAGCGTGCGCGTCACGACGGCCACGATCTCACCGACGAAGCCAGCGCGATCGAATGGCTCGGTCACTCGCCGAAGCTCGTGCAGGGCAGCCTGCGCAACTTCAAGGTCACTTATCCGGAAGACTTCGGTCTCGCCAGCGCGATCCTTTCCGCGCCGGTGTAATGCCCGCAACGACCGGTCACTCACTCATTACAGCAAGGTTGCATCGATGGATTTCAGAATCGGACAGGGATACGACGTGCATCAGCTCGTCGAAGGACGCGAGCTCATCATCGGCGGCGTGAAGGTTCCGTATGAACTCGGCCTGCTCGGCCACTCCGACGCCGACGTGCTCTTGCATGCCATCACCGATGCGCTGTTCGGCGCAGCCGCGCTCGGCGATATCGGCCGGCATTTTCCGGACACGGCGACCGAGTTCGCGGGCGCGGACAGCCGCGTGCTGCTGCGCGAAGCGGCCAAGCGCGTGTCGGAAGCGGGCTTCGCGATCGCCAACGTGGACAGCACGGTCATCGCGCAGGCGCCGAAGCTGGCGCCGCATATCGAGGCGATGCGCGCGAATATCGCGGCGGATCTCGATCTGTCCATCGATCGGGTGAACGTGAAGGCGAAAACCAACGAAAAGCTCGGCTATCTCGGCCGCAAGGAAGGCATCGAGGCGCAAGCCGCCGTGCTGCTGCGCCGTACGTCGATCGACCATTGAGCGGCACACGCCGCGCTCGCGAAGCGCGGCGCTGGACGGCTTATTTTCCCTCGGCCGCGATCGTCAGCGCGACTGCGCCGATCACCGCGGCGATGCGGCCTACGTCGCGCAGTTGCGTCAACGTCATGCCTTCGGTGACGAGATTTTCGTAGTGCGACTTTACGCAGAAGTGGCACTTGCCGATGATCGACGCCGCGAGCGCGTACATCTCGAAGCGCCGCTTGTCGACGCCGCCATGCGACGCATACGCGTTCATCCGCAATCCGGCGGGCTGGGTCTTGAGTTCGGCGTTGTCGGCCATCTCCAGATACGGATACCAGACGTTGTTCATGCCCATCAGCGCGGCGGCGGTCAGCGCGGCATTCGTCTCTTCCGGCGACAGCACGTCCGCGTTACGGATGATCTCCACGAGTTTCGTCGCTTTGGCGGCATACGCGGCGGCGAGCGCAACGCCGACCGCGTCATTGCCTTGCAGCGACGAACGCGCGATCGTGCCGTCGATGTTCAGGCGAATGTCCTTCGCGTAATCGGGGACCAGTTCCTTGATCGAGGAAAGGAATTCCACTGACTTCTCCTATTCGGTGGCAAGCGATGGCGACAAAAAACCCGCCGGCTCCCGAGCGTGGGCTCGAAAGAGGGCGGGCTTCACGCATGAGGCTCGAAGTGTCGCGCGCTTAGAGCGTCGCGCCGCCGACCGCGCGGTTGCACGGGCAGAGTTCATCGGTCTGCAGGCCGTCGAGAATGCGCAGCACTTCTTCGGGATTGCGCCCCACGTTCAGATTGTTCACGGACACGTGTTGAATGACGTTGTCCGGATCGACGATGAACGTCGCGCGCAGCGCCACGCCCGCTTCCTTGTCACGCACGCCGAGCTGATCGATGAGTTCGCCCTTCACGTCGCCGAACGAATAGTGGTTCAGCTTGTTGAGGTCCTTGTGCTCGCGACGCCATGCCAGCTTCACGAACTCGTTGTCGACGCTGCCGCCCATAAGAACCGCGTCACGGTCTTCGAAATCGTTCGCGAGCTTGCCGAATTCGACGATTTCGGTCGGGCAGACGAAAGTAAAGTCCTTCGGATAGAAGTAGATGATCTTCCACTTGCCCGGGAAGGACTGCTCGGTAATTTCCTCGAACGCCGACTGTCCGTTTTCTTCGTGGTGGTTGAAACCCGGCTTTGCAGCGGTGACGGTGAATGCTTCGACTTTATCGCCAACGGTCTTCATGCAAACGCTCCTGTGTTCGTTGAATGGACAACTCAAGCCAAACTACCGGAAAGCCGTAACGCGCGCATGACACCGTCCTGGGCGTTCACCGTGCGTCGAACCGAAACATCATAACCCCGCGAATTCGCGGCTTCAAAAGTTTATGCCTAATGAAGCGGATAGGTTTTTCAAATGGCGCCGCTCAGTCGCGCGGACCGTCGAACCGTGCGCCCTTCATTTGCGGGAAGTCGATCGTCACTTCGAAGCCGGGTAGCGGCGTGCGATTGCGCAGTCTCAGCGTGCCGCGCTGACGGGTGACGAGCCGCTGGACGATCGCCATGCCGAGGCCCGTGCCGTTCGCCTGCGTGCGCGCCGTGTCCACGCGATAGAACGGCCTCGTGATCAGCCCGATCTGGTCGTCGGGGATGCCACGTCCTTCGTCCATCACCGACAGTTCGACCCGACCATGCGCGACGCGCGTTTGCAGCGTGATTCGCGCAATATCGTCGCGCTCGCTGCGGCCATATTTACGCGCGTTTTCCAGCAGATTGCCGACGACACGGCGCGCATCGGTCGGATCGCCCTCGATGATCGCGCCGGGCGCGAGGTCCGTGCGCATCACGACGCCATCGTCGGCCTGGAAGCGCACGGCGAGTTCGCTGGCGATCATCGACAGATCGACGGCCTCGGGCATGCGCTGCATCGGCCGCGCATAGTCGAGGAAGCGCCCGATGATCATGTCCATCTGCTCGATGTCGTCGATCATCGCGAGCTTCGTCGCTTCGTCGGACGGGCTCATTTCGGTTTCGAGCCGCAGACGCGCGAGCGGCGTGCGCAGGTCGTGCGAGATGCCCGCTAGCATCAGCGCGCGATCGGCCTCCAACTGCTCGAGGTTCTGCACCATCTGATTGAAACTGCGATTGGTCTCGGCGGCGACGCCCATGCCGCGGTCGGGCAGCGGTTCCGGCGACTGTCCCGAGCCGACTTTGCGCGCCGCGAGCGCGAGACGTGCGAACGGACGGTTCACGAGACTCGTGATGAACGCCGCGCCGAACAGCGACAGCGCGAGCGCGAACACGCCCCAGCCGGCCCATTGAAGGCCCGTGACGGTGTCGAGCTGATCGCGGTCGAGCGCGACCCAGTAGTCGTCGTCGTCGATCTTGAAGCTGATCCACACGCCGGGAATATCGTTCACCGACTGCGCGATGATGGTGTCGTTGCCGAGCCGCCCGCGCACGTCGCGCTCGATCAGCCGGTTGAGCGATTCGTCGGGCTGAAGGCGATATTTGTCGGTCGTCTCGCGCGGATACACCCGCACGCCCTCGTTGCTTTCGAGGTCCTGAAGCAGCGCGCGGCGCAGGTCGGGATCGGAATAGAGAAGGGCAGTGCGCGTGAGTTTGACGACGGCGACGAGTTGAAGCGCCACGCGCTGCGCGCGCGGCTCCCGCTCGATTACGCGAAAGCTCTGGAACCATGCAGTGAGACTGACCGCGATGAGCAGCGCGATCAGCGCGAAGGTTCGCCAGAACAGGCCGCCGAACGCAAGCGCCAGTAGCCGCCTGTCGATGCGCATGGGTCTATCGGGTTCCGCCCGGTGAAGAAGATGAAGCGTATCGGACTCGCTTGAAGAGCGTGTGCAGGCTCAAGCCGCGCCGTCGGGAATGAAGACGTAACCGAGACCCCACACCGTCTGGATGAAGCGCGGGCTGCTCGGATCCGGCTCGATCAGCTTGCGCAGACGCGAGATCTGCACATCGAGGCTGCGGTCGAACACTTCGTATTCCCGGCCGCGTGCAAGCTCCATCAGCTTTTCACGCGAAAGCGGCTGGCGCGGATGACGCGCGAACACCTTCAGCACCGAAAATTCGCCGGTGGTCAGCGGAATTTCCTGGCCGTTCTTCGTGAGCGTGCGCGTGGCGAGATTCAGCGCGAATTCACCGAACTCGAACACTTCCGTGGTTTCCGACGGCGCGCCCGGCAGTTCGGACGGCGTCTGGCGACGCAGCACCGCATGAATGCGCGCAACGAGTTCGCGCGGATTGAACGGCTTCGGCAGATAGTCGTCGGCGCCCATTTCGAGGCCGACGATGCGATCCACGTCTTCACCCTTTGCGGTGAGCATGATGATCGGCGTGCGATCGTTGCTGCCGCGCAGACGACGGCAGATGGAAAGGCCGTCTTCGCCGGGCAGCATCAGGTCGAGCACCAGCAAGTCGAAGCGCTCGCGCACCCACAGCTTGTTCATCGACGGCGCGTTTTCGGCGACGTACACGTTGAAGCCCTGTTCGCCGAGATAGCGCCGCAGAAGATCACGCAGGCGAGGATCGTCATCGACTACGAGGATTTTTGAAGGGTTCTTGGTTTCCATGGAGGCATCTTAGCGCGTTTGTTCAAACGCCGAGTTTGTAACAAAAGCGAGTGTAACAGTTAGTTACAAAATTTACGGAGCCCGTGGCACGCCTCTTATCATCCGTGCGTACACTGCTTTACCTTGGCCCGCCATTCGGTAGATACTCCATTACACCTATGCGTCGCGCGGCGTGTCGCGCCTGTGCGAAAGCGTGAAAAGAATGAGGCTGTCCGGTTGTCGAGCAACGAAGGGAACAACATGAAGGGAGCGCGGCAGCGCGGACCTGTGCGCAGCAGGCGCATTTCCAGTAAGACGCTACTCGCAAGTGCGCTCTATGCCGCGCTGAGCGCGCCGCATGCCTATGCGCAACCTTCGACTTCCACCGGTTTCACGGGCGCGTTCAACCGCACCGTTCTTACACAGGATAGCCGCTCGGACGGCAAAATCGTCCGCGCGCAGCAGCGCAGCGGCAAAGGTTCGGGCAAGCGCGATCGCGACAGCAAGTCGGCCGTGCTGCAACCCGTGCAGCAGGTCGACGATACTCCGCCCGCGCGTCCGCCGCGGCACACCGTCATGACCGCCGACGAGCGCCGGCTCTTGCGCCAGCACATCGAAGAGGCCGTGCGCGATCTTTATAAACGCTGAACTGACCCAGGGCGAACGCGATGAACCGACGTGAATTCCTGTCGATCGCGGGCGCGCTGGCGGCAGGGCCGATGCCGGCGGCAGCCGCGCTGACGACAGCGCGTCCGGACGGTCCAGTCAAGGCGCTGATTTTCGTCGATTTCAACGGCGGCAACGACGGTCTCAACACGGTCATTCCCATCGCGGACGAGCGTTATCGCGCGCTCCGGCCGACACTGCACATTCCGCGCGACAAGGCGTTGCGTATCGACGAGCGAACCGGGCTTCATCCGTCGCTGCGTCCGTTGATGCCCGCGTGGAATGCCGGCGAATGGGGGATCGTGCAGGGAGTCGGCTATGCGCAGCCGAGCCGCTCGCACTACCGCTCGCAGCAGATATGGAACACGGCGTCGGACGCGGGCGATTATCGTCGGGAAGGCTGGCTCGCGCGGTCGGTTGCATCGCAAATGCATACGTTCGGCACCGCGGAGGCCGGGCCGTTTCCGGCTGGCGTCAACATGCCGCAGATGAACTTGCCTTTCGATATGCGTTCGTTCGCCGCATCCTGCGAGGCGGCTGTGCGTGTGGTTCGCGCCAGCCGTGCGCAGCGCGGCGTCACTGTGATTCGCCTCGCGCTGAACGGCTTCGATACGCACGAGCATCAGGCGGCGCGCCATGCATCGCTGCTCGCGCAGTTCGCCGATGGCGTCGCCTCGCTGCGTCAGGCATTGACCGCGAGCGGTGACTGGCGCCGCACGCTCGTGATGACTCGTTCGGAGTTCGGACGATCGGCGCACGAAAACGAGGCTCGTGGCACCGAGCACGGCGCAGCCGCGCCGCACTTCGTGCTGGGCGGCGCGGTTCGCGGCGGGCTGTTCGGCGACGCGCCGAACCTCGAACAGCTCGACGCGGACGGCGGCGTGCAGGCGTCCATCGACTTTCGACGGTTTTGCGCGACGGCGCTCGACGCGTGCTGGAGCGTCGCGTCGGCGCCGGTCATCGGGCAGTCGTTCGAACCGCTGCCTTTTGTGCGCGCGTAGCGGCTATCGCGTACGCCAGGTAATCCACAGTTTGCGGATCGGCGTGAGGGAGATGCGCTGATGCAGCACCTGAAAGCCTTCCCGTTCGATCTCATCGAAGCGCGCCAGCGCAAGCGCGGCCTGCGCGCGCAATACGCGTTGCGACGAGCGCTCGGCGGGTGGTATCGCGGCGAGCGCCTCGTGCAGTGAACGGCGGGCGCGTTCGGTCTGGAAGCGCATCAGGTCGGAAAACGCGTCGCTGTACTTGCGATTGATGATGTCCGCCGCCGTCACGTTGAAACGCTGCAACTCGTCGATGGGTACGTAGATGCGCCCGTTGCGCGCGTCGTCACCGATATCCTGCACGCGCTCGGCGAGCAACAGTGCAGCGCCGAGCGGCGCGGCCCATGAGGCGGCCTGCTCGGGATCGCGCGCCGTGGCGCTCGCGACGGCCGTGCCGAACGCGCCGCCGGTCTGATCCAGATAACGCCGCAGCCCGGGCCAGTCGAGATAGCGCGCCTGATCGAGGTCCATGCCGAAGCCATCGACGAGCATCGGCAGCGATGCGCGCACCGCTCGATCGAGCGCGCTGCCGGGCGGGCAGTGCGCCCGCAGCGCTTTGGTGACCGGATGCGTCGGCTCGCCGGCGTCGAGCTTGCCGAGTTCGGCTTGCCACCAGGCGTGCTTGGTGCGGCCGATGGTAGGGTCGCTGGTTTCTTTCACCGTCTCTTCCAGTTCCCGATAGAGCGCGTACAGCGCGGTCACGAGCGGCTGGCGCGCGACGGGCGCGCGGCGCAGCGCGTAGTACGCACTGGAGCCTTCGGGGGCGGCTTTTTTCTGGCAGTAGTCGTCGAAGTTCACGAAGGGGACTTGTGGGGTGTGCGATGGATGCGAAACGGCGGCCATTTTATCCGCCCGGGCGATGCAGCGCAGCCTGAGCGATCCAGACCACACTGGCCGCGCGATTGCACCGAGCCGATGTGCGCCGGCCCACTGACGGCGGTCATCGCCCGCGCAACACTGCGCAAAACACGCGAGAAGCGCGAACCTATCGGAGACGGCGATGCCCCTGAGCAAGACGGAGAACAAGCAGTTCGGCGACAAGTGCGTGCCGTTCCTGGTGAGAAGCGTGGCGAAGGACTTCGGCTTCGACTTTCGCGTGTGTCCGCGGCAGATGAGCGTATCGCCGACGCTCGGGCTGCACATCACGGCTGCGCGCCGTGCCGACGCGAAGCTGTCGTATCCGCTGAACGTGTTCGTACACTGGGAGCAGTCGAGCGTGCGTCGGTTTCTTTCGCATGTCGACAGGCCGATTGCCGCCGCGCAGGCGAGCGAGCGGGTCGCGGAGGAAATCAGGAAGCGGATCGGGCAGACGGGCGTCGACTTCGCGGGGCGATCGCAAGCGAAAGGCGAAGTGATGATGGTCGAGGTAGGCGATATCGTGCTGTAGCGCGCGACGCCGGGCCGGAAATGAAAAAACCCCTTCGGCGATCAAAGGGGTTCGTATGGTGCGAGGAGGGGGACTCGAACCCCCACACCATTGCTGGCGTCAGGACCTAAACCTGGTGCGTCTACCAATTTCGCCATCCTCGCAGCACGGGGGCTGTGCAACCGCCGTGTCCGGCACCGGTCCACTGTGCCAAGCCGCGCATTCTAACGCATTCGTCAGGCGATGTCTGCCAAATTGCATCGCACGCGGGCATCGGCTGCGCGGCGCATGGTCCGTACGCGAAGGACGAATGGCAGTCGATATCCGCCATGCGCGCCTGGCGATTGCGGCCCGGCAGCCCTCTGCCTAGAATCACGTCATTCTCGCCTTTCGCATCCTTCCTCTTCCTGCTCATGACCCGCAACGCGCGCAATCGCTTCGTCGCATGGCTCGGCATTGCCGCCATGTGGCTGGCTATTGTCGCGCCGGTCATCAGCCAGAGCATCGCCGCTCGCAATGCCGCGCTCGATACCGAAGCCGCCGCGTTCTGCACCGTCGATACGCTCCCCAGCGTCTTCTCGACCGCCGACGAGCACGCTCACCACCACGCAGACGCGGATGCCGACGACGATGCAGACGCAGACGCCGACGAACCCGCAGCCCACGCGTCTCACGCGGGCGCCGGCGAACACGCTGGCCACTTAGATGCCTGCTCGTATTGCGGACTGCTCGCGCATCATTTGCCGGTGGTTTTTGCGGCTTCGCATGCCGTCGCATCGATGGAGCGCGTCGCGCGCGTCGCGCCGGTCGTGCCGATCCGCATCGTCACGACGAAGTCTTTCAACGCCGCTTCACCGCGCGCGCCTCCCGTCCTTTCTTGAAGCCGTCTCCCGTCCGATCGCGTAGTCGTTCGCCCGGCGCATGAGCGCGCGGGCGACGCGGTCGCTCGCCAGCTCATTCAGGAATCCACGATGTTCACGCTCCTCAAGCGAGCGCGCCGGCATTCGCGCCGTCGCGCCGTCACGCCATGGCGCGCGGCTTTGCCGTTGTCGCTCCTGGCGCATGCGGCCTGGTCCGCTACGCCCGCCGCCGCCACGGCTACAGCCACCGCCGCCAATTCGCCCGAAGCCGAACCCGAAACCACGCTTGCGCCCGTCGTCGTGACGGCGCAGTCATCGTCGGCAGTACGCTCTCCGCTCGATCCGAACCTGCCCGCCAGCGTCAACACGGTGACCGCCGACCAGTTCCAGTACTGGAACGTCACGACGCCCGAAGACGTGCTGAAGTACGCGCCGAACATGGCCGTGCGCAAGCGTTTCATCGGCGATCCGAACGCGACCATCTCCGTGCGCGGCACGAGCAACGCGCAAACGGCGCGCGGCCTCGTGTACGCGGACGGCTTGCTGCTCAGCAATTTCCTCGGCAATACGTGGTCGTTCGCGCCGCGCTGGTCGATGGTTTTCGCCGACGACATCGCCCGCACCGACGTCATCTACGGGCCGTACTCGGCGCTTTATCCCGGCAACTCGATCGGCGCGACCGTCGCCATCACCACCCGCATGCCGACGCAGTTCGAAGCCGACGCGAAAGTGCAGGCGTTCACGCAACACTTCGATCTGTTCGGCATCAACCGCAGCTTCAACGGCACGAACACGACGGGTAAAGTAGGCGACCGCATCGGCAGATTCTCGTTCCTGATCGGCTTCGATCATCTGGAGAACACCGGCCAGCCGCTCCAGTTCGCGACCTTCGCGCAATCGCGCACGCCCGCCACCGCCGCCGATACGCCCGTCACCGGCGCGCGCTTCTACAACGACCAGTTCAACGCGCGCACAGCGGTTGTCGGCACGACGGCCGAAGGCATCGAGCGAACGTTTCAGGACCAGTTGCGCGTGAAGCTCGCCTACGACCTGACGAACACGCTGCAGGCCGGCTTCACGCTCGGCTACTGGCATCAGAAGTACAACAGCGACACTACAACCTTCCTGCGCGATGCCGCCGGCAATCCGGTCTATAGCGGCCGCGTGAACATCGACGGCTTCGAATACAACCTGCCCGTCGCCGCGTTCGCGCCGAGCATGGGGTCGAGCGAAAACTTCCTCTACGGCTTGTCGCTGCGCACGCACAACGATACGGGCTGGAACGCGGAAGCCGTCGCTTCGTACTTCGACATCACGCAGAGCATCGCGCGCACGGCGAATTCCGGCGTGCCCGGCGACGGCCCCGGCACGCTCACGGATGGTTCCGGCTCGGGATGGAAGTCGCTCGACCTGCGCACGAGCTGGACACCGTCGGCAAGCTCGGGACTGGCCGCGCACGCCGTATCGTTCGGCTATCACTACGACAACTATTTTCTCGACAACGTGACGTCGAACACGGCCGCGTGGCGCGATGGCCGGGGCGTGTCCTTCGCCAATGCGTTCGCCGGCCGCACGCGCACGCAAGCCCTGTACGCACAGGACGCGTGGCGGTTCCTGCCGCGCTGGGCGTTCACCTATGGCGTGCGTTACGAGAACTGGAATGCCTACGACGGCTCGCGCGCGCTCGGCGCCACGTCGCTCGCTTATGGCGATGTCAGCCAGAGCCACTGGTCGCCAAAAGCATCGCTGTCGTTCGACGCGACCAACGATCTGACGCTGCGGGCATCCATCGGGCGCGCGTATCGGTTTCCGACCGTCGGCGAGTTGTTCCAGGGGCAAATCAACGGCGTGTCGATCATCAACAGCAATCCGAACCTTCAGCCGGAGAACGATCTTTCGAAGGAACTCACCGCCGAATGGACGCATGGCAACGGCCTCTACCGCTTCACGCTCTTTCAGGATGACGTAAAGAACACGATCCTGAGCCAGACGAACACGACCGTCATTCCGAACGTCACGAACTTCCAGAACATCGGCAAGGTGCGGTCGCGCGGAGCCGAAGCGAGCTACGAAGGGCAGGACGTGTTGCTGCGCGGCCTCGATCTCGCCGCGAACGTGGCGTACACGCAGTCGAAGATCATCGAGAACAGCACTAACCCGGCGTCGGTCGGCAAGTATTTCTATCGCATTCCGTTGTGGCGCGTGAACGCCGTGGCGACGTATCGCGCGACCGCGAACATGGCGGGCACGCTCGCGCTGCGCTACTCGGGCCGCCAGTACAACACGCTCACCAACACCGACGTCAATCCGAATACCTATGGCGGCACGAGCACGTATGCCGTCGTCGATGCGAAGCTGACCTACAAGCCGACCAAGACGACGCAACTGGGCGTGGGCGTCGACAACCTGTTCGATCGACGCTACTACGTCTTTCATCCCTATCCGGGCCGCACGTTCTACGTGGAAGGGCGCATCGGCATCTGAAGCCGGTTTGTTCTCAACTCAAACATTCGACAGGACACGTCATGCACGCACCTCAATCCACACTCGCCGAACCGGATAGCGACGTCATCGCCGAGCGCCGCACGCTCTGGCGCTGGCACTTTTATGCGGGACTCTTCGTGATGCCGCTGCTGATCGTGCTGGCGATCACCGGCACGCTGTATTGCTTCCAGCCGCAAATCGAGCCGATGTTGTATCGCGACCGGATGATCGTCGCCGATACCCGCGCTCCGCGTTTTTCGCAGGATGCGCTGCTCGCAAAGGCGATCGCCGCCGAGCCGCGCGATGCAGTGGCGACGCTCGCGCAGATCGAGACCGATCCCACACGCAGCGCCGAGTTCGTGTTCCGGCTGCCGTCGGGCGAAAGCGAGAGCGTCTACGTCAATCCGTACGACGGCGCGGTGCTCGGAACGCTGAGCGTCGAGCACCGGTTGATGAGGCAGATTCGCAACCTGCATCGCGGGCTGATGCTCGGCAAGACCGGCGAACTGCTCATGGAACTGGCCGGCTGCTGGACGCTCGTGATGATCGGCACGGGCGTCGCGCTGTGGTGGCCGTGGGGCAGCGCGGGCCGCCGTGCGGCTGGCGTGTGGCTACCGCGCTTGTCGCTTAACGGGCGCGCGTGGTGGCGCGACCTGCACGCGGTGGGCGGCGTGTGGCTCGCTATCGGCGCGCTGTTCTTCGTGTTGAGCGGCCTGCCGTGGTCCAACTCGTGGGGCAAGCAGTTCAAGGCGCTGGCGACATCGGCATCCCTCGGCTATCCGAAAGGCGCGTGGGGCGAGGCGCACGTGCATTCGACCGCGCCCGGCAAGGCGTCACCCGAAGGCGGCGAACATGCGATGCACGGCATGGCGATGAAGATGGACGATTTGCCGCTGCACCAGACGCCGTGGGCCGTGGGCGCGACTGTGGTACCGGATAGCGCGGGCCACGCGGCTGCGTCGCGTGTGCCGCTCGACGACGTGGTCGCGCTGGCGGCGAAGCACGGTATCGCCGATGACTACGGCATCGCGTTGCCGTCCTCTCCGACCGGCGTGTACACGGTGTCGTACTTCCCCGCCGATCCGCAAGCGGAGCGCACGTTGCACGTCGATCAATACACCGGCCGCGTGCTGTCCGATATCTCGTATCAGAGCTACGGAGCGATCGCGCAAGTCATCTCGTACGGCACGTCGCTGCACATGGGACGCTACTTCGGGATGGCCAATCAGATCATCTGTTCCGCGATTTCGCTCGGACTGGCGGCGCTTTCGGTGACGGGCTTCGTGATGTGGCTCAAGCGCCGTCCGACGCGCACGCTCGGCGCGCCGTCGCGTCCGGCCAAGCGCCCGCCGATGCGCGCGTGGCGCGGCGGGCTGGCGCTCGTGGGCGTCGTGTTTCCGCTGATGGGTGCGACGATGCTTGCCGTATGGTGTTTGGATCGACTGGCGTTCGGACGTCGATCCGGGGCGCAGGCGCGAGCCTGACGCGCCGCGCTCCCGCGATGCTCAGACCGCGCCGAATCGCAAGCGTGTGAGCTGTTCGGCTTCGTTCGCCAGCAAGCGGGCGGCGTCGCGGATCGCGACATCGAGGGTGATCGGACCCGGCGCGGGCGAGAAGCATCCGCTGAAAAACTCCGACAGACGCGGCAGCGCCGCCGAATCGACGGCGCCCGACAGCAGCGACGCCGTCACGCCCGCCGCCCGCGCATGCTTGCAGGCGATGAAAGGCGCCTTGCCGTGCAGCGTCTGCACGTCCGAGCGGCCTTCGCCGGTGATGAGCCAGTTCGCGCCGGCGAGGGCATCGTCCAGGCCGATCTCGCGCGCCACGACTTCCGCGCCGGTTTCGAAGCGCGCGCCGAGCATGTGCAGCGCAAAACCGAGCCCGCCGGCCGCGCCCGCGCCCGGTTCGTTGCGCTTGACGACGCCCATCGCCGGTTCGAGCCGATCCGCGAAATGGGCGAGGGCGGCGTCGATCGCCGCGATCTGCTCGGGCGTCACGCCTTTCTGCGGGCCGAACACGGCGGTCGCGCCATGCTCGCCGGTGAGCGGGTTATCGACATCGGACATGCCGACGAACTCCGCTTCTTTCACGCGCGGATCCAGCCCCGTTGCATCGACACGCGCGATTTTCGCGAGCGACGACGGCGTCGGCGGCAATTCCTGACCGTCCGCATCGAAGAGCTTAAGCCCGAGGCCGACGAGCAGGCCCGCGCCGCCATCGTTCGTGCTGCTGCCGCCGAGCGCGACGAAGAACCGGCGCGCGCCCGAGTCGAGCAGGGCGCGGATCGCCTCGCCCATGCCGAGCGTGCTGCGCTCCGTGACCGGCACGGCCATGCCGTCGGGGTCCGTGATGCCGACCACTTCCGCCGTTTCGATGATCGCGCTGCCATCGGCAAGCAGACCCGTCGCCGCATCGCGCCGGGCGGACGCCGCGCCGCGCACGTTCAGGAGACGCCGCTCGCCGCCGGCGGCGAGCATCGCGTCGAGCGTGCCTTCGCCGCCGTCGGCCATCGGCCGAATGCGGATTTCCGCGTCCGGCCGCGCCCGCCTGATGCCTTCCGCGATGGCGTTCGCGACGCCTTCGGCTGAGAGCGATCCCTTGAACGAATCCGGAGCGATGACGACGACGGGAGCGGGCGCGGCTGGCGTGACGTTAGGCATGGTGTCTCGATGTTCTGATAGTAAAAGGTCGCTGAAGAGTCGATTGAAATGCTGCGGGCACGCCCCATTTATGCTGTTGTGGCATGCCTGTGATTCGCCGCGGCAATGCATGCCGCTTTCGCGAGCGGATTGCGCGGCCAAGCTTATCAGCGCGCTGCGCGCAGCAAAATAGCCGTGGCCTCATAGCGGGCATTGTGCGTCGGCCCGGCTTGCCGCGAAAACGCGGATTTACGCGAAAAGTCGGCCTTAAAACGGCCGAAAGCGCCTGAAACTCAGCATGGCCGTTCCCGCAGGCAAAGGCGGTTTGATTTGTTTGCTAGAATGGCTGGCTCTGTTGGCTGACTCGCTCGGCGACGGTCCGGGCGTTTTCTGAATGGCGCGTTTTTTCGCGCTCCGCGAACGTCGGCCGTTGAAGAGAAGAGCGCCGGCGGCCCTCCACGGACCCGCGCCTTTAGAACCGCGGAAGAACCGAACACCGAACATCGAATTACTCTAGGACGATTGAAGCCATGGCTAACGTAGTTGAAAACCTCGGCAAGCTCGAACGCCGCCTGACCATTTCCCTGCCGAAAGACTCGATTCAGAAGGAAGTGGAGTCGCGCATCCGCCAGCTGGCCAAGAACGTGCGCATGCCGGGTTTCCGCCCGGGCAAGGTGCCGCTCAAGATGGTCACGCAGCAGTACGCCGGCCAGGTCGAGGCCGAAGTGCTGAGCGACAAGGTCGGCAAGGAGTTCTTCGATGTCACGCGCGCCGAGAACCTGCGCGTCGCGGGCCAGCCGAGCTTTGCGCCGAAGGGCGAAGCGGCTGAAGATGCCTACGCATTCGACGCGACCTTCGAGGTCTATCCGGAAGTCAAGCTGGGCGACGTCGCGACCGCTGAAATCGAGCGCACCGTGACGACCATCTCCGAAGCGGAAGTCGACCGCACGCTCGAAATCCTGCGCAAGCAGCGTGTTCATTTCCACGCACGCGGCGAAGGCGGCGAGCACGGCGACGGCGGCACGGACACGGCAGCCAAGGACGGCGACCGCATCACGCTGGACTTCGTCGGCAAGCTGGATGGCGTCGAATTCGAAGGCGGCAGCGCACAGGACTTCGCGTTCGTGCTCGGCGAAGGCCGCATGCTGCCGGAGTTCGAACAAGCTGCGACGGGCCTGAAGGTCGGCGAATCGCGCGAATTCGACCTCAAGTTCCCGGACGACTATCACGGCAAGGACGTCGCCGGCAAGACGGCGCAGTTCACGATCACCGTGAAGAAGATCGAATGGCCGCATCTGCCGGAAGTCGACGCGGACTTCGCGAAGTCGCTCGGCATCGAAGACGGCGATCTCACGAAGATGCGCGCCGAAATCAAGGACAACCTGGAGCGTGAAGCCAAGCGCCGCACGCAGCAGATCGTGAAGAACCAGGTCATGGACGCGCTGCTCAAGATTTCCGAGCTGGACGTGCCGAAGGCGCTCGTCGAGCAGGATCAGCAGCGTCTGGTCGAAATGGCGCGTCAGGACCTGCAGCAACGCGGCGTGCCGAACGCAGCGGATGCGCCGATTCCGGCCGAAATGTTCGCCGAGCAGGCAGAGCGCCGCGTGAAGCTGGGCCTGGTTCTCGCCGAACTGGTGAAAGTCAACGATTTGCAGGCAAAGCCGGAGCAGATCCGCGCTGAAGTCGACGAGTTCGCGAAAAGCTACGAAGACCCGAAGGAAGTCGTCCGCTGGTATTATTCGAACCAGCAGCGCCTCGCCGAAATGGAAGCGTACGTCGTGGAAAGCAACGTCGTCGAATTCGTGCTCGGCAAGGCCAAGGTGACCGACAAGGAAGTCAGCTTCGAAGAACTGTCCAGCGCAACGGCGCAGGCCTGACGCGAACGGCCAAGGGGCGTGCGGTGTCGTCGATGGCGGCCCGCACGCCTTTTTTGCATTAAAGTTCGAGCGTGCCCATGCCGTTTGAATGGCTGTCTCTTCGTCGTTCAGTATCCCTATTCCGAACAAGGAAATTGCATGACCTTTCGCGCTGAATTGCTCGACACGTTGGCGTCCCATGCTCCACGGGACTTCGAAGCCCAGGCGCTCGGCCTCGTTCCGATGGTCGTGGAGACGAGCGGCCGTGGCGAGCGTGCCTATGACATCTACTCGCGCCTGCTCAAAGAGCGCGTGGTTTTCCTGGTTGGCGAAGTCAACGACCAGTCGGCGAATCTCGTCGTCGCGCAGCTGCTGTTTCTCGAGAGCGAGAATCCCGACAAGGACATCAGCCTGTACATCAACAGCCCGGGCGGCTCGGTCTCGGCCGGCATGGCCATCTACGACACGATGCAGTTCGTGAAGCCGGACGTTTCCACGCTGTGCATGGGCCTTGCTGCGAGCATGGGCGCGTTCCTGCTGGCGTCGGGTGCGAAGGGCAAGCGCGTGGCGCTGCCCAATGCCCGCGTGATGATCCACCAGCCGCTCGGCGGCGCACGCGGCCAGGCATCCGATATCGAAATTCAGGCGCGGGAAATTCTGTACCTGAAGGAACGTCTCAATCAGCTGCTGTCGCATCACACGGGTCAGCCGGTCGAGCGCATTGCGCGCGACACGGATCGCGACAACTTCATGTCCGGCGACGACGCGCAAGCCTACGGCATCGTCGACCAGGTGCTGCACAAGCGTCCCTGAAGGCGTCCGGAGCGGCGCTGCATCGGGCCTGCCAATCAAGGCCGGTCGAACTCGGACGACGGATGCGGCGCAACGCCAAAACGCCCTTCGGCCGGGCCGCGCGGGGTAATCTGCGTGCCCGGATCGATGGGCGTATCATGTAACAAGAGTGTCCGGAGGCTTACACATCTATGGCGGACAAGAAAGGTTCCAGCAGCGAAAAGCTGCTGTATTGCTCGTTTTGCGGAAAGAGTCAGCATGAGGTGAAAAAACTCATCGCTGGCCCGTCGGTATTCATCTGCGATGAATGTATCGACCTGTGCAACGAGATCATTCGCGACGAGGCGGCCGGCGCGGCGGAAGAGGCCGGGCTGACCAGGTCCGACCTGCCGAGCCCGCAGGAAATCAGCGATATCCTCAATCAGTACGTGATCGGCCAGGAACGCGCGAAGAAGATTCTCGCGGTGGCCGTGTACAACCATTACAAGCGGCTCAAGCATCTCGACAAGAAGGACGACATCGAGCTGTCGAAGAGCAACATCCTGCTGATCGGGCCGACCGGCTCCGGCAAGACGCTGCTCGCGCAGACGCTCGCGCGCATGCTGAACGTGCCGTTCGTCATCGCGGACGCCACCACGCTTACCGAAGCGGGGTATGTCGGCGAGGACGTCGAGAACATCATTCAGAAGCTGCTGCAGAACTGCAACTACGAAGTCGACAAGGCGCAGCGCGGCATCGTCTATATCGATGAAATCGACAAGATCAGCCGCAAGTCGGACAACCCGTCCATCACGCGCGACGTGTCGGGCGAGGGCGTGCAGCAGGCGCTTCTGAAGCTGGTCGAAGGCACGATGGCGTCGGTGCCGCCGCAAGGCGGACGCAAGCATCCGAATCAGGATTTCATCCAGGTCGATACGACCAACATCCTGTTCATCTGCGGCGGCGCATTCGACGGGCTCGAGAAGGTCATCACGGATCGCACCGAGAAAACCGGGATCGGTTTCGGCGCGAGCGTGAAGAGCAAGCAGGATCGCGACGCCGGCGAAGTGCTGCGCGAAGTCGAGCCGGAAGATCTGATCAAGTTCGGCCTGATTCCGGAACTGATCGGCCGTCTGCCCGTCGTGGCCACGCTCGGCAAGCTGGATGAAGCCGCGCTCGTCAAGATCCTGATCGAGCCGAAGAACGCGCTGGTGAAGCAGTATCACAAGCTCTTCGCAATGGAGCGCGTGGAACTGGAGATTCGCCCGGCTGCGCTGCAGGCCATCGCGCAAAAGGCGATTCGCCGCAAGACCGGCGCGCGCGGACTGCGTTCGATTCTGGAACAGGCGTTGCTCGACGTGATGTACGAGTTGCCGACGATGAAGGGCGTGTCGAAGGTCATCGTCGATGACAACACCATCGACGGCGACGGCAAGCCGCTGCTGATTTATGAAGACGCACCCAAAGTAGCAGGGTCGAATTAATTCGGGCTGTGTGTCGGCGAAAGGCCGTTCATGGCAACGTGAACGGCCTTTGTTTATTTTTTCGGTTTATCTTGTGGACGTTTGCTGACGATCTTGGACTACCGACTTTTCACTTCCGATAAAGGCTTGCAATAGCTCTTAACGGCCTTACTTACGAACGAACCGATTCCATTCATGGGGAAATGAAATGTCAGGAACCCAACTCCTCCCGCAGGAACGCATTACGCTGCCGCTGCTCCCGCTGCGCGACGTAGTCGTATTCCCGCACATGGTAATTCCGCTCTTCGTTGGGCGGCCCAAGTCGATCAAGGCGCTCGAAGCCGCTATGGAAGGCGGCAAGCACATCATGCTCGTCGCCCAGAAAACCGCGGCGAAAGACGAGCCGACCGAAAAGGACATGTACGAAGTAGGGTGTGTCGCCAACATCTTGCAAATGCTGAAGCTGCCGGACGGCACGGTGAAGGTGCTCGTCGAAGGCTTGCAGCGCGCGAAGACGCTTTCCATCGAAGAACAGGAAACGCAGTTTTCCTGCGATGTGATGCCGCTCGAACCGGACCACGCGGATAGCGCCGAGACCGAAGCGCTGCGCCGCGCGATCGTCTCGCAGTTCGATCAGTACGTGAAGCTGAACAAGAAGATTCCTCCGGAGATCCTGACGTCGCTGTCGGGTATCGACGAAGCGGGTCGTCTGGCTGACACCATCGCAGCGCATCTGCCGCTCAAGCTCGACCAGAAGCAGCACATTCTCGAGATGTTCCCGGTCATCGAGCGTCTGGAGCATCTGCTCGCGCAGCTGGAAGCCGAAATCGACATTCTGCAGGTCGAAAAGCGCATCCGCGGGCGCGTGAAACGCCAGATGGAGAAGAGCCAGCGCGAGTACTACCTGAACGAGCAGGTCAAGGCCATTCAGAAGGAACTGGGCGAAGGCGAAGAGGGCGCGGATCTCGAGGAACTCGAGAAGCGCATCACCGCCGCGCGCATGCCCAAGGAAGCCAAGAAGAAGGCCGACGCCGAACTGAAGAAGCTGAAGCTGATGTCGCCGATGTCCGCGGAAGCGACCGTCGTGCGCAACTATATCGACACGCTGATCGGCTTGCCGTGGCGCAAGAAGAGCAAGGTCAACAACGACCTGTCGAACGCCGAGCGCGTGCTCGATGAAGACCACTTCGGTCTCGAGAAGGTCAAGGAACGCATTCTCGAGTATCTCGCGGTCCAGCAACGCGTCGAGAAGGTGAAGGCGCCGATTCTGTGCCTCGTCGGGCCTCCGGGCGTCGGCAAGACCTCGCTCGGGCAGTCGATCGCCCGCGCGACGAATCGCAAGTTCGTGCGCATGGCGCTCGGCGGCGTGCACGACGAGTCCGAGATTCGCGGTCACCGTCGCACGTATATCGGTTCCATGCCCGGCAAGATTTTGCAGAGCCTGGCCAAGGTCGGCGTGCGCAATCCGCTCTTCCTGCTCGACGAAGTCGACAAGATGGGCATGGATTTCCGCGGCGATCCGGCATCGGCGCTGCTCGAAGTGCTGGATCCGGAACAGAACCATACGTTCGCGGATCACTACATCGAAGTGGACTTCGACCTGTCGGACGTGATGTTCGTGGCGACGTCGAACTCGCTGAATATTCCGCCGCCGCTGCTCGACCGGATGGAAGTCATTCGCCTCTCGGGTTACACCGAGGACGAGAAGGTCAGCATCGCGCAGCGCTATCTGCTGCCGAAGCAAAAGCGCAACAACGGCCTGAAGGAAGGCGAGATCGACGTCACGGAACAAGCCATCCGCGACATCATTCGCTACTACACGCGTGAAGCGGGCGTTCGTTCGCTCGAGCGTGAAGTGTCGAAGATCTGCCGCAAGGTCGTGAAGATGCTGCTGCTGAAGAAGGCGGAAGGCGCGGTGAAGGTCGACGGCTCGAATCTCGATACCTTCCTCGGCGTGCGCAAGTACGACTTCGGTCTCGCCGCGAAGGAAAATCAGATCGGCCAGGTAACGGGTCTCGCGTGGACGGAAGTCGGCGGCGATCTGCTGACGATCGAAGCGGCGGTGATGCCCGGCAAGGGCGGCGTGATCCGTACCGGTTCGCTCGGCGACGTGATGAAGGAATCCGTCGAAGCCGCGCGCTCGGTGGTGCGTTCGCGTTCGCGCCGTCTTGGCATCACGGATGAGTCTTTCGAGAAGAAGGACATTCACATCCACGTGCCGGAAGGCGCGACGCCGAAGGACGGTCCGTCCGCCGGTATCGCGATGACCACGGCGCTGGTGTCGGTGCTGACGGGCATTCCGGTTCGCGCGGATGTCGCGATGACGGGCGAAATCACGCTGCGCGGTGAAGTGCTGCCGATCGGCGGGTTGAAGGAGAAGCTGCTGGCGGCGCATCGCGGCGGCATCAAGCTCGTGCTGATCCCCGAGGAAAACACGAAGGATCTGGCCGACATTCCCGACAACGTGAAGAACGCCATCGAGATCGTGCCGGTGCGGTGGATCGACCGCGTGCTCGAACTGGCGCTGGAACGTCTGCCGGAGGCGCTGCCTGAAGAGGAAGCGAAGGCGGCGCCGGTCGCTGCGGAAACGCAGAAAGACCAGCCCGCATCGGGCGACGTCGTGAAGCACTGAGGCATCGCGTCGAAGCGCTGTTATAAGAACCCGCGGGCATTTGTCCGCGGGTTTTTTATTGGCGCTTCATTTGATGCCCATGATGGCGAACAAAGCGGCAGAATTTCCCCATTCTTCACTGGCAAACGCCAGAACAATGCGCTAGACTAGCGGACTCGCTGGATACGGAACTTCTAACCGGGCCGTACAAGCGGGCGCGAGCCGAAAGAATGGCGGAACGGGTGCTTAGCTCAGTTGGTAGAGCGGCGCCCTTACAAGGCGTAGGTCGGGAGTTCGAGCCTCTCAGCACCCACCAGTTTCCCGTTCTTCGTTTCGTGGCGCATCGAATTAGGAGCGGTAGTTCAGTTGGTTAGAATACCGGCCTGTCACGCCGGGGGTCGCGGGTTCGAGTCCCGTCCGCTCCGCCAAGTTAATCGAAAGTCCCGCAAGCTTCGCCGCTTGCGGGATTTTTGTTTTGCGCGCGCATAGTTAAACGTCCTAACGGCCTGGTGCGCGCATCGGCCGATGCATTTCGTTGTCGCCAACCGGCTGCAAGTGACTGATAACAACGCCTCGCGACCGTCCTCGGGTGCGAATCATCCCCGCCTTTCGCCTTTTCCCGTCCCACTGTTGTAATATCGGGCGTTTTGTCTAACACGCAGCGCTAAGCATGCTCCAATTCTTCCGCAGTCACCAGCGCCTGGCGATGGCCTTGCTGATGCTCTTCATCTTGCCCGGTCTGGGCATCGTGGGGATTCAGGGCTTCAACAGCTTCTTCGACGAAAACGCGTACGTCGCCAGCGTGAACGGTCACAAGATCACGCGCGCCGAATACGATAGCGCGTTCAGGCAGCAGGTCGAACGCGCCCGCTCGATGCTGGGCGCGCAGTTCGACGCCAAGATGTTCGATACGCCCGAGACGCGCAGCGCAATGGTCGATAGCCTCGTGCAACAGCGCACGCTGTCGGACGAGACGCAGCGCTTGCATCTGACCGCATCGGACGACGCGGTGCGCCGTGCGCTGCTGGCCGATCCCGGCATTGCGTCGCTGCGCAAGCCGGACGGCACCATCGACGTCGAGCGATACAAGCAGTTGCTCGCGATGCAGGGCATGACGCCCGCGCAGTACGACGAACGCATGCGCTACACGATCGCCAATGAGCAGATTCCGGCCAGCATTCAGCAAACGTCGTTCACGTCGAAGGCGCTCGCTCAGAACCTGACCGAACTCGCCGAGCAGCGCCGCGCCGTGCAGGGCCTGCTGCTGCGCACCGCCGACTTCGCCGCGAAGGTCCAGCCGACCGACGCGCAGTTGCACGCTTATTACGACGCCCATCGCAATGATTTCGCGACGTCGGAGACGGCCACGATTCAATATCTCGTGCTGTCGCCGTCGACGCTCGCGGCTGCATCGAAGCCGAGCGACGCCGATCTCAAGAAGTACTACGACGACAATATCCAGCGCTATCGCACCGAAGGCGAGGTCCGCGCGAGCCATATTCTCGTGAATGCGCCGAAGGACGCGAGCGCAGCCGACAAGGCGAAAGCGAAACAGAAGGCCGAGTCGCTGCTTGCGCAGGTGAAGGCGCATCCGGATCAGTTCGCGCAAGTCGCGCAGAAAGATTCGGAGGACCCGGGCTCGGCGAGCAAGGGCGGCGATCTGGGCTACTTCACGCGCGGGCAGATCGCGGGCGGCAAGGCTTTCGACGACGCTGCGTTCAGCCTGAAGAAGGGCGAGGTGAGCAACATCGTCGAATCGGACTTCGGTTATCACATCATCCAGGCGACGGACGTGAAGCCTGCCGCGACCAAGCCCTTCGATGAAGTAAAGGATGCGATCGCGAAGGACTACGCCGCGCAAGAAGGATCGAACGCATTCACCGCAGCCGCGACGGGACTGAACGACATCGTCTATGAAAAGGCCAAGTCGCTTCAACCGGCGGCGGACAAGTACAAGCTGACGATCCAGACCGCGACGGTCACGCCGAAGCCGAACCCGCAACTGCCGCAGGACAACCCGCTCAACAATGCGAAGTTCCTCGCCGCCGTGTTCGCGCCGGATTCAGTGAAGGAACACAACAATACGCAGGCCATCGACGTCGGCAACAGCACGCTGATCGCAGCGCGCGTGACCGACTACAAGGCGTCTACCGTTCCCGCATTCGACGCGGTGAAGGACGCGGTGCGCGGCAAGGTCGTGGCCGACATGGCGAGCGCGCAGGCACGCAAGCAAGGCGAGGCGAAGCTCGCGGAACTGCAGAAGTCGAAGTCGACCGAAGGCTTTACATCGGCGATCACGGTATCGCGCAACGATGCACAAGGTCTGCCGCCCGCGGCCCTCGGCGCCGTCTTCAAGGCCGATGCCTCGAAGCTGCCCGCGTACGTGGGCGTCGATCTGGGCGCGGACGGCTATGCGATCTATCGCGTGAACGGCATCGAGAAGGGCGCGCCGGTCGCGGCGGACCGTCTGGCCGGCGCCCAGCAGCAGATCGCGCAGCGCTACGCCGAAGCCGAGATGACCGCGTATATGGACTCGCTCAAGGCACGTTCGAACGTCAAGCTGAGCCACGCGCCGGCGCCGTCGTCGAACTAAGGCGCAGCGGCATCAGCGAAGGCTGAAACAAGAAGCCCCGCTTCCGGAAGGAAGCGGGGCTTTTTTATCGGCGTCACCGGGATCGCACGCCGGTGACGCGTCACATTGGCGCGCTTACAGGCAAGCCTGAATGTCGCCGGTCGTGTCGCTGCCGGCCGCACCCGCTGCGCGGAAGCCGACCCACGAGCCCGGACCCGACCACGACGGACGCACCACGGCTGCTGCGCCGTTCGGCGGCTGCTGGCCCGGAACGAACACGTCGAGCGCCTGGTCATTGGCGAGCGTGTCTTGCGAGATGACCTGCTGCTGCGATTTCTGCGCCCATTTCTCGGCGACGCATTGCGCAACCGCCTTCGGCGCCTTCTGGCTCGTGCCGACTTGTTGCACGCCTGCAGGCGGCTGTGCGGCGCAAGCCGAGATCGCAACGGTCAATGCGAGCAGGGAGAAATATTTCACGTGACCTCCTTGTTGATTCGCTCCGTACTGAGCGGTGATATTAGAGTGAGTGACGCGAAAGTCTCAGAGTACTGAATCGTGGCCGTCTTTTTCGCGCTTGGTCGAAGGGCTGGCGCGGCTGGCATCCGGTTACTGCGACGCGCCCGCGGCCAGCAACGGTTTCAACGTTGGCCAGACGTTGTTCAATAGCAAAGGCTGGGCCTGAACGGTGGGGTGAATCTGGTCGGACTGGAACATCGACGGCTTGTCCTCGATGCCCGCGAGCAGAAACGGCACGAGCGATACCTTCTTGTCTTTCGCGATGCGCTCGTACACCGCATGGAACTTCTGCGAATAGTCGGGGCCGTAATTGGGCGGAACGTACATGCCGACGAGCAGCACCTTCGCATGGGCGGCCAACGAGGCATCGACGATGCCGCGCAGGTTCGCCTCGGTGGTCGCGAGGGGCACGCCGCGCAACGCATCGTTCGCGCCGAGCTCGACGATCACCACAGCCGGCTTGATGCGCGTGAGCACCGCGGTCAGCCTCGCGCGTCCACCGCTCGTGGTGTCGCCGCTGATGCTCGAATTGGCGACGCTATAATCGAAGCGCTCTTTCGCCAGCCGCTCCCGCAGCAGATTGACCCAGCCGGTATCGCGCGGCAGGCCGTATTCCGCCGACAGGCTATCGCCCAGCACCACGATCGCGGGCTTTGTCGGCGGCGCTTGGGCGGCCTGGGCTTCCGCAGCGTTCACGCTCGACGATGCGGCCGCCGCGAACATCGCGCTCGCGACAGCGGCCATGACGAAACCACGCGCGCTCCAGTTATTTTTCAAGGTGTCCATGCAAAACGATATCGAGCCGGTCATCGAAGTACGGGGATTAAGCAAGCGGGTGAAGGACGCAACGGGCGAGCTCACGATTCTCGATCAGATCGATCTGTCCATCGCGAAGGGCAGCAGCGTGGCGATCGTCGGGGCATCGGGCTCGGGCAAGTCGACACTGCTCGGCCTGCTCGCGGGATTGGACAGCGCGAGCGAGGGCTCGGTTCGCCTGTTGGGCAAGGAACTGACGACGCTCGACGAAGATCAGCGCGCCGCGCTCAGAAGCGGCGCGGTCGGCTTCGTGTTTCAGTCATTCCAGTTGATGCCGCATCTGACCGCGCTCGAGAACGTCATGCTGCCGCTCGAACTGCGCGCCGAGATGCCGCATGATCAGATCGCGCAGCGCGCCCGGTCGCTGCTGGAGCAAGTCGGGCTTTCACAACGTACAGGCCATTATCCGAAGCTGCTGTCCGGTGGCGAGCAGCAACGCGTGGCGCTGGCGCGCGCCTTCGTCACGCATCCCGCAGTCCTGTTCGCCGATGAACCCACGGGCAGCCTCGACGCCGGCACGGGCTACGCGATCATCGACCTGATGTTCGAGATGAACAGCCGCAACGGTGCGACGCTCGTGCTCGTCACCCACGATGCCGAACTCGCCGAACGCTGCGACGCGACGGTGACGATCGAAGCGGGGCGGCTCGTCAACGGCCTGAGCGTCTAGCCGCAGTCGAGCCGCCGCCGCCATCGGCGTTCAGCGCTTGAGCGCCTTGCGCGCGCGTTCGATCAGCGCGGACGTCGACGAATCATGCTTCGATGCATCGACGCTCGCAGCGGTGATATCCGCTTCGACGACCTTGCCGAGAATCTTGCCCAGCTCCACGCCCCATTGGTCGAACGAGTTGACGTTCCACACCGTTCCCTGCACCAGCACCTTGTGCTCGTAAAGCGCGATAAGCGCACCAAGCGATTGCGGCGTGAGCGCATCGAGCATGATGGTCGTCGTGGGCCGGTTGCCCGGGAAGCTCAGATGGGTCGCGAGCGCCTCCTTGCCCGGGCCCGCGACCTTCTTCGCTTCTTCCAGCGTGCGTCCGAGCATCAACGCTTCGCTTTGCGCAAAGCAGTTGGCGAGCAGTTTCGCGTGATGATCGACGAGCGGATGCTCGGGCGTCAGCACGGCGATGAAGTCGATCGGAATGAGCGTCGGCCCCTGATGCAGCATCTGGAAGAACGCGTGCTGGCCGTTCGTGCCCGGCTCGCCCCAGATCACCGCGGCCGTGGGGTAATCGACCATGCCGCCGTCGAGCGTCGCGGACTTGCCGTTGCTCTCCATCTCCAGTTGCTGCAGATACGACGGCAGATAGTGCAGCGCCTGCGAGTAAGGCGCGATCAGATCGCTCTGCGAGCCGAAGAAGTTGCGATACCAGATGCCGATCATTCCCATCAGCACCGGCAGATTCTCGGCCAGCGGCGCTTCGCGGAAATGGCGGTCCATCTGGTCCGCGCCTTCCAGCAGCGCGTCGAAGTTCTTCGGCCCGACCGACAGCATGATCGACAAGCCGACCGCCGACCACAGCGAATAGCGGCCTCCGACCCAGTCCCACATCTCGAAGACGTTTTCCTTCGCGATGCCGAACTTCACGACCTCCGCCGGATTCGCCGACACGCCGACGAAATGCTTCGACAGTTGATCTTCCGGACAGCCCTGCTGAATAAACCAGTTGCGCATCGAATGCGCGTTGGTCATGGTTTCGAGCGTGGTGAACGTCTTCGAGACGATAATCGCGAGCGTCTCTTCCGCGTCGATCTGCTCGAGCACGTTGTAGAGATCGGCGCCATCGACGTTGGAGACGAAATGCGTATCCAGTTCCTTCGACGCCAGATGATGCAGCGCATGCACGACCATCTTCGGCCCGAGATCGGACCCGCCGATGCCGATGTTCACCACATGGCGAATGCGCTTGCCGGAGTAGCCGGTCCACGAGCCGTCGCGAACCTTGTCGGCGAACGCGGCCATCTTCGCTTTTTCGGCTTGCACTTGCTGATGGAACGGCGCGTCGGGCGACTGAGCGCGCAAGGCGGTGTGCAACACGGCCCGTTCTTCGGTGATGTTAACGATGTCGCCATTGAACATCGCGTCGCGGCGCTTCGTGACGCCGGCCTGCTCGGCCAGCTGAATCAGCAGTTCGAGCGTCGCGTCGGTGATGCGGTTCTTCGAGAAATCGATGGTGAGTCCGCCGCCGTCGAACGTCAGGCGCTCCGCGCGCGTCGGTGCGGTGTCGTTTTGCGGCGCGAACCAGTCGCGCAGGCGCTCGCCGGAGATGGCATCGTAATGCGATTGGAGCGCCGACCAGGCGGGAAGCGAATTGAGCGTCATAGCGGTCCGATAGTCGTGATTAACAGAAAACTTTCGTGCGATGCGGTTCGGCCAGGTGCGTGCTCTGCGGCCATCGAGGTTCGTCGAACGCAGCCCGTGCCGCCGCGGATGCCCGAATCAAGGGAGCAAAAGGAAACAAAGGGAGTATAGCGACGATGCGTGAACGGATGCTTGCAACGCGTCACACGCTGTCGGCATAGAAGCGGCGATTGATGAGCTTGCGCACTTGCGGCGCGAGTTCGCCGGCGGTGAGTCCGGCGGGCCCCGTGCCTTCCGCGGTCAGCGTCTGTGCCGCCAGCCCGTGCAAGTAGACGCCCGCGAGCGCGGCTTCATGCGCCGGCAGCTTTTGCGCAAGCAATGCTCCGATGAGACCGCCGAGCACGTCGCCGGTGCCGCCGGTCGCGAGTCCGGCGTTGCCAGTCGGATTCACCGCGACGCGGCCATCCGGCGATGCGATCACCGTTCCCGAGCCTTTCAGCACGGCGACGGCGGCATAACGCGCCGAAAGCTGGCGCGCGGCGACGATGCGGTCCGCCTGCACGCTCCTCGCATCCGTTTGCAGCAGGCGCGCGGCTTCGAGCGGGTGCGGCGTCAGGATGCACGGATCGCCCGCTTGCCCGCGCGCGGCGACTTCGCGGGCGAGGGCGTCGTCTTCGGCGACGAGGTTGAGCGCATCGGCGTCGAGCAGCTTCGGCATGTCGAGCTTCAACACGTCGGCGAGCACTTTCTTCGCACGATCGCTTTTGCCCATGCCGCAGCCGATGGCGAGCGCGTCCATCTTGTCGAGGGCGAAGCCGTCGACGTGATGCAGCATGAGTTCGGGATGCGGCGGATCGTAGGGCGGGCCGCCTTCGCCGAGAAACGCGACGTGGACCTTGCCCGCGCCGCCATAGAGCGCCATGCGGGCGGCCAGAATCGGCGCGCCGCACATGCCGGTATCGCCGCCGACGACCGCGAGCGTCCCGAACGTGCCCTTGTTGGTCGCGTAGTCGCGCGGCGGCAGATGCGCGCGAAACAGCGACGTTGCGTTGAGCACGACGGACGGCGCCGCGAGCGGCTCCACGTCCAGCGTCGCGACATGCAGCGTGCCGCACAAATCGCGGCCCTGCGCGGTGACGAGGCCCGGCTTCGCGCCGATGAAGGTCATCGTGACAGTCGCGCGCACCGCGTCGCCGCCGCCGACGGGCGTGCCGGTATCGCTGTCGAGGCCGCTCGGCACGTCGAGCGCCAGCACGCGGCCCGACTCGCGCCCGCGACGCGACATGCGCACCGCGATGTTGGCGAAGACGCCATCGAGCGCACGCGTGAGGCCGATGCCGAACATCCCGTCGACGAGCCAGCCGAGGCCATCGAACGACGCGGGCGGCTCGCTTTCGATCGTGACCCGGGCGGCGCGTGCGGCGTCGAGCGCCCAGCGCGCGTCGTCGGGCTTGACTTCGCTCGGCATGCTGACGCGCACGGCAACGCCCGCACGATGCAGCCGTTCAGCGACGACGAGCGCATCGCCGCCGTTGTTGCCGGGGCCGGCCGCGATCCAGACCGGGAGCGTGGCCGCGTCCGGATCGCGGGCGAGGGCGTCTAGCAGATAGTTCGCGGCGGCCTCGCCTGCACGCGCCATTAGCGTATGCGGCGGCAGCGCGGCAGCGGCGCGCGCCTCGACCGCGCGCAGTTCGTTCAGCGTGAGCAGCGCGAGGGCGTCGTCGTCGGGTGTGAAGTAGGAAGCGGTCATGGGTGGCGCGGAGCAGATGAGCGGGCGGTCGACGGAAGGTGATCCGGCTCGCACCCTTCATGCCACCCCGCGGCTCAGAAGCGTTCGATGTTGAGCGCCGCGAGCGTGTCGGCGGGGATGTCGGGCGTCACACCCGAGACCAGATCCGCGACCACTTTAGCAGAGCCGCAGGCCAGGCCCCAGCCGGCCGGGCCATGCGCCGCGTTCACGAAAAGGCGCGGATGCTGCGTCGTGCCGACGACCGGCAGGCCATCGACGGACAAGAGGCGCAAGCCGTCCCACGCGCGCGCCGCCGAGACGCGCGCCGCGCCCGGAATCCAGTCGTGCGTGCCCTGGCCGAGCACATCGTGCGCGCGGCGGGCGAGGGCGGCGTCGAGCGGCTTGTCGGCTTTCGAGAGGCTCTGGAAGACCCCCGCGCCGCCGACGCGCAGGCGCTGATGCACGCGCGTCATCGTGATGCGCTTCACGGAATCGACGACCGTCGTGTGCGGCGCGCGCTCGTCGTAGGCGACCGGCGCGGTCAGCGTATGCACCCGCACCGGATACAGCGACGGCGTCGACCGGAAGCCGCTCAGCAACGCGGGCGTATCGGCGCCGGCCGCGACGACGATGGCATCGGCGGAAATCAGTTCCACCTCGCTCGGACGCTTCACGCTGCCCTTCGCGCCCGACAATTCGACCACCGCGCGGCGCTCCTCCAGGCGCACCGCGGCGACATCCCGGTTCATGCGGAACTGCACGCCGCTGTCTTCGAGAAGCTGCTTGAGCTGTTTCGTGAAATGCGGGCAATTGGCGGTGCGCTCGGCGGACAGCAGCACGCCCCCGGCGAATGCCGGATCGTCGGGCACGGACGGCTCGAAGGCGACGCATTCCTCCGGCGTCAGGACCCGGTGCGGCACGCCGACGTCTCTCAGCAAGTCGATCGCCGGCTGCGCGTCCTCCAGCTCGCGGGCATTGCGGAACACGTGCAGCAGGCCGACGCGCTGCTCGAACTCCAGCTCGTGTTTCGTTTCGATTTCGGCGATGCAACGCCGCGACAACGCGACGAGCGGCTGAAGCAGCGCATATTGCGCGGCGAACGCCTCCGGCTTGCGCAGCCGCCCGAGCTGCTTCAGAAATTCGCGGGCCGCGCCGTCGAAGCCGGTCTTGACCAGCATGCCGCTCTGTTTCGCGCGGGACGACGCCATGAACGTCGGGCCGAACCAGACGTCGAGCGGCGAGGGCAGCAGCGCGCCGCCCTGGCCGTAGGTCGCACCCTGGGCGACGGTCGCGTGGCGTTCGATCACGCAGACGCGATGCCCGGCCGAGTGCAACTGATAGGCGGTGGCGATGCCGGCGATTCCTCCGCCGATGACGATGACATCCATGATTTTTTGTGCCCGAAGGCGGGTATAGCACGGCCGGGGCGGCGCATCGCGCGCCGGAAAAGCCGCATGTTCTAACGGCAGGACGGCGAGCACGGCGGCATGCCGCGCCCCTGGAAAGCGCGCCATGATAGCGCCAAATTCGCTGCCTAGGGACCGCCAATCGGGCCTCGCCGCGCGTGCGGCCCGGGCGTCCGGCTATTTCGGGAAACGCGCCGAAGAACGCGCGTCGCCCGCGGCGTGGACACGACAGGCCGCCCGCGCCGCAGCCCTCCGATTTCGAGACGCATCCAGGGTATAATCGCGGTCTTCCTTTCGCCTCACGCCGCTTTGCACACTCGGCGCTCCGAGTGCCGTCGAGCGGCTCACAGACGTCATCGACGCATCGTCACAATGGCCCACTTCTCGTGTTTTCCCGGCGCTTCGGCTCTCTCCGATTTCCGTCAGACCCGTCTTCTTGAAACGCTCGTCAAAATCGATGCGAATATCGTCGGCGTGCGCGGGCAATTCCTGCATTTCGTCAACTCGTCGGAGCCGCTCTCCGATGAGGACACGAACCGCATCCACGCGCTGATGCACTACGGCGCCCCGTTCGAGGAGCCTAAGGAACGCGGCCACGTCGAGACCTTCATGGTCGTGCCGCGTTTCGGCACGGTGTCGCCGTGGGCGAGCAAGGCCACCGACATCGCGCATCATTGCGGACTGACGCAGGTGCGGCGCATCGAGCGCGGCGTCGAATATTCCGTCGTCATGAAAAGCGGGCTGCTCGGCGGCAAGAAGACGCTGTCGGACGAAGCGCGCGCACAAGTGGCCGACGCGCTGCACGACCGCATGACGGAGAACGTCGCGGCGTCGCGCGATCAGGCACTGCATCTCTTCGATGAGCTGCCCGCGAAGCCGCTGCAAACGGTCGACATCATCGGCACGGGACGCCGCGCGCTCGAAGCCGCGAACATGGAACTCGGGCTCGCGCTGGCCGACGACGAGATCGACTATCTGGTGGACGCGTTCAAAGGACTGAAGCGCAATCCGACCGACGTCGAGCTGATGATGTTCGCGCAGGCCAACAGCGAGCATTGCCGCCACAAGATTTTCAACGGCGAATGGACCATCGACGGCGAGAAGCAGGACATGTCGCTGTTTCAGATGATTCGCAACACCGAGAAGCTGAATCACGAAGGGACGATCGTCGCGTATTCCGACAATTCGGCGATCATGCAGGGCGGCATCGCGGAGCGCTGGTTCCCGCGCGGCGACAGCGAGCACTACGGGCGCCACGTCGAGCTGACGCACACGCTGATGAAGGTCGAGACGCATAACCACCCGACGGCCATTTCGCCGTTCGCCGGCGCGGCGACGGGCTCGGGCGGCGAAATCCGCGACGAAGGCGCGACGGGCCGCGGCGCGCGTCCGAAGGCCGGTCTCGCAGGCTTCACGGTCTCGAATCTCGACTTGCCCGATGCGCGGCAGAAGTGGGAGAACGCCCGCGACTGCGCAACGCCGCTGCCGTCGCGCAACCCCGCCGATCAGCACGAGCCGTATGGCCGGCCGGAGCGCATCGCATCGCCGTTGCAGATCATGATCGACGGCCCGATCGGCGCGGCCGCGTTCAACAACGAATTCGGCCGCCCGAACCTCGGCGGCTACTTCCGCACCTACGAGCAGAACGCCGCGGGCCGCGTGTACGGCTATCACAAGCCGATCATGATCGCCGGCGGCATCGGCAATATTTCGGATCAGCATACGCACAAGCACGACTTGCCTGCGGGCACGCTGCTGATCCAGATCGGCGGGCCGGGCATGCGCATCGGCATGGGCGGGGGCGCGGCGTCGTCGATGGCGACCGGCGCGAACACCGCCGAACTCGATTTCGATTCGGTCCAGCGCGGCAATCCGGAAATTCAGCGCCGCGCGCAGGAAGTCATCAACGCGTGCTGGCAGCAGGGCGAGCGCAATCCGATTCTGTCGATCCACGACGTCGGCGCGGGCGGCATCTCCAATGCATTCCCCGAACTCGTCGATGGCGCGGGCAAGGGCGCGCGCTTCGATCTGCGCAAGGTCCAACTGGAGGAAACCGGCCTGTCGCCGCGCGAAATCTGGTCGAACGAAGCGCAAGAGCGTTATGTGCTGGCGATCGCGCCGGCCGATTATCCCGCGTTCGAAGCGATCTGCGAGCGCGAACGCTGCCCGGTCGCGGTCGTCGGCGTGGCGACGGACGAGCGTCAGCTCAAAGTCGTCGACGATGACAACGAAGGCCAGCCGCCCGTCGACATGCCGATGGACGTGCTGCTCGGCAAGCCGCCGAAGATGCATCGCGACGTCAAGCGCGAAACCGCGCGTTTCGAGCCCGTCGACGTGACGGGCCTGCTGCTGTCCGAAATCGCGGTCGATGTGCTGAAGCATCCGAGCGTCGCGAGCAAGTCGTTCCTCATCACCATCGGCGACCGTTCGGTGGGCGGCACGACCGCACGCGACCAGTTCGTCGGGCCGTGGCAAGTGCCCGTCGCCGACTGCGCGATCACGACGATGGACTACGCGGGCTTCCGCGGCGAAGCCATGACGATGGCCGAACGCACGCCGCTCGCCGTGATCGACGCGCCCGCATCCGGCCGCATGGCGGTGGGCGAGGCGGTGACGAACATCGCGTCCGCGCCGATCGAATCGCTGAACAAGCTGAAGCTGTCGGCCAACTGGATGGCCGCGTGCGGCAGCGCGGGCGAAGACGCCGCGCTCTACGACACCGTGAAAGCAATCGGCATGGAACTGTGCCCGGCGCTCGGCATCAGCATTCCGGTCGGCAAGGATTCGCTGTCGATGCGCACGAAGTGGCAGGATGCACGCGGCGCGCAGAAGGAAGTGGTGTCGCCGGTGTCGCTGATCATTTCGGCGTTCGCGCCGGTCGAGGACGTGCGCCGTCACCTGACGCCGCAACTCACCGCCGATACGGACACCGTGCTGATCGCGATCGACCTCGGCCGCGGGCGCAATCGCCTTGGCGGCAGCATCCTCGCGCAGGTCACGCAGCAAGTCGGCGACACGACGCCGGACGTCGACGATCCCGAAGACCTGAAGCGCTTCTTCGCCGCGATTCAGGCGCTCAACGCCGATGGCAAGCTGCTCGCTTACCATGACCGCTCGGACGGCGGCCTGTGGGCGACGGTCTGCGAAATGGCGTTTGCGGGCCACGTGGGGGTGTCGCTGAACGTCGACATGCTGACGCTCGACGCGAATCACGAATTCGATTACGGCGACGCGAAGGACTGGACCAAGCAGACGAGCGGCCGCCGCGACGATCGCACGCTGCGCGCGCTTTTTACCGAAGAACTGGGCGCGGTGGTGCAGGTGCGCGCATCGGACCGCGACGCGGTGCTCGCCGCGCTGCGCGAACACGGGTTGTCGGCGTGCTCGCATGTCATCGGCAAGCCGAACGAGCGCGATGCGATCGAAATCTATCGCGACGCCAAGAAAATCTACGATGCGCCGCGCGTCGAGCTGCATCGTGCGTGGAGCGAAGTGAGCTGGCGCATTGCGCGTCTGCGCGACAACCCCGCGTGCGCCGACGCCGAATACGACGCCCTGCTCGATGCGAACGATCCGGGTCTGTCGCCGGTGCTGACCTTCGATCCGGCGGAAGACGTCGCAGCTCCCTTCATCGCGACGAACAAGCGCCCGCGCGTGGCGATCCTGCGAGAGCAGGGCGTGAACTCGCATCTGGAGACGGCTTACGCATTCGATCGCGCCGGCTTCGACGCGCACGACGTCCACATGAGCGACCTGCTCGAAGGCCGCGCGACGCTCGCCGATTTTGCGGGCGCGGTGGCATGCGGCGGCTTCTCGTATGGGGACGTGCTCGGCGCGGGCGAAGGCTGGGCGAAGACGATCCGCTTCAATCCGCGTCTCGCGGACATGTTCGCGGCGTTCTTCGGCCGCCAGGACACGTTCGCGCTCGGCATTTGCAACGGTTGCCAGATGTTGTCGAGCCTGGCGTCGATCATTCCCGGCGCGGAGGCCTGGCCGAAGTTCACGCGCAACAAGTCGGAACAGTTCGAGGCGCGCTTCTCGCTCGTCGAAGTGCAAAACTCGCCGTCGATCTTCTTCGCGGGCATGGAAGGCTCGCGCATTCCGGTGGCGGTCGCGCACGGCGAAGGCTTTGCGGACTTCTCGCAACAGGGCGATGCAGCCAGCGCACTCGTGTCGATGCGCTATGTCGATCATCGCGGCAACGCCACGGAAAGCTATCCGCTCAACCCGAACGGATCGCCGCAGGGCATCACGTCGGTGACGACGCCCGATGGCCGTTTCACGGTGCTGATGCCGCACATGGAGCGTGTGCATCGCAATGTGCAGATGAGCTGGACGCCCGATGACTGGACCACGGACGCCAGCCCGTGGCTGCGCGTGTTCCAGAACGCGCGGCGGTTCATGGGGTAAGCTGCGCGTCGATGGCGCCTTGAAACAGGACGGTTCACCCGAGCCCGCCTGACGCCCTCGAGAAAGTCGGACTCCTGTTCGACGTTCCCGAGGGCTTTTTGCATCCGGCGGCGATGACTTGTCGCGGCTGACAGGAAGTGATATCGGTGGGCAGGACGCCGCGCGTTTCAGCGAGTGAGCGTCGATATCCGGAGGCCATCGCATGGCAGGATTCGTCGCTCATCCAGCGTTTCTTTTCGTGGTGCTTCTCGTGGGTTTCATCGCGGCGGTGGCCCTCGGAGGTTTCGTTCGCCGACGCATCCGCGAACTCTCCGCCGAAGAACGCGAAGACTTCAACGTCGTTCAGACCGCAACGCTGACCCTGCTTGCGCTGCTGATCGGCTTCTGTCTCTCGATGGCCGTTGGCCGCTACGACACGCGCAAGACGCTCGAAGAAGCGGAAGCGAACGCGATCGGCACGGAGTACGCGCGAGCGGACCTGGCGGGTGCGCCCGTCGATAGCCGTATCAAAAGCTTGCTGATCGACTATGCGCGGCTACGAGCCGCTTACTATCGGGCGAGCGATCGCGCCCGCATGACGCAGATCGGAATGGAAACAGCGGCGCTGCAGACCCGGCTGTGGGACCTCGCGAAGCAGGTCGCCAAGGCTCAGCCGACGCCGATCGGCGGCATCGTCGTAACGGGCATGAACGACGTGCTCAACTCGCAGGATTATTCGGAAGCAGCCCGAATCAATCACATTCCGTTGGGCGCGTGGTTTCTCTTGATCGCCATCGGAGGCTTTGCGTGCGTCGTGCAAGGTTACGGTGCGCGAGGCGCGCTTCGGAAGGGATGGCTCATCACGATCCTGCCGGTGACGGTTTCATTGTCCGTCGCGCTTATCGCCGATATCGACAGCCCGCAGAGCGGCATCATCCGCGTGCAACCGCAGAATCTGAGCAGGCTCCTGCTGTCGTTGGGCGCGTAGCGGACCGCGCTCCAGGCGCAAGAAACGACAAAGCCGCCCGAGGGCGGCTTCGCTTTGCAACGCGTGAATGCCGAAAAGCGCGCTTACTTGATCACGGCCTTCTTGCGCAGTTCCTCTTCGAAATCCTGCAGCTTCTGCTGCTGCATCTGCTGCGCAATCTGCGCCTTGACCTGATCGAACGGCGGCGGGGCGACTTCGCGGCTATCGTCCAGACGAATGACGTGCCAGCCGAATTGCGTCTTCACCGGCGCGGCCGTCACTTCACCCTTCTTGAGCTTCTCCGCCGCTGCGCCGAATTCCGGCACGTAAGCCGACGGCGACGACCAGTCCAGATCGCCGCCATTCTTGCCCGATCCCGGGTCCTTCGAATACTGCTTCGCGAGATCCTCGAAGCTCGCGCCGCCCTTGATCTTCGCGATCAGGTCCTTTGCCTGCGCTTCGTCTTCCACGAGGATGTGATGCAGATGCAGTTCCTTGCCGCCGCCCGTCTGCTTCACGAGCTGGTCGTAGCGTGCCTTGACTTCGGCATCGCTCGGCTTGTTCTTGGCGACGAAGTTCTCGATCAGCGCGCGCAGCACCACGGTCTGCTGCGCGACGGCGATTTGCGCCTTCACGTCCGGGCGCATTGCGATGCCTTCGCGTCCGGCTTCCTGCATCAGGATCTCGCGATTGATGAGTTCCTCACGCACCGCCTGCTGCAGTTGGGGCGAATCCTGCTGACCCTGCTGGACGAGCTGCTTCACGAGCGCATCGGCGCGCGCCGTGGGAATCGGCGTGCCGTTGACGACGGCGATGTTTTGCGCAAACGCGGGAGCCGCCGCGCATGCCGCCAGCAACACCCAGACGCGGGTTTTTTTCAAAGTCATCGGAGGTTCCTAACTGAGCAAACTGACGCCTTAACAGGCGAGATTAGCGAAGATAAACCAGGCGCCGGTCCGAGCGAACCGGCACGCCGTGAATTCATTGGAATTGTTCTGCGAACTCTTGCGGCGTGAATGCCCGGATGGCGAGCGCATGCACGCCGCGCCGCATTTCATCGGCCAGCGCATCATACACCAGCCGATGCCGAGCCACGCGCGCCTTGCCGGCAAAGCGTTCGGAGACGACCGTCACCGTGTAATGGCTGCCCGACGCCGCACCGGCGTGGCCCGCATGCGCGGCGCTGTCGTCCTCGATATGCACGGCCTGCGGTTCGAGCGCGGCGGTGAGAAGCGCTTCGAGATGCGTGATCTTCTCTTGCGCGCTTGCGTTGATGAAGTCGAACGATTCGCTCATTGCTTGTCCTCCTCCTTCATGTATTTCGCGAGCCAGAAGCTCTGCGCGACGATGAACAGCACGAGACAGCCCGTCGCGCCGAAGAGCTTGAAGTTGACCCACTGATCGGTGGTGAAGTTATACGCGACGAACAGGTTCACGACGCCCAGCAGCGCGAAAAACACCGCCCACGCGACGTTCAACTGTCCCCACACGCGATGCGGCAAGACGATCTGCTTGCCCATCATCGCTTCGATGAGATTCTTCCTGAAGCCGATCTGCGCGACGATCAGCGCGAACGCGAACAGCCAGTAGAGCGCGGTCGGCTTCCATTTGATGAAGGTGTCGTTATGCAACACGAGCGTCGCGCCGCCGAACACGACAACCACGCCGAGACTGACCCACAACATCGGATCGACCTTGCGGTGACGGAACGCGACCCACGCGATCTGCACGAGCGTCGCGGCGATCGCGACGGCCGTCGCCGTGTAGATGCCCCAGATCTTGAATGCGACGAAAAAGAGGATGATCGGAAACAGATCGAACAGGAATTTCATTGGCGGCCGGAAGTGGTGGGCATCGGATGGTGCGGGTGCAGGAGACACGGCAGCGATAAGCGAACGCCCGCTCGAAAAGCGGGCGTGGATGACACGCGATGCAAGCCCATCGATACCTGCGAGCCCTTACTTGGGTTCGAATTGTAGCGCAGCCGAATTGATGCAATACCGCAGGCCGGTCGGCGCGGGGCCGTCTTCGAACACGTGGCCGAGATGCGCGCCGCAGTTCTTGCAGAGCACTTCGATGCGCAACATGCCGTGCGTGCGATCGGTCTTTTCCTGGATCACTTCGCCGTTGATCGGCTTGAAATAGCTCGGCCAGCCGCAGCCGGCATCGAATTTAGTATCCGACTCGAAAAGCGGCGTGCCGCAGCACACGCAGTCGTAAATGCCGCGCTCGAAATGATCCCAGTACTCGCCGGTGAACGGCCGTTCAGTCGCGGCGTGGCGCGTCACGCGATACTGCGTTTCGCTCAGTTCGCTGCGATAGGCGTCGTCGTCCTTTTTCAGCGGATAGTCGGCGGCGGCGGGGGTGTCGTCTCTGTTCATAAGTATCCTTGGTCGTTTCTTGCGTCCGGTGGACAACGAAGATGGGGGCGGCGCGATGAAGCGCAACTCACGAAGAGCAGCTCACTTCGAGATCGCCCGCCCAGTCTGGCGGAAGGCCGGCGTATGCCTCGTATTCCGGTTGCTCGTCGTACGGGCGGCGCAGCACATCCAGAAGACGTTCGACCTCCGAGAAGTCCTTCTCGTTCGCCTGGCGGATCGCCTGTTCGGCGAGATGATTGCGCAGCACGTACTTCGGGTTCACGCGATTCATCGCCGCGGCGCGCGACGCATCATCGCGCGATTCATGTGCAAGCCGCTCGCGATAGCACACGGCCCACGCATCGAAAGCCGCGCGGTCGAGAAAGAGGTCGCGCACGGCCGCATCGTTCGACGCATCCCCCTTCGATACCTTCGACAGATTGCGGAACGTCAGCGTGAAATCCGCGCGATTCGCATGCATGATTTCGAACAGGGCGTTGGCGAGCTTGTCGTCGCCATCGCGGATGGTTTCGAGCCCGAGCTTCGCGCGCATCTTCGCTTCGAGCGCCGGCGCGAACGCGGTCTTGTACTGCTCGAGCACTTTCTGCGCCTCTTCCACGACGCGTTCCGCGCGGCCTTCCTCGGGCAGATTCGCGCCAAAAAGCGGCACCAGCGCCTGCGCGAGGCAGAACAGGTTCCAGTAACCGACTTGCGGCTGACGGCTATACGAATAGCGGCCCTGCGTATCGGAGTGATTGCAGATGTGATGCGCGTTGAAGCCGTCCATGAAACCGAACGGACCATAGTCGATGGTCAGGCCGAGAATCGACATGTTGTCCGTGTTCATCACGCCGTGGCAAAAGCCGACGCCCTGCCAGTGCGCCATCAGCTCGGCGGTGCTTCGCACGGCTTCACCGAGCAGCGCGAGATACGGGTCGTCCGCCTCGCGGCACTGCGGATAGAAGCGGTCGATGACGTGATCGGCCAGCGCCTTCAGTTCGTCGACGCGATCGTTCGAATAGAAATGCTCGAAGTGTCCGAAGCGCACGAAGCTCGGCGCGATGCGCGTGGCGATCGCAGCCGTCTCGATGGTTTCGCGGCGCACCGGCATGTCGGAGCCGATGACGGCGAGCGCGCGCGTCGTCGGAATGCCGAGATGATGCATCGCCTCCGAGCACAGAAATTCGCGGATCGACGAGCGCAGCACGGCGCGGCCATCGCCCATGCGGGAATAGGGCGTGCGGCCCGCGCCCTTCAGTTGAACTTCGAGGCGCGCGCCGGCGTGTTCCACTTCGCCGAGCGTGATCGCGCGGCCATCGCCCAACTGGCCCGCCCAAACGCCGAACTGATGCCCCGAATACACGGCGGCGTAGGGCATGGCGTCGCGCGGCCACTGCGGCGTCGGATTGCCGGCGAAGTACGCGGCGAATGCGGCGTGTTCCGGGCCGGAAGCGACGCTTGCATCGAAGCCAAGCGAATCGGCGGCTTCGCGCGAAACGGCGACGACGTAAGGATCGGGAACCGGTGTGGCGGGAAGGCGGGTCAGGAACGCGGAACCGAGCGCGGCGAAGGAACCGGGACGGCCGCTCCGGACGGCATCGGCGATGCGCTGCATGGAGCCGGCGGGGGACGCGAGTTCATCGGCTTCGTCGGTCGTTGCGCGCACCGCATTGCTTGGGGAAAACGACATATTGAGCGCCTCAGAGTTAAACGATATTGTAATTCCGCGCCCGCCGGCCTGCAGGACCGCCCTCGCGGCGGCAACCATGACGGTCACCATCGCGTAGCCAACCGCATTCCACTCGTCGAGGACTTCCCTTATGGCGGCACCGCTTTACGGTCAGATGATGGATGTACCGCTGCTCGCGTCGTCCCTGTTGGCTCATGCAGCACGGCATTTCGGCGATACGGAAATCGTGTCGCGCCGCATCGAAGGCGATGTTCACCGTTACACGTATCGCGATTGCGAGAAACGGGCGAAGCAGCTCGCGCAGGCGCTCGGTGCGCTGGGCGTCGAACAGGGTGATCGCATCGGCACGCTGGCATGGAACGGTTATCGGCATCTCGAGTGTTACTACGGCGTGAGCGGCATGGGCGCCGTCTGCCATACGATCAACCCGCGTCTTTTTCCGGATCAGGTCGCGTTCATCATCGACCACGCCGACGATTCCTACGTGTTCTTCGACATGACCTTCCGGCAGCTCGTCGAGAACATCGCGCCGCAATGCCCGAACGTCAAAGGCTGGATCGCGCTTGGCGACGCTGCATGCATCGCCGAACATCTCGGCGACATGAGCGTGCCGGTGATGAGCTACGAGAGTCTCATTGCGCCGCACGACGGCATCTATGACTGGCCGGTGCTCGACGAGCGCCAGGCCTCGTTTCTCTGCTACACGTCGGGCACGACCGGCAATCCGAAGGGCGCGCTGTACTCGCATCGGTCGACGGTGCTGCATGCGTATGGCGCCGCGTTGCCGGACGCGATGGGTGCATCGTCGAGCGACGCGATCCTGCCCGTCGTGCCCATGTTCCATGTCAACGCGTGGGGCATTCCGCACGCGGGGCCGCTCGTCGGCGCGAAGCTGGTGTTTCCCGGCAAGGACCTGGACGGCCAGTCGCTCTATGAATTGATGGAAGCGGAAGGCGTCACGTATTCGGCGGGCGTGCCGACCGTCTGGCTCGGCTTGCTCGCGTACATGAAGCAGGCAGGCAAGCGCTTTTCGACCTTGAAGCGCACGGTGATCGGCGGTTCGGCCTGTCCGCCGGCGATGCTGCGCGCTTTCGAGGACGATTACGGCGTCGAAGTAATCCACGCGTGGGGCATGACGGAAATGTCGCCGCTCGGCACGCTCGCGCGCCTGAGCTTCAGGCAGAAGCAGCGCTCGCCGGAAGAGCAGCGCGCATCGCGCGAGAAGCAGGGACATGCTCTTTTTGGCGTCGATATGAAAGTGGTCGGCGACGATGGCCGCGAGCTGCCCTGGGACGGCGCATCGTTCGGCGATCTGCACGTGCGCGGCCCGTGGGTCATCGACCGCTATTTCCGCCGCGACGATTCTCCGCTCGTCGACGGCTGGTTCCCGACGGGCGACGTCGCGACCATCGATGCCGATGGCTTCATGCACATCACCGATCGCAGCAAGGACGTGATCAAGTCGGGCGGCGAGTGG
>NZ_JFHE01000020.1 GCF_000698555.1 Caballeronia grimmiae | reverse complement strand
GATCGGCCCGAACGGCGCGGGCAAGACCACGCTCTTTCACGTGCTGACGGGCACGCTGCCCATCACGGCGGGCAACATCGTGTTCGATGGCCACGATGTGACGCATGAGCCGGATCATCGGCGCGTGAAGCGGGGCATCGCGCGCTCGTTTCAGGTGACGAGCCTGTTTACCAATCTCTCCGTGCGCGAGAACCTGCGCCTCGCCGCGCAAGGCGTCGACTCGAAGCGCGCGCTCAATGCATGGAAGCCGCCGCGTGGCGCGCTCGAACATCGCGATACGGTCGATGGCATTCTCGAGCGGCTTGCGCTGCAACGCTTTGCATCGACGCAGGCGAGCGCGCTCTCGCACGGCCAGCAACGGCGTCTCGAAGTCGGCATGGCGCTCGCCGCGCGGCCCAAGGCGATCTTTCTCGATGAGCCGACCTCGGGCATGGGCATCGACGATCTCGACGACATGAAGCATCTGATCCGCAGCCTGCGCGATGACTATACGGTCGTGCTGATCGAGCACAACATGGATATCGTGATGGACATCTCCGACACGATCACGGTGATGCAGCAAGGCCGCGTGCTGGTCGAAGGCGAGCCGGCCCGCATTCGCGGCGACGAACGCGTGCGCAGCGCCTATCTCGGCAACATGATCACCGGAGGCCGCGCATGACGCTCATGGTCGATAACATTCACGGCTATTACGCCAAGAGCCATGTTCTTCAGGGCGTATCGCTCCGGATTGAGGAAGGCGAGACGGTCACGCTGCTCGGGCGCAATGGCGCGGGCAAGTCGACGACGCTCAAGAGTATCGCGGGCATCGTGACACCGCAGCGAGGTAGCGTCACATTCAAGGGCGCCAGCCTGGAAAAGCTCGCGCCCCACAAGATCGCGGCGCGCGGCGTGTGCTTCGTGCCGGAGCATCGCGGCATCTTCAAGTTGCTGTCGGTCGAAGAGAATCTGCGGCTCGGCGCGCGCAAGGACTCGCCGTGGCAACTGGCCGATATCTATCGCATCTTTCCGCGTTTGAAGGAGCGGCGCACGAACGGCGGCGGCCAGCTATCCGGCGGCGAACAACAGATGCTCGCTATCGGCCGCGCGCTGATGAATCATCCGCGCCTGCTCATGCTCGACGAACCGGTGGAAGGACTCGCGCCGGTTATCGTCGAGGAGATCGTCGCGCAACTGAAGCTGATCCGTCAGGCAGGCGTGACGATCCTGCTCGTCGAACAGAACCTCGAAGTGTGCACGCAGCTCGCGGATCGTCATTACATCATCGAGCAAGGGCGCATCGTGTACGAAGGTGCGAACGATGCATTCATCGCCGATGAATCCATCAAGGACCGTTATCTCGGTGTGGGCGTCGTCTGACGCCATGCCCGCCATTACCTAGCGAAGGAACCTCGAATGCAAGCTCACGATATGCCGGCGCATGCCGGCTTGCGCATCGACGGTGCGCGTCTCTGGAACACCCTTATGGAATTGGCGCGAATCGGTGCGACGGAGAAGGGCGGCGTGTGCCGCCTCGCGCTCACCGACCTCGACAAGCAAGGCCGTGATCTCTTCGTCGCGTGGGCGAAGGAAATCGGCTGCACGGTGCGCGTCGATGCGATCGGCAATATCTTCGCGCGACGTGCGGGCACGCGCGACGATCTGCCGCCTGTGGTGACGGGCAGCCATATCGACACCCAGCCGACCGGCGGCAAGTTCGACGGCAACTACGGCGTATTGGCGGGCCTCGAAGTCTTGCGCACGCTGAACGACAACGACGTCCGCACCACCGCGCCGCTCGAAGTCGTCGTATGGACGAACGAAGAAGGTTCGCGTTTCGTGCCGGTAATGATGGGCTCGGGCGTATTCGCGGGCGCATTCACGCTCGACCATGCGCTCGCGCAGGTGGATCGCGAAGACGTGTCGGTGCGCGATGCGCTCGCTTCGATCGGCTATGCGGGCGAGCGCGTCGCGGCGCATGACGTGGGCGCATATTTCGAGGCGCATATCGAGCAGGGGCCGGTGCTCGAAGCGAACGACAAGGTGATCGGTGTCGTGAAGGCCGCGCTCGGCCAGCGCTGGTACGACGTGACCATCGACGGCATGGAGGCCCATGCGGGCCCGACGCCGATGGAGCTGCGCCGCGATGCGCTGCTCGTCGCGGCTGACCTCATTCGCACGGTCAATCGCATCGCGCTCGATCATGCGCCGCATGGGCGCGGCACGGTCGGCTGGATGGACGTGCATCCCAACTCGCGCAATGTGATTCCCGGGCGCGTCAAGCTGACCGTAGATCTGCGCGCCGCCGACGATGCCACCTTGCTCGCGATGGACCGCGCCTTGCGCGATGCATGCGCGCAAGCGAGCTTGCCTGTGACGGTAGACGAAGTTGTCTACTTCGCGCCGCAACCGTTCGCGGACGCGCTGGTCGCTTCGGTGCGCGAGAGCGCGAATGCGCTCGGCTTCACGTCGATGGATGTCGTGAGCGGCGCGGGACATGACGCCGTGTATCTCGCACGCGTCGCGCCGGCCGCGATGATCTTCGTCCCGTGCAAGGACGGCATCAGCCATAACGAAATCGAGGATGCACGCGCCGATCATCTCGAAGCGGGCTGCAATGTGCTGCTGCGCGCGATGCTGCGCGCGGCGAATGCACTGGAAGGAGACGCTGCATGAAGATTCTCATCGCGCGGATGAATCACGAGACCAATACGTTCTCGCCGGTCGCGACGCCGCTCGAAGCGTTCGGACGCGACGGTCCCTGTTATGGCGACGATGCGTATCGCGAGAATGCGGGTATGCGCACCGCGATGTCCGCGTTCATCGATGCGGCGACGCGCGAAGGAGCCGCGATAGTCACGCCGATTTCGGCATCGGCGAATCCGAGCGGGCGTGTTTCCGCCGCCGCTTACGACGCGATCTGCCAGGCGATCGTCGACGCAGCCGAAGATTGCGACGCGGTGATGCTCGATCTGCATGGCGCGATGGTCGCCGAGAATTCGCCCGACGGCGAAGGCGATCTGCTCGAACGCGTGCGCGATGTGCTGCCGCATGCGCCTATCGCGGTATCGCTCGATCTGCACGCGAACGTCACGCAGAAAATGATCGACAACGCGAATGTCATCACGAGTTTCAAGACCTATCCGCACGTCGACATGTATGAAAGCGGCGAACATGCGGCGCGGCTCTTGCTCGATCTCATTCATGGAAAGGCGAACCCCGTAATCGCGTGGGCGCAACCGCCGCTGCTCACGCACACGCTCAGAAGCTCGACGGCCGATGGCGCGATGAAGCGCGCCGTCGATGCCGCGCGGGCCGCCGAGCGCGAGGACGGCGTGCTGGCGGTGTCGGTACTGTCGGGCTTTTCGCTTGCCGATATCGCCGCCCCTTGCATCAGCGTCGTCGTCGTAGCGGATGGCGCGCGCGAGACGGCGCAGGACGTCGCGAACCGTATCGCGCGGCAGATCTGGAACGAGCGCGACGAGTTCGTGTATCACAGTGCGCCGCTTGCGCAGTCGATTGCCGAAGGCGCGGCACTCGCGCGCGAAACGGACAAGCCTGTGCTGTTGCTGGATCACGGCGACAACTGCATGTCGGGCGGAACGTGCGACACGACCGATGCGTTCGAAGAAGCGTTAAGGCAAGGTCTCGATAACATCGTCGTCGGGCCGTTGTGCGATCCCGAAGCGGTGGCGAAGCTCTTTGCAGCAGGCGAGGGCGCGAAGGTCACGCTCGGCATCGGCAACAAGCTTGCGAGCGTTGCGTCGTCCGGCAAACCGCCGCTCGAAGTGACGGGCATCGTGCGCGCGCTGACCGATGGCGAGTACATTATCAGCGGCCCGACGTACACAGGACAACGCGCGTACATGGGCCGCGCCGCTGTGCTCGAAACGCCGGTGGCGCGCATTCTCGTCACGGAGCGGACGCACGAACCGTGGGATCTGGGCGTGTTCGAGAGCGTCGGCATCGATCCGCGTGGCGCGAGGTTTCTGATACTCAAGTCGCGCATGTATTGCCGGCCGGTGTTCGTACCGATTTCGGGCGGGCTCGTCGAATGCGATAGCCGTGGGGTGACTAGCTCCGACTATGGGCTTTTTTCGTTCGAGCATTTGAAGCGGCCTGTTTATCCGCTGGATTCGGGGATTGCGTATTGAGTGAATGGGTCAGCGGGCGGGCTGTTTTGCGAAGTGTCGTTGCGCTCTGGAGACGGACATCTAGGCCGGCAAGACAGGTCCGCTTGGAACGTCTACCGATTGAAGAGAATCAGCGCCGTGTAGATTGCAACATGGAAGTTCGCACTGCCGTGCGAGGGTTGCTTCCGAAGTGTTCGGCGCTTCCCGCGTCGGACGCAGACATGTCGCCGTCCGCGCCGACTGAGCGAGACGCAGCGCGTCAGAAAGCTTCTGTAGAAGCTGTTCTATCACCTCCCTTATAGCGGTTGTAGAGCATCAGGCTAAAGTAATGGCCTGATGCGGATTTTTAGAGTCGCGGATCGCCGTCATCAGGCGTGCAGCGGCCCCGGCGCGATGCTGGCCGCCAGCGCGGTCCAAAACGTAAGGGCAATGCCGATTTCGCGCGCGAACCCACTAAAATCGTGTACCTGGCGTATTCTGTCTGCACGAAGAATCGGCGTTATCCGTCGATCGCAGCGTACGTCCAGACGGAAGCGATCCTTAGGCGTGCACTCACGATGTCGTGGTGCTTCAAGCCTTGCGAGTTGCCGATGGACAGCGCCAGGCGGTTCTGCGCGCGCATGTCACTCGACTCGCTCGCCTGGATAGAATCGACTGGACCGCACCAAAGTATGCGATAACCTGCGCTTTCGAGGCGGTTCAACCTAGCGGCAATGAGACTATGAATAAGGGAAAGACGAAGCTGACCCGTCAGGACGCCGAGCGCCTTTTCGAGGGACTGCCGGCGTCGAAGGTGAGCGCATCGAGCCGGCCCGAGAACCCGTTCGGGCCGCCATCATCCAGCGTCGTCAAGCGAGCCGACGACGAATCGACGCTCTGGAAAGACAACCTGATCACGCTGCCGGTGGGAATCGAATTGCCTGCCGGCTATGAATCCGCGTCTCGCCTGCGCGAAGCGATGACGCGAGCCTGGCGTGTGAAGTGGGTGAGGGAAGGCCGGGACGAGCTGGTCGCCGAGTTTCCCGAAGGCTGGACAGCGGTTCGCCGGGAGAACGGCCCTATCGAGTTGCGGGATCAATCCGGCGTGGTTCGCGCGCTATGCGGATGGGCGAAGGATGCCGAGCTCAGACTTCTGCCGAGGTATTCAGTCGAGTCACAAGCAAACAGTTCGACCGGACTGAGCAGCTTGCTTGTCCGCGATCGCGCGAACAGTCAAATCCTCGAGCGTTCATCGGTCTGGTCCGCGCGAACCGGGACCAACCATCCGGACTGGACGAAGCTCGCAGCGTGGCTTGACCTACGCTATCCGGACCATCGCGACCCGCTGCGATACTGGGAAGATTGCGAGGAGAATCGTCGAAGCTAATGCGGTATTCGCTGCCCTGTTTGCACCGCTAACTCAAAGGCCGCGGTGTTCTGCACAGGCAATAGCTCACACGCGGCAGTTCTGATCGCGGATGCTCGACCAAGCCTGCCTGTGAGAGCCTATACGTCTATAATCGGGAAGCCTGCTATCACCCACTCCCGCTAAGAGGCGCGTGTTTCACTCCAAGGAGCGCCTCATGACCCGCGTCATTCCTTATCGCGGCTTCGAAATTCACGTCACGCTGACCGCTTCCTCCGATGATCTCTACGACGCGAGCTTTCAAATCATCGGCGGTAGCAATCTTGGCGTGCTCGGCAAGTCTGGCCATCGCATCCCACTTCGTAACGGTCCCTTCACGGAGCGCTGGGCTTTTCTCATCGCGGAGTGCGCGGGGCAAGCGGCGATCGACGTGCTCCTGGGTACGGTCAACGAAGATTAGCCATAGGTATTTGTTAAAGAGGCATAGCGCAAGCGCGGCTCGAAGACACGTTGCAAAGCTTCTTTGACTCGTGGATGTGCGCCCATGCCATGCGGCGCCTTATGCTCAGCGTTATAGATGATCGAAGCTCGGACCGCCTTGCAATCGAAGCACGGCAATACTCGGGAAAAATTCATCGAGCAACGCTCTTGAGCATTCGGTGCGCAACCTGCTGCGAGCATAAGAGGCAGACGCAGGGCGTGCCCTATAAGCCGCTCGCGCGTGTCACTGCCTGTACATCTTGGCGCGTCGTCGCGCGTGAGCTGAACCGCCACCGTAAGCGGCTTCTTCGGTTTCGAATCGAAGGGCGCTCTCGTGACGAACCTCGGTAGCTCTTGGACCGGTGAGATCTCTATCGACGACGACAAACGTGAAGCCGCCTGCATACAGGGGCTGCACCGCGACGTGGAATTCGTGGTTTCCGACCTTAATCATGCGCGCCATGCGAACTCCGACGGTAGGGGAGGCTGCGAGACCCTCATTGTGCGCCGCTTTTATGGATATCAACCAACGAATAGCTTCGGTTCGTTGATAACAGGCGTACGACGCTGTGCATCGCGTGGAAAGCGAGTGCCGCTATTGTGTGATTCGGGCGCTGCGTGGTCCGCAGCACAGGAACGTCGCGCTTTACTTGCTGCGTAGGTTCACGGTGACCCCTTCAGCGGACGGATGACTTCGCACTGAATGTCGATAGCGCAAAGCCTGTGCAACGGGCCGGCGCACTCAGACAAGCAATACAGCGAACCCTCGATATGACGACGGCTGCACGGCACAGTTCGTCGCCGAAAGCCGCGCTACCTACTACGCTCCCGACGGAACATACCGCCACTTGGCTGCGTGAACATCGATGTCCGCGTCCTTGTCGAGACGCTTCTGCGTGCGTTGCAAGTCCGCCTGCCGAAACGCTTCGATGCGAGCCCTTTGCGACGTCGCGTGGTCTTGCTTTGCGCCTTCTGTAGCTGAACCGAGCGGGGACTTCATCATTTGGGAGACTCCAAAGTAGGTCGCTGTTTATTCTTCACGAGGCTGTTGTACGTGCCGACGGACGAAACCAGAGTCAACCGCTTACTGTCAGCAAGGTTCAAGGCATATCGCGAGCCGTGCGCTGGCTTTACGAACGGAAAGTACCGCGCCCTTCAGCCTGCGCCGTAAAGCGCTACAAAGCAAGCGCAATCGTCAAAGACTTGCCGAGATCGGGGCGCGGCGGGCGTTTGGTCCAATCAGCCAGCCGGAGTCGGAACATACGACTCTGGATCAGCACACGAGAAGAGCGGCGTTCGGTTCTCTTGACCGCATTAGCCATCGGCGACTAAAGGAACCTCACGCGTCCGTAACGATAGCCGCGCCTATTCACCGCCTCAGTCACGCGACGCCGTGTTAAGCGCAACGGTCGCCTTCAGCGCCCCGCTGACCATGCCGCGCACCACGGCTTCGACCTGTCCCGCCTTCCCCGGCAAATAGTCGAACGGCGCATCCTCGCTCATATACGTGGACTGGCACATCTCCAGCTGCACCGCATGCACGCCATCGTGCGGCGCTCCGAAGTGCCGTGTAATGAAGCCGCCCTTGAAGCGGCCGTTCGCGATGTACGTGAACGGTCCCGACGCGGCGGCGCGCAGCACCGCTTCCTGCACTGGCGCTGCCGCCGTGCGGCCGTCCTGCGTGCCGATGTTCAAATCGGGCAGCTTGCCCTCGAACAGTCGCGGCAGCACGCTCGCAATCGAATGCGCTTCCCACAGCAGCACGTTCGGATGCCGTGTGCGCAGCCGCTTCAACTCGTCGCGCAAGGTGTCGTGATACGGTTGCCAGTACGTCGCGACGCGCCGGTTGCGCTCGGCGGCATCGGGCGCGCAGCCATCGCGATACAGCTGCGCGCCGCGAAACGTTTCGGTCGGACACAGCGAGGTGGTCGTCTGTCCCGGATAAAGACTCTCGTCGTTCGACGGCCGGTTCAGATCGATCACGTAGCGCGAGATGCGCGCACCCAGGATCGTCGCGCCGAGCGATCGCGCGAATGCATAGACACGGTCGAGATGCCAGTCGGTATCCGCGACTGTCAGCGCGACGTCCGTGTACTGGCCGCGCAACGAGTCGGGAATGTGCGTGCCGAGGTGCGGAATCGAGATCACCAGCGGCGCATCGCCGCGTTCGAGCGAGTAAAGATCGTTCATCGTGCCTGGGTCCTGTTAGACGACTGAGTTTATGCGTCGGCGAGAAGTTGTGACAGCGCCCGGCGATAGCCCGCATAGTGGCGCGCTTCATCGCGATGGCGCCGGTCGTGAATCACGCGCTCGCCGCCGACGAACACATCTTGCACGGGCGTTTGCCCATGTTCGCAGAATACGATCGACGAAAGCCACGTCGCGCTCGTCTGTTCCGCGAGATTCGGATGCGCGGCGTCTAGCACGATCCAGTCGGCACGCGCCCCTGCTTCGAGCGCACCGACCGCGCGGCCCGTCGCGCGCGCGCCGCCTTCGAGCGCGCCCTGAAACAGCCGGTCGGCGACATGCGTCGTGCGTGGCGACGCCAGCACGTTGCGCTGACGCCGCACCAGCCGCTGGCCGTATTCGAGCAGGCGCAGTTCGGCACGCCAGTCCACGCCGATATGACTGTCCGAACCGATGCCGAACGCGCCTTGTGCGTCGAGATATTCCATCGCGGGGAAGATGCCGTCGCCGAGATTCGCTTCGGTCGTCAGGCACAGGCCCGCAATCGCGCCGCTTTTCGCGAGGGCGCTGGTTTCGTGTGCATCGACGTGCGTTGCATGCACGAGGCACCAGCGCGCGTCCACGTCGAAGTGATCGAGCAGCCATTGCACGGGCCGCGCGCCGAGCGCCGCGAGCGACGCATCCACTTCCGCCGTCTGCTCCGCGATGTGGATGTGAACCGGCGCGCCCGGCGAGATCGTATCGAGCCCTTCGAGCAGCGCGCGCAGCGAAGCCTCCGATACGGCGCGCAGCGAGTGCGGCGCGACGCCGTAACGCAGCGCGCCGTGCTCGGGACGCGCATCCCGCAGAGTGCTCAGAAGATCGAGAAACGCTTCGGTCGTGTTGACGAAGCGGCGCTGATCGTCGCGCGGCGGCTGCGCGCCGAAGCCGCTGTACTGATAGAGGACGGGAAGCATCGTCATGCCGATGCCGGTCTCGCTCGCCACATCCACGACGCGCTGTGCAAGCTCGGCCGGATTCGCGTGGCGCTGGCCATCCGCCGCGTGATGAACGTAATGGAACTCGCAGACGGACGTATAGCCCGCCTTGAGCATCTCGACATACAGCCAGCGCGCGATGGCTCCGAGCGTATCGGGCGTGATGCGCGCGGCGAAGCGGTACATCAGGTCGCGCCAGCTCCAGAAGCTATCCGCCGGATTCGCGCGATATTCAGTGAGGCCTGCCATCGCGCGCTGGAACGCATGCGAGTGAAGGTTCGGCATGCCGGGCATCACCGGCCCCGACGCGCGGATGGCGTGTGCAGGCACATCGCGCGTATCCGGCGTGACCGCGACGAGCGTGCCAGCGTCGTCCCATTCGAGCAGCACGTCAGCGCGCCAGCCGTCCGGCAGCAGCGCGTGCGCCGCGAACAGGGCTTTCGTTTGTGAATTCATGACTGACCTCTCGTATCGAGCGACGCGCACAACAGCACGCCGTCGCCCTGTATGTCGACGTCGACATCGACGCCACGCGCCGCGTCGATCCGCAGCGTGTCCATCTTCGCCAACGTAAAGCGTGTCCGGCCGACGCGCACGTCGAGCGAGCCTTGCGCACAATGCAACAGCACGCTTTCCGCAGCGACGATGCGGCTCGCCGGCGAGCGCCAGCAATCGACCGAAGCGTGCGCCGCGTCGCGATGTGTCATCACATTGAAGACGCGCACCGGGTCGTCCGTCAGACGCGCCTCGACCGGCGTTTCACCCGCGAAGCGCGCGGTGTCGAACACACGCGTCACGGCATGTTCGCCGAGCGTGAGGCCCGCGCCATCGAGCAGGACGAGCACACGGTCGATGCCGTCGAAGCGCGAAAACGGTCCCGGCCGGTCGATCTCCGCGATGCTCACGCGCCACGCATCGGCGCGCGCCGCGACTTCGCGCGTGATGCCGCCGCCGTTCTTCCACGGCGACGCCACGAGATCGGCGCCGCGTATCACTGAGACGTTCATGCGCGCGACAACACCGCTTGCAGGAACGAGCGCGTGCGGGGCTGCGACGGCGTCGAAAAAATCTGCGCGGGCGGACCCGCCTCGACGATCTCGCCGCCATCCATCACGACGACGACATCCGCCACTTCCTTCGCGAAGCCCATTTCGTGCGTGACGACGAGCATCGTCATGCCTTCGGATGCGAGCAGCTTCATCACCTGCAGCACTTCGCCGACGAGTTCGGGATCGAGTGCGGACGTGGGTTCGTCGAAGAGCATCACGCGCGGCTGCATCGCGAGTGCGCGTGCGATCGCGACGCGCTGCTTCTGCCCGCCCGACAGGCTCGCGGGCATCGCATGCGCCTTGTGTTCGAGGCCGACTTTCTTGAGCAGCGTAAGCGCGGCCGCTTCGGCATCGGCTTTCGACAGGCCACGCAACATGCGCGGCCCGACGGTGATGTTGTGCAACACCGACAGATGCGGAAACAGGTTGAACGACTGAAACACCATGCCTACTTCCGTCCGCAGCGTGTTGAGCGCGCGTTCCTTGAGCATCGTCCCGTGATCGACGAGGCGATGCCCGCAGATATCGATGGTTCCCCGCTCCGGCTGCTCCAGTCCGTTGCAGCAGCGCAGAAACGTGCTTTTGCCGGAACCGCTCGGCCCGATCACGACCACGACCTGGCTCGGCTGAATATCGAAGTCGATGCCGTTCAATACGCGATGCGTCCCGAACGACTTACTGAGTTCGCGGATGCTGACGATAGGTTGAGCACTGTTCATTGCACCATGCCTCCTGCGCGCAGCCGTCGCTCGACGCGATGAAGAATGTAGTTGGTCGTCTGCGTGAGCACGAGATAGACGAGCGCGATCACGATATACACCTCGAGCGACCGGTACGACACGCTGATGATTTTCTGTCCTTCGTGCATGAGATCGTGAATGGTCAGCAGCGACACCAGCGCGGAGTTCTTGATCAACGCGATGAACTCGTTGCCGAGCGGCGGAATCATGCGCACGATGGCTTGCGGAAGAATGATCGCGCGCATGGCCTGCCCCGACGACATGCCGATGGAGCGCGCCGCCTCCATTTGCCCGCGATCCACCGACTGAATTGCACCGCGCACGATCTCCGACACGTAAGCCGCCGAGTACAGTCCAAGGCCGAGCATGCCGCACACGAACGCGGGCAACAGGATGTTGAACTGCGGCAAGCCGAAGAACAGCAGGAACAGTTGCACGAGCAGCGGCGTGCCGCGGAAGAAGATCAGATAGCCGGTGCAGAAGCCGTAGATGAGCCGCCGCTGCGGCGCAAGCCGGCCGATGCCGATCAGAAGCCCGAGCAGGCACGAGAGCACGAGCGCGGCGGCGGTCACTTCCACCGTCACCAGCGCGCCGTGCGCGATATCGGCCCAACCGGCGACGGCTGGCGTGAAGTCGAGTTGCATGGTTCAGATCCGCCGCATTACTTGGCGCTCGCGGTGGTGTTGGCGCTCGCGCTGAACCACTTCTTCACGATCGCGTCGTACGTGCCGTCGGCCTTGATCTTGGCGAGCGCGGCATTCATCTGGTCGCGCAACTGCGGCTCGTCCTTGCGCACCGCGATGCCGTACGCTTCCGTCGTCAGTTCCTTGTCGAGCACGCGGAAACCCGGGCGCGTGCGCACGAACTGAAACGCGGCAGGCTTGCCCGTCACGGCGGCGTCCGCGCGGCCGATGCCGACCAGATCGAACATCTCCTGATTCTTTTCCACTTCCACGCGCTGCACTTGCGGATAGTTGTCGCGCAGGAAGTTCACCGACTTCGTGCCGACCTGCACGGTCACTTTCTTGCCGTTGAGATCGGCGAGCGTCTTGATCGGCGAGTCCGCCTTGACGAGCGCCGAGAGGCCGCCCGCGAAGTACGACTGCGTGAAATCGACGACCTGCGAGCGCTCCGGCGTGATGTAGATGCCCGAGATCGCTGCATCGAAGCGACGCGCGACGAGGCCCGGAATCAGCCCCTTGAAGTCGATGTCGGTCCACTGAACCTGCTTGCCCATCGCCTTGGCGAGCGCGTTCATGATGTCGATGTCGAAGCCGGTGCGCTGGCCTTTGTCGACGAACTCCATCGGCGGGAAGGTGGCGTCGGTTGCGACGTTGATGACGTTCGCGTCTTGCGCGCGGACGGCGCCGGGGAGAGCGGCAATCATCATCGCGACGCCGAGACTCGCGGCAGAAACAAGGTTCTTCAGTTTCATGGTGTGGGCTCCAGGGTGTGGTCAGTCGTTGAGTGTCGTTAGGCGTTTTGCAGCCGGGCGGAAATGGCGTTGGCGGTGCGTACGGTCCAGTCTGCGAGTTGCTGTTCGCGGCCCGCCGCGCGCGAGGACGGCGCCATCAGCGTGATTGATGCGCTCGCGCCCGCGCCGCGCGCCGTGCGCCGGAACACGGGTGCGCTCACGCCCCACACGCCCGGATCGATTTCGCTGTCGCTTATCGCGTAGCCGCGCGCGCGGATGCCGTCCAGTTCCGCTTCGAGCGCGGCGCGGGCGGCATCGTCGCCGGCGAACTGGCGCCCGAGCGTCTCGCTGCGCGTCTTGTCGGCCATGAACGCGAGCAGCGACTTTGCGGAGGCGCCCGCGCGCAGCGGCACCGCGCGTCCTTTCTCGAACGAGCAGCGCAGCGACTGAGTGCTTTCGACCATCTCGAGGCAGATCACCTGATCGTTCAGGGCGACGATGAGCCCGACGCTCTCCTGTGTTGCGCGCGAGAGCTGCATCATGCTGGCGCGGCTTGCCTCGACCAGCATCGAATTGACGTCGAAGCCGAGCGCGAGTTGAAGACAGATGGGACCGGGCGCGTAGAAGCCGTCGTCGTCGGTGACGAAGCCCCAGCGCTTGAGCAGGGCGACCTGGCGATAAAGGGTGCTTTGCGCGAGACCGGTTGCGCCGAGCATGTCCTTCACGGACATGGCCTTGCCGTGGCTGGCGAGGGCGGTCAGCACGAGCAGCAGGCGCTCGGCGCCAGTAACGGTGGGGTCTTGGTTCACGCTGGATTCTGCTCGCCTGGGAATGCGCGTTCGTTTGAATTACATGCAGAATGCCACGGCGCTCCCGCTGGTCAAAAATCGTATTCCCATGGGGCGGGAAACAGTCGGTAGGGGTTTACGCTTATCAAGCGCGGGTAGTTAGTTTGATTCGATCCAGAACGGACGGCTGGCCTGACGCCCGAGGTCCGTGAGCTGAGAGGTACGGGACGATTGGCCTCATGCGGCCTTGGAACGATGAACGTTCAGATGCGCCAACTGCCTATAGCGCACGAAAACGGCTATCGAAACCATGTATCCACACGCGCAAGGAGGCAGTTTCCTCGTTGATGGGGCAACCAAAGCCGCTCGTGATGCGAAAACAACGAAGGGAGGCAAGCAAATGCAGCGCGAAGACAGTCGCGGGCAAGACGATTGCCCGGAAGACCACGGCTATGGGAAGAGCGGGAGATACGGCGAATTGAAGGTCGGGCAGCACGCTCTGCGCTGGTATCGCTGCCGGCAGGAAGTAAGGGCGCGCGGCCGCTGCCAATCAGCCGGAGAGGTAGACGTGACGCAATGATGCGAGTCAGCGACGGCGCCGCGACTCCCCGCGCGGTCTGGAAAGACTCGAACGGCGTCCGCAATGAGTCTTTGATGCAACTTGCCGTTGTCTTCCATCACTGTTCCACCGCGCTCGGCAGGATTAAGGCTGGCCTTTCTCTGCCGCAGGCTCGGAGGACGCCGACGACGCCGACGACGCGGAGGACGCGGAGGACGCCGAGGACGCCGACGGCGTCGATGCACGAGCCGTGCGCCTTGCTTCCAGATGCCGCGCGCGCCCGGCATCGGCCGCTGTCACGTTTCCTGTCGGATTCCCAGCGAGGTCGACGCGTGCGGCGTTCTCGACCAGACAACTCCAATAGCGAGCGCCGCGACACCAGACCTTGATGGCTTCGCGGATCTCGGTTTCCGTCAGGCCGATGTCGGATGCCTGCGCGAACAAGTCGTCGATGACACCGACTTTCAACGGCACTTTAGGAGCCGGATTTTTTGGGAAAGCCAGCGGAAAGCGCCGCTGAAGTTTCCCGATTGCATGCACGACCGGATCGACCGGTTGCTTCTGTGCGTTCGTGGCAGGACGCGGCGGGCGCGCCGGCTTCTTCGCCGGAGCGCTCTTCGATTGCTTCGCCAGTTGCGCTTTCAGTTGCGCGAGTTGTTCAAAACCCATAACGGTCTACCCTCGGAATTCGTTTCAGGATTTTATCAGCCGCGAAGGTCCGCTTCTTTCTGCAGCGGCGCGTGTGCAGGAACAGGTGGGCTGCTTCCGCGAACATTTCCTCGTGAAGGGCCGGGAAACTGCCCACGCTTGTGCCGATACGGCCGGCAAGCTGCGCTTTGCCCCGTTGCTTAAACGGGGCTGCGCGCGAGGTCATCCGGAGCTTCGAATCCAGCGAAGAAGCGCCAGCCTAGGAAATCCCAGGCAAGGGACTAGAGACAAGAACCGCAGCAGCGACGATCACACCAGCAAGCACGACAGACTCGATGCGCAGCACAACCCAAAAACGTTTCAGCGGTCGAACTGCGGCATCCGAACCTGTTTCGTCGAGAGCGGCAAGCAACCGGGGCATCTCGATGAACCGGTTATGTGCGCCAAGCCCGGCGGCAATGAGCACGAGGACGAACTTGAGCAGCAGCACCTGCCCATACGTGGACATCAGCAGGCTTTCAGGTGTGTTCACTCCACGCCAGCCGTTGTAAGCGCCGGTGATGAACAGGATGACTAGCGCAACCGTCGCGGCGTCAGAAAGCGACTGGACAAACGCCGAACTGTTGGCACGCTCCGGGACCGGAACACTGAACATGCGAGGCAGAACGACATAGCTCGTTACGAGGACGAGTCCCACCCAGACGCTGATGGCGAACAAATGGAACCAGTCGATCCACACCGGAACGCTGAGCACGCCGGCATCGACGGGATGACCAGCGTGGCTACGGGACAATGCAACACCCGCGAGCGCGAGCCAGAGGGCGCGCTTGAAGCGTATCGGACGCCCCCGCTGCGCAAGCGACAAAACCATCACGACGAGCATGAAGCCCGTGCCTGCGAGCCATGCGTGCCCAAAGCCGGTCTCCACGAGCATCGAGCGGACGGCGGCGCCAGCTTCGCCGAGCGTTGATTCGTTCATCAGCGCGCAATGAATCCAGAATGCGCTCGCACTGAAGAAGAGCACGGCGAACGATGCGATGCGCAACGTAAGAAGCAGGCGCCAACTGAGCCGGGTCTGCCATCGCGATACGCGGCGAGACAACCACGTATCGCTCAGCAATGCGCCGACGACAATCGCAAAACTGATGTTCTGAAGCGCCACGAAGGCCAACCTCAAAACGCCGAGGAAACCGTCGTTCATCACTTCACCGCAAACGTGTAGGCGCCTTTAGTCTTGTGGGCGTCATGCGTCATAACGGTCCACTGCACGGTGTAGGTCCCGGGAGCGAGCTTCGGAACCGCAATCGCCAGCACTCGCGTGTTGGCTGAGTCGACCGTGGCTTTCTCCTTGGTCGCAGGCGACCCCGATGCATCGACGACTTTGATCGTGCTGAACGCGGACTCGAGGTCCTCGTTGAACGTCAGCCGAACAGAGTCGGGCGATGTATCGATGGTGCTGCCCGATGCGGGCGTCGCACTTTCGAGTTTGCCGTGTGCGATTGCGATCGCCGGTGACAGGACAAGAGCAGTGCTTGCCACTGCACGAATCAGAAACTTGATATTCACGACTGTTACCTCTTTGGGTTGATCGACACGCGATAAAGCTGGCGGCCTATTGAAGTCATTGCTTGTGCAGCTCTGTAACGGTGAGTGCGCCGTCCACTTCTTCCGCGACGAAGTCGATCTTGTCGCCGACTATCACTTGGGACAGCATCGCCGGGTCTTTGACCTTGAACACCATCGTCATTGCATCCATCTCGAGGTTTTCTAGCGGACCGTGCTTGATGGTCAGCTTGCCGGCGGCGGTGTCCGCTTTCTTCACTTCGCCATGCGACATGCTGTGCTTTGCGTCTGCGCCCGTTTGCGAGGTGCTTGCCACGTGTGTGTTTTCTGTGTCGCCCTCCGCATAGGCGCTCGCGGAAATCGCCAATACACAACCCATCGCAATCGAAACAATCGCGTTTTTCATCACGCTCTCTCCCATAGTTCAGCTATCGACATCGGCCAAAGTCACTGCCCGGCCTATTAAAGAAATCAGCTATCCGGCAGTTCGCCGGTGTATTCGTACGCCACCGTTCCCTTCGGGTGCTTGAACCAGCCGGGGTCTCGATAGTCATTGCGGCCAAGTCCTTCACGCACTTTCACGACCGTGAACATGCCGCCCATTTCGAGCGCGCCAAACGGCCCGGTACCGGTCGTCATCGGCAGCGTGTTGTCGGGCAGCGGCATCTCCATGTCGCCCATCGAACCGCCCGCACTGCCCATCGCCATGTAATCCGGCACGAGCTTGTTGATGCGTTTCGCGAGATCTTTCTGCGGCACGCCGATCATGTTGGGAACCTGATGTCCCATCGCATTCATCGTGTGATGCGACTTGTGGCAGTGAAACGCCCAGTCGCCGGGACGGTTCGCCGTGAACTCGATGACCCGCATCTGACCGACTGCAACGTCCGCGGTCACTTCCGGCCAGCGCGCGGAAGGGGGAATCCATCCGCCGTCGGTTCCTGCGACCTCGAAGCTGTACCCATGCAAATGAATCGGGTGATTGGTCATCGTCAGATTGCCGAAGCGGATGCGGACACGATCGCCGGCGCGCACAGGCAGCGGGTCGATGCCCGGAAAGACCCGTGAATTCCATGTCCACATGTTGAAGTCCGTCATCTCGTTGACGCGCGGCGTGAAGCTGCCCGGGTCGATGTCGTAGGCGGACATCAGGAACACGAAGTCGCGGTCCACCGGCATGACGCTGCGGTCCTTCGGATGCACGATGAACGTGCCCATCATCCCCATGGCCATCTGCACCATCTCGTCGGCGTGGGGGTGATACATGAAGGTGCCGTGGTTTTCGAGCCGGAACTCATAGACGAACGTCTTGCCCGGCGGGATGTGCGGCTGCGTCAGTCCCCCGACGCCGTCCATCCCTGAGGGCAGATGCATTCCGTGCCAATGGACGGTGGTGTGCTCCGGCAGTTTGTTGGTCACGAAGATGCGAACCTTGTCGCCTTCGACCGCCTCGATGGTCGGCCCCGGCGCCTGGCCGTTGTATCCCCACAGATTCGCCTTCATGCCGGGCGCCATTTCGCGGACCACGGGTTCCGCAATCAGATGAAACTCCTTCCAGCCGTTCTTCATCCGCCACGGCAATGTCCAGCCGTTCAGCGTGGCGACAGGCGTATAGGGGCGACCATTGGGCGGCGTAAGCGGTGGCTGGGTGGCGGTGTTGTGCATCGTCGGCGCCTCTGGAAGCGATTCCGCGCCAGCCTTGCTGACGAGCGCCGCGCCGAGAAGCGCAGCACCCGACCCGCCGATAAAACTTCGACGTGAGACCATGTTCATTTACCTTCTGAATTCGTCGGCGACGCGGGTTGCGTCGCGGGAGCGGGTGTCGGCGGCGCGGAAGGGGGCGCCGCTTCGCTTTGAGATGCGCCGGGAACCTGTGCGGACGCAAGGGGCGGCAGCCGTCCGCCGAGCGACTGCTGCAAGTCCGTCTCTGCAAGCCAGTAGTCTTTGAGCGCGTCAATGTAGGCATTGACGGCTGCGGCTTGGTCGCGCGAATCGGAGAGCAGCTCAAACACGCTCGCGAGCATGCCGTTGTAACGCAGCAGCATTTCATCGGAGATGGTCTTGCGTAGAGGCACGACCTCGTCGCGATAGTGCCGGGCCACGTCGTAGCTCGTCACGTAAGCGGCGTACGACTCGCGCACCTCAGAACGAGCGTCGATCGCGGTCTGGGCGAGCCGGTTTGCTGACTGCATATAGATGGCGTCGGCTCGCGCGACCTTTGCGCCGCCCCAGTCGAAGACAGGTATCTCGACGCTGATTTCGTATCCGCGCTCATGGCCCTTGTCGGTCTCGAAGTTGTTCAGATAGCCGACATCGAGCGCATTGATGAAACGCGTCGCCTTGCTGAGCCCGAGCGACGACGCGACGCTCTCGGTCCGCAGCTTCGCCGCCTGAATGTCGAGGCGGTTCTGCATCGCAAAACGCTCGAGTTCGTTCAGGTCGGGCCGGTCCTTCGGCAGGTCAGGCAGACGGTCGGGCAACTGGTACTGCGTTCCCGATCCCCATAGTCCCATCGTGCGAGTGAGTTTTTCGCGAGCCGCGACTGACTGCTGCCGGGCTTTGGCCAACTGGGCGACCGACTCCGCGTAAAAGGCCTGCTCCCGCGCATAGTCGAGCTTGCTGGAATTGCCCGCCTGTCGCATGCGCAAGGCCAGTTCCGCTCCGGCCTCGGCCGAGTCCTTGACCTGAGCGGCGTAATGGGCGGCCTGCTCCGCAGCGACAGCGTTGACATAGGCTTTACGGGCGTCGGCGGCGACGGCAAGCATCGCGTTGGCCGTCTCGAGCTTCGTCTGTTCGAAGCGGCGGCTCTCGATCCGCGTCGCCACGGGCAGCGTGAGAATCCCCAGGACGCCCATGGAGAATGTCCGGCTGATTCCGAAGCCGTCGCTCCAGTGCGTCCGGCTGAACGTGAAGCCCGGATTAGGCAGGCGGCTCGCCTGCACGAGGTCGGCCTCGGAAATGCCGAGATCGCCGTATGAAGCCTGAAGTCCGCGATTGTTCAGCAGCGCGACCTGGACCGCCTCGTCGATGCCGAGCGGCTTCGACAGCAGTTCCTGCGTACGCTTGAACGCAGCGTCGCGGTCTTCGTCGGTCCTGACGTACACCGCATCCCTGCCAAGGCGCTCGGACGCGGTTGTCGACACGGTGTTGAACCCACCGTCCTTCGAAAACGTCGTGCAGCCGGCCAGCAGTATCGCCGCGATCGCAATGAATGCAGCGCGGTTCGAGCCGAGGTTTCGAATCATTTCGATTCGCCTCCGTGCTCGTGACCGTTCGTTCCTTCGTGTGCCGCAACCGGTTGCCGGCCGTGCTTTACGGCGGTCTTGCCTCGGCTGGGCGCAACGGCACGGTTCAACTCCTGCCAGCTCGGCGCGTCCCCATCCTGCCAGGACTGATAGCCGCTGAACGCGGACTGCACGATGACAGCCGGCACCGATGCACCGGCATCCGTCGGGTCGGGCACGACGGTCGTGGCGTGCGCGAGCAACGGCAACACTGCGCCTGCGCCCAAAAGCGCCGCAGATATTGTTCGCATGAATTTTTCTCGTCGTAAATCATCCGGCGGCCGTGAAGGACGCCAGAAAGCTTGCTGGTCGCAGCGAGTGGCTGCGAGTGCGCGGACTAGACGAGAAGGGAGCGGGGAGGCCGTTCGATGCCGTCGGTCAGAAACAACACGACGCGGGCATCAGGAGGTAAAGGGACAGAGAAGTGAATCAGATCGGTTGAAGCGGAAACGGTAGGGACAACGGGTAGCGCTGCGCCGACGCAGCAGGACGCGCACGTCAGACAGGCATGAACATGGTGACTGCCGTCGTGGTGATGACCGGCGTGGTCGTCGCTGCCGGCTACAGCGGCATCTACGTCCGCTGCTGCTGATTCATGGAGATGATCGGCGGGCGAGGCTTCGTTATCGGCTACGTGTGAAGGCACGCAAAACATCGAGACGGCCGCAAACGACTGAACCGGAAGGCTCAGTACAAGCAGCACGACGAGAATGAGTTTGCGCCAGTAAGACATGGGGGCAAAGTCTAGCACGGGGTTACGACTGCTGTAAGACCTGTAATCGTTCAGCGCCTTTGTCACGCTCACCGCGCCGATGATGTAGTTCCTGTTGACCTTCCCAGTGTGGCAGGGTTCATCATGAACGCATTCAGGTCAAGGAGCGTGAAAATGGAATTCACCGTAGCCGATATGTCGTGCGGCGGATGTGCCAGCGCCATCACCAGGGCAATTGCAAAGCTGGATGCGACTGCCAGGGTAGAAGTTGATGTCGCAGCCAAGCTGGTGAAGGTCGAATCGCCTTTGGAACAGGGACAGGTTGCCTCTGCAATCGAGGGCGCAGGCTTTCACCCTATCGCGAACGCGCCGTAAGCAAGCGAGGATGCCTGTGCCGCGTTCGCGGTCCGCGGTCATTGAAATACAGGGTGCGGCTGAAGGGGACCAGTACGCGAATCACGCGCCGCTCGAGCATCGCGTCGAAGTCGCCGCGCCATGACCTGTTGGTCAGGTCGATCCGACGCGTCGCGCTGGCAGGAAGCGGGACGGAAGCGGCCGCGGTAGCCGAAGCGGCATTCGATGGCGCGGAGGTGGGCGGCTTGGGCGCGGCGCATACCGCCATCGCTGCCAGGACTGACAGTCCGAAGGAGCATGACAATAAGCACGTATGAACGAAACGCATGTTGGCATACCGTTGTTGTCAGCCCTGTCGCCTGGGGGCGGCAGGCTCATTCGGTTTTGGCGCCATCCGTGACTCGGGGCACTCAAGCGAGTCGCGCGCTCGATTAGGCTCCCTTACAGCATAGCTGCGGATGCAAGCGATTCAAGACGCGGGGTGCTCTGCGGATGGGCGTTGGCTGCAGCGGTGCGGTAAGCGAGCTTTACGTGGAAGCGGCAACTTACCAAAGGTCCGCAGCGACATTTCCGAACGGATCGACAGTCCCACGGCGGATCATCGACACGAGACGGCGCACCCACGTTGGCAGCCCGCCGCGCACGGTAATCGGCCTCTCCGGCATGGCTTCAATGAGCAAGCGCAGCGACCCAGCCAGCCTTCAGAAACCCCCATCCATGCCGTAATCCGTAATGTTGCGGGGATCGTTCCGCCCGCTGGCCCTTTTCCCTGTGCAAACGCCCCGCCCGATGCGACGTTTCGATACCAGTTTCCCGTCGCTTCCCTTAGGGCTCTTCGGCCGCCTGGCCGCCCGCAAGCCGATGCTCGCAGGCGCGACCGGCACGGCCATCAGCGCGTGCGTACTCATCCTGACATTCACAGTCCTTGCGATGGGACGACAACAAGAGCTGGACCGCGCTGCGGCCAGTTCGATGAACGTCGCCGTCACCTTGAGCCGCGAGATCGCGCGAAACGTCGAGCTGTACGACCTTTCGCTCGAAGCGGTAGCCGAAGGGGCATCTGACAGTCGCGTCCAGTCGCTTCCGAAAGACCTGCGGCACAGGGTCCTCTTCGATCGTTCGACGACGGCGCGAGACGTGAGCGGCGTGTTCGTAATCGACCGCGAGGGAAATTTCAAAGAAGCCAGGGACGAAACTGCCGTGCACGCCAACGTCGCGGATCGCGATTACTTCGTCGCGCAGATCCCTCGCGGCAAGGAAGGCCTGTTCTTATCGCGGCCGTACCAGTCACGAGCGCGCGGTGGTGCATCTTCTATCGCGCTCAGTCGCCGCATCACGCTGTCCGACGGCTCTTTCGGCGGTATCGCGTTGCTCGCCGTCAACACCGACTACTTTCAGTCCATGATGCAAGCCCTCGCGGTCGGCCCGCACGGCGCATCGTTGATCCTGCAAAAAGACGGTACTGTCGTTGCCCGGAACCCCCGGCTCAAAGCCGGTGAACCAAGCAGCGTCGCGCATTCGCCCACGTTCAAGCAAATGCTGGCGACTGAACAGGGCTTCTACATCGCGCGCTCGCCTGTCGATGGTCTGACTCGCCTGTATTCATTCGCACAAGTGCCCGACACGAATCTGATCGCCGTCGTCGCGCCTTCGTATGACGACGTTCTATCGGGCTGGCGTCACCGGTCCACCATCATCGGGGCGTTAGCACTTGTCTTGAGCACCGCGTTCACTTACGTCGTGTGGGCGCTCGCTTTCGGCCTGCGTTACCGGATAGCACTGCAAGCGCATGTGACTCACGTCGCTCACACCGACGCGCTGACACAACTGTCGAACCGAGGTTCGCTCGAAACGTCGCTGCGACGCGTGTGGCACGAATGCAGCGCCTCCAGTGTGCCCATGTCCCTGCTGTTCGTCGACGCAGACCGGTTCAAGGCCTACAACGACAATTTCGGCCACGCAGCTGGCGATGCGGCGCTACGACTGATCGCGGACTGCCTCAAGGCGCAAACGAGGTCGGGGATCGACGTCGTTGCGCGTTACGGCGGAGAAGAGTTCGTCATCGTGCTTCCCGGTGCAGGGCTTTCTGACGCGGTCCGGGTCGGCGAGAGCATACGTGCTTGCATCCAGTCCAGTTCGCAGGGGAGAGAGCAGAGCGGCGTGCATCCCGTGACGGTGAGCGTCGGATGCAGCGTGATCATGCCAAGTAACGGGGCAACGACGGCGACGGCCCTGCTCGCGGCCGATCGAGCCGTCTATGCAGCAAAACGGCGCGGTCGCAATCAGGTGAGCGCAGCGACAGCGGCAATGTACGAGCCGACGCCTCGTCAGGAGTCACTGGCCGGAACGGAAACTCACTGAGCGCAAGTGACGATGGCGATATCCCCTTAGATATCGTCTCGGGAGTCGCACGTCGCCAGCAGACTGAGCAACGCATCGATGTCGACTGGCTTGACAAAGTGATGATCGAAGCCAGCTGCCTGAGCTTTTAGCCGGTCCTCCGCCTGTCCATAGCCTGTGATTGCAACGAGCACGGGAGACTTGTGTCCCTTGACGCGCAAGTGCTTCGCGAGCTCATACCCGTTCATCCCGGGCAGGCCGATGTCCAGCAGCGCGACGTCAGCACCAAACGCCACGTATTGTTCCAGGGCTTCGTTGGGCCCATAACAGGCGCGCGTCACATGGCCCTCTGACTGGCAAACCAGTGACAAGGAATCGGCCGCATCGCGGTTGTCATCGACGATCAGGATGCGGAGGCCGTTTCGCGCCGGACGCAAGGGCATCTTCCCGACGATAGTGGGAACGACATCGTCCGGTGAATTCAGGCGCGGAAACGACATCGTGACTGTTGTCCCGCATCCGGGCCCCTGGCTTTCGATACGAATCGAGCCTTCATGCATTTCGACCAGCTTGCGCACCAAAGACAGTCCAATGCCCAGTCCTCCTTTGGAACGATCGAGCGTGCGTTCGCCCTGCGAGAACAAATCGAAAATTCGCGGCAGTAAGTCGGCGGCAATGCCAGCGCCGGTATCCTCAACGACGATATGAACTTGCGCGGCGTCCGCCGACACGCGTACACGAATCTCGCCACCCGCAGGCGTGTATTTGCATGCGTTGTGCAGGACGTTGATCACGATTTGCGCCATGCGCGTCGTGTCACCGCATACCCAGACGGTCTCCCTCGGAACATCGATGGTCATCGTCTGCTTGTTCTCGTCGACCTGTTGAGCGACCGACTCCGCAGCGCCGTAGACGACCCCGCCTATCAGCAGCGGCTCGCGCTGCAGAACTATGCGGCCCTGCGTGATGCGCGATACTTCCAGCAGGTCGTCCACGAGCCGCGTCATGTGTGAAATCTGGCGTTCCATCGAAGCGATGAGCGGCTCAGGGTCGCCCGCCGACGCCCCGCGACGAAGCAGGCTCACCACGGTTCTCAGCGGTGCGAGCGGATTCCTGAGTTCATGCGCGAGCATCGCGAGGAACTCGTCTTTTCGCTTGTCAGCATCACGCAACGCGATTTCCATGCGCTTGCGCTCGCTGACGTCCGAGAGACTGGCGACGATGACGTCGGCGCGGCCGTCTTGTCCGCGCTGCATCACTGCACTGCCGTGCATCCAGTGTTCTTCTCCGGACAGATGAATTCGCACTTCGAAATGAATCGCGTTTTTGCGGCTCGCCCGAAGCTGTCGAATACCGACCTCGAGCATGCCGCGGTCATCGGTATGAACGCGGGCCATCGCTTCGTCATACGTGAGCGTGGTCGCTGTGGTCGAACTCGGATTCAAAGACGCGCTCGTACTGGCGCCTTCAATGGAGAAGAGGTACTTGTCGAGATCCAGCGTGACAATGATGATGCTCGCCGCTTCCATCGCCACCGCGAGCCGGAGATTGCGCGCCTCACTGATCGCCTGGGCGTGCCGTTGTTCTGTCACGTCGATGGTCGTACCAAACCATTCGTACAGTCCGCCGCGTTCGTCGCACAGGGGTACGGCTCTCGCGAGCATTATTCTGTACGCGCCGTCGGCTCTTCGCATGCGGAAGCTGGCATCGCGAACGCCCAGCTCACGCAGCGCCTCGCCCCATTTGGCACTCAGCTCGGCCTTGTCATCCGGATGCACGAGTTCCATCCATGCATGTCCAACCAGCCGCTCCGGCGGCAAACCGGTGAAAGCTTCCCAGTCTCCGTCGATGGGTTGCATCTCGCCATCGCGATTGGCCGACCACACGAGCGCCCCCGACGAGCGCGCCAATTCGCGGTAACGGCGCTCGCTTAGCGTAAGGCTCGCCGCCGCAGCACGAATCTCCGACACATCGGAGGTGATGCCGAACACGCGCTGTGCTCCGGTGTGCGCTTGCCGTGTAACGTGTGCCCGCATTCGCAGCCAGCGGACTGTCCCGCTGCACGGCGAGACAGGGAACTCAAGCTCGAAGGGGCCGCCTTTAGCGAGGGCGTCATCGATTGAGACGAGAAACCGCTGCCGGTCCTCCGGAGGCACCTTGTCCCACAGCAAGCGAAGCGGCACCTTTACAGGGTCGCCTTCGATGCCATACAGCCGGGCGAGAACGGGCGTTATCCAGGCGACTCCGGCTTCGAGGTCCCACTCCCATGCCCCGAGGTCCGCCGCCTCGAACGCAGACATAAGACGCGCCTCGTTCTCTGCTTGAACTTCGGCGGCATGCTTGCATTCGTGGACATCGACACCGATCACCGTGAACGCCGACGCGCGGTTCTCGACGCACTGCAGGCACAGCCGGTGCCACATAGGTTCGCCGTCCAGTCGAAGCAGTCTCGCGTAGACGGCGTGCTCGGGGCAGGCCGGGCCGAGCGACGCGATGGCGTCGTCGAGTGCGGGAACATCGGCGGGGCAAATGAGTTGTCGCAAAGGCACGGCGTCGGCGTGAGCAGCGGGGCCGAAGTAACGCCGCGCGCCTTCGTTCTGGTGCGTTACAGCGCCGTCCTGGTCAACCGTCAGCAGCAGTACGGACAAAGAATCGACAGTGGTGGCTTTACGCTGAAGGTTCATATCCGATAGGCACCCGCCGTAGATAGCGTTTTTTGAATGAAGCAAGGCTTCCTCAGCATAGCGCAATCCCACGGAGGTTCGCGGGTCGGGTGGAGTCGTCGTCGGGTGAATGATCCTCAGGAACTATTCCGCTTGGAGCGAATACTTAAGAGCCGAAATGAATCACCAGGTGGTAGTGAATCTCAAGCTTATCGAAAGGCTTGAGCACAAAAAAAGCCGGCATCGTACGATGCCGGCTTCGTTCAAAAAGAAACCGAATGCGTCAGGCAAGCGGAATACGAGCATCGTCGAGCGGGCGCAGCTTGCCCGGATGCACCGCGCGGCACAGCGCCTCGACGAAGAAGAAGTCGCCAAACATGGTCGCCCCGTCCACGCCGATATTGTGCGGCTTCGAATAGCAAGAGTTATGAAGCAGGCCATGCTGGCCTTCCTTCGTGAACTCATCGCGACACAACGCTTCGAGCATCGCGGCGCCATGACGCTGCCACTTCGCGGCGGCTTGCGCATCGGGATGCAGCCGCGCCATTTCGAAGAGCGCCGATGCGACCACCGCAGCCGCAGCCGTGTCCTTGATCTCGGCGTCGCGGCCCGTGGCGTCGAAGTCCCAGGGCGGCACCTGCCGGCCATCGAGGCGACGCATGTAGTAGTCGGCAAGCCGTTCCGCCAGATCCAGATACACGCGCTTGCCCGTCTCGCGCGCAGAGTTGATGTATCCGTAGATCGCCCACGCCTGGCCGCGGCTCCACGCGGACTCGTCGAAAGCGCCCTGAAACGTGTAGCCGCGTTTGCGTGCGCCGCTTTCAACATCGTATTCGACGGCGTGATACGTCGAGTCGTCGGCGCGGACGAAGGCACGCGCGGTCATCTCGGCGTGGGCGTCGGCGGCTTGCCGGTAGCTGCCGTCATCGGCATGATTCGCGGCCCAGTACAGCAGCGACAGATTCGCCATCGTATCGATCGCGGATGCGCTGCGGCCACGCGGATCGGAGAGCGGTCCCCATGACGCGAGGTACGCGCCGTCGCGTGTCGTCACGAGCCTCGCGCGCAGCTTGTCGGCCGCTTCGAGCGCGACGCTCGCGAACCATTCGTCGCCCGTGATGTGATGGCCCGGTATTGCGCTGCTGTCGAAGATGAAGCCGATGTCGTGCGTGTTCGGATCCTGCGCGCGCTGCGCGACCAGCAGCATGCGGGCACGCGCCCATTCGAGGAATCGTGCCTCGCCGGTATGAACGTACGAGGTCAGCAGAAGCCCAACCCAGAAGCCGCAAAACCAGTTGCCGTGGCTCCAGGCGTCGCCGTCGTAGCCTGCCGAAAGCGAGGCGGGCAGGCGCACCCATTCGCCATCGGGACCCGTCACTTGCGGAAATTCAACGCCGAAAGTTAGCTCGTCGTTGGCCACCTTCCGTGCGGTCTTATCGAGCGTTTCGCTAAAAAGCCTGATCTGTTCTGCGTGCAGCGCCAGCGGATTCGTTGCGTTCGACACGTTGTCTCCTTGAGTTCGTCATGCGCAGATCGATTCTAAGAACCGCTCATGCGACGGCGTTAGGATGAAACGCGTGAACTGTTGGACATTTCCGCGCTGAAGCGCCAGCGACAAGTCAGATATGCAATTTTTCGAGGCTGCGCCGGTAGTCGATCGGCGAGCGGCCCGTGTGTTTGCGAAAGCAGCGGCTGAAATAGGCTGGATCGTCGAAGGACAGCATCGCCGCGATCTCGGCGACATTTACTTCGGAGTGCAACAGTAATCGCTTCGCCTCGAGCATCACGCGCTCGCGGATGAGCTTGGGCGCCGTGCTGCCAAGCGCCTGACGCGTTGCTTCGTTGAGCGCTCGCTCGGTGACGTTGAGAAGGCGAGCGTAATCGGCCGCTTCATTGACGGAGCGGAAATGCTTTTCGAGCAGGCTCTTGAAGCGGCGTGACAGCAGAACGCTGCGCGACGCAGCGGCGTCGCGCATGGCGGCGGCATCGCACATGCGCGCAACCTTGATGAGAAACACATGCAGCCAGGCCCAGATTGCATCGGTGTAGCCGACCTCTTCATTCCGGTACTCTTCGCGGATGCCGTCCATCACGCGCATCAGTTCGCGCACCTGAGCATCGCTCAGATGGAGGCAGGCGTCGAGCTGCTCGAAATTGTAGGCGGGAACTTCGGTTTCGGTATGACGGTTCTGGACTCGAAACGCGAAGAACTCGGATGAAAAGCTGATCGAATAGCCGAGCGTGTCGGCGGACAGGTCCAGATCGTGGATCTGTCCCGGCGTCATGAAATAGAGCGTATGCGGGCGCACGTCATAGCGCACCGAATCGATCACGTGCGAGCCGCTTCCTTCGATTACCCACATCACGTGATAGAAGTCGTGGCGATGCGGATATACCAGCGTCGATTTCAGCGCCTCGATGGGTGCGAGATGGAAATCCCGTGTCTTGACGTGCGCGCCGTATTCGTAGTCGTCGATCTTGATGACCGGGACGTGGCAGCAACATGCGGTATCCAACTGTCTCCTCCTCGTCGGTGGCGCTCTGTCTTGGCGCCTGCCAGCGGTCCGGCGATTCTCGGACCCATGTAGGAGTGTAGCCGTGCATGGGCCCTCGACGTTACTGGCATTTACACCGTGAAAGCGTGGCGCGCGAACTCATGCGGCGAGATTGCGCGCCATCATCGCTTCGTCGAAACGCAGTTCCTTCAGTGCGGAAAGCCCGCTCAGCACGACGCGCCCAAGCTGATTTCGAACGGTCGTATCCATTACGAGAATGTGCTTGGCCGGCTTCTTTTCGACGACGCAAACGTTGATCGTGACCGTATCGCCGATATATACCGGCCCCAGGAAGCGCAGTTCCTGTCCGACATACGCGAAGCCCGGCCCCGTGAGTTGCGTATGCGCCGCCGAGACGAGCGCCGCCGTCAGCAGCCCATGCACGACGCGCCGGCCGAACGGCGAGCATTCGGCGAATGCGTCTTCCATGTGCAGCGGGTTCAGGTCGCCCGAGAGATGCGCGAACGCGTTGACTTCAGCTTCGGAAATCGTGTGCACGATCACCTGCGTGCGGCCGATATCGACATCGTCGAAGCGCAGGAGCGCGGGCCAGTTGTTCGTTTGTGCGCTCACGCTTCTCTCCTCGATGTCAATGCGATGCCGCCTTCGACATAGGCGTCGATCTCTTGCGGCGTATAACCCAGTTCCGCGAGCACTTCGCGGGTATGTTGTCCCTGTTTCGGCGGGTGGCGACGCAGGCCCGGCGCTTCGCCGTCATAGCGCACCGGATGCGCGAGCACGCGCACGGGGCCGGCTTCGTCATGGTCGAACGACATGATCATCTGGTTGTGCGCGACTTGGGGATCATGCTCGACCTGCTCATAGTCGTTGACCGGCGCGAACCAGATGTCGTGTTCCTCGAAGGTACGCATCCACTCTTCCGTTGTGCGCGTCTTGAGCGTGTCATAGACAAGCCGATTGATTTCGTCGCGACGCAGCACGTTGTCCTTCGGATGTGTGAACTCCGCAAGCGCCGGACACGACAACGCCCCCGCGAGCTTTTGCGTCGGCGTGAGAGACATCGCAATGTAGCCATCGCGCGTCTTGTACACACCGTAGGGCGCCGGATGGAAGCGGCTGCCCGTCGGCGGATGCGTGCGCGCCCACAGCGGCCCCTTGTTCATGTAGTACGTGAACGGTTCGATCTGAAGATCGAGCGCAGCATTGAGCAAATTGCTTTCGATGCGCGCGCCTACGCCCGTGCGCTCGCGCGCCTGCAACGCAGCGATGACGCCGAACGCGGCGAGGGCGGCGGCGTGCTGATCGACGATTGCGGAGCCGACCGGCGTCGGCGGCGATTCGGCATCGCCGGAAAGCAGCGTCATGCCGCTCATCGCCTGCAACAGCAAGTCCTGACCGGGGCGCTTCAGATACGGTCCGGACGATCCGTAACCGGTGCATGAACAGTAGACGAGTCGCGGATTGACTTCGTGCACCTGCGCATAACCGAAGCCCATCTTGTCCAGCACGCCGGGACGATAGTTCTCGACGATCACATCGGCTTCGCGAATCAGACGCCACACGATCTCGCGCGCCGCTTCTTCGCGCAGATCGAGTGAGATGCTGCGCTGGTTGCGGTTGCCGAGCAGAAAGAAGACGCTTACGCCTTCGATAAACGCGTCCGCGCCGGTCCAGCTGCGTTCGAATGCACCGCCCGGAGGTTCGATCTTGATGACGTCCGCACCGACATCGGCGAGCATCTGAACGGCGGCGGGGCCTTGCAAAAAGTGGGTGAAACTCAGTACCTTGATGCCTTCCAGCATATCCATTCCCCCTCGGTTGCAGCGATCGTTCACGCCAGCAGCGTGCGCGCGATGATCATGCGTTGTATTTCCGATGTGCCTTCGACGATCTCCAGCACCTTCGCATCGCCGAACGCGCGGGCGACTGCGAACTCGGCCATCACGCCGTAGCCGCCATGAATCTGCACTGCCTGATGCGCGGCCTTCATCGCGTGTTCGCTCGCAAATAGCTTGGCTTGCGACGCCGCTGCGTCGAAGGGCGAGCCGGCATCCTTGAGCGCGGCGGCGTCGTAGAGCATGAGGCGCGCGGCATGGGCATCGGTCGCCATGTCGGCGATCTTGAACTGAAGGCCCTGAAACTCTGCGATCGCGCGCCCGAACGCGCGGCGCTCCTTCATGTATGCGATGGAACGATCCAGTGATCCCTGCAGAATCCCGAGCGCGAGCGCACCAATGAGAATGCGCCCCGTGCTGATCTGCGCGAGCGTCTGGCGCAGTCCCGCGCCGCGTTCGCCGAGCAGGTGGTCCGCAGGAATCGCGCATCGCTCGAAGAACAGTTCGTGCGTGATCGACGCGCGCCAGCCGATCTTGCGCAGCTTGCGGCCTTTGCTGAAGCCAGGTACGCCCTGCGGCACGATGAAGCTGGAGATCTCCTTGCGGCCGTCGGGTCGCGTGCCCGTCACCGCCGCGATCACCGTTGGCCCGCCGATTTCGGTGCCCGAGTTACTGATGAACGTCTTTGCGCCATCGATGATCCATCGGTCGCCATCGAAGGTCGCGCGTGTGCCGATGTTCGCGGCGTCCGATCCGGCGTCGGGCTCGGACAGTCCGATCGAGCCGATCTGCGAGCCATCCAGGATAGGCCGCAGGAAGCGCTCCTTCTGCTCGGTCGTGCCGTAGTTGCTGAGCAGGCTCGCCACCGTTGAATTGGCCATCAGCGCATTGGCGACGGCGCAATCCACGCGTGCAAGCTCTTCCAGCACGATCACGAAGGATAGCCAGTCGCCACCGCCGCCGCCGAACCGTTCGGAGTAGGGCAGACCAGTGAAGCCGAGCTCGCACGCCTGTCGCCAGAGCGTGTACGGAAAGGCTTCCTGTTCCCAGAGCGTCTCCGATTGCGGTGCGATTTCCTTTTCCGCGAAGCGTCGGACGGCTTCGCGGATCATCGTGTGCTGTTCGCCAAGCCAGTGCGGTTGATTGATCGAGTTCGTCATGGCGTGACCGGTGCAGGTTGAATTTGAGCAGCGTGCCGCGCGCCTCTTCGTTCGATGAATTGCCTGAGCCCGGCGCGCGCGCCTTCGCTCGCAAAATTCACGGTGTAATGCGCGGCTTCGAAATCGAGCCCTGCGGACAGGGGCAATTCATTTGCACGGTTCAACGCGCGCTTGGCCATCTCGACCGCGAAGGGATCGTATGAAGCGAGTGTTTTTGCAAGCGACTGGACGGCATCGAACAGGGCTTCGGGCGCAGCGAACTCATGAATGAAGCCGAACGGCTCGCATTCCTGCGCGGAGAAGCGCCGGCCGCTCAACACAAAGCGCTTTGCGCATGCAAGTCCCATCTTGGCGACGGCGAGTTGCGTGCCGCCCCAGCCGGGCATCGTGTTGAGCGTGATCTCCGGGAATGCGAAGCTCGCATTCGTCGACGCCAAGATGAAATCGCATGCGAGCGCCAGTTCGAAGCCGCCGCCGAGCGCATAGCCGTTGACCATCGCGATGGTCGGCTTCGCACACTCGTGCAGGCGCAGCAGCGCGCGCTGTCCGGCCACCATGTCGCGATAGGCAGCGACGCCATCCATCGAGACGAGCCGTTCGATATCGTTGCCGGCTGCGAACGCCTTCGGACCGCTGCCGGTGATCGCAATGACGCGCGTCGAATCGTCGGCAAGCGCGTCTTCGATGCCTTTGTCGAGCGAGGCCAGCATTTCGGGTGTGAATGCGTTGAGCTTGTCGGCGCGATTGAGCGTCAAAAGACGCAACGGGCCGTGCTGAGTGACGAGAACGGGAGGGGAAGATGTCTGCATAGCGTCACAGCACTTTCAGATAGGTGTTGCCCGACGCCACGACGACGCCATCCTGGCGTGTCACATCGGCGGTGAACACGCACACGTTGCGTTCTTCGTCCTTCTCCGCAAGCGTCAGACGCGCAGTCACGGTATCGCCGATGAACACCGGCGCATTGAACGTGATGTCGTAGCGATACGAGACCGCGCCCGGACTCGGCGCCTTCTGCGCCATATAGCCCATGACCGTGGACAGGAAGCCGACCGACAAGCAGCCTTGCGCAATGCGCTTCTCGAAGCGCGTGCCTTTCGCGTATTCCTCGTTGAGATGCACGGCGTAAAAGTCGCCGACGATGCCGGCGAAACCATAGATGTCGTATTCGGATACGGTCTTGGCGAAGTCGGCGGTGTCGCCGATTGCATAGCAATCCATATGAGGACGTTTGGCCATGTCGTGAATTGTCGTGGTGAGTTGAGTCGATACGGCGGGATGCGTTCTCACACCGGGCCGTCAGCGTGAAGTCACTTTAAAGAGAGGCCCCATTCAACGGGTAGGACGGTTCGCGCGATCTTTTGGACTTTTTTGCAGCGCGTCGCGGGACTCGCATTCGCGCCGTTAAAAAGTCCAAGAAATCCGAAGGGCGGTCCTAACGCACCTTTCACGCGATCACAAATACTGGCGTCAACCCGCTGGCCTGCAATTGGAAATGTCCAGACGAGCCATGCGCGGGCCGGTGTCCATATCGAGCAAGGAGACAATATGAGTTCGCTTTCCAAAGCGCAGAGCATGCTGCGCGTGGCGATGAGCGCGGCGCTCGCCGTGATGTCCATCAGTGCATCGTCCGGCGTGATGGCGCAAGACAAGGTCGTGATGAAGCTCGGCCACACGCTGGCTCCCGATAACCACTATCAACTCACCGCGCAGGTGTTCGCCAAGGAAGTGGCGGCGCGAACGCATGGCCATGTCGAGATTCAGCTCTTTCCGCAATCGCAGCTCGGCGGCGAAGTGCAGATGGCGCAGGCATTGCGAACGGGCACGCAGGAATTGATGATTTCGGCGCAGGCGCCCATCGACAATACGATCAAGCAGTGGCAGATCTTCGACATGCCGTATCTGTTCTCCAGCATGGACCAGGCGAACGGCGTGCTGCAAGGTCCGGTCGGCCGCAAGTATCTCGACATGATGAAGCCCGTCAACATGATCGGCCTCACGTGGCTCGCAGTGGGCGAACGCAACCTCTTCACGACCAAGCGCCCCGTGACATCCCTCGCGGACATGAAGGACCTCAAGGTGCGTGTGATGCAAAGCCCCGGCTACATCGCGGGCTACAAGGCGCTAGGCGCGAATCCGACGCCGCTCGCGTACAACCAGTTGTTTCTCGCGCTCTCGCAAGGTCTCGTGGATGGCGCGGACACGTCGCCGGAACAGTTCGTTCAGGACAAGTTTTCCGATGTCGCCAAGCATTTCTACGTGACGCACGTGAACTACCTGCCGGTCGTGCTGGCGATGAGCAAGGCGTCGTGGGACAAGCTCTCGCCTGCTGATCAGAAGGCGTTTCAGGAGTCCGCGAAGATTGCAGCGGACTACGACCTGAAGGAATACAAGCATGAGTACGACGCTGCCATCACCGCGATGAAATCGAAGGGCATTCAGGTGACGATGGTCGATACCGCGCCGTGGGAGCAAGCCACCAAGGCCGCGCGCGATGAACTGATCGCGAAGATTCCCGACGGCCCGGCGCTCTATCAGGAGATCAACGCGGCCAAGCAAGCGTCGGCGGTGGCATCCAAATGACGGATGCGAACGACGGCCGTGGTTCCCACCTGGCATCGGAGATGACACGCATGGAAAAGCTCGCGCGCGGCTTGATGTTGGTCGACGACATCGTGCTGAAGATCAATCTGTTCATCTGTAGTTGCCTGCTGCTCGGGGCGGTGATCGTGGCCGGTCTCGGCGTGGTCTTCCGCTTCGTGTTGCACGATTCTCTGTCGTGGTCCGATGAAGTCTCGGCCTATCTGTTCGTGTGGCTCACGTGCCTGGGCGCGGCAGCCGGCGTGAAGCTGCGCGCGCATCCGGAAGTGCGCGTGCTGGCTGATCGCGTGCCCGCTGCGTTCGCGCCGTTGCTCCAGGACTTCACCGACTGCGCGATTCTTGCGCTCGGCGCGGTGTTCGTGCTGTACGGCGCCGACATGCTTGCGCTGATGGGCACCGAGACGGCCGCATCGATTCCGATCTCGATGGTCTATCCGTATCTATCGATTCCCGTGTGCGGCGCGCTGCTCGCGTTTCACTCGCTGGTGCGCATCGTCGTATCGCATCTCGCACCGCAGGCACAGAGCAACGCCACGCTGGTCGAAGGCGTATCCGAACATCTCTAGGATAAATATCATGTGGGCAATCGCTTTTGGCGCAGGACTGCTCGGGTTGGGCGTGCCCGTTGCGATCTGCATCGGCATCGCAGCCACGCTCGCGCTGTCGCTGAACGGCACGCCGCTGCTGGTGATTCCTCAGCAGCTCTTCTCGAATCTGAACAACGTCGGCTTGCTCGCCATTCCGTTCTTCATGCTGACGGGCGCGATCATGGATTCGGGCGGCGTATCGAAGCGCATCATCGAGTTCTCGCAGGCGCTGGTCGGGTTCATGCGCGGCGGCATCGGTCAGGTGACGATCGTCGCGAGCATGTTCTTCGCGGACCTGTCCGGATCGGCCACGGCCGATACCGCGGCGATCGGCTCGGTGATGATTCCGGGCATGGTGAAGAAGGGATACAACCGCGCCTTCGCGGTGGCGCTGCAATCGGCGGCGGGGTCGCTCGGGCTGCTATCGCCCGTGTCGATGAGCATGCTCGTGTATGCGTACACGGCCAACGTTTCGGTCGGCACGATGTTCATCGCCGGCATCATTCCGATGCTGCTGGTGGTTGCATCGTTCATGATCGTCAACTACGTGACCGCGGTCAGGCACGACTACAGCGCAGTCGAGCCGTTCGACGGGCGCAAGCTGTGGACCACGTTTCGCGAGGCGTTCTGGGCGTTGCTCACGCCGATCATCATCCTGGGGGGCATTCTCGGCGGCATATTCACGCCGGTGGAAGCGGGCGTGGTTGCGGCGGTCTATGTGACGCTGGTGAGCGCGTTCATCTTCCGCACGCTGAAGCTCTCGCATTTCAAGGATATTCTGGTCCGCACTGCGGTGAACACGACGCGCGTGTCCTTCCTGCTTGGGCTCGCGTTCGTGCTCGGCCGTTATCTGATCGAAGCGCAGATTCCGCTTCACGTGGCGAACAGCTTCCTCGCCGTTACGACGAGCGCCATCGTGCTGCTGATCCTGATCAACCTGTTCTTGATCGTCGCGCACACCGTGCTCGAAACGATCTCCAGCATCGCCGTGGTCATTCCCGTGTTTCTGCCGCTGGTCGTGCAGATGCATATCGACCCGGTCGTGTTTGGCGTGATCGTGCTGATCAACTCGGCGATCGGCATCAACCTGCCGCCGATCGGCTTCTGTCTGTTCACGGCGGCGTCGATTGGCGGGGTATCGGTGGAGAAGGCGACACGCGCGATCATGCCATTCATCCTCGCGCTGGTGATCGACCTGCTGCTGATCATTTTCTTCCCGCATATTCCGCAGTTTCTGCCGCACTTGCTGGGGGCGAAGTGAGGGGTTGAGTTTCTGGAAACGCGCGGGCTGGGCAGTGACTCGCGCCTGGCTCGCGTGATTTCGGCTTATACGTGCGATGGCCGGGTGCGAGGCCCATCTCATACGCTTGCGACGGCTGAAGGTTCAGCCGTCGCTTTTTTTGTTCTTTAGCCCACGCGTGGACAACGGATGGGGCGATCACTCGCTCAGCAATTCCATTAAGTACCTCTCGCCGATATTCGGCGGCTTCCGGGTCTCGGCACAGTTCAGCCCCGGAGGCGTCGCCGGTGATTTATCGAACCGCAAGAAAGAATCCGTCGGACTGAGCTACGCGAACAATTCGTTCAGCGCCGCTGCGGTGTTCTCTCGCATCAACAACCCTGCGACCTCGATTTACGACGAAACCGCCAGCCCGGTTGCCGGAGGCACGTGCAACAACCCCAGCGGCTACGCTTCTGCGGGTGTCAATCACCGGTTCGGCCCGGCGCTCTTCGGCTTCACCTACACGAACACGCGCTTTCAGGACGTAGTACGGAGATCATCGATTCCGCTCTCGGGAACCGCGGCCTTCAACAATTAAGAGGCGCTCGCGACCTATAACGTCAGCCCGTCGCCGCTGCTCGGCGCGTCCTTTGACTAGACGAAGGCGGAAACGGCGAAGTATTTGCAATTGAACGTCGGCACGCAGTACAACCTGTCGAAGCGCACGCTTCTCTACGCAACGACGTCATGGGAACGCGCCCTGAGTACGGATTCCACCGGCAAGCCGACTGTCGCTGCGCTGTCATTCCTTACGCCATCGTCGACTGGGAATCAGGTAGCCGTCCGCGCCGGTATCCGGCACTCGTTCCAAGCCAGGTCCCCCACGAATCCATAGCCACACTGCGCCGCCCTGCGCGTCGCCTGAGAAAGCCGTCAGCGCAAATCCGCACTTGACGCTGGATTTTGGATACAGGATATTGTTGGCATAGGCCGCGTTCTTCGCGGCACCCTCAGGGAGTTCCGTATGTCTCCAATTGCAGCGCGGCTCGAGCGTCTCCCGTTCAGCCGCTTTCACTTCAAGCTACTCATCATGGGCGGCCTGGGGTTCATGTTCGAGGCCATCGACGCCGCGATCATTGCCTTCATTCTTCCTGTCGTCCGGACGAAGTGGCATCTGACGAGCTTCGAAACGGGCATCCTTGGAAGCAGCACTTATGTGGGCTTTCTTGTCGGTGCACTGTTCGCAGGCTTGCTTGGGGACCGATTCGGCCGACGCGTCGTGATGATGTGGGCCCTGACGTTCTTCTGCGTCATGACCTTCGCCAACGCCTTCGTCAACGACTGGCATACGTTCGCGGCGTTGCGGGCGATCGCGGGCATCGGCATGGGCGCGGAAGGCGCGATCATCGCTCCGTTCCTAGTCGAATTCGTGAGCAATCGCTATCGCGGCGCATTCACCGGCGCGCTGGCTGGCTTTTTCTCTTTCGGTTTCGTCGCAGCGGCCTTGATCGGCTACTTCGTGATTCCTCTCGGTCCGGAAGGATGGCGTTACGCCCTCGTCCTCGTGTCGCTGCCTGTCATCGTGCTTTTGTGGTGGCGTCGCTCGCTGCATGAATCGCCGCGTTGGCTCGAAATTCGCGGGCGGCACGCTGAAGCGGAAGCGGTCGTAGCGGACATCGAGCGGCAGGTCGAAAGCACGGGCGTCAAGCTCGCGCCGGTTGCGGCAGTCAGCGGCAATGTGGCTGCGACCTACGAACGCACGGGCTCGTTCTTCGGCAACCTAAAGCTGCTCTGGAAGCCGCCGATGGCGAAGACGACGCTGATGAGCTGGTGTCTGTGGTTGTCGGTCACGTTCTGCTCGTATGCGTTCTTCGTGTGGATTCCGGGCCTGCTCATGCAGCGCGGCATGACGATTACGAAGAGCTTCTCGGTGTCCATCCTTATTTATCTGGCGCAGATCCCGGGCTATTACTCGTCGGCTTATTTCTGCGAAAAGCTCGGACGCAAGGCAACCATCGTCACCTATATGGGACTCGCGTGCATCGCCGGTATCTGGCTCGCGAACGCCGGTAGCGATACATCGGTTGTCATGGCGTCCATCTTCATGTCGTTCGCGATGAATGGCGTCAATGCAGGCGAATACGCCTACACCCCGGAAGTTTTTCCGACGCACCTCCGTGCAACCGGCATGGGTACGGCGTCGGCATTCGGTCGAATCGGGGCAATCTGTTCGCCGATGCTCGTCGGGTACGTCTATCCGATCTGGGGCTTTGCAGGCGTGTTCGGCATGACGACCGCCATTCTTATGCTCGGGGCGCTTGCGGTCATCTTCCTCGGCGTCTCGACGAGCGGCAAGACGCTCGAAGAAATCACGGCTGAAGAGTACGGCGACGGTAGCTCCGGTGCGACTGCCGCCAATCTGAAAACGGCAAAGTAAGGGGAACGTATGAAGCCAGAGCAGGGATTGGTGGAACTGTCAGCGATCAAGCGCGTTGCTGGAGCACTGCAGACGGGTCGCTCAAATCAGGCGTTCTGGAGCGAACTCGAACGATCTCTGACTGAAGTATTCGGTCAAAGACTCTTCACGGTGCTGGCCTACGACGCTGATTCGAGTCGACTCTGCCGGCTGTATAGCAATCGGCTGGACATCAATCCAATAGGCGGCATCAAACGCGTGACTCAGAGCCGTTGGACGCAGCAGGTTCTTCAACGCGGCGAGATTTTGATTGGCTCGACGCGCGAGGACATCAAATCGGTGTTCTCGGAGTATGAGGTCTTGTGGTCCATCGGCTGCGAGAGCGTGCTGAACATTCCGGTGCGCAGGCGGGGCGTGACGGTAGGGACTCTCAATCTCCTCGATGCCGCCGGCAAGTACGACCATGCCGACCAGGAGCTCGCGCTGGTCTTTGGACAACTCGCAGCTTCGACGCTCGAAGAAGAAGCGGTCCGTCTGCGCGGCATGCCGGACCCCGAATTCATGGAGCAAGTGTGAGGGTAGGTGCTCTGCGTAGAAAAGTGGATTGACAGACGTGCTCGCCAAAACCGACATGAAGGGCGTGACGAGCGACCACTTCGCCTATGACCAGTACGGCGACCTGCGCGACGCAATCATTACCGTCTACAAGTGCGAGAACGCGCAATGGAAGCCCCAGACGGTGCTTGGCTCAAAGTAAGCATGGCAACGCCGGGCGGCGATTACGCTGCCTGGCCGGGCAATCTCAACTCACGAAATGACTCAGCAAGCTCAAAACTCACAGAAGGTTTCCGACGTGGTCGTAATCGGAAGCGGAATTGTCGGCCTATCCTGTGCATGGTCGGCGCTGCGCGATGGCGCGACCGTCACGCTAGTGGACCGCGACTTCGAAGGTGACCGCACGTCGCACGGGAACGCAGGCGGCATCGCGGTGACGGAATGCACGCCGATCGCAGTGAGCGGGATGTACGCGAAGGCTTTGAAGTGGCTCTTCGACCCCTTGGGCCCGTTGTCGCTCGACTGGAAGCACCTGCCGTCGGCGTTGCCGTGGTTCATGGCGTTTCAGCGTTGCGCGAACAAGGACCGCTTCCGGGCCATCTCGCTGGCGCTGGCGCAACTGAACAATCGCGTGTACGACGACATCGTGCCGATGTTCGAAGACATCGGAGCGATGGACAGCTTCTACCGTCGCGGTGCGATGACGGTCTATGAAACCGACGAGGCCTTCGCCGCGGATCAGCACGAGTGGGAATTCAAGCGTGAGCTGGGCGTGCGCTGGCATGCCATGTCGGAGGCAGAAATTCGCGAATGCGAACCGTCGCTTGCACCGGTGTTCCGGCACGGCGTGTTTCTCGAAGACTGGTCGCACATCGGTGATCCGAAGCGGCTCGTGACGCTGTTGCGTGACCGCGTTCGATCGCTCGGCGCCAGCTTCGTCACGGGCACGGTGAAGAACCTCGACGTGTCGGATTCGCTTGCCCCGGCCGCAGTCACGGAAGCGGGAGAGCGCATCAACGGACGTCGAATCGTAGTCGCAACGGGTGCGTGGTCCGCTGCACTGGCGGAGTCCATCGGCGACCGTGTCCTGCTGGACAGCGAGCGGGGCTATAACACGACGTTGCCCGCGCATGGGATTAGCCTGTCGCGTGAAGTCATTTTTGCGGAACGCAAGTTCGTCGCCACTCCGCTCGACATCGGCATCCGCATTGGCGGAGCTGCCGAGTTCGCGGGATTGAAAGCGCCGCCGAACTACAAGCGCAGCGATGCGCTGCTCGAACTCGGCAAGCGCTTCCTGCCCGGCATCAACGACGCAGGCGCGGTCAAGTGGATGGGTCATCGGCCAGCCACGCCCGATTCGCTTCCGGTGATCGGCCGTTCACCGCACGCGTCGTCAGTGATTTACGCGTTTGGTCACGGTCACCTTGGTCTTACGCAATCGGCAACCACGGGCGCGCTCGTCGCGGATCTGCTTGCCAACCGAACACCCGGAATCAACCTCGAGCCTTACTCGATTAGTCGCTTTCGACATTGACGGGGTCCCCGCGACCTCTATCTACCAGCGGGAATCCCGCACTACTTAATCAAGAGGTGTGTCATGGCAGTGAATTGGAAAGGCGTTTTCCCCGCAGTGACGACGAAGCTGAAAGACGATGGCTCGCTCGATCACGAAGCAATCAAGGCAGGTTTGAATCGCCTCGTTGAAAACGGCGTGAGCGGCGTCGTCATGATGGGCATGGTCGGCGAGAACGCGCAACTCACGCCCGAAGAAAAGCGAACCGTCCTGAGAATTGCCATCGAAACCATTAACGGTCGCGTGCCGGTGATCTCCGGTCTGGCGGAAACGAACACGGCAGCCGCAGTGCAGTACGCGAAAGACGCCGAAGCGCTCGGCGTGCAAGGCCTGATGGTGTTCCCGGGCCTCACGTACAAGTCGGAGAACCGTGAAACCATCGCGTTCTACAAGACCATCGCGAAGGCTTCGAAGCTTGAAATCATGCTGTACAACAACCCGCGCGGCTATGGCGTCGACCTAACGCCTGATGTCGTCGCCGAACTGCTCGAAGAGCCGACCATCACGGCCATCAAGGAAGAGTCGTACGACACGACGCGCGTGACCGACCTGCTCAGCCGCTTCGAAGGCCGCCTGAACGTGGTGTGCGGTGTGGATGACCTCGTGCTCGAGTCCGTTGCGCTCGGTGCCAAGTGCTGGGTGTCCGGCATGGCGAACGCGGTTCCGAAGGAATCGGTCGAGCTTATCGACCTGGCGGTGGCCGGAAACTACGAGCAAGCGCGCAAGCTGTATCGCGTATTGATTCACTTGTTCCATCTCGACACGCACGTCAAGCTGGTGCAGTACATCAAGCTGGCCGAGAACATTACCGCCGGTTATTCCGAGAACGTGAAGGCTCCGCGTCTGAAGCTCGAAGGTGATGAACGTCAGAAGGTCGTCGCTATCGTTGAAAAGACGATGGCCGATCTGCGCTCGCTTTCGAAGTAATCTTCAAGCCTGGCGATGTGCTTTGCATTGCCAGGCCACTATCGACAGATCCACGACGGAACCGAGTGATGAAATCGACCTTCTTCTGCATCGACGGACATACATGCGGGAATCCTGTGCGCGTCGTTGCGGGAGGCGCGCCGCAGCTCGAAGGGGCGAACATGATCGAACGGCGATCCCACTTCGAACGCGAGTTCGACTGGATTCGCACGTCCCTCATGTTCGAGCCTCGCGGTCACGATGTCATGTCGGGCAGCATTCTCTATCCGCCGACTCGCCCCGATTGCGACGTTGCGATTCTGTTCATCGAGGTGAGCGGGTGCTTGCCGATGTGCGGCCACGGCACGATCGGCACGGTGACATCGGCTATCGAGCATGGCCTCGTTCGCCCGAAAGAAGCCGGAGTGCTGAAGCTCGATACGCCAGCGGGCGTTGTCGTCGCAAGATACAAGATGGATGGTGAGCACGTCGACTCAGTGCAACTCATTAACGTTCCGTCGTTTCTTCACTCCACGAATTTGTCCGTGGAAGTGGATGGGTTGGGAGAGGTCAGGTTCGATGTCGCTTACGGCGGAAACTTCTACGCGATCATCGAACCGCAAAACAACTACGCTGTCCTTCATACGCTCAAGCCGTCGGACATACAGCGGTTAAGCCCGATTCTTCGTCAGAAGGCCAACGAGAAGTACGAGTTCGTTCACCCGGAAACCCCTGCAATCCGTGGCTTGAGCCATGTCATGTGGACCGGCGAGCCTACGGTCGCGAGCGCACACGCACGCAATGCCGTGTTCTACGGTGACAAGGCGATCGACCGTTCGCCGTGTGGGACGGGCACATCGGCGCGCATGGCTCATCTCGTCGGGAAGGGGAGACTCGCTATCGGCGAGCGCTTCGTGCACGAGAGCATCATCGGCACGCTATTCACGGGCGTTCCCGAGTCGGCGACAAAGGTCGGTACGTTCGACGCCATCGTCCCCAGTATCGAAGGCTGGGCGCGCGTAACGGGCCATAACACCATCTTCGTCGACGATCGCGATCCTTTGGCGAAGGGCTTCCTGCTCAAGTAGCGAAACGACGCGGCTTTGCCGCGCCTCCACTTTGGGGATATCACATGCTGGTCCTGAAGAACGCACGCGTACTCGACGTCAATCACGAAAACGATCACGCGCATTATTCGATCGTCGTTGACGGAGAACTCATCAAGGAAGTCACGCGCGAGCCTGTATCGATCGAAGGTGCGCAGGTCATCGATGTTGGCGGCAAGACCGTGATGCCCGGCATGATCGATTGCCACGCGCACGTCATTGCATCGGTCGCGCACCTTGGCAACAACGGCCGTTTGCCCAATACGTTTGCCGTGCTTCGCGCGGTCCCCATTCTCAGCGGCATGCTGAATCGCGGCTTCACGACGGTTCGCGATGCCGGTGGCGCCGACTACGCGCTCTCCCGCGCGATCGAAGAGGGCGTCATCGCCGGGCCACGGCTTTTCGTTGCAGGCAAGGCGCTATCGCAGACGGGCGGGCACGGAGATTTTCGGGAGCGCTTCGACAATTCGGATCCGGACCCCTGCGGATGCCATCGCAACCTCGGAGCGATTGGCCGCATCGTTGACGGCGTCGACGATGTTCGCAAGGCAGTGCGCGAAGAAATGCGGGCGGGCGCGCATCACATCAAGATCATGGCGTCGGGCGGCGTCGCATCGCCGACAGACCCGATCGGCAACCTCCAGTTCTCGGTCGATGAGGTGAAAGCAATCGTGGAGGAAGCCGCGTCGCACCAGACGTACGTGATGGCGCACGCCTACACGGGCAAAGCCATCTCTCGCGTGGTCAAGCTCGGGGTTCGCACTATCGAGCACGGCAATCTGATCGACGATGAAGCCGCCGACATCATGGCTGAACACGGCGCATTCGCGGTCCCGACGCTCGTTACTTATGACGCAATGAGCAAGGTCGGCGCGAAAGCGGGCGTCGCCGAGAGCGCCTTGGTCAAGAACGAGAACGTCCGACTGCAAGGCTTGAAGGCGCTGGAGTTATTGAAGCGGCACGGCGTCAGGATGGGACTCGGCACCGACCTGCTGGGCGACATGCATCAATATCAAAACGACGAACTCACCATTCGCGCGGAGATTCTTGGTGCGTTCGAGACGATTTGTCAGGCCACCGCCATCGGCGCTGAAATTGTCGGCCAGCCGGGCAAACTCGGCGTAGTGAGCGCTGGTGCTTACGCGGACTTGCTTGTAATCGACGGTGATCCTTTGAAGGACATTAGCGTCCTGACGGGTCAAGGCGAACGGATGTCCGGCGTGATGAAAAACGGAACGTGGGTTCGCCAAACACTGCTGTGAAAACATGGCGCTGGATCTTGTATACCGCATGCAGCACCGTGGTACGATGTTTTCTGTATACAACATTAGAACCACCATCATGCCCCCGGTTGTCACCAAACGTCGAAGCAAAGAAGCGCCCGTCGTAAGCGACGTTCTTTCAGAGGCGAGCACGCGGAAGATCGTCAGACCCACGACAGTCGAACTGGTGACCACTGCAGTGCGGCAACGCATTCTGAGCGGCGAATACGCGCCCGGGGAAGTACTGCGGCAGGAGGCACTTGCCGACGAACTCGGAGTCAGCCGTGTGCCTATTCGCGAAGCGATTACGCGACTGACTGCGGAAGGGTTGTTGACCAGCGTTCCGCATAAAGGCGCTTATGTAGCGGAACTGTCGGTCGGCGAGGTGAAGGAAACCTTCGACATCCGGCTTCGACTCGAACCGTGGATCTTCGCTGAAGCGATACCGCGAATCACCGATGCCGAGATCGGCAAAGCAGAGCGTCTCGTCAAAGAGATGGATAAAGCGGACTCGGGCGTTTGGGGGCAGCTTAACTGGCGTCTCCACGAAACGCTTTACGTGCCCGCTCAGAAAGAAATAACGCTCCAGATGCTTCGCGTGCTCCACGACCGCAGTGACCGCTATTTTCGGTTTCAAGCGGTACAGGTGCCTGTTCGGGAACAGTCGCATGACGAGCACATGGCTTTGATCAAGGCATGCAAGGCTCGCGATACGAAGCTCGGCGCCAAGCTCCTCGAAGAGCACGTCAAGACCGCATCGAAGCAGATCATGGCTGTGGTCGAATCGGTGATGTCCCGGTGATGCCGCTGCCGTTGCGATAGCTGTACATGGCCCGCTCACTGGATAAAATGAGCAGGCCGTTACTGATGTGACATTTTCTTCTCATTCGCCGCCGCCTTAAATATCTCCTCAGTAAGGCGCTTTTCGATGCGCGGCGGAATCACGACCACGCGTGCCACGTCTGCGAAGATCAGCGATTTCGCCCGTTGAAGGCAGCCGCACGGCCTCTCATTCAGCCTGCTGCACAGGCGCGCAATCGGACTCGCAAGCACAGCGATAATTCGACTGCCCCCATTTGAACAACCGCGACGTCTTCCCGATGCCCGGATTGAACGAGTTAGTCGGATCGAGTTCCTCGTAGAACTGTTTGAGCGACGCCTTCGCCTCGTACAAGTGCCCCACGTTGTGCTCGGCAGGATACTCCGCGCCGCGTGCAGCCAGCAGCGCAAGAATGTCGTCCTTGATGCGATCGCAATCGACGCCTTTCTTGACCAGATATTCCTGATGCAGCACATGGCAGAAGAAATGGCCGCAGTACATCGAAAACTCGATGTCCTTCGAAATCTCCTGCGGGAGCCGTTCGAACCAGTCGGTGGCGTTGCGCGGCAGGGCAATATCGAGCGCGACGATATCCTCGACGGTCCGGGGATGAACCGCGCGATACCGCACCATCGCGCCGCCGACGGTGAAGCGGTTGAGAAACGCCGCTTCGCCTTCCTTCGCCGTGCATTCGAAATAGTCGCCCTGTTGCGTGGGAAACCGCGCTTGCAGATAGCTTCGCGCTTCCTGCACGCCGTCGTTACCCATCTTGAGCAACAGATGATGCTCGAACCTGTCGCGGTACTCGATGAGCCGTCGCGGCAGATGTTCGGGCAAGAGCCGGCTTACTGCCTGTAACAGCCGATCGCTGATCGCGTTGCCGAGTCCGGCCTTCTCGGTAAAGCCATCGAAGCGGCTTTTTGCTGCGAACGCACGCGGCACCTTGTCGGTGCCGAAGGTGCGGATGTACACGTACATGTCCTTGCCGTAGCGGCGGCTGATATCGAACGCGCCGCGGTGCATGTACTCACCCGCGATAGGCAGGCTCCTGAAGCCGCCCAGAATGTCGCGGCGAATCGTTTCGAGCTCGGCTGGATCGTTGCTGCCGATGTAGAACACTTGCGTCCGTTCGTCGGCGGGGAAGGTATCGAGACGCAGCGCGAAGACCGCGAGATGTCCGGCCGACCCCGATGCTTCGTAAAGACGGCGCGGGTCCGCGTTGAACCGCGCGGGCGTCGATGCCGCGATGTCGCGCACATGCGTGCCGTACTCGTGATCGGACGCAAGCAGTCCGTTGGCTTCAGGGATGTTGTCCGGCAATTCGCCTGCATCGAGACGAGCGAGAATGGCTTCGGCGGAGGCGCCCAGATCGATTCCCAGATGATTGACGAGCTTCAGTTCGCCGTCGGCGGTGATGCGCGCATGTATCGAAAGCTGAGTGAACGCAGGGCCGCGGCGAATCAGCGAGCCACCCGAGTTGTTGCACACGCCACCCGTCACCGATGCGCCGATGCAACTCGAACCGATCACCGAATGCGGCTCGCGTTTGAGCGGCTTGAGGCGCTTTTCCAACTGGTCCAGCGTCACGCCCGGCTGACAGATCACCTGCTCGCCATTGCGAATGAGATCGAGCCGGCGCAAGCGCATGGTATTGATGACGATGACAGGGCGATCATAGCCCTCGGCCGCAGGCGTCGATCCACCGGTCAGTCCGGTATTCGCCGCCTGACAGATGACGATGACGTTTGCACGATGACACGCCTGCAATGCCCGCCACATTTCGACGAGCGTGCCAGGCTGAATGGCGGCGAGCACCGGTCCGCCGCCGTATCGATAGCCCTGGCGGAAGCGGCGCGTTTCAGTCGCGCCCGTAAAGACATAGGCGCTGCCAACGATGTCGCCAAGCGACTGGATCAGTTCATTCATGGTTCGACGCTTCTTTCCTAGAGAACGCTGCCAGCGAAGTCTTTCGCGTTAGCGCAATGCATCCGCACGCGCCTCGTCAGTCTGGCTCGCGCGGATATACGAGTCTTCGGTGCTTCGAATATGCGCGCGCAATGCGGTGCAGGCCTTGCGCACGTTGCCGTCGCGAATCAGTTGCATGATTTCCGAATGCGTGTCGTGGCACGAGTCCACGCGTTTGTCGTCGACGGCGAGCCGGGCACGCAACGCCTGAATCTTGTCGGCGACGAGTTGATACGCGGACTGCAGATACGTGTTGCCCGAGCACGCGAGAATCGCGCCATGAAAATGCGCGTCCTGCTGACGACGGCGCATGTCATCGTCCACGCCTTCTTCGCGGCGCATTTTTAGCGCCGCAGTGAGTTGCTTGGCGAGTTGCCCGGCATCGCGACGCATGGCCAGTTCGAGCGCCGACAATTCGATGATTTCACGAAAGCGGCAGATTTCGCGCACCTGGTCCACGGTCGGCTTGAACACCAGCGTGCCGGACTGCGGCCACACTTCCACGAGTCCTTCGAGCTTGAGTTGCAGAAGCGCCTCGCGCACCGGCGTCTTGCTGAACCCGAATTCGAGCGCAAGCGCGCTTTCCGACAGTTGGCTGCCGAAGGCCAGTTCGCCGTCGACGATCGCATTGCGAATCATGTCCTTTGCAATCGCCGTCAGTGACTTCGGACGCTCTGCAAGTTTCTCGATCTTCATGGTTATGGGGCTTCGACGATCCCTCGTATGAACAAAGGCGCGCAGTAGCGATGCGCCTTTGGTTTGCGCGAAATAGTAGCACGGGGCGGTCGTTGCCTCGAAGGTTGATATCTAAGATATCAGTTGACCGAGTGAGTGGGGTCCATGTCGCAAATCATGACGCTCGGGCGCTCTTCGCCGTCCCTCGTTCCACACACGATAACTGACCGCCTTACCGATCCTGCGCCAAAGTCTGATCGCATTGGAAACGCACTCAATTACGCGCGTAGCAACCTCAGCCGGCCGCTCACTGTCGAAGAGCTCGCGAGTGCTGCATATCTCAGACCCGTGGCAGTCTTAGTCGGGTGTTTGTGATGGAGACGGGACAGTCACCCGGAAAGGCAACTAAAAGGGCTGCGGCCCGAAGCGGCGCGTTTAACGATCGGAAAGAGCCCGCATTCGCTTAAAGATGATTGCAAACGATACGGGCTTTCGCGATCGTCGGCATATGCGCGAAGCGTTCATGCGCGGGTTGGCCGGCCACCGCAGGAGGTGCGGTGAGAAGCCCGCGCCGGCGATCGAAACGGCGCCTGGATGGTATTGCTTGCAGGCTCCCGTTCGCCGGTAACGGCTCGGGCTTCGCGCCACGCATAAAGTTTATGGAATCGCCTTTCGCTCGCGGAATTCGTCGAAGAGACGCAGGAACATGTCCGTGCTATCGACGACATCGTGAAACCCGGCCTGCCGGATCTTCGTCGTGCTGGACACCACATCCCAGTCGCAGCGAAAAATGAAGTCACCAAAGCCCCACGCCGCGACGTGCTCGTACGGAATATCGACGAGTCCGTGCTGCTTCACGATACGCTCCCACAGCGGCCCCTTGTCCGCCATGTACTCGCGCAGGTTGATGGTCTGTGGTTCGGCGAGCGGCATGTCGAAGTGATCGGCGATGGCGGGCCAGAGCTGGTCCCAACGGAACACGTCGCCGTTCGTCAGGTTGTAGCTCTCGCCGCCCGGCGCTTCGGTCGCGGCCCAGACGGAACCTCGCGCCAACTGCGCCGCGTCGGTGACTTGCGCGAGCTTGCCATAGCAGGTCGCGGTTCCGGGAAAACGCAGCGGCAGGCCGAGCTCCTTGCTGATCGCTGCATACACGGCGATGACCATCGACAGGTTCATCGGATTGCCGAGCGCGAAGCCGCACACCACGTCCGGCCGAAGCACGACGGCATCCCAGTGTTTGCCCGCCGCTTCGTGCGCGAGCCAGTCTTCCATGTCGTAATAAAAGTTCGGCGGCATGTGGCGGGCATCGTCTTCTCGCGCTGGCGTTTTGAAACGCCCGAGATGTGCGCCGTAGTACTTCGCGCCCTCATAAAGCACTACACGCCCGAGCGCCGGCGAATGCTCCGCCACCACGCTCACCAGGTTGCGCAGCATGCCGAGGTTTGCGTCGATGAGCGCTTGCGGCGTCGGCTTCTCCTGATATGCGGCGTGAAAGATGTGCGTTATGCCGTCCAGACCGGCGAGCTTCGCGCGCACGTCGTCGGGATCGAGCAGATCGACCGCGATGTGCTCGCCCGGCTGTGCATCGTCCGGCGTGCGTCGTGACAGGCCGATGACATCCCATTCCGGCCGCGACGCGAGATGATTCACGAGTTGACGCCCGATCACGCCGACGCCGCCCGCCACGAGAGCCTTGTACTGTTTCATGCATGTCCCCGGTGATGAAGTGGTTGCTATCCGGGGAGCAATCGGCGCACCATCTCCTGCGGCGCGCTGTATCGGTGTCCTGCACGGCGACTGCTTTCTCCGCGCATCATGCGAGACAACGTCATCATCTGATTCGCGTTGCTTGTATGAATCGCCGGTCTTTATCGTGGCGGCAACCCGCCGCAACGCAAGCCCCTTTGACAGGAGACGATCATGTGCCGCTGGCTCGCTTATTCCGGCAAACCGCTTCAGCTCGAGACGGTGCTTTACAACGCGAAGCACTCGCTAATCGACCAGAGCCTGCATTCGACACTCGGCCAGACGACCACCAACGGTGATGGGTTCGGGATTGGGTGGTACGGACAACCTACCGACATTCCCTTTCGCTATCGTTGCATTCAACCGGCGTGGAGCGACCGGAACTTGCGCGAAGCCGCACGCGCTATCCATGCGCCGATGTTCGTCGCGCACGTGCGCTCGGCGACCGGCACGCCGTCGCAGGAAACGAACTGTCATCCATTTCGCTACGGCCGGTGGCTGTTCGTACACAACGGCCTGGTGCGCAACTATCCGGTGGTGCGTCGCGATCTGATGGTCGCGATCGCTCCGGAACTGTTCCCGTCGATCGAGGGTTCGACCGATTCAGAAGTACTGTTCCTGCTCGCGCTCACGTTCGGTCTCGCGTTGGCGCCTGTTAGTGCGCTCAAACGAATGGTGGCGTTCGTCGAGGAAACCGCCCGCCATCATGGCGTTGCTGAACCGCTGAACATGACGGTTTGCGCGACCGACGGCGAGCAAATCGTCGCGGTACGATATTCGAGCGAAAGGCGGTCACGCTCGCTGTTTCACAACACGTCGTTCCGTCATTTGCATGAGTTGTATCCCGACGATCCTCGCATCGCGATGGCCGGAGAGGACGCTTTTCTGGTCGTGTCCGAGCCGCTCGCCGATTTGCCGGGTTGGTGGCAAGAGATTCCGGAGAGCACAGTGGTGGTCGCGCAAGGCGGCGATGTCGAGCAGTTTCCGTTCGAGCCTCAAGCGGCGTGAGTCACTTGATTCGTAATTTTGCGGCGTGAACGTTTCGGTACCGCGCGTCTCGTCCGACGCGTAGAGGTATCCGGCATCCGGCGCATAAGGCATATCACCCGGAGAGACGCCACCCTCGTAAGGGACAGCCGCCTTTTGCTGCCAATGTGCAGGCCGCGGAAGATGTTAAACGCCAGGAAGGTGCCGAAACGCTATCGCTCATCGAAGGCGATTTAAGTCTAGCGACGGTTCGTCTGCAATCTCAGGCGGAAGGCACGGATAGCGACGTGAGCCAGCGACCTGATTCCGGACACACAATGCCCGGGGCGCCGTTGAACCAGACTTGCTCATCCTCGACTTGCAGCGACGCCGAGCCGGCGATATCGAATACCACTTTCAACGCGTCAGCCACACCGGCGTTTTCGATCGGCAGCTCCCAGGTCAGGAATATCTGAGTGAAACTCTGGTCCGGCGAGACAGCTTCAGCGATAAAACGGTCGCTGCTGCGATGAATAACGCCATGCGGCTGACAGGTATCGAAGATCACGGCTGTTCCGTGCTTAAGGGGAATGCGTCGACCCGTATTGGGGAAATGCAAGTCCATTCCCTTGTCTTCGCCAAGAAAGAGATTGCAGAAGGCCGCAGCGCCATATTGCTCGGCATCATGGTGATATCTCGCGCCGCGACAGGCCATGAGCGCCATGTCGCTATCGGCGAGGACGTCGGGCAGTCCAAGGGCGCAGAGCCAGTCGGACATGGCCTGCACGCAGCGCTTGTACTCCGGCCAGCGCACTTGCGTTCGCGCCAATGGCATGACCTCGACATCCCCGGGTTCGAGAGCGAGCCGCGTCGATGTTTCCCTTTGCCAGTCTGCGAGGACGGGCGCGCCCGGCACAGGCACATCGAGCGTGGCGGTTAGAACAATGTCGCTGACGCTTCGACTGCGCATGACGTCGCCGCTCCGGAAGAAGGATGTCAAGCTCCTCGCATGTGATGCTGCCGAAGTCGAGTTCATTGAGCCATTGTACCGATCGCCGCAGTGCTGCCGCTTTCCGCGGCGGCGCGCTCAAGCATAGCGTTCGTAACGAATCTGTAGCATGCGCGCCGGCGTTTTCATCCTTGCAACGCTCGGGCCCAATGCATCGGCCATTCAGAAGCGCGGAACATGCATTGCTTGAATCGGGTACGTCGTCGCGTGACGCTGTACGCCCATATCCTCATGCGCCTCGTGCCCGTGCTCTGCCCGGGCAGGGCAGTTGCACCCTCTTTCAATTCCACGAAACAGGACCCGACAATGCCCCACATGTGCGATGTATGCGGCGCGCGTCCGGCGACCGTGCGGCTTGCGGTGCTGCGCGATGGCCGCCGGCACGTCCTCGATGTATGCGACTTCCACTATGCGCAACTGACGCGGCACCAGCGTGCGCTCTCGCCGTTCGAGGCGTTGTTCATGGGCGGCATGCCGGAACAACCGGCCGCGACCGTGCCGGATGCGCCGGCAGAACGCGCGACGGGCGCGGAAGGCGTCGGCCTGGAACGCTATCTGAGCGACGGCGCGAAGGAGATGTTGATGCGCGCGGCCGAGCGCGCCGCGCAATTCGGCCGCCCGGAAGTCGACACGGAGCATCTGCTTTACGAACTGGCCGACAACGCCGTCATCGAAACCATGCTCAAGGGCATGGGCATCGATGCGGCCGAGTTGCGCCGGGTAATCGATACAACCGCGCAGCGCCGCGAGGGCGCAACGCCGCCCCCCAATGGCACGATCCGCGTCTCGCCGCGTCTGAAAAGCGCGCTCGATCGCGCGTTTATCGCGTCGCGGCAACTTCGGCATAGCTATGTCGCGCCCGAGCATTTGCTGATCGGTCTCGCCGAAGTGCCCGACAGCTTCGCGGGGCTGCTGCTGCGCAAGATGAGCGTCGATGTGGAGGCGCTGCGCCGCGAGACCGCGCAGACGGTCGGCGCGGGCGGGCCGCCGCCCGGCGATGGACCGCCTTCGCGCACGCCGCATCTCGACAAGTTCGCCCGCGATCTGACCGCGCTCGCGCGCGAGGGCAATCTCGATCCGGTGATCGGCCGCGCGACCGAAATTGAAACGATGGTTGAAGTGCTCGCGCGCCGGCGCAAGAACAACCCGGTCCTGATCGGCGAGCCCGGCGTCGGCAAGACGGCGGTGGTCGAAGGACTCGCGCAGCGCATGATCGGCGGCGACGTGCCCGAATCGCTGCGCGACAAGCGCCTCATCGAACTGAACGTGAATTCGCTCGTCGCGGGCGCGAAGTATCGCGGTGAATTCGAGGAGCGCGTGAAGCAGATCGTCGACGAAATCACCGCGAACCGCGAGACGCTGCTGCTCTTCGTCGATGAAGTGCACACGATCGTCGGCGCCGGCCAGGGTGGCGGCGAAGGCGGCCTCGATATCGCGAACGTCTTCAAGCCGGCGATGGCGCGCGGCGAACTCAACTTGATCGGTGCGACGACACTCTCGGAGTACCAGAAGCACATCGAGAAGGACGCTGCGCTCGAGCGTCGCTTTCAGCCCGTGCTCGTTTCGGAGCCGAGCGTCGCACAGACGATCAACATTCTGCGCGGCCTGCGCGACAGGCTCGAAGCGCATCACAAGGTGACGATTCAGGACGATGCGATCGTCGGCGCGGCGGAGTTGTCGGACCGCTATATCACCGGGCGCTTTCTGCCTGACAAGGCGATCGATCTCGTCGATCAGGCAGCGGCTCGCGTCAATCTTTCGGCGACGTCGCGGCCCGCTGCGATTCTCGAACTCGAATCGGAACTCGCGCAATTGCGACGCGAGCAGGACTACGCCGCATCGCGCAAGCAGTTCGATCGCGCGCATGCGCTCGATGCGGAAATCGCCGACAAGGAAAAGCAGCTCGCCGAAGGCACTGACGACTGGAAAAAGCGCATCGGCACGAATACGTCGAACGTGACGGTGGCGCACATTGCGGAGATCGTCGCGACATTGACGGGCATCCCCGTCACGCAACTGACCGAACAGGAGCGCGAGCGCCTGCTCAACATGGAAGCGCGTTTGCATGAACGCGTAATCGGCCAGGAAGAGGCGGTGAGCGCCGTCAGCGATGCCGTGCGTCGGGCGCGCACCGGGCTGCAAGGGCGCAATCGGCCGATTGCCGTGTTCCTGTTTCTCGGGCCGACGGGCGTTGGCAAGACCGAGCTTGCGAAGGCGCTCGCGGGCGTCGTGTTCGGCGATGAAGATGCGATGTTGCGCGTCGATATGAGCGAATACATGGAGCGTCATGCGGTCGCGCGCCTGATCGGTTCGCCGCCGGGTTACGTCGGCTACGAGGAAGGCGGACAGTTGACCGAGCGCGTACGCCGTCGTCCCTATAGCGTGATTCTGCTCGACGAGATCGAGAAGGCGCACCCCGATGTCTATAACGTGCTGTTGCAAGTGTTCGACGATGGCCGCCTCACCGATGGCAAGGGCCGTGTCGTCGATTTCAGCAATACGCTGATCATCGCGACGAGCAATCTCGGGTCGGATTTGATCGCCGGACAACGGCGCGCGACGCTCGGCTTTACGAGCACGGATGCCGACGCCGACGCATCGGTGCAAAGCGGCGTAATGAGCGTGCTGCGCCAGCATTTCAGGCCGGAGTTTCTCAACCGCATCGACGACATCATCCTGTTCAAAGCTCTTGGGCGGGACGAGATCGGGCAAATCGTGCGACTGCAGCTCGAACAGGTAAAGCGCATGGCGCACAGTCAGGACATTGCGCTCGAATTCGATGAATCCGTGATCAGCCATCTGGCCGAGGTGGGGTATCGCCCGGAATTCGGCGCGCGCGAGTTGCGGCGGCAGATTCGCCAGTTGATCGAAAATGAGTTGGCGAAGGAGTTGCTCAAGGGCGATATCACGGAGGGCGCGCGCGTGCTTTGCCGGTACGACCCGGATAGCGGGCGCATTGTGTTCGATGCGGAGCGATCGAATGCGGGGGATCTCGGAACGCCGCCGACGCCTTGATGCGCTAACGCCTGAGCGGTGTGCGGACGCGGTGTCGTTCGCCGGTTGGCGCTCCAATTGCGCCGACGGTCGAGACGAGCGGGAGAATAAGCTGAAGGTCGTTGCGGTGCGCATCGAACCCGCCATCGGACAGCGATTGCGGAGTCAGGGGAGGCCGCGGGGCGAAAGCCGTCTTTCTTCTTGCAGCAGATGATTAGGGACGGCATCGAAGCGGATGAAGCAAATCTGACTGTTGTCGACCGCTGACCCGGATGCGCAATGGCGGCTTGTCCTCGTCGGTGCCGACGATGGCTGTCGACGGTGCAGATGCGCCGGGCGTGGCGGCGGCCCGGGTGCCGATCTCGCGCACGGCGCGGCGACCCGATAGCAAGCAAGCGCCGGTCGTCGCTTTTCAGCACCATGCCGGCTCATGTCGGCATGATGAAGTCAGGGAGAACGAACTGACCAAGCTCCTCGATCACCTCATCTGCGGGGCGTTGGCCATATTTCAGATTGATGATGACATGGTTCACGCCGACCTCCTGCAAGGTGTGCAGCAGCGCAATCAAGGCAGATCGCCCCAGTTGGAAGCCCAGGTGGATCGGCCGTGGCGGTGTCTGCGGGTTACCTGTCAGGTCGATGTATAGCGACTGGGTGAAGGGTTTGAACACTTCACCGCATTCGGCACGGACCGTCGTGCGCCAGCCCTCGACAATCATTTGCTGAACCTTCGGTGCACGCGGATAGCTGATCCAGCCATGACTGCTCCGGGCGATCCACTCCAGCGTCTGGCGGCTATGGCCCGTGATGAAGAAAGGAATCTCCGCCGTGGTCGGCTTCGGGATCAGATCTGCTCCCTCAAGTCTGCCGCCGGGCCAGGTCAAAGGCACGAAACTGCTGCGCTGAACGTCGCGAAAGACCCTGAGGTATTCGCGGAACAGGTTGCCACGTTGCTCCGGGTCAACGCCGAATGCTGGAAACTCTACTGGACGGTCACCGGAAGCCACGCCGAGTAACAGGCGGCCGCCACTGAGCTGATCGACACTGGTTGCGGCCTTGGCGGTGTGTAGCGGATTGCGGATTGGCAGGATGACCGCCGCGGTACCCAGCGCAATCGAGCGAGTGTGTGCCGCCATAAAACCCAGGTAGACCCAGGAATCGAAGACCTGGCCCGAATCACCGAAGCTGGGGTCACGTAACGGCACGTCGCGAAACCAGAGGGCAGAAAAGCCCAGCTCTTCGGCGCGCTGGGCGAGGCTCACCTGGTTGCGCATACTCGGCGTATCGCCGGTAAAGGCTTCGAGGGGGAAGAAAAGACCCAGGCTCAGGCGGCCTTCGCGGTACGTGCGCTGGAAGCCAGGTTGTTGCTGATAGGGAATGGAACTCGGCGTAAACATGCTCTCTCCCACGGACGGCGAAAAGTCCGTCCGGACTTTTCAGCTTGTTCGTCGCGGGCTCCCACACCGGTCAGGCCGACACTCTGATCGATTCGTCGATCGCTATTTTTGACCACAACCTTTCGAGCGACGGGAGCAAGTCTATGGGCAGGGGGCCGGCGTTTCTTTCTGGTTTCTGTCGGAACGTGTCGGAATCCTGCATCATCGCGACCTTTTCTTATTTCAGGCTCGGTAGAAGGGATGGTCTTTGGGGAGCATTGCACGATGTCGCTCACGACGCTGTCCGGCCGACGCCTCGCGTACGGTCGCAAGCAGATTGAATGGCGTGCTATCGAGATCGAGCGGTGGACAGTGGCACGACTGTCCGCTATTCCACGCTGATCATCAGCGGTTCTTTGCCGGCCGAACAGAACCGCTACGTTTCGTGCCGCAATGCCAACAGACCTTGCATTCCGTTGCGACGATTCGCTCGGCCTCTGAAGCGATGAATCACCGCTTACTTACGCCACGAAGCCATGGCCTGAAACACGCCATCGCGGCGTATCAGCGCGTGAAACAGCGCAGCCGCTAAATGAACGACGATCAGCGCAAAAAAGCATAGCGCGAGAAACCGATGCGCGTTCCACAACAGCGAATGCAGGCTGTTACTGTGCGGCAGCAACGACGGCAGATGCACGCCAAACACGACCACCGGAAAATCCGCCGCGGACAACATGCCGTACCCGATGAGCGGCAACGCGATCATCAACGCATAGAACGCGTAGTGAGACAGATGCGCGGCGAGCTTCATCGGCTCGGGCATGTCGGCGGGCAGGGGCGGCGCGCCACGCACGATCCGCACGGCGAGACGAATCAGCCCGAGTATCAGGATGACGATGCCGAGCGGCTTATGGATCGAAACGAGCGTCAGATAGTCTGGCTTCACAGTCGACACCATGCCCACCCCGATGAACAGCATCGCCAGGATGCAGACGGCCATGATCCAGTGCAGCGCGCGTTGCAGCGGGGAAAAGCGCGCGTGAATCGCACGCGCGGCGGTTCGGATCGTCGTACTCATTGCTGCGCTCCTTCGCCGGTGTGCGGATAGTGCTTGTCCTCGGCCGTCCTGCGATTGAACGACACCGAATACGCCGCCGAGCGCGCCGCCGGGAATGGATCGTCGGAGACGTGCATGCCTGCGGGCAGCACGGTCGGATCGAAGTTGAGGTCGCGACATGGACCGTCCGGTTCGGCTTCGATTTGTTTCACCACCAGCGTGCCCGCGTTCACGGTGCGGCGGTCTTCGGGCCACGCCTTGCTCGGGTCCGCAGTCGGGTCGCCCGGATTCGCCACGGTGACGAGCATCGTCCAGCGTTGCGGAGCGGCTTGTACTCTCTTCGCGATGTCCGCTGCGAGGAAGTTGTCGCCGAGCGCCTTCAACTGATCGCCGGTCAGGTTCTCGGGCTGCGCGAGCGGGACGAAGGACCATCGCACGACCTGATCCTTGCCCGATGCATTCGTGAAGACGAAGCTGTTCAGTCCGTTGTAACGGTCTTCCGCATACGATGCCGTGAACGGCGCGCTGCCCGCCCACTTGCCGAACGCGCCGATTTCCGGGTGCGCGGCCGCGAATCGTTTCATCGCGTCAGGATCGCGCTTGTCGGCGAGCGCGCGCTGCAGATCGTAGAAGGCTTGAGGCGTCGAGACGGGAAAGAAGGGCGCGTCGATCATGGCGGCACGCCATTCGCTGCCGTCGGGCGTTTGCACGCGCAGGCTGAGGCCGCGGACACGCGCCATGGCGTCGCTCGCTTTCGGATCGGGCGTGCCGAGATTGAAGCGTCCCGTAACCGGATAAGAATCCGCCGCAAACAGTTGCGCTCTGGAGAGATCGGCAGCGGCGCCAGTGGAATCGAAACTGCCGGTAAAACAGATACCCTTTGCATGATTGCGTCGAAAGCCCGGGGCGGGGCCGCTCGCCGGCGCAAGCGCGTTCACCATCTTCGCGGGTGTGAGCCGTCCCGGCGACAGCCAACCGGCGGTGTACGCAAAAGCGCCAACCAGCACGATCAGCACCGCTGCAATCGTCGCCAGCGACGCAAGATGGGATGCAGGTTTGCTCGACTTGTCGACCATCGGACTCTCTCTCGATAGGCGTTGGACCGACAGGTAATCTAGCAGCACGCAAAAAAACGTGCAGGAAAGGCGGCCTCGTTGTCGAAAGGCATGTCTCCTTTCGCCGCTTCGCGCGCCTCCACCGCCTCGACGCCGTCCCGCATTTGCCGGGCTCGCGGGCGGGCGGCGCGCCGGAATTGCCGGGCTCTTTCGCGCTCTTGTCGTACTAGATTCGACTTGCGCCGAGTGTCGATGTTGCTTTGGCGCGTCGAACGCTGCACGCGTGGGTTTGCTCAATCGGGGCCATACGGCGTGGCATACAGTGGGCCTGCTTGGCTCCGCCATCCACACGTCCAATCAAGGTCTTTAACAGAGGCAGTATTCAGTAACTGCGCTGAGTCCTTCGGCGAATACTGATGCAGCGGTCATTCGGAAGAAAATGCGAGTTTTCCGCGCGAATTTCAAACTCCGCGTCGGCGTTGGTGGTGGAGCAAGGCGTCTCGCTTCGTTTGAAGTCGGCTGTGTCCGGCCGCGTCGAAGGGGGCCGAGGACGTAGGGCAAGGAACCGAACAGTGTCGGGCGGCGCGGTGCTTGCCGCGCGCGCAGGCCCATCATTGATAGACGATCTGCGCTGCGAGATCATGCTTTATCGACGTGGCCATTTTGCGGAGGGCGGGGCACTGATCCGGCTGCAAATACGGCGCCTTCGACGTTAGATCGAGCGTCCGCGTGACGGTGATCGTCTTGTCTTCGAGAGCATAAGACGATGTGTACGTGCCGAACGGCGAAGTGATGGTGGCAGGTTTCGGAAGGCTCAACACCTTCATCGTGACGGGCAACTCTATTTTCGTGACTTCCGTTATGTGTCCGGCGTTGAACAGGAACGGCGTTCTGCGTTTGCCGGACCCTAGCCCGTCGAAGGCGCTTGAAATCGTGTTGAGGCCGCCCAAACCTCTCGGGACGCGCATGGCGCCGGGACCCGGCAGCGGCGTGTAGTCGGGCAGGTCGAACACGCTGGAAAAAGAGAACGCATGACGCAGGTCGTTGATGTTGCCGTGCATGTAGCGACCGGTGCCGTCCGATCCGCTGGCTGTCAGATACGCCTCTGCGAACACCGGTTCGGAACCGGAGGGCAGCCGCGCGAAGATGGAACGCGCAATCCAGTCGTACTCGCCGCGTGTTTCCACCTCGCTACTACCCCGGATGTTGCCGAGCCTGTCGAGTTTGATCCGCGTTGTCGTTATCACCTTGTCGGCGTCCGGATCGGCAACGGGAAGCGTGACGAGGCGGGGCTGCTCGTCGCCGACGCCAATCAGCAAGGCCCGCTTCCCTTCCTCGTTGAACGGAAGCGTGCCGAATCGGGCTACGCCCGCGGTCGAGTCAAGGTAGACGTCGAACTCGGGAACGTAGGTGATGGCATGATTGAACACGGCTAGCGGACTCGCGACTGACGGCAGCCAGTAGCGACTGTCCGCATTCACGAGCACCGTTCCGCTCGATATGCCCTTCGCGGCCAGCAAAGCCTGAAGCAGCGTCGTGTGGTCCTTGCAGTCGCCATAGCGAGCGCGCAGAACGTCCTGGGCGGTATGCGGAACGACCCCGCCGAAACCCAGGAACACGGCGACGTAGCGAACATTGCGACCGACCCATTGATACAGTGCGTCGGCCTGATCGCGCCGGTCCACGATTCCTTTCGTGACTTCATCGGCCAGGGCCTGAATGTCGGGCGTGACGGCCGCCTGCGTCCGGGCACGCGCGCGGTATGCCTGAGCGAGCGCTTCGTAGCTCGCAAACGTAGTGACCGATAGCCGTGGACTGCGATCGTCGATGCTCGGCGCGTTGGGCTCGCCGGGTAGCGCAGGCGCATCCTTCATGGACCAGTGCCACGTTTGCTGTCCATCGGCGTTCGCCGCGACGAGCCCGCCCGGCATATCGACGACATCCGCATAGAGCTTCATCGACGCCGGCGCATTGATCGTGACGCTCGCACTCTTGATGGCCTTGTTGTTCGAAAACGTGTCATTGACCGAAAACTGGCCTGGAAATAGCGGCGTGACCTGCGTCTCGCCTGTGCGCATCGTAACGGTCGCGCCTGGCTCGACGCCGGGAAAGACGATCGTCTTGACGAGGTTGTCGTCAAAAGTCGGCGCGTAGGCGCTCAATGGACTTTGACGGGTGAAGATCGCACTGGGCGGAACGTCGATCCGCATGCCGTCGCGCGTGGTCGTGTAAGCCTCGATCACCTCGAACTTTTGCAATTCGTTGCTGTATCGATACGAAATCTGACCGTATGCCCGGACGCCACCTTCCGTTTCAATGCGAATGGACCGTGTTTGATCGTATGTCGACGAGCCGTCGTGATTCACGGTGTAGACGTTGTCGTCGGAGAGCACGGTGACAGGCGGGGCGTAATCGGCAGAAAAAGCGACAGTTGCGTGCGCGACCATTGCAGCCACAGCGAGGTGCGCTGCAACCAGACCGCCTAGTCGATTCAGTCGACTGTCTCGCGCAATCAGCATGTAATTTCCTCTCTGAGGTTTTTTTCTTCCTCTCGCGAGGAGCCGGAAAATGATCTGACAAGGGTTAAGCTAAGCAGCGCTTACTGTCCGGCTGAACACGTTCGATGTGCGCTGGTGATTGGCTGTTCAGTGTCGGGTTACAGCTCTTGCACGAGGTGGGCACCCGACGCGATCATCGCAGTCCGCCGTCGGGCGCTAACCGGCCAGAGCGGACTCCGTTAGAACTTATAAGCGACCGACATGGTTCCGTTCAGATCCAGCCGACGTTCTGTTACCGGGCTCCCTGCGGCGGACCCTTCCAGGCGGCCAGCAATCACCGCGGCACTAGCCGACCAATTCGACGAGATGACATAGGTTGCGGCCATGTTCAGATGCACGTCTCGCAGCCCCGAGCCAGCGGCGTATTGCGGCAGTCCGGACGCCGCACTCTGCGACGGCGTAATGGCGAAAAATGTCCGGGCATACTGGCCGCTCGCCCAGGTGACGCCCGGGCCCACAGAAAGCATCAGTCTGCCGAGCGGCGCGGATATGAAAAGATCGGCCATTGCAGTCAGGCCTTGGCCGGTGCCCGCAATGTCCTGATAGACGGCAGTCGCACCAGTGAAAGCCCACCAGGTATAGTCGGCGAAAAGCCGGAGCTTCGGCCCGTAATGGATATCGGAGAGCCCTTTCAGTCTCGCGTCGTCGGACGACGTTCGCGATTGAAAGTCGAAGCTGATCGAGGCACCGGCGTGGTAGTTCTCGGCTCTCAGGACGTTGACGCCGAACACGTCGGGTCCCTGCGAGAAGACGCGGTCGTGCCACGATACGTCCTGGACCGGCAGCGGAAAGACCTTGAGCCGCGAGGACCCGGGGAAAGCGGGAAACACGTAGACGCCCGGTCCCGCCGATATCTTCCATGCGTCGGTTTTGCCCATGTCCTCGTTTGCATACGCGGCGTTGCTCGCACTGCAAAGCGCCATGTAAACAACGCCTGCCAATACGACACTTCGTCTTGTGCTTCGAGTCATCCTGCTCATCGTGCCGCTCTGCTGGTCGAAGCGGGCTGCCGTAGCCGCCGGGCGAGCGCTCGCGATACCACTTGCTTCGAACCCGCGTCTCCATCGGCCCCGCAAGCACTGTCCCGCAAAAAGAGCGCACATTCTCGAGCGACGACTTCGCGCTCGTTATCGGACGTGATCATGTGATACGAGTCGTCGAGCCATATCGTCCGTTGCAACGATGCGCCTATGTTTTCCTGCACATAACGCGCGTTATGCGGGCTGGACGTCTCGTCGTCGACGGCGTGAATGATGAGGCAGTCGTTCGCGATGTATTTCAGGTCTCTTCGGACGGACGCGGCGAGGCGCGTCGCCTCATGCAGTGCGGGCAGCGATATTGTCGCGGGGCCGACTTCACTGAGCTCGCCTTTTCGCATCGCCCGCGCGATTTTTGCGCGCAGCGCGCTGTTGCGCAGACCGAACGGCTCCTGTTCGCGATACCGGTAGCGGTGGCGCATCGGCGTCTTGTGCGCCCAGGCGAGCAGGAAGCGATACCACGGGATCGCCCATCCGTCGTAATCGAGTGTGATCGACAGCAGGAGCAAGGCGCGGGTCGATGGGCGCTCGCGCGCGACGGCGGCGGAGAGTGCAGCGCCCATCGACAGTCCGCACACGGAGACGTGCCGGTGCCGCTTTGCGAGCACGTCAAAGGCGTCGACAGCGGCACTTACCCACTGCTCCATCGGCGCATGGCCGTGGCCTGCCGAGTAGCCGGGCAACTCCGGCGCGTGCGTCGCGAAGCCATCGGCGCTCAGGCAGCGCGTGAGATAACGCAGTTCCAGCGGCGAGCTGGACAGGCCGTGCAGCAAAAGGACGGCATGGTCCTCGTTGCGGTTCTTCAGGTCTTGTCGGTGCATGGTGGTCACGCCGCGCGAAGGATCAGAAAATCGCCGGTGGGCGTAGCGAAGCGTTCGCAGACGCATTCGACGGGCTGCCAATTGCGCTCGGCGGACTGGAAGCGGATGTTGTGCGAGCCCGGCAGCAGCGCGTCGCTGACGCGAGCAAGGTCCTCGTCGTGAGCCTCCCGATGCTTCACGCCGTAAGTGATGCTGGCGCTCCTTGTATCGGCCTTGCGCGATGAGGTCCCAGACACTGTGTCGAGTGTCTTGATCAGAATGAGCGAACGATTGTGTTCGGAAATGTGTTTCATCATGCGCCCCATCTCCTCAGTCGCGCGGCGGTTGATTAGCCGCTCGTTCTCGTGCCGAAGGAGCATTTCATAGCGTGACTGAGCGACTCCGGCAAGCAGCTGTGAACGATATTGCGTACGCTTCAACCGCTCGATCAGCGCGATCAACACAATTGTGATGAGCGGGTATGACACGAGCAGTGTGATGTCGGCGCGATCGATCTCTTCGATACGGCCGTATGGGGGAACGAAGAGAAAGTCGGCAAGTCCCAGCCCGATCAGCATCACGCACGCGGCGGGGGCGAGTCCGCAGTAGTACTCGACAAGCACGGCGGCGATCAAAAACGCCGTGCCCGGCATGATGGGGCCGAGCAACGGGTGCAGCAAGGTGCGTACGAGGGCGGCGATGATGAGCGCCGCGGCGGCGATGAGCCATCGGCGGCGACCGCGCGGGGCCCATCGTTGAGAGTTGCGGATGTACATGTGCTTTTCTACGACGACATATGACTTGACTACGACGTATAAGCGTCCTGACTTGAATTAGATCGATGTGGACGTTGGCTTTATCGAGGCGAGTACGATGGGCAGCAAGTCGATGAGATCCGATGCGACGCCGTGATGTCACCCATCTTAACCATGAGCCGCATTTTCAATCGATCGAAAAGACGGTAGTTCGCAAGGCTAACCGGCGATTTCGCTGGGCCAGCATGTGTGGGGAGGCGTCCAGCGCATACGTAGAAGCACCGCCTCACGATCGACGACGAACCGGTCGCTTACGCTTATCGGATCGTCGCCGCCGACACCTTGTCCAGTCGCCGATGAGCCTTACTGCGCTGCCGCGGTACTTGCGGCAACCGGCGGCGTACCCACGCGATAGCACGAGGGAATGGACTTCGAATCCGGACGCTGGTAAATCAGCTTATAGCCGTTAGCCCCACTGGCCCATGACGCCTTCGATGCGAAGGTCAGCACAGGACCGGCGCTGTTGCTCGAACTCGCTGTCTGCGTGATGACGAGCGGTGCGAGCACCGGGTCGGCCTGGACCTTGTCCGCATCGATGATACGGCGCACGTGCGAGAGGCTTGCCGCGTACCAGTCGGCTTTCATCGTCGCATTCTGGATGACGAAAGGGCGATAGGCCGGTCCGGCATAGTGACTGTCGATGATCATCCACGGATCCTTGTCCGTCGATTCGCCCAGCTCGGACAATGGCATGCTCTTGCCGTCCAGCGTCGACAGGTACGACCCGATGTCGACGCCCAGACGCGATCCGACCTTGCCCAGCGTACTGAGATCGAAGTGCGCCGGATCGCTCGCCTTGAGTTCGTTGTAGTGCTTGCCCGTCCACGTGATGACGTGCGAGACATCGTAGCCGTCCGCCGTCGTGACTGCGCCGACGTTGGCCGAGACCTTCGCCTTCTGTGTGACGTACAGCAGGTCGCCCGGCTTGAGATAACCGACCATGCTGGCGATGTTGCCCTGGTTGATGTCCAGCAACACGCCAGGCTCCCTCTTCCCCGAACTCACGAGCGGATCGTCCCCGGTAGAGCAAGCCTGCGAACCAATTCCCGTTTCGAGGTTGTTTGTATCCTGCGTCAGACCGGCGAAGTTGTACACCCATGAGGTGAAGTTGGAACAATCGACGCCTTGCCACTGAATCTCGTCGCTCGTAGTCAAACGCCGAAGGCTCTGCGATCCGTCGGCGCGACGGTTCGCGGTGCACGTCATCTTGGACGTGCTGCCACCGGAAGTGCCGCTAGGAGAGAAGTTGCGGAATTTTGCGGGCGACTTCGGCGGCAACCAGCCGGGAATGTGATGGTGGCAATAGTTCAAGCCCTGATCGACCCAGTAGTTCTCCACGGCCATGACCAGCTCGCGCTGGAACGCGCCGGTATCGCTGCCGCAGGCTGCCGCCGTGACCGGGCCGTAACTGGCAGCGAACGGACCCCACGTGCCGCCGTTGGCGAAGGTTTTCCAGTTCGCCACGGTGACGCCGTTTCCGAGCTGTGCCTGCACCTCGTTGTTTCGATTGGCGAACAGCGTGCCGAGCTCGCTCAGCAACTTGTCGCGATCCGTGCACGCCGCGCCGCTGATGGACACCGAGGCCGCATGACCGGGGAGCACGTTCTTGAGCGCCGACACATTCTTGATGCCGGACTTGTTGCGGCTGCCGCCGACGTAGGCGGCCGCGGCCGTCGTGATCGCGCAGTTACCGCTGACTGGTGCGTCGAGCGTGCCGTCCGCATTGATGTTGCCCGCGCCCGCATTGCATTGGGCGAGGTTGTCGCCGTTGCCGGCTTGCGCAACGATATTCTGCCTGCTCTCGCCGATTGAGAGACCGAGCGACGTGCGGCTCTGGGACTCCGCGCCGAGCGCAAGCGCCATTTTCGCGCCGTCGGATACTTCCGGCGTGGCGCCGGTCGAAACGAACGTCGGGATGGTCTCGCTCACGTCGATATCGCCCGCGAAGGCATTCACACGCGACATCGCTGAGGCGATGTTGTCGGCGGTAAGGCCGCCGGCGGCGCGTGCGTCGGCGACGACAGCGTTCGAGTAGGCGGAAACGACCATCTGCGAGGGCGCGGTCAAATACACCGCGTCGAGTTCCCCATTCAGCGTGGTCGTGGCGCCGGTTGCCTCTTCCTCGTACGAACCGCCTGTGACCCGGACGAACACCGGATAGTGCAGTGTCGATTTAAGCACGAAGGAACCGTCGGACTTGGTGGTCGCAGTCGTGACCGGCTTGTCGGACACGGTGCCGTCTGCCGCGAGTTCATGAACTTCGACTGTCGCGTTACTGAGCGGACCCATGTAGACGCTGCCGGAAGCCGACGGTCCAGAGTTGCCGCCGCACCCTGCAAGAGCGGAGCAGAAGACGGCGAGCGCTGCGGTACTGATAAGGGTTGGCTTCACGAATTTCAGAGTGATCAAACTTGCGTTAATCGAATGGCGGTGCGCTGATGGCGCGCTCGCCAATTTTTAGTTTTCTTGATGAGCGATCGCACCGCCGACGCACTTTGTCAGTTTTGATACCACTAGTGCATTGACGGCTTACGGACCATCAACGTCATGGTCGCGCGAGCCGATTCGATGCGCGACATCGCTTGCGCTCGTGGAAGTTATTCCAGTAAAAGCGTTAGGGAAAGACTGCATCGGAGAACGCGTAATACGCATTGCCGGACCCGCTCGACCCGTCCGTCAATCTCACGAAGACTTTACGTCCGATAAAAAAGGGCATGCCCCAGACAAAGGCGCGCGAGTCCTTCCTGGCGATGATGGCAACGTTTCTGAACGCGCCCTTGCCGCTGCGGACCAGACTGGCCGAATCGCCGACGCGGAAGTTCGCGGTCGCATCCGTGGTTTGGCCCTTCAGCGTTGCCGAGAACTTTGCTTCGGGCGTTGCGCACCAGTGGGAGCCGCACTCGCGCGCGTCGGCCGGCGATGTGGCGAAATAATATTGTTCGGTGCCTGTATCGAAGTAACTCGCGGAGTACGACTGGCCGTTCCAGACCGTGGTAAAGGTTCCATCCGGCGCGAGATCGACCACGTTGGTCACGTCGAGCGCATTGTTCGATCGCGTGCCGATACCGAGCGTAAGTGTTCCCCGCGTCGCGATCGCGCCTGACTCGGGCACCGGCTGCACGTCGAGCACGTAGCCATTGTTGTCGGAGGGAAGTGCCGCGATCGGATGAACAACACGGAAATTCGCGGCCACGGGCCTCGCAACCGGCGCGCACCCATCCGCGGTGCACTCGTAGTACCGGGGCGTCTTGAGCGAAATGAAGCATGGATCCCTGCAGTCGTTCAGGGATACCGCAGCGATGCCGAGCGTTCCGTTCGACGTCGGCTTGCCGCCCTTCAAACAAGAGTCGGGGCGTTGATGATCCGCGTACGACACGCTCGCTTCATCGACGATCTGAATCGGAATACTCGATGCCTGAATGGCAGCCAAGCGGACATCGGCGCGAGTGACGATGCCCCACGCCGCCGAAGACACGAAGCGATAGCATTCGGCCAGCGCATTCGCGCCGGGCCCTGGCATCGCCGCGAAGCGTTCGGGATGCTTGAGCGCGGAACGCTGCAATCGCAAGCCGACAGATCCCGTGTCCACCATGACGTTATGGACCGTTTCGCACTCGGACGTGCCAGGTACGCAGACAGTGACGCTGATCAAAGCCCGGTTGATGTCGTAGTTCGGCGTCTGCACTCTGACGGGTAATACGTTCTTCGCACCGGTCGTCGCCGGGTCCGATGCACCGGCAGCAGACGTCCCCACCGTCGAGGAGAAGACGTTGGCCGACGCAGCGGCTTGAATCGACGGCGTATTGGAGTTTCCTCCGCACGACACGAGAAAAGGAAGCGCGATAAAAATGAGAGTGCCGATGAAACGCCGCATGTCCGCTTATGTGAAGAATGGTCGCTGTGCCCGGAGGACGGACGGTGACATCTGTTCCAGTGCCGCGCATAAGGTTCGAGGAACGTGCGCGGCTTCGATGCTTTGCAATGTCATCCAAAGCCTTTCCGAGATAACGGCAGCGCCTTCGTTAGCTTGAACATCTTGTAAGGTGCGGAGCCTTGCCCCGTCGCTTCACGGCACACCGGCACTCAGCCATGGAGAGGACGTTTTCTCCTGACGCCAAGACGTGCTCGCACAAGGACGATATGTTCCCGCAAGATGTAAAGCGCATCGGCATAGGCAAGCGGAAGCCGTATGCTGTCCAGCGACTGTTCGACGGAAGCCAGTTCCGCAAGCAGCGGGCGACGGTCGTCGCCAGCGGCCAGTGCGAGCGCCTTGCGCTCGACCGCCAGCAGACGGCCATAGAACCGGTAGATGCGTGATCGGACCCGCCAGCGATATAGCGCGGGAATCAGCCGCAGCGCCGGAACGATCAGCACCATGAGCGGCACGAGCAACAGGAGCGCCCGATCCGTCGCACTCGCGAGCCAGAAGGGCAGCGTGCGGTAGAGGTAGCTCTTTCCGGAACGGTAGTAACGAGTCGCCTCCTCGCTGATCGGAAAATCACGCGCGATCGGATTGGGAAACTGTCCTGCCCGCTGCATGATCGTCGATTTTCCATGGACTTCCTGTGCCGCCTCGATGAGCAGGTCGGACAGCGCGGGATGCAGGCCCTTGCGCGCCACTAGCTCGACAGTCGGCGCGATGAGGTGCACCGTCTGCGGCGGAATGCGCCGGCCGAGATCGAGTATGCCGGGCGGCAGGTCGATCTCGTCGAGATAAGAAAAGCGCCGCGTATACGCGGGCGCATCGGCGAAATCCATGAGGGAGATGCCTGGAACCCTATAGAGACGCAGCATGAGCGCGCGCGTGGCCGAGTCTCCGCTCAGGATGACGGCATCAGCCTCGCCATCGACGAGCTGAGTGGCCGCTTCGAGCCCGTCGGTCGATAGCAGCATCGTGTCTGCGCCGGGCGTCACGCCGTTCGCCGCCAGCAGTTTGAGCGACAGCTCGCGCGTGCCGCTGCCTTCCCGGCCGATGGCGATTCGCTTGCCGCTCAGTTGCGACAAGGACGTCAAGACGTTGCCGCGATAGAACACCAGCAACGGCACATAAGTCACGCTGCCGAGCGACATCAGTTCGGCCGCTTGCTGGTCTCTGGCGACGCCACTCTGAACCAGCGCGACGTCGACTTGTTGCCCCGGATCGAGCAGACGCTCGAGGTTCTGCCGCGAACCATCGGAGGGCACGACGTTGAGCGTGATGCCATAGCGCGCGAGAACTTTGGCGTATTGCCTGCCCATCCAGTACAGCGAGCTGCCGGGCTGACCGGTACTGATGGTGATGCTGCGCGGAACCGCCGGTCTCAACAACCAGCAGCCGAGCATCGTCGTAACGACCACCGACAGGATGCCAAGCGCGATCCTGCCCGGAAGGCCGCGTGCCATCTTCCTCACGGAGCGCCATAGGTAAAGAGCACGCATCACTTTTTGTGGCGGTCAGGCTTCGGACAAGCTGATGATCCGGATTCGGTGAGGATGAGGGCAGTCATGGCGTCAGGAGCGATTCTGGGTGGCTGTCACAACGACAGCGTTTCGCTCATCTCTGAGGCGGCCATCGGATATGACAACTTCATCGGAGCTTAAGGCACTGGTCGGCCCGGCGATGCGCCGAACAGCAGTGCAAAACTGCCGTTGATTGCGCGTTATCTTCGGCTGCGCCGCATTGCCGCTGCCTGCAACGCCGTCAGAGTGGCGACGTTTAGTTCAGTGAACGACAGTCGAGCGTTGTATTAGCTCAATCAGCCACTTCTGCCTGCCGTTCGAACGCCGAGACGAGTGCTTTCCCGAACTCCTCAAGTTTTCCGCTCGCATTCCGTAATGCAGACACGTCTTCGGGTGCGAATGGCGCGTCGGCCGCCACGGCTGTGTTCGGAATTCAGTTTATAAATCTGGCAGATATGAAGAAGGCTGTATTTGCAGACGCCGTCGGTGGTGTCATCCTCACCGTGTTCGTCACCGCCGTGCTCGTGATGCTGCACGCGCAGGTCGGCGGTAACCATGGCATCGTCAACTTTCTTGGCAGCGCTGAACTGCCGATCGTCGCGTCGGTGCTGATGCTCGATTCGTTGCGTGAGGCGATCGGCTCCATCTACGAAGGCGAGCATCGGCAGAACATCTTCGTCGCGGGCATCGTGATCTTCGTCGTTGCATTGCTGCTTGCGTCGAAGGGCGTGGACATCGAAGTTGCCCGGCACCACGCGCTGGAAGACGCGGTGCTCAATGCGGGTGTCATCGCAAAGATGACGGCCGCGGAGCATCAGGCGTGGCTGCGCGGCGCGGAGCAGACCTTGCCGCTGCCCGTGTGGGTCGTTCCTGCCAATCTGCTCGTCTGGGTCGCCGCGATCGCCATTTCGATCTGGAACCGGGCATTGGCGATCAACGAGAAAGCGCGGTCGATATCGCGCGAAAACGTCGCGGCATTCGTGCGTCTGCTCGACGAGAGCCGTCGCGGAGATGCTGTTGTCACCGCATTGCTCGAAGACGAGCGTCAGGCCCGCGCGGAACTCGACACGCCACTGGCGGGCAGGGACGGCCGCGCGGCGATACTGCGCCACGCGCGCGCCCTCGACGCGCTGCAACTTTGCCTGCGCGGCAGCATGGCTTCGTACGATGCGCTGGCGTCCGACGAAGCGGGTGAAACTGGCCGCGTCCATTCCCTTGCAAGGTCCGTCAAATGATCCAGCTTCTTCTGCTCCTGCTCGGGGCTCAATTCTCCCAGCGACATCTACCCAAGCTGCTGGCCTTTGGCGTGGCATGGTTTGCGATCGGCGTGTTCGTGGTTTTCGATGCGTTCGACGGCGCACTGTGGTTCCCGTTGCAGGCGTTCGGGTTGCTCCTGCTGCTCGAAGGTATCTCCACGATCGGTATGACGCGCAGCGGGCTTTCGTTGCAGACGAGCTTCCGTTACTCCAAAGGCGTGATTGGCGCGCTGATCGGCGTGCTGGTCATCGTCCGCCATAGCTACACGGATTTCGCGCTGGCCATGCTGTTCGGCGTCGGATTCGCGCTGGAAGGTTGCCTGTTGATCGCGGCGGCGTATATCGTCCGCTATCGTCACTGGCGCACGACTGCCGCGCTCGGGGCATTGAGCATCGTACTGGCGATCATCTTCTTTCAGCCGTATCCGACGCATTATCGCGGCACCGTTCCGTATTGCATCGGCATGTGGTTCGTGGTGGGCGGCGGTCGCATGGTCTGGCTCTATCTGCGTCTTCGCACGTCGGCCGCGGGGCAGAGCATGGCATCGCACGCCGGCGAACCGTCGCTCACGCCGATGGTTGTCCACGTCTGGACGCCGGTCGGCTCCGCGCGCGACAAGGCTATTCGACGCCCGGTGATCGATCGTTATATTGCCGCGGTGGATTCGAAGGGCGTGATTTCGACAGGCCACGCCGCGCTCGAAGCGGGCAACCTGTATTTGAGCCTGTATCCTGCGGTCGAAATCGACCGCGCACCCGAAGAGTTCGCGCGCCTGCTTCGCGCAGATGCGTCGAACGACGTGGCGGGCCGCTACCTGCCGAGCTATCCCGAGGAAGCAGCGAGCTGGTGCGAATCAACGGTAAAGATCACCTTTCGCCGTTACGACGCGAGGCGCCTCGAAACATTTACAGATCAGTTCAAGACCAAGGGGATCTATAACCTCACGAGCCGCAACTGTTCGAGCACGGTCGCCGAAGCGCTGGAAGCCGCGCTCGAAGGCACGGAATATCGGAAAGGCGGATGGGCCGACGTGCTGCGTCTGGTCGTCATGCCGGAATTGTGGATCGCGGCGCAGATCCGTCACCGCGCGCACACGATGGCGTGGACGCCCGGCCTCGTGCTCGACTACGCGCGGGCGCTGCGCGTGGTCACGCATCCGCCGGCAATCGGATGGCTGGCACTGGCTGCGCTGACGATGCGTCATGCGCGCCGAGCGCGTCGGGCCTGAGGCGCGTCAAATGGAGAAGTTCACGCATGTGCGGATCGTCATGGGCATGATCGTCAGCCTGGGTCTGACGCACATGCTGAAAGGGCTTTCTTCGACGATTCAGCATCCGACGCGCACGAACGTCTACGCGATTCACCTTGCGTGGGTCGCGTCGCTCATTCTCAACATCCTGCAGTTCTGGTGGTGGGAATTTTCCTTGCGCGAAATTCCGGTTTGGACCTTCGGCATCTATCTCTATCTGATTCTGTATGCGTTCATCATCTATCTGATGTGCGCGATGCTGTTTCCCGATTCGATTCGTGAGTATCAGGACTATCGCGAGTATTTTCTGTCGCGGCGCAGATGGTTCTTTGGGCTGCTATTGACGGAATGCGTGATCGATATCGGTGATTCGCTCATCAAAGGTGAAATACACGTCGCGAGTCTGGGCGACGTGTACTGGATCAGAACCGCTTTAGTGGCGATAGGCTGTCTGTTCGCCATTCGCACCCGCAATCAGGTTTATCACGCGAGCTTCGTCTCGATGAATCTCGTTACACAAGTCTTGCTGGTGGCGAATATGTCTTGGGCCAGCGCGTGAAAGAAGAGGCGCAGTGGGTTTCGGAATACGCCCGCACCGCGTCCGCCGTGTATCACGGCGATGAAGTGCACATTCGCAACATCCGGAATTTCTCGTATCGCACCCGCGACGATTCCATCCCCTCTTATTACGACGCTCGATATAGCCTCGGCAGTGTGCGGAGCGTCGATCTGGTGGTCTCGCGCTGGACCCACGAGTCGATTGCGCATGTGTTCGTGAGCTTCGGTTTCGACGATGGCCGCTATCTCGCGATCTCAATCGAAACGCGTCGCAAGCAGGGACAGCGTTACTCGACCTGGAAGGGGTTGTTCCGGAATTACAGGCTGATCTACGTGGTCGCCGACGAGCGCGATCTCATTGGCGTGCGAACCGACGTGCGTCGCGAACGCGTGACGCTTTATCGAGCAGACGTGCCGGTAGAAACCGTGCGTGCGCTGTTCGCGGATTATCTGCGCCGCGTGAACGAGTTGAACGGGCGTCCCGAGCACTATCACACGCTCGTCAACAACTGCACCACGAACATCCTTCGACACGCCCGCACCGTCGCGCCGCATTTGCGCTATAGCTGGAAAGTGTTGTTGAGTGGACACGCCGACGAATACAGCTACGCCCTCGGTTTGCTCGATCGTTCCATGACGTTCGATGAACTCAAGGCACGCTGCCTGATCGAGCGGCACGAACATTCCGTTGTGGATGCGGATTTTTCAGCGGCGATCCGGCGCGCACGCTGAGCATTCGAGTAGAAGATAGTGCAGGGGATCGTCGTCGCACTGACCGACGCCGCATTCGAGCACGGTCGATACCGGAGCGACGGCGACGAGAAGCGTAAAGATGGTGAGCGTCGCTTTTTCCACTCGGTTTTAGCAGGAACGACCGCACTCGGCACACTACTTTGGTCAAGCGCCGTACCGCTAATCAGGGCAGTCGCTGATTCGGGTAATTGCACCATGCGCACTGGCATCTTAAGTGCGCAAGTCGGACGCCGATCTTCGTGGAGCAACGCAGATATACAAACGCGAAGATCGCGCGCGCTACCTTTTTGCGTCACAGATGCGGTTCGTATAAAAACGAAGCGAAGGTGCTTAAGTACGCTTCCTTGAAGCTTTCGGAGGTGCGCCCGATGAGGCTCTCACGATCAACTCGGCGTCCAGTTTGACGCTCCGGGCGGTGCCCGCTTCGGCAAGCTCGGCAAGAATGATGTTCGCCGCATTCGCTCCGATTTCGGCGCTCGGAACACGGACGGTAGTAATCGGTATGGGCAGCTCGGACATGAGCTCAAAATCATCGAATCCAACGAGACTGAGATCGTCCGGAATCTTGTAGCCCTGATGCATCGCCTCAAGCATGGCACCCATGGCAAAGGAACCGTTGCCGCAAATGACCACAGTCGGCGGTTGCGGCGTAGTCATCACTTTCGAAAAGAGCTGTCGTCCGACGCGCGCGCCCCACACGCCGTCGACCATGTGAGCGGCAGATATTCCCAGCCCATGCTCGGCAAGCGCATCGCGAACCCCTTCACGCCGCGCCTGTGCGCGATCGTTGGTATCGGTGTGCTGCGACAGCATTGCGAACCGACGGTGCCCCAGACCCACTAGATAAGTCGTAAAGTCGAAGAATGCCTGGTGGTTATCTACACCCACGCATAGCGCGTCACTGTTCTCTCTATAAACGAATGTGTTGACGAACGGAACCTGACGCTGCCGAAGCAGGGGTTGCAGATCCTGGTGATGAGCTTCGCCCACCAATACGACAGCGTCGACGCCGCGTTCGAGCATGGTCCTGACTTGCCGGTATTCGCGATCGAGGTCGTACTCGGAGCAGCCCAGCAGAAGTGTGTATCCAGCTTGTTCGAGCGATTCCTGTAGGGCCTGTATTGCTGATGCGAAATGCTCATTCGCCAGTGTAGGGAAAACTGCCCCGATCGTTCCGGTCCGCTGGGTTGCAAGTGCGCGCGCCGCGGCGTGCGGCACCCAGCCAAGATGATCGATCGCGACCATGATACGGGAGCGCAACTCGTCCGAGACGACCGTCGGATTGTTCATCACTCTGGAAACGGTCGCCGATGACACGCCGGCAAAGCGAGCGACGTCGCGCAAGGTCACGCCCGAGCTGCGCGACCGCTTTCCGGCGACGTGCCGTTCGGCCGCTTGTACCGATACTGATTTGCTCTTCGCCATGCGTGGGGATGTCGGGCTCGCGGGCCGGGTTCGCGTGAGTTGCCGATTGTATCAACGCCATATCTCATCACTGCGCCCTTGCGCGAATCGGCGGGCGGTGCGACCACGTCACCACACTGCGTCGAAACGCAGCATCTCTTCCCGACGGAATAGAAGGCCTGCTCACAGCGCATGGACACGCCACTAAAAAACTATCCAGTGCCCGCGCGGGTTAGACCCAGAACTCGGGAAACTCCCTACATAGCTTACGGCCAAGATTGAATAGAGTTCAATCAACGAACGACGTAGCATCTGAAGGGTTATCGAGCGCCGGACGCTGATCCGAACGGTCTGCCCGGGCTACTCAAGCAAAGCGTACAACCGTGCTGCACTTCACTCGCGGGAGGAATACTCATGTCATTGAAGTTATCGTCGCGGCAGGTCGATGGCCTGCAGAGCGGAAACGGAGGGCAACCGGGAGCGGCCGAACGCCCCAAAGCACGTTCGTCCGCCGGGCTGCGCAAACTCAAGCGGCTCGGCTGGAATCTGCTTCCACCGTTGACCTTCGTGGCCATCATCGCAATCTGGGCGGCGGCGGTGCGCGTCTTCGACATTCCCGCGTATGTCATGCCCGGTCCCGGGCTGGTCTTCTCACGGCTCGTCGAAGAATATCCGCAGCTCTGGAGCAACTCGATCGTCACAGTGACGGAAATTGTCTGGGGCTTCGGACTGACGATCGTGACTGCAATCCCGGTAGGGCTCGTCATCGCTCTGTCGCCGCTTGCAAAACAGGTCGTTTATCCGCCGCTCATGTTTCTGCAGCTCGTGCCGAAGATCGCAGTGGCGCCGCTGTTCCTGGTCTGGCTTGGCTTCGGCATCGAGTCGAAGGTGCTGCTCACCGTGCTGATGACCTTCTTCCCCTTGCTGCTGGCCAGCGTCAGCGGCTTTCAGATCCTGGACAATCGTCTGCTCTATCTGACGCAATCCATGGGCGCAAGCTCGTGGCAAACCTTCCGCTATCTGCGTCTTCCCTCAGCGCTTCCAGTCATCTTCTCCGGCATCAAGACGTCCGCCACCATCGCGGCCACGGCTGCGATCGTCGCCGAGTTCGTCGGAGCGAACAAGGGGTTGGGCTATGTGCTGCTCCGGGGGACCAGCACGATGGACATCGGCCTGACCTTCGCGGTGATTGCCGTGCTGACCTTCATCGGCATTGCCATCAACTACATCGTCGAATTCGCCGAATGGGCGATGACACCCTGGCAGCGCGATAAAAACTAACGTCGAGAACGAAAGAGCGATTGGCCCTGAGTCGCCGTGGCCGACACCAACACCTTTGGAGACTAAGAAGATGCTTCGTTTTATCAGCCGTACGCTCGCCGCAAGCGCCGTGTCGTCAGCGTTGGTTTTCGGAGTGAGCGTCACCGCCGTCGCAGCGACGCCTGTCACATTCCAGCTGAATTGGGTAGCAGGGGGCTCAAATGCGGGGTTTGCCGCGGCGCTCACCGAGGGTTACTACAAGGATGCGGGCCTTGACGTCACGTTGATCGAAGGCAATGGATCGGGCAATACAGCTCAACTCGTGGCCGCGAATCGCGTGCAGTTGGCCTACGCCGATGCCGTCGCGGTGAGTCAGCTCATCGCGAAGGGCGCGCCGATGAAGGTCATCTCGACAGTCTATCAATCCAACCCCAACGAAGTCTCGGCTCTGAAGAAGACCAATATCAACTCGATCAGCGACCTCAAAGGCAAGAAGGTGGGCGTTCCGTCCGGTTCGTCCCAGACGACGATGCTTCCGCTTTTCCTGAAAGCGAACGGGCTGAAGGAATCGGAAGTCAACCTGATCAACATGCCGTTGACGTCGATGGTCCCGACCTTGTTGCAGGGACAAGTCGACGCGATTCTCGGATCGATCGATTCGTATCAGATCCAGCTGGAAGCGCAAGGCGCACAGCTGACCAATTTTCGCTTCGCGGACTACGGCGTGCCGACCGTCAGCACCTCGATCTTCGCGAACGATACCTATCTCAAGGACAACAGCGACGTGGTCAAGAAGTTCGTTGCCGCGAGCCTGAAAGGCTGGAGCTTCGCGCTCGATAACCCGGCCAAGGCGATCAAGGATCTGAAGGCGGTCTTCCCGAATCTGTCGGAGAAAACGGCGACGGCGGAGCTTGCGGCCATCACGCCGCTCTTCTGCAGCGGCGGCGCGAAGTACGTAGGTAAAGCGGAAGACGCCCAATGGGTCAAGACGCAGGATCTGTTGTCGCAGGTCGGTCTGTTGCCGGCGGGTCGCGACCCGAAGTCGTACTACACGAACGACTTCCTTCCGCCAACGTCGTCCATGCGTGCGTGCAAGTGACTAAAGGATCGTCATGACTGAACAGCGAAACATGGGACTGCGTTACTCGGACCTCGAAGTCGGATTGAAATTTCGCAGCCCCGGACGAACGATCACCGATGCGGACCTGGTTGGATTCGCAGGCCTTACAGGCGACTTCTCCGAACTTCATACGAGCGATGTGTACGCGAAAGCCAGCCAGTTCGGCCGCCGCGTCGCGCACGGCATGCTCGGGCTTGCCTATGCGCACGGCCTGATGTGGGCGCGCACGGGCGAGTTGCGCGAGACCGCGATCGCGTTTCTCGGGATCGACGAATGGAAGTTTCTCAGCCCCATCTTTGTTGGCGATACGATCTTCGTCAACTACGAGATCAGTGAGCTTCGCGAAAGCAAGTCGAGGCCGACGCAAGCCATCGCGACCTTCGATGTCTCGGTCGTGGATCAGGACGACCGGGTCGTTCAGAAAGGCAAAAAAGCCTTGCTGGTGTCCAAGGTTCCCCTTTCTGCTGTCGCAGCAAGTGGTTCGGCCGCCGCGAGCGGCGAGGAGCGGAAGTCATGAGTACTCAGGTTGCCGGGCAGCGGGACGCTGCGACGAAGTCAGGCGTGCCGATCAGTATCCGACGCGTAGCCAAGACCTTCGGCCAAGACAGCGACAAGCCGTTTCTGGCGCTCAAGGAAGTCAATATCGACATCCAGCCGGGCGAGTTTGTCTCCATCGTCGGTGCTTCCGGATGCGGCAAGAGCACCTTGATGCTGATGATCGCGGGTCTGCTCAAGCAGAGTCAGGGCGACATTCTGGTCAACGGCAATCCGGTGACCAAGCCGATCACCGATGTCGGGATCGCGTTTCAAGATCACTTGCTGCTCGAGTTCAGAACGGCGCTCGAGAACGTGATGCTGCAGGCCGACATTCGCGGGCTCCCGAAGAAAAAGATCGAGGCACGTGCAAAGGATCTGTTCGAGCAATTGCGTCTGACGCACGCGATGCAGAAGTATCCGCGGCAGTTGTCGGGCGGTATGCGCCAGCGCGTCTCGCTCGTCAGGACGCTGGTTCACGATCCGTCCGTCATTCTGATGGATGAACCGTTCGGCGCACTGGATGCATTGACCCGGCTTCAGGTCCGGATGGACCTTGAGGCGCTGTGGCTGCGTCGCCGCCCGACCGTCGTCTTCATCACGCACAGCGTGGAAGAAGCGGTCGGATTGTCGGACCGCATATTCGTGATGAGCCCGAACCCCGGTGAGGTGGTCGACGAGATCACGGTCGATCTGCCGCGTCCGCGCCCCATCGTGCTCGGCGACGCGCCGGAATTTGCGGCCTACGTCGACCGTATCTACGGGCATTTCGAACGCATGGGCGTGCTGCATGGTATCGAGGTGCCTAAGGCCACGTCGGCCGCATCGTAACTCTGGCAAACGACAGGACGACATGAGCACAGCAACGGAACACGTCAGCCGTTTGGTCACGACCGCGGTGGACGGTTTTATCGCCACAGTGGGAATCAGTCACGGGCCGCTGAATCTGGTCACGACCGATTTGTTGCGCGAGTTGAACGAGGCCTTGTCAGCAGTGTCCACGATGGGCGATATCCGTTGCGTGATTCTGCATGGAAGTCAGTCGCGCGCTTTTTGCGCGGGCAGCGACATCAAGGAATTCGCGCGCATTCGCGAGCAGGCCACCGAGAAGAAGATCCTTTTCGAAGACATGGTGCTCCGTCAACTGGCGCGCCTGCCGATGCCGACCATCGCGGCTATCGACGGCGCGGCGCTCGGCGGTGGTCTCGAACTCGCCCTGGCTTGCGATCTGCGCGTGGCGCGACACGGCGTGGTGATGGGCCTGACCGAATCGCGTTTGGGCGGGCTCGCCGGTAGCGGTTCGCTGAGACTCACTCGTCTTGTAGGCCCGGCGCGCGCGAAGCTCATGTTGTTCACCGGCGAGACCATTGATTGCGCGCAGGCGCTGTCGTGGGGTCTGGTCGATCGCGTGACAGATGACGGAACCGCGCTGGATGCTGCGCTCGAACTTGCGGGAATCATCGCCGCTCGAGGGCCGGTGTCGAACCGCCTTGCCAAGGAACTCGTCGATGCCGCGCAGGATCTCCCGCTCGATGCGGGCCTGTCGATGTCGACCGTGGCGCTCCAGAAGATTTTCGACAGCCGAGACCTGCATGAAGGTGTGGACGCGTTCTTCTCGAAGCGCCCACCGTCGTTCACGGGCCATTGAGGCGAAACAAAGATCATGAGTGAGATGAACTTAAAGATCGGCACTACTGAAAACGCGCAAACCGCTGACACAGCCTTGCTCGGGGATGGCGCGGTTCTCGTCTGGAACGATGTGGCCTCCGAAGGCCGCGAGCAGTTTTATCAATGGCACGACAAGGAGCACATTCCAGAAAGGCTTTCGATTCCGGGTTTCCGGCGCGGACGCCGGTACGTCCGCCCGGGTCACTCCCCCGAATGGCTGACGATGTACGAGGCGGTCGATCTGAACGTGGTGGTGTCGCCGGCCTATCTCCAACGCCTGAACGCGCCGACGCCCGCAACGGTCGATACGCTGCGCTACTTCCGCAACACATCGAGAGCGGTATGCCGAATCGTGCACTCGGTCGGGTCGAGTAGCGGGGGCCACGTGCTGGCATTGCGCCTGGACGTGCCCGCCGCCGAGGCCGATGCGATGAAGACGCATCTGTGCACGGACGTGTTTCCTCGTGCTGTCGCGCTGACCAGCGTCGTCGCCTGCCATCTCTATATGGCGGATCAATCCGGCAGCCATATTGACACGGCCGAGTCGAGCACGCGTGAGTTCGACGTGCCCGCGTGGGTCGTACTCGTCGAAGCGACCACGCCGCAAGCGGCCGAAAGCGCCCGTGATCTGCTCGACACACGCAAGCTCGAATCGCTCGGCGTAAAAGTGCGCCCCGACGGCACGACGTATGCGATGGAAATCTGCCGGCTCGCACATGCGCCGGCGGAACTTTGAACGCTGGACCACTCAAGAGAGACTGCGAATGAAACTCGTAAGACACGGTCAAGCCGGTCAGGAGCGCCCGGGCATCATCGACGCGCAAGGACAGATTCGCGACCTCGGCGACCATTGCAAGGACTTCGATCCCGCGTTCTTCGCGGGCGACGGCCTTCGGCAATTGAAGACGATCGACCTGCAGAGCCTTCCGCTCGTCGGCGCCGATACGCGTCTTGGACCGTGCGTCGCGCGACCGGGGACGTTTCTGGCCATCGGCTTGAATTACGTTCAGCATGCCATCGAGACGAACGCGCCGATTCCGACCGACCCCATCATCTTCAGCAAGGCGCCGTCCTGCGTGTCCGGTCCGAACGATCCGGTGCTCCTTCCGAAAGGCTCGACGAAGACCGACTGGGAAGTGGAGCTTGCCTTCGTCGTTGGGAAGCGCGCGCACTATGTCGAAGAGTCCGAGGCGCTCGATTACATCGCGGGCTATTTCATCTGCAACGACGTCTCGGAGCGCGAGTTCCAGCTCGAACGAAGCGGCCAGTGGCAGAAAGGAAAGATGTTTCCGACCTTCGGGCCCATCGGTCCGTGGCTGGTCACATCCGATGAAATCGCCGACGTGCAGAACCTCGGGCTCTGGCTCGAACTGAATGGCAAGCGCATCCAGAACTCGTCGACGAGCGACATGATCTTTTCGATCGCGAAGATTCTTTCCGACACGAGTCAGTACGTGGCGCTGGAACCGGGCGACATCATCACCACCGGTACGCCTCCGGGTGTGGGCCTCGGCATGAAGCCGGAGGCTTATCTCAAGCCGGGCGACGTGATGCGGCTCGGCGTCGAAGGGCTAGGCGTGCAGGAGCAGCGCGTCGTGCGCTGGGGCGAACAGTGATCGGCCTGGCGGCTTCGCGGGACGTCGCCGGGCACGTCGAGTGACCACGAAAGACTGAGCGGATCATGGAAAGAATAAGTGCAGACGAAGCGGCGAAGCTGGTCGAGGACGGGGACGCGATCCTCATCGGCGGATCGGGCGGAGGCCATGCCGTGCCAGAGGCGTTGCTTGCGGCCGTGGAGCGGCGCTTTCTCGCAGAGAACAAGCCACAGGGACTGACGTCAGTCAGCGTAGTGGGCGTGGGCGATCGAGCCGCGTTGGGCGCGAGCCATCTGGCGCACGAAGGCCTGTTGCGTCGTGCAATCACGAGCGCGTTGGTCGACTCGCCCGGACTCGTGCGTCTCGCAGCCGAAGACAAGATCGAGGCCTATACCTTACCCCAGGGCGTGCTTTCGCAGTTGATGCGCGATATGGCCGCAGGCCGTCCGGGCCTCCTGACGAAGACGGGGTTGCACACATTCGTCGACCCGCGCCAGCAAGGTGCCCGTCAGAGTCCGCGTACGCCGGAGGGCTTTGTCGAAGTCGTCCACCTCGCGGGTGAGGAGTGGCTCTTTTTCAAGCCAGTGCCGGTCAACGTCGCGTTCCTTCGCGGGACGACCGCCGACGAAGACGGCAACGTCACGATGGAAGAGGAAGCGGTCCTTGGTGAAATGCTCGCCATGGCGCAGGCGACTCGCCGTGCCGGAGGTATCGTCGTGGTCCAGGTCAAGCGGATGGCCAGGCGCGGGACCCTGCCGGCCAAGCAGGTGAAGATCCCCGGCATTCTCGTGGATTTCGTCGTCGTGGATACGGAACAGCGGCAGACCTACGCGACGTACTACGATCCGAGTTACTCCGGCGAACTGCGCATTCCGGTGGAGGGCATCAAGCCTTTGCCGTTCGGCCCCCGCAAGGTCATTGTCAGACGCGCGGCGATGGAGCTTTTTCCCGGTGCAATCTGCAATCTCGGCGCGGGCATTTCCACGGGCCTTTCGACGGTAGCCGCCGAAGAAGGTTTGCTCGACGCGGTTTATCTGACCAACGAGCAGGGGATCATCGGCGGCGCACCAATCACCGGACGAGATTCCGGCGGCGGCCAGAATTTCGCCGCCATGATCGAGCAGCCCGCGCAGTTCGATTTCTACGATGGCGGCGGACTGGACGTCGCGTTCCTTTCGTTCGCCGAGGTCGACGCGCAGGGCAACGTCAACGTCTCCCGCTTCGGCGACAAGATCATAGGTGTGGGCGGCTTCATCAATATCAGCTCGAATGCGCGATGCATGGTCTTCAGCGGCACGTTGACGGCGGGAGAGCTCGACGTGGGCTGGGAGCAGGGACTCACGATCATCAGGCAAGAGGGGCGGCATCAGAAATTCGTGCCGAAGCTCGAGCAGATCTGCTACAGCGCGTCGATGGCGCGCGCAAAGGGGCAGACTGCCTTTTTCGTCACCGAACGTGCGGTGTTCACGATCGGCGAACAGGGGCTCGAGCTGATCGAGATTGCACCCGGCATCGATGTGGAACGTGACGTGATTGCGCACATGGGATTCAGGCCCGCGGTGTCGAAGGCCCTCAAGGAAATGGATGCACGAATCTTCAATCCCTCGCTCATGGGGCTTGGCGCGGACGTGCATGGCAAGGCGCGGCGCTACCGGTCGCAGCGTGTGGCGAAGTGGCATAATTCCCGCGATGGAGGCGTCCAGCGATGAGCACGCCTGCTATCACGGGGAAGACCCGGTTGTTCTGCATCGTTGGCGATCCGATCGTTCAAGTGCGGTCGCCGCAGGTGTACACGGAACAGTTCGCGGCCGCCGGCATCGATGCCGTTCTGGTCCCGATGCAAGTGTCCGCCGACCGATGCGCTGAAATCATCCCGGCGTTGATGGCCCTGGGCAACCTCGATGGCTTGCTCGTCACGGCGCCCCTGAAAGCGCGCGTGGCGGCATTCGCGGACCGCTTCGGACCCACAGCCTCCTGCATTGGCGCCGTCAATGCGTTGAGGCGTGAGGCCGACGGTTCCTGGACGGGCGACATGTTCGACGGCGAAGGCTTCGTTCGCGGTCTTCTTGCGAAGGGCGCGCGTGTTCGCGGCCGGCGCGTGCTGCAGTTCGGCGCGGGCGGGGCGGGGAGCGCTATCGCATGTGCGCTCGCCAACGCCGGTGTGCGATCGATTCGTATCGTCAATCCGGACCCACGGCAGACGCAATCGCTCATTGCGTCGTTGGCGAAGGTGTTTCCCGAGTGCGATGTGCAGGCCGCAAGCGACGATCGTAGCGATATCGACATGATCGTGAATGCGTCGCCGGTTGGCATGCGTCCGGACGACGGCCTGCCGGGCGATCTGGGCGCGCTAACCTCGGACACGTTGATCGGCGATGTCGTCTTGTCCTCGACGCCCACGGCCATCGTCCAAGCCGCGCTCGATCATGGCTGCCAGTGGGCGGACGGCCGTGACATGCACGCCGGCCAGATCGGCGCGATCATGAATTTCTTCGTCGCACGCACATAGTATTTTCTCGACCGGTAATCCTTATGGCTCATATTCCCGCAGAGCGCTGCCTCGACATCATCGAACTGCTGGCGGACGGTGCCGTTGCGATGCCGCTCGGTGAAATCGCAACGCGACTGGATCTGCCGAAAAGTGGCGCGCATCGTTTGCTCGCAACGCTGGTCGACCTCGGATGGGCCGAACAGGACGCGGAGACCGGTTTCTATCGACTCTCGATGCGGCTGGCGATCCTGGGGCAGCGATTTTTCGTTGCCACGGGAATCCCGGATATCTGCCAGCCGCTGGTCGATCGTCTCGCGAGCCAGTCCCGCGAGTTTGTGCGGCTGGCGGTGGTCGACGGCTCTTCGTTGACGTGGGTCGCGCACGCTCAGGGCGCGACGGGCGGGCTGCTTTACCAGCCCACGCTGGGAAGCAACGCGGTTCCGCTGCACGCGACGGCGACCGGCAAGGCATGGCTCGCTACTTTGGCCACTGAACAGGCGGCGGAGAACGTGTTGCGTGTGGGATTCGGCGATTCGGAGAAGTACGGCCCGAACGTCATTCGTTCACTGGACGCGCTCCTGCAAGAGATCGAGGCGACCAGGAATCGCGGATACGGAATCGCGGTGAACGAAGGCGAGCCGGGCGTGAGTGCGTTAGCGGCGGCCATTCGCCCACCGGACGGCGGCGCCGCGCTCGGCGTCGTCAGCGTGGCGGGACCGAGCGCGCGCATGACGGAAAGCCGCATCGCCGAGATGGCGCCTTTGGTCATGCAGGCCGCGACCGAACTGGCATCCTTCTGGCCGCTGCGTACTCGTTCCAGCAAGTTCTTTAGCGCGGGCAGCATGATCGCTGCGTGAGGTAACGGTCGCGCACGCGTCTCAGCCAGAAAGCTGCCGATCCGGTCAAGGAGGTGGCTCGCGTCCATGCCGCGAGGCGCGGCGACGTCGAGCATCGTGAGTCGCTCGATTCTGGCGGGATGACTTTCGAGGTTTAGGGCACCGCGTTCGAGCAGCAGACGGGCCAGTTGCATGCCGAGAAAGCCTGCGCCGCCGGTGATCGATACCTTCATGATGAGGATCTTTTCGAAGGTACCGCTTCAGGTGATGACCCGAACAAGTCAGACGCGATGGATATGAAGCCCGCCATCGATATGAATGGCCTCTCCCGTGCTGAATGGAAGACAGCCCGTTGCCAATGACACGACGGCCTTCGCGAGCTCTTCCTCGCGCCCCCACCGCGCGATTGGCGAGAAGCCCTGGTCGATCTTCCTGTCGTAGTCGTTCCTTGCAACCTCTGTCATTTTCGTTTGGAAAATGCCGGGGCGAACTTCGTACACGGGAATTTCGAACTCCGCGAGCCTCGCGGCGAACAGCTTCGTCAAGGTCGTGATCGCAGCTTTCGATATGCAGTACTCGGCCCGATTGGTCGCGACCAGAAAAGCATTTGCCGATGAAATGTTGATGATCGAGCGGAACCACTCGCGCGACGCATTGCCGCGAACGAAACGGCGCGCCACTTTCTGCGACAAGAAGAAGGTTCCGCGAAGATTCACATCGATAAGTCTGTCGAAGCTCGCCGGCGTCACGTCCAGGAGATCGCCTCGTGTTTCCACGCTTATTCCGGCGTTATTGACGAGGCACTCAACAGCGCCCAAGGACGTCTGCACCTGATCCAGCAATGCATCGTGACGGTCGATGTCCGCGATATCGGCTTCAAAGAAGGCCACTCGCCCGCCTGCGGACCGGATTACCTGAAGCGTTTCGTTTGCATCGTCATCGTGGACGAGATCCGCAATCGCGATATCGAATCCGGCTGCGCTTAAAGCCTTCGACATGGCCGCGCCGAGACCGCGTCTTCCGCCGGTCACGAGCGCCACGCGTGACGGTTTATCCTCTAATCGGTCAGTGGTGCTGATCACGTGAATTAACTATTTGATGAATCGCTCGACGACGGCTTTGGCCACAGCGTGAAAGCCGTCGAACCTGTCAGCCGCGTGTGCGCGACCATTCGGCAACCCGCTCCGAGCGATAGCGCCGCTCCTTGCGCGACATGTCCTCGGCGAGACCCATCGGGCCAATCCCGAAGAGCCGGACGTCCATCTCGCGCACATCGGAAGCGACGGGCGTCCTGAATGCCATTTGCCCGAAGACGTCGCGCTCGATATCGATGCCCGGCGCGATCTCTATCAGTTCGAGCCCCGCCGCCCCAGTCCGGAACACGGCCCGCTCCGTCACGAACAACGCTGAGTTTCCGCGCTGTCTCGCGAATGCGGCGCTATAAGAGATTTGTTCGAGCGCGCTGACGAACTTGCGATGCTGCCCTTCGCGAACGACAGTCGCGCGGCCATGCGTCCATTGCACGTCCAGTCCGCCCGCCGTGAACGTGCCGCTGAAAATCACGCGCCGGGCGTTCTGACTGATATTGACGAAGCCTCCGACCCCGACGATCTTGTTGCCAAAGCGGCTGATATTGACGTTGCCTTGCGCGTCGACTTCCGCGAAAGAAAGAAAGGCGAGATCGAGGCCGCCGCCATCGTAGAAATCGAACTGCGATGTCTGCTCGATCATGGCGGCGAAATTCTGCGCGCCGCCCGAGTCACGGCCCGTGACCGGCGCGCCTCCGATCAATCCCTGTTCATTCGTGAGCACGACGGCATCGAGGATTCCTTCTTCTGCCACGACAGTCGATAAACCCGTCGATATGCCCGCTCCGAGATTGCAGATGGCGGACGGATACAACTCCATCGCGGCCCGTCTCACGATGACTTTGCGCGGGCCGAACGCAATGGGCTTGATCTCGGCAACGGGCACGCGCAATTCGCCCGAATAGCTCGGATCGTAATAGGTGGCGTAGGTCTGGCGCTGTTCCGGTTCGACCACGACGAAGTCAACCAGAATGCCCGGAATCTTCACTTGCTTCGGCGGCAACGTGCCGCTGCGCGCCATGCGTTTCACCTGCACGACGACGACGCCGCCTGCACGGCGAGTCGCCTGTGCCATGGCGAGCATTTCGCCCAGCACGGCCTCCTGCTCCATCGTGATGTTGCCGTCCTCGTCCGCTGTCGTGCCACGGAGAAACGCAACGTCGATGGGAAGCGGCTTGAATCGAAGCCACTCTTCGCCGTCGAGGTGGATGAGTTCGACGAGTTGTTCTTCCGTTCTCGGGCTTTGCCGCCCGCCTCGCTGACGAGGATCGATGAAAGTATGCAGCCCCGTCTTCGTAATCAGTCCCGGTCGTCCGCCGGCCATTTCGCGCATGAGTTGCGAGAGGACGCCTTGCGGCAGCGTGTAGGCCTCGATCAGATCGCTTGCAGCCATCTTCAGCAGGCCGGGCGAGTCGATGAGCGCGCCGGATATGGCGCGCCGGATAAGCCCGACCTGCGCGAGATGATCGGCGCCCAGCGAGATGCGGTCTCCGATTCCGACCACGCTGATCGATGTGAGATCGCGCGGCTGATGTTCGTGACGGAACCGCCGCCCGACCGCTGCTAGCAATGCCTCGGGTACGGCATGCCCGGCGCCCGATCCGCTGATCAACAGGGTGTCGCCCGTCCGCACCAGGCTCGCGGCTTCGTCGGAGGTGATTCGTTGCATGGCGTTCTCGGCTTCCGGCTGAGGGCAGGGGATGCCTGTCGAGGGGAAATGTAACCGGTCTCATTATCGACTCCCCGCTGTGAGCGCTCCATCAGGGTAACCTCGTAGTTGTGCCTTTTGCAGCCGTACGAGATCAGTAGAACAGTGAGGTTTGTGCTGCTGTACCCGCTTCCAAATTGACAGGACTGCGCACTGCGCGCAAATGCTTTACGGAACGGGTTTCCCACGCGCAGCTTCGAGGATTGCGTACCAGTCTTCGCGATTCAACCTCACGCCGAGACCATCCAGCGCCTGTTGCAACGACTCGACGCGCCGGCTACCCACGAGCACATAAGGCGCGCATGGAAGCGTGAAGATCCACGCATAGGCGATCGATATCCAGGAGGGCGCGTTGTATTTCTCCGCCAGCGTGGTCAGTTCCTGGCGAAGCCGGACGGCGAGTTCGTCGGTCTCGGAGAAAAGACGTCCGCCTCCGAGCGCGGACCAGATCATCGGTGACACTGCCGCCGCTGACAGCGCGGTGAAAACATCATCGTCGAGTGCCTGAAGTTCGAAAGGGGAGAACTCGATCTGATTGGTTGCGAGCGCGATTTTGGCGCGGAGAGAATCGAACTGTCGCGGCGTGAAATTCGACACGCCGAACGCGCGAATTTTGCCTTGCTGAATGAGGCTTTCGGCCGCATCGGCGATCTCGTCGTTGTTCGCCAGATGGTCCGGGCGATGAATGAGAAACAGATCGAGATAATCCGTCTTCAGACGCTGCAAGGAGCGCTCGACCGCCGCTTGCAGATAGACGCGGCTCGTATCGTAGTGCTTGACCCCGACAGCGCCTGCCGATGAACCACGCGGCCTGATTCCCGCCTTGCTGACGATCTGCATTTTCCCGCGCAATGACGGCGTCTGTGCGAGCGCATCGCCGAACAGCGCTTCGACCTCGCCGCCGCCGTAGATGTCGGCGTGATCGAACGTCGTGACGCCCAACGCCATGCTTTCCTGCACGTACCGATTGAGCGCCGCGGCGGACATGTTCCACTCGCGAACGCGCCACATGCCGGCTACCACCTTCGAGCATCCGATCGCGCCTAATGTGTCCCGGCTGCGCGTTTCGGCAAGCGCGCTCGTCTCGTCTTTCATTCGAACTCCTTGCGTATGCGGTTTCATAAGGCTTAAATAGGACTGACACAACGCGGCTTGGAAAAACTCCCCAAGCGCGAATGCTTCGTGTCGCGCATAGATATGATACCGGTTACATGCGACTGCCGTCGTAATCAAAACCAGGTAGAGGGCATGCTTTCTGAGTGGTCCGATCTTCCGACTCCAACCGGCCGTGGGATCGAGACATCACGGCGTCGCAATGGCGAGCGGACGTGGCCGCGTGGGAAGTTTGATCTTGCGCTTCGCCCCGGAGACGAAAGGTCTGGACCTGTCGCAGATCGACCGTGAAGCGTGAAGACGACGCAGGAAGCTGAAAGCCGCGCTGTTTTCCGCGGCATCGAGGACCTTACCTTTTCATCGATACGAGGAAGCGTGACCGCCAATCGAACGTGATCGTGATGGACCGAGTAGCGGACGCCTCGTTACGGGCAGGGGCCGCTGGTTCTGGCATCCTCATCATGATCGGAGCAACGGCATTATTCGCCGCGTGCGATACAACCGTGAATCAATCAGCGCGACTGTCTCGCTCCTGATCCTGCTCTCTTGCGATACGTCTGCCTGGCGGTCGTGCTCGGACTCGGGCAAGCTCGCCATGACGGTCGGACGCTGTTTTGTACGAAGAACATCAAGCTGCAGATGATGAGGTCGGCACTATTGCTTACCAACACGGCGTGTACGTTCTCTGGTCCTCGCGATTTGCCGCTTCTGGTGGCAACCTCTCTCGCCATGCTCGCGCCGCTCTGCTGGGCTTCGACCAAGGGACGGTTTGAACGGACGAATGCATGGTAGTCTGAGCGATGCGGGTCTCGGGCCTGCTTGCTATCGTGGAGGAGCCCATGGACGAAGCCGGGACTGATGTCATCGGCACTTGTAAACTGATACACG
>NZ_JFHE01000019.1 GCF_000698555.1 Caballeronia grimmiae | reverse complement strand
TGTTGATGACTTCGCCTGCCATATTTCAATTACTGTTTCTGTTAGCGGATCGCTGGAAATCGTCGTCGGACCATGAGGACCGATAACCCCGGTTGTCCTCGAGAGCCTTGATCTGCCAATCGCGCGAATCAGGGCCGAACTTGATGCGTCCAGAGCCCACGGGCGCGTGGCTCAAATCGGCATTGCCGGCATCATCGAGTACGCCGTTGTAGGTCGATCCATCGTCGTAGGCGATTTCAAACTCCGCCGCGTTGACCGGTTCGTCGTCGCGGTATAGGTGCTGCAAGGAACGCTGTTCGCTGACCGATCGGACGGGAAACGCTGGCGGGAAAGACTGCGGCCCCTCCGTCCCATGATCCGCGGCGTGAACAAGAAACTGTCCGCTGGTAAAGCCAACGAGCCCGCTCGGACTAATCTCCAGCACGGTTCCCCCGCCGTTGATTCGCACTCCCTTGGCAGCCGTCAGATTGATCCACCCATCGGTGCTGACGACTTCAGCATCTTTTTTTGCGATGACCTGCACGCTATTGCTCTGAGCCTCGATGCGAACCTTGCCCGCAGCCGCCGTCAGCGCGATCCCCGCTTTCTGCGCAAACACCGCGACCGACTCCAGCGCACTCGCAAACAACGAACGCGCCGCCGCCAGGCTGATGTGCCGACCAGTCGTCACCGCGAGGTCTTTGTCGCTTGCGAGGTGCGTGCTGCCCGCCGTCGTCGCCTGTATGCCAGCCGGACTGGCGAGCGTCAGATGCGGCTCGGCGAACTCTGGAAAGCCGCCTGAGTGAGGATTGCCTTGGCCCACGCCCCGTAGCGCGTCATTGGTCGTCTTAATGGACTTGGCCACGTCCGACTGATTGCCGCTCGCCGTTTGCGCGCCGTGCCGCTGCGCGAGTTCGGCCATGCTCTCGTGAACGTCGCGCGCCTGAGTCAGCCGCCCGATCGTCTCGCCCATGTCCGTCGCATGGGCTTGCGCGCCGGTGCGAGCCTCGGTGGTTACGAGCAATCCCTTGGCCGCCCGAGCTACGCCATGCCCGTCGGTGCGCAGTTCGAACCCTTCGCCGCGCGCCTCCTTGCGGCCTTCCTTGCCGAAGATGCGGCGGATGAAGCCGAGGCTCAGAATCGACGAACTCTGGTCACTGGCAAGCTGAGCCTGCAATTGATCCTTGGTATCGTCCAGCGCAAGATGATTCGATTTCAGGCCGTCGCCCAACGACAGGCTCCTGATGCCCGACAGACTTTGGTTGCGCGGCAAATCCCAGGCAGGCGGCTTGTCGTGATTGACGACGCTGCCCACGATGATCGGCAGATCGGGATCGCCATTGACGTGCTCGACGATCACTTCATCTCCGACGCGCAGCGGCAGCGCCATCCCGCGCGCATAGCCTTGCCACGGCATCGCCACGCGCACCCAAGCGCACCGGTCACCGTCGAACTTGCCCTCGCGATCCCACGCGAACTGGATCAACACGCGGTTCATCGCGTCGAGCCAGTGCTCATAGTCGCCATAACCGACGACGATCGCGTTCTCAGGTCCGCCGATGCGCGGCTTGGGCGTCTTCTGTTCGAGCCGGTGATACTCGCCCGCCGGCTGAATCTCGAAGTCCGCGTCGCAGCGAAACGGCGGCGCGCCGGCTGCTTCGACATCGACTTCCCGAATATCGAGCGTGCAGGAAACCACGAGGTAGTTCGTGTTGGCTTTCTGCTGCGGATACTCGATCAGACTGAACCGATAGCCCGGCAGAAGGCCCGTCAGGTGTCCGTGGCCCTTCGCGCGCAGGGTCTGACAGCGCAATGCGCCCATGCGCACGTCCGACAGATACCGCGCCTCGTCCCGCTTGTCGTTCGGCGCGCGATCCAGACCGTCTTCGAGCGGCTGCGCGAAATCGCCCCAGCCGTAATGCTCAGGTTGGGGATGCTTGAGATTGCGCGGCTGTGCCGATGTGCCTTCTGGCGTCGTCACCGGTCGCGCCAGGTGCGGGTTCGTGTAGTCGTAGTCGCGCAGCGTGACCTGTCCTGTGCCGAGGACGTTGCGGATCGATAGCGTATCGATGTATTCCTCGTCGAGCCGCTCGCCGCGCGACGGGTGATAGCGAAGCGTCTTATGCGCGGGCCCGTGCGACTTGTGTGCGCTCATCAGGTCAGTGAGCACCATCCGGCAGTGGCCGTCTGAATGCTCGAACCAGAACCACAGTCCCCATTCTTCCCACAGCCTGCGCAGGAACTGATAATCGCTTTCCCACGCCTGGCGCTGATAGTCGCGCTTCGGAAAGACGCGATTGGAGAAACCCCAGACGCCCAGCCGGTAATCGACCTGCATCGGATAGCGGCTCAACACATCACGCGAAATCGCGATGACGTCCTTGCCGAAGAACGCGCGCGATTCCTGATTCAGCGTTGCCAGATGAAGCGGCGGGCGCAGCGTGAATTCGTACACCATCGAGCGGCCTTCACGGCCGACGAAGCGCGTCGCCGTGATCATGCCGGTGATCTCGCGCGTGTGAGCGCCGACATGACCCGCGCCGGTATCGCCGGGCAGGCCGGGGATGAACGTTCCGTTTCCGGTCACTTCGATGGTGACGGTCGCGGTTTTGCCCAGCAGTTTGTCGAGGTCGAGATTGGCGTCTTCGTCGTGCGAGTAATAGCGACTATTCAACGTCTTCGCGGTGACCGCGTACTCGAATATCTCGCCGATGGCCTCGGTTCCGTACAGGCGCGTTGGTGCCAGAAAGGGCGTGCCGTAGTAGTCGTCGGCGGGAAGGGCCGCGCAGCGAAAGCCGAGCGTGCGGGCTTGCGTTAGTTCCATCATGCGGCAACCCTCAAGCGGGAATGATCGTCGCGCCGCAGGCGGTCTTGTCGCCGATCAGCGCGACTTTCACGCCCTTGTGCCGGCGTGCGCCCGTTGCGATGATGGGATAGGTCCCGCCGCACCTCGGGCACTCGGTCAGGTGCCCGTCCAGCGCCGTCGGGATGCCCCTATGTTTGAGTTCGGCCGCAGCCTGAATGATGGTGCTGCCGTGGTCGGTCTTGTCGCCGAGGCGGGCTGCGTCACGCCCTGTAAGATCCCTCATCGTCTGCCATCCTTATCGTTATCTGGATTGGAATGGCGGATAGGCTACGACAAGCCGAAGCGCTGCCCGCAAGCATCGACAAAATGTCACTGCTACAATTTCGCCGGTGCGGATGCGTCTTTCCTCCGACTATCGGCGGACGCTTGCTCAGGTGCGTGGGCGAAACCTGGCGCGCTTTCTGCGACGCCAGGCCATCCCATACCACTGAAAAGGCGAACAGAGACATGGCGAAAAACACCGACCTCGACGACTTTCGCGTCCCGTTCTTCGACGGCGGCAAGAAGCTCAAGCCATTCGATCTAAGCTCCGTCGATCCCTCCGCGAAGCCCTTTTCCACCGGTACCAAAGACGGCGACCGCGCGCGTCTGGCCGAAATCGGCGCACAACTCGACGACCTGCAAGAGCGATTGCACGCGCAGCGGCATCAACGGGTGCTGCTCGTTCTCCAAGGCATGGACACGAGCGGCAAGGACGGCACGGTCCGCGCGGTTTTCCACGACGTCGATCCGCTCGGCCTGCGCATCGTGCCGTTTCGCGCGCCGTCCGAACGCGAGGCCGCGCACGACTTCCTCTGGCGTGTCCACGCGCAAGCGCCGATGGCCGGCGAATTCGCCATCTTCAATCGCAGTCACTACGAAGACGTCCTCGTGCCGCGCGTGCTGAAGCAAATCGACGCCGACGAATGCGAGCGGCGCTATCGCCATATCCGCGATTTCGAGGCGCTGATGGCGGACACGGGCACGACCATCGTCAAATGCTTCCTGCATATTTCGAAGGACGAACAGCGCGAGCGCCTGCAAGCACGCATCGACGATCCGACGAAGCACTGGAAATTCGATGTCTCCGATCTGGAGGCGCGCAAGCTCTGGGACCATTACCAGCACGCGTATGCCGTCGCGCTCGGTGCGACATCGACGGACTATGCGCCGTGGTACGTCATTCCCGGCAATTCAAAGACGCATCGCAACGTGATGGTTGCCGAACTGCTTCTGCGCACCATGCAGGGCATGAAGCTGGAATTCCCGCCGGCGAAGGAATCGCTGAAGGGCATCAAAGTCGAATAATCAGGACATCAATAACAAGGAAGCGTATGTTTCGCGTCATCACCGCTAATCTGAACGGCATTCGTTCGGCCGCCAAGAAAGGCTTCTTCGACTGGTTCGGCGAGCAAAAATCGGATGTCGTCTGCGTGCAGGAAATCAAATGCTCACAAGACGATCTGACACCGGAGTTTCTCGCGCCGCACGGCTTTCAGGGCTACTTTCAGCACGCGGTCAAGAAGGGCTACAGCGGCGCGGGCGTCTATACGCGCCATGAACCGGACGATGTGATCATCGGTTTCGGCAGCGAGGAATTCGATCCCGAAGGCCGCTACGTGGAAGCGCGCTTCGGCAAGCTGTCCGTTGTTTCGGTGTACGTGCCATCTGGTTCGAGCGGTGAAGAGCGTCAGCAGGCGAAGTATCGTTTCATGGACGAGTTCATGCCGCATCTGGCGGAACTGTCGAAGGAGCGCGAAGTCATCGTGTGCGGCGACGTGAACATCGTGCACAAGGAAATCGACATCAAGAACTGGAAGAGCAACCAGAAGAACTCCGGCTGCCTGCCCGAAGAGCGCGAATGGCTCACGAAACTATTCGATGAAGTCGGCTACGTCGATGTTTTCCGCACGCTCGACACGCGCCCCGAGCAGTACACGTGGTGGAGCAATCGCGGTCAGGCGTATGCGAAGAACGTCGGGTGGCGTATCGATTATCAGATCGCGACGAAGGAAGTCGCAGCCAGCGCAAAGAGCACTTCCGTGTTCCGCGATATCAAGTTCAGCGATCACGCGCCGCTGACCGTCGATTACGACTGGAAACTCGCGAAGAAATAAGCGCGCTAGCGGCCCGTCTTCTTGAACCGGCCCATGCCCGCATAAGTCGGCAACTGATCGATGTTCTTGCCGATTGCCTTCGCGTAGAGCGGCATCATGTCGGGCATGCGTTTCAGCAGATCCTGCCGGCGATCCGGGCCGTACGGATGCATCCAGATGAAGCCGTTGTCCGCGCGGCGCGTGGCCGAATCGACCTTGTTCCACAGCGTGACGGCGGCGCGCGGATCGTAGCCTGCGCGCGACGCGATCTCGCTGCCGATCACATCGGCTTCGGTTTCGTCGGCGGGGGAGTAGCGCATGGCGAGCAATTGATCGCCGATGCCGAGCGGCGTCGAGCCGACATCCGCGAAGCCGAAAAGCTGCGGCATCGTGCCCGCGGTGAGTTGCGCGGCCTGCTGCCGTCCGAGCCGCTCGCGCGCATGTTCGCGCAGCGCGTGAGCAATCTCGTGGCCGATCATCATGCCGATTTCGTTGTCGTTCAGGCGCAGCTTCTCGATCAATCCGCTATACACGACGATCTTGCCGCCCGGCAGACAGTACATCCGAACCTCGTTCGACTTGACGACGTGCGTTTCCCACTTCCACGCCTTCGAGCGGTCGTTCCACTTCAAGGCAAACGGGACCTCGTGATTCACGATATCGTGCACGCGCTTTGCGAGCGGGTTGTCATTGCCGAGCAGCAACTTGTTGCGCTCCGCCTCGTGAATGATCTGCGCGTATTCGTCGGCGGACTGCGACTCGAGCGTCGCGGGGGGAATCAGGTTGCGAAACAGCGCCGTGTCGCCGAAGCGGACCTGGCTGTTCGGTGCGGTGTAGGCGGGCGGCGCGCGATCCTCGTCCTGGGCCCGCGCGACGAGCGGTGTCAACGACGCAAGCGACGTGAGGAACGCCGCAGCCAGCGCGCCGGTCAGCGCACGATTGGCGAATCTCCGCACCGTCATCGTTTTGATCTCCAGGGCGCGATCAACGGCAACAGTAACATGCCCGGAATCGACAGCGCGACGCAGACGAGGAAGTACTCGAACCAGCCCGTCTGCGCGACGATGAACCCGCTCGCCGACGCCGCCACCGTGCGCGGCACCGCCGCGAGGCTCGTAAAGAGCGCGAACTGCGTCGCGGTGTAGCGCGGATCGGTCGTGCTCGCGATATAGGCGGTGAAAGTCGCGAGCGTCAGGCCCGTCGCGAACGTCTCGAAGCCATACAGCACGCCGAGCGCGAGCGGCGAAGGCCCGATCTTCGCGAGCCATGCGAATCCGATGGTCGCGACGATCTGCAGCACGCCGAAAATCCACAGCCCGCGCGCGATGCCGATTTTGACGAGAAACACGCCGCCGACGATTCCGCCCGCGATGCTCGTCCAGAACGCGACCGTCTTCGCGATCACGCCGATCTGCTTCATCGTGAAGCCGACATCGAGGAAGAACTTCGTGGCGAGCGCGGTCGCCATGGTGTCGCCGAGCTTGTAGAGGAAGATGAAGCTGAGCACGAGTAGCGCGTTGCGCCAGCCATCGCGCGTCACGAACTCATGGAACGGCTCGATGATCGCGTCGCGCAGATTCTTCGGCGGCGCGCCGTGGATCTCCGGCTCCTTGATGCACAACGTCATGATGATGCCGGGCAGCATGAACAGCGCTGTGACGATGAAAACCGTTTTCCACGGCAGGAAACCCGCGAGAATCAGCGCCAGCGAGCCCGGCACGAGGCCCGCGACCTTGTACGCATTGACGTGGACCGCGTTGCCGAGACCTTGCTCGGTATCGGCGAGCAATTCGCGCCGGTACGCGTCGATGGCAATATCCTGACTCGCGCTGAAGATCGCGAGCAACAGGGCGATGCCCGCCACCGTCCAGAGGTTCTGCGCAGGCGAAAAGAAGCCGAACGCGCCGATCGCGAGCGCCACGAGCACCTGCATGAACAGCATCCAGCCGCGCCGCCGGCCCGGCCGCCAGAACGGCAGATGCGGAACGTAGCGGTCCATCAGCGGCGCCCAGACGAACTTCCACGTATAGGGAAGTCCGATCAGGGCGAACAGGCCGATCTGCTTGACGTTGATGTGCTCGGTCGTGAGCCACGCCTGGATCAGGTTGACGAGCGTGAAGAGCGGCAGGCCGGACGTGAAACCGAGAACGACGCAAATCAGAATGCGCGTGTTCAGGAACGCGCGCCAGCCGGGATGATCTTCGTGAGCGGTAAGAGCGGGCGCCTCGTGTGGCGTGTCGGGCATGTCGATGATGAAAAGGCGTTGTCGATGCGATGAAGCCGGGACGAATCACCGGCGCTTCACGCGATAGACCGCAAGACTACCACGCCAGTTCGCGCCCCAACGGATGGACTGCCCACCGTGCAGCACCACCCGATCCAGAATCTCGATGCCCACTTCGGGCGCGAGCGCCTCGAAATCCTTGATGGTCAGCACGCGCACGTTCGGCGTGTTATGCCATTGATACGGCAGTGCTTTCGACACCGGCATGCGCCCCTGAATGACCGCCAGCCGATGCGGCCAGTAGCCGAAGTTCGGAAACGAGACGATGCATTCGCGCCCGACGCGCACCGTTTCCCGCAGGATCGCGGCGGTCTGGTGAATCGTCTGCAGCGTCTGCGAGAGGATCGCGAAATCGAAGCTGTCGTCTTCGAAGAGGCGCAAGCCGTCCTCGAGATTCTGCTGGATCACGTTGACGCCTTTCTGTGCGCACGCGAGCACGCCGGCGTCGTTGATCTCGATGCCGTAGCCATGCACTTCCAGCTCTTCGCCGAGCAGCGAGAGCAGCGAGCCGTCGCCGCAGCCGAGATCGAGCACGGTCGAGCGCGGCTCCACCCAGCGCGCGATGGCGCGAAAGTCCGAGCGCAGCGCGAGAGAATCGAGAGTGTTCTGGTTCATGCGCCGACCTCCGTGCCAATGCGTTCGTAGTAGGCGCGCATCAGGTTGTGATAACGCGCGTCGTCGAGCAGGAAGGCGTCGTGGCCGTGCGGCGCGTCGATTTCCGCGTAGCTGACCGTGCGCTTGTTGTCGAGCAGCGCCTTCACGATCTCGCGCGAGCGCGCGGGCGCGAAACGCCAGTCGGTCGTGAAGCTCGCGATCAGATACTTCGCCTTCGTGCTGGCGAGCGTTCGCGTCAGATCGCCGTCGTGCGACTTGGCGGGATCGAAGTAATCGAGCGCGCGGGTGATGAGCAAGTAGGTGTTGGCGTCGAAGTATTCGGCGAACTTGTCGGCCTGATAGCGCAGATACGACTCCACTTCGAACTCCACGTCGAAGTTGAAGTTATACGCATCGAGCGCGCCTTCGGCACGGCGCAGCGCGCGGCCGAACTTGACGGCCATGTCGTCGTCCGAGAGATACGTGATGTGGCCGATCATCCGCGCGACGCGCAGGCCGCGGCGCGGCTTCACGCCATGCGCGTAATAGTCGCCGCCGTGAAAGTCGGGATCGGAGAGAATCGCCGAGCGCGCCGTTTCGTTGAACGCGATGTTCTGCGCCGACAGCTTCGGCGTCGATGCAATCACGATGCAGTGCCCGAGCCGCTCCGGATACATGATGCTCCAAGCGAGCGCCTGCATGCCGCCGAGACTGCCGCCCATGACGGCGGCGAATCGTTCGATGCCGAAGCGGTCGGCCACGCGCGCCTGCGCATGCACCCAGTCTTCGACGGTCACGACGGGAAAGCTCTTGCCGTAGGGCTTGCCGGTTGTGCGGTCGATGCTCATCGGACCGGTCGAGCCGAAACATGAGCCGAAGTTGTTGACGCCGATCACGAAGAAGCGATTCGTATCGAGCGGCTTGCCGGGGCCGACCATGTTGTCCCACCAGCCGACGTTCTTCGGATCGTCCGCATAAACGCCCGCAACATGATGCGATGCGTTGAGCGCGTGGCACACGAGCACCGCGTTCGAGCGGGCGGCGTTGAGCTCGCCATACGTTTCCACGACGAGTTCGTAGTCGCCGAGCGAACTGCCGCTCTGCAAGACGAGCGGCTCGGTGAAGTGCAAGGACTGGGGACTGACGATGCCGATCGATTCCATTCATTCCGCCTTTGACGAAGCGGCTAAACGGTGTCGGCTGTGCGCGGAACATGGGCGCGGCTGACGACCTCTTTAGCCGCATTTATAGTGAACCGCCGGGCCTTGGCCCTAGGTTCGCGCGCCCGCAATCGAGTCAGCAAATCGGCGCGTTGTTCAATTCAAATGAGCGGTGAGTATAGCGGAAAATGTCATAAAGCCGTCAATCGCGGCGGCACGCGCGATGCCCGTTCGGACCTCGAATGAAGCGCCCCCGGCACCCGCTTTAGGGCTTTGCAGCAGGCCGCCCGAGCGCCCGCCCGCGCAGGCCGAGCGCCAGCGCGCGAACCGACTGCACCGTGCGATCCACGTAATGCGGCCGCCCCGCGCCCGGCATGCGAACGGACACCGCGCCGCTCGACGTTCGCGCCGCCGGCAGGTGCCCGACGATCCAGACCGTCCGAATGCCGAGCCGCCGATAGCTCTTGAGATGCCCGCGCGTATCCTCGACGAGAATGGCGTCGGCCAGGCGCACGTGCGCGCGGCGCATCGCTCGGCGAAGCATCGGCGCATCGGGCTTGGCGCGCCAGCGGTCGCCTTCACGCATGTCCTCGATGGCAATCACGCGCTCGAACAGCTTCTCGATGCCCAGTTCCGCGAGCACCGCCCGCGCATACACGGACGGCCCGTTGGTCAGCACGATCTTGCGGCCCGGCAATGCGTGCAGCATGCGCTTGATGCCGCGTTCGGCGCGCAGCATCGACGGAAGATCGGAGAACGTATGGACGACGTGCAGGAAGTCGGCGGGATCGACGCCGTGATGCTTCACGAGCCCGAGCAGCGCCGCGCCGTAACGCACCGTATAGCCGACGCGCAGCCGGTTCGCCTCGTCGATATCCACGCCGACGCGATCGATGATGTACTGCGTCATCGCGCGATTGATGGCCGGGAAGACCTGATGCGACGCGTGATGCAGCGTGTTGTCGAGGTCGAAGAGCCAGACGGGGCCGCGCGTTTTGGCGGGACGGCGGCGGGACGGGCGGCGCGAATGGGGGCGCATTGTCGGTGGCGTCAAAAGAAACGCCCGCGTGGCAGCGGGCGTCGGTAGCGTCGATAAATAAGCGCGAGGCTCAGTGCGAGCGGATCATCGTGCCGAACGGCTGCTCGGTCAGAATCTCCAGCAGCACCGAATGCTCGATGCGCCCGTCGATGATGTGCACCGAACGCACGCCGCTCTTTGCGGCATCGAGCGCCGACGAAATCTTCGGCAGCATGCCGCCGGAGATGGTGCCGTCGGCGAAGAGGGCGTCGATTTCGCGCGCGGAGAGGTCGGTCAGCAGGTTGCCTTCCTTGTCCATCACGCCGGGAATGTTCGTCATCATGACGAGCTTTTCCGCGTTCAGCACGACGGCCAGCTTGCCCGCGACCAGATCCGCGTTGATGTTGTACGACAGGCCGTCTTCACCGAAGCCGATCGGCGAGATGACGGGGATGAACGCGTCGTCCTGCAGCGCCTTCACGACAGCCGGATTGATCGATTCCACTTCGCCCACTTGCCCGATGTCGATGAACTGGCCGGGGTTGTCGCGGTCCGGCATCATCAGCTTGCGCGCGTGGATCAGGCCGCCGTCCTTGCCGGTCAGCCCGACCGCCTGGCCGCCGAAATGATTGATGAGCGTGACGATGTCCTGCTGCACTTCGCCGCCGAGCACCCATTCGACGACTTCCATCGTCTCTTCGTCGGTGACGCGCATGCCCTGGATGAACGTGCCTTGCTTGCCGATCTTCTTGAGCGCCTGGTCGATTTGCGGGCCGCCGCCGTGGACGATGACCGGATTGATGCCGACCAGTTTCAGCAGGATCACGTCGCGCGCGAAGCCTTGCTTCAGGCGCTCTTCGGTCATTGCATTGCCGCCGTATTTGATCACGACCGTCTTGCCGTGATACTGACGGATGTAAGGCAGCGCCTCGGCCAGAATTTCAGCCTTCAGGGTAGGCGCGATCTGCGTGAGGTCGGGAAGGTCGGACATGGCGGCAGTCGAGGCGAAGAGCGTTTAAACACGCCGAATTGTACAGGACTGACGCAGCGCAACAGGATGGTTTTCCCGCGACGCCGCCACGCTTTCCGGCACGGCGTCCGGCGTGCAATCATCGGTGATGTTTCTGGCTGTCATCAACACGTCATCATGACGAACATGGAATCCACACGCGAACCGGCTGTCGACGGCGCGCTCGTCTGCGCACGATGCGGCGCGCCGTTCCGATGCGGTTCGCTCGCGGGCGACGCCGCCTGCTGGTGCGCGGCGCTCCCCGCGCTGCCGCTCGATCGCCTGCTGCCCGGCGAGCCGTGCCTGTGCCGCGCGTGCCTTCTTGCGCTGATCGACAAGACGCGCGCCGCCGACTCCGATTAGCCGCGCCTGCGCCGCGCAAAGTGCGACAAATCGCGCCATCGGCGGTTTCGGGGTGCGCGCAAGCGGGATAATGCCGCATGGAACACGATACGCCGGCAGGCGCTTGCGCTGAGCGGCACGCAATCGACGGAACATGCACCGCATAACCAATACCGGACGCGTCAACCTGGGCCATCTTTTCTGGCTCCGCTCGCTCGCGATCATCGGCCAGTTGTCGACCATCGCCGTCGTGCAGATTTTCTACGGCGCGAAGCTCCCGTTGCCCGCAATGCTGCTCGTCATCATGCTCGAAATGCTTTTCAACGGGCTGACGTGGCTGCGCGTGACGCGGGCGCGGCCCGAGACGAATCTCGAGTTGTTCGGCCAGATGTGCGTGGATCTCGGCGCGCTCTCCGCGCTGCTCTTTCTCTCCGGCGGGGCAACGAATCCGTTCGTGACGCTGTATTTGCCGTCGCTCGCGATCGCCGCGGCCATCCTGCCGTGGACGATGATGACCTGCCTCGCGCTCTTCGCCGTCGCGTGTTACGCGCTGCTGAGCTACAACTACGTGCCGCTCAACATCGAGAATCCGGCCAATCTCTTCGATTATTTCCGCACCGGCCTGTGGGTCAACTTCATGGTGAGCGTCGGGCTGATCGGCTGGTTCGTGGCCCGCATGTCACGCGGATTGCGCCTGCGCGACGCCGCGCTCGCCGATGCCCAGCAGCGCCATTTGCGCGACGAACGCGCGGTCGCGCTCGGCGTGCAGGCGGCGACCGTCGCGCATGAGATGGGCACGCCGCTCTCCACTATCGCGATGCTTTCCGAAGAACTTCGCGACGCCGCCGCGCACGACCGCAACCTCGCTCCGTATGCCGCCGATTTCGAACTGCTCGAGCAGCAGATGGGGCTGTGCACGTCGGCGCTCGCGCGTCTGCGCAGCCGCGCGAGCGGGCCATCGAGCCGGCAGGCGCTCGACGAATGGCTCGCGAGCTTCATCGAGCAATGGCGGCTGCGTCATCCGCACGTGAAGTTCAGACAGGTCGGCGAGACGCCGGCGGGCGTGTCGATCGACGATGCCGTCGCCGTCGGCCAGATTCTCACCATTCTTCTCGACAACGCCGCGCGTGCGAGCAACGAGTTCGTGTCGCTGCAAGCGGTGGCCGAGAAGAACGACGGCGCGCGCGTCGTGCGCTTCGAAGTGTGCGATCGCGGTCCCGGCATTCCGCCCGCGCTGCGCGCTTCGCTGGGCGCGGGCCCCGTCGACAGCACGCAGGGCGGGCATGGCGTCGGGCTCTATCTGGCGTTTGCGGCGGCGGCGCGGCTCGACGGATCGATCGAACTGGTCGCGGACGAGCCGCGCGGCACGCGCGCCGTGCTGCGGCTGCCGGATCGCGGGGCGGTCGCGGGATCGAGCCAGGCCGCGCGGACGGAATCGAGCGGCGCGACCTGAACCGCTTGCGGAAATTGAAACATTGCAAGGGACCGCACAAGCGCTGAAGCGCCGGTTGCGGTCAACAAGGAGAAACCAAAATGAGCGACACCAACTTCCTGATCATCGACGACGACGAGGTTTTCGCGGGCATCCTGGCGCGCGGTCTGACGCGCCGCGGCTACACCCCGCATCAGGCGCACAACGCCGACGAAGCGGTGAAGCTCGCCAATCAGCACAAGTTCGGGCAGATCACCGTCGATCTTCATCTCGGCAACGATTCCGGCCTGCGGCTCGTCGCGCCGCTGCGCGACCTGCAACCGGACGCGCGCATTCTCGTGCTGACGGGTTATGCGAGCATCGCGACAGCGGTTCAGGCGGTGAAGGACGGCGCGGACAATTACCTCGCGAAGCCGGCAAACGTCGAATCGATTCTGGCGGCGCTGCATGAAGAAGCGAGCGAGCAGACGGCCGAGGAAGCGATCGAGAATCCGACGCTGCTGTCGGTCGCGCGGCTGGAATGGGAGCACATTCAGCGGGCGCTCGCGGAGAACAACGGCAATATTTCAGCGACGGCACGCGCGCTCAACATGCATCGGCGGACGTTGCAGCGCAAGCTGGCCAAGAAGCCGGTGCGTCAGTAAGCGATTTTGCTGACGTGCGCCGCGCAAGAAAGCGCGGCGCAAAAAAAAACCGCCCAAGCCGGGGAACGAGGGCGGTAATCGGAGAGTTGCAACGACTTCGTGCATATACATGGGGATACGCACACGGTCAGCATACGCGGCGCGTTCGAACCGTTACATACGACTTTTCCTAAAACTAAGACGGTTCCTAACTGCTTGCTCCTAGTCAGCTAGATGGCGCGCCGGCTCGCAACGAGAGCGCGCGCTCCCCGGCGATTCCACCTCAAAATCCCCCATCGTCCCGTAAGCGGCGCGTAATTTCGCTTCGCTTGCCACTGCCCGACCCACTCCGTACACTCGCGCCTGTCCAAGATCGCCGAGAAGGAGCGTTGCCATGTCCGATTCATATTTCCCGCGCTGGCCGGTCCAGCCGGATGCGCAAGGCGGCCGCGTCGTCGCGCCCGACGAACGGCTGCCCTGGCCGCAAATGATCGCGATGGGCGTGCAGCACGTCGTCGCAATGTTCGGCTCGACCGTCCTCGCGCCGCTGCTCATGGGCTTCGATCCGAATCTGTGCATCTTCATGTCGGGCATCGGCACGCTGCTGTTTTTCGTGCTCGTCGGCGGGCGCGTGCCGAGTTATCTCGGTTCGAGTTTTGCGTTCATCGGTCTGGTGATCGCGATTACCGGCTACGGCGGACACGGGCCGAACATGAATATCGCGGTCGCGCTCGGCGGGATCATCGCGTGCGGCGTGGCCTACGCGATCATCGGGCTGATCGTTGCGGCGGTCGGCACGAAATGGATCGAAACGCTGATGCCGCCGGTCGTCACCGGATCGATCGTCTGCGTGATCGGACTGAATCTCGCGCCGATCGCGGTCAAGGGCGTGAGCGGCAGCAACTTCGATTCGTGGATGGCGCTCGTCACCGTGTTGTGCGTGGGCGGCGTCGCAGTGTTCGCGCGGGGCATGGCGCAGCGGCTGCTGATTCTGATCGGCCTCGCGATCGCGTACATCGTCTATGCGGTGCTGACGAACGGCATGGGCATGGGCAAGCCGATCGACTTCTCGATCGTTTCCAACGCCGCCTGGTTCGGCCTGCCGCATTTCACGGCGCCGGTTTTCGATGCGCAAGCGATGACCCTGCTCGCGCCCATCGCGATCATCCTGGTTGCGGAAAATCTCGGCCACATCAAGGCGGTCGGCGCGATGACCGGACGCAGCCTCGACAAGTACATCGGCCGCGCGTTCATCGGCGATGGCCTCGCGACCATCGTGTCCGGCTTCGCGGGCGGCACGGGCGTGACGACTTACGCGGAGAACATCGGCGTGATGGCGGTCACGAAGATCTATTCGACGCTCGTTTTCGTGATCGCGGCGCTGTTCGCCATCGTGCTCGGCTTCTCGCCGAAGTTCGGCGCGGTCATTCAGACCATCCCGGGGCCGGTGCTCGGCGGCGTGTCGATCGTCGTGTTCGGGCTGATCGCGGTGACGGGCGCGCGCATCTGGGTCGTCAACAAGGTGGATTTCTCGGATAACCGCAATCTGATCGTCGCGGCTGTCACGCTCGTGCTCGGCGCGGGCGACTTCACGCTCAAGCTGGGCGGCTTCGCGCTCGGCGGCATCGGGACGGCCACGTTCGGCGCGATCATCTTCTACGCGCTGTTGCGCCGCCGCGGCTCGGGCGTCGTTTGAGCCGACGACGACAAGGAAGCCCGAACCGCTCGGGCTTCCGGCGAATCACCCCGCCATTCCGCGTTTGCGGTTCACGATCGCCGTCTCGGACAGATCGAGCTCCCGCATCAGCTTGTTCAGCGTTTCGTCGTTGATCGCCTGTTCCGAGCGCAAACGCAGCAGTTCCGCGCGCTCGGCCCGCAGCGCCGCCATCTTGAGCCGCGTTTCCACCATTTCGCTTCGTTTCGCCGCCGCGCGCGGCGCTTCGTCGTCGCCGAGCGAGGCCAGCCGGCGCCGGTATATGCTCATCACGCGCGCGGTCGTATCGGCGCAACGGGCGGACGCCGCTTCGTCCATTTCTCCGATGAGCACGTCGTGCGTATTGTCGATGGCGCGGATCGCCGCTTGCGCCGCGCGCAGGCGCGCCATGCGTTCCTCGGCGGCGTGCGGATTGCGCTCTCGCTTCGTCCCGCGCAGCATGACCGGCAAGCCGACGACCGCCACCAGCAACGACACCAGAATCACCGACGACGCGATGAAAATCGCAAGATCGCGCCCGGCGAGCGGTGCGCCGTTATCGAGCGTGACGGGCAGGGACAGCACGCCCGCGAGCGTCACCGCGCCGCGCACGCCGCCGATGGTCGTCATCCCGAGCGTGCGGATGCCGGGCGCGGCGCTTTCGAGTCCCGACTTCGCCGCGCTGCGGCTCGCGAACCAGCGCAGGCAATACACCCACAGGAAGCGCAGCGCATAGAGCGCGATGACGGTCGCGAGCACGTAGCCGATCAGCAGCCCCACGCGTGCGTTGCCGTCGTGATGCGCCTCGACCAGCGCCTGTCCGATGATGTGCGGCAACTGCAGCCCGAGCAGCAGGAACACCATGCCGTTGAAGACGAATTCGATCATCGTCCACGTGCTCGTCATGCGCACGCGCACCGCGCTCGGAATGCTGGCGCGCAGACTCTGGATGTTCATCATCATGCCCGCCGATACCGCCGCGAGAATCCCCGAGCAGCCCGCGCGCTCGGCGATCACATAGGCGGCGAACGGGATCAGCACGGTGAGGATGACGCCGGCGGCGGGGTCGTCATCGTCGGAGAACTTGAGGATGCGCGCCGGGATTTCGGTGACGGCATAGCTGATCGCCGCGCCGATCACGAGCCCGCCCACCGCGATCAACACGAAGCTCACCGCCGCCTCGCGCAGCGAGAACATGCCGGTGAGCGCGGCGGCGATGGCGAACTTCAGCGCGACGAGACCCGATGCGTCGTTCATCAACGCTTCGCCTTCGAGGATATGCATCAGGTTCGCCGGAATGCGATTGCGCCCGGCGATGCCCGTCAGCGCAACCGCATCGGTTGGCGAGAGCACGGCCGCGAGCGCAAACGCGACGGGCAGCGGCATCTCCGGAATCATCCAGTGGAGGAAATAGCCGAGCGCGCCCACGGTGATGAACACGAGCCCGAGCGCGAGCATCAGGATCGCGCGGCGCTGCAGGTACAGCTCACGCTTCGGGATGCGCCAGCCGTCCGCGAACAGCAGCGGCGGAATGAACAGCAGCATGAACAGCTCGGGATCGAACGTGACGTGCAGCCCAAAGCCGGGCCACGCGAGCATCGCGCCGATGGCGATCTGAATCAGCGGAAGCGGCAGCTTGACGGGCAGCAGCGACAGACCGACGCCCGACAGCGCGACGATCATCAGCAGGATGAGGACGGTAAAGACGATTTCCATGCAGGCAATGGGAAATGCCGGATGCGCGCGGCGTCCGGTTTCCTTTCAAAGGACAGGGTGACGCAAAAGTGTAGCCGTTCGCGCCGGCGACGGCATTTTGCGAGGCGCACCGGTGCGGTGCGTCGAAGTGCGGGATTCGCCTGCTGACGGTGCATGGGAAGCGAAAAACGCCGACAAATACGATGGCGTCGCGCGCATGGACATTGCTTTATCGACAGACCCCAAGACTCCGGGCTACTTAAGACTCCGGGCTTCATTACCGAGGGCTGTTCATGAAAGACACATCGAGCGGGACTGGCGCGGGGCCAGTGCGATGGATCGCGGTTGCGCGGGTTATGGCAGGGGCATCGACATGGTGATCGCCAACCCCGAAAAGACGACGATCTCCCCGCGCAGCTTCGAGCTGGGCGTAATGTCGGGACTCGACCGCTATTCCGTCGAGCACGGCGAGTGGACACTGTCGAGCGTGTTCCAGCCGGTCTTGAGCCTGTCGCACATGCGGGCGGTCGGCTATGAAGGGCTGCTGCGCGCGCACGATGCGCTGGATCGCCCGGTATCGCCCGTCGATGTCTTCGGACAGGCGGCGCGGGTCGGCGAAGCGTTGCAGATCGACCGGCTTGCGCAGGCGCTGCATCTCGAAAACTTCAAGATGCTCGGCGCGGAAACCGAATGGCTCTTTCTCAACGTGCATCCCGGCGCGCTGACCGAGCCGTATCACGCGGCCGCGCTGCTCGCGAACCTGAAGCGTCTGCATATCGAGCCGCGGCGCGTCGTGCTCGAAGTGCTGGAGCAGAGCGCCGAGGATATCGAGCGTCTCGCGCAGGCGGTGCAGCAGTTCCGCGACCACGGCTTTCTCATCGCACTCGATGATTTCGGCGCGGGTCATACGAACATCGAACGTATCTGGCAGCTCGATCCGGATATCGTCAAGCTGGATCGCGTGATGCTCTCGCACGCCGGACACAACGTGCACGCGCCGCTTTCCAAACGCACGGTCAAACAGCGGCGCAACATGGAGGCGGTGCTGTCGGGCATCGTCTCGCTGCTGCACGAAGCGGGCAAGCTCGTGCTGATCGAAGGCGTCGAAACCGAGCACGAAGCGCAGCTTGCGCTCGCGAGCGGCGCGGACTTCGTTCAGGGCTTCTTCTTCGCGCGGCCGCATCCCGGTCTCGCCGATGGCGCGCACGCGCAGACCATCATCAGCGATCTCACCGAGCGGTATCGCCTGCAAACCGAAGCGCGCGAGCGGCGCGATGCGACGCGGCTTCAGCCCTACGTCCGCGCATTCGAACGCGCGGCGGAGCGGCTTGCGGCGGGCGAGCCACTCGATGAAGTCTGCTGGAATTTTCTGGCGCTCGATAACGCCGCACGCTGCTTCCTGCTCGATCAAAACGGCCGGCAGTCGGGCCGCAACGTCGTGCTGCGCGCGGACCGCGCGGCGCACGAGGCGCGCTTTCTGCCGCTCGTCGATGCGCAGGGCGCGAACTGGCTGCGCCGTCCTTACTTTCGCGCGGCGCTCGGCGATCCCGAGCGCGTGCACGTGACGAAGCCGTATCTGTCGATCAACGAAGCGATGCCGTGCGTCACGCTTTCCGTCGAAACGCGCTCGGGCGGCAAGCGCTGCGTCCTGTGCGGCGACATAGACTGGCTGCCCGAGGACGACTGATCACTTCGCGACGACAACAGGAATCCCCTTCAGCGACGATGCGCCCTTCATCGTGTCGATGGCGGCGCGCACCGCATCGCCCGTCGCCGCTTCGATGCCGAGGCGCGCGACGATATCGCGCTCGCTGCGCTTGACCATCGCGAGATTCGCGAGTTTCACGTGACCGTAGCCGCGCACGCGCTCGAACAGCGCAGCAAGTGCCTGCAGGTCTTTCGCGTCGTGGGCGTCGGATGTCGCGAGCGCGCGTTGCATCGTGACTTCGTAGTCGTTCGCCAACTGCCGTTCCATGCGGCGTTCCAGCGTCTTGCCGAACAGATCGAGCGCCGTGCCGCGCAGCGCCCGCATCTTCGACAATCCGCCGAACACGGGCCACATCCACTGGCCGAAGGTCTTTTTCTTCGGCACGCCGCCCCGTGACAGAACCGGCGGCGCGAGGTTGAACTTCACCGTGTAGTCGTCGCCGGCCGTGCCTTCGAATTGCGCAGCGAGCGCGGCGCGGAACGCTGGGTCCGCGTGCAGGCGCGCGACTTCGTACTCGTCCTTCACCGCGAGCAGCTTGTAGAACGTGATCGCGACGGCGCGCTGCACGTCTTCATTCGCGGATGCCTTGTCGACCAACGAACGATACCGCTTCACGTACTTAGCCCCGCCATACGCCAGCAGCCGTTCCTCGCGATCGCGGATGAGGTCCGCGAGCGGCATCCGGTCCATCGCGACGCGCTTCGGCTGCGCGGACGCCGCCAGCGAATCGAGCGCGTTCATGTCCACTGCCGCGAGCCGGCCGATCGCGAACGCCAGCTTGTTCGCCGATACCGCGACGTTGTTCAACTCCAGCGCGCGCATCAACGCGCCGTGCGACACCGGCACGAGTCCGAGTTGCCACGCTAAGCCGAGCATCAGAATGTTCGCGCCGATGGTATCGCCGAGAAAGCGCGCCGCGAGCGATTGCGCATCGCAGGTGCGCAGCGCGTCGGCGGCGTTGGGTCCGGCGGCGTGCCGCATCTTGTCGATGAGCGCATCGGCGTGAAGATTCGCGTCGGGGTTCTGCACGAAGGTCGCGTTCGGGATCGCGTGCGTGTTCACGACGATCTTCGTGCGGTCGTGCCGCACTGTCTGCAACGCTTCGGGGCTCGCGCCGACGACCATATCGCAGGCGAGCAGCAAGTCGGCCTGCTGCGTGTCGATGCGAACCTGATTCAGCAGCGCATCGGTCGCGGCGAAGCGCACGAACGACAGCACCGATCCGCCTTTCTGCGCGAAGCCCATGAAGTCGAGCACGGACGCGCTCTTACCCTCCAGATGCGCCGCCATGCTGATCAGCGCGCCGACCGTCACGACGCCCGTGCCGCCGACGCCCGTCACCAGAATGTCGTAGGGCGCGTGATCGAGATGGGCGTGCGGCATCGGCAGCGCATCGACGCGGCGAGCCAGTTCGGCGGGATCGAACGCATGGCCTTCGGCCTTCTTCAGCCTGGCGCCTTCGAGCGTGACGAAGCTCGGGCAAAAGCCGTTCACGCAGGAATAGTCCTTGTTGCAGGACGACTGATCGATGCGCCGCTTTCTGCCCAGTTCCGTCTCCACCGGTTCGACGGAAAGACAGTTCGATTGCACGCCGCAATCGCCGCAGCCTTCGCAGACGGCTTCGTTGATGAAGAGCCGCTTGTCCGGATCGGGGAACTCGCCTTTCTTGCGACGGCGGCGCTTTTCGGCGGCGCAGGTTTGATCGTAGATGAGCACGGTCACGCCGGGCGTGTCGCGAAGACGGCGCTGGACGGCATCCAGTTCGCTGCGGTGATGGAACGTCGTGCCGTTCGGAAACTGATCGTGATGACCGTCGTACTTCTCGGGTTCGTCGCTGACCACGACGAGCAGCGCAATGCCTTCCGCTTCCACTTGCCGCGCGATCTGCGGCACGGAGATGCTGCCGTCGACCGGCTGGCCGCCCGTCATCGCGACGGCATCGTTATAAAGAATCTTGTACGTGATGTTCGCTTTCGCAGCCACGGCCTGACGGATCGCGAGAATGCCCGAATGGAAATAGGTGCCGTCGCCGAGGTTCTGGAAGACGTGCGGGGTCTTCGTGAACATCGCGTGCGACGCCCAGTCGACGCCTTCGCCGCCCATCTGAATGAGGCCGGTCGTGTCGCGCTCCATCCACGACGCCATGAAGTGACAGCCGATGCCCGCCTGCGCGACCGACCCTTCCGGCACTTTCGTCGACGTGTTGTGCGGGCAGCCCGAGCAGAAATAGGGCGTGCGCTTCACGGCATCGGCGATATTCGAGAGGATTTGCGGCGCGACGAGATCGACCACTTTTTCGCGCCGATCGAGCGCGGGCTTGTGGCGCGCGAGCCATTGCGCGAAGACGGGCAGCACGCGCGACGGCCGCAATTCGCCGAGCGCGGAAAGCAGCGGCGCGCCGTCCTGCGTCGCCTTGCCGATGACGGCAGGCCGCGCGCCCGACGCGCGGTTGTAGAGGTGATCCTTGATCTGCTGCTCGATGACCGGGCCTTTCTCTTCGATCACGAGCACTTCCGAAAGCCCGTCGACAAACGCGTCGAGCCGCGTCGTCTCGAGCGGAAACGACAGCCCGACCTTGTAGATGCGCACGCCGGCGGCATCGAGATCGTCGACGGTGAGTTCGAGGCGGCGCAGCGCTTCCATCAGATCGAGATGCGCCTTGCCGCACGTCACGATGCCGACGTTCGCACGCGGACTCGGCGCGATCCACTTGTCGATGCTGTTCGTTCGCGCGAAATGGCGCACCGCGTCGAGCTTGGCGTGCAGCCGCGCTTCGATGGTCAGGCTCGGCAGGTCGGGCCAGCGGTTGTGCAGGCCGCCGGCGGGCGCGGCGAAATCGTCGGGCGCTTTCCAGACGGTCTGCACTGCGTCGAGATCGACCGTGGAGCCGGATTCGACCGTCTCCGAAATCGCCTTGAAGCCGACCCACGCGCCAGAGAAGCGCGACAGCGCCCAGCCGTAAAGCCCGAATTCGAGCATGTCCGCGATGTTCGACGGATTCACCACCGGCATGTGCCACGCGATCATCGCCTGATCGCTTTGATGCGGCATCGACGACGACACGCAGCCGTGGTCATCGCCCGCGACGACGAGCACGCCGCCATGCGGCGACGAGCCGTACGCGTTGCCGTGCTTCAGCGCATCGCCGGCGCGGTCGACGCCCGGCCCCTTGCCGTACCACATCGCGAAGACGCCATCGACCGTGCGTTCCGGATCGCTTTCGACGCGCTGCGTGCCGAGCACGGCGGTGCCGCCGAGTTCCTCGTTGATCGCGGGAAGGAAGCGCACGTCATGCGACGCGAGCAGTTTCTTTGCTTTCCACAATTGCTGATCGACCATGCCGAGCGGCGAGCCGCGATAACCGCTGACGAAACCCGCCGTGTTGAGGTTCGCGGCGCGGTCGAGGGCGCGCTGCATCAGCACGAGGCGCACGAGCGCCTGCGTTCCCGTCAGAAAAATGCGCCCGCTCGTGGCGCTCAGGTTGTCGCTCAGCTGGTAGTCGGAAAGCGCGGGGACGTGAGGCGTGGAGAGAGCATCGGCGGGGACGCGTGCGTTCATGGGCGTGTCTCTTTTTTGGGATAGAGGCGATACGCCATTCTTGGCCGACGATATCGAAATGTTTTTGCGCACTCGCTTCAATCTCGCCCGCATGGAAACGTAACGAGATGATTTTCGAGATAAGCGAGGAAATTCTTCTCGAAACGGCGGCGCTACATGTAAACCCGGAGCCGGTTTGCCATGCGTGGCCGCACCGTTTGGGACTAACCTGACTGGCTCGACCGATGACGGAAAAGGACGGCGATGAAGCTCTTCTACTGGCCGAAGACGCGCGCCTTTCGCGCGCTGTGGATGCTCGAAGAAATGCGCGTGCCGTATGAACTCGTGCGCGTGAATATCCGCGCGGGCGCGCAGAACGACAGCGCGTTCTGCCGCGTCAACCCGATGGCGAAGCTGCCCGCGCTCGAAGACGGCGCCGTGCGCGTGGCGGAATCCGGCGCGGTGCTGCTGTATCTCGCGGACCGTTATCCGCAGTCGCAGCTAGGCGTGCCGCTCGCCGATCCGGCGCGTGGCCGTTTCCTGCAATGGATGTTCTTCACCGGCTCATGCCTCGAACCCGCCATGGCCGAGCGCATGACCGGCGCACAGGGCAATACGGTGAGCTTCGGATGGGGCGATCTGGCGCGCGTCGAGCATGCGATCGAAAGCGCGCTCGAAGAGGGGGAATGGCTGCTCGGCGAGCAGTTCACGGCGGCGGACCTGCTTCTCGCGAGCACGCTGCAGATTGGCTTCCTCGCGCGGATCATCGAGCCGCAAGGCGTGCTCTTCGATTACGTCGAACGGGCGATCGCCCGCGACGGCTACGAGCGCGCCGCGAAAATCGATCGGCTGGAGGCGGAGCGGCTGGGCCTCAAGCCGCACGCGAAAGCGGCGGATTAGGGAAACGCACGAGGCTTCGGGATGCCCGCGCCGGCTTCGATGTCGGCGATTGCGCGCTCGTGCGCCAGCTTGACGGCATCGGCGGGATTGAAAAGGCCATCGTCGCCGCCGACGGTCGTCCACGCCTTCACGGCGTGGTCCAGATGGCGAATCTCGTACTCGGCGTCCCATTTCGGGCCCTGTAGCTCGATGGGTCTCACGTGAATCGAATAGACGCCGTAAAGGAAGACCTGCTCCGCCATGATACCCCTCCGATGCCTTCCGCCTGCAGCACTGACCGTGCAGTTCTACAGTTCGATTTCCCCGAGGATGCGATGCGCCAGCGCCCGCGCTTCGTCGAGCGCCTCGTGTTCGTTCTCCGATGCGGCTTCGACTTCGTAGAGCGTCGCGTCGGCCGCTTCGCCGTCGTCGCGGGCGAGCGAAACGAGGCCCTGGAACTTGCCGCCATCGATGGCGCGCACGCCGATCGTCGCCGTATAGATGCCCTTCGTGTACGTGGTGTCTTCCATGATCGATTCGCCTCGAGGCCGGAACGTCACTATCGAATTCATGCTAGCACGCAGTTATGCGAAGCGTATGACGGCCGCGTGGCGCTAGCGTTGCAGCAGTTCCTCGACTTCCGGAAGCGTTGGCGAATGCGCGCCCGAGTGACGGCACGCCGCCGCGCCCGCGGCGAGCGCGAATTTCAGGTGATCCGGCCAGCCGCCGTGGCGGGACATCAGGCTGTAAAGCAGACCGCCGATGGACGCATCGCCGGCGCCGACAGTGTCGGCAACTTCCACGGCGGGCGGCCGGGCGCTGTAGCTTTGATCGCCCGCATAGAGCGTGGCTTCCGAGGAGCCGCGCGTGACGAGCACGGTCGCCTGCGGATTCATCGCGCGGATGCGGGCGAGCGCGTCGTTTTCGGACAGGCCGCGAAAAAGCATGTGCAGGTCTTCGTCGGATACCTTGATGAGATCGGCCAGCGCCGCCATCTCGCGCAGAATCGGCTCGTAGCCGTGCTCCATCAGGTTGCGGTAGTTCGGATCGAAACTGATCTTCACGCCGTGCTCGCGCAGTTGCGCGGCGAGTCTCGCGAGCGTGCGGCCGAGCGGCTGGCGCACCAGACTGATGCAGCCGAAATGCGCCCACTTCACGCGCTCCATCCAGCCTTGTGGCAGCTTCGAAGGATCGAAGGCGAGGTCCGCGCCGTTCTCGCCCATGAAGTAATAGGTCGGCGGCTGCGTCTTGTGGACAATGGCGAGGAGCGGCGGCCGTTCGACGCGCTGCATGAAGCGCATGTCGAGCCCGGCGGCGGCGCTCGCTTGCCAAAGATCGTCGGAGAAGTTATCGACGCCGAGCGATCCGGCGCACGCGGTCGGCAGGCCGAGCCGCGCGACCGCGCGCGCGACGTTCCAGCCCGCGCCGCCCGGACGCGACAGCCAGCTCGATTCGCCCGTGCGGATCATGTCCGTGAGGATGTCGCCGGCGGAGACGAATTGCGGGAAAGTGGTTTGATCGGTCGGCATCGTTGTCACCGTGCGTTGTTCGGGGAGCCGAGCGCGTTCAGCACTTCGTAGCACGCGCCCATCGTGTGGTAGTCGGTCTTGCCGGCGGGACTTTTCTCGTCGCTGTACTTGCGGTTGTCGCACGTGAGAATGCGATACCACGCGCCGTACCGATGATCGACGAAGTGCGCCCAGCTATAGCGCCACAGTTCGTCGTAACAGTCCCAGAAGCGTTCGCTGCCGGTGCGCGCGCCGAGCAGCGCGGCGGCCGCGAAACTTTCGGCCTGGACCCAGAAGTACTTGTCGTGATCGCAGATGCTGTCGTCGGGGCCGAAGCCGTAGTAAAGGCCGCCGTGACGGTCGTCCCACGCGCGCGAAAAACCCGCGTCGAACAGTTCGATGGCGCGGGAGCCAAGCCACGGCAGCGCGCGATGCCGCTCGAGGATCAGCAGCAGCTTGGCCCACTCCGTTTGGTGCCCCGGCTGAAAACCCCACGGACGAAAGATGTTCGGACTGTCCGATTCGTTGTAATGCCAGTCCACGGACCAGTCGCGATGGAAATGCTCCCACACGAGCCCGTTCGACAGCCGCGCCTGCCGCAGCGTGATGTTGCCCGCGATCTTCTCCGCGCGATCCAGATACAGCACGTGGCCGGTCGCTTCGAAAGCGGCGAGCAGCGCTTCGGTTGCGTGCATGTTCGCGTTCTGACCGCGATAGTCCGAAAGCCGCCAGTCGGGCGTGGCTTCGTCGGCGTAGAGGCCCGCGCTCGCGTCCCAGAAGCGGCGCTCCATCAGCGCGAAAGTCTCGTCGATCATCGGCCTGGCTTCGTCGATGCCCGCCATTGCCGCATGCGCGCACGCGAGCAGCACGAAGGCCAGGCCGTAGCAATGGCGCGTGCCGTCGAGCGTGCGCTTCTGGCCGTCGCGCCACTCGATCTCCCAGTCGTAGCCTTCGTGTTCGGCGTCCCAGTGCGCGTCGCGCAGGAAGCGCAAGGCGTGGCGCGCGTCGTCCAGATAAGCGGCGTCGCCGAAATGCCGGTACGCCATCGCGTAGTTGAAGACGAAGCGCGTGCTGCTGACGAGGTGGCGCGTCGTGCGGTCGTAGACCGTGCCGTCGTCCTTGAAGAAGTGAAAGAAGCCGCCGGACGGATCGCGGGCGACGGGCGCGTAGAACGCGAGCGTGTCGCGCACGTGCGAGCGCAGGAAGTCGCGGCTGCGGAAGTCGATGCGCTGATCGGCTGCCGGCTCGCTTGCAGCGGCGATGGCGGGGGAGGCGGTCAGGTTCATGGCGTGCGGATGTCCTCTTTCTGGCGCGAACTGGCGCGAGCGATGAATTCGACGCTCATCAGCGAATCGGTCTGGGCCAGCGGGTTCGGATGATCTTCGAGCAGCAACTCCACGCCCCGTCGCCCCAGCGCTTCCTTGTCGACGGCCACCGTCGAGAGCGGCGGCGTGCTGTGCGCGGCGGCGGGAATGTCGTCGAAACCGACGAACGCGATGTCTTCCGGCACGCGCAGACCGTGCGCGAGACAGACGCGCATCGCGGCGAGGGCCGCTGCATCGTTATAGGCGAAAACGGCGTCGGGCAACGGATTCGATCGCGCGCGCGCGTCGGCGATGAGGCGCTCCATGGCGTCGGCGGCGGCGAGATCGGCGGGCAGCCCGGCTTGCGCGTTGATTTCGAGCGTCGGGTCGAATAGCAGGCCGGCATCGAAATACGCCTTGCGATAGCCGAGCGCGCGCTGCGCGATGCTGTGATGGGCGAGCGATCCGCCGATGAACGCGATGCGCCTGCGGCCCGTCGCGAAGAGATGCGCCATCGCCAGCGACGCGCCTTTCGCGTTGTCGATGTTCACCGAGCGGAAGCCCGGCGCGCACAGGTCGATCAGCACGATGGGACGCGCAAGCGTCTGCAAATGCCCGAGCAGTTCAGGCTCGACGAAGCCCGCCACCGCGATGGCGTCGGGCGCGTGCAGCCGCATTTGCTGCGCGAGATCCTGCGTCGGTCCGGCCGTGAGCACGGACGGCACGAGGCGACGCTCGCGGCACGCCTCCTCGAAGCCGTGCAGCACTTGCGAGAAGAACGGGCTGACCGCGAAATTATTGTGCTGACGATGCAGCAGAAACATGACGCGCCGAATGCGGGTGCGCAGTTGCGCGGAGTCGTAACCGAGCCGCTGCGCCACTTCGACGACGCGCACGCGCGTGGCCTCCGACAAGCCCGGCTGATTCTTGAGCGCGCGCGAAACCGTCCCGATCGAAACGCTTGCCGCGCGGGCGACGTCGCGGATGGTAGTGGCCATCGTGGTGTTCTCTGTCCTGGAGCCGAAGCGCGCTGTTTATCGCACGCAAAACTATTCGCTCGATTCGCCGGATTGTATAGTAAAAGATCGCGAAAACGTGCTATCCGTGGACTAGAGAAAACCAGTAAAAGCCCGTCCTAATTGGCTTTGAAAGAATCTGTCTTGTTTAGTAAAACGCGGGAAACAGCGCCGTGCGGTCTAGATAAGCACGACTTCGAACGGTCGCGTCAGGCGCGCCAATGTATGCGCTTCGAGTACCGGCGCGCGCCCCGCCGTCGCGTCGGGTTCGAGCTGGCTCCTGAACGCCTGCACCGCCAGCAGCTTGCGGGCGTGCGTCGCATCGTCCAGCACGATACGGCGGGCGCGGCTCCACGGCACGCGCGCGTCGTCGGGCGACGCCCAGTGCCATGCGCACAGCGGCACTTCGACGAACGGCAGGCCGAGCGCATCCGCCGCGAGACAGGCCGCGCGCCCCACCGCTTCGTGGTCGGGATGGCCGTCGCAGCGCCAGGGCGCGAACACGATGTCATCGGACTGAAGACACTTCGAGAGACCGCCTAGCAAGCCCGGCTCGATCTGTTCCGCGGCGCCGTCTTGCAGGCCAAGCCGCGCGACCTGAACCTGCCGCAGCTTGAGCCGCTGCAGCGCCTCCCGCGTTTCGAGCGGACGCGCGGCGGCGAGCCTTTCCGGCGACCATTGAGTGGAATGCGGATGACTCGCGGTGCCGTCCGTGACCGCGACGATCAGCACGCTTCGGCTGAGCTTGGACAGAAGCGCAAGCAGTCCGCCGATGCCGAGCACTTCGTAGTCCGGGTGCGGTGCGATGACCACGGCTCGTCCTCCGGACGGCACCAGTTCCGCAGGCGCGACTTCGGGCAGCGCGGCAAGACGCGGCCAGCCTTGCCACGTCGCTTCGGGCGTGCCGCTGCCGGACAGGATGCGCTCCGTTTCGCTGCCGTCCGCGCGGCGCGTGATCGAATGGCGTGTCGTTACGCGTGGCATGGCGCCCTCCCGACTGCGGTGGCGGAACGCGTGGGGGCGGGCAAATCCAGGCGGGATGCCGCAATGAGCGTCGAGTACGATCGATCGCCCGCGTCCCTGCCTGGATGACGCCGGTCGGGGCGATCGCAGGCAAAGGCGCGCCGCGCGAATGATGTCGCGCGATGTTCGGTCGACGAGGCAATCGGCATGATGCGAGGCATCCTCCAGAGCTATGTTCGATTGAGCGCGGTCGTCCGCGTGGATGAAGTCAAGTGTGGCAAGGGTTGTTCCCGAGCGACATTCGGCCGGAAGACATAAGCCAAAGCGTCGGACGGCGTCAGGCGATCGCTCAGACCGCTGCCGATAAGCAGGTTTTTTTGCCTATGCCGTTTGGCCGAATCGACGGCGCAATACCGAAGCGCTCAAATGAGAAAAGGCCGCACACGGCGGCCTCGTTGGAGCGGAGGAAAGGGAAATGCTGCCTGGTTCAGCGGCGCGCGGGCGCGCCGACTTGCTTGCTGTTGCGCCCCGGTTCGGCCATTGTTTTACGGGAACCCCAGCGTTGCGCGAGCACCGCGCAGACCATCAACTGAATCTGATGGAACAGCATCAGCGGCAGGACCACGGCGCCGACCGCGTGCGTGGCGAAGATGACCTTCGCCATCGGAATGCCCGAGGCAAGGCTCTTTTTCGAGCCGCAGAAGATGATGGTGATCTGATCGGCGCGGCTGAATCCCAGGCGCTTCGCGGCGAACGCGGTGATCAGCAGCGCGACCGCGAGCAGCACGATGTTCACCACGACGAGACCGCCCAGCGCCGATAACGGGATCGAATGCCAGATGCCTTCGTTGACCGCTTCGCTGAACGCGACATAGACGACGAGCAGAATCGATCCTTGATCGACGAACTTGAGCATGGCCTTGTTGCGGTCCACCCATTTGCCGATGGCCGGGCGCAGCAATTGACCGGCAACGAACGGCACCAGCAGTTGCAGCACGATATTGCCCACCGTGTGCCACGGCGAACCGGTCGCCCCGCCGTGATCGGTCACCAGCAGGCCGACCAGCGCGGGCGTGATGAAGATGCCGAGCAGGCTCGACGCCGATGCGCTGCACACGGCGGCCGGCACGTTGCCCTTGGCCATCGACGTAAAAGCGATCGACGACTGCACCGTCGACGGCAAGGTGCACAGGAACAGGATGCCGCCATACAGCGCGGGCGTGACGAGCGGACTCAGCACGGGCCGCAGCGCAAGACCGAGCAGCGGGAACATCACGAAGGTGCTGAGCAGCACGATCAGGTGAAGCCGCCAATGCATTGCGCCGGCGACGATGGCTTCACGCGACAGCTTGGCGCCATGCAGGAAGAACAGCAGCCCGATGGCGACGTTCGTGATCCAGTTGAACGCAACGGCGGCGCTGCCGCGGCACGGCAGCAGGCTTGCGATCGTGACGGTGCCGATCAGCGCCAGCGTGAAATTGTCAGGAAGATATTTTGGCCGTGCCATCAGGAATTCTCACACTCGGGCGATCGCCGGGCGGCGCATGCAGCCGTAACCCGCGTCGCGTCCGGGAAAACCATGATTTTGGCCCGCAGTCGATTGAATTGGCAAATTCATTTCATCGATCGATTGATTCTGTTTTCGCATGAAACGCCTGGACGTAGATTCAGTGCGAACGGTGGTCAGCAACATTCGGGCCGTCGAGGCGCGGATGTCGCGTCGTATCATCCTAAGAAAGAAGCAAAGCGTTCAGTACGGCGAAGTGAAAAAACTCTGACGTAACATGGTGTTACAACCATCGAGACGGCCTAACACTTTTTGGCTCGACGGCTACGGCCGGGCGAAATAAATTGTGGATACTCCGGTCGACGAGACCGTGCATCGCTCGATGCGTGTCTCGCGTGCTCCAACGGCGGCCGGCGTCCCGCGTGATCGGATCGTGTTTCATGGCCGATGCGCGGTCGAAGACTCGTGTTGGATGCAGGCAGTTTCGACATGGCGCTCACTGGCATTCGCAAAACCACTCGGCTTCTGGCTTCCTCCGCGCTCGCTGCGCTGGCGGTTGCGGGTTCGTTCGCGCTCGCCGGACCGCGCGTCGAGTGGGTGTCGCCGGCCACCTATGCCGATACGCCCGCCAACCGTCAGTCGCTTCGCTACACACCGGTGTCCGCGAAGGACGGGCTCACGCCAGTCAGCGCCGAAGTGCGCCCGGTTCCTCAAGCCGAGCAGGCCGCGCCGTTCCGCGCCGCAGGGTCGATACGCGCGGACATCACGCGCTACAACCAGGAGCGCAGCGTGCCGCGCTCGCAGGGCCGCCCATCCGACGATGGCCGTGCCCCGGCCACTTCCAACTTCCGTAACTGATCGCGGCGGCATAGCGGCGATGGCCGCCATGCGTCGATTACGGCTCAAGCGCAGTTATCCAAAAATTATTGGCGCGTCCAGCGCGCGTGTCACGGTGACGTAATCTCGCCACAGTGACGCGTCACAATTCCTCCCAGACATTCCCCTCCTTTTTGCGCGCACGGACAATGCGGCCTTCGGCTGATTGCGTGCATCCAGTAGTTTCCAAACTCCTTTCATCGCGTTCTCGGGCCCGCCGGTTCAATGCTCCGGTGCGGCAAAACACGTCGCTGTAACGCGTGACTGTGAATGCGAGCCGGCGGCGTCATCGACGAATGCGCCACGGAGTAATGAAACCGCTATACCCGCGATAACCAGAAACATTTTTGACCGGATAAATGGTCCGTAAAGATGGTGCCGCTCCCCACGCGACGCCCTCGCTCAGAAGCCCATCACGCCGGTCAGACGATGGCGATTAACGTCCCTCGCTCGCCCCGCTTTTAATTTTTGACAAAGACAGGAGAGTTCATGAAGCCAACCGTCAACCGTGCGACGCAGAAAACGGTGAAAGCAACGGTCAAGGCGACCGTCGTCGCAGCGATGATCGGCTTTTTCGCGGCAGGCGCCGCTCACGCGCAGTCGAGCGTATCGCTCTACGGCCAGGTCGACGAATGGGTCGGCGCAACGAAGTTTCCGGGCAGCGACCGCGCCTGGAACGTGAGCGGCGGCGGCATGTCGACGTCGTACTGGGGCATGAAGGGTGCGGAAGACCTGGGCGGCGGCTACAAGGCGATCTTCACCCTCGAGAGCTTCTTCCGCGCGCAGAACGGCCGTTATGGCCGCTTCGACGGCGACACGTTCTTCGCCCGCAACTCGTACGTCGGCATTCAAGGTCCGATCGGCACGTTCACCGCGGGCCGCCTGACTACGCAGCTCTTCGTCTCGACGATTCTCTTCAACCCGTTCGTCGACTCGTACGTCTTCTCGCCGATGGTGTCGCACGTGTTCCTCGGCCAGGGCACGTTCCCGACCTACACGACGGATCAGGGCGTGACGGGCGATTCCGGCTGGAACAACGCCGTCCAGTACACGACGCCGGACTTCAACGGCCTGTCGGGCAGCGCGATGTACGCGTTCGGCAACAACGCGGGCGATGGCCGCTCGAAGAAGTGGAGCGCACAGTTCCTGTACTTCCACGGCCCGTTTGCGGCGACCGGCGTGTACCAGTACGTCAACTTCAATGCGACGCCGGGCGACCTGCCCACGTCGAATGCGTTCGTCACGCCGGGCTTCAAGAGCCAGAGCGTCGCGCAACTGGGCGCGTCGTACGACATGAAGTACGTCAAGTTCTTCGCCCAGTACATGTACACGAAGAACGACATCGAGCCGACTTCGTTCCACGTCAACACGGGGCAGGGCGGTGTGACGGTGCCGGTCGGCCCGGGTACGGTGATGGCGTCGTACGCGTACTCGCGCAGCAACGGCGGCCTCGACCAGACGCACAAGAGCTGGGCCGTCGGTTACGACTATCCGCTCTCGAAGCGCACCGATGTCTATGCGGCCTACCTGAACGACAAATACTCGGGCATCTCGTCGGGCGATACCTTCGGCGTCGGCGTCCGCGCGAAGTTCTGAAGCACGCCGGGCACAAACGAAAACACCGCGTCGAGTACGCGGTGTTTTTTTGTCCGGACGACGAACGCGTCAGCGAATCGCGAGGCGCGCCTTCGTGTCGTCGTATTCGCGCTTGAGCCGCGCGACCAGTTCGGCCACGCTCGGCACGTCGTTCATCAGGCCGACGCCCTGGCCCGCGCCCCAGATGTCCTTCCACGCTTTTGTCTTGCTCGAACCGTCGCCGAAGTTCATCGCGGTTTTATCGGATTCGGGAAGCGCGTCCGGGTCCAGCCCCGCATTCACGATGCTCTGGCGGATGTAGTTGCCGTGCACGCCCGTGAACAGGTTCGTATAGACAATATCGGACGCGTTCGCATCGACGATCGCCTGCTTGTAGCTTTCGAGTGCGTGCGCCTCGCGGGTCGCGATGAAGCGCGTGCCCATATAGGCGAGGTCCGCGCCCATCGCCTGAGCCGCGAGAATCGATCCGCCATTGGCGATGGAACCCGACAGCACGATCGGCCCGTCGAACATGCGCCGCACTTCGCCGACGAGCGCAAACGGCGAAGTCGTGCCCGCGTGCCCGCCCGCGCCCGCCGCGACGAGAATCAGTCCGTCGACGCCGGCTTCCAGCGCCTTCTGCGCGTGACGCAGATTGATGACGTCGTGCAGCACGATCCCGCCGTAGGAATGCACCGCGTCGATCATCTCCTTGACGGGCGCACGCAGGCTCGTGATGAAGATCGGCACCTTATGTTCGACGCACACGCGCATGTCGTGTTCGAGCCGCGCGTTCGACTGATGCACGATCTGATTCACCGCGACCGGCCCGATGACGGCATCGGGATTCGCCGCCCGGTATTCCGCGAGCGACGCCTGAATCTGCGTGAGCCATTCGTCGAGCAATTCGGCCGGCCGCGCGTTCAACGCGGGAAACGATCCGACGATGCCCGCCTTGCATTGCGCAAGCACGAGTTCGGGATAACTGACGATGAACATCGGCGAGCCGATGACCGGCAACGCGAGGTTTTGCAGGACGGCTGGAAGTGCCATGCGCGAGTCTCCAGATTGATGTTCTTGCGGCCTTCGAAGCGGCGCTTATAAGCATGCACCGGGACGCCGCCTGAGAACAATCGTTCGATTATAGGCACGACACGTCTCGGAGCGATCCGCAAATTCCGAGGACTTCTTCGGTTTCGGGGCAAAGGCGACGATCGACGTGAAGCAGTTCTGACGCCACGCCTACAATGAGTCGAACCTCACAACAAGAACACACCATGCCTTTCGCCGATTACGAGCCGTTCCGGATCGAAGGCGCCGATGCGGGCGTCGTCATTGCAGGCGTGAAGGGCGGCGACGGTCCGCCGCTTCTGCTGCTGCACGGCCACCCGCAAACGCACGAGATCTGGCACAAGTGCGCCGATGTTCTCGCGCGCCACTTCACCGTCATCGCGACGGATCTGCGCGGTTATGGCGCATCGGGAAAGCCCGAGAGCGACGAGCATCACACGCCGTATTCGAAGCGCGCAATGGCCGCCGATCAGATCGCGGTGATGCGTCACTTCGGCTTCGAGCGATTTCTCGTCTGCGCGCACGATCGCGGCGCAAGAGTCGCGCATCGCATGGCGATGGACTTTCCCGATGCCGTCGATCGCCTGATGCTGCTCGACATCGCGCCGACGCTCGCCATGTACGAAGCGACCGACCGTGAGTTCGCAACCGCCTACTTTCACTGGTTCTTGCTGATCCAGCCGTCGCCGCTGCCGGAGTTGCTGATCGGCGGCAATCCGAACGCGTATATCGATCGCGTGATGGGCAATCGTCACGCCGGCCTCGCCCCGTTCGCACCGCATGCGTTGCAGGCGTATCGCGATGCCTTGGCGCAGCCCGGCGCCATCTACGCGATGTGCGAGGACTATCGTGCGTCGGCGAGCATCGACCTGGAGCACGATCGCGCCGACCTCGAACGCGGCGCGAGGGTCGCGTGTCCGCTGCGCGTCTTGTGGGGCAAGGAAGGCGTGATCGAACGATGCTTCGACGCGCTCGAAGAATGGCGGCGCGTCGCCCGCGATGTGAGCGGCGAGGCGTTGCCGTGCGGCCATTACATCCCCGAGGAACAGCCCAACATGCTGATCGACGAGATGCTCGCGTTCTTCAAAGCGGACGCGTCGTGAGGTGAAACCGGTAAAGAAGACGGGCAGTCATCCGGTCTTTAGCTGACCGTTAAACTTCTGTAGGGAAAGCACCGATGCACGTGTAATAGCGTCGGGTTAGCATGGTCTCGACGTTGATCACGTCTATGTTCGCCGCTTGCCGTAGCTGACAAGCGGCTTTCTTTTTTTGTGCTTCAACTCGCCGATACGATACCGGCGCTGACCGTCACCGCGCCCGCCTTCGCCAGTTCCCCGACGACTTTCTCGATCAACGCACGCCGCTCGCTGGGCGCGGCGAGCGCATCCGCGGCGGCGCGCATGACGCGGGCGTTCGAGGTCATCGCGAGAAGCGCGTTGAAGCTCATCGCGCGCACTTCCATCAGCTTGAAGACGATCAGCACCTTCAGCGCGTTCTTTGCGTTGCGCGCGGGATCGGCCTGCAGGTAGTCGAGCCGCGACGACGCGACATCGAGCGCACGCGCGACATCGCTGAACGGGGCGCCGTGGCCGGGAATCACGACATCGATATCGAGCCGCGCGATCAGATCGAGCACCGCGCGTTCTTCCGCGAAGCCGCTTTCGCCTTCCAGTTCCGGAAAGATCACGCCGAAGCCGTTTTCCCACAATGCGTCGGCGCTGATGAGCACGCGCGCATCGGCGCAGTAGAGCATCAGCGAATGCGGATCGTGGCCGGGCGCGCCGAGCACGGACCACGGCAGGCCGCCGAGCACGAGCGTCGCGCCGTTTTCGATGACGCCCGTGAAGCCAAAGCGCTCGCAGTTCTGCCCCGTCGCGTCGAAAGTCAGCGCGTCCCGGTTCCAGTCGCGAACCGCTTCGGCTTCGCCCGATGGGATCAGCGTGCCGCAGCTATAGGCCGCCTGAAGCAGCGCGTTGCCGCCACAGTGATCCGAATGCAGATGCGTGTTCACGATCAGATCGAGCTTGCGCGCGCCCAGCTTCCGTTGCACCAGCGCGAGGGTTTGCGGCGCGTGCGAGCCGTAGCCCGTATCGACGAGCGCGGTGCTGTCGTCGCTCATGAACAGCACGTTGTTCGACGAGAGCCAGCCGCGCTCGAAAACGGTCATCGAGTCGGGCAGCGTTTTCATGCCGGCATCACGACGATGGTCGCCGTCGCCTTCATTACCGTGTCGCCCGCCTGATTCGTCGCACCGCCCGCGAGCTTCACGAGATCGCCGCGCAGGCTCGCTTTCCACTTCGCTTCGATGACCTGCCAGCGCATCGTGATGACATCGTTCGCTTGCACTGCGCGCGTCAGCCTGATGCCGAATTCCAGCCCCAACGGCTGCGCGTATCGGGAGAAATGCGTGGCGATCATCGCCATCAGATGCGCGGTCGGCTGCGTGCCCGATGCGATCAGCGCGCCGAAGCGACTCGCCCGCGCGTAGGCTTCGTCGTGATGCAACGGGTTACGATCGTCGACGAGCGTTGCGAAATGGCGGATCGAATCGGGCGGCAGCGAAAGCGTCGCTTCGAACGATTCGCCGATCATCACGACACGCGCACCCTGCCGGCGGCTTTCGACGCGATCGAGCACAGCGCGCTTTGCGTCGTCGTCATACGCGGACCACGCGGCTATCTCGTCGAGGGTGCGAAAGCAGCCATCGCAGAAGCCGGTCTCCGCGTTCATGCGGCAGACATCGACGCAAGGCGACGCTACGCCGTTCATGACGACGCCGTCTCGCGCAATGCGACGTCGACGACCGGCGCGCCCGTCAGTTCAACCAGCTCGCGCGGCGACAGATTGAACACCGCATGCGGATGGCCGGCTGCGGCCCACAGACTGTCGAGCGCGAGAAGGTCTTCGTCGATCAGCGTGACCGGCTCGACCGCGTGACCGATCGGGCAAACGCCGCCGATTGCATAGCCCGTTTTGTCGCGCACGAACTTCGCGTCCGCGCGGGCCAGTGCGCCCACGCGCGCGGCGACCTTCTTCTCATCCACACGATTCGCGCCGCTCGCGATCACCAGCACGGGCGCGTCGTCCTCGCGGCGACGAAAGAGAATGGACTTGGCGATCTGCGCGATGGCGCAGCCGAGGCCGGCCGCCGCTTCCGCCGATGTCTTGCCGGTCTCCGGCAGCATCACGACCGGATGCGGATGGCCGCGTTCCTTCAGCAGCAGCGCCACGCGGCGCGCGGAATCGGGCAGGGCGTCGAGTTCTGTCGGTTCGATCATCGTTGTTGTCCTTTCATGCACATGCTTCCACGCCGCCCTTCTTCGCGAGCAGCGCCTTGCCCGCACGCGAAGCGCTCGGCTTGCCGATCGCTCGCGAAATGAAGTCGCCGATGTCCACGAGTTCGTCCAGATTCACGCCGGTTTCGATCCCGAGTCCGTTCATCAGATACACGACGTCCTCGGTCGCGACATTGCCGGTCGCGCCTTTTGCATACGGACAGCCGCCGAGTCCCGCGACCGACGCATGAAAAATCTCGATGCCTTCCAGCAGTGCCGCATAGATGTTGCCGATGGCCTGGCCGTAGGTATCGTGAAAATGCCCGGAGAGCCGTTCGCGCGGAAACACCTTCGACGCCGCCGCGATCACTTCGCGCGTGCGCGTGGGCGTGGCGACGCCGATGGTATCGGCGATGTCGATTTCATCGCAGCCGAGCGCCTTCATGCGCTCGACGACATCGACCACGGATTCGACGCTCACTTCGCCCTGATACGGGCAGCCGAGCGCGCACGAAATGCTGGCCCGCAGGCGCATGCCCGCGTCTTTCGCCGCTTTGGCGACCGGCTCGAACCGCGCGATGCTTTCCGCGATGCTGCAATTGATGTTCTTCTGCGAGAACGCTTCGCTCGCCGCGCCGAAGATCACGATCTCGTCGGCCTTCGCTTCGAGCGCGCCTTCGAAGCCGCGCATGTTCGGCGTGAGCACGGAGTAGATCGTGCCCGGCCGGCGCTCGATGCCGGCGAGAAGCGCGGCCGCGTCGGCCATTTGCGGCACCCATTTGGGCGATACGAACGAGGTCGACTCCACGTTGACGATGCCCGCGCGCGCGAGGCGGTTCACCAGTTCGATTTTCGTTTCGGTGGGCACGAACGTCTTCTCGTTTTGCAGGCCATCGCGCGGCCCGACTTCGACGATTTTTACTCTGGATGGAATCATGCTTGTCTCCTTCGAATGTTTCTGGCTCGCGCTCAATAGCCGCGCTTGAAATCCACCACGCCGCTAATCGTCTCGCCACGTGCAAGTGCTCGAATCTTCGCGGCAATCTGCACGATGCTCTCTTCGCGCAGCGTTTCCGCCGCTATGTGCGGCGTCACGCCGATGCGCGGATGCCGCCAGAACGGATGCTCCTTCGGCAGCGGTTCGACATGGAACACATCGAGCATCGCGCCGGCGAGCTGGCCGCTGTCGAGTGCATCGATGAGATCGGCATCGACGAGATGCGGGCCGCGCGCCACGTTCACCAGATAGGCGCCGCGCGCGAGCTTGCCGAACGCGCGCGCGTTCAGGATGCCTTCGGTGTCCGGCGTATGCGGCAGCAGATTGATGATGACGCGCGTGCCGTCGAGGAACGCGTCGAGCTGATCGCGGCCCGCGTACACCGAGACGCCTTCGATGTCCTTCGGCGTGCGGCTATAGCCTCGCACGGGCACGCCAAGCCGCCGTAGACCCTGCGCCACTTCCGCGCCGAGCACGCCGAGGCCTAGCACGCCGACCGTGAAATCCTTGCGCGCATGTTGCCTGAGCTTTTCCCAGCGGCCTTCGCGTTGCAGCGCTTCGTACTCGTCGAAGCGGCGCATGTAGCGCAGCACCGTATACGTCGCGTATTCCACCATCTGTTGCGCCATTCCCGTGTCTTCGAGACGCACGAGCATCGCGTTGGGCGGCAGCGTGCCGGGTTCCTTGCGCTCGACATCGAGGATCGCGTCGACGCCCGCGCCGAGATTGAACACGGCCTTGAGATCCGGCCGGTTCGCGAACAACTCGCGCGGCGCGCGCCAGACGATCGCGTAGTCGGCGGGCGCGGTATCGCCCGGTTCCCATGCGCGAAGGTCGGCGTCCGGCAACTCGCGGGCGAAGCCGCGAAGCCAGGCGTCGATGTCGGTGTTCTGTTCGTAGAAGATGATTTTCATGCGGCTCATTTGGCGAAGAGCTGGCCGATGTCGTTGAATGCCTTGAACTCCAGCGCGTTGCCGCATGGGTCCAGGAAGAACATGGTCGCCTGCTCGCCGGGTTGGCCCTTGAAGCGGACATGCGGCTCGATGATGAACTTCGTCCCCACGCCCTTCAGACGCTCGGCGAGCGCGTGCCAGTCGCTCATCGCGAGCACGACGCCGAAATGGCGCACGGGAACGTCGTCGCCATCGACGGCGTTCCGCGCGGCTGGCCGCGCCTCGTCCGGCGAAAGATGCGCGACCAGTTGATGACCGAAGAAGTCGAAGTCGACCCAGTCGGGCGAACTGCGGCCTTCCGGGCAGCCGAGCAGTTCGCCATAGAACGCGCGCGCGTTATCGAGACTCGTGACGGGAAAGGCGAGATGGAACGGTTGCAGCGTGCGCTGCGTTCGCGAATGATCCGCGTGCTCGAAGCGGTCGGCGGATTCGTCGGGCAGATCGGACATACGGCCTCCGTGTGATGTTTTGGGACATTCTACGTGCGGATACAGGCGGCGTTCGCATCGCGCATATGGAAATGACGATTGAATCGTTCGCGCATGGGATGCATCACGGGACAATGGCGCATGGACAGAACGCTGCGGGCGGAACACGCATGAACACGATCGACGAACCCTTCAGGCGGCCGATGCTCGTCACCGTGCCGGGGCTGCATGGCAGCGAGGGCGCGCATTGGCAGAGCTGGCTGGAGCGGCAGTACGTGGAGGCGGCGCGCGTCGAGCAGGCGGATTGGGACGCGCCGCATCTCGACACGTGGGCGAGCGCCGTCGAAGCGCGGCTCGATGAAATGCGCCGGCCTGTCGTGCTGGCCGCGCACAGCTTCGGCTGTCTCGCGACGGCGCATGCGCTGCTGCGTGGAAGCCTGGGGACGAAGGTCGTCGGCGTGCTGTTTGTCGCGCCCGCGAGCCCGGCGAAGTTTCGCCTCGCCGGGCGCTTCGAGCCGATGCGGCTTGCGGTGCCGTCGATTCTCGTCGGCAGCGAAACCGATCCGTGGATGCCGCTCGACGACGCACGCGATCTCGCCCGTCAGCTGGGCAGCGCGTTCGTCAATCTGGGCGATGCCGGGCATATCAACACGTCGGCGGGCTATGGGCCGTGGCCGCACGCGAAGTATCTCGTCGATACGCTCGCGCACTGGGCGCCGCCTGCGGAATTCGGCGCAGAAGACCTGTTCCTGCGCGAACACGCGTATGGATGACGTGCGCCGCCCACCGTCCGATACACTCGATGGCCGCCTTCGCGCGGCCTTTCGCGTCTTTATTGCAACCGTTCTTTCGGGGAGTCACATGGCGGCATTCAGGAAGCTCGCGCTCGCGGCGGGCGCGGCATGGTGCATGGCGGCGGGCATCGCGCATGCGGAGACCACCTTGCTCAACGTGTCCTACGACGTGACGCGCGAGCTGTACAAGGATATCGACGCGGCCTTCGTCGCCGATTACCAGAAGCGCACGGGCGAGACGGTGTCGGTGCGGCAGTCGCACGGGGCATCGAGCGCGCAGGCGTTATCGGTGATGCAGGGCCTTCAGGCCGATGTCGTCACGATGAACCAGCCGAACGATATCGATCTGCTCGCCGAGCGCGGCCAGCTCGTGCCCGCGAACTGGCGCACGCGCCTGCCGAACGGCAGCTCGCCCTACACGACGACGATGGTCTTCCTCGTGCGCAAGGGCAACCCGAAGAACATCAAGGACTGGAGCGATCTGGCGCGGCCCGGCGTGCAGGCGATCATCGCGAATCCGAAGACATCGGGCAATGGCCGCTATACGTATCTCGCCGCGTGGGGATACAAGAAGCGGCAGGGCGCGACCGATGCACAGGCGCAGGACTTCGAGAAGGCCGTTTTCAGAAACGTGCCCGTGCTCGATACCGGCGGACGCGGCGCGACGACGACGTTCACACAGCGCGGCATCGGCGACGTGCTGGTGACGTTCGAGAACGAAGTCGGGTTGATTGAAAGCGGCGCGGGCGCGAAGGATTTCGATGCGGTGTATCCGTCGGCGAGTTTGCTGGCGGAGCCGCCGGTCTCCATCGTCGACAAGGTGGTGGACAAGCGCGGCACGCGCAAGGAGGCGCAGGCTTACCTCGACTTCCTCTATACGCCGCAGGCTCAGGAGATCATCGCGCAGCATCACTTGCGTCCGCGTAATGCGGAAGTGCTCGCGAAGCATGCGAGCGAGTTCAAGCCGCTGAAAACCTTTACCGTCGATGAGATGTTCGGGAGCTGGCAGAAGGCACAGCAGACGCATTTCGCCGATGGCGGGACGTTCGATCAGGTGGTGGTGGACCGGAAGTGATCCTTGCGGGGCTCGCATCCGATATGCGAGCCCCGCACACCACTTATCCGGCGCTCACATTCCCCGCCGCCTCGGCCCGCATCCCGAGCCGCTCGATCAGCTTCCTGTCCGCTTCTGCCTGCGGGTTACTGGTCGTGAGCAACTGATCGCCATAGAAAATCGAATTCGCGCCCGCCGCAAAACAAAGCGCCTGCAACGCCTCGTCCATCTGCTCGCGCCCTGCAGACAGCCGCACCATCGCCTTCGGCATCGTGATACGCGCGACCGCGATCGTCCGCACGAATTCGAACGGATCGAGCGCCTCCGTGCCGGTCAGCGGCGTGCCCGCCACCTGCACGAGATTGTTGATCGGCACCGACTCCGGATACGGCTCCATGTTCGCCAGTTGCGAGATCAGCCCCGCGCGCTCGCGACGCGATTCGCCCATCCCGACGATCCCCCCGCAACACACGTTGATGCCCGCATCGCGCACATGCTCGAGCGTATCGAGCCGATCCTGATACGTGCGCGTCGAAATGATCTGGCCGTAAAACTCCGGCGACGTATCGAGGTTATGGTTGTAGTAGTCCAGCCCCGCATCGCGCAGGCTGTGCGCCTGATGCGCCTCCAGCATGCCAAGCGTCACGCACGTTTCCATGCCCATCGCCTTGACGCCGCGAATCATTTGCTTGATCGGCTCGAGATGCCGATCCTTCGGATTGCGCCATGCCGCGCCCATGCAAAAGCGCGTCGCGCCGTTGGCCTTCGCGGTCTCGGCGGCCTTCAGCACCGCATCGACTTCCATCAGCTTGTCGGCCTTCACGCCCGTTTCGTGATGCACCGACTGCGGACAGTACGCGCAATCCTCCTCGCAGCCGCCCGTCTTGATCGACAACAACGTGGACAACTGCACCGCGTTCGGATCGAAATGCTCGCGATGCACCGTCTGCGCGCGATACAGCAAATCGTTGAACGGCAAGTCGTAGAGCGCGACGACATCCGCGACGCGCCAGCGCGCGGGCGTCGGCACGTTGACAGGCGTTGCGGCTTCGGCAGTAATGGTCTGCGTCATGTGAGTTCAGTCCTTGAGTTGGAGCCGGTCGAGCAGAAGGCGCGCGTCGAGATGATCGGCGGCGCGCGACGCATCGGCCGGTGCGAGATGAGGAATGACGCCGATGAGCGGCGCATCGATGAGTTGTTCAAGCGTGCGAATGTTTTCGTCGGGATACAGCATGTTTGGATCGACGCGATTCGCGACCCAGCCCGCGAGCGTCAGCCCGCGCGATGCAATCGCTTCCACGGTCAGCAGCGCATGGCTGATGCAGCCGAGCCGCATGCCGACGACGAGCACCACCGGCACGTTGAGCGCGACGGCGAGATCGGCGGTGTCGTGCGTATCGTCGAGCGGCACGCGAAAGCCGCCGACGCCTTCCACCACGACGATATCCGCCTGCGTCACCGCGAAGCGATGCGCCTCCACGATGCGCCCGATATCCAGCGCGATGCCTTCACGCGCTGCCGCGATGTGCGGCGCAATCGGCTCGCGCATCATGAACGGCGTGCGAATCCCGGGCGGCAGCGCGACGTTGGCGGCGGCGTCGAGCTGATCGGCGTCGTCGTTATGCAGCACGCCATCGCGTTCGGCCGCGCCCGAGGCGATCGGCTTCATCGCGGCGGCGCGCAGGCCCGCACGAGCAAAGCCGTGCAACAGCGCGGCAGAAACGAAGGTCTTGCCGATCTCCGTATCGGTTCCGGCAACGAATAAGGATAAAGCGGTCATAGCGTAGTCAGAGCGTGATCGAGGCGTGCGAGGTCATCAGCGGTATGCGCGGCCGAAAGCGAAATGCGCAGACGCGACGTGCCCGAAGGCACCGTCGGCGGACGGATCGCCGGCACCCACAGCCCTTGCGCATCGAGCGCGGCGGCGAGCGCGACGGTTTCATCGTTGCCGCCGATGACGAGCGGCTGCACCGCAGTCCGCGATTCGACCGGCAGCCAGCGCGTGCGTTTCAGCATCGCGCGCGTCGTTTCGATGAGCGAAGCCAGATGCGCGCGCCGCTGATCGCCTTCGTCGCTTGCAATAATTTTGACGCTCGCGGACACGGCATGAGCCACCGCCGGCGGCGACGCCGTCGTGAAAATATAGGGCCGCGCGCGCTGCACGAGCCATTCGATCACGGTCGCGTCCGCGCACACGAACGCGCCCGCGACGCCCGCCGCCTTGCCGAGCGTGCCGACATAAACGAGGTGCGGCGAGCGCAGCGCACAAGCGCTAAGCGCGCCACGTCCTTGCGGGCCGAGCACGCCGAAGCCGTGCGCGTCGTCGACGACGAGCCATGCGCCATACTTCTCCGCCACGTCGACGAGGCGCGCGAGCGGCGCGATATCGCCGTCCATGCTGAACACCGAATCGGTGACGATCAGCTTGGTCGCGGTCTCATCGCGCGACGCGTCGAGCATGGCGTCGAGCGCGTCGATGTCCGCATGCGGATAAATCTGCGTCTGCGCGCGGGAAAGTCTCACGCCGTCGATCAGCGACGCGTGGTTCAGCGCATCCGGGAAGACGAGCGTGCCGCGACCGGCGAGCGTCGTCAGCACGGCAAGGTTCGCCATGTAGCCGGTGCTGAAGTAGAGCGCGCGCGGATCGTCGACGAAGCCGCCCGAGAACGCGGCCAGATCGTCTTCGAGCTGCGCGTGCGCGCGGGAATGGCCGCCGAGCAGATGCGATCCGCCGCTGCCCGCGCCATACCGCGACGCGCCTTCCGCCAGCGCCGCGCGGATCGCTTCGTGAGCGGCGAGGCCGAGATAGTCGTTGCTTGCGAAGCCGATCATCGCGCGGCCATCGACGGTCATGTGCGCGGAATTGGCTCCGTCGATGGTGCGGCGGCGACGGCGCAGGCCGCGTGCGTCGATATCGGCGAGACCTTGTTTCAGCGCGTCGAAGAGCGCGTCGGACGAGCGCGTCATGCGGCCTCCGCGAGTGTCGCGTCGAGCGTTTCGCGCGTGCGTGCCGCGAGCAGCGCGAGTTCGTCGTCCGTGAGGATGTACGGCGGCATCATGTACACGGTCTTGCCGATCGGGCGCATCAGCAGTTCGCGCTGCAACGCGTTGGCGAAGAAGCGGCGCGAGAACGTCTTGTCGTCGATATCGACATCGAACGCGAAAATCGTCCCGCGCTCGCGCAAATTGCGCACGCGATCATGCTTCGCAAGCGGCTGCAAGGCTTCGCGCAGCAACGCGGATTTGCGCCGGTTCTCCGCAAGCACGTTCGCGCTGCCGAACAGATCGAGCGTCGCCAGCGCCGCGCGGCATGCGAGCGGGTTGCCCGTGTACGAATGCGAATGCAGGAAGCCGCGCGTCACGTCGTCGTCGTAAAAGGCGGCGTAGATGTCGTCGCGCGTAAGGACGATCGAAAGCGGCAAGTAACCGCCGCTGATGCCCTTCGACAGGCACACGAAGTCCGGCCACACGGCCGCCTGCTCGCACGCGAAGAACGTGCCCGTGCGCCCGCAGCCGACCGCGATTTCATCGGCGATCAGGTGCACGCGGAATTCGTCGCAGAGCGCGCGCAGGCGGGTGAGATACGACGCGTCGTACATCGCCATGCCCGCCGCGCATTGCACGAGCGGCTCGACGATCACGGCGGCAAGCTGCGCCGCCCGTGCTTCGAAGAGCGCGCGCATCGCAGCGATGGCTTCGTCGACGCCCGCCGCAGCCGGCGATGCGACCACATGCGCGTGACGGATCAGCGGATCGTAGGCGTCCTTGAACAGCGCGACATCCGTCACGCCGAGCGCGCCGATGGTCTCGCCGTGATAGCTGTTCGCAAGACACGCGAACTCGCGCTTCTCGCTTTGCCCGCGATTGCGCCAATAGTGAAAGCTCATCTTCAGCGCGATTTCCACCGCCGACGCGCCGTCGGACGCGAAGAACGCGTGGCCGAGCGTGTGCTGCGTGAGCGTGGAAAGACGCTCGGACAGTTCGACGGCGGGCGCATGCGTGCAGCCCGCGAGCATCGCGTGCTCGAGCGTGTCGAGCTGATCCTTCAGCGCGCGGTTGATATCGCCGTTCGCGTGGCCAAAGAGATTGACCCACCACGAACTGATGGCGTCGAGGTAGCGGTTGCCTTCGTGGTCGTAGAGCCACGCGCCCTTGCCGCGCGCGATCGGCACGAGCGGCACGCGCTCGTGATGCTTCATCTGGGTACACGGATGCCACACCGCGGCGAGCGAGCGCGCGACCCAGTCTTGATTCGCTTCTGTGTTCAAAAACGGCTCCCAGGCCCGCGCGTGACGCGAGCCGGTACATCGGTCAGGCCGTAGGGCCTGCGCATTTCGGGGAAAACGCGCGACATCGCGCGCTCCAATTATCCCGAAAATGAGCGCGCGCTTCCCTTTTCGACGGACATTTGCGGCGAGCGGACGTGCCCATCAAATGAGCGGCAACGCGTTATCGCGCGCATCTTCGCCGATCCTGATGCGTACGCGAAAGATCGCGGCGCAAGATGCAAAAACGCCGGCGCGCGGGCCGGCGTCTGTTTGAAGCCTGTGAGCCGAGCGTTCAGCGCGATGCGGTCTGCGTTTCCGCGCCGGCGCCCTTCCACACGACGGCGTCATCGACCGCGTAGAGCCGGCACGGATCGGCGCTTTGCTTCTGGCATCCCGCGATGGCGACGGACATTGGATCGTCGCCGCCTTCGGCCCACGACCACGCGCCCGAATCGGATACGGCGAACGCCCGGCTCGAATACTGGTTCAGGAAATTGCGATACCCGGCGCGCCCGTTCTCGTCGACGAACGGCACCGACTGCACCGCATCGAGATTCGCATAGCCGGAAGCCTGCGGCGCACGCGGCTCGGCGACCTGATACTGCACCGAGGTCGGCATCCCAATCTGCGCGAGGAACGCCTTTACGCGCGGCCACCAGACCTGCACGCCGTCGCGATCGCCGACCAGCCGGTGGGCGTCGCTCTTGTAGGAGCCGAAGTCCAGCATGTCGGCATGCGCGCCGTGCGCGACGAATGCGCTGTACATCTGCGCGGAGAGGTCGCCTTGCCAGACCGAGTCGTTGTCGCCATAGAGCCACAGCGACGGCAGGCGCACGTGTTCGCCGTAGGCGCCGAAGGCACCGACGAGATTTTTCTGCCAGCCCGCGCATTCGTCCTGACGCAGCCCGCCCGAGAAGTTGATGAGGCCGCGCACGCCCGGCGCGGCGATGGCATCGCGTGCGCCGTAGGCCATCGTCGTCAGGCCGCCGTGCGACGTGCCGGCCACGACGATATGCGTCTTGTCGACGTACGGCTGCTGGCTCATGTAGGCGACGGTCGCGGCCACGTCGCGCGCCTGCCCGAAGCCGTTTGCCTCGACGTTGCAGCCGTGGCCCGTGTAGTCGCCGCCCGAACCCGCGAAGCCGCGACGATTCGGCACGACGACGACATAGCCGTGACGCACGAACTCACGCGCGAGCGCGATGGGGCGATTGCGCGGCTGCGCGTGCGCGTTGCCGGGGAGCTTGCCGTGATTGAAGACGATCATCGGGAACGGGCCCGCGCCGTCCGGTTTGAAGACAGTGGTTTCGAGTGCGATGTCGTCTTCCGGCACGCCGATGACGGTCTCGTTCAGTCCGTTGGCGACGACAGGCAGGCTGGGATCGAGCGCATCGGGAATCCTGCCGAAGACCGGGGCCGACAGCCCCTCGGACTGACGCACGCCGCCGATCGGTTCGGCGCGGGCGGCGGACGTGACGAACGCCGTCGCCAGCGAGCACACCATGCTGCATCCGACCAACCAGTTTGTGATCGCCATCCGTGAACTCCGACTGCATCCCATCGATGTTGATGCGGCGTGGCCCGGACACTGCGCTGATCGAAGTCACAAACCTGTCGCGCTGCTCGCGGGGAGCAGTATCGATTACTGGTTTCGGGAGTCCTGCCTCGGCGAGGCACGACGAATGGCTTCGAACAGGCGTTGCAACGGGGCGCCGCTCTTTGCCCGGCGCGGAAATGACGATGCGCTGGCGTAAAGAGAGATTACCCGTTCAAAATTGCACTGCACAATAAAGGAAACCCCGTAACAGCTTAATCTGGAAGGGATTTTTAAGGAAATTAATACCGTCTTTATCGGCGGTTGTATTAAGAAAGCATTTACTTTCCTTTTTGTTCACCGTCGATATAAATCCAGCGGCCGTTTGCATTTCGCCTGAACCGGCTCGCCTCGTGCAGCCGATGCGCGCGACCGTCCACCTTGTAGCGCGCCACGAACTCGACTTCTTCGTGATCCGCGTCGATCGGCGTATGGCGTTTGATCTGCAAGCCGAGCCAGCGCGTGCTGGTGCCGGAGGCATCGAGATCGGGCGGGCAGGTAGTGTCGTCCCATGTGGCGCGCAGATAGGACGTGTCGCCGAGCACGTAGGCGGTGTAGCGCGAGCGCATCAGTTCCATCGCGTTCGCGGGGGCCGCGTGACCGTCGATGAAACGCCCGCAGCACTCGGCATAACGCGGCGCGCGCGCATTCGGCTTCGCCGCCGGCGATGCCCCGCCGCAAGGACACTCCACCGGCTTCAAGCGTGGACTCCCGGCATCGCGACGTGCCCCGGCTGGCTGCGCACGCGATCAAGCCACGCGCGGATGCCCGGATAGCGCGACAGGTCGAGACCGGCTTCATCGGCGACATGCGTGTACGCGAAAAGCGCGATATCCGCGACCGTATAACGCTCGCCGACGAGAAAGCTGCGCGTCGCGAGATGCTGCTCCATCACGTCGAGCGCGCGATACGAACCGGCGGTCTTCTCGGGCAGACGCGGATCGTCGGGCTGCTTCAGGAACTGGCGGATGAAACGCGCGACCGCCACATACGGCTCGTGGCTGTACTGCTCGAAGAACATCCATTGCAGCACTTGCGCACGTTGCAGGCGATCGTCCGGCATGAGCGGCGTGCCGTCGGCGAGGTAGCAGAGAATGGCGTCGGATTCGGACAGCGTCGTCGTCTCGTCGATGCACAGCACCGGCACCTTGCCGTTCGGGTTCAGCTTGCGGAACGCATCCGTGCGGGTTGCGCCGTGCATCATGTCGACTTCATGCCAGACGTACGGCAGCTTCAGTTGTTCGAGCGCGAGACGCACCTTGTAGCAGTTGCCGGATGCCGAGACGCCATGCACGTGATAGGTCATTCTTTGCGTTCCCTTTCGAGTCGGATTACCAGTCGAGTTGCGTGCCGTCGTACTGAATGAAGCGGCCGTTGAAGTCGTCGCGCAATGCACGCGCTGCCGCGATCACGGCGCGCATGCCGGTGACGCTGCGCGCCACGTCGATTGCGGCCGACGGTCCGCCCATCTCCGTGCGCACCCAGCCGGGATGCAGCGCGATGCACGCCGAATGCCGCGATTCGATCGACGCCACCTTGATCGCGGAATTGAGCGCCGCCTTGCTCGCGCGATACAGCCAGCCGGTCGCGCCGTTCGTCTCGCTGATGCTGCCCATCTTGCTGGATACGACCGCGAGCACGCCATGCGCGGCATCGGTGAGCGGCAGCAACAGCGGGATGAGCTGCATCGGTCCGCGCACGTTGGTGTGCATCACATCGTCGAAGTCGTCGTTGCTCGGCGCTTCGACGCCTTCCGTGCTCGGGCCGTACACGCCCGACACGATGATCGCGACGTCGAGCCGCTCCTCTTCCAGTTGCCACCCGAGCGCGGCGATCTGCTCCGGCTGCGTGACATCGAGCGAGAAGGTCTGCGCGCCGAGCGCGTCGAGTGACGAAAGCGCGGCTTTGTCGCGGGCGGTGGCGAGCACGCGCCAGCCGTCGCGGCAGTATTCACGCGCGAACTCGTGGCCGATGCCGCGCGATGCGCCGATGATCAGAGCGGTTCTCATGTCGTCGTTCCTGTTGGCTTCAGATGAGTTCGACGCCCATTGCCGTCGCTTCCCCGCCGCCGATGCACAACGAGGCGACGCCGCGCTTCAACCCGCGCGAGCGCAACGCGCCGATCAGCGTGACGAGAATGCGCGCGCCCGAAGCGCCGATCGGATGCCCCAGCGCGCACGCGCCGCCGTTCACGTTCACCTTGTCGTGAGGCAGGTCGTGTTCGCGCATGGCCGCCATTGTCACGACGGCGAATGCCTCGTTGATTTCGTACAGGTCGACATCGCCCGCGCGCCAGCCGTTCTTGTCGAAGAGCCGGGCGATCGCGCCGACGGGCGCGGTCGTGAACAGCGCCGGCTGCTGCGCGAACGTGCTGTGCCCGGCGACGCGCGCAATCGGCGTCACGCCGAGGCGTTTCGCGGTCGATTCGCGCATCATCACGAGCGCCGCCGCGCCATCCGATATCGACGACGAATTCGCCGCCGTCACGGTGCCGTCCTTCGCGAACGCCGGCTTCAGCGACGCAATCTTCTCGATGTTCGCCTTGAACGGCTGCTCGTCACGCGCAATTCGCGACTCGCCTTTTTTGCCCTGCACCGTGACCGGCGCGATTTCCCATTCGAACGATCCATCCTCGTTCGCGCGTTTCGCGCGGCGCAGCGATTCGACCGCGAACGCATCCTGCGTTTCACGCGAGAACGCATACGACGACGCGCACTGTTCCGCGAACGTGCCCATCAGACGGCCCTTTTCGTAGGCGTCTTCGAGGCCGTCGAGGAACATGTGATCCATCACCTGGCCGTGCCCCATGCGCATGCCGCCGCGCGCCTTCGGCAGCAGATAGGGCGCGTTAGTCATGCTTTCCATGCCGCCCGCGACGATGATTTCCGCGGAGCCGGCGAGCAGCATGTCGTGCGCGAACATCGCGGCGCGCATGCCGGAGCCGCACATCTTGTTGATGGTCGTGCAGCCGGTGGACAGTGGCAAGCCCGCGCCGAGCGCCGCCTGACGCGCGGGCGCCTGGCCCTGGCCCGCAGGCAGCACGCAGCCCATGATCGCTTCGTCGATCCGCTCCGGCGTCAGGCCCGCGCGTTCGACCGCCGCGCGGATCGCCGCCGCGCCGAGTTGCGGCGCGGTCAAAGCAGCGAAATCGCCCTGAAACGCGGCCATCGGCGTGCGTGCAGCCGAGACGATGACGACCGCATCGCGTTGTGTCTCACTCATGTTTTAGCTCCTTGATGACGCCCTGAATGACGGCGGGAACATCGCCGAGCCGCGCCGCATCGGACGCGATCACGTCGTTCTCCGCTGCGTGTGCGCCGTCGCGCGTCAACGCGGCGAGGCACGATTGATACGTCGCGTCCACGGCTTCCTGCGAACTGATCATCATGCCCATGTTGCGCAGACGGCCATCGTGAACGCCGTAAGTCCAGCCGTGAATCGTCAGTTCTTGACCGCGCGCCCAGGCATCGCCGACGACGGTCGTGCGGCACACGTTCAGCGTCTGCTCGATCGTGTTCAGTTCCACGAGCCGGCGATGCCGCGCTTCGCCCATCGGCCATTCGTCGAGCAGCGCGGCGTGCTTTTCGCGCACGTCCTCGACGTGGCGCAGCCAGTTGTCCGCGAGACCGACGCGCCGTCCGACGAGCGCCGCGCCCACGCCCGAGCAGCCGTAATGGCCGACGACCATGATGTGCTTCACCTTCAGCAGATCGACGGCGAACTGGATCACCGACAGCGCGTTGAGGTCCGAGTGCACGACCACGTTCGCGATATTCCGATGCACGAACACTTCGCCCGGCGGCAAGCCGATGATCTGGTTCGCCGGCACGCGCGAATCGGAGCAGCCGATCCACAGATATTCCGGCGCCTGCTGATGCGCGAGCCGCTCGAAGAAATCCGCGTCCTCGGCAAGCTTGCGCGTGACCCAGCTCTGGTTGTTGTCGAAGAGATGGGCGAGGGGATGAGCGGCTTCGTTGTTTCGGTCAGTCATGTTCGTTTGCTGTGTTGCATGTCTCAAGAATGCGCCGCACTTTGCACTTCAGGCGGCGCGCGCGGAGGCCTTCTCGAATCGCTCCGGATACCGGACGCAGAAACGGATGGCTCCGTCGTAGGGGAAAAAATCGGCGAGTTCGCCTTGCAGCAATTGCTCCTTGTGACGCTGCCAGAGCGCCGGATCGAAGAAATCCGCGTGATGACGCATGAAGGCTTCGCGCACGCGCGGATCGCCGAGCAGGAACGTGCCGTACGTTTCGGGAAAGATGTCGTGCGGCCCGACGGTATACCACGGCTCGCCCGACAGTTCCTCTTCCTCGTTGCGCGGCGGCGGCACGCGGCGCACGTTGCAATCGGTCAGATACTCGATCTCGTCGTAATCGTAAAACACGACGCGACCGTGCCGCGTCACGCCGAAGTTCTTGTACAGCATATCGCCGGGGAAAATGTTCGCCTGGATCAACTGCTTGATCGCATCGCCGAATTCCTTGATGCCGTGATCGATGTCATCCGCATTGCCGTTCTGCAGGAAGAGATTCAACGGCACCATGCGACGCTCGATATAGACGTGGCGAATGACCAGCTTGTCGCCTTCGTATTCGATCATCGATGGCGCTTCCTTCTCCAGTTCGCGGATCAGCGAATGATCCAGCCGCGCGAGCGGCAGCGCGACGCTCGAATATTCGAGCGTATCGGCCATGCGGCCCAGCCGGTCGTGGCGCTTCACGAGCAGGTACTTGTCCTCGATCTTCGCGCGCGTGGTGTCCTTCGGCGGCGGGAACGCATCCTTGATGAGCTTGAACACATAAGGGAACGACGGCAGCGTGAACACGATCATCACGAGGCCCTTGATGCCCGGCGCGATGATGAACTGATCGCTCGAATGTTTCAGGTGATGCAGCAAGTCGCGATAGAACAGGTTCTTGCCCTGCTTCTGCAGGCCGAGCGATGTGTAGATTTCCGCGTTCGGCTTCGCCGGCATGATGCTGCCCAGAAACTGCACGTACGCCGACGGCACTTCCATGTCGACGAGAAAATACGAATGCGAGAAGCTGAAGATGATGAGCAATTGCTGACGCTCGAGCAGCACGGTGTCGAGCGCCAGCAGGCCAGGCTTCGTGTGGCGGACGGCAATGGCGAAGGGCAGCAGCAAATCGCCATGAATGATGCGGCCGATGATATACGCCGCCTTGTTGCGAAAGAATAGTGACGACAGCACGTGAATCTGAAAATTCGGCGCGGGCGCGAAATCGCCGAAAGTGTCTTTAAGCGATTGCATCACGCATTGCACGTCGCGCGTGAGGTCTTCGAATGGCGGCTGCAACTGGAAGTTCGTGACGATGCGTTCGAGCGTGGCCGCGAGTCCGTCCTTGTCCGGGTAATACGCGCGATACGTCGGCTTGGCGGCGGGCTCGTCGTTCTCGATGTATTCGGTCGAGATCGCTGGCCGCACGAAGATGAAATCGTTGTTGAAGTACGAGCGATGCAGGATCTTGCAGCACACCGAGTTGAAGAAAGTCTCGGCGCACTCCGGCTGACGATGCGTCGTCAACAAGCCGATGTAATGCAGCTTGATTTGCTGCCATACCTCGTCGTCGATGTTCTCGGCATCGTATTCGTCTTCGAGACGCATCACGCATTCGTCGACACGCTCGTCATACGATGTGATGCGCTCGCGCGCAAGCTGCGAGAGCGCATGCCAGTCGCCTTGCTCGAACAGCGTCTTCGCCTTGACGGCGGCTTCGCGAAACACGCGGTAATGCCGGTCGAAACCTTCGAGCAGCGTCTGCGCGACATCGAAGCCGATTTGCGACGAGAGCAGCTTGGGAAAGTGGTTCATGTCGGCTCGCATCAGGCGGCTTTCGACCGCCGCGCCCGCTTGTCGATGCCGGCCGCGAGCAGCGCGCGGCCTTGCTCTTCATAAGCGGTGAGTTCGGACAGCGTGGTGTTCAGGTCTTCGAGCTGACGCTGCAGCATTTCACGATGCGCGGCGATGGTGTCGATGAACGCGCGCAGTTGCGCGGTCGTGCCCGTCGGCGAATCGTAGAGATCGAGCAGCGTGCGAATCTCCGACAGCGTGAAGCCGAGCCGCTTGCCGCGCAGCGTGAGTTTGAGGCGCGTGCGGTCGCGCGGCGAGTACACGCGGCGCAGGCCGTTCGCGCCTTCGCGTCGCGGCGCGAGCAGGCCCTGATCTTCGTAGAAGCGAATGGCGCGCGGCGTGACGTCAAACTCGCGCGCCAGTTCAGTGATCGTGTAATGCGTGGGCTGAGTCATCTGGAAAGCGCGACGCGCAAACGGGCGTCCGACGATAGAATGACGTTTACGTTATCGTCAACTTCGCCGGATTGCAATGCGGCGCAAACCCCAAAGGCATCGCCGATGAACGCACTCGAACATCAGCTCGATTATGTATTCGCCGAAGAATTGCCCGAGCCGGGCGGCGTAAAGGAAGTGGCCCCCGGCGTCTACTGGCTGCGCATGCCGTTGCCGTTCGCGCTCGATCACATCAATCTGTGGCTGTTGCGCGATGAGATCGACGGCGTGCAAGGCTGGACGGTGGTGGATTGCGGCATTGCGAACGACGGCATCCGCGCGAACTGGGAGCGTGTCTTTGATACCGTGCTCGATGGCCTGCCCGTGCTGCGCGTGATCGTCACGCATTGCCATCCCGATCACCTCGGCCTCGCCGACTGGGTCTGCGATGGCGGCGACAGGCAACGCTGGAACGTGCGGCTGTGGATGTCACTCGGCGAGTACGCGATGGGCCGCGTGATGGCCGCGGGCGATGGCTCCAACGCGGGCGGCGAACGCGCGGCGCGGCATTTCGCGACGCACGGCCTGACCGATGAAGCATCGCTCGATGCGTTGAGAAAGCGCGACAGCTATTACCCGACGCTCGTGCCTTCGATGCCGGGCGAGTTTCGCCGTATCCGCGATGGCGATCGCTTGCGCATTGGCGCGCGTGAATGGGAAGTGGTGACGGGCTATGGTCATTCGCCCGAACATAGCGCGTTGTATTGCGCGTCGGACAAGCTGCTCATTTCCGGCGACATGGTGTTGCCCCGCATCTCGACGAACGTGTCCGTGTTCGCGATCGAGCCGGAAAGCAACCCGCTCGCACTGTATCTGGAGTCGCTCGGACGCTATGAATCCATGCCCGCCGATGTCCTCGCGCTGCCCTCGCACGGCAAGCCGTTTCGCGGCGTGCAAACGCGCATCGGGCAACTGAGGGAGCATCATCGCGCGCGGCTGGCTGAAGTGCGCGAGGCGTGCGCCGCGAAACCCTGCAGCGCCGCCGACATCGTGCCGGTCATGTTCAAGCGCCCGCTCGATATTCACCAGAAGACGTTCGCGCTCGGTGAAGCGCTTGCGCACCTGAATCTGCTTTGGCTCGAAGGCGCGTTGAAGCGTCAGGCCGGCGCGGATGGCGTGCTGCGGTTCGCGCCGGCCTGAGATCGGTTACTGCACGGCAACTGCGCCGAAGTTCTGTCGTCCGAACGGGCTCACGCTATACCCGCTGACATTCGCGCGGGTAAGCGCCGCCGCCGTCGGGTAAACGAGCGGAATCCACAGCGCCTGATCGTGGATGATCTTCTGCGCGTCGATATACGACTTCGTGCGTTTCGCGACATCGGGCGTCGCCTTGCCATCCGCGATCAGCTTGTCGAGTTGAGCATCGCAGAAGCGCGCGAAGTTGATGCCCGACTTCACCGCATTGCAACTGAAGAGCGGCGACAGGAAGTTATCCGGGTCGCCGTTGTCGCCGGCCCAGCCCATGAAGAGCATGTCGTGCTGGCCCTGCTTCGCTTCCTTGATCAGTTCTCCCCATTCGATCACCTTCACCTGCGCCTTCACGCCGATCTTCGCGAGGTCGGCCTGCAGCAGTTCCGCGCCCGCCTTCGGATTCGGATTTAGCACGCTGCCATTCGGACGCACCCAGATCGTCGTCTCGAAGCCGTTCGGCAAGCCCGCATCGGCGAGCAGCTTCTTCGCGCGATCCGCCGAGTACGGATACGCCTGCACGCTCTTGTCATAGCTCCACGTGTTCGGCGGATACGGATTCACCGCCGGCGATGCGGTGTTGTCGAACACGGTCTTCATGTACGTCGTGCGATCGAACGCCATGTTCAGCGCCTGACGCACCTTCGGGTTGTCGAGCGGCTTCTTCTGCGTATTCAACGCGACGAAAGCGGTCATGAACGCGGGCGTCTCGCTGACCTTGAGCGCCTTGTCCTTCTTCGCATCGAGCACGTCCTGCGGCTTCGGCGATAGCGCGATCTGGCATTCGCCCGCCTTGATCTTCTGCGCACGCACCGAGGCATCGGGCGTGATTGCATAGATCAGCCTATCGACCTTCGGCTTCGGTCCCCAGTACGACGGGTTCACGTCGTAGCGGATCACCGCATCCTTCGTATAGCTCTTGAGCACGAACGGGCCGGTGCCGATGGGCTTGCTGTTGATGTCCAGTTGCTTGTCCGCCTTCAGCAACTGGCCGGCGTACTCGGCCGAATAGATCGAAGCGAAGCCCATCGTGAGGATCGGCACGAACGTCGCGTTCGGCTCGTTCAGCTCGAACTTCACGGTCTGATCGTCCACCTTCGTCACGGCCTTGATGAGCTTCACGAGGCCCATCGACTGCGCGTGCGGAAAGCCGCTTGCGCCCGCCACCTTGTGCCACGGGTTGCTGTCCGACAGCATGCGCTCGAACGTGAAGACGACGTCATCCGCATTGAGCGGGCGCGTCGGCTTGAAGTAGTCGGTCGTCTGGAACTGGACGTTCGGCCGCAGATGGAACGTGTACGTGAGGCCGTCGCTCGATACGTCCCACTTCTGCGCAAGCGATGGCGCGACTTTCTTCGCGGCCTCGTCGTACGAGACCAGCGTATTGAAGACGACGTCCGCCGATGCGTTCGTCGTCACGAGCGAATTGAACTGGACGACATCGAAGCCATCGGGGCTCGATTCCGTGCAGACGGTGAGCGGCTTCGACATCGCGAGCATCGGCGCGGCCATGAGGACGGCGGCGAGCGCGGCGGTGGAGCGGACTTTGAAGCGGTTGAGGCGCATGGATTCTCCCGTGACTCTCGGTCACACATCGGTTTTCTTGTTGCTCGGATCATGCCGGGCCGTCGACGCGTGCAAGCGGCGCGCCCGCGCGACAGCTTATCCAACGGCGCGACCGGCCACAACGAAGCATTGCGCATACCGGTATGCCTTGCGTGAAGCGTGTCGGCTTGCCGAACCGTGTGCATCACGCTAAACTGCCCCCGTCTTTGGGGAGTAGCCTTCCTTCGTCCTTCGAAGGAGAACGCGTCAACATCCTCGGCTCTGCTGCCGTGGCGCGTTCGACCGGTCCGGTTTGGCGAGACCATTGATGCGCTATGTCGTTCCTGGTCGGACGGGCGTGGCGCATCATGGTTCGCTGACGTCCGGCCGTGGAATCATCGTCGTGTCCCCACAATCACCACATTCGTCTCCCTCTCGCGCTGCCATTCGCGTTGGCGCGGCGTCCGCTCTTTATCGTTCGATGCGGGGTGCCGCATGACGATGCTCTTCATCGAACTCGCGTTCATGCTCGCGATCATCCTGATCGCATCCGAATTGTTCACCAACGCGCTCGAACATCTTGGCGAGCGGCTCGGCATTTCCGAAGGCGTCACCGGATCGCTGTTCGCGGCGGTCGGCACCGCATTGCCGGAAACGACCGTGCCGATCATCGCGCTTCTCGGCGGCACCGCCAGCCGCACGGTCAATGAAGAAATCGGCGTCGGCGCGATCCTCGGCGCGCCGCTGATGCTCGCGACGCTCTCCACCTGCCTGATGACGCTCGCCATCCTGAAGTCGCGCGGCTTGCGCGGAGTCATCATGCCGGAGCGCAGCGGCTTCACGCGTGACCTCAATTTCTTTCTCGTGGCGTTTCTCATCGCGGCAGGCGCGATGTTCGTGCCGCATCATGCGTGGCAAGTGCGCGCGCTGTTCGCGGGCGGACTCGTCGTGCTGTACATCATCTACGTGATCGCGACGTTCCGGGCATCCGCCAATCTCGTCGAAAGCGGGCACGGCACCGAAGCGCCCGAGACGCTCTTCATCTCGCGACTGGGCCTCAAGACGAACATCGGCTCGATCATGCTGCAGTTTCTCGCCGGCATCGTGCTGCTCGTCGGCGGTGCGAAGGGCTTCATTCACGGCGTCGAGGGCGTGTCGCAGGCGCTGGGGATATCGGCGCTGCTGCTGTCGCTCATCATCATTCCGATCGCGACGGAGCTGCCGGAAAAGGTGAACAGCATTATGTGGGCGCGACGCGGGAAGGACACGCTCGCGTTCGGCAACATCACCGGCGCGATGGTGTTTCAGGGCACGCTGCTGCCGGGTATCGGCATCATGCTGACGCCGTGGGAGCCGCGAGTCGAAGTGTTGACCGGCGTGCTGATCACGCTCGCGGCGGCGGCGTGGCTGCGCTTTCATGCGCGCGGCAATGGTGTGGCGCTGTGGGCGCTGCTGGGCAACGGCGTGCTGTATGCCGCCTATCTGACGCTGACGCTCGGACGCTGACGCCCGGCCAAAGAAAAATGCCCGCGCGAGGCGGGCATCGATGTTCATGCGGCGCGTCGGACATCGGCGCGTTGTTCTTGTTGTTGTTTGTTTAACGGCGTTGAGCGGGGAAACTTTAGAGGCGCGCGGCCTGTTGATAACGGCTCGCCGCGTCGATGCGCGCGGAGGCTTCGCTGAAGCCCTTGCCCAGCGAGACGCGCGCGGCGTCCGCCGTCTGCATCAACGAGGCGTCGAGCGCCTGGATGTCGCGGGCCGCCTGAAGCGTTGCGGGGTCGTGATCGTTCTGCAACTGCATGATGATCGGCGAGCGCAGTTCGGCCACGCGCGCCGCTTCCATCCAGTCGCCGGCGGCAGCGGCCGCGGCCATCGCGCGCGTGAGCGCCACTGCGTTCGTCAGCAATTCGTGTTGGCTCACATCCGTCTCCGTGCGTCGTCTGTTACTTGTTCGTTGCCAGCGCGCCCGCGCTGTTCGTGCCGCCGAAAAGCTGCGTCAGATACGCCGTGTTGTTCTGCATCGTCGCCATCAGCGTGTTGAGCGCCGTGAACTGCGAGTTGTATTGCGAGGTCAGGCTATCGGCGTAGGTCTGGAGCTTGGCCGTCTGATCGGTCAGGCTCTTCAGGTCCGCGTTGAGCGCCGTCGTGCGCGTGTCGATGATGCCGCCCGTCTGCAGGAACGTCGTGATCTTCGAGCTGAGTTGCTTGCCGATGCCGTTCGTCTGGCTGAACAACTGCTGCACGCGAGTCGGGTTGTTCGACAGCGCGGTCGAGAGCTTCGAATCGTCGATGGACAGCGTGCCGTCGTCCTGAAGGTCGATGCCGATCGAAGCCAGGTTCGTCGTGACCGACGTCGATCCGGAGGTGGACGCCACGCCGCTCGTGACGATATTCGCGAGCGTGCTCCGGATCGTCTGCAGCATCGAATCGCCGAGCAGTACGCCGCCTTGCGAGCCGGCCGCTTTCGTCGAGTCGAAGGTGGACAGCGCGGCTGCCTGGCTCACGAACGAGTTGTAGGCATCGACGAACGACTTGATCGTGCTCTTTTCCTTAGTCGTGTCGGAAGCCACGGTCAGCGTTTGCGTGCTGCCGGCCGCAGCGGAGGCGAGATTCAGCGTCACGCCGCCGATGGCCGTCGTGAGCGTGTTCGTCGAACTCGTGACGGCGGTGCCGTCGACCGTCAGCGATGCGTCCTTTGCCTGCGACGTTTCCGTGTAGTTGCTGCTGCCCGCGCTATAGGAAAGCGATGAATCGACGCCCGCGCCCGCGGTCACCGAGATCGAGTTCGATGCGCCCGTGGTCTTCGAGGCGAGCACGAGGTGCTGGCCGTCGGTGCCGGTCACGATGGTCGCGCTGATGCCAGGGTTGTCGTTGGCCGAGTTGATCGACGATGCAATGCTCGCCAGCGTGTTCGTGCCGTCGAGCGCGACGTTCATCGAAGTCGATCCGAGACTGAGCGTGAGCGTGCCGGTGCCGAACGTGTCGGTGGCCGCGTGCGCCGTCGAAGAAATTTTCTGCGCGCTCGCCACGTTGTTGACCTTGATCTCGTACGAACCGGCGACCGCGCTCGTGCCGGCGGTGGCGGTCAGTCCGCTGCCGCTGGCCGTCGCCGTGTACGCCGCGAGCGCCGTGCCGTCGGACAGACCGGAAAGCGACGATTGCAGCGAGGACAGCGCGGACTTGATCTGCGAGACGGCGGACAACAGCGTGTTGTCGCTCGATGTCTTGTTCGCGATCTGAGTGGCCTGGGCCGTCGTCTTGGCGGTGACGAGCGAGCCGACGAGCGTGGAGACATCCAGCGAGGAATTCGTCGCGCCGCTGATGATGGACTGCGCGGCAGCGGCGAGCGTGGCGCTGATGTTGGACGAACTCGTGGTCGAGGTGGTGGTGGTCATCGGATGCTCCGGACGGACTGCCTATCAGGTTGCGAGCTTTCGTGAGCGGCGCGGCGAACATCTTCGCGCGCCGCTAACGAAAGCTGGGAGGCAAGCCTCCCAGTCGAGCACTGAACCCCGCCAAACCGCGGCGGGGTGAGTGAGTGCGCCTTAGCCGAGGAGCTTCAGCACTTGCTGCGGCATCGAGTTCGCTTGCGCCAGAACCGAGATACCGGCTTGCTGCAGCACTTGAGCCTTCGACAGGTTCGCCGTTTCTTGCGCGAAGTCCGCGTCGGTGATGGCCGACTGTGCCGCGGTCAGGTTGGTCGACTGCGATTGCAGGCTGGTGACAGCCGACGTGAAGCGGTTCTGCTCAGCGCCCAGCGTCGATTGCAGCGTGTTGACCGTGTCGAGCGCGGTGTCGACATAGCCGATCACGTCTTGCGCGCCGCTTGCCGTCGAGATGTCGACGCTCACCGAACCGAACAGGCCGGTCGAGCCCATCGAGACGCTGCCGAAGTCGACGCTCAGCGTCTGGTTCGCCACTGCGCCGATCTGGAACGACACCGACGAAACCGAGCCCGACAGCATGGCCTGGCCGTTGAACGTCGTCTGGTTCGCAACGCGATCCAGTTCGCCGAGACGCTGGGTCACTTCCGTCTGGAGGTAGCCGCGCTGCGTGTCGGAGAGCGAGCCGTCAGCAGCCTGAACTGCCAGCTGGCGGACACGTTGCAAGTTGTCGGTCGTGGAGCTGAGGCCGCCCGACGCCGTCTGGATCATCGAGATTGCGTTGTTTGCGTTCGACACGCCTTGGTTCAGCGCGTTGACGTACGACGTCATGTTCGTCGAAATCGCGAGACCTGCTGCATCGTCAGCTGCGCTGTTGATGCGCTTGCCCGACGAAAGGCGGTTGATTGCCGACGACAGGGCGCTTTGCGAACCGGCCAGGTTCTTTTGCGTAGCTTGCGACAGCGTGTTGGTATTGATGTTCAACATGGCTTGTTTTCCCTCTTTAAAGTATGGCGACTTTAGCGCCTACATCAGTTACGGCGTCGCGCTGTTTTAGAACTTACGCTGACCGCCTTACCTAGGTTATCGGGCTGCCCGAAAAAAACTTTAGGGCTTATGCACCCGGTGTTTTCGATCGGTCGGAAAGCCTTGCGGGATGGGCCTTTCGGCCTTCCTGCTGGGCTTTACCGGATCTGATCGGCAAATGAAAACTACAAGGCGTGCGCCATTTGCGCGACGGCGGCTTTAGCGAGCGGACGGAAAATCAGCCGTACCACTTGCTGAGATTGTCCCTTTGCCGCCGGCAAATAAATCAGTCCGTTCGGTGAAACCTGATAAATGCCGGGTTCACGTTCTTCCATGCCGTCGAGAATGATCTCGCTGCCTGCTTCGAGCGCGCGCTGGCGATCGAATTCGGCACTCGAATCCAGAAACTCTGCTGAGAATGTCGTCGCCGATTCAAGCTGCATCCAGCTCAGTTCGCGCCCGATCATCAACGCGGTGTCGAACTGGGAACGCGGCAGCACGACGGAATAGAAGCCGTCGTAAGTCGCACGCGCCGAGACGTTCTGAGTCGCGCTCTCATTGCCGCGCACGAAGAGCGCGGGTACATCGAGGCGCCGGTAGGACGTATCGTCGACGGTGAAGTTGAGCCGGTGACGGCGAATCGACATCAGAAAGATCGCCTGGTCGATGCCCGCATAGCGCATTTCCGACGGATATCCGGTACGGAAACCCTTGCCGATGCTGCGCATGTAGAACGGTCCGCGCTGGCGCAGCCCCTTGATGCCGGCGTCGACGTTGGCCACGTCGAACGCGATATCCGTCCCGACGTTCAGTTCGAAAAGCGACTTGGCGCTGCGCGCGATTTCGTCGTGCTCGGGCAGATAGACGAGCCGCGCGAGTTCGATCGCCGCGGTCACGCGCAGCCGCTCGCGCGTGAGCTTCGGCAGATGGATGGCGGGCGTCGCCTCCACGTCGCGGATGAACTGCAAGCACGCTTGCTGGATCGTGTGCGTCGTGTCGAGCTGCATGTTGCCCTTCTTGAGGCCGGCGAGAATCGGCGTGCCGTCCTCCTCGTAGGCGATCACGCTGCCGGAGTTGATGGCGCACATCTGCTCGAAATCGCCGATATGCGCGATCAGCGTTTCGACGACGTTCTCATCGGTCCAGCTCGAATCGATCAGCGCCTTGCGGTCGAGATGCGATCCCGGCGAATCGAGCGAGGCGAAGTACCGGCCGATCACGTCCACGTCGAAATGCCGCTTGAAGACGTCGCGGATGGCGTGCTGAATGGTCCCGTAATAGCCGAGGTCCGCGAGCACGAGCGTATCGCCGCGCTCGAGGCCGACGGTCTGCTGAAGATGGCGGAACAGCCGCAGGCGCAGCGCGTTCGACTGGCTCACGATGGTCTTTTCCGTCGCGCGCTCGGCCAGCAGCTTGCGGAACTCCTGCGCCGGGGCCTTCGCCTTGGTCGCGCGTGCGAGCACTTTCTTCTTGAGCGCGGGCGGCATCAACATCTGGTCGCAGATGACGTGCAGCGGGTGCGAGCTCGCGTGCTTGCCCGCGTAGCGCTGAATGCTCTCGCCGCTATCGAACGAGACGGCCACGGCGGTGAAGCGGCTCAGATAGACCGGATCGCTCATGGCCTCGTTCGACATGACCTGGCACGCGAGCCTCAGCAGATGGCCGTCGCGCATGAGGAACGCGAACTTGTGCGGCTTGCCGGTCGCGTTCAGTTCGCGGCGCTCATCGAGAATGAAGCGCGCGAAGCTGTAGAGGATCGGACCCAGCGCCCAGTAACCGACGCGTTCGTCCGGTTCCTGCGTGCGCGTGAGTTGCTGCGCCTTGAGGCCGTGATAGAGGCTCGGGGCCGCTTGCGTCGCGCGGATCGAGGGAAACAGCAGGCGCGCCGCCATGAGCCGCTGGCGTTCGGCCTTCACCGTTTCTTCGTCGCGTTGCAGAAAATGCACGCAGCCGATTCCAAGCGACATCGGCGCGGCGTAGTCGGCCACCGGGTTGTCGCCGGTATGCAAAATCTCCGATGCGCTCACGCCCAGCTTGGCCATGAGCCTGGGCCACAGGCCGCTCGACTTGCCGAAACCGAATTCGGACGAGCAGAAGACGTGATCGAGCAGCGTTTCGAGTTCGGGCGCGGTCGCGAACAGGATGCGGCGCAGTTGCGCCTCGCTGTAGTAAGTATCGCTGACGATAGCCACGGCCAGGCCGCGCGCCTTCGCTTCGCGCATCAGCGCGAGAACCGGCTCGAAAGCGAAGCCGATTTCGATCTCCTTCTGCACTTCGCGTTCGGCCAGTTCGCGCACGATGGATTCATCGGCCTGCGGCGCGCATACCGCATAGATTTCTTCGAGCGAGGCTTCGATCGTGCCGTTCTTGAACGAGCGGTTGGTGCGCGCGGTGGCTTCGGCCTGCGAGCGCACGCGAGCGCCAATGCGATGGGCGACGAACAGCGGGTCCTCGGCGAGCGCGTAATAGACGTCGCTCGGTTCGGCCACGCCGCGCCAGAAGATCGTGTCGAAACAGTCGAAGGTGGCGATCTTGCGACCGTCGAGCTTTGCGGACCAGGCCGCCATCAGGTCTGCGGCCGGTATGTTGCGGTCGGTCATGTTCAGGATGCTCCTCTTGCGCTTGCGGGCGTCGGAATGTTGGACGGATCAGCGCGCGTGTGCGGCGATCACGGTGAGATAGTTCGCGAGGCGGTTCTCTTCGACGCGCGCCAGCAGCGGGTTGTTGTGATACGGAGCGATGATCTGCGCGATCGCCTCGATGCACGGATGCGTGCGTTCGATCAGCACGGCGAGGCCGAACACGAGCGGAATCACCGCGTACACATAGTCGGTGGCGGACTGCTCGATGAAATCTTCCAGCGCGGTCATCACGCCATTGCGCGGGCCGCCTTCCTGATCGGCATAGGCGAACGAGCCTTCCGGCGAGCCGAAGCCGCCGCGCACCTTGCCCGGATTACCGAGCGTCACGCCGTTGCCGTAGCTGTACGGCTGGCGGAACTGCTCGGGAATCGCGTGCGGGTTGTAGTACTGATCGCGGCGGCCGGCGGGCCAGCAGACGTCGTGCATGAAGGCGAGCACCGGCTTGCCGTCGGCGTGCGAGCGTTCTTCGATCAGCCGCAGTTCGTTGAAGACGGTGTACCAGTTGTGATCGCCGTCGATGAACCATGCGTCGACATCGGCGATGAGCGGGATGGCGTCATGGCTTATCCCGCGCTGCAATTCGATATGCGCCGTGCTTTCGATCCACGCGGTCGCTTCAGGGCGCGGCATAGGATCGATGCAGGTCAGCGTGGCGCCGTGGGCTTGCGCCCAGTCGGACAGGATGCGGGTGTTGCCGCCGAATTCCAGCCCGATCTCCGCGATCTTGCGGGGTGCGCAGATATCGAGAATGGGAAGGGTGACCGGCGCGAACTCGGCCATCGAGTAGATCAGCAAATTGCTCATGTTCAGGGCCCAGTGGGCTTCAAAAGGCTTTTTCGGACTGAAGCGATGTTAGGTGAAGCCCCGCAAACGAAAGTCTCGAAAAGGGGGCGCTTTTCCCCTCAGTTTTCCTTTTAGTTTTACGTTTGCTGGTTGAGGGCGCGCGCCTGCAGGCGGCGAGGGCCGCATGTATCATCGGTTGACGCATTTTTTCCAACGGAGAGTGGACCCATGCAAACCCGCAGCATCGGCACATCGGATCTCAAGGTCGCGCCGCTCGTGTTCGGCGGCAACGTGTTCGGCTGGACGGCCGACGAGCGTACGTCGTTCTCCATCCTCGACGCCTTCGTCGATCACGGCCTCAACTTCGTCGACACGGCAGACGTGTATTCCGCATGGGTGGACGGGCATCAGGGCGGCGAGTCCGAAGCGATCATCGGCAAGTGGTTCAAGGAAAGCGGCAAGCGCGACAAGATCGTGCTCGCGACCAAGGTCGGCATGCTCGGTACGCGCGCCGGGCTGTCGGCAGCGAACATCGCGGCTGCCGTCGACGATTCGCTGCGCCGCCTGAAAACCGATTACATCGACGTCTACTTCTCCCATCTCGACGACGACAAGACGCCGCTCGACGAGACGCTCGACGCATATCAGAAGCTCATCGCGGCGGGGAAGGTGCGGGTGATCGGCGCGTCGAACTACAAGGGCGAGCGGCTGGAAGAAGCGTTGCGGGTGTCGAAGGAATCGGGATTGCCGGCGTACCAGATTCTTCAGCCGGAGTACAACCTCTATGACCGCGAAGGCTATGAGACCGATCTCGAGCCCGTCGTGGAGAAGCACAAGATTGCGGTCGTCACGTATTTCAGCCTGGCGAGCGGCTTTCTGTCGGGCAAGTACCGCTCGAAAGACGACACGACGCAGGCGGCGCGCGGCTCGCGCGTCGAGAAGTATCTGAACGATCGCGGGCTGAGTATCGTCGATGCGCTCGTCGAAGTGGCGACGCGCAACAGCACGACGCCCGCGACGGTCGCGCTGGCGTGGATCATCGCGCGGCCGAGCGTGACCGCGCCGATCGCCAGCGCGACATCGGTGAAGCAACTCGAAAGCCTTGCCGCCGCGACGCAACTCCAGCTTTCTGCCGAAGACCTGAAAATCCTCGACGAAGCCAGCGCCTGGCAGAAATAAATCTGTTGCATCAAAGGCTTGGCGTGTCTCGAAGAGTTGGCAGGGGCGCGATGTTCTGGTAACATCGCGCCCGAATCGAGAAATGTGCCCGGTTTCTTGCCTTCGCCGCTAAATATGACAACGTCAAAAGCTGGCGGCGAACGGCTCAGAATTGCGCGTTCAGGTGTCTCTCGCGAACACGCATGCCGCTCTCGCGGTCGAATCTCAACTCTCTCTTTTCCGGCCTCCGTGGCCGCTTTGCTCGTGTCCGCCCGTCGCGCCTTCAAGGTGCGTCATGTCCGGCGGACGATCGGAGTGCCGGCGCGCGGCGGATTTCCGTTGCGCACTTGAAAATACGTTTAGCAAACAGGATTTACATGACCACTATCGTCCTCAAAGAAAACGAGCCGTTCGATGTCGCGATTCGTCGCTTCCGCCGCACGATCGAAAAGAACGGCCTGATCGCAGAGCTGCGTGAGCGCCAGTCCTACGAAAAGCCGACCACCGCGCGCAAGCGCAAGAAGGCTGCGGCTGTTTCGCGTCTGCGCAAGCGCCTGCGTAGCCAGATGCTGCCGAAGAAGATGCACTAAAGCGTCATCGCCTGGGCCGGAGCGTGTAGCCTGGCCCCGGAAGGCAAAACGGCGGTGCGACCCGAGGGGGCGCACCGCCGTTTCGTTTGTGCGGCGTCTTGCGCTTGATTCAGCGCGTTAGACGAACGCGTGCCGCTTGCCGAGCGTGGCGAGCAGGTGCGGCCATTCTTCGACGCTCGCGTCGTCGTGAATCTGCTCCAGTTCGATCAGCAAATCGATGACGTTCGGATCGTACGCATTCACATTCGATGCATACAGCGCGCGCAGCAGCTTGCCGTCCTGCGCGTGCCGATAGTACGAGATGCCGACGCCTTCGAGGCCGGCCTCGTAGACCTCGTCGCGGACGAGCGAGCCGATCGCGCACTTGTGACCTTGCGGGCTGCGCAGGCGGCAAGAGCCGTTGTCATCTTCCGATACCGCCCGCTGCGCGAGCAAATGCGCGGCGACGCGTTCGTAGATGTCTTGCGGGCTCAGCATTCTGATTGGGCTCAACATACGGCACCCGTACGCTTATGCAGCGGTTTTCAGAAGCTCGGCCGACAGACCGAATTGCCGCGCGATCGACGCCAGGCGCTCGCGCCATTCCCATTTACCGAACACGTCGTGCACGTTCTGCAGGCAGGAAAGAAGTTCGACGGTATTGGGATCGAAGACGTTGATGCGCGCGCGCAGCAGCGCACGCTTGAGCGCCACGATGCCGACGTCCATGTAGGCCGGCACCGCTTCGGGCGGCTTGGCGAGGTAGCGGATAGGAACGCCTTCCATTGCCGTGACGTAGTCGCGCGGCTTGATGTAGGTGCCGACTGGGCAGCCGCCGCAGTATCCGCGGTAAGCGCCGCCGCCGTGGGGCAGCAAAGCGGCCTGTCCCTGCGCGAAAAGATGCTCTACCGCGTTGTTGAAAATCTCCTGATGCGTCAGGAAGTTCAAGCTTTTCATGATCTTTCTCCCCTGCGCCCCTGCGCAGCGGCCATGCGTTGAGTTACGAGCAACCTGCACTTGCGGCGTCCGGCGGCGTAATTCCGTCCGGCTACTGCTTCGAGCACGATGGTTTTCCCGGCCTATGGACGCTGACGACTGACAGCGTCCTGTACTCGCGGCGGATCTCTCCACTCAGTGAACGATCCGCACACCGTCAGTTATAACGGTTCGGCTCGGTAAAAAGGTGCGGCAGCGCACGCGAGGACGCCATTTTTACACGGCACGCACGATCGTGCAGCGCCGCAGAAGAAGGCAGCCCGCCTGATTGCAAGCGGTTTGCGCCGTGCTTCAGTGCAATAAATTACCTGGTATCGGGACTTTCCCGCATCAGCACGGTTACGCGGCTTGCATGTTGCCAAAAAGCAAAAATCTGTGGCATCGGAGGCTGCTTAAACTCCCGCTTTCGCTGCTGCTTTGCGTTTCGTTTTAGCGGTGGCGCGGGATACGCAGTCGGCGGCGTGGTCGTTGACCATGCCGGTCGCCTGCATGAAGGCATAGCAGATGGTGGTGCCGACGAACTTGCAGCCGTATGCCTTGAGCGCGCGGCTCAGGGCGTCGGATTCGGGCGTGGATGCCGGCGTCGGATTGTTCGCATCGCGCGGGGTGTCGATCGTTTGGCCGTTGACGAACGACCAGACGAACGCTGCGAACGAGCCGTGCTCGGCCTGAATGCGCTGCACGGCGCGCGCATTGAGGACGGCGGACTGGATCTTCGCGCGGTTGCGAACGATCCGCGCGTCGCCGACGATCCGCTCGACATCGGCCTCGGTGAAGTGCGCGACCTTGTCGATGTCGAAGCCCGCGAAAAGCGTGCGGTAGCCGTCCCGTTTGTTGAGGATGGTCGACCAGGAAAGCCCGGCCTGCGCGCCCTCCAGCACGAGCATTTCGAAGAGGTGACGTTCGTCGCGCGACGGGACGCCCCATTCGGTGTCGTGGTAGTGCGCCATCGCTGGCGTCGTGGCCCAGGCGCAGCGGATCGGTTCGGTGTCGGTCATTGGGAATCCTCGATTTCGAATGCGCCAGCATAGCGGAACGCCGTCGCCGTCCACTCTCTGCCATTCGGCTAATTGGCGTGCCGCGTTTGCGCCGTTATCCTTGCGGCCATGAACACATTCACGACTTCGAATTTCAACGGCTTCCTGCTCGGCATCGACGGCGGCGGAAGCGGCACGCGCGTGATTCTCGCCGATGCGAACGGCGTCGAACTGGCCCGCGCGAGCGGCGGCCCGTCGGGGCTGGGGCTCGGTGTCGAGCGGGCGTGGCGAGCCATCGGCGATGCGTGCGAGCGCGCGTTCCAGGCCGCCGCGCTGCCCTTCGACTGGCGGGCGTGCGCGCTCGGCTGCGGGCTCGCGGGCGTCAACAACGCGGAATGGCTTGCGGCGTTCCTCGACATGGCGCCGCCGGTTCAGGCGATGAGCGTCGAAAGCGACGCGTACACGACCGTCATCGGAGCGCACGCGGGCGAGCCGGGTGTCGTCGTCGCGCTGGGAACGGGCAGCATCGCGGCGTCGCTGGACGCGGATGGTGTGTGCCGCATCGCCGGGGGCTACGGCTTTCCGAGCGGCGACGAAGCCAGCGGCGCATGGCTCGGCCTGCGCGCGGTCGTCCACTTGCAGCGCGTCCTGGACGTCCGCGCGCCCGCCGACGACTGGTCTCGCGCGCTGCTCGCGCTGACCGGCGCAACGGACCGCGACAGCCTCGTCGTCTGGCTGTGCGCGTCGAATCAGACGGCGTATGCGACGCTCGCGCCGAGCGTCTTCGAGTACAGCGGTCATCCGGCTGCCGCTGCATTGCTGGAACAGGCGGGGCGCGAGATCGAACTGCTCGTCGCCGCGCTCGATCCGGCCGGCGTGCTGCCGGTTGCCCTATGCGGCGGACTGGCCGCGCCGTACGAATCCTTCGTGCCGGCGTCCGTGCGCGAACGTCTGCGCGAGCCATGCGCGGATTCCGCCGCCGGTGCGCTGGAACTGGCGCGGCGCGCGTCGGCGTCGCCGGGCGCGGTTACGCGGACAGGCGACCGCGCCGCGATAAAATAGGCAGCTTCGCGCTCAAACAGGGCAGCCATGTATTCGGTCATCGCAACTGATCTCGACGGTACGCTCCTCAACAGCGACCACCAGCTCGATCCCTTCACCGCCCACACGCTGCGCACGCTCGCGTCGCGCGGCGTACCGATCATTATCGCGACGGGGCGGCACTATCGCGATGTCGCCGGCATTCGCGACCTGCTCGGCGTCGACGCGTACCTGATCACGTCGAACGGCGCGCGCGTGCACGCCCCCGGTGACGAGCATATCTACTCGCGCGATCTCGCGCCCGCGTTCGTGCGCCGTCTGGTGCAGCCGGACGTCGTGGGCGAGCACGGACGCGTGATCGTCAACCTGTTCGCCGACGACGCCTGGCTCATCGACCGCCACGCGCCGGAACTCCTCGTCTTCCATCAGGACTCCGGCTTCAAGTACGAAGTGATGGATCTGTGCGAGCACGACGGCGAGAACATCGCGAAAGTGCTCTATATTGGCGAACCGGCCGATCTCGCGTACACCGCTGAAAATCTGAAGCGGGAATTCGGCGATTCGCTGTACGTCACCTACTCGCTGCCGGACTGCCTGGAAGTGATGACGTCGGATGTATCCAAAGGCCGCGCGCTGCGTTACGTGCTCGAGCGGCTGGACATCGATCCCGCGCATTGCGTCGCATTCGGCGACAACATGAACGACATCGACCTGCTGGAAACGGCCGGGCATCCGTTCATGATGAACAACGCCAACCCGGACCTCATCACGCGCTTGCCGAACGTGCCACGCATCGGCAACAACTTCGAGGCGGGCGTCGCGCATCAACTGCGCAAGCTGTTCGATATTCGCGACGAAATCGCTTCGCCGCGCTGATGTTGCGGGAGGCGGGCGGCATCGCGCCGCCTCGCTTCCGGCCTCGCGCGATTAGCCGCGATGCCCCCAGTTGTCCGAGCGGCCATGATCCCAGCGCGCACGGTTCCAGCGCCCGTTGTCGTGGCCATAGCGGCCGTAGTCACCGCGCCAGCGCGGCTCCTCATGCCGCCACGCCGGCGAGCGATACACCGGCGCAGCAGGACGCACATACACCGGGGCCGGAGCCGCATAAACCGGCGAGCCGAGCGAAACGCCGACGTGCAGATCGGTATGAGCCTGAGCCGCTCCGATGGCGCCTGCCACAAGGCCGGTCGCGACAAGCGTTTGAATGACGATGCGCTTCATGGTGTTTCTCCTGGAAGGCGACGTGTGTCGCATGAGTCCAATGTAAGCGCCCGCTGTCTTACACGCTTCGACGACTTGTTACGGTGTGCAAGCCGCGCGTAAGGGCGGTGCTGTCGATGGTGAAGCCCGGAAAGCCTTATATGGCGGGCGTTTTGCGGAGAAGCGCGATCCGTGCAGTGACGTTATTAAGCGGATTGCGTAATGCGCCATTACATCTGTCGCGCGTTTTTAATGCACGGCGCGCGCACGCGGCGCGAAAAAACAAAACGGGCGCACCAGGCGCCCGTTTCTTTTGCTGCGTAAAGCCGCTTACTGTGCGACGGCAGCGACCTTGCGCGCTTCCGATTCGGCAGTCAGCAGCGGATAAACGATGCCCGCGATGGCCGCGCCAACGATCGGCGCAATCCAGAACAGCCAGAGCTGATCCAGCGCCCAGCCGCCGACGAAGAACGCCTGACCCGTCGAGCGCGCCGGGTTCACCGACGTGTTCGTGACCGGAATCGAGATCAGGTGGATGAGCGTCAGGCACAGGCCGATGGCGATCGGTGCAAAGCCCTTGGGCGCACGGTCATCGGTGGCGCCGAGGATCACGAACAGGAAGAAGAACGTCATCACGACTTCGCAGACGAGCGCCGCGATCATCGTGTAATGGCCCGGCGAGTGCTCGCCGAAACCGTTCGCCGCAAAGCCGCTTGCGACAAGGTTGAAGTTCGGCGCGCCGGTCGCGATAAGCTCGAGCGCGAACGCGCCGAGCGTCGCGCCGACCACCTGCGCGATGATGTACGGTGCGAGATCGCGCACCGGAAAGCGTCCCGCGACCGTGAGCCCGATGCTCACCGCCGGGTTCAGGTGACAGCCGGACACGTGGCCGATGGCATAGGCCATCGTCAGCACGGTGAGACCGAAGGCGAGCGAAACGCCGACAAACCCGATGCCGAGCCCGGGATATCCGGCGGCCAGAACCGCGCTGCCACAACCGCCCAGCACGAGCCAGAAGGTACCGAAAATTTCAGCGCCGAGACGCTTCGACAATTGCATGATCCAGCCCCGAGAAAAGATGAAGATCGTTGATTTGACGCAAGAAAGCCGTTTGCTTCTGCGGAGCGCAGTTTAAGCGCGGCTCATTTCCTGAACTGTCAAAAATGGTCGATCGTTGCGCGTTTCACGGGGCGCGCAGCTTTGGCGACACAAAAAGAAAATGCCGCCCGATTGGGCGGCATTCCAGAGCGGAAGCGGAAAGGGAAAGGTGTTAGCCCACTGCAACCTGACGCAGCACCGGGCGCTTCGCGGCCTGGAGCATCGACGTGTAGGTGTCGACATAGTTTTGCGCCATCGTCTTTGCGCTGAAGCGGCGTTCGAATTGCGCGCGGATTTCGGTGCGCGACAGTTCGTCGATCCGATGCAGTGCGCCCACCGCGCCCTGAACGTCTTCGCAGATAAACCCGGTCACGCCATGATCGATCACTTCCGGCACCGATCCGCGATTGAACGCGATGACCGGCGTGCCGCACGCCATCGATTCGATCATCACGAGGCCGAAAGGCTCGTTCCAGTCGATCGGGAACAGCAGCGCCTTTGCGCCGGACAGGAATTCCGGCTTTTGCGCCTCGTTGATTTCGCCGACGAATTCGACGTGCGCCTGCGACAGCAGCGGCTCGATCGTCGACTTGAAGTAGTCCTGGTCTGCCTTGTCGACCTTCGCGGCGATTTTCAGCGGGAGACCGCTTTGCGCCGCAATCTTGATGGCGAGATCCGCGCGCTTTTCCGGGCAGATGCGGCCGAGAAACGCGAGATATTCCGGCTTCTTGTGCGGCTGCGGCGTGAGCAGATCGTCGGGCAGCCCGTGGTAGACCGTGTTCAGCCAGTTCGCCTGCGGCAGCGGGCCACGCTGGTTATTCGAAATCGAGATGACGTTCGCGTCGGTGAACGTGTTGAACATCGGTTGCAGTTCGGGCAGATCGAGACGGCCGTGCAGCGTCGTGACGAAAGGCGTATCCATCTGCGAAAACAGCGGGAACGGCATGTAGTCGAGGTGGAAGTGCAGCACGTCGAACTCATGCGCGCGGCGGCGAACCGTTTCTAGCAGCAGCATGTGCGGGGCGAGCGGATCGCGGATGGTCGGGTCGAGCCGCAGCGCGCGCGGCCAGGCCGCTTCGAGAGTCGCACGGGTTTGCGAATCGCCGCTTGCAAACAAGGTCACATCGTGGCCGAGATCGACGAGTGCATCCGTCAGGTAAGACACCACGCGCTCAGTGCCGCCGTAAAACTTCGGAGGAACTGCTTCGTGCAACGGTGCAATTTGTGCGATTCGCATAACGTGGTTCTCCAGTGTGGTCCGCGCGTGGCGGTTCGACGCCTGTGCGGTCCTTGCAATTCAGCGGCGGAGCGGCGTTTCTGGCGTGACTCCGGCCCTGTGCAAAGCATTCGTGTGAACATGCGGTGAAGCCGGTTGAACGATCGACGCATGCCATTCGGACGGGCAGCGCGCGTGCAGCGAGTTCGTCGCTCAGGCCGCCCAAGGTCGGTTCCGGCTCTCGACCGGGTTATCCCTTACGTTCATTATCGGGATCGAGAGCCGCATTACACGTCAATTTTCAATCGCTTAACGTTGTTACAGCGCGAAACAACGGCTGTTACGAAGTGAGAAATTGCACCGGGGCAAAAACGGTCGGACCCATCCGACGCGCAATCAGCGCGGTAGATCGGTTGTCAGCAAAAATTGTTCCTTCGGCATCACTCCTAAAGTCGCGCCGCTTTTCGCCGTTAAAGCCTCTGCCGAGCAGCAGGCATCACGCGCGTGTACGACTTTTTCCTACACGATCGCGGGCGAATTTCCGTCGGCGAGTCGGTGCGTTCATCCGATAGGCACGCATACCGCACCGGGCGACAATCAGCCGACATATGCGGGGCCGAATGCGCCGTTTTTTTGGCGCATTCGAGCAAACGTTTCCCGCTTGGCCTGACCAGCCACGAATCGACTCGGGGGAAAGATGACGGCCACGATTACAGGCGTGCTCGCGGAAATCCGCGAGGTGAATCTGTCGTACTTGCTTCTTGCGCAGCGCCTGCTGCAAGAAGACCGCGTTGCGGCGATGTTCCGCCTCGGACTGTCCGAGCGCGTCGCGGAGGTCGTGTCTGCGCTGACGCCGACGCAGGCGCTGAGGGTGGCTTCATCGAGCCATCTGCTGTGCCGCTTCCGGTTCGACGATCACGCGATTCTTTCCTCGCTCGCGGACAAGGGCACGTCGGCGGCCATCACGCAGGCCGCCGACGTCCCGGTCGCGCAGATCGTCTGAACGCTTCGCCGCGTCGACCGCAAGACGACGCGCGCTAGCAAGCGATTGCGCTATTAAGCGATTGCGCCATTACGCCGCAAGCCCCCCACGGCGCCCGCCTAAAAGTTTTCTCCCCGCATGCCGTAAACATCCTTAACCGCGCGCTCACGCCGGTCATCCGCAATAAACCCGAGGACTTGCCCGTGCTGATCTTTGTTGGAACGCTCGTGACCTTGCTGTCCGTTTTCGGCGGTTACGCGCTCGAAGGCGGCCACCTTGGCGCGCTCGTGCAGCCGGTCGAAATATTGATGATCGGGGGCGCGGGCATCGGCGCGTTCATCCTCGGCAACGGAATCAAGACGATCAAGGCGACGCTGCTCGTCATCCCCACGCTTTTCAAGGGCTCCAAGTACAACAAGGACGTGTACATGGAACTGATGGGGCTGCTCTACGTGCTGCTCGCCAAGGCGCGCAAGGAAGGCACGCTGACGCTCGAAGCCGACATCGACGATCCCAACAAGAGCCCGATTTTCAGCCAGTACCCGAAGATTCTCGCGGACCATCACATCGTCGAATTCATGACGGACTATCTGCGCCTGATGGTCGGCGGCAACATGAACGCGTTCGAGATCGAAAGCCTCATGGACGAGGAGATCGAAACGCATCACGCCGAAGGCGAAGCGCCCGCGCAGGCGCTTTCGAAAGTGGGCGATGCGATGCCCGCGTTCGGCATCGTCGCCGCGGTGATGGGCGTCGTGCACACGATGGCGTCCGCCGACCAGCCGCCCGCGGTGCTCGGCGAGATGATCGCGCAGGCGCTCGTCGGCACGTTCCTCGGCATCCTGCTTTCGTACGGCTTCATCGCGCCGCTCGCGAACATCGCGGAGCAGCGTGTCGCCGAGCAGACGAAGATGTTCCAGTGCATCAAGGTGACGATCCTCGCGAGCCTCAACGGCTATGCGCCCGCGATCGCGGTCGAGTTCGGCCGCAAGGTGCTGTTCTCGACCGAGCGCCCGTCGTTCTCGGAACTCGAAGAACACGTGCGCCGCGTGAAGGCGAAGTGACGACATGAGCAGCGAAAAGGATCGGCCGATCTTCATCAAGCGTGTCGTCGGCAAGGGCGCTAAAGGGCATCACGGCGGCGCGTGGAAGCTCGCGTATGCCGACTTCATGACCGCGATGATGGCGTTCTTCCTGCTGATGTGGCTGCTGTCGTCCACCTCGCCGGTGCAGCGCCGCGGCATCGCCGAATATTTCAACATGCCGCTTAAAGCCGCGATGGTCGGCGGGAAAACGGTCGGCATGGATTCCAGCATCATCACCGGCGGCGGACGCGACATTTCGAGCCCCGACCCCGGCACCACCCGCATGACCGACGCGCGCACCCCGCGCAACGAAGTCGACGAGGAAGCGCTCAGACAAGCGACAACCGAACTCGAGCGGCGCGAGCAAGTGCGCCTGCACGACCTGCAAGTCAAGCTGATGGCGGCGATCGAAGCGAACCCCACGCTGCAGCAGTTCAAGCAGCAGATTCGCATCGAGTCGACGCAACAGGGCTTGCGCATCGAAATCGTCGATACGCAGAAACGCCCGATGTTCGCGCTCTCCAGCGATTCGGTGCAACCCTACATGCGCGACATCCTGCGCGAGATAGGCCGAACGCTCAACGACGTGCCGAACCGCATCGTCGTGCAGGGACACACCGACGCCGTGAAGTACGCCGGCGGGGAGAAGGGCTATAGCAACTGGGAACTGTCGGCGGACCGCGCGAACGCGTCGCGGCGCGAGCTAATCGCGGGCGGCATGGACGAAGCGAAAGTGCTGCGCGTGCTCGGCCTCGCGTCGACGCAGAACCTCAACAAACAGAATCCGCTCGATCCCGAGAACCGCCGCATCAGCGTAATCGTGCTCAATCAGCGATCCGAAGCAGCGATGCTGCGCGAGGACGGCACGCGCGGCGCGGTGTTCGACAACGCCCCCGCGAGAGCGGACGCCGCGCCGCTTTTCAACAGGCTCGCAAATTAAGCGGCATCGCGTCAAAAAAACGCTCAAGACTGCACACGTTTTGGCCGACATCAGGGCAAGACCGCGAGACATACACATGATCAAGAACATTCTGGCAATCGACGATTCCGCCGCCATGCGGCAAATCCTCTCCGCCACGCTGACGACAGCGGGCTACGAGGTGACCGTGGCGTCGGACGGTAACGAAGGACTCGAATGGGCGCTCGCCGAGCGCTTCGATCTGGTGCTCACGGACCATCACATGCCCAGCAAGAGCGGGCTCGACCTGATCGTCGAATTGCGGGCGAATCCGGCCTACAAGGCCACGCCGATCCTCGTCCTCACGACCGAAGACGGCGAGCCGTTCAAGGACGCGGCGCGGGCGGCGGGCGCGACCGGCTGGATCGAAAAGCCGCTCGATCCGGACCTGCTGACCGAAGTGGTCGCGGCGATCGCGGACTCGCAAGAGCAGGCGCAGCACTGAAGCACGGACGCGGCGACGCATTACGGAACACAACAGCATTCTCGCGGTGATACAAGCATGACACTCGACATTACCCAGTTCTATCAAACCTTCTTCGACGAAGCCGATGAACTGCTCGCGCAGATGGAGCAACTGCTGCTCGTTCTGGATATCGCGAATCCCGATCCCGAAGACCTCGCGGCGATCTTCCGCGCGGCGCATTCGATCAAGGGCGGCGCGGCGACCTTCGGCTTCACGGCGCTGACCGAAACGACGCACATCCTCGAATCGCTGCTGGATCGCGCACGCAACAACGAGCTGGTCCTGCGCCACGACATGATCGACACGTTCCTCGCGACGAAGGACGTCCTCTCCGATCAGCTCGCCGCGTATCGCGCGAGCGAGGAACCGGATGCAGCCGCCGCCGCCGCCATCTGCGCGAAGCTCGAACGGCTCAAGAACGAAGACGCGGCGCAGCAGGCCGTCGCGGTCGCGGAGCCGGCGACGCCGGCGGTGATCAAGCCAGCCGCAGCCGCACCGGCGCCGGCCTACGAAGGCCCGAACGCGCCGCCTGCGCACGTGCTCTCGCAGGCCGCCGAAGCCATCGAAGACGACGGCAACTGGGATGGCGCATTCGAAATCGCCGACGGTGCGACTGAAGCAAAGAACGCAGGAACCGCAGCCGATGCGTCGGCTGCGGAAGCAGGACCCCACCTGAAAATTACGCTACGGGGGGTGGGCGAGAAGGACCTGGCGACCTTAACCGAGGAGCTAGGGAACCTGGGCAGCATCGTCGGAGAGAAAAAGACGGACGCCGAACTCGTGCTTTGGCTCGATTCGGACGTCTCCGCCGACGATATCGTGGCTGTTTGCTGCTTCGTGATCGATGAATCGCAGATTACGATCGGCCGGGGCAACGCGCAACAAGGCGCGGCTCCGGCGCCGGAGCAACAGACGCCACAGGCTAAGCCGGTTGTATCGCAGGCGCAGGACGCGCCCGCATCCGCGGCTCAGCAGAAGGACGAGGACACGGCGAAGGCGGCGGTGAACGTGGCCGCCGCCATCCCGTCATCGAATGAAAAACAGAAGACCGCAACGGGCGACGCCGAGAAAAAGGCGCGCCCGGCCGCGGCGGCATCGGCGGAAGGCAGCTCGATTCGCGTCGGCGTGGAGAAGGTCGATCAGCTCATCAATCTGGTGGGCGAGCTCGTCATCACGCAGGCAATGCTCGCGGAAACCACGAGCGCATTCGATCCCGCCTTGCACGACCGTCTTTTCAACGGCATGGCGCAGCTCGAACGCAACGCGCGCGATCTGCAAGAGGCCGTCATGTCCATCCGCATGATGCCGATGGACTACGTATTCAGCCGCTTCCCGCGCCTCGTGCGCGATATCGCGGGCAAGCTCGGCAAGGACGTGGAACTCGTCACGTTCGGTCAGGCGACCGAACTGGACAAGAGCCTGATCGAGCGCATTATCGATCCGCTCACGCACCTCGTGCGCAATTCGCTCGATCACGGCATCGAGACCGTGGAAGCGCGCCGCGCGGCGGGCAAGCCCGCGACCGGGCAGCTCGTGCTGTCGGCGGCGCATCACGGCGGCAACATCGTCATTGAAGTCAGCGACGACGGCGCCGGCCTGCGCCGCGACAAGATTCTCGCGAAGGCGCAGAAGCAGGGCATGCAGGTCAGCGAATCGATGAGCGACGAAGAAGTGTGGCAGCTCATCTTCATGCCGGGCTTTTCGACGGCGGAGCAAGTCACCGACATTTCCGGCCGAGGCGTCGGCATGGACGTGGTGAAACGCAACATCCAGTCGATGGGCGGCCACGTCGAAATCATGTCGCGTCAGGGCGCGGGCACCACCACGAAGATCGTGCTGCCGCTCACGCTCGCGATTCTCGACGGCATGTCGGTGAAGGTCGGCAACGAGATCTTCATTCTGCCGCTGAACTTCGTGATGGAGTCGCTGCAACCCGTCGCCGAGGACATCTACACGGTCGCCAACGGTGAACGCGTGGTGCGCGTGCGCGGTGAATACCTGCCGCTCGTCGCGCTGCATTCCGTGTTCGACGTCGAAGGCGCGCGCACCGAGCCGACGCAGGGCATCGTCACGATCCTGCAAACCGAAGGGCGGCGCATGGCCATGCTGATCGACGAACTCGTCGGCCAGCAGCAAGTGGTCGTGAAGAACCTCGAAACGAATTACCGCAAGGTGCACGGCATTTCCGCCGCAACCATTCTGGGCGATGGCAGCGTCGCGCTGATCGTCGACGTAGCCGCGCTCAATCGCGAATCGCGGGCGCAGCACTCGCATACCCACTAAACCAACGACCGACTTTGGGGATTCCCATGGCAGACATCCAATCGACTCAAGCCGCGCTTTCGCGCCGCGATGCGCAGCACGCCGAAGCAGCAGGGCAGGAATTCCTCGTCTTCACGCTGGGCGCGGAGGAATACGGCATCGACATCCTGAAGGTGCAGGAGATTCGCGGCTACGACAGCGTCACGCGCATCGCGAATGCGCCGGCGTTCATCAAGGGCGTGATCAATCTGCGCGGCATCATCGTGCCGATCGTTGACATGCGCATCAAGTTCAACCTGGGCCGCGTCGAGTACGACAACCAGACCGTCGTCATCATCCTGAACGTCGCGCATCGCGTGGTCGGCATGGTGGTCGATGGCGTGTCCGACGTGCTCACGCTCACGCAGGAGCAAGTGATGCCCGCCCCGGAATTCGGCGCGACGCTCACTTCGGAATATCTCACCGGCCTCGGCACGGTGGACGGCCGCATGCTGATCCTGATGGATATCGAAAAGCTCATGACCAGCCGCGAGATGGAGTTGATCGACTCCGTCGCCGCCTAAGAAAGCGCCCGCACGCGTCGCCGGCCAAGGAAGGAATCCATGCTCAAGAAGTTGTCGATCCGCACGACGCTCACGCTCGTCGGTCTGTTGTTCGTCGGTTGCGCGGCCGTCATCGGCGCGCTGTCGCTCGTCGGCCTGAGTTCCGCGAGCGCCTCGCTCGCGTCGCTCGCGCATGAGGACATGGTTGCGATGCGCGCGTTGTCGGAAACGTCGTCGTATCTGCTGCGCGCGCGCATCACGCTGGACCGCGTGCGCTCGCTCACCGAAGCGGGCAACGAAGCCGAAGCGAAGAAGGCGCTGGACCGCGGCCAGTATCTGCTCGACAAGAGCGATGAGAACTGGAAGCTCTACCTGAACACGAACAAGCCGATGCTGCCGAAAGAGACGCTCGATGCGCTCGTCGCGCAGCACGACACGCTGGTGAAGAGCGGCGTCGAACCGGAGTTTGCCGCGATCCGCGCGAACGACATGGCCGCGTATCACGCGATCGCCGATACGAAGATCAGCCCGATGTTCGTCGCGTTCGATCAGGCGGTGACAGCCGCGGTGCTGTTCCAGCAGAAGCATGCGGAGCAGTCGCAGTCGAGCGCGTCGGCGCAGAACTCGACGCTGATCGGCGTCATCGGCGGGCTGCTCGGCCTGTCGGTGCTGATCCTCTTCGGCACGCGCTACGCGCTGGGCGGACTCATCGTGCGGCCCATCAACGAAGCCGTCGAACATTTCGAGCGCATGTCGCGCGGCGATCTGACGAAGCCCGCACATTCGGACAGCCAGAATGAAATCGGCCGTCTGTTCGCGGGCATCGAGCATATGCGCGCGAGCCTGACGACCATGGTCGGCGCGGTGCATCGCGGCGCGGAATCCATCGATGTCGGCGCGCATGAAATCGCCAGCGGCAACACGGATTTGTCGCAGCGCACGGAAGAGCAGGCCGCGTCGCTGCAGGAAACGGCGTCGAGCATGGAAGAGCTCACGAGCACGGTGAAGCAGAACGCGGACAACGCGCGTCAGGCGAGCCAGCTTGCGGTGAACGCATCGGATATCGCGTCGCGCGGCGGCCAGGTCGTCGAACAGGTCGTCGATACGATGAACGCGATCGCCTCCAGTTCGAACAAGGTCGTGGACATCATCGGCGTGATCGAAGGCATCGCGTTCCAGACCAACATCCTCGCGTTGAACGCGGCGGTGGAAGCGGCGCGGGCCGGAGAGGAAGGACGCGGATTCGCGGTCGTCGCGGGAGAAGTGCGTTCGCTCGCGCAACGCAGCGCGGCGGCAGCGAAGGAAATCAAGGCGCTCATCGGCGATTCGGCCGACAAGGTGCAGAGCGGATCGGAACTGGTCACGCGCGCCGGCGAGACGATGGGCGAGATCGTGCAGGCCGTGCGCCGCGTGACCGACATCATGGGCGAGATCAGCGCGGCGTCGGAGGAGCAGTCCGACGGCATCGAGCAGGTCAATCGCGCGGTCACGCAGATGGATAGCGTGACGCAGCAGAACGCGGCGCTCGTCGAACAGGCGGCGGCTGCGGCGGCATCGCTCGAAGAGCAGACGCGGCAGCTGAAGGGCGTCGTCGGGCAATGGCGCATCGACGGCGCGGCGGTGGCGGCGCCGGCGCGTCCGAGCGCATCGGTGGCGGCGTCGCGGCTGGCATCGGCTGCCATCAAGGGCACGAAGGAAACGCGCGTGGAGCCGGTGTCGGTGCCGTCCGCGCCCGTCGTGGCCGCAAAGCCGGTGAAAGCGCCGGTCGCCGCAAAAGTTTCAGAAGAGCCTAACGTCGCGCCGGATACGGCCGTTATCAAGGATAAGAGCCGCGAAGCAAGCAAGCCCGCGAGCGTCGCGAAAGCCGCGCCGCGGGCAAGCGCACCGGCTGCAATCGCGCCGCGCGCGAAGGCCACCACCGCCGATGACGGCGACTGGGAAACCTTCTAAGGCATATCAACGCTGGACAGCCAGCAAGCGAATGATCCCGGCGCGCGGTAAAGAGGCGAGCGTCGAGCAAGCCTCAAGCAAGCGTCAATGACGACGCCAGTAAAGCACGAGACATCATCATGGCAACGCCGAACGCACACAAGGCACGCGTCGAACTCGCCGGGGGCATACGCGGTCCGGAAGTCGAGCGCGACTTCGAATTCACCGTAACGGACTTCGCCCGCATCCGCGAGCTGATTCACCGCCGCGCGGGCATCTCCCTGTCGGATCACAAGCGCGACATGGCCTACAGCCGGCTCGCGCGACGCCTGCGCGCATGCGGCCTGGATACCTTCAAGGAATATCTGGACCGCCTCGAATCGAACGACGACAGCGCCGAGTGGGAAGCCTTCGTCAACGCGCTGACGACCAACCTGACCGCGTTTTTCCGCGAGTCGCATCACTTCCCGATCCTCGCGGACTTCGTCAAGCGCCGTCAGCAGCCGGTGTCGGTATGGTGCTCGGCGGCATCGACGGGCGAGGAGCCGTATTCGATCGCGATGACGCTCGTCGAAGCGCTCGGCGAACAGGCCGCGCGCCACTGCACGGTGTACGCGAGCGATATCGACAGCCAGGTGCTCGCCAAGGCCGACGCGGGCGTGTACTCGCTCGATCAGGTCAAGGGGATGCCGGTGGAGCGCCTCAAGCGCTTCTTCCTGAAGGGCAAGGGCGCGCAAGCGGGCCTCGTCAAGGTGCGCCCTGAATTGCGCGCAATGGTGCAGTTCGGCCGCGTCAACCTGACCGACGCGCGCTACGACGTGAAAGGCCCGTTCGACGCGATCTTCTGCCGCAACGTGATGATCTATTTCGACAAGCCGACGCAGGGCCAGGTGCTCTCGCGCTTCGAGCCGCTGATGAAATCGGGCGGGCTGCTGTTCGCCGGACATTCGGAGAACTTCACGTATGTGTCGCAGGCGTTCAGGCTGCGCGGACAGACCGTCTACGAACTGACGCGCGACATGAAGCCGGCCGGCGCGGCGAAGTCCGCTCGCGCGCTCGCGGGAGAGCCGGCATGAGCGGATTGCCGATCGCGTCGAATCTCTATTTCGACAATCATTTTAAGAAGCCGGGCGTGAAGCTGCTGCCGAACGAGTTCTACATGACGAGCGAAGACATGGTGCTCGTGACCGTGCTCGGCTCGTGCGTGGCGGCGTGCATCAACGATCGCACGGCGGGTATCGGCGGGATGAATCACTTCATGCTGCCCGACGACGGCTCCGACCCGTCGCATGCTTCTTCGGATTCGATGCGCTACGGCGCGTACGCGATGGAAGTGCTCATCAACGAGCTCATCAAGCGCGGCGGACGCCGTGAGCGTTTCGAAGCGAAAGTGTTCGGCGGCGGCGCGGTGCTCGCGGGCATGACGACGATCAACATCGGCGATCGCAATTCGGAATTCGTGCGCCGCTATCTCGCGCTGGAGAAGATCCGCATCGTCGCGGAAGACTTGCAGGGCATGTATCCGCGCAAGGTCGCATTCATGCCGCGCACCGGACAGGTGATGGTCAAGAAGCTGAAGACGCAGCACGATCCGGTCGTCGTCGAACGCGAGCAGGCGCTCGTCACGCGCACGCCGGAAGAGCGCGCCGACCGGCTCGCGCGGGCACGGGCGCGTGTCGAACTGTTCAATGTCGATCGTGCGAAGGCGGCGGCTCCGGCCCCGGCGAACGCGAAGCCGCGTGTCGAGCTGTTCGGCACCGGCGCGGCGGGTGCGGCGAGCGCCACGCTGCGCAAGCCGCGCGTGGAACTGTTCGGCGCGCCGGGCGCGCTGCGCGGCATCAAGACGACGGAGGAAGCATGAGCAGCACGCCGAACACCCCGAAAATCAAGGTGCTGTGCGTCGACGATTCGGCGCTCGTGCGCAGCCTGATGACCGAGATCATCAACGCGCAGCCGGACATGCACGTCTGCGCGACCGCACCCGATCCACTCGTCGCGCGTGAACTGATCAAGCTGCACAACCCCGATGTGCTGACGCTCGACGTCGAAATGCCGCGCATGGACGGCCTCGACTTCCTCGAAAAGCTGATGCGCCTGCGGCCGATGCCGGTCGTGATGGTGTCGTCGCTGACGGAGCGCGGCAATGAAATCACGCTGCGCGCGCTGGAACTCGGCGCGGTCGATTTCGTGACCAAGCCGAAGGTCGGCATCCGCGACGGCATGCTCGACTACGCCGAAAAGCTTGCCGACAAGGTGCGCACGGCATCCCGGGCGCGCGTGCGGCAGATGACGCACGTGGCCGCCGCATCGGCGCATGCCGCGCCGAAGGTAACGCCGCATCTGAACAATCCGCTCGTTTCGACGGAAAAGCTCGTGATCGTCGGTGCATCGACGGGCGGCACCGAGGCGATTCGCGAAGTGCTCGTGCCGCTGCCGCCCGATGCACCCGCCGTGATGATCGCGCAGCACATGCCGCCGGGATTCACGAAGTCGTTCGCGCAGCGCCTGAACGGGCTGTGCCGCATCACGGTGAAGGAAGCGGAGCACGGCGAGCGGGTGTTGCCGGGCCATGCGTATATCGCGCCGGGCCACGCGCATCTGGTGCTCGCGCGAAGCGGGGCGAACTACGTCGCGCATCTTTCGGATGCAGCGCCGGTGAACCGCCATCGGCCGTCGGTGGATGTGCTGTTCCGCTCGGCGGCGCAGCACGCGGGCAAGAACGCGATCGGCGTGATCCTGACCGGCATGGGCCGCGACGGCGCGGCGGGCTTGCTCGAGATGCAGCAGGCGGGCGCGTACACGCTCGCACAGGACGAAGCAAGTTGCGTGGTGTTCGGCATGCCGCGCGAAGCAATTGCAATGGGCGGTGCGAGCGATATCGCGCCGCTTTCTGAAATGAGCCGCCGCGTGATGGCGCGGCTGGCATCGATGGGCGACCGCGTACAGCGCGTCTGATTTTTCGATTGAATGTGCGGCGTCGCCGCGTTGAAGAACACAAGGGAGTAGTGATGGACAAGAACATGAAGATCCTCGTCGTCGATGACTTTCCGACGATGCGCCGTATCGTGCGCAATCTGCTGAAAGAACTCGGCTATTCGAACGTCGACGAAGCGGAAGACGGCGCAGCGGGCCTCGCGCGTCTGCGCGGCGGCGGTTTCGACTTCGTGATCTCCGACTGGAACATGCCGAACCTCGACGGCCTCTCGATGCTGCAGCAGATTCGCGCCGACGCGGCGCTGTCGCATCTGCCGGTGCTGATGGTCACGGCGGAATCGAAGAAGGAGAACATCATCGCGGCGGCGCAGGCGGGCGCGAATGGTTATGTGGTGAAGCCGTTCACGGCGGCCACGCTCGACGAGAAGCTCAGCAAGATTCTCGAGAAGATGGCCAAAACGGGGAGCTGATCGTGAACGATCTGACCACTGAATTCGCTGCGGCGAGTGTCGAGAGTGACGGCGATCAGTCGAGCGACCGCATTCTCGCGCGCATCGGCCAGTTGACGCGCACGCTGCGCGACTCGATGCGCGAGCTTGGGCTCGACAAGCAGCTCGAAGCGGCGGCGGAAGCCGTGCCGGACGCCCGCGATCGCCTGAAGTACGTCGCGACGATGACCGAGCAGGCGGCGGACCGCGCGCTGAATGCGATCGAACTCGCCAAGCCGATGCAGGAAGCGATGCAGGCCGAAGCGCAGGCGCTCGATGCGCGCTGGGCGCAATGGTACGGCGCGCCGCTCGCGCAGGGCGAGGCGGCCGAGCTGCTCGCGCAGACGCGCAGTTTTCTGCAAGGCGTGCCGGAAAAGACTCAGGCGACCAACGCGCAACTGCTGGAGATCATGCTCGCGCAGGATTTCCAGGATTTGACGGGACAGGTCATCAAGAAGATCACGGATGTCGTGCATCTGATCGAGCAGCAATTGCTCGGCGTCCTGCTGGAAAACATCGCGCCGGAGCGCCGGGAGCAGTTCGCGGCATCGGCGGCGGCGCTGGTGTCGGCGAGCGCCGGCAACCCGGAATCGCTGCTCAACGGCCCGCAAATCAATCCGCAGGGACGCAGCGACGTCGTGCAGGATCAGTCGCAAGTCGACGATCTGCTCGCCAGCCTCGGCTTCTGAGACTTCCTGCCGGCTGTAGCCGGAGCCAAGCGGAGCGCATCGTTCGATGCGTTCCGCTTTGTCGCGTCTGCTCGTTCCGTCGATGGTTGCTTTTCGCAAACGATCGATATACTCGGAACTTTTCCTGGTCTTACGATTCCATTCTCAGCCACCGTTCGACACCCGCCCGGAAGCCAGTCTCGCGGGTTTGGCATACTGATGGCTACAGCGTTCATCACCGGTGCGCAGAAAAGCGGCGGAAACGTCGCCGAAACGTCATGGCCGCGCCGCCCTGAGGGGCCGCGCGAGGCACACATTCACAGGAACAGACAGGAGGCCCAGTGAAGGCACTGAAGCAGGCTCGTCATGGGCATCTCAAGGCGTCGTTGGCCTTGATCGCGGGGGTGGTCGGCGTATGCGCCGTCGTGCCCGCGCACGCGGGACTCGGCGGCGACCCGCTGAGCGCGCCGCAAGGCGCGACCACCGCGAAGGCGGTCGTGCATGCCGCCGCATCGGGCGCATCGGCCGCATCCGATTACACCGTCCGCACGACCACGCTCGCGAGCGGAACGGTCGTCAACGAATACGTGTCGTCGGCGGGTGCGGTGTTCGGCATCGCCTGGCGCGGGCCGCGCATGCCGGACCTCGCGACGCTGCTCGGCAGCTACTTTCCGCAGTATCAGCAGGGCCTGTTCGCGCAGCGCACCGCACGCGGCGGACGTGGCCCGGTGAGCGTCCAGGACTCGGGTCTCGTCGTGAACTCCGGCGGCCATATGGGTGCGTTCGTGGGAAGCGCGTACCTCCCGCAGTCTTTGCCCGCCGGCGTGTCCGCCAGCGACATTCAGTAAGCGACCGGAGAATCCGACATGCGTAGAACGACACTCGGCCCCGGCGCGGCTTCTTCCTCGCGCACCGGCAATGCAGTCCGCTGGTTCAGCGCGCTGTTTCTCGCGCTGACGCTTGCCGCATGCGGCGGCGGCGGCGACGATCATTCCAGCTCGAGCGGCGGCTCGTCGAGCGGTTCGGGCGGTTCGGGCGGCGGCTCGTCCAGCACGGCGAACGCACAGCCCACCGCCGCGAACGGCACGAACGCGGTGCCGATCACGGTCGACGCGGGCGTCGCCAATTTCGTCAACATCCCGAACGTCTCCGTGACGGTGTGCGCGCCCGGCACCAATGTTTGCCAGACCATTGACCACATTCAGCTCGATACGGCCTCGTTCGGCCTGCGCATCCTGAACTCGGCGGCGCAGTCGGTCATCGGCAGTCTGCCTAAGATCAGCACGGCGAACGGCGGGCAACTGGCCGAATGCGCCGGTTTCGCCGACGGCTATACGTGGGGCACGGTGCGTCAGGCCGACGTGCGCATGGGCACGGAAGTGGCGAGCGCGGTGCCGGTGCAGATCATCGGCGATCTCGATGCATCGGCGGCGCCGACGGGCCTGAACGGCTGTCCGTCCGGCAACGACGAAAATTCCACTGCCGATATCGGCGCGAACGGCATTCTGGGCATCGGGCCGGCAACCTACGATTGCGGCACGAACTGCGCAACCACCGCCCAGAACAGCATGTATTTCTCGTGCGCGAACGGCACGAACTGCACGGGGACGACGGTTCCGGTGGTGCAGCAAGTCACGAATCCGGTCACGAAGTTTCCCGTCGACAACAACGGCGTGATCCTTCAATTGCCGCCGGTGCCGGATACCGGTGCGGCGAGCGCGACCGGCACGCTGGTCTTCGGCATCGGCACGCAGAGCAACAACGCGCTGACCGGCGTGACGAAGCTCGGCACCGATACGTTCGGCGACCTCACCGGCACGTACAAGGGCGCGACGCTGCAGACGTTCTTCGATTCGGGATCGAACGGTCTGTTCTTCCAGGACAACTTCCCGCTGTGTTCCAGTTCGAGCGTGTTCTATTGCCCGAGTTCGGAGCAGTCGCTTTCGGCGACGGTGAAGGGAAGCGGAGGCAACACGGCGACGGTGCCGTTCAGCGTCGTGAGCGCGCGCACCCTGACTTCGGGCGGCGGCAAGTATGCGTTCAACAGCCTCGCGGGTCATCTCGGAATGACCGGATACTTCGACTTCGGCTTGCCGTTCTTCTTCGGGCGACACGTCTACGTCGGATACGACCTGCCGAACAGTCCGCCGTACGTGGCGTTCTAAAACTGCGCGGGCGGCGTCGAATTAGCCGCCCCGTGCAGAGGACGAAAAAAAATCCGGCCGTCAGGCCGGATTTTTTTCGCCCAGTCGAGCATTGAGCCGGTTACTGAGCCGACTGATTCCCGCGCGGTTTGCGGGGCGCGCGCTCGAAAACCGCGTCGTAAAGCCAGCGCGGCAGCACATGCAGCAGCATGCCGACGATGCGCATCTGCCACGGAAACGTCGCGTAACGCACCTTGCGGGCGATCGCATCCGCGGTTTTCGCGGCGAAGCGGTCGGCGTCCATCAGAAACGGCATCGGATACGGGTTGCCCGCCGTCATCTCCGTGCGAACGTAGCCCGGCGCGATGGTGACGACCGCAACGCCCTGCGGCCTCAGTTCCACGCGCAACGATTCCAGATACTTCGCCGCCGCCGATTTCGATGCGCTATAAGCGCCCGAGCCCGGCAGCCCGCGCACGCCGGCGACGCTCGCAATGCCGACGAGCGTGCCGCGCCGCGCCGCCGTCATCGACGCGACGAACGGCTCGAACGTCGCGACCATGCCGAAGTAGTTCACGTCCATCACCGCGCGAAACGTCTCCAGTTCGCCGTGTCCGGTCAGCGCGCCCTGGCTGATGCCCGCGTTCGCGATCACGATATCCGGCGTGCCGTGATCCGCGATGAAGCGGCGCGCGGCATCGGCGATCGCTTCGGGATCGCGGACATCGGCGGGGTAGAGAGAGAGGGATGCTGCGGGATGGCGCGCCGCGAATGCCGCAAGCGCATCTGCGCGCCGGGCGACGAGGCCGATCACGGCCCCGCGCTTCACGTATTCTTCGGCCAGCGCTTGGCCGATTCCACTCGACGCGCCGGTAATGAAAACCTTCAAAGAACCTGCGTTCATACCGGCTTCTGCGTAGTTACATTTTCTTGGCGCGGACTTGCTGGACGAGGAAGTCCATCACCTGCGTCGTGCCTTCCAGGCTGTTCGTCTGCGCCGGGCCCGTGACGTACTTGCCCTGCACGATGACCGTCGGCACGCCGTCGATCTTGTAGTCCTGCTGCAGCTTGGCGTCGCGCTTGATGTCGCTTTGCGTCGAGAACGAATTGTACGCATCCATGTACTTCTTCTTGTCGACGCCTTGCGTCGCGAGGAAGTCGGCCTGCGCCTGAGGCGTCAGCAGGTAGTTCTTCTTCACGTGGATTTCATTGAAGACGGCCGGCGTGACCTTCTCCGCGACGCCGAGCGCCACGAGCGCGTGATACATCTTCGAATGCGGAATGAAGTCGTCACGGAACGCCACCGGCACGCGCTTGAACACGACATCCGGACCCTGCTTCTTTTCCCACGCTTCAAGATACGGCTCGAATTCGTTGCAGTGCGGGCAGCCGTACCAGAAGAACTCGATGACTTCGATCTTGCCGGCTTCGGCGCCAGCCGGCTGCGGCGCCTGCAACACCGTGTAGTCCTTGCCTGCGGCAGGAGCGGCGGATGCCACGTCCGCGACGCTCAACGACGCGGCGGCGATGCCGAGGGAAAAGGCGAGGGCGCTGAACAGTTTTTTCATGATCGGAAAGAGAGCGAAGGAGCAGGTGATGGCAACGTAGCAGCCGCGTAAAAGGCCCATAAGTGGGACATACGACGCTTAAACCAGGCTTAAGGCTGCACGCCGCTCTTGGTCTCGCCCGCGCAGCTTTCGTGCGGCGGCGCGGGCGAGGTCATGCATGGACGAGCTTATTGCTTCGAGAAGCGGATCACGGCGGTATCGACGCCCGCATCGGACAGGCGCTGACGCGCCGTGTTCATGTCCTCGAACTTCGCGAACGGACCAATACGCACGCGATAGTACGTCACACCGCCCGCATCACGCTGCGTCACCTTCGATTCGAAGCCCTGGAAGCCGAGACGCGCACGCTGCTGTTCGGCATCGGATTGCGTCTTGTATGCGCCGACTTGCAGGAAGTAGCCGGTGTTCACGTCGCCGGGAGCGGGCGGCGTGGTCTTCGCGGTGGCGGGCGGGGCGCTGCCGGCCTTCGGCGGCGTGGAGGCGGTCGGCGAACTCGTCGAGCCGTTCGTGCCCGGCGCCGCTTCAGGCTTTTTCGCGATGGCCGCGCTGCCGCTCTTCGGCGCGGAAGCCGTCGAGCCGATGGTCGGCGGGACTTCGACGATCTGCGGTTCGTCGAGCATGCCCGACGACTGCGTCTGATTGTTGCTCTGGCCGGGCGCGGTGTTCGGCGGCGTCGGTTGCGCGGCTTGCGGCACCGGCTGGCCGGGCGTCTTGCCTTGCAGCGGACGGTTCGGGTCGTACGGCTGCGCAGCGGGCGCGGACGAGCTCTCCGATGCCGGCGGCGCTACCTTCGCCACGAACGGCGTCGGCGCGCGAGTGATGTACAGCGCGACGATCACGGCGATCGCGAGTCCGACGATCAGACCCAGCACGATGCCGAGAAAGGTTCCCCCCGTTTGCTTCGATTGCGACTGCTTCGACGTGCGGCGTGGTGTTGCCATCGTATGAATAACCTGCAAAAAAGTCTTCGAGTTGGCCGACGATTATAGCGGTCGCGTCACGCGCGCCCGCGCCATGCTCGCGTCCGGGCACGCCCTGTAGTCATAAAGTTACAGGGCGCGCGACAGGAGCGGAGATGCGCTTACATCTTCTGCGGTGCGGACACGCCGATGGTCGCGAGACCGTTTTCGAGCACCTGGCGCGTGGCCGCGAGCAGCGCGATGCGGGCCGTGCGCTCTTTCTCTTCGTCGACCAGCACGCGCTCGGCATTGTAGAACGAGTGAAATTCGCCAGCGAGGTCGCGCAGATAGAACGCGACGGCGTGCGGCGCGAGTTCGTCGGCGGCGTGCGCGAGCATCTCCGGATACTCGGCGAGCTTGTTGAGCAGCGCCATCGCGCGATCGCTCGCGAGCGGCGACAGGTCCGCCTTCGCCGCTTGCGCGATGTCGCCGGCGTAGCGGTCCTTCCAGTCGCTCAGAATCGTGCAGATGCGCGCGTGCGCGTATTGCACGTAGTACACCGGGTTCTCGTCGTTCTGCTTCAGCGCGAGATCGATGTCGAACACGAATTCGGTGTCCGCCTTGCGCGAGATCAGGAAGAAGCGCACGGCGTCGCGGCCGCGGCGGATCGTGTCTTCGTCGAGTTGATCGGGCGCGGCTTCGCTGCCCGGCGTCATGCCGCCCGACCATTCGATCAGATCGCGCACGGTCACATAGCTGCCCGCGCGCTTCGAGATCTTCACTTCCTGACCGTCGCGCATGACGGTCACCATCTTGTGCAGCACGTAATCGGGATAACCCTTCGGGATGCCGATGCCGAGTCCCTGCAAGCCGGCGCGCACGCGAGCGATCGTACCGTGATGGTCCGAGCCCTGAATGTTGATGACCTTGGTGAAGCCGCGCCGCCACTTCGTGACGTGGTAGGCGACGTCCGGCACGAAGTAGGTGTACGTGCCGTCGGACTTGCGCATGACGCGGTCCTTGTCGTCGCCGTCGTCGGTGGTGCGCAGCCACAGCGCGCCGTCCTGCTCGTAGGTCTTGCCGGCATCGATCAGCGCCTGCACCGTCTCTTCGACGCGGCCTTCCTTGTACAGCGACGACTCCAGATAGAACTGATCGAACTTCACGCCGAACGCGGTCAGGTCCATGTCCTGTTCGTGACGCAGATAAGCGACCGCGAACGTTCGGATGGCTTCGAGATCGTCGACGTCGCCACGGCCCTTGACCGGCTCGCCGTCCTTCGCCGCGACGGTCGCGCCCGCCATGTAGTCACGCGCGATGTCCGCGATGTATTCGCCGTTGTACGCTGCTTCGGGCCACTCGGCGTCGCCGGGCTTGAAGCCGCGCGCGCGCGCCTGCGTCGAAATCGCGAGATTGCCGATCTGCACGCCGGCGTCGTTGTAGTAGAACTCGCGATGCACGTCGTAGCCTTGCGTCGCGAGCAGGTTCGACAGCGCGTCGCCGAGCGCGGCCTGGCGGCCGTGGCCGACGTGCAGCGGTCCGGTCGGATTCGCCGACACGAATTCGACGAGCACGTGCCTGCCCGCGTCGCGCGTCGAGCGACCGAAGGCGGCGGCATCGTCGAGCACCGCCGGGATCACGTCTTGCTTGGCCTTCGCGGCGAGACGCAGATTGATGAAGCCCGGACCCGCGACTTCGGCGCTCTCGACCAGCCCCTTCGCGTCCGGATGCGCGAGCAGGGCATCGACGATCTGCTGCGCGAGTTGACGCGGATTCGCGCGCAGCGGCTTCGCGAGTTGCATCGCGACATTCGACGCCACGTCGCCATGCGCGGCAACCTTTGGCCGTTCGAGGACGATCGCAGGTGCGATGAAGGCGGCTTCAGTCGCGCCTTGCGTGGATTGCGCGACCTGCTTGACCGCGTCGGAGATGAGCGTTTCCAGGATTTCTTTGTGTGCGGGCAGCATGCTGAATGTGATCCGGTGAAGCGGGTGCGGATGCGAAGAATGAAGGCGAAGCGAGACGCCATGCGACGCGGCTTCGGAGCCAACCGCCTGGTGAAGAACCACGCGAAACGACGCGAAACCACGCGCGATTCGAGCGTGAGACATTGCTAAACCGGGAGTTTAGCAAATGCTAAACTGTCTAAAGAGGGTGGCTGTCAGCGAAGAACAGGCTCGTCGGCGCTTGCAACAGGATTTGCATAGAAAGCCGGCTGTCATCCAACAAAAGGAAAGGACCTTCCCATGCTGATTACATTCAAGACCATGGCTGCACCCGATGTCATGATGCTCGATAACCTCGCGGAGTATTTGCTTGGCATCATCGGCAAGCCTCTGTCGGAGCGGGGCGTCATTACGCCGGCCGAACTGCCCGTCGCCATTCAGAAGCTCGAAGTGGCCATCGTGACCGACAAGCGAGAGCGCGCCGAACATGACGGGCATTTCCATGAAGGCGAGGCGGGCCACGATCCGCATGAGATTCCCATCGGACTCGCGCAGCGCGCCTATCCGTTTCTGGACATGCTTCGGCTTGCGCAGAAAGAGAACAAGGACATTCTCTGGGGCGTGTGACGCCTGACTCGCATCGTCAGCAGCGCGAAAAAAACCCGCATCGGCAACGAACGATGCGGGTTTTCTTTTTTTCAGCTATGAAGCGTGCGCTTACTGCGACTGGCCGCCTTCTGCCGGCGCCGGCTTGGCCGTCGTGGGCTTCTTCGGCTTCTTGGGCTTCTTCTTGTGCTCCGTTTGCGGCGGCGAGTAGGACGAAGCCTCGGTGCTGCTGGCCTGTGCAAAGGCAGCCGAACCCGACGCAGCGAACACAGCAGCAGCGATCGAAACGGCTACGGCGGACGTCATCTTCTTCATGCGACTTTCTCCGTGACGAAAGAATGCGTGGCCGTCGTCGTGACGGCCTATCGCGGCTACCAGTCTACGGAAATCAAAATGTTCCCGCCGAAAGCCTGCCTGTTTCCGGCTATCACGCGCGGAATATGTTGCGTGTGCGCAATCAACGAAGCGGCGCGAGCGCCCGTTCCGCATCCGACGACGATATCGCCATGCGCTCGGCGAAACTCTGCACCTGATCGTCACCGATCTTGCCGACCGAAAAGTACGTGCTGTCCGGATGCGCGAGGTAGAAGCCCGACACGCTGGCGGCCGGCAACATCGCCAGCGATTCGGTGACGCTCATGCCGAGTTCATCCGCCTGAAGCACTTCGAACATATCGCGCTTGACGAGGTGATCCGGGCACGCCGGATAACCCGGCGCGGGCCGGATGCCGACGTACTTTTCCGCGATCAGCGCTTCGTTGTCGAGCGTTTCGTCCGAGGCATAGCCCCACAGTTCGCGACGCACGCGCGCATGCAGCGCTTCGGCGAATGCTTCCGCGAAACGGTCGGCGAGGGCCTTCAGCATGATCGCGCTGTAGTCGTCGTGATCGGCTTCGAACTGCTGCTCCTTCTTGTCGACGCCGAGCCCGGCCGTGACCGCGAACAGGCCGATGTAGTCCTTCACGCCCGATTCCTTCGGCGCGATGAAGTCGGCCAGCGAGCGATTCGGACGCATCACGCCATCGACGACCGGACGCACGCTTTGCTGCCGCAGATTGCGCCACGTCATTGCCACTTGCGAGCGCGATTCGTCCGTGTAGATTTCGATGTCGTCGTCGTTGACGGTGTTGGCCGGCAGCAGCATGACGACGCCGTTTGCCGTCAGCCAGCGGCCCTGGATGATGCGCGAAAGCATCGACTTGCCGTCCGAGAACACGCGCCGCGCCGATTCGCCGACGATCTCGTCGTTGAGAATCGCGGGATACGGGCCGGCCAGATCCCACGTCTGGAAGAACGGCGCCCAGTCGATGTACTTCGCCAGTTCCGCGAGGTCGTATTTGCGAAACACGCGCCGCCCGATGAAGCTCGGCTTCTTGGGCGTGTACGCGGTCCAGTCGATCTTCGTCTTGTTCGCGCGCGCCTCGGCGTAGGTGACCATCGGCTGCGCCTTCTTGTTCGCGTGCTGATAGCGGATGCGTTCGTAGTCGCTCTTGAGTTCGTCGAGATAGCGCGCAGCCCCCTCGTCCGACAACAGGCTCGACGCGACCGACACCGAACGCGACGCATCCGGCACATAGACCACCGGCCCCTCGTAGTGCGGCGCGATCTTGACGGCGGTATGCACGCGCGAGGTCGTCGCGCCGCCGATCAGAAGCGGCGTCTGCTTGCCGCGGAAGTATTCGTCGCGCTGCATTTCGGACGCGACGTAGGCCATCTCTTCGAGGCTCGGCGTGATGAGCCCCGACAGGCCGATGATGTCCGCGCCTTCTTCCTTCGCCTTCTGCAGGATGGTCGCGCAGGGCACCATCACGCCCATGTTGACCACTTCGAAGTTATTGCACTGGAGCACCACCGACACGATGTTCTTGCCGATGTCGTGCACATCGCCCTTGACGGTCGCGATGACGATCTTGCCCTTCGAGCGCACGTCCGCGCCGGCATCGGCCATGCGCTTCTTCTCTTCTTCGATGAACGGAATCAGGTGCGCCACCGCCTGCTTCATCACGCGCGCCGACTTCACGACTTGCGGCAGGAACATCTTGCCCGCGCCGAACAGGTCGCCGACGATGTTCATGCCGTCCATCAGCGGACCTTCGATCACGTTGATCGGGCGGCCGCCAGCCTGCTCGATCTTCGCGCGCACTTCCTCGGTATCTTCGACGATGAAATTCGTGATGCCGTGCACGAGCGCATGCGAAAGACGCTGCTCGACCGGCTGATTGCGCCATTCGAGGTTCTCTTCCTTCTTCGCCGCGCCGGTCTTGAACTTGTCGGCGATCTCGAGCAGACGATCGGTCGCGTCTTCGCGGCGGTTGAGCACGACGTCTTCGACCCGCTCGCGCAGCTCGGCGTCCAGATCGGCATACACGCCGAGCTGTCCGGCGTTGACGATGCCCATGTCCATGCCGGCCTGAATCGCGTGATACAGGAACACCGTATGGATGGCTTCGCGCACCGGATCATTGCCGCGAAACGAGAACGACACGTTAGATACGCCGCCGCTGACCTTCGCGTACGGCAGGTTCCGCTTGATCCAGCGCGTCGCGTTGATGAAATCGACCGCGTAGTTGTTGTGCTCTTCGATGCCCGTCGCGATGGCGAAGATGTTCGGATCGAAGATGATGTCTTCGGGCGCGAAGCCCACTTCGTTCACGAGGATCTCGTAGCAGCGCTTGCAGATTTGCGTCTTGCGCTCGAAGGTATCGGCCTGGCCTTGCTCGTCAAAGGCCATTACGACGGCGGCCGCGCCGTAGCGGCGGATCAGGTTCGCGTGATGGCGGAACGCGTCTTCGCCTTCCTTCAGCGAGATGGAATTTACGATGGCCTTGCCTTGCACGCACTTGAGACCCGCTTCGATCACCTCGAACTTCGACGAGTCGATCATGATTGGCACGCGGGCGATGTCAGGCTCCGATGCGATGAGATTCAGAAAGCGCACCATGGCGGCTTTCGAATCGAGCATGGCCTCGTCCATGTTGACGTCGATGACCTGCGCGCCGTTTTCGACCTGCTGACGCGCGACGGCAAGGGCTTCGTCGAACTGGCCGTTCAGGATCATGCGCGCGAACGCCTTCGAGCCTGTCACGTTCGTGCGCTCGCCGACGTTGATGAAAAGCGAGCCGTCGGTGACGTTGAACGGCTCGAGGCCGGAAAGACGCATCGTGTGATCGGTCATTGTCTTGTCTCTCTGATGTCAGGCGGCGTCGCGGTACTGAGCGGGAAAGGGGCGCGGCTTCACGTCCGCCAGCGCCTTCGCAATCTCCGCGATATGCTCCGGCGTCGTCCCGCAGCACCCGCCCGCCAGATTCACCAGACCGGCTTCGGCGAATTCCTTCAGCAATCCCGACGTCACGTCCGGCGTCTCGTCGAAGCCGGTATCGCTCATCGGGTTCGGCAGGCCCGCGTTCGGATAGCACGACACGAAGGTGTCGCACAGCTTCGCCAGTTCCGCGATGTACGGACGCATCAGCGCCGCACCCAATGCGCAGTTCAGCCCGAACGTGAGCGGCTTCGCATGACGCAGCGAGTTCCAGAACGCCTCGACCGTTTGCCCCGAGAGAATGCGCCCCGATGCATCGGTGACGGTGCCTGAAATCATGATCGGCACGAGTTCGCCGGTGTCCTCGAACAGTTCATCGAGTGCGAAGAGGGCGGCCTTGGCGTTCAGCGTGTCGAAGATGGTTTCCACTAGAAACAGATCGCAGCCCGCATCGAGCAGCGCCTTGGCCTGCTCGTAATAGGTATTGCGCAGCTCGTCGAAGGTGACGTTGCGTGCGCCCGGATCGTTGACGTCCGGAGAAATGCTCGCGGTCTTCGGCGTCGGTCCGATCGCGCCGGCGACGAAGCGCGGCTTGTCGGGCGTCGAGAAGGTATCGCAGGCTTCGCGCGCGAGCTTCGCCGATGCGAGGTTCATTTCGGCCGCGAGCTCTTCCATGCCGTAATCGGCCTGCGCCACGCGCGTCGCGCCGAAGGTGTTCGTCTCGATGATGTCCGCGCCCGCAGCGAGATACTTGTCGTGAATCTCGCGGATGATCTGCGGCTGCGTGATCGACAGCAACTCGTTGTTGCCTTTGATATCGCGGTCGTAATCCTTGAAGCGCTCGCCGCGATAAGCGGCTTCATCGAGCTTGTAGCGCTGGATCATGGTGCCCATCGCGCCATCGAGAATGAGGATGCGCCGTTGCAAAAGCGCGGGCAGCGCGGCGCCGCGCGTGTATTCGCGCTTGGGCGATTTCACGCCCGACGGACTCGGATTGGCGTTCTGGTTCATGACGGACAGGCCCTGTACCGGATGATGAAATAGTCCGTCATTGTAGCCGCAGCGAAGGGCAGTCGCTCTGCGCGGGACACCCGGAGGCGTGTGTACGACGTACAAAAAAAGAACCCCGCCGATGAGGGACGGGGTCTTTCTGGCGTGTCGCTTGTTTGCCTTGCTGCATGGCTTGCCCGATCGCCGGCAAGCAGTGACGGCGCCCGGCGCACGAAGCGCCTGGGCGGCGGATCAGTGGAGGACGACTGGTTGCGTCATCAAGATGTCGAACTGGCCAAGAAATTCATCGACATCTTCGAGCGATGGTTCTTCCTCGATCAGCTTTTGCACGTGCTCGCGAAACTTTTCGGCGAGCGCACCGTCGATGAAGATCTCCCGTTGCGTGTTCTTGTCGACGATTTCGTAACCGCCCGACATCATCGCGAGATGGTTGTCCTGCGGCGGAAATTCGACGACGCAATAGTTAGGGCTGTTGTAGATCATTTGCATGGCGACACTCCTTATTCCTTTTGCTCCTGGCAAACCTGCATCCTAAGTGGAGCGACGGGGTGGGAATTCAAGGGGTGGCCTCGACGTGATGCCGGTTTTATCGAGGCTATTTCTTGTGATACAAGCTCAGGCGGGTCCGCGCAAGAACGCATCCAGCAATGCGCAAAAACGCTGTGACACCTCGACCGGAGACAGATGTGCCGCATTCAGTAACTCGAATTGCGCGCCCGGCACAGTGTCGGCGATCAGTTTGGATTCAGCATGCGGCGTGCCATTGTCCTGTTCACCGGCCACGACGAGCGTGCGTTTCGCTATGGACGCAAGCTCGGCGCGCGCATCGAAACGGCTCAGCGCCTCGGCTGCACGCGCAAAACCCTCAGCGGGCGTGTTGGCTATCGTTTCAGCAATCTGCTCGATGACTTCCGGATGCGCCTTGCGGAACTCCGCAGTGAACCAGCGCTCGAGCGTTGGTTCCACGATACCGGCTATTCCGCTTTCGCGCACGGACGCCGCGCGTTGCAGGAAGGTCGGGCGCGCTTCCTCACGAATGAAGGCGGGCGCGCCGACGACCGTCAGCGAATCCACTTTGTCCGCATGGTTGATTGCGAACTTCTGCGCGACCATTCCGCCAATCGACAAGCCGACGACATGCGTCGACGGCGCGCCGAGCCGGTCGAGTAGTTCGGAGAGATCATCGGCAAGATCGTCGATGGTGAAGGCATCCGGCGACACCGCCGTGTGCCCGTGGCCGCGCAGGTCGTAACGCAACACGGTGTAACTGTCGCGGAAATAACCGGCCATCTGGTCCCAGACCGACAAATCGCCCGCAAGCTGATGAATGAACGTCAGCCAGGGGCCGCCGCCTTCGTTGTCGAGTACGTACCGCGTGTCGATGCCATTGATGTTCAACTGCATATCGGCTCCGGTGAAAGTGCTTGTCCGCGTGTGGATGCGTGCTTCGACGCGCCGCCTCACGGCCGGATTTCGGGATTCGGGGCGGGCGCGGTTTCTTCAGATGCATCCCGCGTGCCCGGAGCCTCCGGCTCGACGGCAGCGGTCGGCGTCTGGAGCTTGCCGGCCCACAGCATTTCGACCTCCAAGCCGTTCGGCTCCGTTTGCAGAATCCGCACGGGCAGCCAGCCTAGGGCGGGGGCGAGCCATACATCGAGCTTGCGGCGGTCGCCTTCGCGGCGCGGCAGGCGCGTGAAATGCCGCGCGGTCACGTATCCGTCGCGCGCTTGCACCGTTTCGTCGCCGACGGTTTCCATCGGCCAGATTTCGCTGCTGTCGTTGTCCGCGACGCTGAACTGGCGCGTGACGCCCGGCTTGTACACGTCGGGTGCGCCGCGCACGAGACTCGTCAACTGCATGACGACGCTGAAGCGGTCCTGCGCGCCGTCGGCGAGCGGCTGGCTGTTCGGCGTGCGCGTGTAGACGATCTGCTTGGTATCGCGGTTGAAGATGGCGATATCGGCGGCGCGGCGGCCGCGTTGCTCCGAATACTGTTCCGGGGCGATGCCAAACGCATCGATATGGCCCTTGCTCGAATACACGAACGGCCCGACGAACGGCAGCGGAATAGAGACGACCATCTCGTAGCGCTGACCGTCGTTGGCCCAGTGGATCGTGCCGGTCTGATTCATCACGCCGTTGACGAGCGTGTCGTAGCGCAACTCGCCGGTTAGCGGGACGTTGATCTTGTCGCCCGATGCGGCTGCGGGCGCTTGCGATGCGGATGCCGACGCCGACGCCGACGCCGACGCCGACG
>NZ_JFHE01000018.1 GCF_000698555.1 Caballeronia grimmiae | reverse complement strand
CGACGATTTCGGCACCGGCTATTCGAGCCTGTCGCACTTGCAGTCGTTCAGCGTGGACGGGCTGAAGATCGACAAGTCGTTTGTCGATACCGTCGGACAGGACGCCGCGTCGAGCAGCGTGGCGTCGCATATCATCGAGATGGCGGCGACCCTCGACGTGCAGGTAATCGCCGAGGGCATCGAGCGCGAGGAGCAGGCCGCGTATCTGCGCGCACGCGGCGCGCAGTTCGGGCAGGGCTGGCTGTTCTCGCCGCCGCTTTCCGCCGCCGACTTCGTCCGCTATGCGGGCGAGACGCGCACCAGCTAAATCCAACAAGGCAAAGTTCATGGACGATCACACCGCAGTATCCTTCCTTCGCGACGTGCGGCATCCGCTGCTCGGACTGCATCGCGCCGTGCTGGCGCACTTGCGCGCGCGGCACGAGGCCGAGTTCGGGCCGGTGTCGCCGGGCGAGTTTCTGCAAATCGTCATCAACGGCAGCGCGTATCGCTGGCTCGCTCCGTTGTCGACGCTGATCGCGGCCATCGACGACGTTCTCGACGACAGCGAAGCCACGCCCGACGCGCGCATCGCCCATGCGAAGGCGGTCGCCGCGATGTTCCGGGCCGAAACCCGCGACGCAGCCTTTGCGGAGCGGTTTCTGCCGCTGTTGCAGGAAAGTCCGGAAATCGCCGTGGCGAACGGGCACGTGGTGCAGGTCGTGCGGGGCAGTGCGCGCGATTAGCCGGCGCATCTTCTATCGAAAAAGCGACGCAAAAGCACAGATTCCGCCCGCCGCGAGGATCGACGTTTCCACGGCGGCAAGGCGGCGGCGGCGCGTGTGCAGGGGGCCGGGCGCCCCGCGCGTTCACGAATGACCGTTTGCTGCATTGCAATAAACCAGCGCCGGTTCGTTTGAGCGTTTATTTCGGCTTGCGACGATCGCCTCCCATCGAACGACGGAAACGAAGGAGGCGCTCGTGACGCTGTACGGCTACGGCCCGCTGCTTTGGGCGGGCGCAAAAGAGACGCTCGCGCTCGCGATGCTTTCTCTCGCGGTATCGGTGCTGCTGGGGCTCGCCGGCGCGTCGGCGAAACTGTCGCGGCACGGCATGCTGCGCGGCATCGCGACTGCCTATACGACGCTCATTCGCTCGGTGCCCGATCTCGTGCTGATGCTGCTGCTCTTCTACAGCATCCAGATCGCGATCAATCACGTCACCGACGCGTTCGCCTGGGAGCAGTTCGACATGGACCCGTTCACGGCCGGCGTGCTTACGCTCGGCTTCATCTACGGCGCGTATTTCACGGAGACGTTCCGCGGCGCATTCCTCGCGGTGCCGCGCGGCCAGCTCGAAGCGGGCACCGCGTACGGCATGAGCGGCATGCGGGTGTTCGGCCGCATCCTGTTTCCGCAGATGATGCGCTTCGCGCTGCCGGGCATCGGCAACAACTGGCAGGTGCTGGTGAAGGCGACGGCGCTCGTGTCGATCATCGGTCTCGCCGATGTCGTCAAGGCGGCGCAGGACGCCGGCAAGAGTACCTTCAACATGTTCTTCTTCGTACTCGTGGCCGCGCTCATCTACCTGGCGATCACGACCGCATCCAACCTCGTGCTGATGACGCTCGAGCGCCGCTACTCGACGGGCGTGCGTCACGCCGACCTCTGACGACGGAGCCGCCATGATCCCGATCCTCGCCGAATACTGGCGTCCGTTCCTGTACTCCGATGGCATGCACGCCTCGGGTCTCGTCGTCACGTTGTGGCTGCTGGCGGTGTCGATTGCGATCGGCTTCTGCGCGTCGGTGCCGCTCGCGTGCGCGCGCGTGTCGAAACGCCGCTGGCTCTCGACGCCCGTGCGCCTCTATACCTACGTGTTTCGCGGCACGCCGCTCTACGTGCAATTGCTGCTGCTGTACACGGGCATGTATAGCCTCGAATTCATTCGCAGCCAGTCGCTGCTGGAAGCGTTCTTCCGGAGCGGCTTCAACTGCGCGGTGCTCGCGTTCGCGCTGAACACCTGCGCTTATACGACGGAAATCTTCGCCGGCGCGATCCGCTCAATTCCGCACGGCGAAGTCGAAGCCGCACGCGCGTACGGCATGGGCACGTTCACGATGTACCGGCGCATCGTCCTGCCGTCCGCGCTGCGCCGCGCCTTGCCTTTGTACAGCAACGAAGTGATCCTGATGCTGCACGCGACGACGGTCGCCTTCACGGCCACCGTGCCGGATATCCTGAAGGTGGCGCGCGATGTGAATTCGGCAACCTATGAATCGTTCGGCTCGTTCGGCGTCGCGGCGCTGCTGTATCTCGCCGTTTCATTCGCGCTCGTCGCGGCGTTCAGGCGGGCCGAGCGCCGCTGGCTTGCTTATTTGCGGCCGGCCGCGCATTGACGGGCGTTAGAATCCGCAATCGTGGCGTACCCATCATTACCCGAGGAGAAAGCGTTGGAGCCCAAGCCCACAGACGTCGCGACGAAACTCGCCGCACAGGACATTCACAAGCGCTACGGCGATAACGAAGTGCTCAAGGGCGTGTCGCTGTCGGCGCGTGCGGGCGATGTCATCAGCATCATCGGCGCGAGCGGATCGGGCAAAAGCACGTTCCTGCGCTGCATCAATTTTCTGGAAAAGCCGAACGCGGGGCAGATCGTCGTCGATGGCGAAGCCGTCCGCACGAAGACCGATCGCCACGGCAACCTCGATGTCGCCGATCACAAGCAGCTTCAGCGCGTGCGCACGAAGCTCGCGATGGTCTTTCAGCACTTCAACCTGTGGTCGCACATGACGGCCATCGAGAACGTGATGGAAGCGCCGATTCACGTGCTCGGCATCTCGAAGAAGGAAGCCGAGGAACGCGCCCGCGAGTATCTGGAGAAGGTCGGCCTGCCGCCGCGCGTCGAGAAGCAGTATCCGTCGCATCTGTCGGGCGGGCAACAGCAGCGCGTGGCGATTGCACGCGCGCTCGCGATGCACCCCGACGTCATGCTCTTCGACGAACCGACGTCCGCGCTCGATCCCGAACTCGTCGGCGAAGTGCTGAAGGTCATGCAGAAGCTCGCGGAAGAGGGCCGCACGATGATCGTCGTCACGCACGAGATGGGCTTCGCGCGCAACGTGTCCAATCACGTGATGTTCCTGCATCAGGGGCGCACGGAAGAAGAGGGCGTGCCGTCCGAGGTGCTCACGCAGCCGAAGAGCGAGCGTCTGCGGCAGTTCCTGTCGGGCAGCCTCAAGTAACGTGGCAAGTCCATCGGGCCCGGCGCGCGGGCCGCTGCAAGTGGCGATCGTCGCTCTTCCGCCGGTCTCGATGAGCGGCATCGGGCCGGTCATCGACAGTCTCGCGCTCGCCAACGAAATCGACGGTCATCGTCTCTACGAGTGGCGCGTGTGTTCGTGGGACGGGCGCGCCGTGCCGCTTTCCGGCGGCGCGCAGCTTCCCGCCGATTGCGCATTCAACGACGCGCTGCAATGCGACTGGCTCATCGTCGTATCCGAACGCTATCAGCAGTTCGCGGACTACCGGCTTTTTCTCGCGAGCCTCGCGCGTGTCGCGCCGCGCACGCCGCTCGTTTCCGGCATTCATCATGGCGTCTGGTGGCTCGCGATGGCCGGGCAGCTCGCGCAATATCGCGTCGCGGTGAACTGGGAGACGTATCAGCAGTTCACGGAGCAGTTCGAGCGCACCATCGTCACGCAGCAGATCTTCGAAATCGACCGCGATCGCGCGACCTGCGCGGGCGGTCAGGCGAGCATCGACTTCATGCTCGCGATGATCGCACGCGATCACGGCCAGGATCTCGCCGAGCGCATTGCAGATTCGCTCGGCATCGGCGTGCTGCGCGCGGGCACCGAGCGTCAGCGGATTCCGTTCGTGACCGCGCCCGGCGAGCGGCATCCGCGCCTGAACGATGCGTTGCAACTGATGGAAGCGAACATCGAGGACCCGCTCGCCACCGATGAAATCGCGACGCTCGTCGGCATTTCGCGCCGGCAACTGGAGCGGCTCTTCCGGCAATATCTCGGCGCGATGCCGTCGAAGTACTACCTCAATCTGCGCCTCACCAAAGCGCGCACGCAACTGCAGCGCACGAGCAAGTCCGTCGTGCAGATCAGCCTCGCGTGCGGGTTTTCATCGGCGGCGCATTTTTCCAATGCGTACCGCGACCGCTTCGGCGTGACGCCGCGCGAGGAACGCCGCAACTGGATCGAGAAGCAGCGCGGCGGCGCAGTGGACGAGCCGCGCGGCGGCGCGCTGATCGAGCGCCCCGGCACGCGCTGAAGGCGCGTCGAAGGCCATCGAAGCATGTCGCGAACGCGCAAGACGGAACGCGTGCGATTGCTTAATATCGGAAGCATTGCAGTGCGCGATCAGCACGGCGCACGACCCGTGCAGCACGAACCAGAAAAGGAGTGGCTCATGACCGACATCAATGTGAATCGCGGTACGTTCGACGAAGTAATGGTTCCGGTATTCGCACCGGCCAGTTTCGTGCCCGACCGGGGCCGCGGCTCGCGCGTCTGGGACACCGAAGGACGCGATTACGTCGATTTCGCCGGCGGCATCGCGGTGACGGCGCTCGGGCATGGGCATCCGGAATTGCTGAAGGTGCTGCACGAACAGGGCGACAAGCTCTGGCACATCGGCAACGGCTATACCAACGAGCCGGTGTTGCGTCTCGCGAAACGCCTGACCGATCTCACCTTCGCGGATCGCGCGTTCTTCGCGAACTCGGGCGCGGAAGCGAACGAAGCGGCGCTGAAGCTCGCGCGCCGGTACGCCATCGACAAGTTCGGGCCGGAGAAGATCGAGATCATCTCGTTCACGCAGTCGTTTCACGGGCGCACGTTCTTCACCGTGAGCGTCGGCGGCCAGCCGAAGTATGCGGAAGGCTTCGGCCCGCAGCCGCAAGGCATCCGTCATCTGCCGTACAACGATCTGGCGCAGGCGCTCGACGCGATCAGCGACAAGACCTGCGCGGTGATCGTCGAGCCGGTGCAGGGCGAAGGCGGCGTGCTGCCCGCCGATCCCGCGTTCCTGAAGGGCTTGCGCGAAGCGTGCGACAAGCACGGCGCACTGCTGATTTTCGACGAAGTGCAAACGGGCGTCGGCCGCACGGGCACCCTGTACGCGTACATGCAATACGGCGTGACGCCCGACATCCTCACCACCGCGAAGGCGCTCGGCAACGGCTTCCCGATCGGCGCGATGCTCACCACCGACGCCATCGCGCAGCATTTCAAGGTCGGCGTGCACGGCACGACATACGGCGGCAATCCGCTCGGCGCGTCGATTGCGGAGAAGGTCGTCGAATTGATCAGCGATCCGAAGCTTCTCGAAGGCGTTAGCGTGCGCGGCGCGGCCATCCGGGCGCATCTCGAACGCATCAACGAGCGCTTCGGCATGTTCAGGGAGGTGCGCGGTCGCGGCCTTCTGATCGGCGCGGAACTGGCCGATGCCTACAAGGACCGCGCGAAGGACGTGCTCAACGCGGCGGCGGCGAACGGCGTCATCATGCTGATCGCCGGGCCGAACGTGATCCGCTTCGCACCCTCGCTCATCATGCCGATGGCCGATCTCGACGAAGGCTTCGCGCGCATCGAGAAGGCGATCGAGCAGGTCGCGGGCGCGGCGGCCGTCGCGCGCTGATTCATCGCCTCACCGCAAACGACGAGGAAACGACGATGCTATTCGTTCGTCCCGCAAGACTCTCCGATCTCGACGAACTCGAACGGATGGCGCGCACCGCCCAGCCCGTGCTGCACTCGCTGCCGCGCGACCGCGAACAACTCGCGAGGCGCGTCGCGCTCTCCGAGGATTCGTTTCGCGCCGAGGTCGATTTCCCCGGTGAGGAGTTCTATCTCTTCGTGCTCGACGACACGGACACGGGCCGGCTGCTCGGCACGTCGAGCATCGTCGCGTCGGCGGGCTATTCCGAGCCGTTCTACACGTTTCGCAACGACGCGCTCATTCACGCATCGCGCGAGCTGAAGGTGAATCGCAAGATTCACGCGCTCACGATGTCGCACGAGCTGACGGGCAAGAGCCGCCTGACGGGCTTCTATATCGATCCGTCCTTGCGCACGCCCGAAGGCGAAGCGGCGGCGCATCTGCTGTCGCGCGCGCGGATGATGTACGTCGTCGCGAACCGCAAGCGATTTTCGGGCGAAGTCTTCTCGCTGATGCTCGGCGTCACCGACGATGCCGGCTCGTCGCCCTTCTGGGAGGCAGTGGGCCGCAAGTTCTTCGGGCGCGACTTCGAGCAGGTCGAGCTCGAATCCGGCGGGCGCAGCCGAACCTTCATCGCCGAAGTCATGCCGACGTATCCCATCTACGTGCCGCTTCTGCCGGGCGAAGCGCAGCGCGTGCTGGGCGAGCCGAACGACAGCACGCTGCTCGCGTATGACATTCACCTGGAAGAAGGCTTCGAGCCGGACCGTTTCGTCGATATCTTCGATGCCGGCCCGGTGCTGACGCTGGCCGTCGACAAGAGCGCATCGGCGGGTTCGGGCGAATTGCGCCCGGTGCGCGATGGCGTCGTCGCGGGCGGCGCGCCGTATCTGATCGCAGCGGGCGGGGCGCACGGCTTCCGCTGCATCCTCGCCGATCTGAACGGCACGCGCTCCGATGGCGCCGCATTGACCGCCGCCGCACGCGACGCCCTCGGCGTGCATGAGAAGGACACGGTGCGTTGCGTGCCGCTGCATCAAGCCTCGGGAGAAATGCAATGATCGTCGTGCGCTGCGTGCAGCCGGGAGATGTCGACGCGCTCGTCGCGCTGGCAAAGGAAACGGGCCCGGGGCTCACCACGTTCAAGCCGGATAGAGAGGCGCTGGCGGCGCGCATCGAGCGCGCGCGCCGCACGCTCGCCGACGATGCCGCGCCCTACGAAGCCGGTTACTTCTTCGTGATGGAAGACACCGCGACCGGCGATGTCGCCGGCGTGTGCGGCATCGAAACGGAAGTCGGGCTGGAGCAGCCGTTCTATAACTATCGCGTCGCAACCGTCGTGCATGCGAGCAAGGATCTCGGCGTGTGGACGCGCATGTCCCTGCTCAACATCTCGCACGATCTCACGGGTTACGCCGAAGTCTGCTCGCTGTTCCTGAGCCCGCGTTATCGCACGGCGGGGGTGGGCGGGCTGCTGTCGCGCTCGCGCTTCATGTTCATCGCGCAATTCAAGCAGCGTTTTCCAGAGCGGCTCTGCGCGGAGTTGCGCGGCCATTTCGACGAGAACGGCGAATCGCCGTTCTGGAACGCGGTCGGCTCGCATTTCTACCAGATCGATTTCAACGAAGCCGACTATCTCAGTTCGCACGGCAAGAAGTCGTTCCTCGCGGAATTGATGCCGCGCTATCCGGTGTACCTCGATCTGCTGCCCGAGGACGCGCAACGGACGGTCGGCGTCACGCATCGCGATACCGCGCCCGCGCGCAAGATGCTCGAAGCGGAAGGGCTGCGTTACGAAAATCACGTCGATATCTTCGATGCCGGCCCGGTGCTCGAATGCCACACCTCCGATTTGCGCACGGTGCGCGAGAGCGTGCTGGCGACGGTGCGCATCGGCGAGCGGGTTGCGAAAGAGGGCGAGGCGAAGAGTCTCGTATCGAATACGTCGCTCGAAGATTTCCGCTGCGGCGCGACGACAGGCGCGGTTGAAGACGGCGCGTTCCTCCTCACCGCCGACGAAGCCGCCGCCTTGCGCGTGAAGGCGGGCGACACGGTGCGCGTGCTGACATCGCAGCCGCGCTAAAAATCAAGTTGAGACAAGTCATGGATATCCGGAACGAGCTGTACATCGGCGGGGAATGGCAGGACGGCAACGGCGCGGCGTTCGCTTCGCGCAATCCCGCGAGCGATGAAAACGTGTGGCAGGGCAAGAGCGCATCCGCCGATGACGTCGATCGCGCGGTGTCGTCGGCGCGGCGCGCGTTTGCGTCGTGGTCCGCGCTCACGTTCGACGAGCGCGTGGCGATCGCCAAACGCTTCGCCGCGCTGCTCAACGAGAACAAGGAAGCGCTCGCGCACGCAATCGGCCGCGAAACCGGCAAGCCGCTGTGGGAAGCGCGCACAGAAGTGGCGTCGATGGCCGCGAAGGTCGATATCTCCGTGCAGGCCTATCACGAGCGCACCGGCGAGAAGCGCGCGCCGATGGCCGATGGCGTCGCGGTGCTGCGGCACCGGCCGCATGGCGTCGTCGCGGTGTTCGGGCCGTACAACTTTCCGGGGCATCTGCCGAACGGGCATATCGTGCCGGCGCTGATCGCGGGCAACGCGGTGGTGTTCAAGCCATCGGAACTCGCGCCGGGCGTCGCGGCGGCGACCGTCGCGCTGTGGATCGAAGCGGGGCTGCCTGCGGGCGTGCTCAATCTCGTGCAGGGCGAGAAGGACACGGGCGTCGCGCTGGCGAATCATCGGCAGATCGACGGGCTGTTCTTCACCGGCAGCTCGGATACCGGCACGCTGCTGCATCGCCAGTTCGGCGGGCGGCCGGAAATCATCCTCGCGCTGGAGATGGGCGGCAACAATCCGCTCGTCGTGGCGCAGGTGGACGACATCGACGCCGCCGTGCATCACACCATACAATCCGCGTTTCTCTCGGCGGGCCAGCGCTGCACGTGCGCGCGGCGTCTTCTCGTTCCGGACGATGCCTTCGGCGAGCGCTTCATGCAGCGGTTTGCGGAAGTCAGCGCGAACATCCGCGTCGGCGCTTATGACGAAGACCCGCAGCCGTTCATGGGCGCGGTCATTTCAGCGCGTGCGGCGGCACGGCTCGTGCTGGCCCAGACGCAGTTGATCGATGCGGGCGCGAAGCCGGTGCTGGAGATGAAGCAGCGCGCGGCGAACCTCGGTTTCGTCACGCCCGCGATCCTCGACGTGACGGACGCGCGCGACGTGCCCGACGAAGAGCATTTCGGCCCGATGGTGCAGGTTACGCGCTACACGACGTTCGATGAAGCGATCGAGCGCGCCAACGACACCGCCTACGGCCTGTCCGCCGGCCTGCTCGCCGACGACGAAGCCGCGTGGACGCACTTCCAGCGCACGATCCGCGCGGGCATCGTCAACTGGAACCGGCCGACCAATGGCGCATCGTCGGCGGCGCCGTTCGGCGGCATCGGGCGCTCGGGCAATCACCGGCCGAGCGCGTACTACGCGGCGGATTACTGCTCGTATCCGATGGCGTCGGTAGAAAGCGCGCAATTGCAGATGCCGGCGAGCGTATCGCCGGGGCTCACGTTCTAAGCATCGGGACTCGACATGCAGGCATACGAAGCGAACTTCGACGGGCTGGTCGGCCCGACGCACAACTACGCGGGCTTGTCGTTCGGCAACGTCGCGTCGCGCAGCAACGAAAAGTCCGTCGCGAATCCGAAGGCCGCCGCGAAGCAGGGCTTGCGCAAGATGAAGCGGCTCGCGGACCTCGGCTTTCATCAAGGCGTGTTGCCGCCGCTCGAACGGCCGTCGGTGAAGCTGTTGCGCAGCGTCGGCTTCACGGGCGATGACGCCGCCGTGATCCAGCGCGCCGCCCTCGATGCGCCCGAACTGCTCGCCGCCGCCAGTTCCGCTTCGGCGATGTGGACCGCCAACGCCGCGACGGTCAGCCCGTCCGCCGACACCGCCGATGGCCGCGTCCATTTCACGCCCGCGAATCTCGCGGCGAAGCTGCATCGCGCAATCGAACATGGGGGAACGCGCCGTTCGCTCGCCGCGATCTTCGCCGATGAATCGCGCTTTCGGATTCATCACGCGCTGCCCGGCACGCCCGCGCTCGGCGACGAAGGCGCGGCCAATCACACGCGCTTTGCACGCGAGTACGGCGACAAGGGCGTCGAATTCTTCGTGTATGGACGCAGCGAATACGGGCAAGGGCCGCAGCCGCAACGCTTTCCGGCGCGGCAAACGCTCGAGGCGAGCCGCGCGGTGGCGCGCCTGCACGGCCTCGATGAAGCGTCGACCGTGTTCGCGCAGCAATCGCCCGATGTCATCGATGCCGGCGTGTTCCACAACGATGTGATCGCGGTCGGCAATCGCACGACGCTGTTCTGTCACGAGCGCGCGTTTGTCGATCAGGCCAGGGTCTACGACGCACTGAGCGCGAAGCTGCACGCGCAGGGCGCATCGTTCACGGCGCTCGAAGTGCCGGACAACGAGGTGAGCGTCGCGGATGCGGTGTCGTCGTATCTGTTCAACAGCCAGTTGTTGTCGCGTGCGGACGGCACGCAAGTGCTCGTCGTGCCGCAGGAATGCCGCGAGAACGCCCGCGTCGCGGCGTATCTCGATTCGCTCGCCACGCGCACGACGCCGATCGACGAAGTCCTCGTCTTCGACCTGCGCGAAAGCATGAAGAACGGCGGCGGTCCCGCGTGCCTGCGTCTGCGCGTCGTGCTGAACGACGCCGAGCGCGCAGCCGTGAATCCGAACGTGTGGATGAACGACACGCTGTTCGCCCGCCTCGATGCGTGGATCGACGCGCATTACCGGGATTCGCTCGCGCCCGGCGACCTCGCCGATCCGCGGCTGCTGACGGAATCGCGTGCCGCGCTCGACGAACTGACGACCATTCTGGGACTAGGCGCCGTCTATGACTTCCAGCGCTGATGCATCGCTTCTGAGCGATTTCCTCGCGTTCACGCTCGCGGGCGCGCGGCCATCGGCGACATCCGGCGCGGCGGCTTCCGGCGTGCGATGGACGTGGCAAGGCGAGGGCGTGCTGCTGCTCGAACCTCGGGCGGCGCAGGCGCCGGCGCATAGCGTGCTCGCGTCAGCCGGCATTCATGGCGATGAGACCGCACCGATCGAAATGCTGTCGCGGCTGATCGCGGATATCGCCAGTGGCGACGCGCGGCTCGCGTCGCGGATGCTCGTGGTTCTTGGCAACGCCGGCGCGATGCGTGCGGGCGTGCGCTATATCGACGATGACCTCAATCGTCTCTTCAGCGGCCGTCATGCGAGCTTGCCGCAGAGCGTCGAAGCCCCGCGCGCCGCCGAACTGGAACGCGTGGCGGCGGCGTTCTTCGAGAATGTGACGCATCCGAAGTGGCATATCGACATGCACACGGCCATTCGCGCGTCGGTCTTCGAGCGGTTCGCGCTGCTGCCGCACACCGGCGCGCCGCTCGCCCGCGCAATGTTCGACTGGCTGCGCGATGCGCGTCTCGAAGCGGTGCTGCTGCATCGCGAAAAAGGCATGACGTTCACGCACTACACCGCCGCGCAGTGCGGCGCGCTCGCCTGCACGCTCGAACTCGGCAAGGTGCGGCCGTTCGGCGAGAACGACCTCGCGCGCTTCGCGGCATCGGATGCGGCGTTGCGCAGGCTGATCGCGGGCGAGGCGGCGAGCCACCCGACGCCGCTACGCGTATTCACGGTCGTCGCGCAAATCGACAAGCAGAGCGAACAGTTCTTCCTCAACGTCGCGAGCGATGTGCCCAATTTCACGCCGTTTCCCGCCGGCGCCGAACTCGCGCGCGATGGCGATTACGCTTATCGCGTGACGCACGAAGAAGAACGCATCGTGTTTCCGAATCCGAAGGTGAAGCCGGGCCTGCGCGCCGGCCTGATGGTCGTCGACACGACCGACGCCACGCTCGCATCGCTCGAGTGATTCGCGCCCGGGCTTGCACGAGCGCGACATCCGTTTGCCAATTTCCTTTTTCGTTCGATACGCCGCCCAGGCCCGCGGCGCCTGTCCGCGCCCGGACGGACGCGTGAACACGCGCGCTACAATCCCGGCGCTGCGCCTGATGCACCGCACCAAAACCGCTCGCGCTGTTTGAGCGTTTTTATTGACGCCGCGATGCTTGATTCGCCGGCTACTGGCCGCATCGGACACAGATCACGAAACACGAACGCAATGCAAGGAGATGGCAGTAGATGAAATCACAATGGATCATTCGCAAGCTCGCCGCCGTCGCGGTGCTCGGAACGCTGGCTGCATCGATGGCCGCGCACGCCGCCGATGAAACGAAGACGCTGCGCTTCGGCGTGGAGGCATCGTATGCGCCGTTCGAGTCGAAGACCGCGAGCGGGGAACTGACGGGCTTCGATATCGACATCGGCAATGCGGTCTGCGCGAAGCTCAAGATGAAGTGCGTGTGGGTCGAGAATTCGTTCGACGGCCTGATTCCCGCGTTGCAGGCGCGCAAGTTCGACGGCATCAACTCGGACATGACGATCACCGACAAGCGCAAGCTCGCGATCGACTTCACCGATCCCATCTACTCGATCCCGAACCAGCTCATCGCGAAGAAGGGCAGCGGCGTGCTGCCGACCGTCGACGGACTGAAGGGCAAGCGCGTGGGCGTGCTGCAAGGCTCGATCCAGGAAACGTACGCGAAGGCGAAGTGGGCGCCGGCGGGCATCGACGTGGAGTCGTATCAGGCGCAGGACCAGATCTATGCGGACCTGGCGTCGGGCCGTCTGGATGCAGCGTTCCAGGATGCCGAAGCGGCGTCGAAGGGCTTTCTGAAGCAGCCGCAGGGCGCGGGTTACGCGTTCGCGGGCCCGGCGGTCGCCGATGACAAGCTGCTCGGCTCGGGCGTGGGCTTCGGCGTGCGCAAGAGCGACAAGGCGCTCAAGGAATCGATGAACCGCGCGTTGAAGGAACTGAAGGACGACGGCTCGATCGACCGTCTGGCCGCGAAGTACTTCGACGTGAAGGTCGTATTGAAGTAACCGCTTGGCCCGTCCCGGCGATGGCCGGGGCGGGCGAACTCACATCGACGGCGTGATCACCACGGTGCACGTCGTGCCCGCCGCCAACAGCATCCCGTTCGGGACCTCATCGATTTTCAACCGCACCGGCACGCGCTGCGCAAGACGCACCCAGTTGAACGTCGGGTTCACATCGGCGAGCAATTCGCGGCTTTGCGGATTGTCGCGATCGTAGATGCCGCGAGAAATACTCTCGACGTGCCCCTTCAGTTCCCCGCCGCTCATGAGCCGAATCTGCGCCCGGTCGCCCACGCGCACGCGCGGCAGCTTCGTCTCCTCGAAATAGCCATAGACCCAGAACGAATGGCTATCGACGATCGCGAGCTTCGCCGCGCCCACCGTCGCATAATCGCCGCGAAACACGCTGAGATTCGTGACGTAGCCGTCGACGGGCGAATACACCTTCGTGCGCGCAAGATTCAGCTTCGCCGCATCCAGCGCGGCCTGCGCTTGCTGCAATTGCGCCGCCGCCGTCGATGCCGTCTGCGACGCATTCTCGCGCGCCTCGCGCGACACCACGAGACTATCCATATCCGCACGCCGCGCAGCGTCCGCGCGCCGCATCCGCAATTCAGCGGCGCGCGCGGCGACGTTCGCCTCGGCCTGCTCGACGGCAATCTGATAGTGCGACGGATCGATCTCCATCAGCAGGTCGCCTTTCTTCACGTACTGGTTATCGCGAACGGGCAACTGCACGACCGCGCCCGACACGTCCGGCGCAATGTTGACAACCTCCGCGCGCACACGGCCATCGCGGGTCCATGGCTCGTCCATGTAATGCACCCACAACACGCGGCCGATCAGCAGGGCGGCCGCAAAAATGGCGATCGTCATGACGAAGCCGATGATTTTTCTAAGAACCATGATGAGTCTTCTGAACCTGTAAGAACGAGTGCCTGCTATCAGCGATACACCGCGAGCCCGAGCGCGCCACAAATACAAACGAGCAGACTCGCGCGAAAGAGCGCCGGATGCCAGACCACGCGATAAAGGCCGGTCATCGCGAGCGCGCGGTCGATCACCCACGTGATCAGCGCGCCGGCAACGAACAGCACGAGCAGCGTCGGGACATAGGCTTCGAGGATCGCGGTATCACGCGGCATGCGGCGCTCCTTTGACTGAAGGCGAATCTGACTGAGCGAAATGCGCGAGCGGCGAGGCCGGATCGAGCAGCGCCGTGCGGATGAAATGCAGATGGCTGACGATCCGCTGCAGCCGGTGCCGCTCCTCGCGCGATGGATTCACCGCCGCCAGCATCGCCTGCGCATCCGCGATCGCGCGCGAGGTGCTGTCCAGCGCGGCCTCGAAACGCGGCGCGTTAGGCCGGTCGAAGAGACGCGCGACGGCATCGAGCGTCGCTTTCAACGTGCGTCGCCAGGGCGTCGATGCGGCGTAATGCGGGGCATCCGGCAAAGCGGCGATTTCACGCCGCAGATCGATCACCGCGCGACCGGTCTCCAGCACCGCGAAGAGCCACTGCAGCGCCTCGCGTTGCACGTCCGGCTTGCCGGCGGCGAGCGCGTTGATCTGCGACAGCAGATCGCGCGTGCGGCTTTCGAAGTGCGTCGCCACCCGCGCGAGGCGTTCGCGCCGCGCAAGCACGACTTCGCGGCGCAAGTCCGCGAGCAACAGGCGGCGCAGCCACGGCGCGTCGGTCGGCAGGATGACGGCGAACGCGATCGCGGAGACGATCATCGACAGCATGAGCGCGAGCGCGTCGTTCATGAAGCTGGCCGGATCGTAGTGAACGAGATTGTCCGGCCCTGCGAGAAAGCAGAAGAAGATGCAATAGCCGATACCCACGCCCGTCACCGCGCGCCGCGTGCTGATGAACGCGCCGAGCAGCAGCGCCGGCACGAGCGCGACGCCCATCAGCACGAACCCGTCCATATGCGGATACGCGCCGAACACGACGATCATCCCGACGACGCTCGCGAGCGCGGTGCCGATCGCCATCTGCATCGACATCAGCGTCGGGCGCGGCGACGACGACGCGAGCGCGCACACGGCGGCCGCGGTGAGGACCATCGTGCCGCCGCTCGGCCACGCGCTCAGCATCCAGAACGCGCTCAGCGCGAACATCACCATCGCGCCGCGCAAGCCCGAGATCGCGGCGGCGAGCATGTTGGTCTTCGGCACATAGCGCGCGACCCAGCGTTCGCGTTCATGCGACGGCGCGCCGAGCGACGCGTAGGTCTCGGCGTAGGCGAGCATGTCGTCGACGAAGCGGTAGAGCAGTTCGGTCGCGGTATCGAATTCGAGCGAAGAGAAAGCCGGCTCGGCTTCGATGCCGGCCCGCGCGGCCCGCACGCGCTTCGGCAGAGCGGCCTTGTAATCGCGCAGTTGCGCGGCGGCATGCGCGGCGTCGGCAGCGTTGCGCACGGGATCGCCCGCTCGCAACAGCAGCGGCGGCACTTCGTGGATGAACGGCGTGAGCGCCGCGATCGTCATCGCAGATGCGCTTTCGCGCAGACGGTTCATCAACTGATGCAGCGCGTGAAAGCGCGTCGACGCGCTCATGAATTCGCTGTTGAGCCGCGCGAGCCGTCCGCTGCGCCGCCGCGACTCGGGATGCTCGAATACGGCCACACTGCGCGCCGCCTCGAAACCGACGACATCCGCGACGAAACCAAGATTCGCCCGCTCGATCTGCGTGCGGTCCATCGTGCCGGACATCGCGCGGCAGACGTAATCGACGAACTGCGTGAAGCGCCGCCGCACCGTGGTGCGAATCTGCTCGCCTGCGTGCTGCGGAAAGACGAGCGCGCTCACCGCACCCGCGCAGACGATGCCGAGCGTGACTTCACCGACCCGCGTGAGCGCCGACAGGAACGCGCCATCCGGATGCTGCGCCGCCGGAATGCCGATCAGCGCCGCCGTGTAGCCCGCCAGCACGAAGCCGTAAGAGCGGAAGTTGCGATTGCGCGCCGCGCCCGCCGTGCAGATGCCGACCCACAGCGCGGTCGCGGAAAGAAACAGCACCGGCTGCTGGGCGAACAGGCCGATGAGCGCGAGCATCACGACAAGACCGATCATCGTGCCGCAGAAACGATAGAAGCTCTTCGCGAGCACCATGCCGCTCTGCGGCTGCATCACGACGAAAACGGTGGTCATCGCGGTGCGCGGCTGCTGCATGTCGAAGCGCATCGCGATCCACAGCGCGAGCAGGGCGGCCAGCACCGCCTTGAAGATGTAGACCCACGCCAGGCCATCGGTGCGCGCCCAGTCGATGATCGACGCGCGCAGCGAATCGCCCGATGCCGAGAGGGAAGCAGACAAGGCCGGCCTCATTTTGCTTCGGCCGCGCGGCTGAACGGCCCGATGTGCTGCGCGGGCGCGAGCTTCGCGTCCTTCGGCCCGTTCGCGGGATCGTCGATGCCGCCGCCGAGCGCCGCCGTGAGCGTCGCATAAGCGCCGAGCCGCTGCGCCCGCACGCGCGCCTGTGCGTCCTGCGCGCGCAGCAGTTGCGATTGCGCGAGCAGCACGTTGACGTAATCGGTGAGACCGCGCCGGTATCCTTCGTTCGCGAGATCGTAGTTCTTGCGCGCGGCGGCGACCGAGCGCGCGGACGCGTCCATCTGCGTATCGAGCGACTTCACCCGCACCACCTGATCGGCGATGTCCTTCAGCGCACCCACGAGCGTCGCGTTGTAGTGATCGACGGCCTGATCGTATTGCGCCGATGCCGCGCCGAGTTGCGAACGGAGCCGTCCGCCTTCAAAGATCGGCAGCGTGATCGCCGGGCCGAACGAATAGCCGGTCGCCTTGCTCGTCAGAAAACTCAGCAGCGCGCCGCCCGCAAACGCCTGCGTGAGCGACGCCGCCAGATTGATGTTCGGATAGAACTCCGCCTTGGCCACGTCGATGCCGCGCGCCTGCGCCGCGACCATCCACCGCGCCGCGACGATATCCGGCCGATGCCCGACCAGTTCAGCCGGCAAGGAGGACGGCAACGGCAGCGGCGTCGCCAGCGACAGTTGCGGCCGCGCAAGCGCTTCCCCCGCGCCGGGGCCTTCGCCTGCCAGCGCGGCAAGCTGATGGCGCGCAAGCTCGATCTCTTCCTGGAAGACGTCGGCCTGGCGTTCGTACTCCGGCAGCGGCGCTTCGGCCTGGCTCACTTCGAGCTGCGTGCCGAGGCCGCCCTTCAGGCGCCGGCGGGCCAGTTCAGCGAGCCGTTCCTGCTGTTCGAGCGTTTCCCGGGCGATGTCGAGTTGCGCGAACGCCTGCGACAGGCCGATATACGCCCGCACGATGTTCGCTTCGAGTTCGAGCTGAGCGGCGCGGGCATCGGCGGCGCGCACGTGGGCCACGTCGAGCGCGCGTTCGGCGGCGTTGTCGTCGCGGCCCCAGAGGTCGAGGTTATAGGAGAGGGAGAGGCCGGCAGTGTTGTCCCAGGTCGTCGTATCGGCGAACGGGCCGGGGCCGTAAAACGCGTTGTTCGGCCAGTTCTTGCGCTGCACGCCCATGCTGCCATCCACGTGCGGCAAGAGCGCCGAGCGCGCGACGCCCGCCTGCTCCTGCGCTTCGCGCACGCGTGCGGCGGCCATGGCGAGCGTCGGGCTGCCGGCCGTCGCGCGCTCGATCCAGCCGTCGAGTTGCGGGTCGCGGTAGGCGCGCCACCATTGCGCATCGGGCCAGGCGGCATCCGCGTTGGCGGCCCTGATCGCGCTGCCGACATCGAGCGTGGCGGCATCCGTCCGGGAGTCATTCGGCGCGATGTTGCCGGTGCTCGCGCAGCCGGCGATGATTAATATTGCTGTAAGAACCGCAGCGCAAGCAGCGTATCTGGACCCCCGGCCTTGCACGTCACTGCTCCAATATAAAGACGATCAAGCGCCGATTATATTTTTGCAACGATTCGCGAATAACCGGTCGTCCGGCAAAGCATTCTTACGCAGGGCGTGATAATCGACCTTACAGGCCGTGCAACAATGCCTTCGGAATCAAGACGAGAGCGAGTCGAAAGCCTCTATGGATACGCTTCAAAACATGCGCGTCTTTGTACGCGTGGTCGAAGCCGGCAGTTTCACCGGCGCGGCTCAACATCTGAACACGACGACGGCGTACGCTTCGCGGGCCGTATCGGATCTCGAAGCGCATCTGCGCACGCGCCTGCTCAACCGCACGACGCGCCGCATCGCGCTGACGGAAGCGGGCGAGCGTTATCTGCAACGCTGCGAGCAGATACTGGCCTATGTCGATCAGGCCGAAGCCGAAGCCAGCGACGCGCACGCGCGGCCCGCCGGCAAGCTCAAGGTGCATTCGATGACGAGCTTCGGCCAGCATTACATCGTGCCGATGATCTGCCGTTATCAGCAGCGGCATCCCTCGGTGCAGGTCGATCTGACGCTTGCGCAGCGCGTGCCCGATCTGCTGGACGAGGGCTATGACGTGTCGCTCGTGCTGGCGTCCGATCTGCCCGATTCGGGCCTCGTGTCGGCGCGGCTCGGGACGGTGTTCAGCATCGCGTGCGCGTCGCCGGCGTACATCGAGATGCATGGCGCGCCGCAAGTGCTGTCGGATCTCGCGCGTCATACGTGCCTGCATCTGATGACGCCGGTGTTTCCACCTGGCCACTGGGTCTTCGATGGCCCGAACGGTCAGGAAACGGTGACGCTCGGCCCGGCGAACTTCACCGTGAACGTGGCCGAAGCGATGGCCGTCGCGGTTCGCGAGGGCATGGGTATCGGCGTGCTGCCGACATCTTCGGCGCTGCCGGGGCTGCGCGCGGGCACCTTGGTACGCGTGCTGCCGCAATACACGATGCAGGAGCTGAATGTCTACGCGCTGTATCCGTCGCGCCAGTATCTCGACGCGAAAATCCGGACGTGGGTGGAATTCCTGCGCGAGGCGTTGCCAGCGACGCTCGACGCCGACGCGGAATCACTCAAGGAGTTCGTTGCGGCCTGATTTGGCGGCCGCGCAGCTTCGGTTACGAAATTTCGTGCGGCGCAACACTTGCTTACTCCCGTTTCGGCCGCAGCTTTGATACCGTTTGCACTCGTCCTCACCGCTTCTTCGGGAAAACGTCACATGAGCACGCCTCTTCTCTTCGCCCTTGCCGCGCTTCTCGTCCTGATCGCCATCCCCGCTTCGCGCGATCTCTTCAACGCCATGCGCGCCCAGTCCGAGCGTCAGGCGAAGCAGCGGCTCGTACCGGTGCGCATCGACGACGGCCGGCGCGATCGTCACCCGCGCTGATTCCATTCACGTTTCCAGCCGCTCGATGAGGCGCGGTTCGTCGTTGACGGTGCGATTGACGTCGCTCGTCACGCGATGCCAGACGAAATGCGACGCCGGCACGCCGTCGGTTCTCACGAGCGAATGAAGATCGTCGGACGATGCGCCCGCGTCGAGCCATCGGCGTGCAGCCGCCGGTGAGAAGACGAGCGGGCGGCGATCGTGCACATCGACGAGCCCTTCGTCCGCCTTCGACGTCACGATGACGAAGCCCGCGCCCGGCGCCGCCGCGTCCTGCTCGCGCAAGACGCTCGTGAGCGCGGCGAGGAACATCGCCTCGCCGTCGGCGCGCTGGATGAAGTACGGCTGCTTGAACGGCTTGCCGGCCGCATCGCCCGGCGCAGGCTCGATGCGCCATTCGAACCAGCCATCGGCGGGGACGAGAATGCGCGCCTTCTTCCACAAGTCCTTGAAGTACGCACTGGTCGACGCTGTTTCGACGCGCGCGTTGATTGTCTGCGGCAGCTTCTTGCGCACCGCCCACGGCGGGCAATATCCCCAATGCACGGCGCGGATGGTTTCGTCCGGGAAAATCCCGAGCGGATGCGTGCCGGGCGACAGGTTATAGCCGGGGCGACGGTCGGCGGCATCGACGAGCACGAATGGATCTTTCAGATGCAGGCGCTGCGCGTAATGCGCCGGCAGTCGGTACTGGCTGATTCGGCCGCACATGACTATCCTCGCTTCGAAGCATCAGATTTCGACGACTTTATCCCATGCAAACTGCGGATTCTCCAGCCGCCCGGTGCGCCTGTCGGTATAGCCGCGCGGATTGCACACGACGCGCGTGCCGTTCACCGTGTAATCGAACGCGGTGTGCGTGTGGCCGTGAATCCAGAGCGCGACGGGCGAACGCGCGAGCGTCGGCAGGTGATTGATGAAGCCCGCCGACACGATGTCTTCCGCATAGCGCGGCGCGAGGCTCTCGCGCATCGGCGCGTGATGGGTGACCACGATCGTCTGTCCCGCGAACGGTTTCGCCAGCTCGCTTTCGAGCCACGCGCGCGACTGGATATGCAGCGCGAGCGAGTCGTCGGGCGTGAACGAGCGTGGCTCGCCTTCGGGTTCGGGCCAAGCAAGCTGAATCAGACCGCGATAGTCGAGCATGACTTTCGTGCAGGCTTCCTGCGCTTTCGCGATTTGCGCCTCGCTCGATCCGAACAGCGCGAAGTCCGTCCACAGCGTCGTGCCGAGCACGCGCCACGCACCTCTGCGGTCCACGAGCGACGCGTTGTTCAGAAAGTGCACGTTGTCGACGCTGCGCGCGGCGTCGTGCATCGCGGCTTCCATCGCGCCGAACTCGCCGTCGTAATACTCGTGATTGCCGGGGACATAGACGACGGGCACGCCGTTATCGAAGTTCTCCGCGGCCCAGCGCAGTCCTTCGGCGTGGTTGTGGATATCGCCCGCGAGCACGACGAGATCGGCGTCGGCATAGGGAATGGCGAGCGGCTCGTCGCATTCCAGATGCAAGTCGGACAGCACTCGGATTTTCATGCGGTGTTCTCCTTGCCGGCGTGCGCGTTCCATCGCACGACCTTGCCCGGATTCATCAGGTTGTCGGGATCGAGCGCGGCCTTGATCGTCTGCATGAGGCGCACTTCGACCGGCGACTTGAAGTGCATCGCTTCGTCCACTTTCAATTGCCCGAGGCCGTGCTCCGCGCTGATGCTGCCGCGATGCCTGTGCACCTGCTCGTAGACGAGCGCGTTGATCGGCGTCTGAAACTCGGTCAGAAACGCCTTCTGATCCACGCCTTCGGGCGCCTGCACGTTGTAGTGCAGATTGCCGTCGCCCAGGTGGCCGAACGTGACCATGCGCGCGCCGGGCACGGCTTGCGCGATGATCGCATCGGTTTCGTCGATGAAGCGGCCGATGCTCGAAATCGGCACGGCGATGTCATGCTTGATGTTGAGCCCTTCCTGCGCCTGCGCGAGCGGAATGTGCTCGCGCAGATTCCAGAACGCCTGCGATTGCGCGAGATTCTCCGCGACCACCGCATCCTCGACGATGCCTTCCGCCAGCGCTTCTTCCATCATGCGTTCGAAGAGGGCGCGGGCGTGGTCGTCGCTTTCACTGTCGGACAATTCGAGCAGCACCGTCTGCGCGTGCGGCTCGCCGAACGGATAGCGCAGTTGCGGAAAGTGCCGGCCGACGAGGCGCATCGAGAAATCGGACATCAGTTCGAAGCCGGTCAGAAGCGGACCGGCGTGACGCTGGGCCATCGACAGGAAGTCCAGCGCGGCGTGCGGCGACGCGAGTCCCGCGAGCGCGGTCACCTTCGCGACCGGCGCGGGATGCAGCTTCATCACCGCAGCCGTGATGATGCCGAGCGTGCCTTCCGCGCCGATGAACAGATCGCGCAGGTCGTAGCCGGTGTTGTCCTTGCGCAGTCCGCGCAGGCCGTCCCAGATTTCGCCTTGCGGCGTCACGACTTCGAGGCCCAGGCAGAGCTCGCGCGTGTTGCCATAGCGCAGCACGCCGGTGCCGCCTGCGTTCGTCGAAAGGTTGCCGCCGATCGTGCAACTGCCTTCTGCCGCAAGACTCAGCGGGAAGAGGCGCTGTGCGCCTTTCGCGCGGGCCTGGACTTCCGCGAGCACGACGCCCGCTTCGACGGTGATGGTGTTGTTGTGCGGATCGATGTCGCGCACGCGGTTCAGCCGCTTCAGGCTCACGACCGCCTGTGTGGCGGTGGAATCGGGTGTCGCGCCGCCGGCGAGGCCGGTGTTGCCGCCTTGCGGGACGATCGCGATGCGATGCTCATGTGCGAGCCGCACGACGGCGGCCACCTCCTGCACGTCGGCGGGCAGCAGCACGGCGCATGCATCGCCGCGATAACGCTTGCGCCAGTCGACGACGTAAGGCTCGGTGTCGCGAGGGTCGGTCAGAACGTGGGACGGGCCAAGAAAGCGGATGCAGGCGTCGACGAAAGAGGCGGCAGGAGCGGTCATGGGCGAGGAAAAAAGTGCGTTGGGGCGTAGACGACAGTATCGCGCAGCACGGCGTTGCGCGAGCCTCTGCCGAATGGCATAGGCGCGGGCGATGCGCGGCTCACTTCGGCCGAATCGTGCTACAAAGCATCACGTTCGCTGCCCGTTCTGCGATCGACCGCGCAATTTGGCGGCGCGCTTGAACGGCGCGACGTAAGCGATCGCGCAGACGAAGAAGGTCAGCGAAAGCAGCGTTTCGAGCCAGGCGAGCCGTGCGGAGAGGCCCGTATCCGTCATGCCGCGCACGATGCCTTCGGCGAAGTAGAGCAGCACGAGCATGGACGCCCATTGCAGCGTATAGACGTTGCGCCTGGCGACGCCCGGCAGCGCGCAGGCAAGCGGCAGCGCCTTCAGCGCCAGCGCCCACGCACCGGGACGCAACGGCGCGAGCCACAATTCCCAGGCGAGCGACAGCGCGATGAGCGCGCCGAGGCTCGCAATCGCACCGATGGCGCATGCGCCGCGTGCAGGAGTGTCGACGGCTGGGCGGGCGTTCATCGCGGTCAGCCGGCCTGCGCGCCGCGCACGAGATCGCGCGCCGTGCGGGCAAGGCGCGCACCGAGCGCGATGGCGAGCGCTTTCTCGTCCGCGGTGATGCCCTGGCGGGACGCGTCGTCGCCGGTGCGCGCATGGTGGGATGCGCCGTAGGGCGTGCCGCCGCTTTGCGTCGTCGTGAGGCGCGATTCGGTGTACGGAATGCCGACGATCATCATGCCGTGATGCAGAAGCGGGAGCATCATCGAGAGCAGGGTGCTTTCCTGGCCGCCGTGCAGGCTGCCCGTCGACGTGAAGACGCTCGCGGGCTTGCCGGCGAGCGCGCCTGACAGCCATTGCGGCGTGGTGCCGTCCAGAAAGTATTTGAGCGAAGCCGCCATGTTGCCGAAGCGGGTGGGCGAGCCGAGCGCGAGGCCCGCGCATTCTTCGAGATCGCGCAGTTCGGCGTACGGCGGGCCGTCGGCGGGAATGTCGGGCTGCGTCGCTTCGCAGACGGTCGAGACCGGCGGCACGGTGCGCACGCGCGCCTGCATGCCGGGCACGCTGTCGACGCCCTGGGCGATAGCGAGCGCCAGTTCGCGCGTCGCGCCGTGGCGGCTGTAATAAAGCACGAGGATGTCGTTCATAAAGCCTTTTTAGTGAACGGCTATTATAGGTATTGGGGTGGATTTGGTGGCGGGACGGCGTAGCCGGGACGGCAGTGAATTTGCCTGGACGCGGGGTGATGGTTACACGGGCGGTTTTGTGTGGGATCGGGGGACGCGGTGAAGCGCTAAGTCCGGTCGACCGCGTTGCATGGGACCAGAGTAAGGCGTTAAAGCGCCAACTCTGGCCGACCGCGTTGCATGGGACCACAGTAAGGCGCTAAAGCGCCAACTGTGGTCGACAGCTTTGCATGGGGCCGGAGTAAGGCGCTGAAGCGCCAACTCCGGCCGACAGGAGATTACGTTTTGCAGCACCTATCAATCGATCTCGCAGCAATCAAGCGCCTCGCCGGTTTCGTCGCGCGGCGCATCGGCGAAGATCGCGTCGCGCAAGTGGCCGGCAGCCTCACGTTCACGAGCGTGCTGTCGCTCGTGCCGCTCGCTACCGTCGCCTTCGCGCTGTTCACCGCGTTCCCCATCTTTGCCTCGTTCCAGGCGTCGCTGCAGGACTTTCTCGCGGACCATCTGATGCCCGCGACCATCAACAGCCAGATCTTCAAGTACCTCAACGAATTCGCATCGAAAGCAAAAGGACTCACGACCGTCGGCATGATCATCCTGCTCGTGACCTCCGTCATGACCATGATGACGGTCGAGTCCGCGTTCAACGTCATCTGGCGCGTCAAGAAGGCGCGACCGTTCGCGCAGCGCGTGCTCGTCTACTGGTCGATCATCACGCTCGGGCCGATTCTCTTCGGCTGCAGCCTGTCGATCTCGTCGTACGTCTTCGCGCATTCCGTCGCGTTCGCGGGCTCGCACAACCTGATGCCGCCCGTCGTCGAATGGCTGCTGACCGGCGTTTCGCTGCCGCTCACGGTATTCGGCTTCACGATCATGTATGTCTACATGCCGAACTGCAAGGTGGAGTGGCGCGATGCCGTCGTCGGCGGGCTGATCGCGGCCGTCGCCTTCGAAATCAGCAAGCGCGGTTTCGGCTTCTACGTGCGCAGCATTCCGACCTATACCGCGGTCTACGGCGCGTTCGCGTCGCTGCCGGTGTTCCTGCTGTGGGTCTATCTGTGCTGGATGATCGCCCTCGTCGGCGCAATGGTGACATCCGCGCTGCCCGCCATCCGCATCGGGCAATATCATCGGCGCGAGTTTCCCGGCAGCGATCTGCTGGATGCCCTCGAAATCCTCGCGCGTCTCGTCGAAGCGCGCGACGAAGGCAAGCCCGGCTACACCGCGCTGCAATTGTCGAAGATGGTCCGATGCGAGGTCGATACTTCAACACGCCTGATCGCGCGCCTCGATTCGCTCGGCTGGATCGGACGGCTCGAGGACGCGCACATGCCGCGTTACGTGCTGATCGCCAATCCGAGCCAGATCACGCTGACGATGCTGTTCCAGGAATTCGTCATCGACCGCGAGGAACTCGACTATCAGTTGTGCCTCGACGCCACCCAGATCGACCGCGACGCACTGATGAACGCGCTCGAAAACGAAAAGCTCGGCATTTCGCTCAGCACGCTGATCGCCGCGCGCACGCAGGCGCAAGCCAATGCGCGACTGCGCGAAGCGCCGTCTTCGTCAATGCCGCAGCAGCCGGCTTGAAGCGTGTACTCGCGGCGACTCACAGCGCTATCTTTCCGACGCAGATGTCCCTGAACATCACCCAGTCGCCCATCAGGCTATAGAGCGGATGGCGAAACGTCGCGGGACGATTCTTCTCGAAGAAGAAATGGCCGATCCACGCAAAGCCGTATCCGCAGACGACGGCGGCCGGCAGCCACAGCCAGTCGCCGGTCGCGAGCGCCATCGCGAGGCAGCCGATTACCCCGAGCGAGCCGATGAAATGCAGCCTGCGCGAGACCAGGTTGCGATGCTCGTCGAGATAGTACGGGTAGAACTCGGCGAAGCTGGCGAAATGCTCGCCGTGTGCGGTGTGCGCCATGATGACGGCCTCCCGTGCGACATGTTCTGCATGACGCGATAACGTCAGCAAGAACCATTCTGCGGCGGCGCGCACACGCGTGCAAGCGGCGCGCTCAAGCCGGCTTCGCGCAGGCGAGGGCGAATGAAAACAGCGCGTCGAGGACTGCATCCGGCTCCTCCGACATCAGCGCGTGGCCGCCTTCCAGTTCTATCGTCCGCACCGATGCGCCGGCCTTGCGCAACGCATCGACGAGCGGGCGCGCGGCGCGCGGCGGCGTCATCACATCGCGCTTGCCGCTCAGCACGCACACCGGGCAGCGCACGGAAGCCGCCCGCTCGAGCGAATCGGTGTAGGCGTTGCATGCGCTGAAATCCGTATGAAAGAGCTGCGCTTCGCCCAATGCGCCGATGCGCTCCATCAACCGCTGGTTCATCCCTTGCAGCCAGAAGCCGGGTGCGGGGCTCGAAGGTTTCGCGGCGATCGTTGAATGCGACCACTGGTTGACCATGCCGATCGCTTGCGGCTCGCGCTCGCGGGCGGCATCGAGGAGCGCATCGGAGACGGTCATCGGCGCCGCGGTGGCGACGAGCGCGAGGCCCGCGGTCCGTTCGGGATAACGCGCGGCGGCATCCAGCGCGACGAGCGAGCCCATGCTGTGGCCGGCGAAAATCGCGCGGGGCGCGCCGGCTGCGTCGAGCACGTCGATCAGCCAGTCCGCGAGCGCGCCGATGTCGCGCCGCGCGGGGCCGTCGCTGCGGCCGTGGCCCGGCAGGTCGACCGCAAGCACGCCGAAGCCGTGATGCGCGAAGTAACGCGTCTGCAACGCCCACACACTGTGGTCGTGCTGCGCGCCGTGAACGAAGACGATCGCGGGACGCGCCGGATCGAAGGCTTTGCCGCCGGTGTAGACATAGGCGCGATGGCCACCGACATCGAGGATCATGCGCGGCTCCCGAGCGGTGCGGCATTCGAATCGCCGCTTTCGATGACTTTCTGCGCGGCTTTCAGCCCGCGTTTCAGATCGTCGATGAGATCGTCGGGGTCTTCCAGTCCGATCGACAGCCGAATCCGTCCCGGCCCGATGCCCGCGGCGAGCAGCGCGGCGGCGTCCATGCGAAAGTGCGTCGTCGAGGCGGGATGGATCACGAGCGAGCGGGCATCGCCCACGTTCGCCAGATGCGAAAACAGCGTCAGCGATTCGATGAACCGTCGCGCGGCCGGCACCCCGCCGCGCAGGTCGAAACTGAACACCGCGCCCGCGCCGCGCGGCAAGAGACGCTGGGCCAGCGCGTGGTCGCGATGCGTCGGCAGTTCGGGATAAGCCACGCCCTCGACCGCCGGCGAGCCGAGCAGAAAGTCGATCACCTTGCGCGTATTCGCGACATGCCGATCCATGCGCAACGGCAAGGTTTCGATGCCCTGAAGCAGTTGCCACGCCGCCTGGGGATGCAGGCACGCCCCGAAATCGCGCAATCCTTCACGGCGGGCGCGCAGCAGGAACGGCGCAACCGTGCTTTCCTCGGCGAACACCATGCCGTGGAAGCCGTCGTAGGGCTCGGTGAATTCGGGAAAGCGGCCGCTCGCCGCGAAATCGAACGTCCCGCCATCCACGAGCACGCCGCCGATGGTCGTGCCGTGACCGCCGAGAAACTTCGTCGCCGAGTGATAGACGAGGTCCGCGCCATGCTCGAACGGGCGCAGCAGGTAAGGCGTCGTGAAGGTGGAATCGACGAGCAGGGGCGCGGCGTGCGCGTGCGCGATTTCGGCGACGGCCGCGATATCCAGCACGTCGAGGCCCGGATTGCCGAGCGTCTCGCCGAAGAAGAGCCGCGTGTTGGGCCGCGCCGCCGCGCGCCAGGCGTCGAGGTCGTGCGGCGGCACGAAGGTCGTTTCGATGCCGAAGCGCCGCAGCGTGTAATGCAGCAGATTGTGCGAGCCGCCATACAGCGCGCTCGACGCGACGACATGCGAGCCCGCGCCCATCAGCGTCGCGATCGCCAGATGCAGCGCCGCCTGACCGCTCGCCGTGCCGATCGCCCCGGCGCCGCCTTCGAGCGCCGCGACGCGTTCCTCGAACACCGCCACCGTCGGGTTCGAAATGCGCGAATAGACGTGCCCCGATCGCTCCATATTGAAGAGCGCGGCGGCGTGATCGGTGTCGCGAAAGGTGAACGAGGTGGTCTGATAGATCGGCGTGGCCCGCGCGCCGGTGGCGGGATCGGGTGCGGCGCCCGCATGCAGCGCGAGCGTATCGAAACGGTTGGCTGGCATCGTCGTCGGCCGGGGCGCCTGGCCTCCGGCGGGATAGGGGTCGGTCATCCTAGCATCGGGCTTGGGGGCGCGCGAACTAGGGTGAACGCGTGCGCCCGGCCGCAAAGCCTTGTCCGAAAGGCTAACGCGGGCTTGCCTCGCTTTCCTTTTGCGGGCCTTTCCGATAGCATCGACCCATGGTTTCACAAACGCTTTGACATCTGGACAGGCATTTCGCAAGGAGAAAGTGATGCGAGTCAGCGACATTCTGAAGGTGAAAGGCAACGCGCTATTCACCGTTACGCCCGATACGCCGCTCTCCGACGCGATCAACGTCATGGCCGCGCACGACATCGGCTCCCTCGTCGTCATGGAATATGGCGATCTCGTCGGCATGCTGACATTCCGCGAGATCATCCTGACGCTGCGCGATAACGGCGGCGGCGTCGGCGCGACGACCATCCGCAAGGTCATGGACGATCACCCGCTCACCTGCACGCCGGAAACGGACGTGAACGAAGTACGCCGCATGATGCTCGAGCACCATGTCCGCTATTTGCCTGTCATGGAAAATCGCGCGCTGATGGGCGTGATCTCGTTCTATGACGTGGCCCGTGCGGTCGTGGAAGAGCAGGGGTTCGAGAATCGCATGCTGAAGGCCTACATTCGCGACTGGCCGGAAGAGCAGCAGGACGCTCGCTGACACTCGGGGCGTCGCCCAGGCGATGCCCGAGCCGGCGATGCGCAGCGCGCCCGAGCGGCGCGCTTTTTTTCGCCTGGAGCCATCGCACGTAAAGACACATTCCGCGGCGCGGGCTCTTCTCCGCCATCTCGTTTCGTTACCATCCGGATTCGATCGCAATGGCGATCAACACCGGATCAACTACATCGATAGTCATGAGTGACAATCCTCTGGACGCCCCGCAAGACAAGACGGCGCGCCATTCCCGCCGGCCGCACGAAGACGGAGAAGGTCAGTTCGGCCTCCTGCGCGAGCGCCGTTTCGCGCCGTTCTTCTGGACGCAGTTTCTCGGCGCAATGAACGACAACGTCTTCAAGGTCGGCTTCACGTCGCTCGTGACGTTTCAGGCCGCGCGCTTCTCGGGTGTCGATCCGAAGACCGCCGCGTTCCTTATTTCCGCGATCTTCATCGTGCCGTTCGTGCTGTTTTCGGCGACGTCCGGCCAGATCGCCGACAAGTACGACAAGGCCGTGCTCGCGCGCCTCGTGAAGAGCTTCGAGATCGTCGTGATGCTGATCGGCGGCGCGGGTTTTCTGCTCCATAGCGCGCCGCTGCTGTATCTCTGCACGTTCCTGATGGGCGTGCATTCGACCGTGTTCGGCCCGGTCAAGTATGCGTATCTGCCGCAGCATCTGCGTGCGTCTGAACTCGTCGGCGGGAACGGACTCGTCGAGATGGGCACCTTCGTCGCAATTCTCATCGGGACGATCGTCGGCGGGGCGGCGGCGGGCGCGTCCGAACATGGCGCGCTGCTGCTCGCGATCGTGTGTGTGGCGCTCGCGGTCGTCGGGCGCGTGGCGTCGGCGTTCGTGCCGAAGTCGGCGGCGTCGCAGCCGGACTTGCGCATCAACTGGAATCCGGTTTCCGAGACCTGGCGCAATCTCAGGCTCGCGAAGTCCGACCGCACCGTCTTTCTGAGCCTGCTCGGGATTTCCTGGCTGTGGTTCGTCGGCGCAACCTTCCTTACCTCGTTCTTCAACTTCGCGAAAGACGTGCTGTCCGCGAATCCCGATGTCGTGACCATCCTGCTCGCGACGTTCTCGCTCGGCATCGGCACCGGGTCGCTGCTGTGCGAACGGCTGTCCAAGCGACGCGTGGAGATCGGGCTGGTGCCGCTGGGGTCGATCGGCATCAGCGTGTTCGCCATCGACTTGTTCTTCGCGAGTCATCGCATTGCGCCGGCGTCGCATCTGCTCCGCGTCAGTGAATTCTTGCTCGCGATGCCGCACTGGCGCATCCTCGCGGATCTGTTCCTGCTCGCGATGTTCGGCGGCTTCTACAGCGTCCCGCTCTACGCGCTGATTCAGGCGCGCAGTCAGCCGACGCACCGGGCGCGCATCATCGCGGCGAACAACATTCTCAATTCGGCCTTCATGATCGCCTCGGCGCTGCTGGCGCTCGCGCTCACGTCGATGGGCGTCGGCATTCCCGGCCTGTTTCTCGTCACGGCGCTGCTCAACGTGGTGGTCGCCGTGTATATCTATTCGCTCGTGCCGGAATTCCTGCTGCGGTTCATCGCGTGGATTCTCGTGCACACGTTCTATCGCATCCGGCTCGTCGACGCGGCGCGCATCCCGCCGGAGGGCGCGGCGGTGCTGGTGTGCAACCACGTGAGTTTCGTCGATGCCGTCGTCATCATGGCCGAAAGCCCGCGCCCGATCCGCTTCGTGATGGATCATCGGATTTTTTGCACGCCGTTCGTCGGCTGGCTGTTCCGTCATGTGAAGGCCATTCCGATTGCCCCCGCGCACGAGGACGCGGACATGCTCGAACGCGCGTATCAGGCGTGTCAGCGCGCGCTGGACGACGGCGAACTGGTTTGCATCTTCCCGGAAGGCAAGCTCACGCGTACTGGCGAGATCAACCCCTTCCGGCATGGCGTCTCGGAGATTCTGCGGCGCCATTCCGCGCCCGTCGTGCCGATGGCGCTGCGCGGACTGTGGGGCAGCGTGTTCTCGCGCCACGAGGACGCCCGATGGCCGCGCCCGATCAAGCGCGGCGTGATGACCCGGCTCACGCTTGCGGTCGGCGAGCCGATCGCGCCCGCCGACGCAACGCCCCAGCACCTGCACGAACTCGTCTCCGCGCTGCGCGGGGCAAGGCGATAAACCCGGCGCCGCTGGCATAATGGCGGTCTCCCCGACACTCTTTTCAGGTCGACGCTCATGTCCGGCAACACCCTTGGCACGCTCTTCACCGTCACGAACTTCGGCGAATCGCACGGTCCGGCGATCGGCTGTGTGATCGACGGCTGCCCGCCGGGCATGGCGCTCACGGAGGCCGACATTCAGCTTGAACTGGATCGCCGCCGTCCGGGCACGTCGCGGCACGTCACGCAGCGGCAGGAACCGGATCAGGTCGAGATTCTGTCGGGCGTGTTCGAAGGCGTGACGACCGGCACGCCCATCGCGCTGCTCATCCGCAATACGGATCAGCGCAGCAAGGACTACGGCAATATCGTCGAGACCTTTCGCCCCGGCCACGCGGACTACACCTACTGGCAGAAGTACGGTGTGCGCGATCATCGCGGCGGCGGCCGGTCATCGGCGCGGCTGACTGCGCCGACGGTCGCGGCGGGTGCGGTCGCGAAGAAGTGGCTGCGCGAGAAGTTCGGCATCGAGACGCGCGGCTATATGGGCGCGCTGGGTGAGATCCCGATTCCGTTCGTCGACTGGAGCCACGTGCCGGAGAATCCTTTCTTCGCGCCGAACGCCGATGTCGTGCCCGAACTGGAAGCGTACATGGACAGCCTTCGCCGCGATGGCGATTCGGTCGGTGCGCGCATCGAAGTCGTGGCGAGCGGCGTGCCCGTGGGACTGGGCGAGCCGCTTTACGATCGACTGGACGCCGACATCGCCCACGCGATGATGGGCATCAACGCGGTGAAGGGCGTCGAGATCGGCGCGGGCTTCGCGAGCGTCGCCCAACGCGGCTCGCAGCACGGCGACGAGATGACGCCGGAAGGCTTCGCGACCAATAACGCCGGCGGCATTCTGGGTGGCATCTCGAGCGGGCAGGACATCACGGTATCGCTTGCGATCAAGCCGACGTCGAGCATCCGCACGCCGCGCCACTCCATCGACAAGGCAGGCGCGAGCGCAACCGTCGAAACCTTCGGTCGACACGATCCGTGCGTCGGCATTCGCGCGACGCCCATCGCCGAGGCGCTGCTTGCGCTGGTGCTGATGGATCACGCGCTGCGGCATCGCGCGCAATGCGGCGATGTCGTCGTCGGCACGCCGAAAATCGCGGCGCACGCGCCGGGCAAGTAATCGCCAGGAAAAGAGAAAAGGGCGCCGGTTTCATCAACCGGCGCCCTTTGTCGTTTACATGTTCGGATAGTTCGGCCCGCCGCCGCCTTCAGGCGTCACCCAGACGATGTTCTGAGTCGGGTCCTTGATATCGCAGGTCTTGCAGTGCACGCAGTTCTGCGCGTTGATCTGCAGGCGCTCGCCGCCGTCCTCCGCTTTCACGAATTCGTAGACCGCAGCCGGGCAATAGCGGGCTTCGGGACCGGCATACGTGCGCAGATTGACGTTGACGGGCACGCTCGGATCTTTCAGCGTCAGATGCGGCGGCTGATTTTCCTCGTGATTCGTATTCGAAATGAACACGGACGAGAGACGATCGAACGTGAGCTTGCCGTCCGGCTTCGGATAGACGATCGGCTTGCATTGCGACGCGGGCCTCAGCATCTCGTGATCGCGATGCTGGTGATGCAGCGTCCACGGCACGTTGCCGCCCATCACTTTCTGCTCCAGCCCGACCATGAACGTGCCGAGATACAGGCCCTTGCTCATCCACTGCTTGAAGTTGCGCGCGCGGTAGAGCTCGGTCTTGAGCCATGAATTGTCGAAGGCTTCGGCATACGCGGCGAGTTCGTCGCCCTGACGGCCAGCCTGAACGGCTTCGAACGCGGCTTCGGCGGCCATCTTGCCCGACTTGATCGCGCCATGACTGCCCTTGATGCGCGATGCATTCAGGAAACCGGCGTCATCGCCCGCAAGCGCGCCGCCCGGAAACACGAGCTTTGGCAGCGACATCAGCCCGCCTGCGGTAATTGCCCGCGCGCCATAAGAGATGCGTTTGCCGCCTTCGAGGAACGCGCGGATCGACGGATGCGTCTTGTATCGCTGGAATTCTTCGAACGGCGAAAGATACGGGTTCGAATAGCCCAGTCCCACGACGAAGCCCACGACCACCTGGTTGTTGTCCATGTGATAGAGGAACGAGCCGCCGTACGTGTCGGGATCGAGCGGCCAGCCGGCCGTATGAATGACGAGCCCCGGCTTGTGCTTGACCGGATCGATCTCCCACAGCTCCTTGATGCCGATGCCGTACACCTGCGGATCGGCGTTCTGGTTCAGCTTGAACTTCTCCATCAACTGACGGCCGAGATGCCCGCGCGCGCCTTCGCAGAAGATCGTGTACTTCCCGTGCAGCTCCATGCCGAGCTGGAAGTTCTCGGTCGGCTCGCCGTCCTTGCCGATGCCCATGTTGCCGGTGATCACGCCTTTGACCGCGCCGTCGTCGCCGTAGAGCACTTCGGCTGCCGGAAAGCCGGGGAAGATTTCGACGCCGAGCGCTTCGGCCTGTTGTCCCAGCCAGCGCGTGACGTTGCCCAGACTGATGACGTAGTTGCCGTGGTTCTTGAAGTTGTCGGGAAGCAGCCAGTTGGGCACCTGCTTGGCGCCGGTCGGCGACAGGAACAGGAAGCGATCCTCCGTCACTTCGACGTCGAGCGGAGCGCCTTTTTCCTTCCAGTCGGGGATCAGCTCGGACAGGCCGCGCGGGTCCATGACCGCGCCGGACAAAATGTGCGCGCCGATCTCCGAGCCTTTTTCCAGCACGCAGACGCCGATTTCGACGCCGCGCTCCTCGGCCAGTTGCTTCAGGCGAATGGCAGCCGACAAACCGGCTGGCCCGCCGCCGACGATCACGACGTCGTATTCCATCGATTCGCGGGGACCGTACTGCTCGATAAGGCTCGCCGGGGTCATCAATGCTCCTCTCTACCGTTAGAATGGCCTTTCAAGATCGCGTATTGTCAGCGAACGTCAGGCGGGCTGCAACCGAAGGTCACTCATTTGGCACGATCGTACTATTTTGCGTGATGCCGTGGTATGGGTATCTTCGTCAAGTGCCGCGGCGGCGTGCATCGCGCTGACGGGGCATCCGCCGAGGCTGAATCAACCGTACAACAAGGAAGCACAATGGGCCGTTCGATCAACCTGGAAGGCAAGGTCGCGCTGATCACCGGCGCGTCCAGTGGACTCGGAAAGCGTTTCGCGCAGGTGTTGTCGCAGGCGGGAGCGAAAGTCGTGCTCGCCAGCCGCCGCACGGAGCGCCTGAAGGAACTGCGCGCGGAAATCGAGGCGTCGGGCGGCGCGGCGCATGTCGTCGCGCTCGACGTGACCGACTATCAGAGCGTCAAGTCGGCGGTTGCGCACGCCGAGACGGAAGCCGGTACCATCGACATTCTCGTCAATAACTCGGGCGTCTCGACCACGCAAAAGCTGACGGACGCCACGCCCGCCGACTTCGAATTCGTCTTCGGCACCAACGTGCGCGGCGCGTTCTTCGTCGCGCAGGAAGTGGCCAAGCGCATGATCATGCGCGGCAACGGCGCGGCCAAGCCGGCTTACCGCATCATCAACGTGGCGTCGGTGGCGGGTCTGCGCGCCTTTCCGCAGATCGGTCTTTATTCGATGAGCAAGGCCGCCGTCGTGCAGATGACCAAGGCCATGGCGCTCGAATGGGGCCGCCACGGCATCAACGTAAACGCGATCTGCCCGGGTTATATCGATACCGAGATCAACCATCATCACTGGAAGACCGAACAGGGCCAGCGGCTCGTTTCGATGCTGCCGCGCCGCCGCGTGGGCTCCCCCGAGGACCTCGACGGCCTGCTGCTGCTGCTCGCGGCGGACGAATCGCAGTTCATGAACGGCTCGGTGATATCGGCGGACGACGGTTTCTCGCTCTGACGCGCCGGGCGCACGGGTTGCTTTTTCCAGTGCCGCGGCGCGACGCCTTTTTCGACACTGGAACCATCACCCGATGAGCAACACAAGCAACGACAGCGACTTTCACACCGTTTTCGAGATGTCCATGGCGATCCGCTGGGGCGACATGGACGCTTTCGGCCACGTCAACAACACCGTCTATTTCCGCTACATGGAGCAGGCGCGGATTTCGTGGTTCGAGGAAATCGGCATCGCGGGCGGCAACGGCGAAGGGCAGGGGCCGGTGATCGTCAATGCATCGATGGAGTTTCTGAAGCAATTGCACTATCCCGGCGACGTGGTGGCGCGGATGTCGGCCGGCAAGCCCGGCCGCAGCAGCTTCGATACGCGCTTCGAGCTGTATCGCGCGGACGCGCCCGGCGTGCTCTACGCGAGGGGCGCGGCAAAGATCGTGTGGATCGACTATGCGGCGGAAAAGTCGGTGCCGATTCCGGATCTGTTGCGGCAGATCATCGAGACCGGCGCGCCCGTCGCGCAGTAACCGGGCACGGCAGCGCCCCGTTCAGTTGCCGAGCAGCCGCTGCAGCAGTTCCGTCGCGTTGCCGGTGTCGTATTTGCGCATGAGGCGCGCGCGGTAGATGTCAACCGTGCGCGGGCTGATGTCGAGCACGCGGCCAATCTGCTTGCTCGTCTTGCCCGTCACGAGCTGCGCGGCGATTTCGCGTTCCCGTGGCGTCAGTTCGATCGCGACGCGCCGTGTCGCGCTCAAATCCTCGAACGTCCACACGCCGGCCGCGTGGGGCGCGGCGCGATCCAGCGCGCGGCCGGTGACGTGGCACCAGAACAGTTCGCCGTTCGAGCGCTTCATGATGCGATCGTCGCCATACGTGCCGCGATCCACGATGTGCGCGGCGATGCGCTCGCCGATGCGCGCGAATTCGTCCGGCGTCGGATACAGCACCTCGAACGATTGGCCGATCAGCGCCTCGCGCGCAAAACCGAAGATCGCGCAGACCTGCTCGTTGCAATCCTCGATGATCCGCTCCCGCGAGAGGACGAGGCCGACGGGCGCGAGGTGAAACGCGGTTTGATAATCCAGTGCACGCATGTGGAATCGGGCGCCCGGCCGCTCGAGGAACCAACGCGCGCGGGCAATGACTTATGTATTTTTGCGTATTGTGCCGGATGGACTGCGCAGCGTACTCTTTTCGCCAATCAAAACGCCGCCGGATCGATCCGGACGGCGGAGAAAAAAACGGTTTTCAGTCGGGTTCACACATGGAAGGGACGAACAGATGAACAAGGTCTATCCCAGCGCGAAAGAAGCGCTCGATGGCATCGTCAAGGACGGGCAGACGTTCGCCGTCGGCGGATTCGGGTTGTGCGGCATCCCTGAAGCGCTCATCGCGGCGCTGCGCGACTCGGGCGTGAAGGACATCACCTGCATCAGCAACAACGCGGGCGTCGATGGCTTCGGGCTTGGCCTGCTGCTCGAAACGCGCCAGATCAAGAAAATGATTTCGTCGTACGTGGGCGAGAACAAGGAGTTCGAGCGGCAATATCTCGCCGGCGAACTGGAACTCGAATTCACGCCGCAAGGCACGCTCGCGGAGAAGCTGCGCGCGGGCGGCGCGGGCATCCCGGCGTTCTTCACCAACACCGGCTACGGCACGGTGATCGCGGACGGCAAGGAAACGCGTCAGTTCGGCGAGAACCACTACGTGCTCGAACATTCGCTGACGGCGGACGTCGGTCTCGTCAAGGCGTGGAAGGCCGACAAGTCGGGCAATCTGATCTATCGCCGCACGGCGCGCAACTTCAATCCGATGTGCGCGATGGCCGGCAAGATCACCGTCGCGGAAGTCGAGGAAATCGTCGAAGTCGGCGAACTCGATCCAGACGCAATCCATACGCCGGGCATCTTCGTGCAACGGCTCGTCCTGAACGCGCATCCGGAAAAGCGCATTGAACAACGCATCGTCCGCGCGAAAGGAGAATGACCATGGCTTGGACTCGTGACCAGATGGCCGCGCGCGCGGCGAAGGAATTGCAGGACGGCTTCTACGTGAATCTGGGCATCGGCTTGCCGACGCTCGTTGCCAATCACGTGCCGCAGGGCGTCGAAGTGTGGCTGCAGTCGGAGAACGGACTGCTCGGCATCGGCCCGTCGCCGTATGAAGAAGAAGTCGACGCCGATCTCATCAATGCCGGCAAGCAGACAGTGACGACGCTGCCGGGCTCGTCGATCTTTTCGTCGGCGGATTCGTTCGCGATGATTCGCGGCGGCCACATCAACCTGGCGATCCTCGGCGCGATGCAGATCAGCAAGACCGGCGATCTCGCCAACTGGATGATCCCCGGCAAGATGATCAAGGGCATGGGCGGCGCGATGGACCTCGTCGCGGGCGTGAAGCGCGTCGTCGTGCTGATGGAGCATGTCGCGAAGGGCGATCAGCACAAGATTCTCGAAGCGTGCACGCTGCCGCTGACGGGCGTGGGTGTGGTCGATCGCATCATCACGGATCTCGGCGTCATCGACGTGACCGAGCAAGGCCTCAAGCTCGTCGAACTGGCCGACGGCGTCACCGTCGACGAAATCCAGCGCAAGACGGGCGCGCCGCTCGATGTCAGCAGCGTGAGCTGACGCGGCGATATAGCGTCGTGATAAGCGGGCGGGGCTGCAAGGCTTCGCCCGTTTTGCTTTTTGCGAGCCTGCGCGAAGCGCCGGGCATCGGCCGTTCGGCTAACGCACGTTCGGCTGCGAGCCGGGCGCTTTACAATCGTTCCGACACCTTCCACGAGGAAATCCCATGAGCGCATCCATCGTTGCCGAAGCATCGCATTACACGCTCGACCAGCCGCGTCAGCGATTCGTGCAGTGCGCGAGTCCGGCGGGGCTGCATCGCGTCGCGTACACGGAATGGGGCGATCCGGCGAACCCGCGCGTGCTCTTGTGCGTGCACGGCCTTACGCGCTCGGGCCGCGACTTCGACCGGCTCGCCAGGGCGTTTTCAAACGAATATCGCGTGGTGTGTCCGGATGTCGTCGGGCGCGGGCTGTCGGACTGGCTCGCGGACTCGCGCTACTACGGCGTCGCGCAATATGTCGCCGACATGGTGACGCTGATCGCGCGGCTCAACGTCGAAACGGTCGACTGGTTCGGCACGTCGATGGGCGGGCTCATCGGCATGGCGCTCGGCGGGCTGCCCGGCACGCCGATCCGCAAGATGCTGCTCAACGATGTCGGACCGCATATCGAACCGGTTGCGCTGGAGCGCATCCGCGAATACCTCGGCAAGCCGGCGCGGTTCGCATCGCTCGATGAAGGCGTGCGGCATGCGGCGGCGCTCGCGGCATCGTTCGGCCCGCTGACCGGCGACGAATGGACGAGCATCAACACCCCGCTGCTGCACGAGCACGATGGCGCGTGGACCTTCCGCTACGACCCCGGCATCGCCGCGCCGTTCTCCGCGACCACGGCGGAACAGAACGCGGCCGGCGAGGCGTTCATGTGGCGCTCGCTCGCGGCAATCGCGACGCCGGTGCTGGTCGTGCGCGGCGAAAGCTCCGATCTGCTCTCGCGCGAGACGGTGCGAAAGATGGAGGAGACGGGTCAGGCGGTGTCGAGCGTGGAAGTGCCCAATACAGGCCACGCGCCCGCCTTTCTTGCGGACGACCAGATCGCGACCGCCCGGGCGTTCTTTCTCGAAAACAATGCCAGCGGGGCATAATATCGGGCTGAGCGCCTCACGCTCGGTCTTGTTCTTGAACCATTTCAAAGGATCGACATACACATGGCAGTCACTCGTCACCACGTCGGCGCACGGCTTTCCGAGATCGCGATTCACAACGGCACGGTGTACCTCGCCGGGCAGATCGCCGAGGACACGAACCAGGACATCACCGGCCAGACGCGCGAAGTGCTGGGTCACATCGACCGCCTGCTGGAAGAGGCGAACAGCGACAAGTCGCATTTGCTGTCCGTGCAAATCTACGTCTCGGACATGGTGCATTTCGCCGGCATGAACGCCGTGTGGGACGCATGGGTCGCGCCGGGCAACACGCCGCCGCGCGCCACCGTCGAGGCGAAGCTGGCCAACCCCGATTGCCTCGTCGAAGTCGTGGTGGTGGCGGCTCAACGCAGCTAAGCCGTCAATGAACCGATAGCAGTCGCTTTATCCGTATGACCGAAACCCCCGTCCTCGCCGACACGCTGCCGGAGCCGTCCATCGACGACGCGCTCGCGTTCGTGCGCGAGCACGCGAAGGACGCGCGGGTCTCGACGGGCGAGTCGCTGGTGGATCACGCTGCCGGCACCGCGCGCATCATGCAGACGCTCAACGTCGATCCGTACGCGATCGCCGCCGCCGCGCTGTTTGCGCTCGCGCCTCATCTCGACGATCCGGAGAAGGTCATCGCGGAGCGCTTCGGGACGGAAGTGCAGCGGCTCGTCGGCGATGTGCGCAAGCTCCTGCGTCTCGGCTCCGTCAGCTCGCGCGCGACGCTCGCGGCGGTGTCCGACAACACCCGCGATGCGCAGGCGGCGCGGCGCGCGCAGGTCGAATCGCTGCGCAAGATGCTGCTCGCGTTCGCGCAGGACATTCGCGTGGTGCTGATCCGGCTCGCGTCCAGGCTGCAGACGCTGCGCTACTACGCGGCGCACAAGATGGAGCCATCGCCCGACGTGCCGCGCGAAACGCTCGAAATCTACGCGCCGCTCGCGAATCGTCTCGGCATCTGGCAACTGAAGTGGGAACTGGAGGACCTGTCGTTCCGCTTCGAAGACCCCGCCACGTACAAGCGGATCGCGAAGCTGCTCGACGAAAAGCGCGTCGAGCGCGAGTCGTATGTGACCGGGGCCATCGCGCGGCTGCAGAAGGAACTGGACACCGCGCACATCAAGGCCGAAGTGAGCGGCCGGCCGAAGCACATCTACAGCATCTGGAAGAAGATGCGCGGCAAGCAACTCGACTTCGCCGAGCTGAACGACGTGCGCGCGTTTCGCGTGATCGTCGGGGACATCAAGGATTGCTACACGGTGCTCGGCATCGTGCATAACCTGTGGCAGCCGGTGCCGCGCGAATTCGACGACTATATTTCGCGGCCCAAGCCGAACGGCTACAAGTCGCTGCATACGGTCGTCGTCGGCGACGATGGCCGCGCCTTCGAAGTGCAGATTCGCACGCATGAAATGCATCAGTTCGCGGAGTATGGCGTGGCCGCGCACTGGCGTTACAAGGAGGCGGGCGCGCGAGGCTACGCAGGCCAGGTGACGGCGAGCGAGAAATACGACGAGAAGATCGCGTGGCTGCGTCAGCTTCTCGCCTGGAAGGACGACGTCGAAGGCGAGCATCCGGGCTGGCAGCATCTGCGCGACGCCACGCTCGACGACGACCATATTTACGTGCTGACGCCGCAGGCTCGCGTGGTGGCGTTGCCGCACGGCGCGACGGCGGTCGATTTCGCGTATCACCTGCATAGCGAGCTGGGGCATCGCTGCCGGGGCGCGCGTGTCGATGGCGCGATGGTGCCGCTCAACACGCCGCTGCAGAACGGGCAGACGGTCGAGATCATCGCGGTGAAGGAAGGCGGACCCTCGCGCGACTGGCTCAATCCGCAGCTTGGCTACATGCACAGCCCGCGCGCGCGGCAGAAGGTGCGCGCGTGGTTCAACACGGTCGACGCGGCCGAGAACGTGGCGCAGGGCCGGGCGATCGTCGAAAAGACGCTGCAGCGCGAAGGCAAGACGTCGGTCAATCTCGATCAGCTCGCGGCCAAGCTCGGCTTCAAGGCGCCGGAAGATCTGTACGCGGTCGTCGCTAAGGACGAGTTCAGCGTGCGCAACATCGAGCACGCGTTGTCCGATGCGCCGCCGCCCGAGCCCGAGCCGGAAGCGCCCGCGCAATTCGAAAAGCGCAGCAGCGGGCAGAGCGTGGCGCAAGGGGCATCGACGGGCGTGCTGGTCGTCGGCGTGGATGCCTTGCTCACGCAGCTCGCGCGCTGCTGCCGTCCCGCGCCGCCCGATCCGATCGCGGGCTTCGTGACGCGCGGCAAAGGCATGTCGATTCATCGCGCGGACTGCACGACGTTCCAGCGCATGGCGCAGCGTTCGCCCGAACGCGTGCTGCATACGACATGGTCCGCCGAGGTGATGAACGGGCGCGGATCGTCGGTATATCCGGTCGATCTGTCGGTGGAGTCGGCGGATCGGCAAGGGCTCCTGCGCGATATCTCCGAAGTGTTCGCGCGTGAAAAGATCAACGTGATCGGCGTGAAGAGCCAAAGCCGCCGGAACATTGCATATATGCAATTCACGGTGGAGGTATCGAATTCGGCGCAGATTCAGCGCGCGTGCACGCTGCTCGGTGAAGTGCAGGGCGTTATTCGCGCATCGCGGCGCGCATGAGCGATATTGCGCGTCGAAGTGAACGATCGACGAATCTTTTTCATTTCATTGCGCAGAAACACTTGCCAAGATTCGAAACGCTCCATATAATCTCACTTCTTTCAGGCTCGTAGCTCAGCTGGTTAGAGCACCACCTTGACATGGTGGGGGTCGTTGGTTCGAGTCCAATCGAGCCTACCAACGAAAACGAAACTTCGGCGAATCCCGGTTCACGAAGTTTCACTCCGCAAAAGCGCTTCGGCGCAAAAGGCGAACAGCGAAATGGCACTTCGAACGTTGACCGAAACAAATTCGGAGCGACGCTAGTCGAGGACCTCTTTCGCCTTCTGCCCTTTTCTATTTTGCGGTATGTGTGAAAAGTGAATGCGGCCCCTCGATAGCGGGGCCGCATTTTTTTTGTCCCCCGGTTTCTGATATCGATATCGCGGGGCAGTGCTTAGTCGAACTCGCCAGGCCACGGCCGGCGTCTTGGAGAACGAAATGGTTTCGGTACGATTGCCTGATGGGTCGGTCCGCCAATACGACCACCCGGTGACCGTCGCGGAAGTCGCGGCATCGATCGGGGCGGGCTTGGCCAAGGCGGCGCTCGCCGGCAAGCTGAATGGCGAACTCGTCGATACCTCTTACGTCATCGACCAGGATTCGTCGCTTGCCATCGTCACGGACAAGGACCCTGAAGGCGTCGATGTCGTTCGTCATTCCGCCGCGCACTTGCTGGCGTACGCGGTCAAGGATCTGTTCCCCGAGGCGCAGGTGACCATCGGGCCGGTCATCGACAACGGCTTCTATTACGACTTCGCGTACAACCGTCCTTTCACGCCCGACGATCTCGAGAAGATCGAGAAGCGCATGCAGGAGCTCGCGCAGAAGAACGAGCCGGTGTCGCGCCGTGTCGTGTCGCGCGATGAAGCGGTCGAGTACTTCAAGAGCATCGGCGAGGGGTACAAGGCCGAAATCATCCAGTCGATTCCGGAAAGCGACGAGATTCGCCTGTACTCGCACGGCAATTTCATCGACTTGTGCCGCGGCCCGCACGTGCCGTCCACCGGCAAGCTGAAAGTCTTCAAGCTGATGAAGGTCGCGGGCGCGTACTGGCGTGGCGACTCGAAGAACGAGCAACTGCAGCGCATTTACGGCACTGCCTGGACCAGAAAGGAAGACCAGGATCAGTACCTGCACATGCTCGAGGAAGCGGAAAAGCGCGATCACCGCAAGCTCGGCAAGCAACTCGACCTGTTCCACCTGCAGGACGAAGCGCCGGGCATGGTGTTCTGGCATCCGAAGGGCTGGTCGCTTTGGCAGCAGGTCGAGCAGTACATGCGCCGTCGCGTGAACGAGGCCGGCTATCTGGAGATCAAGACCCCGATGGTCATGGACCGTTCGCTGTGGGAAGCATCGGGCCACTGGCAGAACTATCGTGAAAACATGTTCACGACCGAATCGGAAAAGCGCGACTACGCCATCAAGCCGATGAACTGCCCCGGTCACGTGCAGGTGTTCAATCACGGCCTGCGCTCGTATCGCGACTTGCCGCTGCGTTACGCGGAGTTCGGTTCGTGCCATCGGAACGAGCCGTCGGGCGCGTTGCACGGCCTCATGCGCGTGCGCGGCTTCGTCCAGGACGACGCACACATTTTCTGTACCGAAGACCAGTTCATCGCGGAGTCGATTGCGTTCAATACGCTCGCGATGAGCGTGTACAAGGACTTCGGCTTCGATCACATCGACATCAAACTGTCGCTGCGTCCCGAGCAGCGCGCGGGCACCGATGAAATCTGGGATCGCGCCGAGCAGGGTCTGCGCGAAGCGCTGACCGCTTGCGGCCTGCAATGGGAAGAGCTTTCGGGCGAGGGCGCGTTCTACGGTCCGAAAATCGAGTACCACATCAAGGACGCGCTCGGCCGTTCGTGGCAGTGCGGCACGCTGCAGCTCGACATGGTGCTGCCGGAGCGCCTCGGCGCGGAGTACGTGTCGGAGGACAACAGCCGTCGCCGTCCGGTCATGCTTCACCGCGCGATCGTCGGCTCGATGGAGCGTTTCCTCGGCATTTTGATCGAGCATCACGCCGGCGCAATGCCGCCGTGGCTGTCGCCGGTGCAGGCCGTCGTGCTCAATATTGCCGAAAGTCAGTCCGAATATGCGGCATCTTTGGCCCAATCGTTGCAAAAACAAGGGCTTAGAGTAGAGAGCGATTTGCGCAACGAGAAAATTAGCTATAAAATACGCGAGCACACGCTGCAAAAGATCCCGTATTTGCTGGTTGTCGGGGACAAGGAGCGTGAGGCGCAAACCGTAGCCGTGCGTGCTCGTGGCGGTGTCGATCTGGGCGTGATGCCGGTCGACGCATTCCTCGAACGTCTGCAGCAGGAAGTGCGGGCGTTCAAGTAAGTCACTCGCAGCGCGGCTTGTTTTTTCATTTTTAGAGGAAACGTAACATCGCTACTGATAAGTCGTCACATCGCATCAACGGTGAAATTACTGCACCGGAAGTGCGCTTGGTCGGAGTGGACAACGAGCCGCTCGGAATCGTGAAACTGGCCGATGCGTTCCGTCAATCGGAACAGCTCGACGTGGATCTCGTCGAAATTGCGCCGCAGGCTTCGCCGCCTGTCTGCCGTTTGATGGATTACGGCAAGTTCAAGTATTCGGAAGCGAAGAAGCAGCACGAGGCGAAACTCAAGCAGAAGATCGTGCAGGTGAAGGAAGTCAAATTCCGCCCCGGCACGGATGACGGTGACTACAACGTCAAGCTGCGCAACCTCACGCGCTTTCTCGAAGACGGCGACAAGACGAAAATCACATTGCGTTTCCGCGGTCGCGAAATGGCGCACCAGGAAATCGGCATGCGCATGCTCGAACGTCTGAAGACGGATCTCGACGAAGTCGGTCAGGTCGAGCAGATGCCGAAGATGGAAGGCCGCCAGATGATCATGGTGCTGGCTCCGAAGAAGAAGGCGGCCAAGTAAGCACGAGCAGCAAGACGATGGATCGCGCGCCGTCGCAAGGCGGCAGCGCGGCATCGCCGGAAGGTTCAGAGGGGCGTCGTATCAACGGCGCCGCTCATGAAAAGCGGCAGCCTGAGAAGGTTGTCTGCACATAAGTGGAGCGTGGGTTTCGAAGGGCGGAAAGCGGTTCTGGCCACTACGGAGGGATCAGCCGCACACCCATGACCATCTAATAAACTGGAGTAGTTTCATGCCGAAGATGAAGACCAAGAAGAGTGCTGCAAAGCGCTTCGTGGTGCGTCCGGGCGGTACCGTCAAGCGCGGTCAGGCCTTCAAGCGCCACATTCTTACCAAGAAAACCACCAAGAACAAACGCCATCTGCGTGGCTCCACGGCTGTTCACGATTCCGATCTGAACTCCGTCCGCGCAATGCTGCCGTTCGCCTAACCTCAACTAACACTCCAAGGAGCGCAACATGCCTCGAGTAAAACGTGGGGTTACCGCACGGGCCCGTCACAAGAAGATCATTCGTCTGGCCAAGGGTTACCGCGGCCGTCGCAATAACGTCTATCGCATCGCCAAGCAGGCGGTCATGCGCGCAGGCCAGTACGCCTACCGCGATCGCCGCAACAAGAAGCGTGTGTTCCGCGCATTGTGGATCACGCGTATCAACGCGGCGGTGCGTCAGCACGACATGACGTACAGCGTGTTCATCAACGGCCTGAAGAAGGCTTCGATCGAACTCGACCGCAAGGTGCTGGCTGACATGGCTGTGTTCGACAAGGCTGCTTTTGCTGCGATCGTCAAGCAGGTGAAAGCCGCCGTTGCAGCCTAATTGCGAAATTAGTACTGCGTGGTTTGCCTGAACGCTGCCGTAACAACGGCGGCGCTCAAGCAGAAAACGGGGCTCTCACCGAGCCCCGTTTTCGTTGGACGGACGGTTTTGCGCATGACTTGCGCACACGCGGCAGGGCACGCGCAAAACCGTAATTCAGTTAGAACTTCGACGTTGAAAAGATGGGATCAATGGATCTGGACCAGATTGTCTCCGACGCGAAAAGCGCCTTTGAAAACGCCAGCGATGCCGCCACGCTCGAAAACGAGAAAGCGCGCTTCCTGGGCAAGTCCGGCGCGCTCACCGAGCTGCTGAAGGGCCTCGGCAAGCTCGATCCCGACGCGAAGAAAACCGAAGGCGCGCGCATCAACGTCGCGAAGCAACAGGTCGAAGCGGCGCTCAATGCGCGCCGTCAGGCGCTGGCAGATGCACTGCTGAACCAGCGGCTCGCGGCGGAAGCCATCGACGTGACGCTGCCCGGGCGCGGCGCGGGCGTCGGCACGCTTCATCCGGTAATGCGCACGTGGGAACGCGTCGAGCAGATTTTCGGCAGCATCGGCTTCGACGTCGCCGACGGCCCCGAGATCGAAACCGACTGGTACAACTTCACCGCGCTGAACAGCCCGGAGAATCATCCGGCGCGCTCGATGCAGGACACGTTCTACGTCGACGGCAAGGACGCCGAAGGTCGTCCGCTGCTGCTTCGCACGCACACGAGCCCGATGCAGGTGCGCTACGCGCGCATGAACAAGCCGCCAATCAAGGTGATCGTGCCGGGCCGCACGTATCGCGTGGACAGCGACGCCACGCACTCGCCGATGTTCAACCAGGTCGAAGGCCTGTGGATTGAAGAGAACATCAGCTTCGCGGATCTGAAGGGCGTCTACACCGACTTCCTCAAGAAATTCTTCGAGCGCGACGACATTCTGGTGCGCTTCCGTCCTTCGTATTTCCCGTTCACGGAGCCGTCCGCCGAAATCGACATGATGTTCGAGCACGGCAAGAACGCGGGCAAGTGGCTGGAGATTTCGGGCTCGGGCCAGGTGCATCCGACCGTCATCCGCAACATGGGCCTCGATCCCGAGCGCTACATCGGCTTTGCATTCGGCAGCGGCCTCGAGCGTCTCACGATGCTGCGTTACGGCGTGCAGGACCTGCGCCTGTTCTTCGAAAACGATCTGCGTTTCCTGCGACAGTTCGCTTAAAGACGCACGTCCCGCGGCGTTCGGCTGCGAAAGAAGCGAAGGCGGCCGAACGAGAGACTCCAAACATTTCGAACGTAGACACACATGCAATTCCCCGAATCCTGGCTCCGTAGCTTCGTCGATCCCAAGCTCTCCACCGGCGAACTCGCGCACGCGCTCACGATGGCTGGTCTCGAGGTCGAAGACCTGCGCCCGGTGGCGCCGCCGACCACGAAGATCGTTGTCGGGCAAGTGCTGGAAGTGGCAAAGCATCCGAACGCCGACAAGCTCAACGTCTGTCAGGTCGATGCCGGCACGGGCGAGCAATTGAACATCGTGTGCGGCGCGCCCAATGTGTCGCCGGGCATCAAGGTGCCGGTCGCGCTGATCGGCGCGGTGCTGCCGCCGGCCGAAGCGGGCGGCGAGCCGTTTGCGATCAAGCCGACGAAACTGCGCGGCGTCGACAGCCAGGGCATGCTGTGCTCGGCGCGCGAACTGAAGCTGTCGGAAGATCACAGCGGTCTCTTGATCCTTCCCGCCGATGCGAAGGTCGGCCAGGACATCCGCGAGGCGCTCAATCTCGACGACACCGTCTTCGAGATCAAGCTCACGCCGAACAAGGCGGACTGCCTCTCGGTGTTCGGCGTCGCGCGTGAGACGGCCGCCATCACCGGCGCGCCGCTGAAGGCGCTGGACATGCCCCCAGTGAAGGTCACGCTCGACGAGAAACTGCCGGTCAAGGTGCTCGCGCCGGATCTGTGCGGACGGTTCTCGGGCCGAGTGATTCGCGGCGTGAACGCACGCGCGAAGACGCCGCAATGGATGGTCGAGCGCCTCGAACGTTCGGGCCAGCGCAGCATCTCGGCACTCGTCGACATTTCGAACTACGTGATGCTCGAACTCGGCCGTCCGTCGCACGTGTTCGATCTCGACAAGATTCACGGCGGAATCGAAGTGCGTTGGGGCAGAAAGGGCGAGTCGCTCAAGCTTCTGAACGGCAACATCGTCGAACTCGATGAAACCGTCGGCGTCATCGCGGATGACTCGCACGTCGAAAGCCTCGCGGGCATCATGGGCGGCGACAGCACGGCCGTCTCGCTCGATACCACGAACATCTATCTGGAAGCCGCGTTCTGGTGGCCGGACGCGATCCGCGGCCGTGCGCGCAAGTACAACTTCTCGACGGATGCCGCGCATCGCTTCGAACGCGGCGTCGATTATTCGACGACCGTCGAGCATATCGAGCGCATCTCGCAACTGATTCTCGACATCTGCGGCGGCGTAGCCGGTCCCGTCGACGATCAGATCCTGAACGTGCCCGAGCGCCGTCCGGTGTCGATGCGCGTTGCGCGGGCACATCGCATCATCGGCGTGGAGATCGGGGCGGAAGAGATCGCGCAGATTTTCACGCGATTGAACCTCGCGTTCGAGCGCGATGGCGATACGTTCCATGTCACGCCGCCGCCGTATCGCTTCGATATCGAGATCGAGGAAGACCTGATCGAGGAAGTCGCGCGCATCTACGGCTTCGAGAAGATTCCGGCGCGCCCGCCGGTGGCGGCGAGCGAAATGCGCCCCACGAACGAGACCAAGCGCTCGATCCATGTGCTGCGTCATGCCGTGGCCGCGCGCGACTATGCGGAAACGGTCAACTTCAGTTTCGTCGATGCCGAATGGGAGAAGGACTTCGCCGGCAACGACAACCCGGTGAAGCTGATCAACCCGATCGCGAGCCAGCTCTCGGTCATGCGCACGACGATGTTCGGCAGCCTGATCGACGTGTTGCGCTACAACCTGAATCGCCGCGCCGACCGCATCCGCGTGTTCGAAGCAGGGCGCGTCTTCCTGCGCGATCCATCGGTCAAGGCGGGTGAACTGACGGTTGAAGGCTTCGCACAGCCGAAGATGATCGGCGGTCTCGCGTATGGCCCGGCGATCGAGGAGCAGTGGGGCGCGGCATCGCGCAACGTCGACTTCTTCGACGTGAAGGGTGATGTCGAAGCGCTCTTCGCGCCGGTCGTCCCGCGCTTCGTGAAGGCCGAGCATCCGGCGCTGCATCCGGGGCGCAGCGCGCGCATCGAAGTGGCGGGGCGCGCGGTCGGCTGGATCGGCGAATTGCATCCGCGCTGGCTGCAAAAATATGACCTTCCGCAGGCGCCGATCCTCTTCGAAGTCGAGGCAGACGCGCTGATGGAGCGCCCGCTGCCGGTGCTGTCGGAAGTATCGAAATTCCCGCCGGTGCGGCGCGATATCGCGATCGTCGTGGACCAGTCGGTACCGGTACAAGCACTGCTCGACGAGCTCGAAAACGCCCGTTCCGAGCCCGCTTGCAAGCACGTTACCCGGGTTGCGCTTTTCGATGAATTCCGTCCAAAATCAAACACTTCCGGTGGGTTGGGGGAGCATGAGAAAAGTCTTGCCTTCCGTGTAACGTTGCAAGATACTGGCGGCACGCTTCAGGACGAAACAGTCGACACGGCGATCAGAACGCTGGTGGATCGCCTGGCTCGAGTACACGGCGCGCGGTTGCGCGGATAGCCCAGTTGGCCCGTCCGCAGGGATCGCCAAGTCAAATCATGTTTCGCGCCGTTTTACCGATATGAACCAAATGAACTCGAGTGATTTCGAAGCCCTTCTTTCGGCGCAGCGCAGCGCCATGACCCGAGACAGCACCGCTTCGGGCGCGATGCCGAACGATACGCCGACGCTCACGAAGGCCGAACTGGCGGAAATGCTGTTCGACCACGTCGGCCTCAACAAGCGCGAAGCGAAGGACATGGTCGAAGCCTTCTTCGAGGTGATCCGCGACGCGCTCGAAAGCGGCGACAGCGTCAAGCTGTCCGGTTTCGGCAACTTCCAGCTGCGCGACAAACCTCAGCGCCCTGGACGCAATCCGAAGACCGGCGAAGCCATTCCGATCGCGGCGCGGCGGGTCGTCACTTTTCATGCAAGCCAGAAACTGAAGGCGTTGGTCGAAACAGGCGCGGAGACGAGCCTCACTCGTTGACGCGTTCCATGCGCCGATGGGCGCTCCTGCAGTTCGGCCGCCGCGCTTCAATCGACATCACTCAAACGATGGTTGATCGACGATGGAAAAAGTCGTCTTGCCTCCGATCCCCGCCAAGCGTTATTTCACGATTGGCGAAGTCAGCGAGCTGTGTGGTGTCAAGCCGCACGTGCTGCGCTATTGGGAGCAGGAGTTCACGCAACTCAGGCCGGTCAAGCGGCGGGGTAATCGTCGGTATTATCAGCACCACGAAGTCTTGCTGATCCGGCGCATTCGCGAGTTGCTGTACGAGCAGGGTTTCACGATAAATGGCGCGCGCAACCGGCTAGATTCTCAAGGGCGCCCGATCGATGACGAAGCCACCGACGCGCAAGCCGCAGCGGACGCGCAGCAACCGGCGGTCGATGTCGAGCAGTTGCGTAAAGAGTTATCGCAAGTCATCGACTTGCTCGGCGGGTGACACGAAAGGCCGCGATCATGTATCGCGGCTTTTTTTCGTCTTGACGGGGAGCGTTAGCCGGGCGCGACGCGTGCGCTTTGCACAGGCCCGGCATCCGACGACCAATAGACGATGCTCGGCCCGACGCCAGAGGGCGGATAGGTGCGCCAATCGTCGACGCCATGATGGAAGAAATAGAGCGCGAAGAACCCGCCACGACGATCATTGCGTGCGCTGACGCAGACGTAACGACTGCCGCCGGGGTAAATGCGGCCGAAACGCGTGACGCGCGCAGCACTGGCCGCGCTGAACCATCTTGCGATGTCTGCGCGTAGCGAGGATGAGGGACGATCAGGCTGGACTCGGCGTCGCGATATCGGGCCGCGAGCTGACGAAGGCATTGCTGTGCCGCTCCTTAAGTGTCACGCGAAGAATAGAACTTAAGTTGCTGGCAAGCAAGCAAAAACCGTTGTTTTGGCGTCTCGGGAAAGATGCCTGGCGGTTTGAAGCAGCGGGTGAAAAGCAAAAAGCCCACGCGAGGTGAAACTCGCGTGGGCTTTAAATTTTGGTCGGGGCGAGAGGATTTGAACCTCCGACCACCTGCACCCCATGCAGGTACGCTACCAGGCTGCGCTACGCCCCGAAAGAGCGAAAGTATATCAGAGCGAATCGAATAGTAGAACTGCTGCGGCGATTTTTGCTGCAAACGTTGCCAAATCCACTTTCGACCCGCCAAGCTCGACGAAGCACATCACGACGCCACAGCCGCCGATGCCTCGCCGGGCGCGACCGCTTTCGCCGTGTCGACAACCGCCCGCGCAGGCGATGCCGCCGACTGCTGACGCTTGCGGAACAGAAGGCCCATCACGAGCGACACCGCGCACGGAGCGAGATAGCCGAAGAAACGCCCGGCCCACGCCATGCGCGAGGCGACGGTTTCATACTGCGTATGGTCATGGAAGCTCGCGGACGCAAAGACCATCGTCAGCGTGAAATCCAGAACCATCGCCAGAAAGCAGAAGACAAAGTAAATCAGCGCGCCGTTCCACAGCAATTTGCCGTGACTTGCATTGATCGTGCGGCAAACAAATAACACGATGCCCAGCAGCAAGAAGTTGAAAAACAACGGAATCCAGGGGAAGTCCATATTGCGTGATGCCTCGTGCAAAGAAGAATGAGCCGGTCCGGGCAAGCGGACGCCGGCGCGATCTTCACATGAGGTACAGGACGCTTGAATAGGAGTAATCCTAACAATTTGGCCGATCGCCCAGCGATTCGGATAGAAAGTCGATGAACGTGCGGACCTTCGTCGTCATGTATTTGCGGCTCGTGTAGACGGCGTACACCGATGGCGCGAACGCCGTGTACTGCGGCAACAGATGCACGAGCCCACCCGACGCCAGTTCCTGATCGATCATCCACTGCGGAACGTACGCGAGTCCCATGCCGGCGTGGACGAGTTGCAACAGCATCGAACTGTCGTTGGTTTTCAGCACCGCGTGATTTTTTACGACGACTTCGCCATCCGGGCCCGTCAGCGTGACCGACTCGATGTTCGTATAAGTCGGCAGGATGACGCGATGGCGCGCGATGTCGTCCGGATGGCGCGGCTCGCCATGTCGGTCCAGATACGCACGCGACGCCACCAGCACGAACGGCATCTTGCACAGCGGCCGCACGATCAGCGAAGGCGACGGCTCCCACGTCGCACGCAGCGCCATGTCGTAGCCTTCTTCGACGAGATCGACGAAGCGGTTCTCCAGCCGCAGATCGACGAGCACGCCCGGATAGCGCGCCTGATACGCAACGAGCAGGTCCGCGAACCGCCGATTCGCGAACCAGCCGGGCGCCGTCACCTTGAGCACGCCCTGCGGCTGCGCGGTCTGCACACCGACCGCCGCCTCGGCCGCCTTCAGGATGTCCAGCGCTTCGCTGCACTGCTCGTAATAGACGCTGCCCGCTTCGGTCAGGCTCAGATGGCGCGTCGTGCGGTGAAGCAGACGCACGCCGAGTTGCCGTTCCAGATTGGCGACATGCTTGCTTGTCATCGCGGTCGAAATGTCGAGGCGCTCGGCGGCCTTCACGAAGCTGCCCGCGTCGACGACTTCGCGGAACACGCGCAAACTGGTCAGCGCATCCATCGGTCACTTTCCCGCAGGAAGAAAACGGCGATGTTAGCGCCAATCCATCGGTGAACGCTCACTTCGGCCATTCGTCGAGCGCGTCGTTGAAGAGCGACGCGACCACGCCGCGCAGCCAGGTCGTGCGCGGATCGTTATGGAACTTGCGATGCCAGTGCTGCCGAAGATCGAAGCGCGGCAACGGTAGCGGCGGCTCGGCCAGCGTGATCGACGCGTGCTCCGCGACATACGCGAAGCCGATCGCATGCGGCACCGTCGCGATCAGGTCGGTGCGCGAGAGAATGAACGGCAGGCTCATGAAGTGCGGCGTTTCGAGCACCGCGCGCCGCCGGACACGTTCCTTGTCGAGATAGTTTTCGAGCACTTCCTGGCTTCGTCCTTCGGCGCGCACGACCGCATGTCCGCATTCGACGAAGCGCTCGAGCGTGAGCGGCTCGTTCGCGTACGGGTGATCGCGCCGCATCAGACAGATGAAGCGATGCGAGAAAAGCCGCTGCTGAAAAAAGTTGTTGCCGCGCAGGTCCGGAAAATAGCCGACCGCAAGATCGATTTCGCCCGCTTCCAGTCCGCGCTCCACGTCTCCATGCGATACGGACACCGAGCGCAGATTCGCGCGGGGCGCATCTTTCGCGAACGCCTGCAAGAGTCGCGGCAGGAAGACGATCTCGCCGACATCGGATAGCGCGATCGAGAATGTATCGGTGCTCGACGAGGGATCGAAGTGCTGGGTGTCGAGCAGGCCGCGCTCGATGCACCCGAGCGCGTCGCGGGCGGCGGGCACGAGGGCCAGTGCGCGCGGCGTCGGTTCCATGCCGCGCGAGGTCCGCACAAATAACGGATCGTTGAAGTATTCGCGCAGCCGCCCGAGCGCCGTCGATACGCGCGGCTGACTCACACCGAGCCGCTCTGCGGCGCGGCTGACGTTGCGCGTTTCCGCGATCGCGACGAGGAACGGGATCAGGTTCAGATCGAGTTCGTCCATGTTGCGATCAGCCGCGCCGCGCGACCATCTCGGACACGCGCTGCGCCGCGTCCTGCAACGGCTCGAGAAACGCCTTCACCATCTGCTTCGCGCTCTTGCGCTGCGCGTTGCCGCTGATGTTCAGCGCGGCGATGGTGCGCCCCTGCCGGTCGCGGATCGGCGCGGACATCGAAATCAGGCCTTCCTCCAGTTCCTGATCGACGATCGCCCAGCCCTGGCGGCGCACCGCCGCGATCGCTTCCTTCAGCGCGCCGCGATCGACGATCGTATGCGGGGTGCGCGCGACGATATCGCTGGCATCGAGCAACGCGTCGAGACGATCGTCGTCGAGCGCGGACAGCAGGACGCGGCCCATCGACGTGCAGAACGCGGGCAGGCGGCTGCCGATCGACAGATTCTGCGTGATGATCTTGTGTGTCGGCACGCGCAGCACATAGACGATCTCCGCGCCATTCAGCACGGCCGCCGAACAGCTCTCGTGCACCTGCTCGACGAGGTCTTCCATCACCGGTTCGGCGAGATTCCAGAACGGCATCGACGTGAGATAGGCGAAGCCGAGATCCAGGATCTTCGGCGTGAGCTGGAACAGCCGCCCGTCGGCCTCGACGTAGCCGAGCGTCTGAAGCGTGAGCAGGATGCGCCGTGCGCCGGCGCGCGTGAGGCCCGCGGCGGCCGCGACTTCGGTCAGCGTCTGCGCGGGGCGGTTGGCATCGAACGAGCGGATGACCGAAAGTCCGCGCGCGAACGATTGCACATAGGCATCGCCGGGACGGGAAGGGGCGTCTTGCGCATCCGAAGGAAAAGTGTCCATGAATTCAGGTAAGGAGACTCGGTACAAACCCGCGAAAGGCGCGGGCTTCGTTGACACCGCAACGAACGCGGGACTAACATGCCGATGTTCGCTAAACGAATCTATGTTCGCATGACGAACATTCCGATGCAAGAGGGCAAAGCAGCGGGTATACCCCGGCTTAGAGCGCGAAATGCGCGCTGACGGCTTCACAAGGCGATGACCACGGCGACGAGCCGGTTCTCGTCACAGGAGAACAACGCAATGATCAACAAGATTTTCGATTCGCTCGCGGCGGCGGTGGCCGACGTCCACGATGGCGCGACCATCATGATCGGCGGTTTCGGCACGGCGGGCATGCCGTCCGAGCTGATCGACGCGCTCATCGAGCAGGGCGCGCGTGAACTGACCATCGTCAACAATAATGCAGGCAACGGCGATACGGGCCTCGCCGCGCTGCTCAACGCGAAGCGCGTGCGCAAGATCATCTGCTCGTTTCCGCGCCAGACCGATTCGCACGTGTTCGACGCGCTGTACCGCGCCGGCGAAATCGAGCTCGAACTCGTGCCGCAAGGCAATCTCGCCGAGCGCATTCGCGCGGCGGGCGCGGGCATCGGCGGATTCTTCACGCCGACCGGTTACGGCACCAAGCTCGCCGAAGGTAAGGAAACGCGCGAAATCGACGGCAAGCATTACGTGCTCGAATCGCCGCTCCATGCCGACTTCGCGCTCGTGAAGGCATATAAGGGCGACCGCTGGGGCAATCTGGTCTATCGTAAAACGGCGCGCAACTTCGGGCCGATCATGGCGAGCGCCGCGAAGACGGCCATCGTCCAGGTGTCGAAAGTCGTGCCGCTCGGCGAGCTGGACCCTGAAAACATCGTGACGCCGGGCATTTTTGTCCAGCGCGTCGTGGAAGTGCCGCAAGCGGTGCATCAAGCTGAACTCGCTGCCTGAAAGGACGAAAAGCCATGAAGAAACTGACTCGTGACGAAATGGCCAAGCGCGTGGCCGCGGACATTCCGGAAGGCGCGTACGTGAACCTCGGCATCGGCGTGCCGACGCTCGTCGCCAATCATCTCGCGGCGGATCGCGAAATCTTTCTGCACAGCGAAAACGGCCTGCTCGGCATGGGCCCCGCGCCCGCGAAGGGCGAGGAAGACGACGAGCTGATCAATGCCGGCAAGCAGCACGTGACGCTGCTGACGGGCGGCGCGTTCTTCCATCACGCGGATTCCTTCGCGATGATGCGCGGCGGCCACCTCGATTTCTGCGTGCTCGGCGCGTTTCAGGTGTCCGCCCAGGGCGACCTTGCGAACTGGCACACCGGCGCGCCCGACGCGATTCCGGCTGTCGGCGGCGCGATGGATCTCGCCATCGGCGCAAAGCAGGTCTACGTGATGATGGAACTGCTCACCAAGCAAGGCGAGAGCAAGCTCGTGGCCGAGTGTTCCTATCCGGTGACGGGCGTGCAGTGCGTGGACCGCGTCTATACCGACCTCGCCGTGTTCGACGTGACGCCGGAAGGCTTCGTCGTGCGCGAGATCGTCGACGGCCTGTCGTTCGATGAATTGCAGAAGCTCGCCAAGGTCCCGCTGCAGTACGCGCCGATTTCCGAAGCAGCCTGAGAGACATTACACAGAACTGGAGCAACCGATGAAAGAAGCATTCGTATGTGATGCGATCCGCACGCCGATCGGCCGTTATGCGGGCGCGCTGTCGTCCGTGCGTGCCGACGATCTCGGCGCGGTGCCGCTGCGCGCGCTCGTCGAGCGCAACAAGGAAGTGGACTGGGAAGCGGTCGAGGAAGTGATCTACGGCTGCGCGAATCAGGCGGGCGAGGACAATCGCAACGTCGCGCGCATGTCGGCGCTGCTCGCCGGGCTGCCGGTCGGCACGCCGGGATCGACGGTCAACCGCCTGTGCGGTTCGGGCATGGATGCAATCGGCATCGCGGCGCGTGCGGTCAAGTCGGGTGAAGCGGGATTGCTGATCGCGGGCGGCGTCGAAAGCATGAGCCGCGCGCCCTTCGTGATGGGCAAGGCCGCGACTGCGTTCTCGCGTCAGGCCGAGATTTTCGATACGACCATCGGCTGGCGCTTCGTCAATCCGCTGATGAAGAAGCAATACGGCGTCGATTCGATGCCCGAAACTGCCGAGAACGTCGCCGACGATTACAAGGTGAGCCGCGCCGATCAGGACGCGTTCGCGCTGCGCTCGCAGCAGAAGGCATCCCGTGCGCAGAAGGACGGCACGCTCGCGCAGGAAATCACGCCAGTCACGATCCCGCAGAAAAAAGGCGATGCGATCGTCGTCACGCAGGACGAGCATCCGCGCGAAACGACGCTCGAAGCGCTCGCGAAGCTGAAGGGCGTCGTGCGTCCCGACGGCTCGGTGACCGCGGGCAACGCGTCGGGCGTTAACGACGGCGCGGTCGCGATGCTGATCGCCGACGAGGAAAGCGCGAAGCGTCACGGCCTCACGCCGCGCGCGCGCATTCTCGGCATGGCGACGGCGGGCGTGCCGCCGCGCGTCATGGGTATCGGTCCGGCGCCGGCGTCGCAAAAGCTGCTCGCGCGCTTGGGGCTGACCATCGACCAGATGGATGTGATCGAGCTGAACGAAGCGTTCGCGTCGCAAGGGCTCGCGGTGCTGCGCATGCTCGGCGTCGCGGACGACGATGCCCGCGTCAATCCGAACGGCGGCGCAATCGCGCTCGGTCATCCGCTGGGCGCGTCGGGCGCGCGGCTCGTGACGGCGGCGACGTACCAGCTGCATCGCACCGGTGGCCGCTACGCGCTTTGCACGATGTGCATCGGCGTGGGGCAAGGCATCGCGATGATCATCGAGCGGGTCTGATCGCATGTTCTCATCGACCGGCCGGCTCACCGATCTGATCTGCGGCAACGCCGAAGCCAACGCGGTGTGGTCGCCGCGCGCGACCGTCCAGGCGATGCTCGACGTCGAAGCGGCGCTCGCGCGGGCATCGGCGAAAGCGGGCGTGATTCCGGCGAACGCCGTCGATGCGATCGTCGCCGCGTGCAACGCCGACCACATCGACGCCGCCGCGCTGATGACCGGCGCGGCCGCCGGCGGCAACCTCGCGATTCCGCTCGTCAAGCAACTGACGGCCGTCGTGAAGGCACGCGACGAACAAGCCGCGAAGTACGTGCACTGGGGCGCGACGAGCCAGGACATCATCGATACGGGCGTCGTGCTGCAGCTTCGCGCCGCGCTCTATCTGATCGATGCCGATCTGCGCGAGCTGGCCGCGTCGCTTGCCACGCAGGCGCAGACGCATCGCGCCACGCCGATGATCGGCCGCACCTGGCTGCAGCAGGCGCTGCCGATCACGCTCGGCCTGAAGTTCGCGCAATGGCTCGATGCGATTACGCGCCATCGCGCGCGACTCGCCGAGTTGCGTAGCCGCGCGCTGGTGCTGCAGTTCGGCGGGGCGGCGGGCACGCTCGCGAGCCTTCGCGACAAGGCGCTGCCGACCGCGCAGGCGCTTGCCGATGACCTTGGCCTGCCACTGCCCGCGCTGCCGTGGCATACGCAGCGCGATCGCATCGCGGAAGCCGCATCGTTTCTCGGCATGCTGACGGGCACGCTCGGCAAGATCGCCCGCGACATCTCGCTGATGATGCAGACGGAACTCGGCGAAGTGGCCGAACCGGCGGCGGCGGGCAAGGGCGGTTCGTCGACGATGCCGCACAAGCGCAACCCCGTGGGCTGCGCGGCGGTGCTGACGGCCGCGACGCGCGCGCCGAACCTCGTCGCGACGGTCTTCGCCGGCATGGTGCACGAGCACGAACGCGCGCTCGGCGGCTGGCAGGCCGAATGGGACGCGCTGCCCGATCTGGCGCGGCTGACCGCCGGGGCGCTCGCGAACGTGAAGGGCATCGTGCCGGGGCTGGAAGTGAACGCCGATCGCCTTGCGGCGAACTTGAACGCGACGAACGGACTCGTGCTCGGCGAAGCGGTGATGCTCGCGCTCGGCGACGCCATCGGCCGGCTGGATGCGCACAAGCTGGTCGAGGGCGCGTCGAAGGCAGCGGTCGCGAACGGCCAGTCGCTGTACGACGTGCTCGCCGCCGATGAAACCGTCGCCCGCCATCTGTCGCCCGAGCAATTGAAGCCCTTGCTCGATCCGGCCAATTACGTCGGTCAGGCGCAAGCCTTCGTCGATGCGGCGCTCGACCAGTATCGCGCGAGCGCCTGACGGCGCCTGCGCCATTCAACAAGAAGGAGCACCATCAACATGCCACTCGCTGCTGTCAACGGAACCCGCATTCACTATCGCATCGATTCGACCGCCGGCGACGATGCGCCGTGGCTCGTCCTGTCGAACTCGCTCGGCGCGGACGTATCGATGTGGACGCCGCAGATCGAAGCGTTCGCGAAGCAGTATCGCGTCGTGCGCTACGACACGCGCGGCCACGGTCATTCCGACGCGCCGCAAGGCCCGTACACCATCGACCAGCTGATCGGCGATGTCATCGGCCTGATGGATCATCTCGGCATCGAACGCGCGCATTACTGCGGCTTGTCGATGGGCGGGCTGACCGGCATCGGCCTCGCCGCGCGCCATCCGCAGCGGCTCTCGCGCGTCGTGCTGTCGAACACGGCGGCGCTGATCGGTTCCGACGCCGTGTGGACGCCGCGCGCCGCGAAAGCACGCGAAGCAGGCGGCATGGCCGCGCTCACCGATGCCGTCATCGCGCGCTGGTTCACCGCGCCGTTCATGGAGCGCGAGCAGCTTGCGCTCGCCAACATTCGCGACGTCTTCCGCCACACATCGGGCGACGGCTACGCGTCGAACTGCGAAGCCATCCGCGACGCCGACCTGCGCGACGAAGCGAAGACCATCGCGCTGCCGGTGCTCGTGATCGCGGGCACGCACGACCTCTCGACGACTGCCGAGCAGGGCCGTGAACTGGCGGCGTACATCAATGGCTCGCGCTACGTCGAACTGGACGCGGCGCATCTGTCGAACATCGAGAAGCGCGATGCGTACACGCGCGCCGTGCTCGACTTCCTCGGAGAAGCACAATGACTGACGACGAACGTTACGAAGCGGGCATGAACGTGCGCCGCGCGGTGCTGTCGGACGCGCACGTGGACCGCTCGCTTGCGAATCGCACGGAACTGACGACCGAGTTTCAGAACTTCATCACGCGCTATGCATGGGGCGAAATCTGGACGCGCGATGGTTTGCCGCGCCATACGCGCAGCCTCATCACCATTGCGATGATGGTCGCGCTCAATCGCAGCGAAGAGCTCGCGCTGCACCTGCGCGCCGCGAAGAACAACGGCGTGACGCAGGACGAGATCAAGGAAGTGCTGCTGCAAACGGCGGTGTATTGCGGCGTGCCGGCGGCGAACTCGGCATTCCATCTTGCGCAGAAGATTTTCGACGAGGAAAGCAAGGCGGGCGGGCAATAAAGGCTCGGGCGGATCGTCAGGTTCGCCGGGAAAGCCGTCTTTCGAGGGATCGAAAGACGGCTTTTGCACGTCTAGAACGCGTAGTACGGCCCGGTTCCCGCTGGCGTCGGACGCCCTTCGAGCGCGGTGAACACGCGCCTGCCGTAGAAGAACGGCAGTCCCCAATCGAAGAAGCCGTTCGCGGGTCCGGCCAGATTGTTGAAAGCGTAATTGCTGGTGGCAAAGAGCGTGGTCGACTTCGCGACACTGAAGGACACGCCGGCGGTGACGCCCGTCATCGAAATGAGGGTTGCGCTCAGCCCCTGCGGCGTCGCCGGGCAGAACCACGCCCCGCAGGTCGCGAGCGTCGCGGAGGGAAAAAACAGGCCGTTCGAGCCGCTATCGATGAAGCTCGATCCGTACTGGTTGCCGCTGAAGCTCGTCGACACATAGCCCGTGATCGAGTTGGACTTCAGCACCGTCGCGGCGCCGAGCAGGTTGTTCGCCTGCGATCCGATGCCGAAGGTCATCGTCCCCGCCACCGACGATGCGCCCTCCGGCGGCACCGCCGGCAATTCAATCAGCACACCGTTGTTGTCGGCGGCGAAGCGCGCGATCGGATTCGTCACTTGCTGCGCGGTCGCGAGCGTGCTTGCGGTGCATCCGGCTGAGGTGCAGCTGTAGTACCAGCGCGGCATCGCGGAATTCGCGCAGCCGCCGCCGCAATCGGCGGTGAACGGGCCGACGCCGAGAATGCCGTTGCCACGGAGCTTCGATGCATCGAGCATCGGCAGGCCCGACTGGCTGCAATCGGTCGCCGCGCCGGGCACGGCGGAATCGGCGATCAACTGGACCGATGTCGAACTCGCGAGTTGGCCGGCGAGGCGGATGTCGGCCTGCCGCACCGCGCCCCACGTATAGCCGGAGCCGAACACGGAGCATTCCGCCATTACCGTGCTCGCCGCGTTGCCCGCGACGAGCGGCAGTGCGATCGACGGATCGAGCGCCGATGCAAGAACCAGGAGTCCCTGCGAGCCGGTATCGACCTGAATGTTGTCGATGGTCTGGCATTTATCGGTGCCGGGCGCGCACAGCGTCACGCTCGTCTGCAGCATATTGCGTGTGCTGGTGCTGGTGGCGGTCGCGGCGACGCGGATTGGTTGCACGTTCGGCGTCGTCGACTGCACGACGACGTCGCTGGCCGGGGCGGGGGCGCTTGCTGTCACGGGCGCGCTCGCCGGAACCGGCGTGCTGGCGGTGGCGGGCGCGCTTGCGGTGGCCGGTGCGCTGGCAGGCGCTGCCGTGCTGGCGCCGGAACTGCTGCCGCCACCGCCGCCGCATCCGTGAAGCAGGACGCACAGCGCAATGGCGGCAGCGGAAGAGAGCTTGCGGATGGTCATGTCTGGTCTCCCCGCGCTCATTCGATATCCGTCGCTGACACCCCTGACGGCAACGCGCTCGCGAGCCACGCGCGGCCGCTGAACTCGCGCAGCCGCGTGTGGTTCTCGACGACGAGGTCGCCGTCCGCGACGCGCGCCATGTGCAGGCCGGCATCGCCCGCGGACGCGCTCGCGCCGTCCCTGAAGCGCTGGAAATACGCGCCGAGGAGCGTGTGCACGTCGGGCATTGCGGGCCCGCGCCAGGACACCGCGTACACCGCGCCCGTAGCATCGACGTACTGACGCACGACGATTCCGTGCGCGTCTGTCGTCTCGCGATAGGTCACGAGCCCGCTTTCGGAACGATGCATGACGGTTCCATCGGAAGCATCCGCGGCGCTCCTCGTCGCGCCGAGCTGTGCATGGGAAAGCGAGCTTGCGCTCAACAGGATGGTCATCGCGATGGCGGCCCCGGCCATCTGATGAGGATGTCTTATTTTTTGCACTCTCTTCTCCGACTTCTTGGGATTATTCCTATTTTTGAGATTCGATTCTAAGAGGAATTTGTCGCCCAACGATACGGGCGGGCCGCGTCGCCCGTTCGACTGAAAATGATCGCGGCCGGGAAAGAAGCGCCTGAAAACAAGGCTTTGCGCGAGTCCGGCAGAGCGGCGCGACGATTGTCTCGAATGTCATAAATTGTCAAAATGAAGCGGCGTGCATGATTCATCAAACCGTGCAGTGAATCACGAACTTGAGCAGTGACTTCAGACGTTGCCGACGGCCAATCGCTTGTATTCGGCAGTTGACGAAGCTCAGTGTCCGGCGAGACGAACGCGCCACGCGCGGGCATTCGACGCCTCTTTTTGCACGGCGGTCCGCCGGACCGGTAAAATGCTGGGTTGATCCACGGACAAACCCCGTGGCGTAGCGGAAGGACTTTCCAGACATGACAGATTTTCGTGTGACCAAGCGGATGGCTGCGCTTTTTACGGTGGCCGGGATCGTGGCGGGCTGCGGCACTTCCTCGCCCACCGCGATCAACTACAAGAGCGATCAGCGCTCGAAGCAGTCGTCGCTCGCCATTCCGCCGAACCTTCTCGACGAAGCGGGCGATCAGCGTTCGCTGCCGCCGCAAAGCGGGCAGGCATCGCTTTCCGACCTCCAGCAGGTTCAGAAAGTCGCGCCCAATGCGCCCACTGTGGTGCCGCCCGTATCGGGCATGCGCATTCAGCGCGACGGCGCGGAACGCTGGCTCGTCGTCGACGGCCGTACGCCGGACCAGGTCTGGCCGCAAATCCGCCGCTTCTGGCAAGAGCAGGGGTTTCTGCTGGTCGTCGATTCGCGCGACAAGGGCGTGATGGAAACCGACTGGAACGAAACGCATCCGCAGATTTCGGACGGGCTGATCCGCGACACGCTCGCGAAGGCCACCGGCAACTCGTATGTCACCGCCGAGCGCAACAAGTACCGCACGCGTCTCGAAGCCGCGCCGAGCGGCGGCACGTACGTGTTCATCAGCCAGAAGGGCATGCGCGAGGCGCTCACGGGCGTCAACAACGATTCGAGCCAGTGGCAGGCGCGGCCCAACGATCCCGCGCTGGAAAACGAATATCTGAAGCGGCTGATGTCGTCACTGGCGTTGGCGGATTCGCGGACGGCATCGGGCGCGGCGGACGCGGGCGCGCAATCGGCTAACGCAGCCAACGCACAGCCCGCCAAGAGCGGCGATTCGAAGGCCGCCGCGGCGGTGGCTGCGCAGAACGCGGCCAACGCCGGCAACAGCGCGATCCGCAACGAAGCGGTGCCGGAAGCGGCATCGTCGCAACTGACGCTGCCCGAAGCGTATGACCGCGCGTGGTTGCGCGTGGGCATCGCGCTGGATCGCGCGAGCTTCACGGTCGACGATCGCGACCGCGCACGTGGCGTCTATTACGTGCGCTACGTGGACCCCAACGACAAGTCCGCGCGCGAGCAAGGCTTCTGGAGCCAGGTTTTCCACGGCCGCAAGGAAATCGTCGCGAAGCAGTATCAGGTCAACGTGCGCGCGATCACCGAAGGGCAGACGCGCGTCGCCATCGTCGATGACAAGGGCGAACTGGATGCTTCGCCGCAAGCGCGTCAGATCATGGCGCTTCTCGCCGGTCAGATCAGCTAAACCGCTGGCGTCGATACCAACGTTGTATCGCGTGCAAACCGCCTCTCAATGAGGCGGTTTTTTTCGCGTTGTATTCACCGCGTGCGAACTCGCGAATTGCAGTTGCGCTACGAAGCCGGGCGCGCCTGATATAAACCGCACACATATATTGCGCTGACGATTGTTTCTATCGTCGAATGTGCGCAATAGCTTATAAAAATTGGCGCGCGACCATTACATTGCGTGCATGGCGAGACGACTGCGCCGCGCGGCCTTGGCAAAGCCGTAATCGAAACAACTATCCCGAACAATGGCTCGTCACGCGAGCCCCGATGGCCCCGTCGCCTATCCTCGTAGGGCGACGGCTTTCGCCCGCGCTTCTAAAAAAGCGCGGGCTTTTTCTTGTCATGACGATATGCGCTTCAGGCAGTTTTTCTGGCGCGCGTTTATGCTTCGGTTTTAACGTTTTACTGAAAACAAGGAGAGTCGCTCGTGCAAGAAGTCGCCGTCGTTGCTATTTTTGTCGCCAAGCAGGGTAAGGAAGAAGAACTCAGACAGTTGGCCGAAGCCAACATCGAGCCGACGCGCCAGGAGGCCGGCGCGCTGCAATACGACCTGCATCGGGATATCAAGGAGCCGCGCCGCTTTATTTTCGTCGAACGCTGGGAAAGCGAAGCCGCGCTCGAAGAGCACGGCAAGACGGCGCATATCCAGGCGTTTCGCGCAAAGGCGCCCGAATTCGTCGAGCACGGCGAAGTGCATGTCGCAAGCAAACTGCTATGACGACGCAGCGCTAAGACTCAGGCTTAATGTGTGGCCTGCGGGACGTCGAGAATGAGGATGATGGTCCAGTCCGCCTCGCCGTCATGGTGATACTGACGTTCCGCCACGATGAACGGCTGCTGCTTTCCGTCCGGCCCAAGGAAAAGCACGTCGCCTTCCATTGGCAGGCATTCGATCGGCGGCAGCGCCAGAAATGCGTCCTTATCGGCGTTGCGGGGCATCAGTTTTTCGATCTTGCGCGATGCCGCGTCGGTCCATTCGATATCGAGCTGGATATTGCTCATGCTGTCGTTCGCACGGTGAGTGCGCTCCACGGTTGAATCGTTGAAAAAGACGATGCGCAATGTAGCACACGCCGTGCGCTCTCCGTGACGCGACTCTCATGGACGAACGGCCCGCGGGCCGTTCACCGTGCGCAGCAACCCCGCGATCAGATTTCTTCGTAAAGCGGCAGCGTCAGAAACTCGGTGAATTGCTCCGACGTCGACATGGTCTCGAAAATCTTCGCGGCGCGCTCATACGGCTTCGTGTCGCTTCCCGAGCCGCCGACGCTCAACTTCACCTTCTCCAGTTCGTCGATGACGATCTCGCGCACCATCGACGCCGTGACCTTGCGGCCGTCGTCCAGTTTGCCCTTCGGCGAGCGAATCCACTGCCACACCTGCGAGCGCGAGATTTCGGCGGTCGCGGCGTCTTCCATCAGGTTGTGAATCGGCACGCAGCCATTGCCAGCAAGCCACGATCCGAGATAGTGGATGCCGACGTTCACGTTGTTGCGCAGGCCCGTTTCGGTGATCGGCGCTTCGGGGCGGAAATCGAGGAGATCGTGCGCCGTCACCTGCACGTCGTCGCGCTGTTTGCCGATCTGGTTCGGCTTGTCGCCGAGCACCTTGACGAACTCTTCCATCGCGATCGGTACGAGTCCCGGATGCGCGACCCAGCCGCCGTCGTAGCCGTCGGTGGCGTCGCGGGCCTTGTCGGCGCGGACGCCGCCCATCGCCTTGTCGTTCGCGGCGGGATCGTTCTTGATCGGAATCAGCGCGGCCATGCCGCCGATGGCCGGCGCGTTGCGCCTGTGGCACGTCTTGAGCAATTGCAGCGCGTAGGCGCGCATGAACGGCACCGTCATCGTGATCTGCGAGCGGTCCGCGAGGCAGAAGTCCGGATCGTTCTTGAACTTCTTGATCGCCGAGAAGATGTAATCCCAGCGGCCTGCGTTCAGCCCGGAGCTATGTTCGCGCAACTCGTACAGGATTTCGTCCATCTCGAAAGCGGCGAGGATGGTTTCGACGAGCACGGTCGCGCGAATCGTGCCCCGCGCGATGCCGATGCTTTCCTGCGCCGCGACGAAAACGTCGTTCCACAGGCGCGCTTCGAGATGGCTTTCCATCTTCGGCAGATAGAAGTACGGGCCGCTGCCGCGTGCGACCAGTTCCTTCGCGTTGTGGAACAGGAAGAGGGCGAAGTCGAAGATGCCGCCGGAGACGCGCTGGCCGTCGACGGTCACGTGCTTTTCATCGAGATGCCAGCCACGCGGGCGCACGATCAGCGTCGCGACCTTGTCGTTCAGCTTGTACGACTTGCCGTTCTGTTCCAGCGAGATCGTGCGGCGCACGGCTTCCTTCAAGTTGATCTGACCGGCAATCTGGTTTTCCCAGACGGGCGCGTTCGAATCTTCGAAGTCGGTCATGTACGAATCGGCGCCGGAATTGAGCGCGTTGATGATCATCTTGCGTTCGACCGGCCCCGTAATTTCCACGCGACGGCACTGCAGATCCTGCGGCAGCGGCGCGACAGTCCAGTCGCCATCGCGGATGGCCTTCGTTTCTTCGAGGAAGCCGGGACGCTCGCCCGCATCGAGCCGCTTCGTCCGTTCGATGCGCGCGGCCAGCACTTCCTGACGGCGCGGCTCGAAGCGGCGATGCAGCATCGCGACGAAGGCGAGCGCCTCCGGCGTGAGGATCGTTTCGAAGCCGGACTGTATATCGGCCGAGATTGCCATGCCTTCGGGCAGCGAGAGCGGATTCGACGTTTGCGTCATGTGTTTTCTCCTTGGTCGGTCAGACGGTCTTGCGTGGTGGTTTTACTTTCAATGCGATGCGGCGCTCACGGCCTTTCGATGAACGCGACGAGTTCGCTCATGTCGCGTCCTTCCCGATCCGGCCCGACGCCGAGGTTCTCGACTGGCAGGGCGGCGCGGTTGAGCCAGAACGTCGTGTAGCCGAACCACGCCGCGCCGGCGACGTCCCATCCGTTCGACGACACGAACACGATCTCGCGCGCCGCCGCTCGGGCGATGCCGAAGGCGTGCGTGCCGAGGTCATAGGCGCGGGCATCGGGTTTGTACGCGCGGACGGCATCGACGGAGAGGACGTGATCGAACAGGCCCGTCATGCCGGCGCTCTTCACGGCGATGTCGAGCATCGGCGGATTGCCGTTGGACAGGATCGCGAGCGGAAGGCCGAAGCGCTCGCGCAGTGCGTCGAGTGCGGGCAGCGCGTCCGGGAACGCGGACAGGCACGCGTATTCGTCCATCAGACGCTTTTCGGCGGCGCTCGTCAGCGCATGCGTCAAACCGAGGCGCGCGGCGGCATGGCGCAGCGCGTCGATCGTGATGTCCCAGAACGGAACGTAGCGACCGCCGGACGGATCGGCGAGCGTGCGCAGTTGCGTGTATTCGATCTGCTTCTGGCGCCAGAGCTGCGAAAGCGCGCTGCCGTTGCCGGGAAATAGCTGCTCGGCGGCCGCGATGACGGAATGCACGTCGAAGAGCGTGCCGTAAGCGTCGAAGATAACGGCTCGGGGAAGTCCGGACGAACCGGATGACGATGCGTGTGTCGTTATGGCCGACATAGCCTTGCGCTCCTGGAAGAGGTCGGGACGAATTCTATTGGTGATCGAACTGATGGAAAAAGCATCGCCGGATCACTTGATCTTTTACTTTTAGACACCTAATCTGTGCCCGGACATCGGGTATCGAAAAAGAAAACGCATGGATCGGTTCAAGCAGATTGAGACGTTCGCGGCCGTCGCCGCGAAGGGCAGTCTTTCGGCTGCGGCGCAGGCGGAAGGCATTGCGCCTGCTGTCATCGGCCGGCGAATCGATGCACTGGAGGAACGCCTCGGCGTAAAGCTGCTCGTCCGCACGACGCGCAAGATCACGCTGACGTTCGAAGGATCGGCGTTTCTCGAAGACTGTCAGCGCATCATCAACGACATGCAGAACGCGGAAGCGAGCGTGTCGGCGGGCGGCGTCAAGGCGAGCGGGCATTTGCGCGTCTCCGCGCCGGCTGGCTTTGGCCGGCGTCATGTCGCGCCGCTCGTGCCGAAGTTCACGACGCTGCATCCCGATGTGTCCGTCAGTCTCGATTTGACCGACCGCATGGTCGACCTCGTCAACGAGGGCTTCGATTGCGCGGTGCGGCTCGGGGAACTGCCGGATTCGTCGCTCGTGTCGCTGAAGCTCGGCGAGAACCGGCGCGTGTGCGTCGCGTCGCCGGACTATCTGGCGAAACGCGGCAAGCCGACGAATCTGGCTGCGCTCGCGCATCACAATTGCCTTGCGCTGGGGGCGTCGGCGAATCAGCAGCGTGGCTGGATGTTTCAGCAGGACGGCAAAGTCGTGACGATCAAGGTATCCGGCACGATGGAATGCTCGGACGGCGCGGTGCTTCACGAATGGTGCCTGGAAGGTCGCGGGCTCGCGTGGCGATCGTGGTGGGAAGTGGGCGAGGATATCCGCGCTGGACGGCTCGTGAGCGTGCTCGATGCGTTCGCCGCACCGCCTATCGGCATCCATGCGGTGTTTCCTCAGCGCCGGCATTTGCCGTTGCGCGTACGGCTGTTTCTCGATCTGCTCAAGCATACGTACCACGCTTCGGGGTATTGGGGGGAGTAGGTTGTCCGGGTGAGGAGGGTGGATCTGGCTTCTCGGTCAGCGGAATTGCTACGGAATCCTATCGGCAGACTGAAGGTCGACGCATTGGGCTAGGTTTGCTGATTGCGTGCTTGCTGGCGTCTGCGATTTCGAACGGCAAAAGTCATGCAATCGCGGCGCGCTTGGAACTGGTCCTGCTTGGCTTGCCGATCCGCTCAGGCCGCGATGGTAGAAAGCGGTTCGCGCTACACGCGCCTGCAAGTGACTAAAGACGCGCTCGACGACTGCATTACGGCGCAAGTTGGACGTTCTGCGCGCGGTCATCGCGAAAGCCTCGCTGGATGTGCACGAGGCCGTCGAACAGATCGTGAATCGCTTCGACCTGTTCGTGCTGCGTCGTTATCGAAAACACGGCGACGCGCAGCGTCGATCAATTCCGTTCGATAAGTCCCCGGCCAAGCGGCGCGCGCCGACGCTGGCGCGCGTCCAACGCACGGCAGGCGCCGATTTCTCGCAATCGATCCCTTCTCTTCGCGATGGATTCAGCTAGCCGATCTCTCCCATTGGCGCTTGTCCATTTCAACAAACACCGGTTCGAAAGCGAAGGCGTTCAGGCACAGCCCCCTGCGTCGCACCGGCCAACGCATATGAACCTGTCGCGCGGTCCCCTGCCTGACTACAATTGAACCGTGCCCCGACGTTCCGAAGGAGGACGCCATGTTCAAGCACATCCTCGTACCGACCGACGGCTCCGAGCTGTCGCAGAAAGCCATCGACGGCGCCATCGATCTCGCGCAGTCCGTCGGCGCACGCATCACCGCGTACGCGTGCCTGCCGCAGTATCCATACTCCCCGTTCGCCGATGTCGCCGTCGAGCCGCCCGACGACTTCCACGCCCGCGCCGATCGCGAAGCGCGCGAACACCTGCGCGCCGTCGAACGCGCGGCTGAAAGCGCCGGCGTTCCGTGTGCGAGCGTGACGAGCATCGAAGCCGCGCCGTACATCGGCATCATCGACGCGGCAGAACAGAACGGCTGCGACGTGATCCTGATGGCTTCGCACGGCCGTCGCGGGCTCGGAAGTCTGCTGATCGGCAGCGAAACCCAGCGCGTGCTCACGCATACCAAGATTCCGGTCATCGTGTACCGATGATGTCGTCGAGCGGCGGCCGCGACGCGCTTCCGACCACGCGCCGCAACCGCCGCTGCTTTCACCGCTCTCCCTGATTCAACCTGTCATCCGCTATTACGCGACCTTCTTGTCGAAGAACTGCTCGTCTTCCGTCGATCCGTGCAGCGCCGTCGTCGATGCGTCGCGCTCGACCGTCTGCGTGACCGCGTCGAAGTAGCCCGTGCCGACTTCGCGCTGATGCTTCACCGCCGTGAAGCCCTTGTCGGCGGCGGCGAACTCGGCCTGTTGCAACTCGACGAACGCGCTCATCTGCGTGCGCGCATAACCGTGCGCGAGGTTGAACATCGAGTAGTTGAGCGCGTGGAAGCCCGCGAGCGTGATGAACTGGAACTTGTAGCCCATCGCGCCGAGTTCGCGCTGGAACTTGGCGATGGTTGCGTCGTCCAGATTCTTCTTCCAGTTGAATGACGGCGAGCAGTTGTACGACAGCAGCTTGCCCGGGAACTCCTTGTGAATCGCTTCGGCGAACTGCTTCGCGTATTCGAGGTCCGGCTTGCCCGTCTCGCACCACACGAGATCGGCGTACGGCGCGTAGGCGAGACCGCGTGAAATTGCCTGGCCGATGCCCGGCCGCGTCCGGTAGAAGCCTTCCACCGTGCGCTCGCCGGTGAGGAAGGGCTTGTCGTTGTCGTCGACGTCGGACGTCACGAGATCGGCGGCTTCCGCATCGGTCCGCGCGACCAGCAGCGTCGGCGTGCCGCATACGTCCGCGGCAAGACGCGCGGCGACCAGCTTCGCGACGTTCTCGCGCGTTGGCACGAGCACTTTGCCGCCCATGTGACCGCACTTCTTGACCGATGCCAGTTGATCTTCGAAGTGCACGCCCGCTGCGCCGGCTTCGATCATCGCCTTCATCAGTTCGAAGGCGTTGAGCACGCCGCCGAAACCCGCTTCCGCATCGGCGACGATCGGCGCGAAATAGTCGATATAGCCTTCATCGCCCGGATTCTTGCCTTCCGACCATTGGATCTGGTCGGCGCGCGTGAACGTATTGTTGATGCGCTTCACGACGAGCGGCACCGAGTTCGCCGGATACAGCGACTGGTCCGGATACATCTCGCCCGCGATGTTCGCGTCGCCGGCCACTTGCCAGCCGGAAAGATAGATGGCCTTGAGGCCGGCCTTGACCTGCTGCATCGCCTGATTGCCCGTCAGTGCGCCGAGCGCGTTGACGAACGGCTCATCGTGAATCAGCGACCAGAGCTTTTCAGCGCCGCGTCGCGCGAGCGTATGCTCGACCGGCACCGAGCCGCGCAGACGCACGACGTCCTCCGCCGAGTAACCGCGCTTGATGCCTTTCCAGCGCGGATCGGTTTCCCATTGCTGATGGAGTTGCTGAGCTTGCTGCTGACGGGAGGTCATGGCGTTTCTCCTTGAGATTGGCTGTACGACGAACTGGATCTATCGATGCTTCTCGCGAACTGGAGCAGTGAGGCGCCGGCGTGGCGGTCTGCGTTTGCTCAACTCTTATATAAGAGTCTAAGCGAGTGCAACGATAGGAGACAGCGTTCTCGGGAGAAATCGGGTAGGAAAGATTCGCTGAATAAACAATTAGTTACGACGCGCATTTTGCATTGAGAAACGCCTTTTCCCATGCTGCAAGTTCTACGGTTGTGCCGCGCAGCAAAACTTTTGCGAAACAAAAAGCCGTTGCGCATCGTGAAATGTGACGACGGGCGAAAAAAAACCGATGCGCGAGGCATCGGTTTTCTTGTCTTGCAGCGCGAGGCGGCGTCTGACGCCACCTCGGCTTTACGTCGTCAACGATCAGTTGCCGCGACGCGGTGCGCGCGGGCCGTCGTTGCGGCGTGCGCTGTAGCCGTCACGCTGGCCGAAACCACCGTCACGGTTGCCACCGCGATAGCCGCCTTCGGCGTCGCCGCCGGTGCTCGCGCCACGATAGCCGCCGCCGTCACGCGAACCCGTGTTCGACTTGTTGCCGTAGCCGCTGGCGTTGCTCGCACCGTAGCCGCGGCCACCGCCGTTGCTGCTGCCGCTGCCGAAGCGGCGTCCGCTGTTACCGCCGGCCGGACGTCCACGGCCGCCGAAACCGCCCTTCGGCGCTGACTTGCGCGGCTCGAAACCGACCACGACGTTCACCGGCAGCGGTGCACGCACGAAGCGCTCGATGCGCTTGAGCGCACCGGTTTCCGCGTGGTGCACGAGGCTCACGGCCGTGCCGCTGCGTCCCGCGCGGCCCGTACGGCCGATGCGGTGCACGTAGTCTTCCGCGAACTTCGGCAGGTCGTAGTTGAAGACGTGCGTAATGCCGGGGATGTCGATACCGCGCGCGGCGACATCCGTCGCGACCAGCACGCGCACGCGACGCTCGCGCAGTGCGCGAATCGTGCGATTGCGCGCGCCTTGCGGCAGATCGCCGTGCAGCGCAGCCGATTCGAAACCGGCGCCGGCGAGACGATTGGCGATGAGGTCGGCGTCGCTCTTCGTCGCGGTGAAGACGATAGCCTGATCCAGCTCCGAATCGCGCAAGAGGTGGTCGAGCAGGCGATCCTTGTGATCGCGGTCATCGACGTAATGCACGGTCTGCGCGATGTTGTTGCGCGCTTCGAGCTTCTGCACGATCTCGATACGTTCCGGGTCCTTCAGCAGACGGCCCGTCAGCGACGAAATCTTGCCGTCGATGGTCGCGGAGAAGAGCAGCGTCTGACGCGTGGCCGGCGTAGCGGCGACGATCGTCTCGATGTCTTCGATGAAGCCCATGTCGAGCATGCGGTCGGCTTCGTCGAGCACGAGCATGTTGAGGTTCGACAGGTCGATGCGGCCGCGTTCCAGATGGTCGATGAGACGGCCCGGCGTCGCCACGAGAATTTCGGGGTTCTTCGCGAGCAGCATCAATTGCTGGCCATACGCGACGCCGCCCAGAATGCTCACCGTGCGCAGACGGCGCAGGTGACGGCCATACGTGGTCGCGGCGGCGGAAACTTGCATCGCGAGTTCGCGCGTCGGCGTGAGCACGAGCAGTTGCGGACGTGCGACCGGCTGCGGACGGCGGCCCGGACGCGCGTTCGGATCGCGCGGCTGACGCGGTTCTTGCGCCTGGAGCTTTTCGAGTTGCGAGAATTTTTCGATGGCCGGCAGCATGAACGCCGCGGTCTTGCCGGAGCCCGTTGGGCTCGAGACGAGCAGGTCGCGGCCGGCGAGCGCGGCGGGAATCGCGCGCTGCTGCACGGGCGTCGGCGACTGATAGCCAGCGGCGGTCAGCGCGGTGATGATGTCGGCGGAAAGGCCGAGCGATTCGAAAGTCGGGCCGGCGGGCGCTTCGACGGCCGGGGCTGCGACTGCTGCGGCTGCAACTGCGTCCACGATAGGGGCGGTGCCGAGCGTCTGTGCTGCGATGTTGTCCAACGGGCTAGGGGTAATACTCGAAGTCATGTCGATCCTTGAAACGGAAGATAAGGCGTCGGCGCCAATCGGCATACCCAAGTCGTTGGATTCAGCGAGCGAAGAAACAGCGAGCAAATCGAAAAACGGGGGCAACTCGCGCAAAAAGAAGGCGAGTAATGTTGTTAGAAGCTGTATCGGATACGGCAGGCTCGAGGAGCACTGACGTCAGCCTGATGCATGACGGGCCGCGGAACAAACAGCGCGCAAATTGCGCTGCGGCCTAGCAGGGAAGGGACAGTTTCTAAACTGGATTGGAGCAAAACGCTACGAAGCGGCATTCATGAGCGCCGCATGCTTTATACATGCAAACGACAGTCACGCTGCTGAAACGCTAGTATAACGGAATTTGCTGCACCGCGCCACATATTGACGCATTCCCGCGCCATCGAAGGGCATCGACGGCGGGGACGCCAGCGCGCCTGCGTTAGCTTGCTTCGCCGCGCCTGAGCGACTCGACAAGTTCGACGTAGTGCTGCTTGGCTGTATCGGCGGGCGTGCCTTTCAGCGCGGACCACGCTTCGTATTTGTATTTCCCGGCGATGTCGGTGAAACCGGGTTTTTCGCCTTGCACGTCGCCGATGCTCGCCTGCTTGAAAAGCGCATAGAGCCGCAGGAGCGTCAGATTGCCGAGGCGCTCGGGCAGTTCTTTCACGTCGATTTGAGCCTGGGCGAATTGCTGGTCGATGTCGGTCATGCGTCGTGTCCTGTGCATCGTAATGGGCCGACGATCTTAGCAAGCGATACGCGCTTCGCCTGTCGAGGCTTTCCTCGAATCGGGGAGGGTTCGACCGCAAGCATCGTGCGAAAGCATGGCCCGTCCCGCATTACAATACCGGCCATGACCCGCACCATCCTGCTCGCTCTCGATACGTCGACGGAATTTTGCTCCGTCGCGCTGCTGCTCGACGATCCCGCCGCGCAGCATCCCGCCCGATCCGCGCCTCACTATGAAAGCGGCGATACGCGCGTCTGGTTCCGCCATGAAGCCACCGGCGCGGTATCCAGCACGCGCCTTTTGCCGGCCGTGCGCGAGTTGCTCGATGAAGCCGGCCTCGCTCTGGCCGATTGCAGCGCGATCGCGTTCGGCGCGGGGCCGGGCTCCTTCACCGGCCTTCGTACCGCGACGGGCGTAGCGCAAGGGCTGGCGTTCGGGCTGAACGTGCCGGTGGTGCCGGTCAGCACGCTGCTCGCGTGCGCGGAAGCCGCGCGCCTCGCCGATCCGTCGCTGCCGCCGCGTGTGCTCGCGGCCCTCGACGCGCGGATGGACGAGGTGTACTGGGCCGACTACGCATTCGACGCCGATACCGCCGACTGGCGCGTCGTGCATCCGGCATCGCTCGATGCTCCCGCCGCGCTGCCGCTCCCCGATGCGCCGTTCGCGCTCGCGGGCAACGCGGCCGCGGCTTTCGGTGACCGTCTGCCGGCGCTCGCCGCCGCCGCGCATGTCGACCGGAACGCGTTGCCTCACGCATTGCCGGTCGCGCTGCTGGGCTTGCGCGCGTTGCGCGCCGGGCGTGCGGTCGCGCCGGAACTGGCCGCGCCCGACTATGTGCGCAACAAGGTCGCGCAGACGACGGCCGAGCGGACGGAAGCGCGCGCTGCCGCAGGCAAGCGCGACGCCGACGCCGCCCGCGAGGAGGCGCTCCGGTGAGCGGCGTGCTGCTCGCGGATCGGTATCTGACGCCGATGACCGAAGCCGATCTCGACGAAGTCGCCGCCGTCGAGCGACTCGCCTACGAGTTTCCCTGGAGTCGCGGCAATTTCCAGGATTCCTTGCGCAACGGTTATTACGGCGTATGCCTTCGTCATGTAACGGGAACGCTCGTCGGCTATTGCGTGCTGATGCCGGTCGTCGATGAAATGCACTTGCTCAATCTGTGCGTCGCGCCGGCGGCCCAGGGTGCGGGCGCGGGATTGACGCTGCTGCGCGAGGCGGTGCGCATCGCGCACGCCGAGAAGCTGGACGGCATGCTGCTCGAAGTGCGGCCGTCGAATCCCCGGGCGATTCAGCTTTACGAACGCTTCGGCTTCACGGCCATCGGGCGTCGCAAGAATTACTATCCCGCGCGGCATCGGTCGCGCGAGGACGCAATCGTCATGCGTCTTTCGTTCAAGGAGAGTGCGCATGGCGCTGGATGAATTGCTGATCGAGGAGTTGGGATTCGGGCCGGTCTGGGTGCGGCGGCGGTCGGGCGAGAGTCCGGCCCGCGCTGACACGGCGCAGACTACGGCTTCGGCGTTGCACGAAACCTCGGCGGATGCGCAAGCTGCGGTAGCCGCGCCGGCTCCGGCGTTGCGCGACATGCCGGTGAATGCGCAAGCTGCGGCGGCAGCGCACGAGCAGGCCGCGCCGAACGAATCGGCCGATGCGACCGGCTCGGATCAGTCGCGCGCCACGGTCGGCAGTGTCTCGGCGCGAACGACCGGACAGACATCAGCCGCGCCGTTGCCGGACGCACGCGACGTCGAATCGCCGTTAACGCCGCAACGCGAATCGACAACGAACGAACCGCGCACACTCGAAGCTGCGCCGTCAGCGCGGCAATCGTCCGTCTCGCCACGGTTCGATGCCACGCCGCAAGACTTCGACGCGCCGCCCTTTGAAGCCTACGACGATCTCCCCTGGACTGACGACGCGCCCTCTATCGAGCCGCCCGTCGCGCCGGACGCCGCCGACGACATCCATACGCTCGACTGGGACACGCTCGCGGAGCGCGTCTCGAACTGCGAACGATGCCGCCTCTGCGAGCGCCGCACGAACGCGGTCTTCGGCGTCGGCGACCGCGAGGCGGACTGGATGCTGATTGGCGAAGCGCCCGGCGAGAACGAGGACAAGCAGGGCGAGCCGTTCGTCGGGCAGGCGGGCAAGCTGCTCGACAACATGTTGCGTTCGCTCGCGCTGTCGCGTGAATCGAATGTCTACATCGCCAACGTGATCAAGTGCCGGCCGCCCGGCAACCGCAATCCCGAACCGGACGAAGTCGCGCGCTGCGAGCCGTATCTCCAGCGTCAGGTCGAACTGGTGAAGCCGAAAGTGATCGTCGCACTCGGGCGTTTCGCCGCGCAGAGCCTGTTGAAGAGCGACGGCAGCATCGCGTCGCTGCGCGGGCGCGTTCACGAATATCGCGGGGTGCCGGTCGTCGTCACGTATCACCCGGCGTATTTGCTGCGCAGCCTGCCCGACAAGGCGAAGGCCTGGGCCGATCTGTGCCTTGCGCGCAAAACCCATCAGGAAGCGCTCGCCGCACTCGGCGTGGAACCCGGAGCAGAAAAGGGCGCGCGGGGATGAGCGATCTGTCGCGTCTTGTCGATCGATTCGAGGACGCGACCGTGCGTGACCTGGCGTGGCTGCTTTTCGCGCCCGATCTCCTGCGCGTCGACCAAGCCGGCGCGAAACTCGCTCAGCCGTTTGCATCGTCCGCGGAGCGCGAGGCCACGCTCGCCTGGTTGCACACGCTCGACGCCGCGCCCGATCCGTTGCACGTCCGGTCACGCAATCCCAGGTCCACGCGCCTCGGCATCTATGCGGAGAGCCTGCTCGAATTCTTCCTGGCGCACGGTCCCGCCGCGCGTCTCGTTGCGGCGAACGTCCCGCTCAGGCAGCAGCGGCGCACCATCGGCGAATGTGACTTTCTGCTCGAAACGGCCGACGGCGCGCGCGTGCATTGGGAGCTCGCCGTGAAGTTTTACCTGCATATCGGGGATGGCGCGTCGGCGACGGCGCGCCTGTCCGATTACGTCGGGCCGAATCTGCAGGACCGCTTCGATTTGAAATATGGACGGCTGCTCACGCATCAGCTCGCGCTGACCACGCGTGCGGAATTCGCGGCGCTTAAGCTCGATGGTCCGTGGGACGCGCAGTTATTCATCAAGGGCCGGCTGTTCTATCACGACGATTCCGTGATCCCCGCACCCGAAATCGGCGAGCGGCATGTGCGCGGCTGGTGGCTGACGGCGTCGGAATGGCGGGCGGGGCACCAAGCAATCGACGATGCCCGCGCGTGGGTCGTGCAACCGCGCCTCGCGTGGCTCGCATCGCGCCGCCTGCAAGCCGGCGAGGCGGAATCGCTGATGGCCGAAGCCGCCGCGATTCACGCGTCCTTGCAGGCCGCCGTGGCGCCGACGATGGTGGCGTCCTACGTCCGCGACGGCGCGGGCGGATGGACGGAGGAATCGCGCGGGTTCATCGTGCCGGACGACTGGCCGGAGCGGGCGCGGGCGTTCGCGGCGTCGGCGCTGTAGTCGGCGCGGACCCGGCGCTTACCACCAGCGGTAAAAATGATGGACCGGGCCGACGCCATGGCCCACGTCGAGCCGCGCGCTCGCCTCGATCGCGCCGGTGAGATAACGCTTCGCTTCGGCGGTCGCGGTCGCCAGATCGTCGGTTTGCGGGATCAGCGCCGCGATCGCCGACGACAGCGTGCAGCCCGTCCCGTGCGTGTTCTTCAGCGCGACGCGCACGCCGGAAAGCCGCAACGCGCCCGAAGCCTCGATCAGCCAGTCGGGGCTGTCCGAAGAAGTAAGATGCCCGCCCTTCATCAGCACCGCACGCGCGCCCGCCGCAAGCAACGCTTCGCCCTGGCGCACCATCGCATCTTCATCGCTTGCGGCTTCGACGCCGAGTAAGGCCGCCGCTTCGGGCAGATTCGGCGTGACGAGCGTTGCGAGCGGCAGCAGTTCGTCGCGCAGCGCGGCGACGGCTTCCGGCGCGAGCAGCGCATGATTGCTCTTCGAGATCATCACGGTGTCGAGCACGACATGCACCGGACGATGCCGCCGCAGCGCATCCGCCACCGCGCGGACGATGCCCGCGTTCGCCAGCATGCCGATCTTCACCGCATCGACGCGAATGTCGTCGAACACCGCGTCCAGCTGGGCCGTGACGAAGGCGGGATCGGGCGCATGGACCGCCGTCACGCCGCGCGTGTTTTGCGCGGTGAGCGCGGTGATCACGCTCGCGCCGTATGCGCCGAGCGCGGAAAACGCCTTGAGGTCGGCCTGAATGCCCGCGCCGCCGCCCGAATCGGAACCGGCGATGGTGAGCGCGTTGGGAATGCGTTTCGTCGAAGTCATCGGAAGGATCAAGTTCTTGCGCGGTCGATCGTCGCGCGCAGTGCCGCCGCGGCTTCGCGCGGATTCGTCGCCTTGCAGATCGCGGATACGACCGCGAGGCCCGCCGGTTTCGCGCGCATCACGTCGGCGGCGTTGTGCGCCTGAATGCCGCCGATGGCGACCGTCGGGAAGCGCGCTTCAGCGCACATTGCGGCGAGGCCGTCGAGGCCGCAGGGCGCGGAGGCGTCGGTTTTCGTGGGCGTCGCGTAGACCGGTCCCGCGCCGAGATAGTCGACGACGCCTTGCATCCCGTTCGCCTCCGCAACTTCGCCGGGATTCGACACCGACAGGCCAATCAGCGCGTCCGGTCCCATCAGCCGCCGTGCGACGTCCGCCGGCAGATCGCGCTGGCCGACGTGCACGCCATCCGCGCCGGCGGCGAGCGCAATGTCGACGTGATCGTCGATGATGAGCGGCACGCCGTGGGCGCGCGTGAGCGGCAAGAGGTCGAGCGCCAGCGCCAGCCACGCGCGCTTGTGCCACTCCGGCGCGCGCAGTTGCACGATCGTCGCGCCGCCGTCCAGCGCCGCACGCGCCACGTCGAGCGCGGCGTCGTGACCGCCGCACTGCACGGGATCGAGCACGAGGTAAAGCGAGAGGTCGAAGGAAGAGCGCATGTCAGGAAAGCGCGACGTCGCGCTGCACGAGCGTCGCGTCGAACGCGTGCGTGTCGAGAGAGGCGAGCCGGTCCAGATACGCGACCGCGAAGCTGCCGGGCAAGGCCGCGTCGCGTGCGGCGAGTTCGCCGGCCACGGTCGAATAGGCGATGGCGGCGACCGTCGCCATGAAGCGCTCGTCGCGCGATCCTGCCACGCCTGCGAATGCCGCGACCGTCGCGGACAGCGCGCAGCCGACGCCCGTCACGCGCGTCATCAGCGGCGAGCCGTTCGACAGTGCGATCACGCGGCGGCCGTCGGTGATGTAGTCGGTTTCGCCCGTGACCGCAACGACGGCCTGCGTGTTCAGCGCGAGGACTTGCGCGGCGTCGAGGGCGGCGTCGGTGGCGGCGGTGCTGTCCACGCCGCGTCCGCTCGCCGTGCCGCCCGACAGGCTGATGATCTCCGACGCGTTCCCGCGAATCACCGCCGGCTTCGCATCGAGCAATTCGAGCGCGAACTGCGTGCGAAAGGCGAGCGGGCCGACGGCCACGGGATCGAGCACCCAGGGCTTGCCCGCGCCATTGGCGGCGTCGACGGCGGCGCGGATGGCCCGCGATTGCGGCAAATCGAGCGTGCCGAGATTCACCGACAGCGCATGGGCAAGCGGCGCGAATTCAGCGACTTCCTCGCGCGCGACGACCATCGCCGGCGCGGCGCCGACAGCCAGCAGCACGTTCGCGGTGAAATTCGTGACGACGAGGTTCGTCAGGCAATGCACGAGCGGCGCTTGATCGCGCACGCGCGTGACGAAGGAGAAGAGATCGGCTGATTGCATGATGAGTGAAGACTACCCGGCGTCACGCGATACCGTCAGTGCCGCGCCTCGCCGATCAGCGCGACGGAATCGAACGCGCGCTGATTCGCCTGATGCCGGCGCATGACGAAGTACATCATCAGACACACGAACGAGCCGAACAGCACGATGACGAACTGGATCGGCACGTCGAGCCACACGAGGACCGCGTACAGGCACAGCATCACGAGCACCGACAGGTTCTCGTTGAAGTTCTGCACGGCGATCGAATGCCCGGCCGACAGCAGCACGTGTCCGCGATGCTGCAAGAGCGCGTTCATCGGCACGACGAAAAAGCCGGACAGGCCGCCGACGATCATCAGGAAGAGATACGCGACCAGCAGATAGCCGGGGAAATGCATCTTGCCGAAGTAGATGCCCCAGTGCGCCGGAAAGAGATGCCGCGTGTAGAACGCCATGAGCATGACGGCGATGCCCATCATGATGCCGACCGGCAGCACCGACAGCGAGCGCTTGAGCGGCACGCGCGCCGCCGCGAGCACCGCGCCCACCGCGACGCCGACCGCGATCACCGCCTGCAGGATGGCCGCTTGCGAAAGCGTCATGCCGAGCGACACTTCCGCCCATTTGAGCACGATGAACTGCAGCGTCGCGCCCGCGCCCCAGAAGAGCGTCGTGACGGCGAGGGAGATCTGGCCGAGCTTGTCGCGCCAGAGCGTCAGAAAGCAGTCGGCGAAATCGGTGATGAGCTTGACCGGCCGCGTTTCCTGCTTCGGATAGCGTGCGCCGGTATCGGGAATGCGCAGGTTGAAGATTGCGGCGACGACGTACATCAGCATGATGACGAGCATCGCGGCCTCGGCCGGCGTGGTGATGCGCGGGATATTCAGGCTCAGCAAATGACCCGCGATATGCGGGCTGATGAGCGCGCCGCCCATCACGGTGCCGAGAATGATCGAGCCGACCGTGGTGCCTTCGATCCATCCGTTGGCCGCCACGAGCCGGTCGGGCGGCAAAAGTTCGGTGAGAATGCCGTATTTCGCGGGCGAATATGCCGCCGCGCCGAAGCCGACGATGCCGTAAGCCAGCAGCGGATGCGCGCCGAACAGCATCGTGATGCAACCCAGCACCTTGATGGAATTGGTCACGAACATCACATGGCCCTTGGGCCGCGAGTCCGCGAAAGCGCCGACGAATGCCGCGAGGATCACGTAGGACAGCACGAAGAAGAGCTTCAGCAGCGGCGTCATCCAGTTCGGCGCGTGAAGGTCTTTCAGCAGTGCGATGGCAGCGATCAGTAGTGCGTTATCGGCCAGCGATGAGAAAAACTGCGCGGCCATGATGGTGTAAAAACCTTTTTTCATCTGATCCGAAGCTTTCCTCACTGCGGGTGATCCGCCCCGGACGCTGGTCATGCCTGCTGTCATGCGTTCGGGCTTATGCCGTTCGAAATGGGTTGTGCGCAGGGCTTTATAACACGAAAATAGGCGCATTCTGACTAGCAGTAATCTCGATCGCGCGTGACACCCTTGATCCGTAAAGGCCTCCGCGCGCGGGATTCTTCATAAGGTCCTGATTCACAAGGCGTCTTGATCGACGAAGCGGCCGCTCGCTGCGCTGGCGTATGCTTGCGTCTTTCCGCCCGAACCGTGATTCCACCCAAACGCTCATGCCGCGCCCCCTTTCAGCAACCATTCATACGCCCGCACTCGCCAACAACCTCGCCATCGCGCGCAAATACGCGCCGAAATCCAAGATCTGGGCTGTCGTCAAGGCCAATGCATATGGCCACGGACTGGCGCGAGCGTTCCCCGGACTTCGCGCAACGGACGGCTTTGGCCTTCTGGACCTCGAAGAGGCCGCAAAGTTGCGCGAACTGGGCTGGGCCGGGCCGATTCTTCTGCTGGAAGGCTTCTTTCGGCCGACGGACATCGACGTTATCGACCGCTACAGCCTGACCACGGCCGTGCACTGCGACGAGCAGTTGCGGATGCTGGAGATGGCGCGCCTGTCGAAGCCGGTGAATATTCAGTTGAAAATGAATAGCGGCATGAACCGCCTCGGCTACACGCCCGAGCGCTTTCGCGCCGCGTGGGAGCGGGCGCGCGCCTGTCAGGGAATCGGCCAGATCACGCTGATGACCCATTTCTCCGATGCCGACAGCGAGCGCGGCATCGCGCATCAACTGGAGGCGTTCGAGCGCGGCGCGGAGGGCATCGCGGGGGCGCGCAGCCTGTCCAACTCGGCGGCGGTGATGTGGCATCCGTCCGCCCATTTCGACTGGGTGCGGCCCGGGATCATGCTGTACGGCGCGTCGCCATCGGGCGTGACGGCCGATATCGCCGGTACCGGCCTCAAGCCCGCGATGACGCTCTCCTCGGAACTGATTGCCGTGCAGACGGTGCAGCCGGGGCAGAGCATCGGCTATGGCTCGACGTATCGCGCGGGACAAGCCATGCGGATCGGCGTGGTGGCGTGCGGCTATGCTGACGGCTATCCCCGCGTCGCGCCGGAAGGCACGCCGGTGATCGTCGACGGCGTGATGACGAAGCTCGTCGGCCGCGTGTCGATGGACATGCTCACCGTCGATCTGACGCCGTGCCAGAACGCGGGCATCGGCTCGCGCGTCGAGTTGTGGGGCACGAACCTGCCGATCGACGATGTCGCGCGCTCGTGCGGCACCATCGGCTACGAGCTGATGTGCGCGATCGCGCAACGCGTGCCGGTGCGGGCGGAGTGACGCCAGGTCGTCGGCGCGAAAACGAATCGAATCGAATTTCTGACAAGGCAATACGTGGCAAAAGCAGCAAAGGCGAAGACGCTCTATATCTGTAGCGAATGCGGCGGGCAGTCGCCGAAGTGGACGGGGCAGTGCGCGGCGTGCGGGGCGTGGAACACGCTGGTGGAGTCGGCGGAGCAGGCGCCGTCGGCGCATCGCTTTCAGGCGCTCGCCAAAAGTTCGACGGTGCAGCGTCTCGCGGATATCGAAGCGTCGGACGTGCCGCGCTTCACGACCGGCGTTGGCGAGTTCGATCGCGTGTTGGGAGGCGGGCTCGTGCCGGGCGGCGTGGTGCTGATCGGCGGCGATCCGGGCATCGGCAAATCGACGCTGCTCCTGCAATCGCTTGCCGAGATTGCACGCGAGCGTCCGGCGCTGTATGTGAGCGGCGAGGAATCCGGTGCGCAGATCGCGTTGCGCGCGCAGCGGCTGGGATTGATCGGCGCGAACGAAAGCGCCGCCGCCGATCTCAGCCTGCTCGCCGAAATCCAGCTCGAAAAGATTCAGGCGACCATCGACGAACAGCGTCCCGAAGTCGCCGTCATCGACTCCATCCAGACGATCTACTCCGAAGCGCTGACCTCCGCGCCGGGTTCCGTCGCGCAGGTGCGCGAATGCGCGGCGCAACTGACGCGCATCGCGAAGCAGACAGGCACGGCGATCATCATGGTCGGCCACGTGACGAAAGAGGGCAGTCTCGCGGGGCCGCGCGTGCTGGAGCATATCGTCGACACGGTGCTGTATTTCGAGGGCGATACGCACTCGTCCTTCCGGCTCGTTCGCGCGTTCAAGAACCGCTTCGGCGCGGTCAACGAACTCGGCGTGTTCGCGATGACGGAGAAGGGCTTGCGCGGCGTCGCGAATCCGTCGGCGCTCTTTCTGTCCCAGCACGAGCAAAGCGTCGCGGGTTCGTGTGTGCTCGTCACGCAGGAAGGTTCGCGGCCGCTGCTCGTCGAAGTGCAGGCGCTCGTCGATACCGCGCATGTGCCGAATCCGCGGCGGCTCGCGGTCGGGCTCGAACAGAACCGGCTTGCATTGTTGCTGGCGGTGCTGCATCGGCATGCGGGCATCGCGTGTTTCGATCAGGACGTTTTCCTCAACGCGGTGGGCGGCGTGAAAATCACGGAACCCGCCGCCGATCTCGCCGTGCTGCTCGCGATTCATTCGTCCATGCGCAACAAGCCGCTGCCGAAGGGGCTCATCACGTTCGGCGAAGTCGGGCTTGCCGGTGAGATTCGCCCATCGCCGCGCGGACAGGATCGCCTGAAGGAGGCCGCCAAGCTCGGCTTCTCCGTCGCGCTGATTCCGAAGGCGAATGCGCCGAAGCAGGCGATCGACGGGCTGAAGGTCATCGCCGTGGACCGCATCGAGGAAGCGATCGACCGCGTGCGCGACCTCGAATGACGTGCGCTGAAGGATCGGACCCCGCGTAACGCGCCGTAAAAAACTCCTTATCGCGTGTAACCCAACGCGCGCGTGCTTTGCCTATCCTCCTAAAGCTACGGATCCGGCTGCTTCGTTGCGACGCGCCGGAAGCATCGAGAGGACCACGCTTTGAAGCACGCCAAAACAATGCGAGCCAAGCCCGCGTTTCATCTGCGCGGATGTCGCGTGTCGCCGCCCTTGCAGCAGCCGTGGGGCAGCGGGTGCCGGATCATCGAATGGATCGACGGCGAGGGGCAGATTTCGCGTCGCGTCGTGGCCGCGGATGTCACCGAGGACGAAGTCGTCGCCGTCATTCGCCGTCATGTGACCGGGCGCAAGCATGTGCTCGTCGACGACGAGCGTCAGCCGCGTCAGACCTTGCCGCGCCGTTAGGCCGATCTAGCCGCGAAAGAGCGGATGCGCCGCCGCTTCGGCCGGCGTCAGCACGGGCGCCACGCAGCAATCGAGCGGTTCCAGGCGCGCGGTCCATTCGTCGCGCGTGCGCTCGCGAAAGCACGCGGCCAGTTGCGCCGACAATTCCGCTGCATCCGCGCCACCGATAGCCTGCCCGAGACTCCAGTGCCGCGTGGCCCATTCCGGGCGGCTGAGCGCGTGACACAGCGTCTGCCAGAACTTCAGCTCCAGTGCGCCGACCGCGATGAACCGGTCATCGCGCGTTCGATACACGCCGTAGCAGGGCACGCCGCCGTTCAGCAAGCCGGCGCCCGCGCGCGTGTCCGCCTCATCGCCACGCGCGAGCGCGATGTGCGCCATCACGTTGAGCGCGTGAACCGAGTGCGTCATGGAGACACCGATGCGACGCCCTTCGCCGCCTCGCGCGACCTGCCAAAGCGCAGCCAGCATCTCGGTCACGGCGCAAAGTGCGCCGCCCAGCAAGTCCGCCAGCTGGAAGTTCGGCGCGACGGGCGTGCCATCGGGCGCGGCGAGCTGGTCGAGCACGCCTGCATAAGCGATGTAATTGATATCGTGGCCCGCCTTGTCCGCGAACGGGCCTGTGCTTCCGAAGCCCGTGATCGCGCAATAGACGAGCTTCGGGTTGATCTGACGCAGCACGTCATAGCCGACGCCGAGCCGCGCCATCACCGCTGGCCGGAAGCTCTCGACGAGCACATCGGCGTCACGCGCGAGGTCGATCAACTCGGCGCGGCCCGCTTCGGTCTTGAGATCGACGGTCATCGTCCGCTTGCCGCGATTCACGATGCGATAGAACGCGCTCGGCGTCCCGCTCAGGCGTTCCGCTTCGGTTTGCAGCATGGTGCGCGCGTAGTCGCCTTCGCCCGGCGGCTCGATCTTCAGCACGTCCGCACCCAGTTCCGCGAGCCGCAAGGTCGCGACCGGACCGGGCAGCAACCGCGTCAGATCGAGCACGCGGAGGCCGGCGAGGGCAGGAGACGGCGTCATGAACTGATCTGTTCGAGTTCCTCGTGCGCTTCGAGCCACTCCATTTCCAGCGTCTCGAGCCGCGCGTTCACTTCGCCCTGACGACGAATCGTCTCGGTGAGCTTCGTCTTCAGCGCGGCGTCGTAGCTGGCGGGATCGGCGACGAACGCATCGAGCGTCGACTTCTCCGCGTTCAGCGTGTCCATTTCCTTCTCGATCTTCGCGATGCGCGACTGCAACGGCCTTTTCAGATGCGACAGCTTCTGCCGTTCCTGCGCTTCCTGCTTGCGCTGCTCCTTGCGATTGAGCGCGCTGTCCTGCGCCTCACCCGCTGACGACGCCGCACCGCTCGCTTCCTTCGCCGCCGCCCGCGTTTCGGCGGCGTGCTGCAACAGCCAGTCGCGATAATCGTCGAGGTCGCCATCGAACGGATTCAGGCGATGCTTCGCGACCAGCATGAACGTGTCGGTCGTCGCCCGCAGCAGATGCCGGTCGTGCGACACGAGGATCAGCGTGCCTTCGAACTGCGCGAGCGCCATTGTCAGCGCGTGACGCGTTTCGAGATCGAGGTGATTGGTCGGTTCGTCGAGCAGCAGCAAGTTCGGCTTCTGCCAGATGATGAGCGCCAGCGCGAGCCGCGCCTTCTCGCCGCCGGAGAAGGGCGCGATCTTCGCGGTCGCCATGTCGCCGGAGAAGTTGAAGCTGCCGAGGAAATCGCGCAATTCCTGCTCACGCGTGTCGGGCGCGAGGCGCGCCAGATGCTGAAGCGCGGAATCGTCGGAGCGCAGCGTTTCGAGCTGATGCTGCGCGAAGTAGCCGATCTGCAGCCCCTTGCCTTGGCGCACGTGACCGGATAGCGGTTCGAGCGTGTCGGCGAGCGTCTTGATGAGCGTCGACTTGCCCTGACCGTTCGCGCCCAGCAAGCCAATGCGCTGACCGCTTTGGATCGACAGCGTGACGCCTTCGACGATCGGAATCTCCGCGCCGTCATCGCCGTGATAACCGCAGCTCACGCCTTCCATCACCATCATCGGATTGGGCGCGGCATCGGGCGCGCGAAATTCGAACGTGAACGGCGAACTCGCGTGCGCCGGCGCGATCAGTTCCATTTTTTCGAGCGCCTTCACGCGGCTTTGCGCCTGCTTTGCCTTGGTCGCCTTTGCCTTGAAGCGGTCGATGAAGCTCTGCAAATGCTGCACGGTCTTCTGCTGCTTCTCGAATGCGCTCTGCTGCAGCGCGAGTTGCTGCGCGCGCAGGATTTCGAACTGGCTGTAGTTGCCGCCGTAGCGCTTCACCTGCCGGTTCTCGAGATGCAGCGTGACGTTGCAGACGGAATCGAGAAATTCGCGATCGTGCGATATCACGACGAGCGTGCCCGGATAACGCGCGAGCCATTCTTCGAGCCACACGATCGCGTCGAGGTCGAGGTGGTTGGTCGGCTCGTCGAGCAAGAGCAGGTCGGACGGGCACATCAGCGCCTGCGCGAGGTTCAGGCGCATGCGCCATCCGCCGGAGAAGCTCGACACCGGCTCGCGCGTCTGCGCGAGCGTGAAGCCGAGACCCAGCAGAAGCGTTTCGGCGCGGGCGGGCGCGGTGTAGCCGTCGGCATCGGCGAAAGCGGCGTGCGCTTCGGCTTCGGCCGCGCCGTCGTGCGCCGCAGAGGCGGCGGCGATTCGCGCTTCGATCGCCCGCAAGTGGGTGTCGCCGTCGAGCGTGTAGTCGAGCGCGGTGCGATCGACCGCCGGCGTCTCCTGCGCGACGTGCGCGATGCGCCACGACGGCGGCATCGAAAAGTCGCCGCCGTCCGCGTGCAATTCGCCGCGCAGCACGGCAAAAAGCGTGGACTTGCCTGCGCCGTTCGCGCCGACGAGACCGGCTTTCTCGCCCGGGTTGAGCGTGAAGCTCGTCTCTTCGAAAAGCGGCTTGGTGCCGCGGGACAGGCTGAACTGGTTGAAGCGGATCACGTCGGGATGGCGGCGAAGGGCGCGGGCTGGAGGAAAGCGCTATTTTAGACCGGCCGCGCCTCTGCACAGGGATCGTCCGTTCGGCCAATGGCGGGCGATCGCGGGCGGTAGTAGCATCGCCTGAATTCAACTTCCAGCGGGGAACATGCCATGAGTTCAACTACCGGCAGCATTTACGGCTTCACGGCCGAGACGCTCGACGGCGCGACCGTCGGCCTCGACCAGTACCGCGACAAGGTGCTGCTGATCGTCAATACGGCGAGCGAATGCGGTTTCACGCCGCAATACAAGGGACTCCAGGAGTTGTACACGCGGCTGGCGGGGCGTGGCTTCGAGGTGCTCGGGTTCCCGTGCAATCAGTTCGGCAAGCAGGAGCCGGGCGATGCCGCGCAGATCGGCGACTTCTGCGAGAAGAACTACGGCGTGACTTTCCCGATGTTCGCGAAGATCGACGTCAACGGCGCGAACGCGCATCCGCTCTTCAAGTATCTGACCGAGAAGGAGCCGGGGGTGCTCGGGCTGGAGGCGATCAAGTGGAACTTCACGAAGTTTCTGGTGGATCGTAACGGGAATATCGTCAAGCGCTATGCGCCGATCACGAAGCCGGACGCTATCGCCGGCGATATCGAAAAGCTGCTGTAGCGCGTCAGAGAATCGGCGAAAATAGCCGCGCGACGTGCATTGCCATCCGATGCCAGAACGCGAAGGCGAGATAGTCGTTTTCGTCGATCTCATACGCGTGCGCAAAGTCGATGAGCAACATGCTCTCGACCTGCCGCGCGAAGGCGTGATCGACGGTCAACACCGTGATCTCGAAGTTGAGCCGGAAAGAACGGTTGTCGAGATTAGCGCTGCCGACCGACGCGGCGATGTCGTCCACCAGCACGACCTTCTGATGCAGGAAGCCCGGCTTGTAGCGGAAGATGCGCACGCCGGCCTGCACGAGGTCGTACGCGTAGAGCCGCGAGGCCGCGAACACCACGCGATGATCGCGCCGGCTCGGAATCAGAATGCGCACGTCCACGCCGCGCATCACGGCCAGCCGTAGCGCCGAGAACACGGCTTCGTCGGGAATCAGATAAGGCGATGTGATCCAGATGCGCTCGCGCGCCGCGTTGATCGCCTCGACAAAAAACAGCGAGCAGGTCTCCTGCTTGTCGGCGGGGCCGCTCGACAGCACCATGCAGTGCATGTCCTCGTCGGCATGCGGCGCGGGGCCGAGTTCGGGAAGACGCTGCGTCGCCCAGTACCAGTCTTCGGTGAAGACGAACTGGATGCTCGCGATCGCCGGGCCGCGCACTTCGACATGCGTATCGCGCCACGGCGAAAGGCGCGGATTGCCGCCGAGATACTCGACGCCCACGTTGTGGCCGCCGACGAACGCGCGCCTGCCGTCGACCACCACGATCTTCCGATGATTGCGGAAGTTGATCTGAAAGCGGTGCACGAACTTGCGCTTAGTCGCGAACGGATGCGCCTCCACGCCGCCCGCGCGCAGCGCGTGCACGTAGCGATGCGGCAAGTCGAAGCTGCCGATGCTGTCGTAAAGGAAATAGACGCGCACGCCCGCCCGGGCCTTGGCGATGAGCGCATCGCGCAGCATGTCGCCGAGCGCATCCGCGCGCACGATGAAAAACTGCACGACGATATAGCGCTCGGCGGCTTCGATCGCTTCGAGAATCGCGGAGAACGTGGCGTCGCCGTTGACGAGCACGCGCACCGAATTGCCGCGCAGAAACGGCATGCCCGATAGCCGCTGAAGCGTGCGGATTGTCGGATTGCCAAGATGGTCGGCTGGCCCCGGCAAGAGTTCGCCGCGCGCGCCGGGCGAATCGAGCGGCACGATGCCGGCTTCGGACGCGTCGCTGCGCTCCTGCGAGTCCCACTCGGCGGGCTTCGTGCGGTTGCGGAGGATTTCGTATTCGAGCCGCCGCTCGTCGATGTAATCGGCGAACTTGCTGCGGCCGAGAAACAGGTAGGGGATGAGCGTGAGATACGGCATCGCGACGAGCGACACCGCCCACGCGACCGCGCCTTGCGAGGTGCGCGTGTGGATGACCGCGTGCACGGCGGCGATGACGCCGAGCACATGCGCGGCCATCACGAGCGTGCCGACGTGGAGCCAGTCTGCTGCTTGCATAGGGGTGCGCAAGGTTCGATACGCGGATGGGGATGATGCATCGCCGCGTCGGCGGCGATGCGACATCTTACCGAACCTTGCTGGTCCGAAACGCGCCTTGCGCGTCAGACTTGCGCGGGCAGATCGGCCGCCTGGATGAGGAACACGTTGTCGTCGCCGGCGCTGGTCGAGAGCCAGACGAGATCGAGGCCGCCGAACGCCGCCTCGACGTTCGCCCGCTCGTTGCCGATTTCCACGACGAGCACGCCGTCTTCGGTCAGCCACTTGCCCGCGTCGCGCACGATGCGCCGCACGATGTCCATGCCGTCGTCGCCGCCTGCGAGCGCGAGTTCCGGCTCGTGGCGGTATTCCGCGGGCAGCGATTGCATCGCGGTCGCGTTCACATACGGCGGATTCGTGATGATGACCTCGTAGCGCGCTTCGGGCAGCGGCGCGTACAGATCGCCTTGGTACAGCGTCACGCGGTCTTGCAGGCCGTAGTCGTCGACGTTGCGGCGCGCGACGGCGAGCGCATCGGCGGAGATGTCGACGGCATCGACATCGGCGTTTTCGAATGCTTGCGCGGCGAGAATCGCAAGGCAGCCGGAGCCCGTGCACAGTTCGAGCACGCGCGTGACGTGGTCGGGATCGGCCACGTAGGGCTGCAAGCCGTCCTGCAGCAATTCGCCGATGAACGAGCGCGGCACGATCACGCGCTCATCGACGTAAAAACGCTGGCCGTGCATCCATGCTTCGTGCGTGATGTACGCAGCCGGCACGCGCTCTTTCGCGCGGCGTTCGATGACCTGCATCACGGCGTCGATCTCGCTTTCGAGCAGGCGCGCGTCGAGGAACGGATCGAGCGTGTCGAGCGGCAGATGCAGCGTATGCAGAATCAGATACGCGGCTTCGTCATAGGCGTTGGTCGAGCCGTGGCCGAACGAGAGGCCCGCTTCGGTGAAGCGCGAGACGCCGAAACGCAGCAGGTCGCGCACGGTGAGAAAGGGTAGCGCCATCGAAGGCTCCTTGTTGTTGTACGAATGAATTCAGGCGATCAGTTCTTCGAGCACGCGGCGATACACGTTCTTCAGCGGCTCGATGAATCGCACCTCGACATGCTCGTCGATCTTGTGGATGCTGCCGTTCGGCGGGCCGAATTCCACCACCTGCTCGCAGATGCGCGCGATGAAGCGGCCATCCGACGTGCCGCCTGTGGTTGACAGTTCCGGCTGCACGCCGGTTTCGGCGCGGATCGCCTTGTCGAGCGCGTCGGACAGCGCGCCGCGCGGCGTCAGGAAGGGCAGGCCGCTCACGGTCCACGTCAGATCGTAGTCGAGCGCGTGCTTGTCGAGGATCGCGAGGACACGGCTTTGCAGGCCTTCGACCGTGCTCGCCGTCGAAAAGCGGAAGTTGAAAATCAGCTCGGCCTGGCCGGGAATGACGTTGGTCGCTCCCGTGCCCGAGTGCAGGTTCGAGACCTGCCAGGTGGTCGGCGGAAAGTATTCGTTGCCTTCGTCCCAGCGGACGGCGACGAGTTCGGCGAGTGCGGGCGCGAGCAGGTGAATCGGATTCTTCGCGAGATGCGGATACGCGATGTGTCCCTGCACGCCCTTCACGACGAGCTTGCCTGTCATCGAGCCGCGCCGCCCGTTCTTGACCGTGTCGCCGAGCGTTTCGTTCGAAGTCGGCTCGCCGACGATGCAGTAATCGAGCCGCTCGCCGCGCGCCTTCAACGCTTCGACGACCTTCACGGTGCCGTCGGTTGCGGGGCCTTCTTCATCGCTCGTGATGAGCAGCGCGATCGAACCGCGATGCTCCGGATGCTTCGCGACGAACTCCTCGCTCGACACGACGAACGCCGCCAGCGACGCCTTCATGTCGGCGGCGCCGCGCCCGTAGAGCTTGCCGTCGCGATGCGTCGGCGTGAAGGGCGGCGAAGTCCATTGCTCGACGGGGCCGGTCGGCACGACGTCGGTGTGTCCGGCGAACGCGAGCAGTTTGGCCGCCGCGCCATCCGTGCCGCGCTTCACGGCCCACAGGTTCGTGACGCCGCCCGACGCGATGGTTTCGCACACGAAGCCGGCAGCGGAGAGGCGTTCGATCATCAGCGACTGGCAATCGCGATCGTCGGGCGTGACGGACGCACGCGCGATCAGGGCTTCGGTAAGGGAGAGAGTGCCGGACATGGTTGGGCCTGCTTCTGGACAGCGATAAAAAATGCCGGCGCGGCGGCCGGCAAGCGGTTCTACGTCGAGGCGAGCGATGGCGTCCGTGAGAGCCATCGCCACGCATCACGCGAAGAGCGTCTCGTACTGCTCGGCCGAGAAGCCGAGCGTCTTCACGCGGCCGTTCACGACGATGACCGGCCGCTTGATGATCGACGGCTTGTGGATCATCAACGCGATCGCGCCGGCAGTCGTGTCGGCTTCGGCCTTGTGGACGTCCGACAGCCCGCGCCAGGTGGTGCCGCGCTTGTTGATGAGCTGATCGACTGGCACGTCCTTCAGCCAGTCCTGAACCAGCTGCTCGTTCACGCCGGCTTTCTTGAAGTCGTGAAATTCGAACGGCACGCCGCGCTCTTCGAGCCACACGCGGGCCTTCTTCACCGAGTCGCAGTTCGGAATGCCGTACACGACAGTCGTCTTGGCCAAATCAGTCGCCTCGCAGCAGTTCGTTCAGGCCGACCTTGGCGCGCGTCTTGGCGTCGACCTTCTTCACGATGACCGCGCAGTAGAGGCTATGCGAGCCGTCCTTCGACGGCAGATTGCCCGCGACCACCACCGAGCCCGCCGGAATGCGGCCATACGTGACTTCGCCCGTTTCGCGGTCGTAGATCTTGGTCGACTGGCCGAGATACACGCCCATCGAAATGACGGAGTTTTCTTCGACGATCACGCCTTCCACCACTTCCGAGCGCGCGCCGATGAAGCAGTTGTCCTCGATGATGACCGGGTTCGCCTGCAGCGGCTCCAGCACGCCGCCGATGCCCACGCCGCCCGACAGGTGCACGTTCTTGCCGATCTGCGCGCACGAGCCGACGGTGGCCCAGGTGTCGACCATCGTGCCTTCATCGACGTAAGCGCCGATGTTGGTGTACGACGGCATCAGCACGACGTTCTTCGCGATGAACGAGCCGCGGCGCGCGATGGCCGGCGGCACCACGCGGAAGCCGCCCGCCGCGAAGTCTTCGGCGGTGTAGTTCGCGAACTTCGAGGGCACCTTGTCGTAGAACTGCGAGTATCCGCCGGCGGCCATCGGCGCGTTGTCTTCCAGGCGGAACGACAGCAGCACGGCCTTCTTCAGCCATTGATTGACGACCCACTCGCCGTCGCGCTTCTCGGCCACGCGCAACGCGCCCTTGTCGAGCTGTTCGATGGCGTGCGCGACCGCGTCGCGGACTTCGGCCGGCGCGGCTTTCGGCGAAAGCTCGGCGCGGTTTTCCCAGGCGTTGTCGATGATGCTCTGAAGTTGTTGCGACATAGTGATATCAAGGATGGAGTGATGGACCGGCAGCGCCCGTCAGGACTTGAGCGTGCGGCAGAATTCGACGATGCGGCGGGCGCCCTCGACACATTCCTCGACGCCCGCGACGAGCGCGATGCGGACGAACCCTTCGCCGGGATTCGTGCCATGCGCGGGACGAGCGAGATAGGAGCCCGGCAGAACCGTCACATTATAGTCGGCGTAGAGACGCGCCGCGAACTGGGTATCGGTGAGTCCGGTGCGCGAAACGTTCGCCCAGAGATAGAACGCGGCGTCGGGAAAACGGACGTCCAGCACCTCGGCGAGCATCGGCGTCACCGTATTGAATTTGCTCACATACTTCGCGCGGTTGTCGCGCACGTGCGTTTCATCCCGCCACGCGGCGATGCTCGCGCGCTGAAACACGGTGGACAGCGCCGCGCCGTGATACGTGCGATACAGCAGGAATTGCTTGAGGATGGCCGCGTCGCCCGCGACGAAGCCCGAACGCATGCCCGGCACGTTCGATCGTTTCGACAGGCTCGACAGCATCACGAGGCGCTCGAAGCCGCGATTGAGCACGCGCGCGGCTTCGAGGCCGCCGAGCGGCGGATGCGCTTCGTCGAAGTAGATCTCCGAATAACATTCGTCGGACGCGATCACGAAGCCATGCTCGTCCGACAGCGCGAACAGTTCGCGCCAGTTGTCGAGCGTCAGCACGGCGCCCGTCGGGTTGCCGGGCGAGCAGACATAGAGCAGCTGCGTGCGCGCCCAGATATCGGCGGGCACGGCCGAGTAATCGCACGCGAAGTTGCGCGCCGGATCGCTGTTGACGAAGTACGGCTGCGCGCCGGCGAGCAGCGCCGCGCCTTCGTAGATTTGATAGAACGGGTTGGGACAGAGTACGATCGGCGGTTCGGCTTCGCGCAGTTCAGGCGTGCTGCGGCTGTCGATGACCGTCTGCGCGAGCGCGAACAGCGCCTCGCGCGAGCCTGACACGGGCAGCACTTCGGTGGCCGCATCGAGCGATTCGAGACCGTAGCGCGCGCGAGCCCACGCGGCGATGGCTTCGCGCAGCGGTTCGCTTCCGAGCGTCGGCGGATAGGCCGCGAGGCCATCGAGCGAATTGACGACGGCATCGCGGATCAATTCGGGCGTCGGATGCTTCGGCTCGCCGATGCCGAAGCTGATCGGCGTGAACCCGGCGCGCGGCTCGATGCCTTTGAAGAGCGCGCGGAGCTTTTCGAACGGATACGGCTGAAGTGTCTGAAGAAGTGGATTCACGGCGTGACCGGTAAGCGATGAACGACGAGTGAACGGAAAACGGGCGATCGGGGCGGCGGCGAAGCGCCATGCATGCCGGCGTGACGAGGCCATTGGAAGACCCGCTGCGGCGGCACGATAAAGACACTGACGAAGCGCACGATTATACCCCGCGCCTTTGCAGCAAAGGGCCGCGAGGCAACGAACGACAAGATGACGACTCATCACCGATACGAACGAGCGGGCGCAGGAGCCCGGCCATGACCCGCCGTTTCCACAACGCGCTGCCGACGCTCGCGATCATGCTCGGCGCCTCGGTATGGGGCGTCGTCTGGTATCCGATGCGCATGCTCGCGTCGATGGGACTCACCGGCACCGTCGCCAGCGCGGCGACGAGCGGCGCGGCGTGCCTGTGTGTCCTGTTGCTGAGACGCCGCGCGATCAGCACGATTTCATGGCACTGGCTGCTCGTCGCGCTGGGGCTGGCGGCGGGCATGACGAGCGTCGGTTTCGTGTGGGGCGCGATTCACGGGCAGGTGATGCGTGTGCTGCTGCTCTTCTACCTGACGCCTGCGTGGACGGCGGTGTTCGCGCATTTCATCCTGAAGGATCGCCTCACGCGCGCCGACGCCGCGCTATCGATGCTGTCGCTCGCAGGCGCACTGACCATGCTCTGGTCGCCCGCGCTCGGCATGCCGCTGCCGGCGAATCTCGCGGAGTGGGCGGGCCTGATGGGCGGCATGGGCTTCGCGATGAGCAACGTGCTCGTCGTCAGGATCACGCGAACGATGCCCCGCATGAAGCCCGAGATGCGCACGGCGGTGATCTTCGGCGGCGCGGCGGTCGTCGCCACGCTCGTGAGCTTTTTCGAGCCGATGCCGACGCCGCCCGCTGCATCGCAGATGGGCACGGTGGCGTTCATCGTGATCGGGCTGGGCGTCGTGCTGGCAGTGAACAACGTCATCGTGCAGATCGGGCTGGCACGCGTGCCGGCCAATCGCGCGTCGATCATCATGCTCTTCGAACTGGTCGTGACGGCGCTGTCGTCGTGGCTCTTCGCGGGCGAAGTGCCGGGGCCGCGCGAGTGGGCGGGCGGCGCGTGCATCGTGGCGGCGTGCGTGCTGTCGGCGTGGGTGCACCGGCAGACGCGGGAGGCCGTCGAAGCATCGCCCGCGCCGTCGCCCGAGGCTGCGAGCGAGAAGAAACCGACACGCGCGATGGTATGATGGTGTCCGCTCGCGACCGGGCGGAAAGGCTCTCGCGGGCATGAGACGAACACACGCGATGGGCCGCGCCGCCGCCCGTCTGCAACTCACCCTCCGTCCTTCACTTCAAACAGCGATATCGCCGTGCGTCTGACTTCGATCAAACTCGCTGGTTTCAAGTCCTTCGTCGATCCCACGCATTTCCAGGTTCCCGGCCAGCTCGTCGGCGTCGTTGGGCCGAATGGCTGCGGCAAGTCCAATATCATCGACGCCGTGCGCTGGGTGCTCGGCGAATCGCGCGCATCCGAATTGCGCGGCGAGTCGATGCAGGACGTCATCTTCAACGGATCGACCGCGCGCAAGCCGGGCAGCCGCGCCAGCGTCGAACTCATCTTCGACAACGCCGATGGCCGCGCCGCCGGACAGTGGAGCGCCTACGGCGAGATCGCCGTGAAACGCGTGCTCACACGCGACGGCACCTCCAGCTATTACATCAACAACCTGCCCGCGCGCCGCCGCGACATTCAGGACATCTTCCTCGGCACGGGTCTCGGTCCGCGCGCGTACGCGATCATCGGGCAGGGCATGATCGCGCGCATCATCGAAGCGAAGCCGGAAGAGCTGCGCGTGTTCCTCGAAGAAGCCGCCGGGGTGTCGAAGTACAAGGAACGCCGCCGCGAGACCGAGAACCGTCTGCACGATACGCGCGAGAATTTGACGCGCGTGGAGGACATCGTCCGCGAACTGACGACGAATCTGGAGAAGCTCGAAGGGCAGGCGATCGTCGCGACCAAGTACAAGCAGCTGCAGGCCGAAGGCGAAGAGAAGCAGCGCCTCTTGTGGCTGTTGCGCAAGAACGAAGCTGGCAACGAGGCCGAACGGCAGCAGCGCGCCATCCGCGAAGCGCAGGTCGAACTCGAAGCGCAGACGGCGCGTCTGCGGGAAGTGGAAGCGCAACTGGAAACGCTTCGTGTCGCGCACTACAGCGCGAGCGACGCGATGCAGGGCGCGCAAGGCGCGCTCTACGAAGCCAACGCCGAAGTGAGCCGGCTGGAAGCGGAGATCAAGTTCATCGTCGAGTCGCGCAATCGCGTGCAGGCGCAGATCGCCGCGCTCAGTGCGCAGCGCGAGCAATGGCAGATGCAGGCGCGAAAGGCGCGCGACGAGATCGAGACCGCATCCGAAGCGCTGGCCGAAGGCGAAGAGAAGGCCGCCATCGCGCAAGAAAACGCCGCCGCGAAGCACGACGCATTGCCCGCACTCGAAGCCCGCTGGCGCGATGCACAGGCGCAACTGAACGAGGAACGCGCGGGCATCGCGCGGGCGGAACAGGCGCTCAAGCTCGAAGCGGCGCATCAGCGCAACGCGGATCAGCAGCTTCAGCAATTGCAGCAGCGCCAGGAGCGTCTGAAGAACGAAGCGAGCGGCCTCGACGCGCCCGACGAAGCGCAACTCGAAGAACTGCGGATGCAGCTTGCCGAGAACGAAGAGGTGCTCGCCGAAGCTCAGGCGCGCCTCGCCGATGCGCAGGAAACCGTGCCGCGCCTCGACGCGGAACGCCGCGCGGCGCAAGAGCGCGTGCAGGCGGAAAGCGCACAGATTCACCAGCTGGAAGCGCGCCTTGCGGCGCTGAAGCAGCTTCAGGAAAGCGTCCAGACCGAAGGCAAGATTCAGCCGTGGCTCGACAAGCACGAACTCGGCGCGCTGCCGCGTCTGTGGAAGAAGCTGCATGTCGAAGCCGGTTGGGAAGCGGCGCTCGAAGCGGTGCTGCGCGAGCGGCTCGCGGCGCTCGAAGTATCGAATCTCGACTGGGTGAAGGCGTTCGCCACCGACGCGCCGCCCGCCAAGCTCGCGTTCTATTCGCCGCCCCTCGCGGGCAAGCCGTTCGACGCGCCTCAGGGCTTGCGGCCGTTGCTGTCGCTCGTGCGTATCGACGATCCGGGCTTGCGCGCGGTGCTGAACGAATGGCTCGGCGCGACCTTCATCGCGGACGACATCGCGCAGGCGCTCGCCATGCGCACGCAGTTGCCGGAAGGCGGCGCGTTCGTCGTGAAGGCGGGGCATACGGTGACGCGCGTCGGCGTCCAGCTCTATGCCGCCGATTCCGAGCAGTCCGGCATGCTGGCCCGCGCACAGGAAATCGAAAATCTCACGCGGCAGGTGCGCGCGCAGGCGCTGCTCGCCGATGAAGCGAAGTCCAGCGCGGTGCGCGCCGATGCCGCGCACACTCAGGCATCGCAAGCACTCGCCGATGCCCGCGCCGCCGCCGAGCGCGCGACGCAGCGCGTGCATGCGCTGCAACTGGACGTGCTGAAGCTCGCGCAGGCGCACGAGCGCTACACGCAGCGCAGTACGCAGATTGGCGAGGAACTGGAAGAAATCGTCGCGCAGATCGAAGAGCAGCGCGCGTTGCGGGCCGAGTCCGAAGCGGCGTTCGAACAGCACGACGCGGAAATCGCGCAGTTGCAGGCGCGCTTCGAAGACAACCAGCTCGCGTTCGAATCGCTCGACGAAGCGCTCACGAGCGCGCGCCACGAGTTGCGCGAACTGGAGCGCGCCGCAAGCGACGCGAGCTTCGCCGTGCGCGGTCTCGCCGCGAAGATCGCGGAGTACGAGCGCAACATCGAGACGGCGCAGGATCAGAGCGAACGCGTCGCGGGCGCGCTGGAAGATGCGCGCGCGGAACTCGAAACCATCAACGAGCAGACGGCGCAAACCGGCTTGCAGGACGCGCTCGAAGTGCGCGCGGCGCGCGAGGAATCGCTGCATGCGGCGCGCATCGAACTGGATGATCTGACTGCGCGGCTGCGCCAGTCCGACGAACAGCGTCTTTTCGCCGAACGCTCGCTGCAGCCGCTGCGCGACAGGATCAACGAGTTGCAGTTGAAGGAACAGGCGGCGCGCATCAGCGGCGAGCAGTTCGTCGAGCAACTGCAGGCGGCGGGCGTCGACGAAGTCGAACTGCAGGCGAAGCTCACGCCGGACCTGAAGCCGTCGTATCTGCAGGGCGAAGTCACGCGCCTGAACAACGCGATCGTCGCGCTCGGCCCGGTCAACATGGCCGCGCTCGAAGAACTCGCGTCGGCGACCGAGCGCAAGCACTTTCTCGACGCGCAGTCGGCCGATCTGAACAACGCTATCGGCACGCTCGAAGACGCGATCCAGAAGATCGATCAGGAAACGCGTTCGTTGCTGCAAGGCACGTTCGACGAGGTGAATCGTCACTTCGGCGATCTGTTCCCGCGTCTTTTCGGCGGCGGTCAGGCGAAGCTCATCATGACCGGCGACGAAATCCTCGATGCCGGCGTGCAGGTGATGGCGCAGCCGCCCGGCAAGAAGAATTCGACGATTCACCTGCTTTCGGGCGGCGAAAAGGCGCTCACCGCGACGGCGCTCGTCTTCGCGATGTTCCAGTTGAATCCCGCGCCGTTCTGTCTGCTCGACGAAGTGGACGCGCCGCTCGACGACGCCAATACCGAACGCTTCGCGAATCTCGTGCGGGCGATGTCGGTCAAGACGCAATTCCTGTTCATCTCGCACAACAAGATCGCGATGGAGATGGCGCAGCAATTGATCGGCGTGACGATGCAGGAGCAGGGCGTATCGCGCATCGTGGCGGTGGACATGGAAGCCGCTGCGGGCTTTGCGCAGAATGGCTGACGCCTTAGCGTCATGCGAAATTGAATGATTGAACGACGGCCGGGCGATGTCCCGGTCAGGCGCGCAGGCGCGGAGTGGCGCGCATCGGGCAGGCGGCGGCGAAAGCCGGAACGCGGCAGATGCGTGCGACAGATCGCGCGGCGCTTCCTAACTCAAAAGAATGTGGAGCGTGCATGGACGAGTTGACACTCGGTTTGATCGGAGCAGGAGCCGTGGTGGTGGGCGGTGTGGTGGTGTACAACGCGTGGCAGAGCGCGAAGGTGCGGCGCAAGATGCCGCGTCCGATGCCTGACGAAGCCGCCGATGCGCTCGCCCGCCAGGAAACCGACGACGAGCATCCGTTCATCGAGCCGGTGCGCCCGGCGCGACGTGAGCCGGTCGCGGGCGATGCGGCCGACGAAGCGCCGCGCGATGTGCGTGTCGAACCGAGTTTCGGCGGCGTGGCGGCATCCGAAGAAACGCACGCTGCCGTGACGCCGCCCGTCGCTCCGGCGGATACGCCCGTCGACCTGCAGGCCGAGGCCACGTCCGCGAACGGTGTCGCCGACGAATCCGCGATCATCGACGAAGACGAGCGCAACGAACCCGTGATGCCCGCCGCGACGACCATTTCGTCGACGCCGCCGGCCGTGGTCGATCGGCGCATCGACTGCGTGGTGCCGGTGCGGCTCGCCGCGCCCATCGCGGGCGATCGCGTCATTCCGCTTGCGCAGCGGCTGCGTCGCGCGGGAACGAAGCCGGTGACGATCGAGGGCAAGCCGGAAGGCGAAAGCACGTGGGAACTGTTGCGCCACGGCGTGCGCTACGACGAACTGCGCGCGGCGGCGCAACTCGCTAATCGCAGCGGCCCGCTCAATGAACTGGAATTCTCGGAGTTCGTGACCGGCGTGCAGCGTCTCGCCGACGCCGTCGATGGCGCGCCGGAATTCCCCGACATGATGGAAACCGTCGGCATGGCGCGCGAACTCGACGCCTTCGCCGCCCAGTGCGACGCGCAGTTGTCCATCAACATTCTCTCGGACGGCGCGCCGTGGTCGGCCAACTACGTGCAGGCGGTCGCGTCGCAGGACGGCTTGCTTCTGTCGCGCGACGGCACGCGCTTCGTCAAGCTCGACGCGAAGCAGAACCCGGTGTTCATGCTGCAATTCGGCGATACCAATTTCCTGCGCGACGACCTCACGTACAAGGGCGGCCAGATGATCACGCTGGTGCTGGACGTGCCCGTCGCGGACGAGGACATCCTGCCGTTCCGCCTGATGTGCGACTACGCGAAGTCGCTGTCGGAGCGCATCGGGGCGCGCGTCGTCGACGATCAGCGCCGGCCGTTGCCGGAATCGGCGCTGCTCGCCATCGAAAAGCAGTTGATGACGCTCTACGCGAAGCTCGAGCAGGCGGGCATTCCGGCAGGCTCGGCCGCGACGCGCAGGCTCTTCAGCCAGTAACCGTCCTTGTCCTCGACGCGCTGCATCGGCGGCGCGCGTGTTCGCTTTGACTGCGCCCCTTCCGTGGGGCGCTTTCCGTTGGTGCGCGCGACCGCACGTCCAATCGGCCTATGCCGTCCGGCCGATGCCACGATTTTCTAATCTTCTGAGACAATCGACCGGTCGATTGACTGATTTACCTTTCTCTACAAGAAGCCGCATGTCCGCCAAGACCAAAGCCGAATCCGCCGCCACCGCGAAGTCCCAGGCCGCCGTGCCCAGCGCCGACCGGCTGGAAGAGCGCGCCGCGTGGCTGCGCACGGAACTGGAACGCGCGAACTACGCGTACTACGTGCTGGACCAGCCGGAACTGCCGGACGCCGAATACGACACGCTGTTCAAGGAACTGCAGGGCATCGAAGCGGAGCATCCGGCGCTCGTCACGCCGGACTCGCCGACGCAGCGCGTGGGCGGGCAGGCCGCCGAGGGTTTCACGCCGGTCGTCCATGACGTGCCGATGCTGTCGCTCAATAACGGCTTCGCGGACGAGGACATCGCCGCATTCGACAAGCGCGTCTCGGATGCATTGGGCGTGGCGCCGGTGCAGTACGCGTGCGAACTCAAGTTCGACGGTCTCGCCATCTCCCTGCGTTACGAGGATGGCCGCTTCGTGCAGGCCTCCACGCGCGGCGACGGTGCGACCGGCGAGGACGTCACGGCGAACGTGCGCACCATCCGCTCGATTCCCCTGACGCTCAAGGGCAAGAACGTGCCGAAGCGGCTCGACGTGCGCGGCGAAGCGCTGATGTTCAAGCGCGATTTCGATCGCCTGAACGCACGCCAGCGCGATGCCGGCCAGCGCGAGTTCGCGAATCCGCGCAATGCGGCGGCGGGCAGCTTGCGTCAACTCGACCCGAAGATGACGGCGCAACGGCCGCTGTCGTTTTTCGCGTACGGCATCGGCGTGCTCGAAGGCGCGGAGATGCCGGACACCCACGCCGCGCTGCTCGACTGGTACAAGGAAATGGGGCTGCCGGTGAATGCGGAACGCGCGGTCGTCGAGGGCGCGGAAGGCTTGCTCGGCTTCTTCCGCCAGACGGGCGAGAAGCGCGACAAGCTGCCGTACGACATCGACGGCGTCGTCTACAAGGTCAATCGTCGCGACGAGCAGGACAAGCTCGGCTTCGTGTCGCGCGCACCGCGCTTTGCGCTCGCGCACAAGTTTCCGGCGCAGGAAGCGCTGACGCAATTGCTTGCGATCGACGTGCAGGTCGGCCGCACGGGCGCGATCACGCCGGTCGCGCGTCTCGCGCCGATTTTCGTCGGCGGCGCGACGGTCACGAATGCCACGCTGCACAACGAGGACGAAGTGCGCCGCAAGGACATCCGTATCGGCGATACGGTCATCGTGCGGCGCGCGGGCGACGTGATCCCCGAAGTGGTCGGCGCGATTCTCGACCGGCGTCCCGACGATGCCCGCGAGTTCGTCATGCCGACCGAATGCCCGGTATGCGGCTCGAAGATCGAACGGCTGCCGGACGAAGCCATCGCTCGCTGCACGGGCGGACTGTTCTGCCCGGCGCAGCGCAAGCAGGCGCTGTGGCACTTCGCGCAGCGCCGCGCGCTCGACATCGACGGCCTCGGCGAAAAGATCATCGACCAGTTGGTCGAACAGAATCTGGTTCGCACGCCGGCCGATCTCTTCAATCTCGGCTTTTCGACGCTCGCGGCGCTCGACCGCTTCGCCGACAAATCCGCGCAGAACCTGCTCGATTCGCTCGAAAAGGCGCGGCACACGACGCTCGCGCGCTTCATCTACGCGCTCGGCATTCGACATGTGGGAGAGTCGACGGCCAAGGATCTCGCGAAGCATTTTGGATCGCTGGACCCGATCATCGCGGCGTCCGTCGAGCAATTGCTGGAAGTCAACGATGTCGGCCCGGTGGTTGCCGAGGCCATTCACAATTTCTTCAGCGAGGCGCATAACCAGCACGTGATCGAGCAGTTGCGCGCGAAGGTGTCGTGGCCGGAAGGGCCGCCCGCGCCGCGTGCGCCGCAGGGCGCGCTGGCGGGCAAGACGGTCGTGCTCACGGGCACGCTGCCGACGCTCTCGCGCGAGGAAGCGAAGGAAATGCTCGAAGCGGCCGGCGCGAAGGTGGCCGGCTCCGTATCGAAAAAGACCGACTACGTCGTGGCGGGCGCGGACGCGGGCAGCAAGCTCGCGAAGGCGGAGGAACTCGGGGTTCCCGTTGTCGACGAAGACGGCATGAAGAAGCTATTGGAAGGAGTCACTCCATGATCCGAGAAATCCTGAAGATGGGCGATCCGCGGCTTTTGCGCATCGCTCAGCCTGTCGAACATTTCGACACGCCGGAACTGCACACGCTCGTGCAGGACATGTTCGACACGATGCGCGACGCCAACGGCGCGGGTCTTGCCGCGCCGCAGATCGGCGTCGACCTGCAGGTGGTCATCTTCGGCTTCGGGCATAACGAGCGTTATCCCGACGCGCCGCCCGTGCCGGAGACGGTGCTCATCAATCCGATCATCACGCCGAACGGGCACGACATGGAGGAGGGCTGGGAAGGATGCCTGTCCGTGCCGGGGCTGCGCGGCGCGGTCCAGCGGTACTCGATGATCCGCTATCAGGGTTTCGATCAGTACGGCCAGGCGATCGAACGGCTCGCCGACGGATTCCACGCGCGCGTCGTGCAGCACGAGTGCGATCATCTGATCGGCAAGCTCTATCCGATGCGCATCACCGACTTCTCGAAGTTCGGCTACACGGACGTGCTGTTTCCGGGACTCGATCCGGCGCGCGACGACTGAACGCCGAAGCCGCGGCAGGACCGTCGCACGGCCTGTTGAAGAGCCGAAACCCGCTCGTTGCGAGCGGGTTTTTTATTACGCGAACGTTTTCGGATTGCCGCTCGTGTCGTGCCGCCGGAACAGCGCGACGTGCTCCGGTTTGGCGGACCCTTGCAGGCGGCCATCGGGCAAGCGAGCGATCACCATTTCGCCGATGCCGGGACTCGTCACGACCACCTCATCCTGCAGGGCGAGCAGCGCGTGGAGCCGTCGGCGGCCGCTGACAATTTCCAGTCCGGTTTTCGTCTCACGAACGATGATCTCTACTGCCATGACGATGTCCTCCTTGCCGTTCAATGCCGAATGCTTTTGCTCGAGCGAGAGTGATCCATCGCCCGCTGAAACCCCGCGCGTCTGCTGGAATCTGCGTCCTCGCGCATATCCTGCCTAACGGATCGACAAGCCATTTTCTTTAGCCAAAAAGCGAACAAAAAATAACGGCGCGACCGGATGACCGATCGCGCCGTTTTTATCGTCGAGTGTCGCGATTTTGCGACGCTGCGAGCACGGACCAGCGGGTTAGAAGCCCTCGTTCGCCGCGAGATAGCGCCACTGTCCCGGCGGCAGCGCGCCGAGCATCACGCGTCCCATGCGGATGCGCTTCAGCCCGATCACCTCCAGGCCGACCAGCTCGCACATGCGGCGAATCTGCCGCTTCTTGCCTTCGCGCAGCACGAAACGAAGCTGCTCGCCGTTCTGCCAGCTGACTTGCGCGGTTTTGAGCGGGACGCCATCGAGTTCGAGGCCGTGTCGCAGCAAGGCGAGTTTTTCCTCGGGGAACTGACGGTCGATGTCGGTGGCGTGGTCGCCGAATCGCACGCGCACGAGGTACTCCTTGTCGACTTCGGAATGCCCGCCGATCAGTTGCTTCGCGATGCGGCCGTCCTGCGTGAGCACGAGCAGCCCGGTCGAGTCGATGTCGAGACGTCCGGCCGGTGCGAGCGTGCGCAGATGGCCTGGCGTGAAGCGGATGCCGGAGCGATCCTCTTCCCAGTGATTCGACGGATTGACGAGCGTGACCGCCGGCTCGTAGCCGTCCTCGGCTTGCCCCGACACGTAGCCGACCGGCTTGTGCAGCAGGATCGTGACGAGTTGCGACTGCGCCGAATGCGCCGCTGGCAGGACTTCGATGTTCTGACCGGGGCGGATGCGCGTGCCGAGCGTGTCCATCACTTCACCATCGACCAGCACCCAGCCTTTCTCGATCCATTCGTCGGCCTCGCGGCGCGAGCATAGGCCGAGTTCCGACATGACCTTCGACAGGCGGACAAGGCCGTCCTGGTGAGGGCGGGGGGCGCGGTCGGCTTGCGGTGCTTGCGGACTGGGGTTGCGCGTGGTGCGGGTGTCGACGCTCGGGCGGGAGTCGTCGCCGCGTGGTTTGGACGGGCGCCGATCGTCGTTGCGGGGGGCGCGATCACTGAAGTTCGCGCGGGAGTCGTCGCCGCGTGGTTTGGACGGGCGGCGTTCGTCGGTGCGCGGACCGCGATCGCCGAAGCTCGGGCGGGAGTCGTCGCCGCGTGGTTTGGACGGGCGACGATCGTCGTTGCGGGGGCCGCGATCGCCGAAGCTCGGGCGGGAGTCGTCGCCGCGTGGTTTGGACGGGCGACGATCGTCGTTGCGGGGGCCGCGATTGCCAAAGCTCGGGCGGGAGTCGTCGCCGCGTGGTTTGGACGGGCGCCGTTCGTCGCTGCGAGGGCCGCGATCGCCGAAGCTCGGGCGCGAGTCGTCACCGCGCGGTTTGAACGGG
>NZ_JFHE01000017.1 GCF_000698555.1 Caballeronia grimmiae | reverse complement strand
ACCCCGCAAAGGTGGGGTTTTTGCGTTGGGGGCGCGCTTACGCGCGCAGGCGTCCCGATGAAGTACGCCCGCCGCAGCAATCACTTCTCGGCCAAGAACCGCTCAACCAATCGTACCCAGTACGACGACCCCACTGTCAACAACGCGTCGTTGAAGTCGTAGCTGGCGTTGTGCAGCATGCACGGCCCCGCGCCGTGTCCATGATCGCGATGCCCGCCATCGCCGTTTCCAAGAAACGCATAGCATCCGGGTTTCTCGAGCAGCATGAACGAGAAGTCTTCGGCGCCCATCGTCGGCTCGACCGAGCTGTCGACCTTGTCCGCGCCCACTACCTCCGCCATCACGCGCGCCGCAAACATCGCCTGTTCGGCGTCATTGATGGTCGGCGGGTAATTCCGGTGAAATCGCACCTCTGCCTCGCAGTCGTACGCAGAAGCCGTCGCCTCCACGATCTTGCGCATCCGCGCTTCGATGAGATCGAGCGTCTCCACAGTGAACGTCCGCACCGTGCCGCCGAGCCATGCGCGGTCGGGCACGACGTTCGCCGCTTCTCCCGCATGGATCTGCGTGATGGACAGCACTGCCGTGTCCAGCGGCTTCTTGTTACGTGTGATGATGCTTTGCAATGCGTTCGCGATCTGAACCGCCGTGAACACCGGATCGCGACCGTTGTGCGGAAGCGCCGCGTGCGAGCCGGTCCCGTTTATCGTGATGCGAAACTCGTTGCTCGAGGCCATGATCGGTCCTTCGGTAACGCCGAAGTGTCCGGTCTCGATGCCTGGCCAATTGTGGATCCCAAACACGGCATCAACGGGGAAGCGGGTGAAGAGTCCATCGTCGATCATGGCTTTTGCGCCCGCACCGCCTTCCTCTGCTGGCTGGAAGATGAACACGACCGTCCCGTCGAACTTTCCGTGTTGGGCGAGGTACTTGGCGGCGCCGAGCAGCATCGCCGTGTGGCCGTCGTGGCCGCACGCGTGCATTCGGCCGGCGTGTGTGGATCGATGTTCGAACGTGTTCACTTCCTGGATCGGCAGCGCGTCCATGTCGGCGCGCAGTCCGATGGATGCGCCGCTCGTTCCGCGCTTCAAAACGCCGACGACGCCAGTCTTGCCCACTCCGCGATGCACGGTAACGCCCCACCGTTCGAGGTTTTCGGCCACGAGCCTTGCAGTGCCGACCTCTTCGTAACGCAACTCGGGATGAGCGTGGATCGTTCGTCGAAGGGCCTTGATTTCATCGTGTGATGCTTCGATTTCAGGGATCGAACTCATTTGTACCGCTCTCTCGTTGATATTCGGATCGCGCGGATTGACACGCGGCATAACTCATTCTACGCCGCCACTATTTGCTGGATCGGACAGTCTGTCGCATAGCCGGCGTAATAGAATTCGGTCATCTGCCGCCAATTTTCCCGACTGACCGGACTTTTCGATGAACGCTCCAGCCGAGTTCGCACGAGCCGTATGCCCGCACGATTGCCCCGATACCTGCGCGATGCGCGTGACCGTGCAAGACGGCAAGGCAATAAAAGTCAGCGGAGATCCCGATCACCCGCCGACGCAAGGCGTTCTTTGCACGAAGGTCACGCGCTACGCCGAGCGCACGCATCACAAGGACCGTCTTCTGACACCGTTGCGCCGCGTCGGACCGAAAGGAAGCGGGCAATTCGAGCCGATCAGTTGGGAGGAAGGATTGCGCATCGCCGCTGACCGGCTTCAGCCGATTGCGCGTCGCGCGCCCGAAGCGATTCTGCCGTACAGCTACGCGGGCACCATGGGCCTCGTTCAGGGCGAAAGCATTGCTGCGCGGTTCTTCAACGTGCTTGGCGCATCGCGCCTGGACCGCACGATTTGCGCCGCCGCCGGTGCGGCCGGCCTCCGCTATACCTATGGCGCGAGCGTCGGCATGCACGTCGATTTCTTCGAGGAAAGCGAGCTGATTCTGATCTGGGGCGCGAATCCGATCGCATCGAGCCTGCATTTCTGGACGCGCGCGCAGGAGGCAAAGCGGCGGGGCGCCAAACTGATCGCGATCGATCCGTATAAGTCGCTGACCGCCGAGAAGTGCCATCAGCACATCGCCTTGCGGCCGGGCACCGACGCCGCGCTCGCGCTGGGCATGATGCACGTGCTCATCCGCGAGGGCTTCGTCGATCGCGATTATGTCGATGCCCACACGCTGGGTTTCGACGAGCTCGCCAAGCGCGCGTCGCTGTATCCGCCGTCGCGCGCCGCAGCGATATGCGGCATCGACGAGCAAGTGATCGTCGACCTTGCGCGCGCTTTCGGTTCGACGAAGAAAGCCGCGATCCGCCTCAATTACGGCATGCAGCGCGTGCGCGGCGGTGGCAACGCAGTGCGGGCGATTGCTTGCCTGCCGTCGCTGACCGGCGCGTGGCGCGAGCGATCGGGCGGGCTGCTGCTGTCGTCGTCCGGATGGGCGCCGACACATGCCGCCGCGCTCCAGCGGCCAGATCTGCTGCCGGGAGGTCTGGCGAAGCCGCCGCGCATCGTGAACATGAACGCCATCGGCGATGCCTTGCTGCATCCGGGCGACGCGAGCTTCGGCCCGCGAATCGAAGCGCTGATCGTGTACAACTCGAATCCTGTTGCGGTCGCGCCGGATTCCGCGAAAGTCGCGGCGGGATTCGCGCGCGACGATCTGTTCACCATCGTGCTCGAGCACTTCCAGACCGATACCGCTGATTACGCCGATCTCATCTTTCCGGCGACCACGCAGCTTGAGCATCTCGATGTTCACCAGTCCTACGGCCACACGCACGTCATGGCGAACCTGCCGGCCATCGCGCCTGTAGGGGAGTCGCGCCCGAACACCGAGTTCTTCCGCGGGCTCGCGCGTGCGATGGAACTGACCGAACCGGCGCTATTCGAAACCGACGAACAGATCGCATCGAAGGCTTTCCGCTGGGACCATCCCACGCTGAAAGACCAGAATTGGGACGCGCTCAAGGCGTCCGGCTGGCTCAAGCTCGACCTGCCCGATGCGCCTTTCGCCGATGGCGGCTTCCGCACGCCCTCGGGCAAGTGCGAGTTCTACAGTCAGCGCCTGAAAGACGAGGGCCATGACCCATTGCCGGATTACATCCCGCCGTATGAATCCGCCGAAGCCGCGCCCGAACTGGCCGCCCGCTATCCGCTCGCGATGATCTCGCCGCCCGCACGCAACTTCCTGAACAGCAGTTTCGTGAACATCGAGAGTCTGCGTGCGACGGAGCGCGAGCCGCATCTCGATATCCATCCGCTCGACGCGCAAGCGCGCGGCATCGCAGACGGCATACAAGTCCGCATATTCAACGACCGTGGCTCGATGCAGGCGTGCGCGCGTGTGACGGAGCGCGCCCGTCAAGGCGTTGTCGTCGGCTTGTCGATCTGGTGGAAAAAGTTATCCCCCGATGGCTGCAACGCCAATCAGGTAACGAGCCAGGCACTGACCGATCTGGGGGGATCGGCAACGTTCTACGATTGCCTGGTTGAAGTGGAGTCATTGCATTGAGAAGTTTGAAGCACGCGGGTTCATACGAGCCTGGAGCGCGGCGTCTAACCGGATTGTCGGCAGCGATTCGAGCAGCTAGCATCTCGTTTCCGCACGATCATTCTAAAATCAGATAAAGGAGACGCCGCATGGAGAAACTTTGGCTGAAATCGTATCCGGCCGGTGTGCCTGCGGAAATCGACGCGTCGGCGTATCGATCCGTGTCTCAGTTGCTCGAGGACAGTTTCCGCAAGAATCGCGATCGTCGCGCGTTCCTTTGCATGGGACGGGCGATTACCTATCGCGAGCTCGACGACATGTCGAAGAAGCTCGCCGCGTGGTTTCAGGCGAAGGGACTGAAGCCCGGCGCGCGCGTCGCGCTGATGATGCCGAACGTGCTGCAATATCCCGTCGCGATCGCTGCGGTGCTGCGCGCGGGATACATCGTCGTCAACGTCAATCCGCTCTATACGCCGCGAGAACTCGAGCATCAGCTCAGAGATAGCGGCGCGGAAGCCATCGTCATTCTCGAGAACTTCGCTGCGACGCTGCAAGCGGTGATTGCGAATACGGCGATCAAGCATGTGGTGGTTGCGTCGATGGGCGATCTTATGGGCCTGAAGGGGCTCGTGGTCAATTTCGTCGTGCGCCGGATGAAGAAGCTGGTGCCCGAGTGGAGCTTGCCCGGCAGCATCCGCTTTAATCAGGCTCTGGTTGAAGGCGGCAGGCATACGCTCGCGCCCGTGGAACAGAAGCCGGACGACGTCGCGTTCCTTCAATACACGGGCGGCACGACCGGCGTAGCGAAGGGCGCAACGCTCACGCATCGCAACCTGATCGCCAATGTCCTGCAATCCGAAGTGTGGCTGGAGCCGGCGCGCAAGCTACGGCCGGATATCGATCAGTTCGTATGCGTGGCGGCTCTGCCGCTGTATCACATCTTCGCGTTGACGGTGTGCGGCATGCTCACCATCCGTACCGGCGGTCTTGGCGTGCTGATTCCGAATCCGCGCGACGTCGGCGGGATGATCAAGGAATTGAAGGGCGTTCAGATCAACACGTTCCCGGCGGTCAACACGCTCTATAACGCGATGCTGAACCACCCCGATTTCAGCAAGCTCGACTTTTCCAAGCTCATCGCGGCGAACGGCGGCGGCATGGCCGTGCAGGAGGCCGTCGCGAAGCGCTGGTTTGCGGTCACCGGCGTGCCGATCGTCGAGGGCTACGGATTATCGGAGACGTCGCCGTGCGTGACTTGCAATCCAGTGACGGCCACCGAATACACCGGCACGATCGGGCTGCCGTTGCCATCGACGGAAATCTCGATTCGCGACGATGACAACAACGAGGTGCCGCTGGGCGAGGCCGGCGAAATCTGCATTCGCGGACCCCAGGTAATGGCGGGCTACTGGAATCGCCCCGACGAGACCGCCAAAGTGATGACGCCCGATGGCTTCTTCCGCTCCGGCGACGTCGGCGTGTTCGACGAGCGCGGCTACGTGAAAATCGTCGATCGCAAGAAGGACATGATTCTCGTGTCGGGTTTCAACGTCTATCCGAACGAGATCGAAGACGTGGTGGCGATGCTGCCCGGCGTGTTCGAAGTCGCGGCCGTCGGCGTGAAGGACAAGAACTCCGGCGAGGCGGTGAAGCTCTTCATCGTGCGCAAGGACGAGAGCCTGACCGAAGCCGATGTCATCGCGCATTGCCGCGAGCGCCTGACGGGCTACAAGCGGCCACGCATCATCGAGTTCCGCAGCACCTTGCCGAAGAGCAACGTCGGCAAGATCCTGCGACGGGAATTGCGCGACGGCACCGTTTGACAGGTCCGCTAACGTGCGAGGACGAGCCGTCGTATCCGTCGCTGGATACGACGGCTTTTTTGTCCCGACGCGAGGTACGCGCGCGGTAAGAAAAAAGGCGCCCGAAGGCGCCTTTAGTCGATACCGCTTTGTTACGTGCGTCTTAGAACTTGTGGCGGATACCCACGAGCGCAGCAACCTGGTTCGACGTCGACGACGGCGACAGGCCATTGATGTTCGCGACAGCAGCCGTGCGCGTCGAGTCGGTGCCCGAAGCGTGCTGATAGATACCGTCGATGTACACGTCCGTGCGCTTCGACAGGAAGTAGTCCGCGCCCAGCATGCCCTGGTGGTACTTGGCATTGGCCAGACCGTAACCCTTCGTGTAGTCGTAAGCCGCGCCGACCAGCAGCGCCGGGGTCAACTGATACTTGAAGTTGATTTCGGCGTTGTGGAACTTGCCCGAACCGCCCGTGTAGCCAAACTGGTTCAGACCCGTGCCCGGCTCCGTGCCGACATCCTTGAACTGCGTGTTGCTATACGTCGCGCCGACAGTCGCTGCGCCGAACGTATAGGCGCCGCCTGCCGAAATCACTTGCTGCGTGTGAGCCGATGCGAAGCCCGAGTACACGCGGCTGCCGGCCATGTTGGAACCCGTCGTGCTCGAAGCCGGCGTGTTGCCGAAGAACGAGAAGTTCGGATCCTTGACGTTCAGGTAGCCGGCGCCCAATTGCAGCGGACCGCGCGAGTAGCCGAGGCCGACCGACCAGATCTGGTTGCGGTTGAACTGGCCAGCGACGCCGCCCAGGCTGTACAAACCGCCGAACGTGAAGCCGGCGTAGTTCGCGCTCGTGAACTTGATCGCGTTGTTCACGCGATTCGAGTTGTTCATGTTGTCGAGGTCGCCCGGGTGCGCACCGAAGTACGTCGCCCACTGGCTGCCGACTTCGAACGCGCCGGTGAAGTCGACCACGGAGTCGTACTGACGACCCAGCGTGACCGTGCCGAACTGCGCCGTCGACAGACCGACATACGCCTGACGGCCGAACTCGGCGCCGCCCTGGCCCAGACGGCCGTTGAACACGTTGAAGCCGTTTTCCAACACGAACAGTGCCTTCAGACCGCCACCGAGGTCTTCCGTGCCACGCAGGCCCCAACGGCTACCTTGCACGTTGCCGCTGTTCAGCGCGTACTGCTTCTGGCCGGCGCTGTTGTTGCTGTAGAGGAAGCCCGCGTCGATGATGCCGTAAAGCGTCACGCTGCTCTGCGCATGCGCGGCGCCAGCGAAGACGCCCAATGCTGCCAGAGCGAGAAGCGACTTTTTCATTGAATAGATCTCCAAGGATGTTCCTGCAACTGTTTTGGCAAGGTCACTGTTCTAGCGCCAGTGTGTTGACGGTCCCTGCCGGAATACTTCTTTACGAAGTTGACACGTAATGTAGCAAACACGTCCTGATCGGCGGAAGGAAAACGGGGCCGCGTCAGCCGCTCGTGTGACGTTTTTGCAACATGCGCTAAAATCTTGGTTTTTCAGCATTTTCACGAGTCGTGTTTGCCCTAATTACAAAAAATGGCGCTTGCCGAGGGGCATCTTCGCATCGTCGGCCAGAGAGAATAGGGCTTGCTAAGCAAGGGCGATGCGCTGCTGCGAAAGCACGAATACGAACAAAGAGGTGAGAACATGACGCTCGATGAAATCATTAGCGAATTCGATCGAGGCTTGCGTTCCATGGTCGGCGTGAGCCGCATGTCGCGGCCGATTCCCGAATCGAACGTGGCGGGGCTGGTGGAAGGCGACTCGCTCGTTGCAGAGCCGGCGCTCACGGAGAAGGAGAAGGCGCATTCAGCGGGATTGATGCGCGTGAATCACGTGGGCGAAGTCTGCGCGCAGGCGCTGTATCAGGCGCAAAAGCTCGCGACCAATTCTCTGACGCTCAAGGCGAGTTTCGAGCACGCGGCTCGCGAAGAAGAAGACCACCTCGCCTGGACCGCGCAGCGCCTGAAGGATCTCGACTCACGCCCGAGCCTGTTGAACCCGCTCTGGTACGCAGGCGCGCTGGCGATCGGCTTCGCGGCGGGACGCTTCGGCGACCGCGCGAGCCTCGGATTCATGGCCGAGACCGAGCGACAGGTCGAGCAGCATCTTGACGGCCACATGCGCACGCTGCCGGCTGCGGACTATGCTTCGCGGGCGATCGTCGAGCAGATGCGTAACGACGAGAGCGCGCACGCCGCAGCGGCCATCGGCGCGGGCGGAAGCGAAATGCCGTTTCCAGTGCGGGCGTTGATGCGCGCCGCGTCGAAAGTCATGACGCGCACCGCTTACTACATCTGATTCATGCTATATCGATGGCTGTCCGCGTTCGTTCGAACGGCCATCGACCCAAGGCCGCATTCCTCACACGATCCGCCCACGGAAACCGTTACATTTCACGTCTCTCTATCGTCGAATTCAGACTTTACCTTCAGATAGCGCACTAGCTCTCTAATTCCAAACGCTTTTCTTCTCCATCCCCGCTTCAAGTCCTTGCGCTAAGTCCTTGTTCTAGCGAGCAAAACCTTCCTGAAAAAAGCTACCGCGTCTTGACCGAGGAAATACGTTCCTCTAAAGTGGGAGACAGTGTGAGAAAGTGGTTCTTTGTGTGATTCCGAACCCACTTTCGGGCAGTTTTGCGGCGGGAGTGGCGTCATCGAGGGCGTCGTCAGCTTTGCACGGACCAGCGCCAGAGACGGTGAGCCGGTCATAACGGGGAGAAGGGCGAGTGTTCCAAGGGGCGTCGGCGCTGACGCTCGATGCGAAAGGGCGGATGTCGGTTCCGTCTCGCTATCGGGAAGCGCTGCAAGGGCAGGCAGAAGGCCGGGTGACGCTCACGAAGAGCCCGGATGGATGCCTGTTGCTCTTTCCTCGTCCCGAATGGGAAGTCTTTCGCGCCAAGGTTGCCGCGCTTCCGATGGAAGCGATGTGGTGGCGGCGCATCTTTCTCGGTAACGCAATGGATGTCGAACTCGACACCGCCGGGCGCGTGCTGGTCTCGCCCGAGCTTCGTGCTGCCGCGTCGCTCGAAAAGGAAGTGACGCTGCTCGGCATGGGCGCGCACTTCGAATTATGGGATTCACAGACGTACGCCGCGAAGGAAGCCGCGGCGATGGCGCAGGGCATGCCCGACGCGCTAAAGAACTTCACTTTCTGACGCGGCGCTCAACGACATGGCACCTGCGATGGGAAATGAACTGCAGCATCGCACGGTGCTGCTCAATGAAGCAGTAGACGGACTGATCACGCGCGCGGACGGCATCTATATGGATGGCACCTTCGGGCGCGGCGGTCATAGCCGGGCAATTTTGCAACGGCTGGGCGAAGCGGGGCGGCTCATCGCTTTCGACAAAGACCCGCTCGCAATCGCCACGGCGCAACAGATTCAGGATTCGCGTTTCTCGATCGTGCACGACAGCTTTGCGTCGATGCGTGATGCAGCGAGCGAACGCGGAGTGCAAAAGGTGTCGGGCGTGTTGCTGGATCTCGGTGTGTCGTCGCCCCAGGTGGACGATCCCGAACGCGGCTTCAGCTTCCGGGCGGAAGGCCCGCTCGACATGAGAATGGACCCGACTCGCGGCGAGTCGGCGGCCGAGTGGCTCGCGCGGGCCACGGTGCAGGAATTGACGGAGGTGATCAGAGATTATGGGGAAGAACGGTTTGCTTTTCAGATTGCAAAGGCGCTTGTTGCTCGCCGGGCAGAGTCCGACCGTCTTGGGCCTCTCGTCAGCACGCGCGAGCTTGCCGAAATCGTGGGTCACGTCGTCAAGACCCGTGAAAAGGGCAAGGACCCGGCAACTCGCACCTTTCAGGCTATACGGATTCACATCAATCAAGAGCTTGCGGAGCTGCAAGTAGTTCTTGAATCGGCACTAAGTTTGTTGGAGCAAGGGGGGCGGCTGGTCGTGATCAGCTTTCATTCGCTCGAAGACCGGATCGTCAAGCGGTTCATGCAGGCGCAATCGAGCGCGCCGGCGGTGGACCGTCGTTTGCCGATCCGCGCGGTCGATCTGCCGAGTCCGCCGTTGCGGATTGTCGGCCGCGTGTTTCCGAGTGACGCGGAAGTCGCCGAGAACCCGCGCGCACGTTCCGCGGTCATGCGCATCGCGGAGCGCATCGCGCCATGAACCGTCTCAACATCTTCCTGTTGATGATCGTGCTCGGGTGCGCGCTGTCGGTCGTCAGCGCCACGAACAAGCAGCGGCAGGTGTTCATCGAACTGCAGCGGGCGCAATCGCAGGAACGCCAGCTTCAGCAGGATTTCGCACAGTTTCAGTATCAGCAGAGCGCGTTGTCGAAGACTTCGCGCATCGAGCAGTTGGCCACTAACTCACTGAAGATGCAGCCCGTGACGACCGGCCGCACGCAATATCTCACCTACGACCCGGCGACCACCAAGGCCGCCGATGCGCCCATGCCGCCGCCGCTGCCCGCCTCGGCGCCGCCCGCTCGCGGAGCGAAACGATGAAAAAATCCGCGAAACAAAAGGACGTCGCCTACACGCCGAATCCGATCCTCGCCGTGCGCCTGCCGATGTGGCGCTCGAAGCTCGTCGTGTTTCTGCTGTTCATGGCGTTCCTCGCGCTGGCCGCGCGCGCATTCTGGATTCAGGGCCCCGGCAACGCGTTCTTCAAGAAGCAGGGCGAGAGCCGCTATCAGCGCACGCTCGAGCTCCCGGCTACGCGCGGCCAGATCACCGACCGCAATGGCCTCGTGCTTGCCACGAGTCTGCCCGTCAAGGCGATCTGGGCGATTCCCGAAACAGTGCCGAACGACCTCGGCGCGGACAAGCTGGCGGAACTGGCGAAGCTGCTCGACATGACGCAGAAAGACCTGCGCGCGAAGCTGTCGATGGACAAGACCTTCGTCTACGTCAAGCGCCAGGTGCCGCTGGAAGTCGCGCAGAAGGTGGCGGCGCTCGACATTCCCGGCATCTATTCGCGCGGGGAATACAAGCGCTTCTATCCGGAAGGTGAAATCACCGCGCACCTGATCGGCTTTACTAATATTGAAGACAAGGGTCAGGAAGGCGTCGAACTCGGCGATCAGGGCGTGCTCGCCGGAACGCCGGGCATGCGCCGTGTCATCAAGGATCGCATGGGTCATATCGTCGAGGACGTCGACGAGCAAGTCGTGCCGCATAACGGCAAGGATGTCGAACTGTCGATCGACAGCAAGATTCAGTACATCGCGTACACGAACCTGAAGGCGGCCGTCGAGAAGTCGAAGGCGAAGGCGGGCGCGGCAATCGTCATCGATACGAAGACGGGCGAAGTGCTCGCGCTCGTCAACTATCCCACCTACAACCCGAACGACCGCTCGCGCATGACCGGCGAGCAGTTGCGCAACCGCATCCTCACGGACACTTTCGAGCCGGGCTCGATCATGAAGCCGTTCACCGTTTCGCTCGCGCTCGACCTGCATCGCGTGTCGCCGAACACGCTGGTCGAAACGGGTGGCGGCGTGTTCGTGCTCGACGGCGCGCGCATCACGGACGACGCAGGCTTCGGCACGCTCACTGTCGGCGGCGTGATTCAGAAGTCGAGCAATATCGGCGCGACCAAAATTGCGATGCAATTGCGGCCCGAAGAGATGTGGAACATGTACACGGGCCTCGGGCTCGGTCAGGCGCCGAAAGTCGGTTTTCCGGGCGCGGTGACCGGGCGTTTGCGGCCGTGGAAGAGCTGGCGGCGTATCGAGCAGGCGACCATGTCCTACGGCTACGGCTTGTCGGCGTCGCTGTTCCAGCTCGCTCGCGCATATACGGCGATCGCGCACGACGGCTCGGTGCTGCCGGTATCGATCTTCCGCACGCCGGCCGATCAGCCGCCGCTCGGTCAGCAGGTTTTTTCGCCGACCACCGCACGCGAAGTGCGCGCGATGCTCGAAACCGTCGTGTCGAAGAACGGGACGTCGCCGGATGCGGCGGTGCCGGGTTACCGCGTCGGCGGCAAGTCGGGTACGGCCTACAAGCATGCGGGCCGCGGCTACGACCATTCGAAGTACCGCGCGTCGTTCGTCGGCATGGCGCCGATGCCGAATCCGCGCATCGTCGTGGCGGTATCGGTCGACGAGCCGACGGCGGGCAGCCACTTCGGCGGACAGGTGTCGGGGCCGGTGTTTTCGGGCATCGTCGGCGACACCTTGCGTGCGCTGAACGTGCCGCCCGACATGCCGGTCAAGCAAATGGTGGTGTCGGACGAATCCGGTTCTGCGCCGCAATCAGGGACGCAGCCAGCGAATACCAACAACGCGAACACGGCGAAGAAAGTCGCCGTGTCGAGCAACACGAAGAGTCATCCGGGAGTCGTGCGATGAGCGCGGCCCGTCAAAGCAAGATGCAGAAGGACGTTTCGAACGCCGTTAAATGGCTGCGCGCGCATGCGCGGCCGGAGGCGCAGTTGCACGCCGACACGCGCTCGCTGAAAAGCGGCGACGTGTTTTTCGCGTATGCGGTCGATGGCGCGGACAATCGTCCGTACATCGACGCCGCCCTCGGCGCGGGCGCGGCAGCGGCGCTGTACCAGCCGGAAAACTTTGCGGGCAAGCCGGACGCATCGAAGACGCTCGCCGTCCCTGCGTTGAACGAGCTCGCCGGCCCGATCGCTTCCGCGTGGTACGGCGAGCCGACCGCGTCGATGCTGACTGTCGGCGTGACCGGCACGAACGGCAAGACATCGTGCAGCCAGTGGATCGCCACGGCGCTGACCGCGCTCGGCCGCCCGTGCGCAATCGTCGGCACGCTCGGTATCGGCATGCCCGGCAAGCTCGTGAATACCGGTTTCACCACGCCCGACGCGCCGCAACTTCAGCGCAGCCTCGCGCAACTGAAGAGCCAGGGCGCGGAAGCCGTCGCGATGGAAGTGTCGTCGCATGCGCTGCATCAGGGCCGCGTGAACGGCACGGATTTCGACATCGCCATCTTCACGAATCTGACGCAGGACCATCTCGATTATCACGGCACGTTCGAGGCATACGAAGCGGCGAAGGCGCGTCTGTTCGCGTGGCCGTCGCTGAAAACGGCGATCGTCAATCGTGACGATGCCGCCGGCCAGCGCCTGATCGCCTCGCTGCGCGGCAAGGTCCGCACGATTGCCTACGGCGTCGAAATGCCCGCCGATGCCGCCCCGAGCGCCGACGCGATGCTCCTCGCCACGCACGTCCGCGCGACGGCCACCGGCACCGCGTTTCATCTCTCGTCTGATTGGGGCGAAGCCGAAGTCGAAGTCAGCACGCTCGGCACGTTCAACGTCAGCAACCTGCTCGCCGTGCTCGGCGTGCTGCTCGAAGTGGGCGTCCCGTTCGATGCCGCCATCGCGCGCATTGCGAAGCTCGAATCGGTCAACGGGCGCATGGAGCGTCTCGGCGGCCGGCTCCAAAGCGATGAGCCGCTCGTCGTGATCGACTACGCGCACACGCCCGATGCGCTCGACAAAACGCTCGCCGCGCTTCGCCCGATTGCGAATGCGCGCGGCGGCGAGCTCATTTGCATGTTCGGTTGCGGCGGTGACCGTGACGCGACCAAGCGCCCGCTGATGGGCGAGATCGCGGAACGTCTCGCCGATCAGGTCGTCATCACGAGCGACAACCCGCGCAGCGAAGATCCGCTCGCCATCATCGATCAGATCGCCGCCGGCATGAAGGACGCCGCGAAAGCGCGGCGTATCGAAGATCGCGCGAGTGCCATCCTGCAAGCCGTGCGGTCGGCGGCGCGGGAGGATGTCGTCGTGCTGGCCGGCAAAGGGCACGAAGCCACACAGGAAATCATGGGCAAGAAGCGCGCGTTCTCCGATCAGGACCACGCGCGCCTCGCGCTTGCAGCACGCGCGACGCAGCGCGGAGGTTCCGAATGACCATGTTCAGCTTGCGCGAAGCCGCCGCGCTGATTCCCGGCGCGTCGCTCATCGGCGATGAAAGCATTGCGATCGAACGCGTCGTGACGGATAGCCGCGCCATTCAGGCGGGCGATCTTTTCGTCGCGGTGAAGGGCGATCGCTTCGATGCGCATGATTTCCTGGATCAGGTTGCGAAGAGCGGCGCGGCTGCGGCGCTCGTTTCGCGCGAGTTGCGCAATTCGGATGCCTGGCCGCTTCCTGTCATCAAGGTAAAGGACACGCGCGCGGCGCTCGGTGCGTTGGCGCACGGCTGGCGCAAGCGCTACACGATGCCGCTGGTCGCCGTCACGGGCAGCAACGGCAAGACGACGGTCAAGGAAATGATCGCGTCGATCTTCGCGGCGGCTGTCGGCGAACAAGCGCGTCTCGCGACGGCGGGCAACTTCAATAACGACATCGGCTTGCCGCTCACGCTGTTTCGCCTGAGCGCGGCGCACGAGCTGGCGGTGGTCGAGCTGGGCATGAATCATCCGGGCGAAACGGCCGAGCTTGGCAAGATCGCGGCGCCGACCGTCGCGGTCGTCAACAACGCGCAGCGCGAGCATCAGGAATTCATGGCGACGGTCGAAGCGGTCGCGCTCGAACACGCTTCCGTCATCCATGCGCTCGGCGAAACCGGCACGGCCGTGTTTCCCGCCGACGACCATTACGCGAGCATCTGGCGCGTCGCCGCGACCGGCAATCCGATCATGGACTTCGCGCTCACCGGCGACAAATCGATGGCCGCCGTCACCGGGACGGTCAGCGGGACGACGGTGCACGTGCGCTCGCCGCAAGGCGCGATCGACGTGACGCTGGCGGTGCTCGGCGAGCACAACGCGCGCAACGCGCTCGCGGCAACGGCTGCGGCGCTTGCCGCCGGCGTTTCGCTCGACGCGATCAGGCGCGGCCTCGAAGCGTTCCAGCCGGTGAAGGGCCGCTTGCAGGTCAAGCGCGCGCTGATCGGCGCGCTGAACGGCGCGACGGTCATCGACGATACGTACAACTCCAATCCCGATTCCATGCGCGCAGCCATCGACGTGCTCGCCGCGCAGCCATCGCCGCGCGTGCTCGTGATGGGCGACATGGGCGAAGTCGGTGAAGAAGGGCCGGCGTTTCATCGCGAAGTCGGCGCTTACGCGGCGCAACGCGGCATCGATGCGCTCTTCGCGCTCGGCGACGCCAGCCGCGATTCAGTGAACGCATTCAACGCAACGGCATCGAAGCAGACCGGCGCGCATTTCGACGATGTCGGCGCACTGCTCGAAGCACTCGAACAAGCCGGGTTCGGACCTGGCGCAACGTATCTCGCGAAAGGCTCGCGTTTCATGAAGATGGAACGCGTGGTTGACGCCCTCACGAGCCCACAACAACCCGCTTCGGGCGCCGCGCCCGCAGCACACTGACTCACTGAAAGAGAAGGCCCAGCATGCTACTCGCACTCGCGCAATGGCTTCAGAATGACGCCAGCTTCATGCGCGTGTTCACCTACATTACTTTCCGCGCCGTGGGAGCCACGGCGACGGCGTTGTTGATCGGTCTCGTCTGCGGCCCGTGGGTGATCCGCAAACTGACCGCGATGAAAGTCGGCCAGGCCGTGCGCAAGGACGGCCCGCAGACGCACCTCGTCAAGTCCGGCACGCCGACGATGGGCGGCGTGCTCATTCTCATCGGCATTGCGGTGTCCACGCTGCTGTGGGCCGATCTCACGAATCGCTTCGTGTGGATCGTGATGCTCGTCACGTTCGGCTTTGGCGTGATCGGCTGGGTGGACGACTATCGCAAGGTCGTGCACAAGGACCCGCGCGGCATGTCGTCGCGCGAGAAGTATTTCTGGCAATCGGTGATCGGCATTTTCGCCGCGGTCTATCTCGCGTTCAGCGTGTCGGAAGCGAACAACGCGCGCGTGTTCGATCTCTTCATGGCGTGGGTGCGCAGCGGCCTCTCGATGGGCCTGCCCGCACGCGCCGACCTGATGCTGCCCTTCCTCAAGTCGATCACGTATCCGCTCGGCGTGTGGGGCTTCATCGCGATGACGTACTTCGTGATCGTCGGGTCGAGCAACGCAGTCAATCTCACCGATGGCCTCGACGGTCTTGTCATCATGCCGGTCGTGCTCGTGGGCGCGTCGCTCGGCGCGTTTGCCTACGTGATGGGCAGCTCGGTCTATTCGAAGTACCTGCTGTTCCCGCACATTCCCGGCGCGGGCGAACTGCTGATCTTCTGTTCGGCGATGGGCGGCGCGGGCCTCGCGTTCCTCTGGTACAACACGCACCCCGCGCAGGTCTTCATGGGCGATGTCGGCGCGCTCGCGCTCGGCGGCGCGCTCGGGACCATCGCGGTGATCGTGCGTCAGGAAATCGTGCTGTTCATCATGGGCGGCATCTTCGTCGCGGAAACGCTTTCCGTGATGCTGCAAGTCTTCTGGTTCAAGTTCACGAAGCGCCGTTATGGCGAGGGCCGCCGCTTCTTCAAGATGGCGCCGCTGCATCACCACTACGAACTGTCCGGCTGGACGGAAACGCAAGTGGTCGTGCGGTTCTGGATCATCACGTTGATGTTGTGTCTGTTTGGCTTGTCGACGTTGAAGCTGCGTTGATTCCCGGGCACCCGAAGGTTCATCTGTCTCTGGTTTAGATCAAAGGTAAAGCGATGTTTGGCGAGAAGTTTTCCGGTCGGCAAAGTCCGATGGTGCTCGTGCTGGGGCTCGGTGAATCCGGCCTCGCGATGGCGCGTTGGTGCGCCAGGCACGGCTGCCGCCTGCGGATCGCCGACACGCGCGAGAATCCGCCGAACCTGTCCGAGCTCGTCATCCATAACATCGATGCGGACTTCGTCGGCGGCGCGTTCACGACCGAACTGCTCGACGGCGGTATCGAACTCGTCGCCGTGAGCCCGGGTCTGTCGCCGCTCGCGCCGGATCTCGCGCCGCTCGTCGCCGCGGCGAAAGAACGCGGCATCCCCGTATGGGGCGAACTGGAACTCTTCGCGCAGGCGCTCGCGGGACTCGCCGTGAACGGCTATCAGCCGAAGGTGCTCGCGATCACCGGCACGAACGGCAAGACCACGACGACCGCGCTCACCGGTCTTCTGTGCGAGCGCGCGGGCAAGCGCGTTGCAGTGGCGGGCAACATCAGCCCGGCGATGCTCGACAAGCTCGCGGAAGCCATCGATCAAACCGCATTGCCCGATGTGTGGGTGCTCGAGTTGTCGAGCTTCCAGCTTGAAACCGCGCATACCTTCGAGCCGGATGCCGCCGCGGTGCTCAACATCACGCAGGATCATCTCGACTGGCACGGCGGCCTCGATGCCTACGCCGCCGCGAAGGGCCGTATCTTCGGCCCGCGCACCACACGCGTGCTGAATCGCGACGACGCGCGCACGATGGCGCTCGCGGCCAACGTTGCGCCGGGCCGCGTCGTGACCTTCGGCCTCGATGAACCGTCGGCTCTCGGCGACTACGGCTTGCTGCGCGACAACGGCATCGCGTGGCTCGCGCAAGGCATCGATCGCGACGCGGCCACCGAACCGGCGACATCGCGCCGTCGCAAGCAGGAGGCGGCCGCGCCGAACGTCGTCGCCAAGCGCCTCATGCCGTCCGATGCGCTGCGCATTCGTGGCCTGCATAACGCCGCCAACGCGCTCGCCGCGCTGGCGCTCGCGCGCGCCATCGACCTGCCGCTCGCCGCGTTGCTGCACGGCCTGCGTGAGTACCGGGGCGAGCCGCATCGCGTGGAAGTGATCGCTCAGATCGATGGCGTCGATTACGTCGACGACAGCAAGGGCACCAACGTCGGCGCAACGGTCGCCGCGCTCGATGGCCTCGCGCAGCGCGTCGTGCTGATCGCCGGCGGCGATGGCAAGGGCCAGGACTTCTCGCCGCTCGAAGCGCCGGTCGCGCGCTGGGCTCGCGCGGTGATGCTGATCGGCCGTGACGCGCCGCGCATTCGCGAGACGCTCGCATCGACGGGCGTCGCGCTCGAAGATCACGCGACGCTCGAAGCCGCGACGCACGCGGCCGCGCGCATCGCGGAGGCCGGCGACGCCGTGTTGCTCTCGCCCGCCTGCGCGAGCCTCGACATGTTCAGGAACTATGCACACCGCGCCGACGTGTTTCGCGGCGCGGTCGAAGAAATCGCCGCAGCGCGGGGAGTGATGCTATGAGCTGGTCGGAACGCTTCGGATCGAAACTGACCGGCCAGCGCAACGCGGTGGCGAACGACTCGCTCGCCGGAGTTTCAGGCGCGAGCGCGCGTGTCCGCCGCACGGAGAGCGCAGACGGCATTTCGAGCGCGGTCAACGGCGTGCGTCCCGCGCGCTCGCGCATGCTCGACTACGATTATTCGCTGCTGTGGGTGATGATCGCGCTGCTCGGTCTCGGCATCGTGATGGTGTATTCGGCGTCGATCGCCATGCCCGATTCGCCGAAGTACGCGCAATACCGCGACTATCACTTCCTCGTGCGTCACCTCGTGTCGGTCACGACGGCGCTCGTCGGCGCGGTCATCGCCTTCAAGATTCCGGTGAAGACGTGGGAGAAGTACGCGCCGAAGCTGTTTCTGCTCGCGCTCGTGCTATTGATCATCGTGCTGATTCCGCACATCGGCAAGGGCGTGAACGGCGCGCGCCGCTGGATTCCGCTCGGCATTTCGAACATGCAGCCGTCGGAGATCATGAAGCTCGCGGTCACGATTTACGCCGCGAACTACACGGTCCGCAAGCAGGAGTTCATGCATAGCTTCGGCAAGGGATTTCTGCCGATGGCCGTCGCGGTCGGCGCGGTCGGCGCGCTGCTGCTGCTCGAACCGGACATGGGCGCGTTCATGGTGATCGCCGCGATCGCAATGGGCGTGCTGTTTCTCGGCGGCGTGAACGGCAAGCTGTTCGGCGGCCTCGTGCTGACGGCGGTGGGCACGTTCGCGATGCTCGTGTGGCTCTCGCCGTGGCGTCGCGAGCGGATCTTCGCGTATCTCGATCCGTGGGACGACCGTTACGCGCAAGGCAAGGCGTATCAACTGACGCACTCGCTCATCGCATTCGGGCGTGGCGAATGGTTCGGCGTCGGACTGGGCGGCAGTGTCGAGAAGCTCAACTATCTGCCCGAAGCGCATACCGACTTCATCCTCGCGGTGATCGGCGAAGAACTGGGCTTCGTCGGCGTCATCTGCGTCATTCTGCTGTTCTACTGGATCGTGCGCCGCGCGTTCGAAATCGGCCGTCAGGCGCTCGCGCTCGACCGCACGTTCGCGGGGCTGATGGCCAAGGGCGTCGGCATCTGGTTCGGCGCGCAGACCTTCATCAACATGGGCGTGAACCTAGGCCTCTTGCCGACCAAAGGTCTCACGCTGCCGCTCGTTTCCTACGGCGGCTCGGGCATCTTGCTGAACTGCGTCGCGCTGGCGGTACTGCTGCGCGTCGACTATGAGAATCGCGTCCTGATGCGCGGAGGAAAGGTATGACCGCGCAGAACAACCGCACGCTGATGGTCATGGCCGGCGGCACCGGCGGCCACGTGTTTCCGGGGCTGGCCGTCGCGCACTGGATGCAGGCGCGCGGATGGCGCGTCGTGTGGCTCGGCAACGCGAGCGGCATGGAAGCGACGCTCGTCCCGAAGCACGGCATTCCGATGGAAGCCGTGCGCTTCGGCGGTGTGCGGGGCAAGGGCATCAAGACCAAGCTGATGCTGCCCGTGAACCTGCTGCGCGCGTGTTCGCAAAGTCTGCGCGTGCTGCGCCAGGTCAGGCCGGACGTCGTGCTCGGCATGGGCGGCTACATCACGTTCCCGGCGGGCGTCATGACCAAGCTCGCGGGCTGTCCGCTCGTGCTGCACGAACAGAATTCGATCGCGGGCCTCGCAAACAAGGTACTCGCGCATCTTGCGAAGCGGGTGCTCGTCGCGTTCCCCGATGCGTTGCCGAATGCCGAATGGACCGGCAATCCGATTCGTGCGGAACTTAACGAGACATTGCCGCCCAAAGAACGCTACGCCGCTCGCTCGGGAAAGCTGAACGTGCTCGTGGTCGGCGGAAGTCTTGGCGCTGCCGCGCTGAACGAAACGGTGCCGAAAGCGCTTGCGTTGCTTCCCGCCGATGTTCGTCCGCGCATCGTGCATCAGGCGGGCGCAAAGCACATCGAAGCATTGGAAGCGAACTACGCGGCGGCGGGTTTGGCGCGCGGTGAGGACTTGCAACTGGTGCCGTTCATCGAGGACATGGCAAGTGCTTACGCATCCGCCGATCTCGTGATCTGCCGCTCGGGCGCGATGACGGTTTCGGAAATCGCGGCGGTCGGCGTGGCCGCGCTTTTCGTGCCGTTCCCGTTCGCCGTCGACGATCACCAGACGACCAACGGCGCGTTCCTCGCCAGGAACGGCGCTGCTGAATTGATACAACAACGCGATTTGTCGGCGGAAAAGCTCGCCGGCTGGTTGCGTGCGCAGTCGCGGGAGACGCTCGCCGAAATGGCCGTGCGCTCGCGCGCGCTGGCGAAGCCGGACGCGACCGAACGGGTCGCGAGCATCTGCGCCGACGTGGCCGGCGCGCGTCTGAACGCGCAAGCTCGGGAGGCACATTAAGACATGAAACATATCGTCAAGCACATTCACTTCGTCGGCATCGGCGGAGCGGGGATGAGCGGCATCGCTGAAGTGCTGCTCAATCTCGGTTATCAGGTCAGCGGTTCGGACCTCGCGCAAAACGCGGTCACGGAGCGGCTTCGTGCGCTCGGCGCGCGTGTCGAGATCGGTCATCGCGAAGAGAACATCGAAGGCGCGAATGCGGTCGTCGTATCGACGGCCGTGCGGCCCGACAATCCCGAAGTGCTCGCCGCGCGCCATCGCCGCGTGCCGATCGTGCCGCGCGCCGTGATGCTCGCGGAACTGATGCGCCTGAAGCAGGGCATCGCGATTGCCGGCACGCACGGCAAGACCACGACCACGTCGCTCGTCGCGAGCGTGCTCGCCGCGGGCGGGCTCGATCCGACCTTCGTGATCGGCGGACGGCTGATCAGCGCCGGCGCGAACGCGCGGCTCGGCACGGGCGATTTCATCGTCGCCGAAGCGGACGAATCGGACGCGTCGTTCCTGAATCTTTTCCCGGTGATCGAAGTCATCACGAACATCGACGCCGATCACATGGACACCTACGGCCACGACTTCGCGCGGCTCAAGCAGGCGTTCATCGAGTTCACGCACCGGCTGCCGTTCTATGGCATCGCGGTGCTGTGCGTCGACGACCCGAACGTGCGCGAAATCCTGCCGTTCGTGTCGAAGCCGATCATCCGCTATGGCATCGGCGCGGAGGCGCAAGTGCGCGCGGTGAACGTCGAGGCGCGCGGCGGCCGCATGCATTTCACGACGATGCGCGAAGACGCGCCGCCGCTCGATATCGTGCTGAACCTGCCCGGCCTGCACAACGTGCAGAACGCGCTCGCGGCCATCGCGATTGCGACTGAACTCGAAGTTGCGGATGCCGATATCCAGAGGGCGCTCGCCGACTTCAACGGTGTCGGCCGGCGCTTCCAGCGCTACGGCGAAGTGAAGACGACTGACAACGAAGGCGCGTACACGCTGATCGACGACTACGGTCATCACCCGGTCGAAATGGCCGCGACGGTCGCGGCGGCGCGCGGTGCATTTCCCGACCGGCGTCTCGTGCTTGCCTTCCAGCCGCATCGCTACACGCGCACGCGCGACTGCTTCGAGGACTTCGTCAAGGTGCTCTCGACGGTCGACGCTCTCGTCCTCACCGATGTCTACGCAGCCGGCGAAGCGCCGATCGTCGCCGCCGATGGCCGCGCGCTCGCGCGTGCGATCCGCGTCGCCGGGAAGATCGAGCCGGTGTTCGTCGAAACGGTGGACGAGGTGCCCGACGCGCTGACGACGATCGCGCGCAATGGCGATGTAGTAATCACGATGGGCGCGGGTTCCATCGGCGGTGTATGCGGGCGGCTCGCGCAGAGCCAGCCGCAGTGATGACAGCAATGAGCGACGCAATGAGCAACACAGTGAACAACATCGATCCGAAAGTCTTCGGCAAAGTGGCCGTGCTTCTCGGCGGAAATTCCGCGGAGCGCGAAGTCTCGCTCAATTCGGGCCGGCTCGTGCTCGAAGGACTGCGGGACGCCGGCGTCGACGCGCATCCGTTCGATCCCGCCGAGCGTCCGCTCTCCGATCTGAAAGCCGAGGGCTTCGAGCGCGCGTTCATCGCGCTGCACGGCGGTTATGGCGAGAACGGCCAGTTGCAGGGCGCGCTGGACTTCTACGGCATCCGGTACACCGGCAGCGGCGTGCTCGGGTCCGCGCTCGGCATGGACAAGCTGCGCACGAAGCTCGTGTGGCAGCAGACCGGCATCCCGACGCCGCCGTTCGAGACCGTCGTGCGCGGCGACGACTATGCATCGCGCGCGCAGGACATCATCGCCAGGCTCGGCCTGCCGCTCTTCGTGAAGCCCGCGAGCGAAGGATCGAGCGTCGCGGTCATCAAGGTGAAGAACGCAGAGTCGCTCGTGCCGGCGCTGGAGCAGGCTGCGCAGTTCGACAAGATCGTGATCGTCGAGAAGAGCATCGAAGGCGGCGGCGAGTACACGTGCTGCATCGCGGGCGATCTCGACTTGCCGGTCATCCGGATCATTCCGGCGGGCGAGTTCTACGACTACCACGCGAAGTACGTCGCCGACGACACGCAATACCTGATTCCCTGCGGCCTGACCGACGCGGAGGAAACGCGCATGAAGCAGTTGACGCAGCGCGCATTCGACATGCTCGGCTGCACCGACTGGGGCCGCGCCGATTTCATGCTGGACGCGGACGGCAACCCGTACTTCCTCGAAGTGAACACCGCGCCTGGCATGACCGATCACTCGCTGCCGCCGAAGGCCGCGCGGGCGGTCGGCATCAGCTACAAGGACCTGGTCGTGAAGGTGTTGTCGCTCACGCTTACGAGCTAACGCAGGATCAACGGAACAAGACGAAGCACGAGCCATGTGGAACAACGTTCGCCAGATGAACCTGGCCGCCAGCGCGCTGCACGCCATGCTCGTGCTGATGCTGCTATGCGCCGCGGGCGTATGGGCGATCCAGCGTCCCGAGTTCCGCCTGCGCGAAATTCAGATCGACGGCGACACGCAGCACATCAATACGCCCACGGTGCGTGCGAGCGTGGTCGGGCATTTGAAGGGCAACTTCTTCACCGTCGATCTCGATACCGCGCGGACCGCGTTCGAACAGATGCCGTGGGTGCGTCATGCGAGCGTGCGCCGCGTATGGCCGAACGCCCTCGCGGTGACGCTCGAGGAGTACAAGCCGCTCGGCACGTGGGGCAACGATCAACTGGTGAGCGTCGACGGCGAGCTTTTCACCGCGAATCAGGGCGAGCTCGACGACGACCTGCCCGCGTTCGACGGTCCGGAAGGCACGGCGAAGGAAGTCGTCGCGCGTTATCACGATTTTCAGAAGTGGTTTGCGCCGCTCGATGCGCAGCCCGAGGAAGTGACGCTGTCGCCGCGTTTCGCGTGGACGGTCAAGCTCTCGAACGGCACGCAGATCGAGCTCGGCCGCGAGCGCAATCAGGACACGCTGTATGACCGCACCAGGCGGTTCGTCGCATCGTGGCCCTCCGTGACGGGGCGGTGGGGCAAGGAGATCGAATATGCGGATTTGCGTTACCCCAATGGCTTCGCGATACGCGCCGCCAGCATGCGCTTCATCAACGACACCGACAAGGCCAAGAAGTAAGCAGACATCACAGGCATGAGCACGCTATGAGCAAAGACTACAAAGACCTGCTGGTTTCCCTCGACATCGGAACGTCGAAGGTGGTCGCGATCGTCGCCGAATTGAAGGGCGAGGGCCACTACGAGGTGATCGGACTCGGTCAGAGCGACTCGAAGGGGTTGAAGAAGGGCGTCGTGGTCAATATCGAGGCCACGGTGCAGTCCATTCAGCGCGCGCTCGAGGAAGCCGAGCTGATGGCGGATTGCAAGATCACCAACGTCTTCACCGGCATCGCGGGCAGTCACATCCGCAGCTTCAATTCGAGCGGGATGGTCGCGATCAAGGACAAGGAAGTGACGCAGACCGACGTCGCGCGCGTGATCGAGACGGCGAAGGCCATCAACATCCCGACCGATCAGCAGGTGCTGCATATCCTGACGCAGGAATTCATCATCGACGGGCAGGAGGACGTGCGCGAGCCGATCGGCATGAGCGGCATCCGCCTCGAAGTGAAGGTGCATATCGTCACGGGCGCGGTGAGCGCGGCGCAGAACATCGTCAAGTGCGTGCGCCGCTGCGGGCTCGAAGTGAACGACCTCATTCTGCAACCGCTTGCGTCGTCGCTCGCGGTGCTGACCGAGGACGAGAAGGAACTGGGCGTCGTGCTCGTCGATATCGGCGGCGGCACGACCGATATCGCGATCTTCAGCGAAGGCGCGATCCGTCATACGGCGGTGATTCCGATCGCCGGCGACCAGATCACGAGCGACGTCGCGATGGCGCTTCGCACGCCGACGCCCGACGCGGAAGACATCAAGGTGAGCTACGGCATCGCGAAGCAGGCGCTCGCCGATCCGGACGAAATGATCGAAGTGCCGGGCCTCGGCGAACGCGGTCCGCGCACGTTGTCGCGCCAGGCGCTGGCGGCGGTGGTCGAGCCGCGCGTCGAAGAACTGTTCTCGCTCGTGCAGCAGGTCGTGCGCGAATCCGGCTACGAAGAGCTGCTGTCGAGCGGCGTCGTGCTGACCGGCGGCGCGGCGATGATGCCCGGCATGGTCGAACTCGGCGAAGACATCTTCCTGAAGCCGGTGCGCATTGGCGTGCCGGAGTATGCAGGCGGTCTCGCGGATGTCGTGCGCAACCCGCGCTACTCGACCGCGATGGGCCTGCTCGCCGAAGGACGCTCGCAGCGCATGCGCGGCCGCAAGGTCGCGGTGCAGAACGGATCGATGGGGCAAGTGCTCACGCGAATGAAGGACTGGTTCCTCGGAAACTTCTAAAGCCCGAGCGCAGCACAGCAGTACGAACAAATTTATGTAAGCAGTGAATATAATTCGCGCCGGTACCGGCGGCTAGCGCGCGGCGAGAGGTTGCCCGATCTCTCACCGGATAACGCCGATCTTCATTCTTGACGGAGGCAACATGGATTTCGAAATGCTGGAAACGGAAACCAACGGAACGATCATCAAGGTGGTCGGAGTTGGCGGTGCGGGCGGCAACGCCGTTCAGCACATGATCAATCGGGGTGTGCAGGGCGTCGATTTCATCGTGATGAACACCGACGCGCAGGCGCTGGCTCGCTCGCGCGCGCCGGCGGTCCTGCAATTGGGTATGACCGGCCTGGGCGCAGGCGCCAAGCCGGAGAAGGGTAAGGAAGCGGCGGAAGATGCACGCGAGCGCATCGCCGACGCGCTCCGTGGCGCCCATATGGTGTTCATCACCGCGGGCATGGGTGGCGGCACGGGTACGGGCGCGGCGCCGGTCGTCGCGCAGATTGCGAAGGAAATGGGCATTCTGACGGTCGGCGTCGTCAGCAAGCCGTTCGAGTTCGAAGGCGGCCGCCGCATGCGCGTCGCTGAAGCCGGCTCGCAGCAACTGGAAGATCACGTCGATTCGCTGATCGTCGTGCTGAACGACAAGCTCTTCGAAGTGATGGGCGACGACGCCGAGATGGACAAGTGCTTCCAGTGCGCGGACGACGTGCTGAACAACGCCGTCGCGGGCATCGCTGAAATAATCAATGTCGATGGTCTCGTCAACGTCGACTTCGAAGACGTGAAGACGGTGATGGGCGAGCAGGGCAAGGCCATGATGGGCACGGCGACGGTTGCCGGCGTCGATCGTGCGCGTCTCGCGGCTGAACAGGCCGTGGCGAGCCCGCTGCTCGAAGGCGTGGACCTGTCGGGTGCGCGCGGCGTGCTGGTGAACATCACGTCGAGCCGTTCGCTGCGTCTGTCTGAAACCCGCGAAGTGATGAACACGATCAAGTCCTACGCAGCCGACGACGCCACGGTGATTTTCGGCGCCGTGTACGACGACGCAATGGGCGATGCCCTGCGCGTGACCGTGGTCGCGACGGGCCTGGGCCGTGCGGCGAAGAAGCAGCAGCAAGCGCCGATGACGCTTCTGCGCACGGGCACCGACAATCAGCCGGTCGCGCATGCAGCGCATGGCAACTACGCGCCGCAGCACGGTCAGACGACGGACTACGGTCAACTCGATACGCCGGCAGTGTGGCGCTCGACGCGTGAAACCGCGGCATCGCATGTGCAGGCATTGCAGGAGAAGGGCGTCGATACGTACGACATCCCCGCGTTCCTGCGCAAGCAAGCGGACTGACAGGCCCCGCGCCTTTCGGTTGCTGGCACGAGCAGTCCAGCCACCGCAGGCACGTCGAGCGTGAACCGGCGATGCAGGTTTCGCGTGGGGCGACTGTCCAAGGCCGCGTCGAAGTAACGACGCCAGGCCGTGGCCAGCCGCCCGCGAATTTGCCGAAGGCAAATGAAACCTGAACCGTCGAAGCACGCATCGGTGGCACTGCGGGACGAATGAGCGCCAGGGATGTCCGGGCACTGACGAGGGAAGGACCGAGCATGATCGAAGTGGGTGAAACGTTGCCTGATGCGCGTCTCTTCGAGTTCATCGAAGTGGCGAGCGAGGGCTGTGCCGTGGGACCGAACGGGTTCCCGGCGCGCGAGCGGGCCGCAGGCAAGCGCGTGGTGATCTTCGGATTGCCGGGCGCGTTCACGCCAACGTGCTCCGGCAGGCACGTGCCGGGCTACGTCGACGCAGCGGACGAGTTGTTCGCCGCGGGCATCGACGAAATCTGGTGCGTTTCCGTCAACGACGCGTTCGTGATGAACGCGTGGGGACGCGATCTTCAAACCGCGGGCAAGGTGAAGATGATTGCGGACGGCAGTGCGCGTTTCACTCAGGCACTCGGACTGGATCAGGATTTGACCGAGCGCGGCATGGGAATCCGTTCCCAGCGCTACGCGATGGTGGTCGACAACGGCGTGGTCAAGACGCTCGCTGTCGAAGCGCCCGGCAAGTTCGAAGTCAGCGACGCTCGAAGCATCCTGGCGACGTTGACCTGATGGCAGTGGCGTCGCGTTGCGTGTCGTTGTAGTTACGCAACGCTGAAAGACGTCCTCGCAATCGGCGACAACTTAGGGCCGATGACCGGAAATGCCTCCATTCCGGCCATCGGCCCGTTTCACTTGACTCTCCCGAGATCGCGGCGTAACACAGGGAAACAGTTGATACGCCTTGGTTTGGGACGAAATGTTCCGAATCGAGTATACTTCGATCTATTAGAATTCTGCGTGCGATTAATTCTCTTTATCGGGAATGCTATCGGACTAAAATCATGTTGAAGCAGCGAACAATCAAGACCGTCGTCAAAACCGTGGGAATCGGCCTTCACTCCGGCCGCAAGGTCGATCTGACGCTGCGACCGGCGCCGGCGGGAACGGGCATTGTCTTCTCGCGGGTCGACCTGCCGCAGCCGGTGGACATTCCGGTCTCGGCCATGGCAATCGGCGACACCCGGCTCGCATCGGTGTTGCAGAAGGACGGCGCGCGCGTGTCGACCATCGAGCACCTGATGTCGGCGTGCGCGGGTCTGGGCATCGACAACTTGTACGTCGATGTGACCGCCGAAGAGATTCCGATCATGGACGGCAGCGCGGCTTCCTTCGTGTTTCTGATTCAGTCGGCGGGTATCGAAGAGCAGAACGCGCCGAAGAAATTCATCAAGGTCAGGAAGCCGGTCGAAGTGCGCGACGGCGACAAGTTCGCGCGCCTCGAGCCGTACTTCGGATTCAAGCTGAGCTTCACTATCGACTTCCGTCATCCCGCCGTCGACAAGACGGGGCAGGCGCTGGAAGTGGACTTCGCGACCACGTCGTACGTTCGCGATATCGCGCGCGCACGCACGTTCGGTTTCGCGCACGAAGTCGAAATGATGCGCGAACTGGGCCTTGCACGCGGCGGCAGCATGGACAACGCGATCGTGCTGGACGAGTACCGCATCCTGAATAACGACGGCCTGCGCTACGACGACGAGTTCGTGAAGCACAAGATGCTTGACGCCATCGGCGACCTGTATGTAGCCGGACATCCGTTGCTGGCGGCGTACAAGGCGTACAAGGGCGGCCACGCGATGAACAACATGCTGCTGCGCGAACTGCTGGCGAACGAAGACGCCTATGAAATCGTCACGTTCGACGACACGCAGAAAGCGCCACGCGGTTTCGCGTTCGATACGCAGACCGCATTCGCCTGATCATCGGCGGCGGCAAGCGGCAAGCGGCAAGCGGCAAGCGGCAAGCGGCAAGCGGAACAAGGTGAGCGGCAGCGAAAGCGCCGCTCATTTTTTTTGTCCGCGGCCCTGGTGGCGTGCCGCCATGCGCGCAAGCGCCTCCTGCAGCGGCGACGGCGCCAGCGACTCAGCCAGCTCATGCAATGCCGATGCGCCCGCCGCCGACATGCGCGCCTGCTTGGGCGGCGCCGCTTCTCTCACCGCTTGCGGACGCACGCGGATTCGCAGCGAATCGACCGCCCAGCCGCGTTGTTGAAGATCGGCAAGCAGGCGAGGCTCCATATGACGCAGACGCGCCGCTAGCGCATTGTGCGCGGCGAAGAGCGCGAGCACGCCATCCTTGATGAAGCCGGGTTCGATGTTGGCGGCGAGATAATCCGGCAAAAGCGCCGTCAGATCGCGTTGCAGCGCCGCCATTTGCTCGACGCCGGCACGCAATGCGCGGAAAGCATCGGTCTGGCCGAGCACGTCAGCGACGGCTTGCGGCCGGCGCGGGTCCAGCCGCCTGGGCGGATACCTTGAATTTGTAGAAAAACGGCTCATTTCTTAATCGACGGACGCGTGACGCGACCCATCGATTGTACCGCGAGCCTGCCGCCCGGAACGCCCGGATGCCTTGTACCGACGCCCGCGCAGCGGAGCTTTCAAGCGGTTGACTGTCGCGTTCCGCCGACGTCCGCGAGCCCACGCCGACGCAAGGCGTGCTTGACTCGCGTGCTAAAATTCCCGATTCGAATTTCACCCCATGGACTTAAGTCGCCGAGGTTTTTTGGAGCCCGGACGCAGGTTTAAACTGTCGTCCTCCGAAGCCGCGACGCAGACACTGATCCGATGACGACCGGTTTCCTTCAGAAGATTTTTGGCAGCCGCAATCAGCGGCTGATCAAGCAGTACCAAAAGACCGTTGCGGCGATCAATGCCCTCGAGCCGACCGTCGAGAAATATTCGGACGATCAGTTGCGCGCGAAGACGGACGAGTTCCGCAAGCGCGTCGCCGGCGGCGAGTCGCTCGACGTGCTTTTGCCCGAAGCCTTCGCCGTCTGTCGCGAGGCGAGCCGGCGCGTCTTGAAGATGCGCCACTTCGACGTCCAGTTGATCGGCGGCATGGTCCTGCACTACGGCAAGATCGCCGAAATGCGCACCGGCGAGGGCAAGACGCTCGTTGCCACGCTCGCGGCGTATCTGAACGCGCTGTCGGGCCGGGGCGTGCACGTCGTGACGGTCAACGACTACCTCGCCCAGCGCGACGCCGAATGGATGGCTCGCCTGTACAACTTCCTCGGGCTCTCGTGTGGCGTGAATCTGTCGCAGATGCAGCACGCGCAGAAGCAGGAAGCCTACGCGGCGGACATCACCTACGGCACGAACAACGAGTTCGGCTTCGACTATCTGCGCGACAACATGGTCTACGAGACCGATGCGCGCGTGCAGCGGCCGCTCAATTTCGCGATCGTCGATGAAGTGGACTCGATCCTCATCGACGAAGCGCGTACGCCGCTCATCATCTCCGGCCAGGCCGAAGACCACACCGACCTCTACGTGCGCATGAACGCGCTGCCGCCGCTGCTCGAAATGCAGATCGGCGAGGAGAAGGCGGACGGCACGGGCGTCGAGAAGCCGGGCGACTACACGCTCGATGAGAAAGCGCGTCAGGTGTTCCTGACCGAGTCGGGCCACGAGAAGGCGGAGCGTCTGCTCGTCGAGTGGGGCCTGATCGGCGAAGGCGAAAGTGTCTACGCGCCGCAGAACATCACGCTGATGCATCACATCTATGCGGCACTGCGCGCGCATACGCTCTTCCATCGCGATCAGCATTACGTGGTGCAAAACGGCGAAGTCGTGATCGTCGACGAATTCACGGGCCGCATGATGACCGGCCGCCGCTGGTCGGACGGCTTGCATCAGGCCGTCGAAGCGAAAGAGCACGTGCAGATTCAGGCGGAGAACCAGACGCTCGCCTCGATCACGCTGCAGAACTACTTCCGCATGTATTCCAAGCTGTCCGGCATGACCGGCACGGCGGACACCGAAGCGTACGAATTCCAGGAAATCTACGGCCTCGAAACGGTCGTGATTCCGACGAACCGTCCGCCGAAGCGCGTCGACAAGCAGGACCAGATCTACAAGACGTCGAAGGAACGTTACGACGCCGTCATCCGCGATATCCGCGATTGCGTCGAGCGCGGCCAGCCGACGCTCGTCGGCACCACGTCGATCGAAGCGTCGGAGTTGCTGTCCGGCTTGCTGACGCAGGCGGGCGTGCGTCACGAAGTGCTCAACGCGAAGCAGCACGCACGCGAAGCGGCGATCGTCGCGGAAGCGGGCCGGCCGGGCGTCGTGACCATTGCGACGAACATGGCGGGTCGCGGCACGGACATCGTGCTCGGCGGCAACGTCGAGAAGCAGGCGTCGTTCATCGAGGCGGATCTTTCGATTCCCGAAGAAGAAAAAGCCGCACGCATCCAGAAGCTGCACGACGAATGGCAGACGCTGCACGACCACGTGAAGGCTGCGGGCGGGCTGCATATCATCGGCACGGAGCGTCACGAATCGCGCCGTATCGACAACCAGTTGCGCGGCCGCGCGGGCCGTCAGGGCGATCCGGGCTCGTCGCGTTTCTATCTCTCGCTGGACGATCCGCTCCTGCGCATCTTCGCGGGCGACCGCGTCCGCGCGATCATGGACCGCCTGAAGATGCCGGAAGGCGAGCCGATCGAAGCGGGCATGGTCACGCGTTCGATCGAAGGCGCGCAGCGCAAAGTCGAAGCGCGCAACTTCGACATCCGCAAGCAACTGCTCGAGTACGACGACGTCGCCAACGATCAGCGCAAGGTCATCTATCAGCAGCGCAACGAGTTGCTCGAAGCGAACGACGTGCAGGAGACCATCGCCGCGATGCGTCACGGCGTGATCAGCGATCTAGTGCGCACGTTCGTTCCGGCGGGCAGTATCGAAGAACAGTGGGACGCGCCGGAACTCGAGGAAGTGCTGCGCAACGAGTGGTCGCTGGATCTGGCCATTCAGGAGATGATCAACGAGTCCAACTCGATCGACGCCGAGGAAATCTCCGAAGCCGTGCTTTCCGCCGCCGACGAAGCGTACGAGGCGAAGGTCGCGCTCGTGGGCCGCGAATCGTTCAGCGCATTCGAACGCTCGATCATGCTGCAGACGCTCGACAGCCGCTGGCGCGAGCATTTGGCCGCGCTCGATCATCTGCGTCAGGGCATCCATCTGCGCGGCTATGCGCAGAAGAATCCGAAGCAGGAATACAAGCGCGAGGCGTTCGAACTCTTCGCCGCGATGCTCGATTCCGTGAAGCAGGAAGTCACGCGCGTCGTGATGAACGTGCAGATCCAGTCGCCGGAGCAACTGGAAGAAGCCGCCGAGCAGTACGAAGAGAAGGGCAGCCATCTGGAGAACGTGTCGTTCACGCACGCGGACTTCAACGCGGCCGCCGCGCCGGCCGCTACGCCGGCAGCCGCCGCTGCGGCGACCGCCACCGCGCAGATGGTCAATCAGGCGATGGCGGCGAGCGACGACATCACCGTGGCCACGCGCCCGTCCGACGAAGTGCCGAAGGTCGGCCGCAACGACCCGTGCCCGTGCGGCAGCGGGAAGAAGTACAAGAACTGTCACGGAAAGCTGGCATAAGCGCTTTCTGATCGACAAAACGGACGAGCGACGCAGCAATGCGTCGTTTGTCTTTGCAGGTCTCAACCGGGCCGCGCTGCGCGCCCCGAGCGTTTCACGGCGCCGTCCGCAGCATCACAGCTTCAGGCGGCGTCAGTCTTTCACAGCGTGCCGGCGCATCGGGCCGGCACTCGCCACCATCAGCGAGTCGCGAACATGGCTGTCAACTTCCCCTCGATCGATCCCGCCGCGCTACATCCGGTTCCAGGCGTCACGCTAGGCTGGGCCGAAGCGAACATCCGCAAGCCCAATCGCAAGGACGTGCTCGTGATTCGCGTCGATGAAGGCGCGACCGTCGCGGGCGTGTTCACGCAAAACCGCTTCTGCGCCGCGCCGGTGACGGTGTGCCGCGAACATCTGGACGCGGTGCGCGCCGGGGGCAAGGGCATTCGCGCGCTGGTCGTCAACACGGGCAACGCGAACGCGGGTACCGGTGAGCCAGGCATGGCGCACGCCCGCGAAACCTGCGCCGAACTCGCGCGTCTCGCGGGCGTCGACCCGCAGCAGATTCTGCCTTTCTCGACCGGCGTGATTCTCGAGCCGCTGCCGATCGATCGCCTGAAAGCCGGTCTGCCCGCCGCGCTCGCCAATCAGCAGCCCGCTCACTGGTTCGACGCCGCGCAAGCCATCATGACGACCGACACGCTGCCGAAAGCGTCGTCGCGCCAAGTGCAGATCGACGGTCATGCGGTTACGTTGTCCGGTATCAGCAAGGGCGCGGGCATGATCAAGCCGAACATGGCGACGATGCTCGGCTTCCTCGCCTTCGATGCCGCCGTTGCGCAGCCGGTGCTCGACGAGCTCGTGAAGCACGTGGCGGATCGCTCGTTCAACTGCATTACCATCGACGGCGATACTTCCACGAACGATTCGTTCATCCTCATCGCGTCGGGGAAGTCGAGCCTGCCCGCGATCACGTCGACGGATGCGCCGGCCTACGCCGCGCTGCGCGACGCCGTGACGGCAGTGGCGCAAGAACTCGCGCAACTGATCGTGCGCGATGGCGAAGGCGCGACAAAGTTCATGACGATCACGGTCGAAGGCGGCAAGGATGTTGCTGAATGCCGCCAGATCGCCTACGCGATTGGTCATTCGCCGCTCGTCAAGACCGCGTTCTACGCATCCGATCCGAACCTCGGCCGTATCCTGGCCGCCATCGGCTATGCGGGCGTCACGGACCTCGACGTCGGCAAGATCGACCTGTATCTCGACGACGTGCTCGTCGCAAAGGCCGGCGGGCGCAATCCTGAGTATCGCGAAGAAGACGGCCAGCGCGTGATGAAGAAAAGCGAAATCGCGATTCGCGTCGTGCTCGGCCGTGGCAACGCCGAGGCAACCGTCTGGACCTGCGACCTCTCGCACGATTACGTCAGCATCAACGCCGATTACCGCTCGTAACGCGCGCTGAACCGGCGCGCAAAGAAAGAGACATGGACAAACTCGAACAATTTCTCACGCGCGCCGAAGCGGTTCTGGCGCGTATCGAAGGCATGCTGCCGCCTGCCGCGCCCGATATCGACTGGCAATCCGCGGTGGCTTTCCGCTGGCGCAAGCGGCAGGGGCGCGGCTTTTTGCAGCCGGTGCCCGCCATCTCGGACATTTCGCTCGACGACCTGCAGAACATCGATCGCCAGAAAGGGCTCATCGAGCAGAACACGCGGCAGTTCGTGAACAGGCTGCCCGCCAACAACGTGCTGCTGACGGGCGCGCGCGGAACGGGCAAGTCCTCGCTCATCAAGGCGTGCCTGAACGCGTACGCGAAAGACGGCCTGCGTCTGATCGAAGTCGACAAGGACGATCTCCACGATCTCGGCGATATCGTCGATCTGATCTCGGCGCGGCCCGAGCGCTTCATTGTGTTCTGCGACGATTTGTCGTTCGAGGAAGGCGAATCGGGCTATAAGGCGCTGAAGGTCGCGCTTGATGGATCGGTGGCCGCCCAGTCGGACAACGTGCTGATCTACGCGACGTCGAACCGCCGCCATCTGCTGCCCGAGTACATGAGCGACAACGAGTCGTACAAGCACATGCCCGACGGCGAGATTCATCCGGGCGAAGTCGTCGAAGAGAAGATTTCGTTGTCCGAGCGTTTCGGGTTGTGGGTGAGCTTCTATCCGTTCAAGCAGGACGACTATCTGACGATCGTCGGCCACTGGCTGAAACACTTCGGTTGCGAGGCGGCCGAAATCGAAAGCGCGCGCGGCGACGCGCTGGTCTGGGCGCTCGAGCGCGGTTCACGCTCGGGCCGCGTGGCGTGGCAGTTTGCGCGCGACTGGTCGGGCCGCAAGCAATGAGCGGCATGAACGAAGCACGAACGGACGTCGCGCCCGATGGCCGCAAGGTGACCGAGGTAGCCGTCGGCGTGATGGTTCAGCCGGACGGACGCTATCTGCTCGCGCAGCGGCCCGACGGCAAGCCGTACGAAGGCTATTGGGAGTTTCCGGGCGGCAAGCTGGAAGCGGGCGAGAGCGTCGAGGCGGCGCTTTCGCGCGAACTGCACGAGGAACTGGGCATCGACGTGACCGCGTGCGAACTCTGGCGCACGCTGGAGCACGACTATCCGCATGCCTACGTGCGTCTCTTTTTCTGCAAGGTGACCGGCTGGAGCGGGACGCCCCGTGGCCGCGAGGGGCAGGCGATCGCGTGGCAGGCGCTTCCGGTGGCGGTCGCGCCGCTTCTGCCCGCCGCGATTCCGGTGTTGAACTGGCTCGAGGCGGAAGCGGAGCGTTGAAGCCGCGAGGCCGCTAGTTGAGGCCGCCGTGCGAATCGTCGTCCGGCGGCGTTTCCTGCGAATTGCCCGCAATCTTGTACTTCTCGGCCGCCCAGGCGCCGAAATCGATTTGCTTGCAACGCTCCGAGCAGAACGGACGATAGCGATTTTCCGGGACCCAGCGCACTTCCTTGGCGCAGGTCGGACATTTGACGACAGTGGTCATGACGGTGAGGCGTGGCGAGTTGAGCCGGCGTTGAATCGACAATCGACTATATGAGGCCGGACCGCGCGGTTCAAAGGCTGCAAAGCGTCAGATGAAACGGGACGTCGACATCGACGGGGCGCGGTTTCAGATCGCCGTCCTGCACGGTGAAACGCACCCACAGCATGTACTTGTTGGCGCTCGCTTCCGGAATGACGCGCACTTCGGGCGACACGCGCACCTGCATCAACTGGTAGGTGCGGCCCGAGAGCATCTGCTGATAGCTTCCCTGCATCGCCATGACTTTCGACGCCTGGCCCGACTCGCGCGCAAGCCGAAGCACGATGGCAGCGGCGTCGCGCAGGGCGAGCATCGGCATGACCCAGCTCGCGATGTCCTGACGGCGCTGTTCGACGGGCAACTGCTGCCACGCGTAATACGACGGCAGATCGAACTTGCAGGTGCCGCCGGGAATGATCGTGCGGCTGCGGATGCTGGCAAGCCATTCGTTGTCCGCAAGATGCTGGCCGGTCTTGCCGTGCATGTCGCCCAAACCGGCGAGCGTTTGTTCGATTTCGCCAAGGACGGCTTCCAGCGCCTCCTGCTCGATACCCGGATTGCCGCGAAACGGCGCGAGCGTCTGACGCTGGCGCTCCAGTTCCTTCATCAAGTCGGCTTTGAGGTCCGTGCGCCCCGCGACTTCCGAGATTTCGAAGAGCGTGGTCAGCGCCACATGATGCTCCCGAGGATCTTCCTGCGTCAGAAAGAACGTGAAGCGCTCGAACAAGTCTTCGAGACGCAGCAGCGTCCGGATTCGCTCGTTGAAGGGATACTCGTAAAGGATCAAGCGCGCTCGCCTCGGCGTGGGTCGGTTGCTTCCATGAGCGGAAGTCAGCACATTCTAATGCCGCATCCGAACCCTAGCAAATCGCGCCACATTCTCGCCGCATTTACCGCTTTTCCCGGCAAAATCCGCAACTTCTTCGATATTCAACACTCGAAAACCGTCACCCGGCGAGTTCCAGATAACGCGCGTGGAGTTCGTCGACCTGAGTTGCGAGTGTTTCGAGCGTGGCGGCTTCATCGTTCCGCACGATGTCGTCTGCTGCCGCGAGCCGCGTTTCGCGCGATGCCTGCTTCGCGATGATCGCCAGCACCTGCTCGCGCGGGAAGCCGTTTCGCCGCATGACGCGCTCGATCTGCGTCTCCACCGGGCAGTCGACGACGAGCACGCGCGACACCCGCGAAGCCCAGTTCCCCGATTCGACGAGCAACGGCACCACGACGATGTGATACGGGCCGCTCGCCGCCTGGCGCTGACGCTCGGTCTCGGCGCGTATCAGCGGATGCAGGATGGCTTCGAGGCGGGCTTTGGCGGTGTCCTCGGTGAAGACGAGTTCGCGCATTCGGGCGCGGTCAAGCGAGCCGTCGGGCGCCAGGAAGCCGCTGCCGAATTCGCTCGCGATCAGCGGCATCGCGACGCCGCCCGGCGCCGTCACCTGATGCGCGATGATGTCCGTATCGATGAGCGGCACGCCGCGCGCCGCGAACAGGTCCGCGACCGTGCTCTTACCGCTTCCGATGCCGCCCGTCAGCCCGATGCTGAACATCTGCTGCTCCTTGTCTTCATCCGAACAATGCGTAAAGCGGCGTGCCGACGAACAGGGTGATCGCCCCGCCCGCCGCAAGGAACGGCCCGAACGGCAACGGCTCTTCGAAGCTCATGCGGCCCCGCCACGTTGCGACGATGCCGAACACCGCGCCCGCCACCGCCGAGATCAGGACTACTTGCGCGAGCGAGGCCCATCCGAGCCATGCGCCGATTGCGGCCAGCAGCTTGAAGTCGCCGTAGCCCATGCCTTCGACGCCGCGCGCCAGTTTGAAAATCCAGTACACGCACCACAGAAAGACATAGCCCGCGATCGCGCCGGTGACTGCGTCGTGAAGGGTCGCGAATCCGCCTTCGCCCAGATTGACGATCAGCCCCGCCCACAGCAGCGGCAGCGTCAGCACGTCGGGCAGATAGCGCGTGTCGTAATCGATGAGGCTCGCAGCCAGCAGCGTCGCGCACAGGCCGAATGCCGCGAGTGCCGGCCAGTCGGGCCCGTAAGCGTAAAGCGAGAGTGCTGCCAGCGCGGCGGTCGCCAGTTCGATCAACGGGTAGCGCGGACTGACGCGCGCGCCGCACGAGGCGCATCGTCCTCTCAGCGCGAGATAGCTCAGGACCGGAATGTTCTCCCATGCCCGCAGCACGTGACCGCAATGCGGACATGCGCTGCGCGGCACCGCGAGATTGAAGCGCGCGGGATACGCGTCGGCGGGCGCTTTGGAAGCATCGGGCACGGCGGAATCGAATTCGGCGCGCCACGCGCGTTCGAGCATGACCGGCAAGCGATGCACGACGACCGTCAGAAAGCTGCCGATGACCAGCCCGAACACGACGGCGAACGCGTATTGCGCGACGACCGGCAAAGCCGCGAACGGCGCCAGGTAATCGCTCGCATGGTGCGCGGCGGACGGATCGAACGGAGGCTGCATGATCTGGATGCGATGTCTTTGGCCCGCGATGCTACACCACGTTGCCGAGCTGGATGATCGGAAGATACATCGCGATGACGAGGCCGCCCACCAGCGCGCCCAGCACCGTGATGACGAGCGGTTCGCACAGACTCGCGAATGTGCCGATGCGCTCGTCCACCTGACGATCGGCGAGCGCGGCGAGATCGAGCAGCATTGCGTCGAGCGAGCCGGATTCTTCCGCGACGGCGATCGGTTGCACGACGTCCCGAGGGAAGCAGCCGAGCGCGCGCATCGCGAAAGCCAGACGTTCGCCGTTGCGCAGGCGCGCCGCGATCTCGACGGTCGCGCGGTCGAACACCTGATTGCCGGTGGCGTGCGCGAGGGAATCGAACGCGTCGGATAGCGGCGTGCCGGCCGCGAGCAAGGTGCCGAGCGCGCGGCTCCATCGGGCGACGGCGAGCGACCGCAGCAGCGCGCCGACGATCGGCAGCTTCAGCGCAATGCGGTCCGCGGTTTCGCGGGCGCGGGGGGAACGCCGGAGCCATCGTGCACCGGCCAGCACCGCGCAGACGCAGAGCGCCGTGAACGGCACGGCATGATGCGCGACGGCATCGGACAACGCGAGCACGAAGCGCGTCGGCGCGGGCAGCGCGGCGCCGAAGCCATCGAAGATCGTCTTGAATGTCGGCACTACGCCGATCAGCAAGCCCGCCGTGATCGCGAGCGACAGCAGCAGCACCATCACCGGATAGGCGAGCGCGGCACGCAACTTCGCGCGCTGGGCGCTGGCGCGGTCCTGATCATCGGCGAGCCGCGCGAGCACGGCGGGCAACGCGCCCGCCACTTCGCCGACCGCGACGAGCTGGCAATAAAGCGCGCCGAACGCCCCCGGATGACGCGTGAGCGCGGCCGAAAACGGCACGCCCCGCGTGATGTCGCGTGCAAGCGATCGCACGATGCGCGGCAGGCCGCCACGTCCGCCCGCGTCGCCGAGCATTTCGAGTGCACCCGCGAGCGGCAGCCCCGCGCGCAACAGACCGGCAAGCTGACGCGTGAAAACGCCGACATCCGACGCCGATGCCTTCGCAGGCGGCGCGTCGCCGAGCGCTTCGAGTTCGAGGACGATCACGCCGTCCCGTCGCAACGACGCGCGCGCCGAAGCGGCATCGGCCGCGATGAGCTTTCCGCTCATGCGCGCGCCTTCCGCGTCGATGCCGCGCCAGCCGAAGCGGACGTCCGATGATCCTTGCGCGCTCATACGATCTCCGTCGCGTCCACGGCTTCCGCGACGCTCGTCACGCCTTCGCGCACGCGAGCGAAAGCGGCGTCGCGCAGCGCGGGCATGCCCTCCGATTGCGCGAGCCGCGAGATCGCATGCGTCGCCGACCGCGCGACGATGAGTTCGCGCATCGCATCCGAAACCGGCATCAACTGATGCACACCGATTCGCCCGCGATACCCGATGCCATGACACGCCGGGCAGCCGCGCGGCTCGAACGGACGAAAGCCGTCGTCGAGCGTGAGCGACGAACGCGCACGGCAGGCCTCGCACAGCTTGCGCACCAAGCGTTGCGCGGTCACGAGCCGCAGCGCCGACGCAAGGTTGTACGGCGCCACGCCGATGTCGATGAGGCGCGCGATCGCGGCAGGCGCGTCGTTCGTGTGAAGCGTCGAGAGCACGAGATGGCCGGTCTGCGCGGCCTTCACCGCGCCGTCCGCGGTCTCCGAGTCACGGATCTCGCCGACCATGATGACGTCGGGGTCCTGCCGCATGAACGCGCGCAACGCCACGGCGAAGTTCAGGCCGGCCTTCTCGCGTACGCTGACCTGATTGATGCCGGCGAGCTGAATTTCGGCCGGGTCTTCGACCGAGCAGATGTTGCGCGCTTCGGCGTTGAGCATCTGCAGGAAGCAATAGAGGGACAAGGTCTTGCCGCTGCCTGTCGGCCCGGTGACGAGAACGAGACCATGCGGCGCGCGAATCGCCGAATCGACGACGCGGCCTTGCGCTTCGCTCAGGCCGAGCGCGCCAAGCGAAAGGTCCGGCGGCAGCGCATCCAGCCGACGCAGCACGAGCTTTTCACCGAAGAGCGTCGGCAGCGAATTCACGCGATAGTCGCCGGTCTGTCCCCCGCCAAGCGCGAGCCGCAGCCGGCCGTCCTGCGGCACGCGGCGCTCGGCGATATCCATGCGCGCCAGCACTTTGATGCGCGTCACGAATGCATCGCGCAGATGCGGTGGCGGACGGCGCAGCACGTGTAACGCGCCGTCGACACGCAGCCGGATGCGCCAATCGTGCTCGGACGGCTCGACGTGGATATCGGACGCGCCGCGCTCGGCCGCTTCGCGCAAGGTGTTCGCGAGCAGCGAGACGGCGGGCGAGTCGGGATCGGATGCGGTGTCGAGAGAAGGTTCGGCGGCGCGGAAGGCGGAGATCATCGGAGCACGGTGCGAAATGAGATGAGCCGATCATCCCGCGCCCGCTTGCCCGCGCCTACTCGTCCGAATGGCTAACGCAGCACGCGCTTGCCCGGCGTCGGCGGGCGGAAGATCTTGACGGTGCGGATCGACTGATCGTCGCTGCGCAGGACTTCGAAATGAACGCCCGCGATACGCACCGATACGTCGCCGTCCGGAATTTGTTCGAGCGTTTCGAGGATGAGACCGTTCAGCGTCTTGGGGCCGTCCGTCGGCAAGCTGAGCTTCAGCCAACGGTTGAGTTCCCGCAGTGGCATGCTGCCCGGGACGATGCACTCGCCGTTCTCGTCCCAGCCGCGCGAGCCTGCGCCGCGCGGAATCGTCGTCGTGAACTCGCCGATCAGTTCTTCGATGATGTCTTCCGGCGTGACGAGGCCCTGCAATTCGCCGTATTCGTCGACCACGATCGCGATGCGTTGGCCGCTCTCCTGGAAATACTGAAGCTGCTGAAAAACCGGCGTGCCGGCGGGAACGAAGTAGGGCTCCATGAGCAGTTCGCGCAGCGTTTCGCGCTCGAGTTCCTGGTTATGCAGCGCCGACAGCGTCTTGCGTACGTGCAGGATGCCGAGCACGCGGTCGATGTCGCCCTGATAAACAACGAGCTTGTTGTGATAGCAGGTTTCGAGCTGGTGCAGGATCTGGTCGAACGGCGCGTCGAAATCGAGCGCTTCGATCCGGCGGCGGGGAATCATCACGTCATCGACGGAGATGTTTTCCAGATCGAACAGGTTCAGCAGGATGCTGCGGTGCTTGGTCGGCATGAAGCTGCCGGTTTCCAGCACGATGGTGCGCAGCTCTTCCGGCGACAGACGCTGATCGCGGCCGCCCTTCGTGTTGATGTGCAGCGCGGCCAGAATGGCGTTGGCGAAGAGATTGACGAACCACACGAGCGGCCGCGCGATGCGCATGAGCGGCGCAAGCACGAGACTCGCCGGCAACGCGACCTTCTCGGGAAAGGTCGCCCCGACGATCTTCGGCGCGATCTCCGCGAACACGATGATCAGGAACGCGATCACGCCCGTCGTCACCGACAGCACGACGTTGTTGTGACCGAACGTGCGCAGCGCGATCGACGTCGTGAGCACCGGGATGATCGTGTTGATCAGGTTGTTGCCGATGAGAATGACGGAGAGCAGCTGATCGGTCTTCGCGAGCAGGCCCTGCGTGGTCCGGGCGCGCAGCGATCCCTGGCTAGCCAGAAATTTCAGCCGATGGCGGTTGAGCGCCATCATCGAGGTTTCGGAGATCGAAAAAAAACCGGAAAGAATGAGAAGCAGGAAGATGGCGCAGATTTGCGCCCATAAGGGAAGGTTGTCCACGCGGTGATCGAGTAGAAGCGATGATGAAAGGGACTATAGCAGACGGCTTTCCCGCTTCGCCTCCCGGCCGATCGGCCAGGCATGACGCAGCGGGGGCTGGAAAAGAAAAAACCCGCATGGCGGACCATGCGGGTTTTTGCAAATTCTGGTCGGGGTGAGAGGATTCGAACCTCCGGCCTCTACGTCCCGAACGTAGCGCTCTACCAGGCTAAGCTACACCCCGAATTCAACTTAACTAGACGTTTTGTGCGCTAAAGTCTCGTTTAAGACTGTCTCGCCGTCGAGTAAGAGCATAATTCTAGCAGGCTATCTTTGAAAATGGAACTGGGGAATGACGAAATCGCATCGGCGGCGGCCTGTGCTTCATTTCGCGCGCATTGCAACGTGTGATCGAGCGCACCGGACGTGGTGATTGCGTGGAAGATCGTGTCGAAGCGATCCGTGCCGCCTTGCTCGATGGCTTCGCGTGCGAGCGCCGCCTGTTCCGGCGTGCCGTGCTCCATCAGATAGATGAGCGGCAGCGTCGGCTTGCCTTCGCGCAAGTCGTCGCCGGCATTCTTGCCCATCGATTCAGGCGTGCCCGTGTAATCGAGCCAGTCGTCCATGATCTGGAACGCCGTGCCGATGCGCCGGCCAAACTCCGCCGCCGCTGCTTCCGTGCGCGCATCCGCACCTGAGAGCACCGCGCCCAGTTGTGCCGCCGCCTCGAAAAGCTTCGCCGTCTTGTAGCGGATGACCTGCATGTAACGCGCTTCGTCGACGTCCGGGTCGTGCATGTTCAGAAGCTGCAGCACTTCGCCTTCGGAAATGATGTTGGTCGCGACCGAAAGAATCTCCATCACGCGCATCTTGCCGACGCTCACCATCATCTCGAACGAGCGCGAATACAAGAAGTCGCCGACCAGCACGCTCGCCGCGTTGCCGAACAGCGCGTTCGCGGTCTTGCGGCCACGGCGCAGATCGGATTCATCGACGACATCGTCGTGCAGCAGCGTTGCGGTGTGGATGAATTCAACGACCGCCGCGAGTTCATGGCGATGCCCGGTCGTATCGCCCAGCGCGCCCGACACGAGCAGCAGCAACGCCGGACGCAGCCGCTTCCCGCCCGCGCCGATGATGTACTCGGAAATCTGATTGATGAGCATCACTTCTGATGCCAGGCGCTGCCGGATGACGCGATTGACCTGCTGCATGTCCTCGGCGATCGGGGCAAGCAGTGCGGCGGCGTCGGGGGAAGAAGTGGCGGTGGACGACATGATCGGCTGATAAGGTAATGCGGCGGATTATAAGGCGAATCGGCGCGGCGACGGGTGCCGCGGCGCGCGAGGGTCGCGCGAGCGGGCGCAATCGCGATCGGATCGGGGCGAAATCGCAGAAGATCGGGCACGGATGCCGCACGCCGGGTACAAACGGCAAATGTCAATGCCTTTTGACGCGCTGCCTAACCCTATGTATAATCTCGTGTTTTCCGCGCGTGGTGCGTGGGAAAACGAAATTCTGAGTGAGGTTCTCAATGTACGCGGTCATAAAAACCGGCGGCAAGCAGTATAAGGTTGCCGTTGGCGAAAAATTGAAAGTAGAACAGATACCGGCAGACATTGACGCTGAAATCACGCTCGACCAGGTTCTCGCAGTAGGCGAAGGTGAATCGATTCAGTTCGGTACACCGCTGGTCAGTGGGGCTTCCGTCAAGGCTACCGTCGTGTCCCAGGGTCGTCACAAGAAAGTGACCATCTTCAAGATGCGCCGCCGGAAGCACTACCAAAAGCACGCTGGCCATCGCCAGAACTACACCGAACTGCGCATCGACGCGATCAACGCTTAACGCGTCGCGCACAACGGTAAAGGAGCTATAGCAAATGGCACACAAAAAAGCAGGCGGGTCTTCCCGCAACGGCCGCGATTCGGAATCGAAGCGCCTCGGCGTGAAGGTTTACGGCGGCCAGGCAATCAACGCGGGCGGCATCATCGTTCGCCAGCGCGGCACGCGCATGCACCCGGGTGAAAACGTCGGCATCGGCAAGGATCACACGCTGTTCGCGCTGACCGACGGCCACGTCCAGTTCACGACGAAGGGCGCAGCGAAGAAGCACACGGTCGTCGTCGTCCCGGCAGCGTAAAACCTACGCACGGGCTTCAGGACCGCAAAAGGCCCCGCGAAGTTCGCGGGGCCTTTTGCATTGGTGCGCGGAAAACGCCGCATCGACAGAATTCACGCTTATCGATGACCGGCAGCCGCCGGTCACGGCAAAATAGCGGTTCGGCTGCAGCTACGGCGTTATCGCCGGGGCGGCCTCATCGCTTGGAAACACGGGACGGAGCAACGCATGAAGTTCATTGACGAAGCGAGGATCGAAGTCATCGCCGGCGACGGAGGAGATGGCAGCGCGTCGATGCGCCGCGAAAAGTTCGTCCCGTTCGGCGGGCCGGACGGCGGCGACGGCGGGCGCGGCGGCAGCGTCTACGCGGTCGCGGATCGCAACATTAACACGCTGATCGACTACCGGTTCGCGAAGAAGCATCAGGCGCGCAACGGCGAGAACGGGCGCGGCGCGGACTGCTATGGCAAGGGCGGCGAAGACATCACGCTGCGCATGCCGGTCGGCACCATCATCTCGGATCAGGAAACGGGCGAAATCATCGCCGATCTGACCGAGCACAATCAGCAGGTCCTGATCGCGCAGGGCGGCGCGGGCGGCCTCGGCAACCTGCATTTCAAGTCGAGCACGAACCGCGCGCCGCGTCAGAAGACCGATGGCAAGCCGGGCGAGCGTCGCATGCTCAAGCTCGAGCTGAAAGTGCTGGCGGACGTGGGCTTGCTCGGCATGCCGAACGCGGGGAAATCGACTTTCATCTCGTCGGTCTCGAACGCGCGGCCCAAAATTGCCGATTATCCGTTCACGACGCTCGCGCCCAATCTCGGCGTGGTGCGCGTCGGGCCGAGCAAGAGCTTCGTGATCGCGGATATCCCGGGGCTGATCGAAGGCGCGGCGGAAGGCGCGGGGCTGGGGCATCGCTTCCTGCGGCACTTGCAGCGCACCGGGGTGCTGCTGCATCTGGTCGACCTGGCTCCGTTCGATGAAAACGTCGATCCCGTCGCCGATGCGAAGGCGATCGTCGGCGAACTGCGCAAGTACGACGAGGCGCTCTTCGAAAAGCCGCGCTGGCTCGTGCTGAACAAGCTCGACATGGTGCCCGAGGACGAGCGCGAGGCGCGCGTGAAGGACTTCATCGAGCGTTTCGAATGGGACGGCCCGGTGTATGAAATCTCCGCGCTCACCGGCCAGGGCTGTGAGGCGCTGACCTACGCCATCTTCGATTACATCTCGCAGCATTCCGACGCCTCGCGTGCGGCCGAAGCGGAAGATCTCGCCGCCGACGTGCGCTTCCGCGACGACGCAGCGAGCAAAGAAGCCAACGAGTAACGAAGCGACCCGCTGATACGGGCCGCGACACCCGAGGAGAAAGCGCACGATGCGTTCGGTCATCGCCGCTGCGAAGCGAATCGTAGTGAAAGTGGGGTCCAGTCTCGTCACCAATGATGGGCGCGGACTGGATCACGCGGCCATCGCCCGCTGGGCGTCGCAGATCGCGGCGCTGCGCGAGCAGGGCAAGGAAGTCGTGCTCGTCAGTTCGGGTGCGATCGCGGAGGGCATTCATCGGCTCGGCTGGAGCAAGCGGCCGCGCGAAATCGACGAACTTCAGGCTGCCGCCGCGGTCGGGCAGATGGGGCTCGCGCAGGTCTACGAGAGCAGCTTCGGCGCGCACGGCATCCGCACCGCGCAGATTCTGCTCACACACGCTGATCTCGCCGATCGCGAGCGTTATCTGAACGCGCGCTCCACGCTGTTGACGCTGCTTCGCCTGGGCGCGGTGCCGATCATCAACGAGAACGACACCGTCATCACCGACGAAATCAAATTCGGCGACAACGACACGCTCGGCGCGCTCGTGGCGAATCTGATCGAAGGCGATGCGCTTGTCATTCTTACGGATCAGCGCGGGCTCTTCACCGCCGACCCGCGCAAGGATCCAAGTGCAACGCTCGTCGAGCAAGCCGATGCAGGTATGCCCGAACTCGAGCAGATGGCCGGCGGCGCGGGCTCGAGCCTCGGGCGCGGCGGCATGCTGACCAAGATTCTCGCGGCGAAGCGCGCGGCGCATAGCGGCGCGAACACGGTGATCGCGAGTGGCCGTGAAGCCGATGTGCTGACGCGGCTCGCTTCGGGCGAGATGATCGGCACGCAACTGATCGCGCGCACGGCACGCATCGCGGCGCGCAAACAGTGGATGGCGGATCACTTGCAGGTGCGCGGTCACGTCGTCATCGATGACGGCGCCGTCCAGAAGCTCACGGCCGACGGGAAGAGCCTGCTGCCGATCGGCGTCGTCGATGTGAAGGGCGCGTTCGGTCGCGGGGAAGTGATCGCGTGCGTCAACGATCAGGGGCAGGAAGTGGCGCGCGGCATCACCAACTACAGCAGTTCGGAAGCGCGGCTGATCCATCGGCGGCCGAGCGGCGAGATCGAAAGCGTGCTCGGCTATATGCTCGAACCGGAACTGATTCATCGCGACAATCTGGTGCTGGTCTGACATCGGCAGCCGTAAAGACAAAGCCCGCTGAGCCGAAAGGCCAGCGGGCTTTTTTGCTGCCAGAACGAGCGGCGAAACCGTCAGCGCAGGTTGATCGAACTCTGCGTGCGCTTGTACTGGATGTTCTCGACGATCTGCTTCGCATTGCCGACAGGCAGCTTGCTCGTGCAGAAGTAGTCCTGATACAGCGCCGCCTGATAGGCGTTCAGTTCGCCGTTCTCGATGCGCCGGAAATCGAACGTCGCGCCGCGATCCCAGCCGGTCTGCGCGTCGTCGATGCTTGCGTAGCGCCGCCATTCGTAGGTATCGCAGCGGATGCCTTCGTAGTTCACGTTGCGCGCGCCGCCCGGACTCGTCGCGACGACGACGTATCGCACGACGCCGTCACTGCCGACGGTAAGCGAAGTCTTGTCGACGGCGAATGTCAGCGGCGTGTTCTGCGAGACGTTGAACGGCAGCAGATTGGACGCTTGCGGCAGCGGCGGAAGCGTATCGACCTTGTTCTCGACCCATTCCGACTTCCGGTCGAGCAGATACGTGAACACGCCGTCATCCTGATTGGACGCGGACGGAGCTTTGGAACTGGAGCAGCCGGCGAGCGCGGCGAACACGGCCACGGCTACCGCAGATGAGACGATGACTTTCAATTCGATGTTCCCGATAAACGGATGCGCGGGCGGCAAAGCACCTGGCACCGCGAGCAATGCTCGCGGTGCCGGGTTCTTCGAAGTGCCGAGTGTCAAAATGGACGAAGACCGGTGCCGATCAATCGCACGATGCGCCCGTTGCGATGATCCGCACGTCTTCGCTGATCGTGCATTCTGCCTGAACCGCAGCGCCAGCGGCGGTTACGGCAGGTGCTTCGATCGTCATCGTCTGGACGACGCGTGGATAGCGCGGCCCGTGATGCGCGGCGCGTTCGCCGCGAGCATTGGTTCTCCGCAAGAAGCGGGAAAGCTCGGTGAGAGCAAGTTGATAAACGTCGCGCTTGAACTCGATGACCGCATCCAGCGGCACCCAGTACTCATTCCAGCGCCAAGCATCGAATTCCGGATGGTCCGTCGCGCGCAGGCAAATGTCACAGTCGCGCCCCACCATGCGCAGCAGAAACCAGATCTGTTTCTGACCGCGATAATGTCCGCGCACTTCGCGCTTGATGAACTTATCCGGCACCTCATAACGCAGCCAGTCGCGTGTGCGACCGACAACTTTCACGTGTTCAGGCAGCAGGCCGGTTTCTTCGTGTAACTCCCGATACATTGCTTGCACGGGGGTTTCGCCGTATTTGATACCCCCTTGCGGAAACTGCCAGGAATGTTCACGCAGCCGCTTGCCCCAAAACACTTCGTTGCGCGCGTTCAAGAGGATGATGCCGACGTTCGGGCGAAAGCCTTCACGATCCAGCATACAACCACCTTCGAATCCTTTAAAATTGCTTTGATTATAAACAGATAACGGACCCGGCGCATCGGTTTCAACCCGCGGCGGCCGCTGCATTTCGGGGCAGAAATGCGCTGAAGTGCGAGGAATCTTTGCCACGCGACCGGGAAGGCGGCAGAATCTTCTTCTTGTCGGCCGGAGTCAGTGCGTGCCGGTTCACGCAAGCCGTCCACCGTTCCGTTGTTCACCCGTCTTGCCAGCCTCGTAGCCACATGGTTCGAGGCGCGCGCCGCTTTTGGAAAATTTCTGAATGAAAGCATCCCGTTTCTTCATCGGCACCCTGAAGGAAGCCCCCGCCGACGCCGAGATCGTCAGTCACAAGCTGATGATGCGCGCCGGCATGATCCGTCGCGTCGCGGGCGGTATCTACGATTACATGCCGATAGGCCTGCGTTCCATTCGCAAGGTCGAAGCCATCGTGCGTGAAGAGATGAATCGCGCGGGCGGGCTCGAATTGCTGATGCCCGCCGTGCAGCCCGCCGAGCTGTGGCAGGAATCCGGCCGCTGGGAGCAATACGGTCCGGAGCTGCTGCGCATCAAGGATCGCCACGAGCGCGATTTCGTCGTCGGGCCGACGCACGAAGAAGTCGTGACGGACATCGCGCGCCGCGAGATCAAGAGCTATCGCCAGTTGCCGGTCAACTTCTATCAGATTCAAACGAAGTTCCGCGACGAAATCCGCCCGCGTTTCGGCGTCATGCGCGGCCGCGAATTCATCATGAAGGACGCGTATTCCTTCGATAAGGACAGCGCCGGCCTCGCCGAGTCGTACCGCAAGATGTACGACGCCTACGTGCGCATCTTCACGCGCATCGGCCTCGAATTCCGTGCGGTCGCGGCGGACAACGGTTCGATCGGCGGCAGCGGCTCGCACGAATTCCACGTGATCGCCGAGACGGGCGAGGACGACATCGCGTATTGCCCGACTTCGGACTTCGCCGCGAACGTGGAAGCCGCGGATGCGCTGCCGCTGATCGCGCAACGCGCCGCGCCCACCGAAGCGCTCACGAAGACGCCGACGCCCGGCAAGGCGAAGTGCGAAGCGGTCGCCGAGCACCTGAACATCCCGCTCGAAAAGACCATCAAGTCGATCATCCTCGCCACCGACAACGAAGGCGCGGAACCGACCATCTGGTTGCTGATGCTGCGCGGCGATCATTCGCTGAACGACGTCAAGGTCAACAAGCTGCCGGGCCTCGCGGGCTATCGCTTCGCGACGGAAGCGGAGATCGTCGAATGGTTCGGCACGCCGCCGGGCTATCTCGGGCCGATCGGCACAAAGAAGCCGGTGCGTGTGATCGCGGACCGCACGGTGGCGAACATGAGCGACTTCGTCGTCGGCACCAACGAAGTCGATTTCCACACGACCGGCGTGAACTGGGGCCGCGATCTGCCGGAACCGGAAGTCGCGGATATCCGCAACGTCGTCGCGGGCGATCCTTCGCCGGACGGCAAGGGCACGCTCGAAATCTGCCGCGGCATCGAAGTCGGCCACGTGTTCCAGCTCGGCACCAAGTACTCCGAGTCGATGGGCGCGACGTATCTCGACGAGAACGGCAAGCCTGCGCCGATGCTGATGGGCTGCTACGGCATCGGTGTGACGCGCGTGCTGGGCGCGGCGATCGAACAGAACTTCGATGACAAGGGCATCATCTGGCCGGAATCCATCGCACCGTTCGAGGTCGTGATCTGCCCGATGGGTTATGACCGCAGCGACGCCGTGCGCGAGCAGGCGGACAAGCTGTATGCGACGCTGACCGAAGCGGGCATCGACGTGATTCTCGATGATCGCGGCGAGCGACCCGGCGTGATGTTCGCGGACTGGGAACTGATCGGCGTGCCGCATCGCATCGTGATCGGCGATCGCGGGCTGAAGGAAGGCAAGCTCGAATACCAGGGCCGCCGCGATACCGAAGCCACGCTGCTGCCGGTGGAAGAGGCTGCGGGCGTTGTGACAGGCAAGGTGCGGGCGGCGCTCGCGAAGTAATGCAGTACAACTTCCTGTCTGCGACGGTTCTGCTGCTGCTCATCACCGATCCGCTCGGCAATATCCCGATCTTCATCAACGCGCTGCGGGGTGTCGCCATCGAGCGGCGCCGCATCGTGGTTCTGCGCGAAGTGGCGATCGCGTTCGGCATCCTGCTGTTTTTCATGCTGGCCGGCGACCGCTTCCTGCGCGCGATGCATCTGACGGATTTGTCGCTGCGCATCGGCGGCGGGATCGTGCTGTTTCTGATCGCGCTGCGGATGATCTTCCCGCATCCGGACGGCCCGATGGGCGGCGACTCGCGCGGCGGCGAACCGCTGATCGTGCCGCTCGCGATTCCCGCGCTCGCCGGGCCTTCCGCGCTCGCGACGGTGATGCTGCTGACATCGCAGGCGCCGGGGAAAATGGTCGAATGGATCGGCGCGCTCACGGTCACGATGATCGTGTGCGCGGTCGTGCTGATTCTCGCGGAGAAGATTCAGCAGTGGCTCGGCGAACGCGCGGTGACGGCGTTCGAGCGCCTGATGGGTCTGGTGCTGGTCGCGATCTCGGTCGAGATGATGCTCGAAGGGATACGGACCTTCGTGCATCAGTTATGAAAAAAGCGGCCTTGGCCGCTTTTTGTTTGAGGTTCGCTCGTGATTGAAAAGGGCCGCTGATGCGGCCCTTGAGACGAACTTAGGAAACGAAGCGCTTACGCCCCTTCCGTCAACGCACGGATCGTCGGCAGATTCCGCCAGTATCCCTTGGCATCCATACCGCAGCCGAACACATAGCGATCCGGCACTTCGAACCCGCAGAAGTCGGGGCGCAACGGCTTCGCCTTCGGGATGATCTTTTCGCACAGCACCGCCGACAGGAACTGTTTCGCGCCCATCGCCATGATTCGGTCGCGGATGGCGGCCATCGTTTCCCCTTCGTCGAGGATGTCGTCCAGCACGAGCACCACGCGATCCTTCACCGATTCCGCCGGCGCCACGCGCCATTGCATTTCGCTGCCGCCCTTGATGGCGTTGCGATAGCGCGTCAGGTGGATGTAGTCGAATTCGAGCGGGAAGTCGAGGTGCGGCAGCAGCATGCCGGTAAACACGGCCGCGCCCCCCATAACCGAGAGCACGAGCGGGAAGTCTTCGCTCGTCGCCGCCTTGATGGCCGCAGCCATGCGCTCGATGGATGCGTTGACTTCGGCAGCCGAAACGATCTCTTCCGAGTGGCTAAAAATATGGAGGGCTTCTTCGCGATTCATAGGGAAAGCGGGGGAGGCTGACTGCTTGCTGTGGAAAAAACGGCGGCGCGCGCCTTATCATAAACCCGCGTCTCGTCGCCGCATCGGCGAAAAAACACGGGCTCGATGCAACGCGATCAACGCATGCCCGGCATCATGCCCTTCATGCCGCGCATCATCTTCTGCAGATTGCCGCCCTTGAGCTTCTTCATCATGCCGCGCATTTGCTCGTACTGGTTCAGCATGCGGTTCACCTCCTGCACGTGAACGCCCGCGCCCGCCGCGATACGACGCTTGCGCGCAGCCTTGATCAGCTCCGGCTTGGCGCGCTCCTGCAACGTCATCGAGTTGATGATGCCTTCCATGCGGCGCATCTGCTTTTCGGCGTTGTTCATGTCCGCGCCTTGCGCGGCTTGCTGGAACTGCGCGGGCAGCTTGTCCATCAGCGACGACAGACCGCCCATCTTCTTCATCTGCGACAACTGCGCCTTGAAGTCGTTCAAGTCGAAGTCACCGCCTTTCTTGACCTTGTCGGCGAGTTTCTGCGCGGCGGCGGTGTCGACGCCGCGCTGCGCTTCCTCGACGAGCGCGAGAATGTCGCCCATGCCGAGAATCCGGTTCGCCATGCGATCCGGATGGAAGACTTCGAGACCATCGAGCTTTTCCGCGACGCCGACGAACTTGATCGGCTTGCCGGTAACGTGACGCACGGAAAGCGCCGCGCCGCCGCGCGAGTCGCCGTCGAGCTTCGTGAGCACGACGCCCGTCAGCGGCAGCGCGTCGTTGAACGCCTTCGCGGTGTTGACGGCGTCCTGACCGAGCATCGCATCGACGACGAACAGCGTTTCAGCCGGCTTCAGCAGCGCATGAAGTTCGCTGATCTCGTTCATCATCGCTTCGTCGATGCCGAGACGGCCGGCCGTATCGACGATCACGACATCGTGGTAATGCCGCTTCGCCCAGTCGATCGCCGCGCGCGCGATGTCCGCCGGTTTCTGATCCGGCTCCGACGGGAAGAAGTCCGCGCCGACCTGCTCCGTGACCGTCTGCAACTGGCGGATAGCGGCGGGGCGGTACACGTCGACGGAAACCGTCAGCACTTTCTTCTTCTGCTTTTCGCGCAGCAGTTTGGCGAGCTTGCCGGTGGTCGTCGTCTTGCCCGCGCCCTGCAGGCCGGCCATGAGGATGACCGCGGGCGGCGTCACCGCGAGATTCAGTTCGGCGGCCTTGCCTTCGTAGTCGCCGCCGATGACCGCGGTGAGTTCGCGCTGCACGACGCCGACGAGCGCCTGACCCGGCGACAGGCTCGACAGTACTTCCTCGCCGAGCGCCTTCTCCTTCACCTTGGCGATGAACTCGCGCACGACCGGCAGCGCCACGTCGGCTTCGAGCAGTGCGAGGCGCACTTCGCGCAGCATTTCCTGCGTGTTGGCCTCGGTGAGCCGGGCCTCGCCGCGCAGCGTCTTGACGACGCGCGCCATCCGTTGAGTGAGGTTGTCGAGCATGGGGAATGTAGAGAGTGCGGCCCTTGTTGTCCCGCGACGTGAAGACGGCTTCGCAGCGATGCGCTCTATTCCGGCGCAAGGGGAAGACGTCGCAGGTTCGGGGCCTAGTGTAAACTTCGAACATGGATATTGTACTGTATGCCCTCACTGCGCTTCTCTACGGCGGACTGGCCGTGGCGGGCTGGCGCGCGCATCGTCATACGGGCGTCGAGCCGGCGCTGGCGGGCGTGCCTGCGGGCGTGGGCGCGACGCCCGCGGCTGCATCGAAGGCCTCCGGCATGAGCGGCGTCGGGCGCGCGCTACTATTAATAGCGTTGCTCGTGCACGGCCTCTTGCTGCACACGACCATCTTCCCGCAGAACGCGATGGTGTTTGGCTTCGCGTTCGCGCTTTCCGCGATGTTCTGGCTCGGCGCGGGCATCTACTGGATCGAGAGCTTCTTCTTTCCGCTCGACGGCTTGCGCCTGCTCGTGCTGCCGCTCGCGTGCGTGGCGTCGGTCCTGCCGCTCGTGTTCGGCGGCGTGCGCGTGCTGTCGTATTCCGCCGCGCCGATGTTCAAGCTCCACTTTCTGATTGCGAACATCGCGTATGGGTTGTTCGCCATCGCCGCGCTGCACGCCATTCTGATGCTCATGCTCGAACGTCGCCTGCAGCGCATGCGCGGCCTCGCGATGCGCCACTCGGGCAACAACGGCTGGCTCGCGAGCTGGCTCGACACCTTGCCGCCGCTGCTTACGCTCGAAAAGCTGCTGTTCCGGCTGATCGGCGCGGGCTTCGTGCTGCTGACGCTCACGCTGGTGTCGGGCATCGCGTTCAATGAGCAACTGGTCGATCGCGCGTTGCGCTTCGATCACAAGACCATCTTCGCTTTCCTCTCCTGGCTGATGTTCGGCGCGCTGCTCACCGCGCGGCGCATCTCCGGCTGGCGCGGGCGCGCCGCGCTGCGCTGGGTGCTTGCTTCGTTCGTGGCGTTGCTGCTCGCGTATGTCGGCAGCCGGTTCGTGTTCGAAGTGCTGCTGCATCGCGCCGTCATCTGAGCGGGCGATTCCACTTTTCCAGTCGATGCGAAACTTCATTCTTCTGATCGTCCTCTTCTTCGTCACGCAGTGGCTCCTGAAGAAGCTGCGCCGCGCGAATCAGCGCGCCCAGTCGGGCGCCACAGGCGCGGCGGACTCCGCCGGTTCGACGAGCTCGCGCGCCCGCAACGGCGCCGCAGCCAGCGACGCCCCGCAACTCGCCGATCCGCTCATCCGCTGCGCGCAATGCGGCGTGCATACGCCGCGCAGCGAAGCCATCGTCGTGGCGGGAGAACGCTTCTGCTGCAGCGATCACGCACGCCGCCACGCCAACCGTCCGACGGGCCGCGACGCACGATGAGCGATTGACCGATCAAGCGCGACCGCTCAGGACGCGCATCGCATTTCAAACGATCGCCACCGCGCGTTGCGGTCATTGTTTTTCTCATTTCAGCCCACCATCTGCGCAGCCCCGCGCCCCGCGACTATGCGCCGCGTAAGGTCTTTCTCGCTGCGACGCAGCAGCGTCAGGCTCGATGCCTTGTCGTGCTTCGGCGTTGCAGAAGTCAACCCCGCGAAGGCGTTTCGTCAGCAAAAAAACCTTTTTGAGACCGTGCGAAGTTCCACTATACTTGGTGCTCGCAGACGTAATTTGCACTATATCTTGTGTTGTTGAGGCGGCGCCCGCTCCTACGAGCCGGCGCCGTTGGCTTTCCGGCGCAAGGGAACGTTCGGCTGGCCGGGGCGCTTTCCGGCGTGGAAAAACGGCGAACCGTATCGAGCGCCGGCGAGCATCACCGTGAAGAAGGCAGCAAGTGAACGCGCGTCGCGTCGGCCGATAACCGCGCGCCAACGCGGGCCCCGCACGCGGCGCCAAGAACAGTGCGGGCCGACATCGCCGCGAATCGCGTTTCAGGGCTTGCCGGCTTCACGGCCGACTTCACAGCCCGGCTTCACCGCAAAAAAACACCGCGCGTTGCATCGTCGTCAGATGGCGCGATACGCGCGGCACAAGTGATAAATCCGCGGATCATCCGCACCATTCGAACACCCAGGAGTTTTGCACATGCAAACCACCGAGAACGCCACGTCTTCCTTCGAAGGCGCATCCGCACAGCCCGCGGGCGGTGCGCAAGGCCAGGGCGCGCAAGCGCTCGCGCCCAACACGACGTTTGCCGACTACAAGGTCATCCGTCGCAACGGAAGCGTGGTGTCGTTCGAGCCGTCGAAGATTTCCATCGCCGTGACGAAGGCGTTCATCGCCGTCAATGGCGGGCAGGGCGCGGCTTCGGCGCGTGTGCGCGAGCTCGTCGAGCAGCTGACGCAAGCGGTCGTGCGCGCGCTGGTGCGCAGCCGTCCGCACGGCGGCACGTTCCACATCGAAGACATTCAGGATCAGGTCGAACTCGCGCTGATGCGCGGCGGCGAGCACAACGTCGCGCGCGCCTACGTGCTGTATCGCGAGAAGCGCACGCAGCAGCGTTCGCAAGAGCGCTCGGCCGCGCAGGATGCGCAGTCGCACGAAGGCGGCGTCATCAACGTGACGGACAACGGCGTGACGCGCCCGCTCGATCTCGAAGCGCTGAAAGGGCTGATCGTCTCCGCATGCGCGAATCTGGGCGATGCGGTGTCCGCCGATCCGATCGTTGCCGAAACGGTGAAGAACCTGTACGACGGCGTGCCGATGAGCCAGGTCTACGACTCGGCCATTCTCGCGGCGCGCACGATGATCGAGAAGGACCCGGCATACAGCCAGGTTACGGCGCGCATTCTGCTGCACACGATCCGCCGCGAAATCCTCGGCGAAGAAGTGACGCAAGCCGAAATGGGCGAGCGTTACGCCGAATATTTCCCGCAGTTCATCAAGCGCGGCATCGAAGCCGGGCTGCTCGACGAGAAGCTGCAGCAGTTCGACCTGAAGCGCCTCGGCGCCGCGCTCGACGCGAATCGCGACCTGCAATTCGGCTATCTCGGCCTGCAGACGTTGTACGACCGCTACTTCCTGCACGTCGACGGCACGCGCATCGAGTTGCCGCAGGCGTTCTTCATGCGCGTCGCGATGGGCCTGTCGCTCAACGAGATCGACCGCGAAGCGCGCGCCATCGAGTTCTACAACGTGCTGTCGTCGTTCGACTTCATGTCGTCGACGCCGACGCTGTTCAACTCGGGCACGCATCGCTCGCAGTTGTCGTCGTGCTATCTGACGACGGTTGCCGACGATCTCGACGGCATCTATGAAGCGCTGAAGGAAAACGCGCTGCTCTCGAAGTTCGCGGGCGGCCTCGGCAACGACTGGACCCGCGTGCGCGCGCTCGGCTCGCACATCAAGGGCACGAACGGCAAATCGCAGGGCGTGGTGCCGTTCCTGAAGGTCGTGAACGACACGGCCGTCGCCGTGAATCAGGGCGGCAAGCGCAAGGGCGCGGTCTGCGCGTACCTCGAGACGTGGCACCTGGACATCGAAGAGTTCCTGGAACTGCGCAAGAACACGGGCGATGACCGTCGCCGCACGCACGACATGAACACGGCGAACTGGATTCCCGACCTGTTCATGAAGCGCGTCCACGAAGGCGGCGACTGGACGCTGTTCTCGCCGGCCACCTGCCCGGACCTGCACGACCTGTTCGGCGCGGCGTTCGAAAAGGCGTACACGGCCTATGAAGACAAGGCGGCGCGCGGCGAAATCAAGCTGTTCAAGAAGGTGCCGGCGGCGCAACTGTGGCGCAAGATGCTCGGCATGCTGTTCGAGACGGGCCATCCGTGGATCACGTTCAAGGACCCGTGCAACGTGCGTTCGCCGCAGCAGCACGTGGGCGTCGTCCATTCGTCGAACCTGTGCACGGAAATCACGCTGAACACGAGCGACAGCGAAATCGCGGTCTGCAACCTCGGCTCCGTGAACCTCGTCGCGCACTTGACGAAGCAGGCCGACGGCACGCTCGCGCTGGATCACGAGAAGCTGAAGCGCACGATCAGCGTCGCGATGCGTATGCTCGACAACGTCATCGACATCAACTATTACGCGGTGGCGAAGGCGCGCAATTCGAACCTGAAGCATCGTCCGGTGGGCATGGGCATCATGGGCTTCCAGGACTGCCTGCACTTGTTGCGCACGCCGTACGCGTCGCAGGAAGCGGTGGAGTTCGCGGATCGTTCGATGGAAGCCGTCTGCTACTACGCGTACTACGCGTCGACGGAACTGGCGGAGGAGCGCGGCCGTTACGCGACGTATCGCGGCTCGCTGTGGGATCGCGGCATTCTCCCGCAGGATACGATCAAGCTGCTCGCCGAAGCGCGCGGCGGTTATGTCGAAGTCGATACGACCGAGACGATGGACTGGTCGACGCTGCGTTCGCGCATTGCGACGCACGGCATGCGCAATTCGAACTGCGTGGCGATTGCGCCGACGGCGACGATCTCGAACATCATCGGCGTGTCGGCGTGTATCGAGCCGACGTTCCAGAACCTGTACGTGAAGTCGAATCTGTCGGGCGAATTCACGGTGGTGAACGACTACCTGGTGCGTGACCTGAAGGCGCGCGGCCTGTGGGACGAGGTGATGGTCTCGGACCTGAAGTACTTCGACGGCACGCTGTCGCGCATCGACCGCATTCCGGCGGACCTGCGCGCGATCTACGCGACGGCGTTCGAAGTCGATCCGAAGTGGCTGGTCGAGGCGGCGTCGCGTCGTCAGAAGTGGATCGATCAGGCGCAGTCGCTGAACATCTACATGGGCGGCGCTTCGGGCAAGAAGCTCGACGAGGTCTACAAGCTCGCCTGGCTGCGTGGCCTGAAGACGACGTATTACCTCCGTACGATGGCGGCGACGCACGTCGAGAAGTCGACTGTTGCGCACGGTGCGCTGAACGCGGTTCCTTCGTCGGGTTCCGATGGCGGCTTCGGTGCTTCGGGCGGCGGGGCATCGGCGGCGAGCGGTGCTGCAGGCGGTGGCTTCAACGCCGCGCCTGCCGCAGCGGCGGATGCACCGGAAGCCGATGGCCCGGTTTGCATGATGCGTCCGGGCGACGCCGGGTTCGACGAGTGCGAGGCCTGTCAGTAAGAGGTTTGCTCTCTCGTCGCGAGAGGGCGCTTGGGGGAAGCCTGGCTTTCCCCGAGCGGTAGGGCCGGTATCGGATGCTTCTTTCCCTCGGGGACGACTTCGATACCGGCCTTTTTCATTGCGGCGTCGAACCAGCGCGGCAGAGCAAGAATGAACTTACCCTCGCGTCCCGCGCGAGATCTCCCGTCCGGCATCGCGCGACAGGCGCGCAGTAACCGGCATCGAAAGAAACGAAAACAGGCCCACCACCATGAACGCAGGCCAGAAGTCCGACCAGCGCACGGAAGCGTGGCCATTCAGATACTGCGACAGCTCGAGCGTGATGCCGGCGATCGTCACCCCGAGCCCAAGCGAAACCTGCTGCACGAAACTGGCCAGGCTGGTGGCCCGGCCCACATCGCGCGTCTCGATCTCCGCGTAAGCGAGCGAGTTGAGCGACGTGAACTGCAACGCAGGAAAGAACCCGCCGAGCAGCACGACCGCCCAGATGACCCATGTCGGCGTGCCGGGAAAGAACGCGCCGCATGCAGCGATCGCGATCCCCGACAACGCCGCGTTGTACAGCAGCGTCTGCCGGAAGCCGAAACGATGCAACACGCGCGACGCCAGCGATCGCATGAACATGCCGCCGAACGCGGACGCACACGTGATCGCGCCGGACTTGAACGCCGTCATGCCGAGGCCTTCCTGCAGCGCGAGCGGCAGCAGAAAAGGCACGGCGCCCAGTCCGATGCGAAAGAGCGAGCCGCCACCGACGCTCGCCTGAAACGTCGGCACGCGAAAGAAGCGCAAGTCGAGCAGCGGCCGCTCGGCGCGTCGCGCATGCAGGATGTAGAGCGCGACCATCACCGCGCCGAGCACGCACATCGCGTAAGCGACGCTCTGCGGCACCAGCTCGCCGCCGACGAGCGACAGCCCGAGCATCAGCAACACGCCCGCGCTCGCCGAAAGAAAGAAGCCGAACCAGTCGAGCCGGCCGGGATGCTCTTCACGCGTGTCGGTGATGTATCGATTGGTCAGGTAGATGCCGGCAATGCCGATCGGGATGTTGATGAAGAAGATCAGCCGCCAGTGCAGATACGTCGTGATGAAGCCGCCGAGCAGCGGACCGGCGGCGGGTCCGAGCATTGCAGGCACCGACAGGTAGTTCATCGCGCGAATGAACTCCGAGCGGCGCACCGAGCGGAAGATGATGATGCGTCCGACGGGCACCATCATCGCGCCGCCGACGCCCTGAATGAAGCGCGCGACGGTGAAGGTGCCGAGCGATGTCGACGCCGCGCAAAGCAGCGAGCCGACGACGAAGATGCCGATGGCCGTGCGAAACACGACGCGTGCGCCGAAGCGGTCGGCGACCCAGCCGCAGATCGGAATGAAGACGCCGAGGCCAAGCACATAGCTCGTGACCGCGATCTTGAGCGTGACGGGATCGCGTCCGAACGCCCGGGCCATTTCGGGAATCGCAGTAACGATGACGTTGGCGTCGACGCTTTCCATGAACATCGCACATGCGACGATGAGAGGGGCAATGAAAGCTTTGACGGCGAGCGGCATCAGAGAACGATCATCATGGCGGGAGGAGCGGCGATTATGGCACCGATGTGGAGCACACGCCGACCGCCAGCGTCAGGCTATGTGATGCGATGAACATGCAAGAGGAGTCGAGAAACGATGGACCCGCAAGACCTGCAACGTCTCGTCACGCAGACGATGCCCTACGGCAAGTACAAGGACCGGCTTATCGCCGACTTGCCCGCACACTATCTCGCATGGTTCGCGCGTGAGGGTTTTCCTCAAGGCAAGCTCGGCGCGTTGCTTGCGCTCATGCACGAGATCGATCACAACAACCTGCGTTCTCTGCTCGATCCGCTACGCCGATGACGCTTTTTTCGCACTTGCGCAGCGGCCCTATAGGTTGTATGGATCGACCGCGACAGACACAATATCTTGTATGGATTAGGCCGAAAATGCTAAACTTCGGCAACGAAATCGAAGCGCTCTAACGAGTCGCCGGCTGCGTTCCTCGCGCATCGAATGCGCAAGAAAAATCGCGAGTCCGACATGCCGCTTCATCGTCGATGACATCGCATGCGAGTTCGCATGAGCCGCATGAAGGTCACGTGTGTCGGACACTCATGCGAACCATCGAACGCTTCACATCGACACATGCTGCGCTCGCGTTCGAACCATCGCTTCGAAGCATCGAAGCAACGCTGCGCAGACCGCACCGAAGCACTCGATGACAGTCAGTGAGGACCGCTTCACACCTGTCTCATCGGTGCCTGCATCACGCGTCACACATGAAGCGACGAGCCAAGTGTTGTATGCAGGTAGCAACGCTGAATCCAAATCGCTAGAAAACGAGAATTTTCATGAGCAAGCTCTTTTATCGCTCATGAAAAGATGGTACAAACCGATCTAAATTGATGGTGAGAATTTATGCTCAACTGGGATGACGAGAACACGACCGTAGCTCCCTCGAGCGCTTCGCAACAGAACCCGTTGCGCAACGCTCAAGGCACGACTTTCGGTACGCAAGCAGCACATGCTGCAGCTCATCAAGCCGCCCATCAGTCTGCTCAGGCGAACAACATCTTCTCCGATGGCTTCGTTCCCCCGGCAGCCGCCACGCCCTCCGCGGGCGCTATCGCCGCGCAGAGCGAAGCGCGCGTCAACGTCGCAGACAAGCGCATCATCAACGGCCAGACCGACGTCAACCAGCTGGTGCCGTTCAAGTACAAGTGGGCGTGGGAGAAGTACCTCGCCGGTTGCGCGAATCACTGGATGCCGCAGGAAGTGAACATGTCGCGAGACATCGCCCTGTGGAAAGACCCGAACGGTCTGTCCGATGACGAGCGTCGCATCGTCAAGCGCAACCTCGGCTTCTTCGTGACGGCGGACTCGCTCGCCGCGAACAACATCGTGCTCGGCACGTATCGTCACATCACCGCTCCGGAGTGCCGCCAGTTCCTGCTGCGCCAGGCGTTCGAAGAGGCGATCCATACGCATGCGTATCAGTACATCGTCGAATCGCTCGGTCTCGACGAAAGCGAGATCTTCAACGCGTATCACGAAGTGAAGTCCATCCGGGACAAGGACGAGTTCCTCATCCCGTTCATCCAGACGTTGACCGATCCGGCCTTCACCACCGGCACGCTGGAAGCGGACCAGAAATTGCTCAAGTCGTTGATCGTGTTCGCCTGCATCATGGAAGGTCTGTTTTTCTATGTGGGCTTCACGCAGATTCTGGCGCTGGGTCGCCAGAACAAGATGACGGGCGCGGCGGAGCAGTATCAGTACATCCTCCGCGATGAATCGATGCACTGCAATTTCGGCATCGACCTCATCAACCAGATCAAGCTCGAAGAGCCGCAACTGTGGACCGCCGAGTTCAAGGCGGAGATCCGTGAGCTCTTCAAGCAAGCTGTTGATCTTGAATATCGCTACGCTGAAGACACCATGCCGCGCGGGGTTCTCGGCCTGAATGCGTCGATGTTCAAGAGTTACCTGCGCTTCATCTGCAATCGGCGTTGCCAGCAGATCGGCCTGGACCCGCTCTTCCCGAACGAGGAAAACCCGTTCCCGTGGATGAGCGAAATGATCGACTTGAAGAAGGAACGCAACTTCTTCGAGACACGCGTGATTGAGTATCAAACCGGCGGCGCGCTGACCTGGGAATAACAACAAGCCCAGGACGTGTTGCAGACGAAATCGATGGGACGGGCAGGCAGCGGCGTGTCACTCACGCGCGCCTGACTGACAAGGTTTAGGAGAACGGTCGCCTGATGCAAAGTGCGCCTACTGACTTAACGGGCCGAGTGGCCCGATTCGAAGACAGGCGTTTTGCGTTCCCTTCAATGGGATGGGCAAACTTCCCCCCGGAAAACGCCAGCGGCAAGCTCGCTGGCTCGATCAAGCGATGGGCGGCGCTCGGTATTGGCGCTGACTTTATTTGGCGCGCGGTGCCTCGGGGCACGGCGCGCCTTGCCGTATTCATTAGCGTAAGCAGGTGGGATCAGCGTACGCCGATGAATAATCCGCTTCGTAGCGTGTGCCCTGAGAGCCTCCACGCGGGAAGCGGGTTTTGACGAAGGGTGTTGTTTGAACTGACTCTCATCTGAAAACCTGAAGGAGAAAAATCATGGCAGTCGCCAAAAAGAAACCCGCCGCTAAGAAGGCCGCAGCAAAGAAAGTCACCGCCAAGAAGGCAGCCGCTCCGGCGAAGAAGGTAGCGGCAAAGAAGGTCGCCACCAAGAAGGTCGCTGCAAAGAAAGTCGCAGTGAAGAAGGTTGCAGCCAAGAAGGCAGCGCCGGCGAAGAAGGCCGCAGCAAAGAAAGTCGCGACCAAGAAGGTAGCGGCAAAGAAGGTCGCCGCGAAGAAGGCGCCGGCGAAGAAAGCCGCAGCCAAGAAGGTCGCTGCGAAGAAGGCGCCCGCTAAGAAAGCCGCAGCCAAGAAAGTCGCGACCAAGAAGGTAGCGACGAAGAAGGCCGCTGCGAAGAAGGCGCCGGCGAAGAAGGCTGCCGCCAAGAAGGCGCCTGCGAAGAAAGCGGCCGCGAAGAAGGCTGCAGCCAAAAAGGCTCCTGCGAAAAAGGCCCCCGCGAAGAAGGCTGCTGCGAAGAAAGCCCCTGCGAAGAAGGCGTCGGCGAAGACTGCTTCTGCTCCTGCCGCGCCTGCTGCTCCTGCGCCTGCTTCGACGTCGGCGTCGGCTCCCGCGCCTGCTCCCGCAGCGAAGAAGGCTGCGCCCGCAGCGAAGAAGGCTCCGGCCAAGAAGGCCGCTGCTGCCAAGAAGACGACCGCTGCCGCTCCCGCAACGACGGCAACGACTGTCTCGACGCCTGCTCCGGCCGCTCCGGCTGCAGCAGTCAAGACGGCGCTGAACCCGGCGGCGGCATGGCCGTTCCCGACCGGCAGCCGTCCGTAAGTCTCGGCACAAGCAGGACGCATCACCGCGGCACACCTCGCTGTGCCTTACGACCGGGTAGGCCTACCCGGCCTCGTCCCGTCGCTGGGGAAACTCGGCGACGGGTTTTTCGCGTGGCGTCGCACACAGCGGCAATGTCACGCGCTCGAGCAAGCGGCAAACAAAAAGCGCATGCCTCTTTCGAGGCATGCGCTTCTGTCATCCGCCGAAGAATCGCTGACGATTCCTCGGTTGAATCCGCCGGTGCCTAGTGCGTCACGCGCGTCACGCCGCCGCTCGACAGCAGGCGAACGCGCTCGCCAGCCTGAAACACTTCGCCGTTCGATGTCTGCGTGATCGCGCGAAGGTCGCCGTTGTCGAGGCGCACGGTGATCTCCAGGCCGTTCTTCGTCGCGACGCTGTTCTCGACCGCGTTACCCGCGACCGCGCCCGCCAGACCGCCGATGATGCCCGCGATGATCGACCCGTTGCCGCCGCCGATGGCGCTGCCCGCCGCGACACCGCCGAGCGCGCCGCCGCCGATTGCGCCGAGACCGCTCGGCTGCCCGTTGTTCGAGCTGATCTTCACGCCGCGCACGCTTTCGACGGTCGCCATGCGCACCGTTTCCTCGCGCTGAGCCTGCGACGCCGTGTAGACGTCGGGCGAACTGCTGTTATACGCGCAGCCCGTCAGCGCCACTGAGCCGATGAGCGTTGCTGCCAGCATGATGCGACTTACCGTTTTCATCCCTTCACTCCCTTCTTCCACTCGCTCACGACAGGCTCGTTCCGAATGCCTGCTTGAAACGCTCTTCGATTTCGGCGCGCGTCGGCGCATAGGTTTGCGGGCCTTGATGTTCGATCTTCAACGCACCCATCAGACTCGCGAGACGCCCCGTTTTTTCCCAGCCAAGATTGTTTTCGATGCCGTACAGCAGGCCGCCGCGGAACGCGTCTCCGCAACCGGTCGGATCGACGACCTGACGCGCCTTCGCAACCGGCACGTCGAGCACGCCGCCCTCATGATAGATCTGGGCGCCATGCTCGCCGCGCGTCACGATCAGCGCATCGACGCGGCTCTTGATGTCTTCGATCGACCAGCCGGTCTTGTTGCTCAACAACTTGGCTTCGTAATCGTTGACCGCCACGTATTTGGCAAGTTCAATCATGCGACAGAGTTCTACACCATCAAGGATAGGCAAACCCTGACCCGGATCGAAGACGAACGGCACACCCGCAGCCGCGAACTGGGCGGCGTGTTCGCGCATGCCGTCGGCGCCGTCCGGCGCGACGATGCCGAGCGAGATGCCCTGCGCTTCGTCGGCGCGGTTGAGGTGCGATTCCATCATCGCGCCGGGGTGGAAGGCGGTGATCTGGTTGTTCGCGAGATCGGTCGTGATGAAGCATTGCGCCGAGTGCTGGCCGGGCAGCACGCGCACGTATTCCTTCGACAAACCGAGCGCGTCGAGGCGGTCGATGTAAAGCTGCGCGTCCGCTTCGCCGAGCGTCGCCATGATCTTCGGATCGCCGCCGAGCAGTTTCAGCGCATAGGCGATGTTGCCCGCACAGCCGCCGAAGTTGCGCCGCATCGTCGGGACCAGGAAGCTGATGTTCAGCATGTGCACCTGATCCGGCAGGATGTGGTCGCCGAAGCGGCCCTGGAAAGTCATGATGTTGTCGTAGGCGAGCGAGCCGCAGATGAGCGTAGCCAAGGCGAGCGTCCTTTAAGTTGGGGTGCCGAGCAAGAGAATGCGCATACGGCGCGCGGCGGCGGCCTTTCGAGTTCGATGGCTGCCGCGCCTCGTATGCGCGGACCGCCGCAAGCGGTCCGGCCGTGCAGCTTACTTCAGCGCCGACAGCGCCGCATCGTAGTTCGGCTCGTTCTTGATTTCGGGCACGAGTTCGGCATGCAGCACCTTGTTGTTCTCATCGAGGACGACGACTGCGCGCGCCGTCAGCCCCTTGAGCGGACCGCTCGCGACATCGACGCCATACGCCTGCGCGAACTCATGGCCGCGGAACGTCGACGCCGTCACCACGTTGGCGAGACCTTCGGTCGTGCAGAAACGCTTGGCCGCGAACGGCAGGTCGCCCGAAACGACGAGCACGACGGTGTTGTCGAGCTTGCCGGCGGATTCGTTGAATTTGCGCGTCGACGTGGCGCAGGTCGGCGTGTCGAGGCTCGGCACGATGTTCAGCACCTTGCGCTTGCCCGCGAAGCTCGCGAGCGTGATGTCGCCGAGATCAGTGCCGACGAGGTTGAATTCCGGGGCTTGCTGTCCTGCGCTCGGGAACGTGCCGCTGACTTCGATGGGATTGCCGCCGAGGGTAACTTGACTCATGTTGCGCTCCAGAGAGGTGTCAGATGCTGACGGGAAGTTTCACTTGGCGTGGCGCGGTCGGCGGGCAGGGCGCGAATGCCCCGTCACGCGATCGCGCCATCACGGATAGAAGACCTGAACGCGGTAATTCGCGGCGACGGCATCGCCGGTATCCAACCGTACGACGACCGGCTGCGCGCTTTGCGGGGGAAGGCCGATGGCGAATATCGTACCCGGTCGCGCGTAATCCTGCGGCCACAGCACCCGCCGGATCGCGACATCGCTCTTGTCGTCGAGCAGCGTGAGTTCGAGCGCCGGATAGGCGAGGGGGACGTCGGCGCGATTGCGCAACATCAGTTTCAGTTCGAGCTTGTGCGGACCGTCGACCTGACGCAGCCCCGAACTCTCGATCTGCAGCCCCGCGACATAGCGCGGCGGCGAAAACGTGCAGCCGACCTCAGTGCAAATAGCGGAGTAAAGGGCGCGCGTGCCGGGCATGTAGACCATGACCGCTTCGCGCTGCCACCACGCGAGCTGCATCAGCAGGAGCAGCGCGAGCACCGCCGCGAGCAGGTAGCCGGCAATCTGCACGGCCTTGCGCCCGCGCCGGGGCGGCTGCGAAGCGGGACGTGGCTCGCGCGTCACGGGAAAGGCTTCGTTCGCGCTGGGTGCGTGCGCCGCACCCGGCGCGGGTGGCCGTGCGCCGAAACGCGGCTCCTCGTCGTCATGCCATGAGGACGCGGGCTCGACGGGCGGCGCGGGACGAGGCGGCGGCGCATCGGACTCGCGATGATCTGGACCGATGAACGGCTCCGCGCGGTCGTCGACCGAATTGACGAAGCGCGCCGGCGGCGTTTCGGGGCGCGTGGGCGTCGGCGGCGGGCGATCGTCGGGCGGCGCGCTGACGCGAACAAAGGGCTTGCGCCGGTCGTCGACGGGAGGCTGAACGGCCGATTCGTTGGCTGCATCCTTCCGGGCAGGACGCGAAGGCGCCGCAGCGAATGCCGGCGGCTTCGCATGAATCGTGGGATCGTCGTCTTCGACGCGTGGAGCGGGCGGCTCGACGCTCGCCCGCTTGCCCAGTTCTAGCGTGCGGGGCACGACGAGCGTGGGCGGTTCCTTGTCGGCTTCGGGCGCTGGCGCGGTGAACGTGGACGGCCCGACTGCCACCTCGTCATCGACGATGGTTGCGTGCTGCGGCTCATCCGCTGCTGCGGCGTCGTCGGGAAGCTCGAACGTATGATGCGCGGCGTCGAAGACTTCCTGACAGTGTCCGCAACGCACGCGGCCATCATGCGGCGCGACCAGGTACGGGTCGAGCCTGAAAACAGTTTCGCAGTGAGGGCAGCGGGTTGCGAGCGCCATGTGTATTGCCATTGGCCTCGCGGCCGGGTCGTGAACGATGGCGCTATTCTAATGGCTTTCGCGGCGCGTTCCGGCGAGGCACACCCAGCCTTCGTGCTCGCGCCAGACGGCGATGTCGATCCACGCCGCATAGACCGCCGCGACTTCGTCGGCCTGTCGGGCGAGAATGCCCGACAGCGCGATGCGCCCGCCGGGCTTCACCTTCGAGGAAAGCATCGAGGCCATCAGCTTGAGCGGATTCGAGAGAATATTCGCGACTACGATATCGAACTCGCCGGCGGGGCATTCGTCGGGCAGCCCGTAGGTGACGGCCGCCCGGTTGCGCTCGCTGTTCTGGCGCGCGGATTCGACCGCCTGCGGGTCGATGTCGATGCCATAGACAGGATCGGCGCCGCACTTCTTCGCGAGGATCGCGAGGATGCCCGAGCCGCAGCCATAGTCGAGCAGCGACTGGCCCGGCTGCACCGATTGCTCCAGCCATTCCATGCAGAGTCGCGTAGTCGGATGGCTGCCCGTGCCGAACGCGAGACCAGGGTCCAGTTCGAGCACGAGCGCGGAAGGATCGGGCGCGTCATGCCACGACGGCACCACCCAGATACGCTCGCCGATCGGAATCGGCTCGAACTGCGCTTGCGTCAGGCGCACCCAGTCCTGCTCTTCCACGTCGCGCACCGAGAACGCGGGCGTCGCGTTGAGGCCGATTTCGTTCGCGGCCGCCGCAAGCAGCACGGCGGGATCGGCGTCCTCGGCCAGGAGCGCGACGACGCGCGAGCGCTTCCACGCGCTGCGCTCCGGCGTGAGGCCGGGCTCGCCGAAGAGCGGTTGCTCGTCGGGCGTATCGGCGTCGGCGTCTTCGACGGACACCGACAGCGCGCCGATTTCCAGCAGCGCATCCGACAGCGCTTCCGCGTGCTCGCGATCCAGCTCGGCGATCAGTTCCCGGTAACTCATGCTCGTGTCTCTTTCTGACTCAGGACTCTTCCGCCACCGCCGCCTGACGCGCGGCCAGCTTGTTCTCGAGGTAGTGGATGCTTGTGCCGCCCTCGACGAACTTGGCGTCGATCATCAACTCGCGATGCAGCGGGATGTTGGTCGAAATGCCTTCGACGACCATTTCCGACAGCGCGATCCGCATGCGGTTGATGGCCTGTTCGCGCGTCGCGCCGTAGGCGATCAGCTTGCCGATCATCGAATCGTAGTTCGGCGGGACGAAGTAGCCGTTGTAGGCGTGCGAGTCGACGCGGATGCCCGGGCCGCCCGGCGCATGCCACGACGTGATGCGTCCCGGCGACGGCGTGAACTTGAACGCATCTTCCGCATTGACGCGGCATTCGATCGCGTGGCCGCGGAACTGGATGTCCTTCTGGCGGAACGCGAGCTTCTCGCCGGCGGCGATACGAATCTGCTCCTGCACGATATCGACGCCCGTGATCAGCTCCGTCACCGGATGCTCGACCTGCACGCGCGTGTTCATTTCGATGAAGTAGAACTCGTTGTTCTCGTACAGGAATTCGAACGTGCCCGCGCCGAGATAGCCCATCTTCTTGCACGCGTCGGCGCAGCGGTCGCCGATACGGTCGATCAGCCGCCGCGCGATACCCGGCGCCGGCGCTTCTTCGATGACCTTCTGGTGACGGCGCTGCATCGAGCAATCGCGCTCGCCGAGCCAGATCGCGTTGCGGAACGAATCCGACAGCACCTGAATTTCGATATGCCGCGGGTTCTCCAGGAATTTCTCCATGTAGACCTGCGGATTGCCGAAGGCGCGGCCCGCTTCTTCGCGCGTCATGTTGACCGCGTTGACGAGCGCCGCTTCCGTATGCACGACGCGCATGCCGCGTCCGCCGCCGCCGCCCGCCGCCTTGATGATGACCGGATAGCCGACCGTGCGCGCGATCTTCACGATCTCTTTCGGATCGTCCGGCAACGCGCCTTCCGAGCCCGGCACGCACGGCACGCCGGTCTTGATCATCGTCTGCTTGGCGGTGACCTTGTCCCCCATCATGCGGATGGTTTCGGGGCGCGGCCCGATGAACGTGAAGCCCGACTGCTCGACGCGCTCGGCGAAGTCGGCGTTCTCGGAAAGAAAGCCGTAGCCGGGGTGGATGGCTTCGGCGTCGGTGACCTCGGCGGCGCTGATGAGCGCCGGCATGTTCAGGTACGACAGGTTCGACGGCGCCGGTCCAATACACACGGCTTCGTCGGCGAGCTTGACGTACTTGGCTTCCTTGTCGGCTTCCGAATAGACGACGACGGTCTTGACGCCCAGTTCGCGGCACGCGCGCTGGATGCGAAGCGCGATTTCGCCGCGGTTCGCAATGAGAATTTTTTCAAACATGGCTGTGGGTCGGCTCATCAACGGGCACGCGCGAGCGGCCCTCGGGATTCGAATCGGCGGCGCGCGCTTTCAGGAGTCTGAGGCACAAGCACGCGCCGGCGCGGTGACGCCGCGCAGACCGAGCAATGCGCCCGGCGCACGGCTCGACGCGCTTAGTCGCCGATCACGAAGAGCGGCTGGCCATACTCGACCGCCTGACCGTTCTCGACGAGGATTTCCTTCACGACGCCGGACTTGTCCGCTTCGATTTCGTTCAGGAGCTTCATGGCTTCGATGATGCAGATCGTCTGGCCTTCCTTCACCGTATCGCCGACCTGGACGAACGGGTCCGCGCCCGGCGACGGCGCGCGGTAGAACGAGCCGACCATCGGCGACGTCACGATGTGGCCCTGCGGCGCGGAAGCCGCCGGCGTCGCTGCGCCCGCGCTTGCGCCTGCATCGACGCCGGCGGACATGCCCGGCGCGGACGGCGCCTGAACCTGCGGCGCGTACTGCTGCGGCGCCTGCATGTAGACGGGTGCTGCGTTCTTGACGATGCGAACCTTGCCTTCGCCCTCCGTCACTTCCAGCTCCGAGATGCCGGATTCCGAGACGAGGTCGATCAGCGTTTTCAGTTTACGAAGGTCCATCGAAAATTCCCCTTTCAATACTTGGAGACCGGGACTGCCCGGTGCTTGACTTTGTGGGTGTATGACTGTCAGCCGCGAGCCGGCGCGGCCGGCCGGCCGGCGCGCACATGCATTCGGCGCATCGGTGCGCCCGCCCATGCGCGGGCGGCAAAATCGGCAGAGTCGATCGGCACGCGGACGGCGTTCGCACGGAACGCCTTGGCGTGGTCGCTTTGAAGCGTGCGCCTGAACGGCACGCGAGCAGTTGCATTTCGCGCGGCGCGGCACGGCCCGTTCGAACAGGCATCGGCTGATTCGGCTGCATGGCCTTGCGGCGCCGGCGGAATGATCATGGTCGCTTCGGTTGTGCGGAATTCGGCGCACTTTAGCGCCGTTTAGAGAATGTTGTCTAGTTTTGCCGTGCACGACACAAAATCGGGACGGCACGATTTACCGGCATTGTCGCACCCAAACGACGATGTTCCCGCAAAACCCTGCTAAGTTGCTGCTTACTTATCGCAAAGACGAGCGATCAGGCGGCGATTCTTTACAGCGCGTCCAGTGTTCGCTTGAGTTCAGCTTCGTTCACTTCGCCGAGTTTCGTCGAGCGGACCGCGCCCTTCGCGTCGATCACGACGGTAAAAGGCAGTCCGCCCGCGTTGTTGCCGAAGCTCCGCGCAAGATCTGCGCCGCCGAAACCGGTCACGTAGACGGGGTAATCGACCGGAACCTTCTTCAGGAAGTCGTTGACGTTCTTCTCGCTGTCCACGCCGAGCCCGATGAACGTGATGCCCTTCTTCTTATACTCGCGCTGCAGCGCCGACAGCGTCGGCATTTCCTTCACGCACGGTCCGCACCACGACGCCCAGAAGTTGACGACTACGGGCTTGCCCTTGTAAGCCGCGAGCGGCTGCGAGGTTCCGGCAGCGGCGGGCGGCGTCGTCTGCCACAACTGCTCGACCGCGTTGCCGCTCGGCTGCGTGGCGGCTTCGGTATCGACGCCGGTGAAGCGATGGCCCGCGTAGAAGCCGCCGACCGTCGCCGCGATCGCGACCGCGAGGGCCGCCAGGATGCGTTTGCTGTTCATGGAGGAAAAGTCTTGGAGAATCAGCCGCCGACTTCCAGCGGCGGACGATCGGAAGGGCCGGGATCGTCGAGCAGCGCGCGCACGGCTGCCGCGTTCGCGCGTGCGAGCCGTCCGCGTCCGTCGGCACGCACCGCGCCGCGCAGATCGTTGGGTCCGTAAAGCGCGATGTGCACGCCGATCGGTTCCTCGCCGCGCTCGCGCTGCAGAAAGCTGAGCGTTTCCACGTAGCCGCGTCCGGCGAAGTGCCGCGTCTCGGACACGTCGTACTGGACGTTGGCGTTCAGCAGATAAATGGCGACTTCCTTCGGGTTGTCGCAGAAGCATTGCAGATGAATATCCGAATGCTCGCCTGCCGTGCCATTGAGCACCGCGCCTGTCAGATAGGGGTCGAAGGGCTTGAGCCGTTCCATCCAGTCGAGCGCTGCCTCGCGCATGCGGCGCAGGACGGCGGGCTGGCTGTCGCTCTGGAAAATCGCCTGATATTCGCGGATTTCCTCTTCGATCTGGTCGTTGTCGGGTAGAAACTCGCCGCCGATTTTCGTCTCGCCGACGACCTGCCGCGCCGCCTTCCGCTTTGCGGTGGAGTAGTCGAGGCCATCTTCGGCGATCATTCTCGCTGCGGCGATTGCGATTTCCTCGCGCACGCGTTGCGGATCGAAGTGTGATTTGCGGACCATTGGGCAATCATACTAGATAACGCCTGGCGGCCCTTGCGGCGCGCGGGCGCGCAGTCAGGCGGCCGGCGCGCTCGGTTACAATATGCGCCTCCAGGCGCGTTCCTGCACGGGTTTTCCGTCCACGCGCCGTCCTCTTTTCCGCACTTCATCGCCTGCGCGGCGCGACACGGTTTATGCACATCCACATCCTCGGCATTTGCGGCACCTTCATGGGCGGTCTCGCCGTCCTGGCTCGCGAGGCGGGTCACAAGGTCACCGGCTGCGACGCGGGCGTCTATCCGCCGATGAGCACGCAGCTCGAGGCGCAGGGCATCGAACTGATCGAGGGCTTTGGCGTCGAGCAGCTATCGCTCGAGCCGGATCTGTTCGTCATCGGCAATGTGGTGTCGCGCGGCAATCCGCTGATGGAAGCGATTCTGGATCGCGGCCTGCCGTACACGTCTGGCCCGCAATGGCTCGGCGAGCACGTGCTCGCGGGCAAGTGGGTGCTCGCGGTCGCCGGCACGCACGGCAAGACCACGACGAGCTCGATGCTCACGTGGCTGCTCGAAGACGCCGGCATGAATCCGGGCTTCCTGATCGGCGGCGTGCCGCTCAACTTCGGCATTTCCGCGCGCCTGACCGATTCGAGCTTCTTCGTGATCGAGGCCGACGAATACGACACCGCGTTCTTCGACAAGCGTTCCAAGTTCGTCCATTACCGTCCGCGCACGGCGGTGCTCAACAATCTGGAATTCGATCACGCCGACATCTTCCCCGATCTCGCCGCCATCGAAACACAATTTCATCACCTCGTGCGCACGGTGCCGGGCGTCGGACGCATCGTTACCAATGGGCGCGAGGCGGCGCTCGAACGCGTGCTGTCGCGCGGTTGCTGGTCGGGCGTCGAACGCTTCGGCGTGCAAGGCGGATGGCAGGCGCTGCCCGCCCGCGATGGCGAAACCGTCGATGAGCAGTTCGCCGTCTATTGGGAAGGCGAGCGGCTGGGCGTGGTCGACTGGCAGGTGCAGGGCGAGCACAATCGCATGAACGCGCTCGCGGGGATCGCGGCGGCGCGATCAGTCGGCGTGCCGGCGGCGCAGTCAGTCAAATCGCTGGCGAGTTTCCGCAACGTCAAGCGGCGCATGGAAGTGAAGGGCAGCGTCGAAGGCGTCACCGTCTACGACGACTTCGCGCATCACCCGACCGCCATCGAAACGACCGTCGCGGGATTGCGCACGCGCATCGGCGATGCCGGTCACGCGCGCATCCTCGCAGTGCTGGAGCCGCGTTCGAATACGATGAAGCTCGGCACGATGAAAGCGCAACTGCCCGCGAGCCTCGCCGGCGCGGATCTCGTGTTCGGCTACGGCGCGCGCGAAGGCCGCGACAAGCTCGGCTGGGACCTGGCCGAAGCGTTGTCGCCGCTCGGCGACCGGGCGCAGGCCTTCAATGAAATAGAGCCGCTGGTGAAAGCGGTCGTCAGTGCGGCGCGCCCCGGTGACCACGTGCTCGTGATGAGCAACGGCGGTTTCGGCGGCGTACATCAGAAATTGCTCGATGCGCTGTCGGCGCGTCCGGGTCCGGGGACAACTGCAAGAGGCCCCGCGTGATTCTCTACCTGCACGGCTTTCGCTCGTCTCCCCAATCGTTCAAGGCGCGCATGATGCGCGCGCGCCTCGCGGAACTCGGCCGGCTGAGCGAATGGCAGTGCCCGGTGTTGCCGGTTTCTCCGTGCGACGCCATCGCGCTGGCGGAATCCATCGCCGGCGCGGCGCTACCGGAGGATGTTACCGTCGTCGGCAGTTCGCTCGGCGGCTACTACGCGACCTATCTAGCGGAGAAGCACGGCTGGCGCGCGGTGCTGCTGAATCCCGCCGTGATGCCCGATGTCGATCTCAGTGCGTATCTCGGCGAACAGCCGTTGTGGCACGGCGGCGGCACCATCACCGTGTTGCCGCGTCATCTCGACGAACTTCGCGCGCTTCATGTCGATGCCATCACGCGCCCCGAGCGCTATTTCCTGATTGCCGCGACCGGCGACGAAGTGCTCGACTATCGCGCGATGCTTGCCCACTATTCCGGCGTACGCACGACGTTGATCGAAGGCAGCGATCACGCGATCAGCGACTTCGGCGACTATCTCGCCGATGTGCTTGCCTTCTGCGATCAGACGCCGCGCGCCGCGCTTGCCCCAGCGGCTGCGTGATGCCCCATTCATACACTGGCGCGCCCGCTGCGCGCCGGTCCACCGTCTTACGAGAGTATTGAGTGAACGTTTTCTTCGAGGAATCGGGTAGTTTCAAGGCCGGCTCGGTCTTGTCGAAACAAGGCGACGCGTTCCAGGTCGAGTTGCCGGGCGGACGCCGCGCCAAGGTGCGCGCGAAAGACGTGCTGATCGAATTCGACAAGCCCGCCGCCGGCGATCTCATGCAGGAAGCCAACGCCATCGCGCAGGAGATCGACCTCGATTTCCTGTGGGAATGCGCGCCCGACGAGGAGTTTCCGTTCGCCGCGCTGGGCGCGGATTATTTCGGCGACAAGTTCGGTGCAGCCGAACGCGCGGCGCTCGTGCTGCGCATGCATGGCTCGCCGGTTTATTTCCGCCGCAAGGGACGCGGTCAGTACCAGCGCGCGCCGCAGGAGCAGTTGCAGATGGCGCTGGCGTCGCTCGAGCGCAAGCGTCAGCAGGCGCTCGTGCAGGCCGGCTACGAAGAGGAGCTGAAAGCGGGCACGCTGCCGGAGGCGCTGAAGGGCAAGGCCATCGGCCTGTTGACGAAGCCGGACAAGAATTCGATCGAGTACAAGGCGCTCGAAGCCGCCGCTGCGGCGCGCGGCATTTCGCAGGCGCGGCTGATGCTCGAATGCGGCGGCATCGCGTCCGCGCGGGCGCTGCACGAGGCGCGTTTCCTGTCCGAGTTTTTCCCGCATGGGATCGGTTTCCCGGCGGTGCAGACCGCGCCGCTGCCGGAAGACTTGCCCGAGGCGCATGTCCAGGCGTTTTCCATCGACGATGTCACGACCACCGAAATCGACGACGCATTCTCCGTCGAGCATCTCGCCGATGGCCGCCTGCGCATCGGCATTCACATCGCGGCGCCGGCGCTCGGCATCGCACGCGGCGACACGGTCGATTCCATCGCGCGCAGCCGCTTGTCGACTGTCTACATGCCCGGCGACAAGATCACGATGCTGCCCGACAACGTCGTCGAAGTGTTCACGCTCGGCGAAGGCGGGCTGCGTCCGGCGCTGTCGCTTTACATCATCGTGAATCGCGAGACGCAGGACATCGTCGCGACTGAAACACGCGCCGAACGCGTCTTCGTCAAAAGCAACCTGCGGCACAACCATCTGGACGAGCATGTCACGGAGGAAAGCCTCGCCGCCGGCACGGGCGATTATCCGCACAAGGAAGACATCGCCGTGCTGTGGCCGCTCGCGCAGTCGCTCTTCGAAAAACGCCAGCAGGCACGCGCGACTTACGGGCTCAAGCGCGAAGTGCAGCGCAACAACGACTTCAATTTCTATGTCGAAGGCGAGCACATCACCATCACGCCGCGCCGCCGGGGATCGCCGCTCGATCTGATCGTCGCCGAACTGGCGATTCTCGCGAATTCGTCGTGGGGCGCGTTCCTCAACGATCACGGCGTGCCGGGCATTTATCGTTCGCAACGCGGTTTCGGCGGTCCCGGCCCGAAGCGCACGCGCATGCAGACGACGCCCGCGCCGCACGAAGGGCTGGGCGTCGCGCAATACGCGTGGAGCACGTCGCCGCTGCGCCGCTATGTCGACCTCGTCAATCAGTGGCAACTGCTCGCGTGCGTGCAGCATGGCGTGACCGCGAAGCTCGCCGCGCCGTTCAAGCCGAAGGACGCGGACCTCTTCGCCGTCGTGCAGGGTTTCGACGATACCTACAGCGCCTACGCCGATCACCAGCGCCGCATGGAATATTTCTGGTGTCTGCGCTGGCTGAAGCAGGAGAACAAGCGGCACGTTCCGGCTTCGGTGGTGAAGGACGATCTCGTGCGGCTCGAAGAAATTCCGCTGATCCTGCACGTGCCCGGTCTCGGCGTGCATGCGCGCGGCACGCGGGTGATGCTCGAAGTCGTATCGATTGATGAGCTGACCGTCGAAGCGTCGTGCCGTCTGCTGCACGTGATCGACGCGCCGTCCGCGAGCGCGCCCGCCGAGGAAGACGAAGCCGAGGAAGAAATCATCGAGGCCGACGATCTCAGCGCCGAAAGCGAAGCTGAAGCGCAGGCGGAAGCACAGACCGAAGGCACTGGGCAGCCGCAGGAACCTACGTCCGATTCCACGGAGCCGACCGCATGAGCCACGCGCAAGCCGACCGTTATGCGGTGATCGGCAATCCTGTCGAGCACAGCAAATCGCCGTGGATTCACGCGCGGTTCGCCGAGCAGACGGGCGAGCCGGTGGAATACGGGCGCATTCTCGGGCCGCTCGGCGGTTTCGAGGCGGCGGTGAAAACCTTCATCGCGTCGGGCGGACGCGGCATGAACGTGACTGTCCCGTTCAAGCTCGATGCCCACGCCTTCGCGGATTCGCTGTCGCCGCGTGCGGCGGCGGCCGGCGCGGTAAACACGCTCTCGTTCTCCGATGACGGCGTGCGCGGCGACAACACCGATGGCGTCGGCCTCGTGCGGGACATCGAAGTGAATCTGGGCGTGAGCCTTCAGGGCGCGCGCATTCTGCTGCTCGGCGCGGGCGGCGCGGCGCGCGGCGTCGTGTTGCCGATCTTCGCCCGGCAGCCCGCCGCGCTCACCATCGTCAACCGGACGGCGGCGAAGGCGCGCGAACTCGTCGACCAATTCGCCGCACAGGCGCGTGAGAGCGGCGTGCGCTTTGCAGGCGGCGGCGCGGATAGCGCGGAAAAAGCGCGTTACGACGTGATCATCAACGCGACGGCCGGCAGTCTCGATGCCGCGCTGCCCGAATGCGACGACGCGGCGTTCGGCGCGGGCACGCTCGCCTACGACATGATGTACGGCCCCAAGCCGACGGTCTTCATGGAGCACGCCGAACGCCTCGGCGCACGCGCCGCCGATGGCCTCGGCATGCTCGTCGAACAGGCGGCCGAATCGTTCTTCATCTGGCGCGGCGTGCGTCCGGACGGCGGCGCGGTGCTGCGCGAATTGCGCCTGACGCTGGCGGCCAAAGCCTGATGACGACCGCGCCCGCTCCGAGCCGCACGTCGCCGCGCTCGCGGCAGCCACGCCCGGCGGTGCGCCTCGGACCCGCGCGATGGATCGCTTACGGCCTCTCCGTGTTCGTCATCGCGGCGATCGCGACGCAGTTCTACTTCTTCGCGCAGATCGGCATATGGACGGTGCTGAATCCCGGCTCGACCGCGTTCATGCGCGCCGACGCGTGGACGCTTGCCAGCACCCGCCCCGGCACGCCGTTGCAACGGACGTGGATGCCCTATGACCAGATATCGCGCAATCTGAAGCGGGCGATCATCGCGTCGGAGGATGCGAACTTCGTCAACAACAACGGCTACGAAACCGACGCGATCCTGCAGGCGTGGGAGAGGAACAAGGCGCGCGGAAGAATCGTCGCGGGTGGATCGACCATTTCGCAGCAGCTTGCGCGCAACCTTTTCCTGTCGCGAGAGAAGAGCTATTTGCGCAAGGCGCAGGAGCTCGTCATCACGTGGATGCTCGAGTTCTGGATGGACAAGCAGCGCATCTTCGAGATTTATTTGAATTCGGTCGAATGGGGCAACGGCGTCTATGGCGCGGAAGCGGCGGCGCAGTATTACTACAAGACCTCGGCGGCGAAACTGACGGCCGGACAAAGCGCGCGCCTCGCCGTGATGCTGCCGCGCCCGAAGTATTTCGACGACCATCGGAACTCGGCTTATCTCGCGTCGCGGGCGCGTGTCATCGCGCGTCGAATGGGCGCAGCCGAACTGCCCGAGTGAAATTTAGTTGGCGTCGCTAAACATTGCAAAGCCCTGATCCGTCAGGGCTTTTTCTTTTTTGGGCGCCTTTCGGTTGTCAGCTTGAGTCCCATTATGTGAACCCGACGATCACATATTGAATTATCGAGATAGCCGGAACTACAATCCGTGCAGGCTTTCGATGGAACCGCCACGAAGCCCCGAGCGCATGCGCCACTGACATGCGCCGACAAGAACAGACTGGAGACACGTCATGCACTCGACCGCTCGCCCGCGCTCGCGGGTTGCGTTGCACGATTCATCGGTGTTTCGCGCCGGCCAGCGCCGGTTCATCCAGGTGTCGCGGCTTGTCCGCGCTGCATGAATCGCGAGGACGAGCCGACATGAGCGACCACTCCACCAGCGCGACGCGTGCGCGCAGCAGTTCCATCGGCGCGGCGGGCAGCCAGCAGAACGCCCAACCGCACGGCCGTGATCCCGACGCCATCGCGCTGCCGAGCGCGCTCGTCGACATCACGCCGCAGCAGGCCGGCACACAGACGTTGTTGCGCGGCCTCGCGATTCTCGAAGCCGCCGCGAACGGGGCGCGCGATCTGCGCTCGTTCAGCGCGGCGCTCGGCACGACCCGCAGCACCACGCATCGGCTCGTCAGCTCCCTCGTGCAGGCGCGCTATCTGCGGCAAGTGCAGGGCGGCTATCTGCTCGGGCCGAAGCTGATCGAACTCGGCACTATCGCGCTCGAGCAAATGCCGCTCACCACCGTCGCGCGGCCGTATCTGCAATCGCTTGCGCGGCATACGCAGGACACCATCCACCTCGGCGTGCGCGATGGCGACGACGTGCTGTACATCGACAAGATTCCCGGCACGCGCGGACTGGAGATGCGCTCGCGCGTCGGGCACCGGATGCCGCTGGCGTCGACGGGCATCGGCAAGGCGATGATGCTCGATCTCGAAAGCAACGCGTGGAAGAAGCTGCTGGAGGCGTCGCATCGCGCGCTCGCCCGCACGAGTTTCAAGCCGGATCATCGGCCGGACGTCAGCACGTTCGTGCAGCGCATGACGCGCTATTCGCAAGGCGGCTACACGTTCGATCTCGAAGAAAACGAAGCGTCGATACGTTGTGTCGCCGCGCCCGTGCGCGATGCGTCGGGTGCGATCGTCGCGGCGCTCTCCGTGGCGAGCACCATTCCTTATATGCCGGACGAGCGCATGGAAGAACTGATTCCGATTGTGCAGCAGGAAGCGCGTGCAATCTCGTCGGAACTCGGCTGGCGCGCGCCGCAAAGCAATCGCAGGATCAAGCGATGACCGCGCCTGTCGCACGGACCTTCGCCGCGCCCGCGCTCGTCGCGCTCGACTGGGGCACGACTTCGCTGCGCGCCTATTTGCTCGGCGCGGATGGCGTCGCGCTCGACACGCACGCATCGCCCGCGGGAATCATGCATCTGCCGGCGGGCGGCTTCGAGCAGGCGTTCGAAGAAACCTGCGGCGCGTGGCTCGACGCGCATCCGCAACTGCCGGTGCTGGCTGCAGGCATGGTCGGCAGCGCGCAGGGCTGGGCCGAAGCGCCGTACGTCGAGGCGCCCGCCGATGCCGATGCGCTCGTCGCAGGCATCGTCGCGATCGAAACGGCGCGCGGCGCGACGGTGCGGATTGTGCCGGGCGTGCTCGAGCGCGGCGTGCTGCCGAACGTGATGCGCGGCGAGGAAACGCAGATCGTCGGCGCGCTGTCGAGCGATGCATCGCTGAACGCGGAGGGCGGCGTGCTGATCGGCCTGCCCGGCACGCACGCGAAGTGGGCGTTCGTGCAGGCGGGGCGCATCGAGCGCTTCTACACGTTCATGACGGGCGAGTTGTTCGGCGCGCTGCGCGATTACACGATCCTCGGCCGCACGATGCAGCAAGGCGCGGCGGCGGACGCGGCGGCGTTCGAGCGGGGCGTCGATACCGCACGCGATGCCGGTCATCCCGGCGTGCTCGCGACAATCTTCAGCACGCGCACGCTCGGCCTCACCGGGCAACTCACGCCGGCGCAGCAGCCGGATTATCTGTCGGGCCTGTTGATCGGCCACGAACTGCGCGGCCTCACCGAAGTGCTGGCGCGCGATCAGTCGTCGCTGGCGGGCAGGACGCTGCGGCTCATCGGCAACGACACGCTGTGCGACCGCTATCGGGCGGCGCTCGCGCGCTTCGGCTGTCTCGACGCCGCCACCGTTGCGAACGCCACCGAGCAGGGCCTATGCCGAATCGCCGTCCAAGCCGGGCTCGTACCAGCGCCCGTGCGTGCGGCCTGAGCAGCACCGAGAAGGAGTCACGACGATGCAGCCACCCATCAATCTCCCCGCGCCGTATCAGATGCACGCCGGTCTCGCGAAGGCGTTCGCCGCGTGCCCGCTGATCGCGATCCTGCGCGGCGTCACGCCCGACGATGCCGCCGACCACGCTCGCGCGCTGTACGAAGCGGGCTTTCGCATCGTCGAGGTGCCGCTCAACTCGCCGCAGCCGTTCGACAGCATCGCGGCGATCCGCCAGGCATTGCCGGCCGACGCCATCGTCGGTGCAGGCACGGTGCTGCATCCGAGTTATGTCGACGACGTGAAGGCCGCCGGCGGCGAACTGATCGTGATGCCGCACAGCGACGGCGATGTCGTGCGGGCCGCCAAGGCGCTCGGGCTCGCGTGCGCGCCCGGCGTCGCGACGCCGAACGAGGGTTTCATCGCGCTGAAGAACGGCGCGGACGTGCTGAAGATGTTTCCCGCCGAGCAGCTCGGGCCGACGGTCGTGAAGGCGTGGCGCGCGGTGATCGCTAAAGACGTGCCGCTCGTGCCGGTCGGCGGCATCTCGCCCGACAACATGGGGCCGTTCCTGACGGCGGGCGCGAACGGCTTCGGCCTCGGCTCCGCGCTGTACAAGCCGGGTCAGGGCGTGAAGGTGACGGCGTCGCACGCGAAGGCGTTCGTCGGCGGACTGGCGATCGCCCGAGGTGAAAAACGATGAGCCGCCTCGCCGGCAAGGTCGCGATGGTCACGGGCGCGGGGCGCGGCATCGGCGCGGCGATCGCGCTGGCGTTCGCGCGCGAAGGCGCGGCGGTGGCGCTCGCGGAACTCGACATCGAAACCGCGCAGGCGACGGCCGCGCGCATCCGGCAGGAGACCGGCGCGCACAACGTGCTCGCGGTGCGGACCGACGTGACGCAAGGCGCATCAGTGAAGGAAGCCGTCGCGGAAACCGAAGCGCGGCTCGGCCCCGTCGACGTGCTCGTGAACAACGCCGGCATCAACGTGTTCTGCGATCCGCTCACGATGACCGACGACGACTGGCGCCGCTGCTTCGCCGTCGATCTCGATGGCGTCTGGAACGGCTGCCGCGCGGTGCTGCCGGGCATGGTGGCGCGCGGGCGGGGGAGCATCGTGAACATCGCGTCGACGCATGCGTTCAAGATCATCCCCGGCTGCTTTCCGTATCCGGTGGCGAAGCACGGCGTGATCGGCCTGACGCGCGCGCTCGGCATCGAATACGCGCCGAACAACGTGCGGGTGAATGCCATCGCGCCGGGCTATATCGAAACGCAACTGACGCTCGACTGGTGGGACGCGCAGCCCGATCCGGCCGCCGCGCGGCAGGCGACGCTCGATTTGCAGCCGATGAAGCGCATCGGCCAGCCGCACGAAGTCGCGATGACGGCGGTGTTCCTCGCATCGGATGAAGCGCCTTTCATCAACGCGAGCTGCATCACCGTGGATGGCGGGCGCTCGGCGCTCTATCACGACTAGAACACGAGGAATGACGCACTGGCCGCAGTGCGGCAAAGGCGCTGATGCGCAAGCTGACTGCCGCGATGCGACGGCGGCATGAAGACGACAGCAGCCACAAGCAGTCGCAGGCAGTCACAGGTAGCCACAAGCAGCCACACACATTTCGTAACGGCCCGACACGCGGGCTTTTGAGACAACGGGTAAAAACTCGGGAGACACAAGATGAAACGCAGACTGTTCCTCACGCTGATCGCCGCCGCCACCGCCACGAGCGCCACGCTGATCGCCGCGCCCGTCGCGCAGGCCGCCGATGACGTCAAGATCGGCTTCCTCGTGAAGCAGCCGGAAGAGCCGTGGTTCCAGGACGAATGGAAGTTCGCCGAAGCGGCCGCGAAGAGCAAGGGCTTCACGCTCGTGAAGATCGGCGCGCCGTCGGGCGAAAAGGTGATGAGCGCCATCGACAACCTCGCCGCGCAAAAGGCGCAGGGCTTCATCATCTGCACGCCGGACGTGAAGCTCGGGCCGGGCATCGTCGCGAAGGCGAAGGCCGACAAGCTGAAGATGATGACCGTCGATGACCGCCTGGTCGACGGTTCCGGCAAGCCGATCGAGTCCGTGCCGCACATGGGCATCTCGGCGTACAACATCGGCAAGCAGGTGGGCGACGGCATCGCCGCCGAGATCAAGAAGCGCGGCTGGGACATGAAGGAAGTCGGCGCCATCGACGTGACTTACGAGCAGTTGCCGACCGCGCACGACCGCACGTCCGGCGCCACCGATGCGCTCGTCGCTGCCGGCTTCCCGAAGGCGAACATCATCGCCGCGCCGCAGGCCAAGACCGACACCGAGAACGCATTCAACGCCGCGAACATCGCGCTCACGAAGAACCCGCAGTTCAAGCACTGGGTCGCGTATGCGCTGAACGACGAAGGCGTGCTCGGCGCGGTGCGCGCGGCGGAAGGGCGCGGCTTCAAGGCCGACAACATGATCGGCATCGGCATCGGCGGATCGGATTCGGCGCTGAACGAATTCAAGAAGCCGCAGCCGACGGGCTTCTTCGGCACCGTCATCATCAGCCCGAAGCGCCACGGCGAAGAGACGTCCGAGCTGATGTATGCGTGGATCAAGGACGGCAAGACGCCGCCGATGCTCACGCTCACGACCGGCATGCTCGCCACGCGTGAGAACGTGTCGTCGGTGCGCCAGCAGATGGGCCTGGCGTCGAACTAAATCGGGTGAAGCGAAGCGGGCCGCGTTGCAGGAAGCGGCCCGCGCATTGGCGACAAAGGAGGCGATGTGTCAGCGACGCTGCGTTTTGACAATATCGGCAAGGTGTTTCCAGGCGTGCGTGCGCTCGACGGCGTGTCGTTCGACGTCAATGCCGGCGAAGTTCACGGTTTGATGGGCGAGAACGGCGCGGGCAAATCGACCTTGTTGAAGATTCTCGGCGGCGAGTATCAGCCCGATTCGGGGCGTGTGCTCATCGACGAAAAAGAAGTGCACTTCGGAAGCGCGGCGGCATCGATCGCGTCGGGCATCGCGGTGATCCATCAGGAGTTGCAGTACGTGCCGGACCTCACCGTGTCCGAAAACCTGCTGCTCGGCGCGTTGCCGAACCGGCTCGGCTGGGTCAACAAGAGCGCCGCGAAAAAGCACGTGCGCGAGCGGCTCGCGGCGATGGGCGTCGATCTCGATCCGAGCGCCAAGCTGCGCAAGCTCTCCATCGCGCAGCGGCAGATGGTCGAAATCTGCAAGGCGCTGTTGCGCAATGCGCGCGTGATCGCGCTCGATGAGCCGACTTCGTCGCTGTCGCATCGCGAGACGGAAGTGCTGTTCAAGCTCGTGCGCGACCTGAAGGCCGACAAGCGCGCTCTGATCTATATCTCGCATCGCATGGACGAGATTTACGAACTGTGCGACGCCTGCACGATTTTCCGCGACGGCCGCAAGATCGCGTCGCACACGCGGCTCGCCGAAGTGTCGCGCGATACGCTCGTGCAGGAAATGGTCGGCCGCGAAATTAGCGACATCTATAACTATCGGGCGCGCGAGTTGCGCGAAGTGCGCTTTTCCGTGAAGAACGTGCAGGGCGATGCCTTGAGCGCGCCAGCAAGCTTCGAGGTGAAGCGCGGCGAGATCGTCGGCTTCTTCGGACTGGTCGGCGCGGGCCGCAGCGAGCTGATGCATCTCGTGTACGGCGCGGACAAGAAGAAGGGCGGCGACATCCAGCTCGACGGCCAGCCGATCAGGATACGCAGCACCGGCGAAGCGATCCGTCACGGCATCGTGCTGTGTCCGGAGGATCGCAAGGAAGAGGGCATCGTCGCGATGGCGACGGTCGCTGAGAACATCAACATCTCGTGCCGCCGTCATTATTTGCGCGGCGGTCTGTTTCTCGACCGCAAGAAGGAAGCGCAGACGGCCGACCGTTTCATCCAGTTGCTGAAGATCAAGACGCCGAGCCGCAAGCAGCGCATCCGTTTCCTGTCGGGCGGCAATCAGCAGAAGGCGATTCTGTCGCGCTGGCTCGCGGAGCCGGATCTGAAGGTCGTCATTCTCGACGAACCGACGCGCGGCATCGACGTCGGCGCGAAGCACGAAATCTACAACGTGATCTATCAGCTTGCGGAGCGCGGCTGCGCGATCGTGATGATTTCGTCGGAGTTGCCGGAAGTGCTGGGCGTATCCGATCGCATCGTCGTGATGCGGCAGGGGCGGATCGCGGGCGAATTGCCGCGCGGGAAGGCGAGCGAACAATCGGTGCTGAGCCTTGCGTTGCCGCAGGCCGAGACGGTTGCGCAGGCCGCGTAAAGACAAGAGGAGCGAATCATGGAAGCAAGAGAAAACATCGTGGGACAGGCGAGCGAAACGGTCGCGAACGCGCTGATCCCGCAGAAGAACGACAAACAGAAGTGGTGGCAGCAGATCACGGAGTACAGCCTGATCGTGATCTTCATCGTGATGTTCGTGACGATGTCGCTTTCCGTCGATCACTTCTTCTCGATCGAGAACATGCTCGGTCTCGCGCTGTCGATTTCGCAGATCGGCATGGTCGCGTGCACGATGATGTTCTGTCTCGCGTCGCGCGACTTCGACTTGTCGGTGGGATCGACGATCGCCTTCGCCGGCGTGCTGTGCGCGATGGTGCTGAACGCGACCGACAACACGTTTATCGCGATCATTGCTGCTGTTGCGGCGGGCGCGGTGATCGGCTTCGTGAACGGCGCGGTGATTGCGTATCTGCGCATCAACGCGCTGATCACCACGCTGGCCACGATGGAAATCGTGCGCGGGCTCGGCTTCATCGTGTCGCATGGGCAGGCGGTGGGCGTGTCGTCGGATACGTTCATTGCGCTCGGTGGCTTGTCGATGCTCGGAATCTCCCTGCCTATCTGGGTGACGCTTGCGTGTTTCGTCGTGTTCGGCGTGTTGCTGAACCAGACCGTGTACGGGCGCAACACGCTTGCCATCGGCGGCAATCCGGAGGCGTCGCGGCTCGCGGGCATCAACGTGGAACGCACGCGCGTGTGGATTTTTCTGATCCAGGGCGCGGTGACGGCGCTGGCCGGCGTTATCCTTGCATCGCGAATCACGTCGGGGCAGCCGAACGCGGCGCAAGGCTTCGAGCTCAACGTGATTTCGGCGTGCGTGCTCGGCGGCGTGTCGCTGCTCGGCGGACGCGCGACGATTTCGGGCGTCGTGATCGGCGTGCTCATCATGGGCACCGTCGAGAACGTGATGAACCTGCTCAACATCGACGCGTTCTATCAGTACCTCGTGCGCGGCGCGATCCTGCTCGCCGCGGTGTTGCTCGACCAGTTGAAGAACCGCGGATCGCGGGATTAATCAGGAAGAGATATGGCAATCGACAGCAAACTCGCGCGCTATCCGAGCCTCGCCGGCAAGACGGTGCTCATCACCGGCGGCGCGACCGGCATCGGCGCGGCCTTCGTCGAACATTTCTTCGATCAGGGCGCAAAAGTCGCATTCTTCGATATCGACACCAGCGCGGGCGAAGCGCTCGCGGACCAGCTTGGCGCATCGCCGGGCGCGGACCGCGTGCGCCCAATGTTCCTGCGCGTCGATCTCACCGACATCGGCGCATTGCGTCAGGGCATCGCCGATGTGCGCAGCGCGCTCGGGCCGATCGGCGTGCTCGTGAACAACGCGGCCAACGACCAGCGCCATGCGATCGCGGACGTGACGCCCGAGTACTACGATGCGTGCATCGCGGTGAACGTCCGCCATCAGTTCTTCGCGGCGCAGGCCGTCATCGACGACATGAAGCAACTGGGCGGCGGCTCGATCATCAATCTCGGCTCCGTCAGCTGGATGCTGAAGAACAGCGGCATGCCGGTGTATCTGACGGCGAAATCGGCGGTGCAAGGCATGACGCGCGGCCTTGCGCGCGATGTCGGCAAGTTCGGCATTCGCGTCAACACGCTCGTGCCGGGCTGGGTGCTGACCGAGAAGCAGAAGCGGCTGTGGTTCGACGAAGCCGGCAAGCTCGCGCTCAAGCAAGGGCAATGCATCGACGGCGAACTGCTGCCGCATCACCTCGCACGCGCGGCGCTGTTCCTCGCGTCCGACGACAGCAGCATGATGACGGCGCAGGACATGATCGTCGATGCAGGGTGGTCCTGATGAACAGCGCGCACGCGATGGATGCGCAGCTTCTGATCGACAGCCGGTGCGAACTCGGCGAAGGCGCGACGTGGTGCGCCGCGAGCGGGCGCTTCTGGTGGACGGATATCGAAGGCAAGCGCCTGTGGCGCTACGACCCGCGCGACGGCGCGACGGCATCGTTCGCGATGCCCGAACGCCTTGCCTGCTTCGCCTTGTGCGCCGATCCGAACGTGCTGTTGCTGGGTCTCGCGTCGCGGCTCGCGTTCTTCGAGATTGCGTCGGGGAAGATCGAGACGATCGTCGAAGTGGAAGCGCATCTGCCGACGCGTCTCAACGACGGCCGCTGCGATCGTGAAGGGCGCTTCGTGTTCGGCACCAAGCACGATGTCGACGACGCCCAGCCCATCGGCGGGATGTATCGGCTGAATCTGGACTTGTCGCTGGAACGCCTGCCGCTCGGCGATTTCGCGATCAACAACAGCACGGCGTTCAGCCCGGACGGCGCGACGATGTATTACTGCGACACGCCGACGCGCCACATCCGCGCGTGCGATTATCCGGACTTCGGCAATCAACGCGTGTTCGTCGAACTGTCCGATGACACGGGCTTCCCCGATGGCTCGATCGTCGATGCCGACGGCGGCCTGTGGAACGCACAATGGGCCGGCCGGCGCGTCGTGCGTTATGCGCCCGATGGCCGCGAGACGGCGCGCATCGCGGTGCGGAGCGCGCAGCCGAGTTGCGTCGCGTTCGGCGGGGCATCGCTCGATACGCTTTTCATCACGACGGCGCGCGCCGGTCTGGACGACGATGCGCTCGACGCCGATCCGCACGCGGGCGGCATCTTCACCGCGCAGCCCGGCGTGCGCGGCATCGCGGAACCGGTCTTCGCCGGCAAGCTGAACGGATAAAACGAGGCGGCGCGCACTGACGCGCCGCCCGCTCTGGCCCCGGCGATGCCGGGTCGGTCGCCTCTCGATGGAGCACGAGTCATGACTGTTGCGCGCACGGAGCAAAGGCTGAAATCCGCATCGACGACATCCACCGCGCAGGCGAACGCTCGCCGCTCGCGCCTCGCCGCCGCCTCCGAACCGCCAATCCGCCCCGGTCCGCACACCGCGGTCGTGGCGATGGGCGGCGCGGACGTCGAAGGCTGCATCACGCTGGTGAACGCGCACTTGCGGCTCGAGGTCGCGCCGGCGCTCGGCGGCGGCATCACGCGTTTCGACTGGCGCCACGAAGGCGTGCTCGTGCCGATCTTCCGGCCGTGCGCCGATCCCGGTCCCGGCACTGACCCGAACGAGCTCGCGTGCTATCCGCTCTTGCCGTATTCGAACCGCATCGGCAACGGGCATTTCCAGTTCTCCGGACGCGCGGTCGACGTGCCGCCGAATCGTCCCGACGAACCGCTGCCGCTGCATGGCGACGGCTGGCTCGGCGCGTGGGAGGTCGAAGAGGAAGAGGCGACGCGCGTGCGCCTGACGCTCGATCGCCACGACGGCAAGCCGTACTCGTTTCACGCGGCGCAGACTTACGCGCTCGAAGACGCGACGCTCGTCGTCACGCTCGAAGTGCGCAATAGCGGCGATGCAGCGCTGCCATTCGGCCTCGGATTGCATCCGTTTCTGATGCGCGAAACCGATACCGAACTATCCGCCGCGGCGGGCGGGCTGTGGCTTTGTGGCGACGACTGGCTGCCGGTCCGTCACGTTCCCGCGCCGCCTGCGTGGCAATTCGGCGTCGCTTATCCGATGCCATCGGAAATGGTGAATAACGCGTTCACCGGCTGGAGCGGACGCACGAGCGTGCTGTGGCCGAAGCGCCGCCTGTCGCTCACGATCGCCGCCGATACCGATTACTACGTGCTCTATGCGCCGCCCGGCGAGGACTTCTTCTGTTTCGAGCCGGTCGATCATCCGATCAACGCGGTGAATCTGCCCGGCGGCGGCGAGGCGCACGGGATGACCGTGCTCGCGCCCGGCGAGCGGCTGGCGCGGGAGTTTCGCTTCACCGTCGAGCGCATCGGGGAAGGGGCACGGCGTGCGCGGAAGCGCGAAGGCTTGCTGAGGTGAAGCGCGATACGCGCCGGCCACCGAATAGGCGGCTGTCGGCGCGAATAAATCGACGCACGAGTTACTGTGCGGCCGAAGCGGCTTGATTCATCAGAGCTGCCGCCGGTTTCAACATGACCCAACTCGTGGCAATGTACTTGTCTCCGTTTTTCGGCACATTGCCACGGTGCGTGTGCGTGAATCCTGCTGGAGCTATGAGAAGGGAACCGGTGCGCGGCTTGATTTTGGTCCGTTGAAAAAAGAACTCGGTTTCGCCTTCGTCGAACTCTTCGTTCAGGTAGACCACCCAGAAGAGGGCCCGGTGAAGGCCATCGAGGTTCTGGGCGTGATATTCACTGTGCCAGGCCGGATAGCCCCCTACATTGGCCGCGTAATGCTGCAGATTGATAGACCCGGGCATAAAGAAAAGGTCGATGGCCTCGATCAACTCCTGGTCGGTCAATGAAGGAAATTCTAGCGGAGCAACATCGCGCAGGACGGTTCGGCCCGATCCGGGCGTCGGGGCCTGTCTGATATTACTGTTCAGCACAAAGGGATAGCTGCGAATATATTGAATAAGGTATTGCAGGATTCTTTGATTGAGAAACGCATTGACGTCATCCCATTCCCGATGAAGGCTAATTATGAGGTCGGTGCTGCGTTTTACTGACTGTTGAATCTGGCCTCCGGCTGATCCGGTTATTTTGTATTCCGATTGATTGAACCGCTCGATCAGCACCGCGCACTCTGACGGGCTAAAAGCGTGCTCGTGAAACTGGGTGAAGTCTGGCGAAGTCTCTGAAGTAACTGTCATGAATTTATGAATTCCTGATGCGCTAATAAAAGTTATCGGGCGCGTACTCAGCACGCCTCGAACTTTGGGCGCACGGATTGGCAAGATTCACACAGTGCTGCTGACTCCGGCTGGAGAATATAAGCCTTGGTAAGCATCCGCCTCGTGTATATAGCCATTCTTGATCGATGCTACGGCGCTTACTATCAGGATAATCTCAATTTTGCCGGCAAATTCTGAAACTGCCTGGTCCGGTCTTTAGGAGGAGACGGACGAATCAGCCCCGATGCGCATCATTCTTCCAAGAGCGATACGCTAAAATTTATGCCTTCGACGCTTCCAGACTTGCCCGCCATGTCCTTCATCCAGTCTCTCAACGCCGCGTGGTCGCGGACCCAATCGCTCTTGTGCGTCGGCCTCGATCCCGAGCCGTCGAAGTTTCCGGGCGCGCTCAACGGCCGCGCCGACGCGATCTTCGAGTTCTGCAAGACCATCGCCGACGCCACCGCGCCGTACGCGTCGTCGTTCAAGCCGCAGATCGCATACTTCGCGGCGCATCGCGCGGAAGACCAGCTCGAAGCGCTGATCGCGCATATCCACGAAAAGCATCCTGGCATTCCGGTGATTCTCGATGCAAAGCGCGGCGATATCGGCAGCACGGCGGAGCAATACGCAAAGGAAGCCTTCGAGCGCTACAAGGCCGATGCCGTGACGGTCAATCCGTACATGGGCTTCGATTCGATCGAGCCGTATCTCGCGCATGAGGGAAAGGGCGTGATCGTGCTGTGCCGCACGTCGAACCCGGGCGGCTCGGACCTGCAATTCCTGACGACGTCCGATGGTCAGCCGCTGTATCAGGTCGTGGCGAAGCTCGCGGCGACGAAGTGGAATGATCAGGGCCAGCTCGGCCTCGTCGTCGGCGCGACGTTTCCGAAGGAGATCGAAGCGGTGCGGGGCATCGTCGGAAATATGCCGCTGCTGATTCCCGGCATTGGCGCGCAGGGCGGCGATGTCGAAGCGACCGTGCGTGCAGGCCGCACGGCCAACGGCGCCGGCATGCTCATCAACTCATCGCGGGCGATCATCTACGCCGGCAAGGGCGATGACTACGCCGACGCAGCGGCCGTTGCCGCGAAGAAGACACGCGATACGATCAACGCGTATCGATGAACCGCACGCTCACGCGCCGGATGTCGGCGTGAAGAGCGCCTGAATGTATTCCTCCGGGAAGCGGGCCACTGCGCCCGCATCTTGCGACTGCCCGCCTCTCATCGCTCGCGCTGTTCGAGAAACTCCAGCAAGCCTCTCAGCGCATGCGCCGCCGCCTGCGTTCGCACCTGCTCGCGGTCGCCTTTGAAGTGCAGCGTCTCGAATGCCGTATGCAGCCGGTTGCTCCACGCGAAGCAGACGGTGCCGACCGGCTTCGCGTCGCTGCCGCCCGCCGGGCCGGCCACGCCCGTGATCGACACCGATACCTGTGCGCGGCTGTTGCGCAGCGCGCCTTCGGCCATCGCTTTCGCGACCGGCTCGCTCACCGCGCCGTGCTGCTCGATCAGCGCGGCGGGCACGCCGATCATCTCCGTCTTCGCCAGATTCGAATACGTGACGAAACCGCGCTCGAACCACGCGCTGCTGCCCGAGATGTCCGTGATCGCGGCGGCGACCATGCCGCCCGTGCACGATTCGGCGGTCGCGAGCATCAGTCGTTCGTCGCGCAGCTTGTTGCTGACGCGAATCGCGAGTTGGTGAACGACGGTGTCGGTTGGCATGGCGGTGTTCTCGAAGAGAGGAATGAAATCAAACGGTCATGCGCCACAGCGCGATTACGAGCAGCGTGAAGAACGCCGCGACGAGATCATCGAACATGATGCCGAAGCCGCCTTTCAGATGCCGGTCGAAATAGCGGATGGGCGGCGGCTTCACCATGTCGAAGAAGCGGAACACGATGAACGCCCACAACTGGCCGGTGAAGGTCGCGGGCGTGACGAACAGCAGCACCAGCCAGAACGCGATGATCTCGTCCCACACCACCGCCGACGGGTCCGAGACGCCCATCCTCTTCGCCGTGAAGCTGCAGAACCAGCATCCCGCAATGTAGCCGACGACGATCAGCGCGCCCCATTCGGCAACCGTGAGATGCCGGTTGAACACAACGAACGACGCCCACGCGAAGAGCGTGCCGACGGTGCCCGGTGCGACAGGCGACAGCCCGCTGCCGAAGCCGAGCGACAGAATATGCACGGGATGGTTGAGCATGAAGCGCGCGGTCGCCTTGCGCGGCGCGGGACGCGGCCGGTCGGGCGCGTTCGCGAGAGTCGGGTCAGTCTGCATGAAAGTGGTCGAAGCCTTGCAACATCAAAGAAAGCGGAGCGCCGGCGCCGTCGCGCCACGCGATTTCCGGCGAACCGAAAGATTCGATTCTACCGATGCAGGTCAGCGGCACGCCCACGCGTTCGCCGATGCGCGCAATCGCATCGCGTGCGGTGCGCGGCGCGGTGAAGCAAAGCTCGTAGTCGTCGCCGCCCGCGAGCGTGCATTGGCGGCGCGCGGCGTCCGGCATGGCGCGCACGGCGTCTGAGCAGGGGACGGCGTCGGCATCGACGGTTGCCCGCACGTTCGAGCGCTTCAGGATATGCATGAGGTCGCCGGCGAGGCCATCGGAGATATCGAGCGCCGCGTGCGCGATGCCCCCGAGCGCCATGCCGAGCGCCACGCGCGGTTCGGGGCGTTCGAGCGCGCGCCGCCACGCCGATGCCGCAGCGTCCGGCGCTTGCCATTCGCCGAGCATCGCGCCGAGTGCCGCGCGGGCATCGCCGAGCGTGCCGGAAACATAGATGTCGTCGCCCGGCTTCGCTGCATCGCGACGCAGCGCCGTGTGGTGCGGTACATCGCCGAATACGGTGATGCAGATGTTGAGCGGTCCGCTCGTCGTGTCGCCGCCGATCAGCGCGCAGCCGAAGCGGTCGGCCAGCGCGAACAGGCCGTCGCTGAACGCTTGGAGCCACGCTTCATCGGCGCGCGGCAACGCGAGGGCGAGCGTGAACGCGTGCGGCTTCGCCCCCATCGCGGCAAGGTCCGACAAATTGACGGCGAGCGCCTTGTGACCGAGCGCGTACGGATCGACATCGGGGAAGAAGTGACGTCCTTCGACGAGCATGTCCGTCGAGATGGCCAACTGATGCCCCGCGGGCGGCGCGATCAGCGCGCAGTCGTCGCCGATGCCGAGCGGCGCGTCGCCCTGACGCGGCGCGGGCGTTTTCGCGCGGCGTGCGAAGAAGCGGTCGATTAAGGAGAACTCGGAGAGCATCGTCGGCGAATGAGTCATTTTTTGTGCGCTGCAAAAACGGAACGGCGATAACGACAAGGCTGGAATCCGAACGATCGAGAACCGCCGCCTATATCTCGAAAAAACAGGACGATGCGCTGCGAGCCTTGCCGCGCCATGCGATCAGACGTTTGGCAGTCACGGCACTTATAGCCGAAATGCACGGACTGCCGTCCCGAAACCGTAGGGGTTTGGCGCTACAATGCGTTGGAATCTCTATTCTAATTCCCGCACTTTCAGCCCGCCTTATGACGACTCCCGCCAATACGAAGTTGCGCGAAGCCGCGCTCGATTATCACGAGTTCCCGACCCCCGGGAAAATCGCGATCGCCCCGACGAAGCAGATGATCAACCAGCGCGATCTCGCGCTCGCGTATTCGCCGGGCGTGGCGTTCGCATGTGAGGAGATCGTCGCGGATCCGCTGAACGCCGCGCGCTTCACGGCCCGCAGCAATCTCGTCGGCGTGGTGACGAACGGCACCGCGGTGCTCGGTCTCGGCAACATCGGGCCGCTGGCGTCGAAGCCGGTCATGGAAGGGAAGGCAGTGCTCTTCAAGAAGTTTGCAGGCATCGACGTGTTCGATATCGAGCTGAACGAAACCGATCCGCACAAGCTCGTCGACGTGATCGCCGCGCTGGAGCCGACTTTCGGCGGCATCAATCTCGAAGACATCAAGGCGCCGGACTGCTTCATCGTCGAACGTGAAGCGCGCAAACGCATGAAGATCCCGGTCTTCCACGACGACCAGCACGGCACGGCCATCGTCGTCGCGGCGGCGGTCACCAACGGGCTGAAGGTGGTCGGCAAGAGCATCGGCGAAGTGAAGCTCGTCGCGTCCGGCGCGGGTGCGGCGGCGCTCGCGTGTCTCGACCTGCTCGTCGATCTCGGCATGAAGCTGGAGAACATTTACGTGACCGATCTGGCCGGCGTGGTCTACAAGGGCCGCGTCGAGCTGATGGACCCGGACAAGGAGCGCTACGCCCGCGAAACCAGCGCGCGCACGCTCGCGGAAGTTATCGAAGGCGCGGACGTATTCCTCGGCCTGTCGGCTGGCGGCGTGCTGAAGCAGGAGATGGTGAAGGGCATGGCCGCGAAGCCGCTGATTCTCTCGCTCGCCAATCCGACGCCGGAAATCCTGCCGGAACTCGCGCTCGAAGTGCGTCCCGACGCGGTGCTCGCGACCGGCCGCACGGACTATCCGAATCAGGTCAACAACGTTCTGTGCTTCCCGTTCATCTTCCGCGGCGCGCTCGATGCAGGCGCGACCACGATCACGAAGGAAATGGAAATCGCGGCCGTGAACGCGATCGCCGAACTGGCGCGTCAGGAACAAAGCGATATCGTCGCGACGGCTTATGGCATCCAGGACTTGTCGTTCGGTCCGGAATATCTGATTCCGAAGCCGTTCGATCCGCGTCTCATCGTGAAGGTCGCGCCGGCGGTGGCGAAGGCCGCGATGGAATCAGGCGTGGCGACGCGTCCGATCGAGGACATGGACGCCTACGAGCAGCATCTGCAGCAGTTCGTGTATCACAGCGGCACGACGATGAAGCCCGTATTCCAGCTTGCGCGCAGCGTCGAGCCGGAGAAGAAGCGCATCGTGTTCGCGGAAGGCGAAGAGGAACGCGTGCTGCGCGCGGTGCAGATCGCCGTCGACGAAAAGATCGCCAAGCCGATTCTCATCGGCCGTCCGGCGGTCATTCAGCAGCGCATCACGAAGTTCGGCCTGCGTCTGACGCCGGGCGTCGACTTCACGGTCGTCGATACGGACCACGACGAACGCTATCGCGATTTCTGGCAGACCTATTACTCGATGATGGCGCGCAAGGGCATCAGCCAGCAGATGGCGAAGCTCGAAATGCGCCGCCGCACGACGCTGATCGGCTCGATGCTCGTCAAGAAGGGCGAAGCGGACGGCATGATCTGCGGCACGGTGAGCACGACGCATCGTCACCTGCACTTCATCGATCAGGTGATCGGCAAGAAGGAAGGCTGCAACGTGTACGCGGCGATGAACGCGCTCGTGCTGCCCGGCCGCCAGATTTTCATCGTCGATACGCACGTCAACGTCGATCCGACGCCGGAGCAACTCGCCGAGATCACGATTCTCGCGGCGGAGGAAGTGAAGCGCTTCGGCATCTTGCCGAAGATCGCGCTGTTGTCGCATTCGAACTTCGGCACGAGCAACGCGCCGACGGCGCAGAAGATGCGCGACGTGCTGGCGATCCTCAAGCAGCGCGCACCCGATCTCGACGTGGACGGTGAAATGCACGGCGACGTCGCGCTCGACGCGCGTTTGCGCCGCGAAGTGCTGCCCGAATCGACGCTCGAAGGCGACGCGAATCTGCTGATCCTGCCGAACATCGACGCGGCGAACATCTCGTACAACCTGCTGAAGACGGCGGCGGGCAACAACATCGCGATCGGGCCGATCCTACTCGGCGCCGCGAAGCCGGTGCATGTGCTGACGGCGTCGGCGACGGTGCGTCGCATCGTCAACATGACGGCGCTGCTGGTCGCGGACACGACGGCCTCGCGCTAAGCATCCGGCTCGGGCGTCACCGCAAACAACGCGGCAGGAGTTCTTCCTGCCGCGTTTTTCTTTGGGCGAAAAAAAAGCGTGCCGGTGCTGGCACGCTTGGGGCAGAGGCAAGGGGTTGCCGCCCAATGCAGAGCAATCGCGATGGCGGGCATCGCGCGAAACTGGCGACAGGTGAGGCAACCGGTCCAGAGGTTTCGATCCCTACGCATGCATTTTTATCTCATACAGGATAAAAGTAACTCAGACAAAGGCTAAAAATTCCTGTCTTTTCTCCGGTTTTTAGGCTTCCACGAGTCGAAGTTGAGAAAAAATTTCCGAAATTCGGCGGAACGTTGCTTCCCCCTGTCATTAGCGATACCCTTATATCTTTCATGGTCGTCGAATTTCGGATCAACGCGGGGACAATCGTTTCGTGAAGCGTGCATCGGCGTTCGCTTGTATCGTCGCTCTGAGTCTCGTTCTGAGCGGTTGCGGCAAGGATGTTTCGCACGGCGACGCGGCTCCACGGCCAACGTCCACGCCCACGATTGCGGAGCAGTCGAATCAGGCGGGAAAGGCGTCGGCGAGGCCGGATGCGACAGTCGCGTCCTCTGAAGCGGAGCGGCCTGCCGTCGCTCAGGCGCGCGGCGATGGCCCCGGGACAATCAGCGTCGCCCAGTTGCCGAGGCAAGCGGTCGAGACGCTGAGGCTGATCGAAGCGGGCGGCCCGTTTCCTTATGAGAAGGACGGCGTCGTGTTCGGCAATCGCGAGCGTTTGCTGCCGCGGCATCCCCGCGGCTACTACCACGAGTACACAGTCCCCACGCCGCGCGCGCGGGATCGCGGCGCACGCCGGATCGTATGCGGTGGCCCGAAGCAGCAAACAGACGATTGCTACTACTCGGACGACCATTACGCCAGTTTGAAACGCATTGCGGGATAACTAGGGATTAACGGCATGAGCGACAACATCTACGCGCACGACAACGGCGTCGCGGGTGATCTTTTCGCCACCGGCGATGGCAACCTGTTCCAGCGAGTATTGCGGCTACGGATGACAGAACACGACAACAGACCCGAAGACGAGCCGAATCCGCAGCACAGCGCGGACGCCGAGGGGCATCCTCAGGAGGAATCGGAGTCTCTTTTCGCGACGGTGCGGCCGAACATCGTGCAGTCGATACGCGCGTTCCGTGTGCAGGAACTCGCCGACGAGGCGAACCGGCTCGGTCAGCATTTTCTCTACGCGTATCTCGGCCAGGCGCAGAGCAAGCAGGAAGTGTTGGAGACGATCGCGCTGTCGTTTCTGTTCCCGAAGCATTTCGGCAAGAACTATGACGCGCTGTATGACAGCCTGACCGATCTCGTCCACAAGGCGGGTTCGCAGCCGGGCTTCGTGATCGTGCTGGATCAACTGCCGATCGCCCAGAAGTTCGACAAGGAAGGGCGTGAGACGCTGCTCGATGTGTTCCGCGACGCGGCCGAATTCTGGGCCGAACGGCGCGTGGCCTTCCGCGTGTTTTATTCGTTCGTCTGAACTGTCGGCGTCACATAGAGAACAGCCCGATGAGTATGCTCGTCGGGCTGTTTTCGTTGGAGCGGCCAGAAAGCGCGTCACCAACCGCCCCAGCGCGCGGCCAGCGCCGCTAGCACCGCGATGCCCGCCGTTTCGGTGCGCAGCACGCGCGGCCCCAGACCGAGCGCTGAAAACCCCGCGCTCGCAATTTCGCTCTCTTCTGCAGGCGAAAACCCGGCTTCCGGACCGATCACCAGCGTCACCCGACCACGCGGCGGCTCCGCGGGCAGCGCATCGAAGGAGACTTCGGCGCGCGGCGACAGCAACAGGCGCACATCGCCATCTGATGCACCCGGCAGCGCCGCAAGCCACGCGGACAGGTCACGCGGCGGCGCGACTTCCGGCACGCGGTTGCGTCCGCATTGCTCGCAAGCGGCGCGCACGAGCGCCTGCCAGTGCGCCTGACGCCGCAGCGCACGCTCGCCCACGAGCCTGACGACGCCCCGCTCGGCCATCAACGGTTCGATGCCCGCGACGCCCAGCTCCACCGCCTTCTCGATGAGCCAGTCCATCTTGTCGCCGCCCGCGACGCCTTGCGCCAGCGTCACGCGATACGGCGGCTCGGCTTCGCGCTCGTTATGGCTATCGATACGGACGAGCGCCGTCTTCTTCGCAATATCGACGAGCACGCCGTGATACTCGCCGCCCGTGCCGTTGAAAAGCGTGATCGCGTCGCCGGCCGCGAGGCGAAGCACCTGCACGTGACGCACGACATCGTCGGGAAGGGAAAGGGTTTGGCCCGCGAGGAGCGCGCCGTCAACGTAGAAACGTGGCATGAGAAACTTGAGAACCGTTCAACGCAGATGCCGCGCAATCGCCCAGCGATAACCGTCCGGGTCTCCGAACTGGGCAAAGCGGTCGCCCCAGAACTGGTCCTGCGGCTCGATCAGCGGCTTTGCGCCGACCGCGAGCGCCTGCGCGAACGTGGCGTCGACGTCGTCGACATAAAGATAGAAGGACTGCGGCGCCGTCTGGCCCGCGCTTTTCGGCGTGCGCGCCTGCGACCCGTAAGCGCCTTCGGGCGCGAACATCACGATCAACTGTCCGTGATACGTCATCTCGACGTGAATGATCGTGCCGTCGTCGTTGACGCTGTCGCGCACCACGAAGCCGAGCGCCTTCTCGTAGAAGCCGATGCTCACGCGCGCATCCTTCACGGTGAGGTAGGGCGTCAACCAGGGGACATCGGCGGGGCGGGGATCGGTCATCGAGCGTACTCCTCAGGCTTCGTTGCTCACACAATTGACGGGCATTTTGCCACGAGGCGGGCAGGCGGCGCGGCCCGCGGGCTTCGCACGCCGCGTCCGTCGCACGTGGAATGCCCGGGCGAACTGCCGGATGGCGCACGTTCGACGCGCCGTCGCGCGCCTGTCAATCGGACCGGTCTGTTAGAATGACCGACTCCCGATCCTCGTCGTTTCTCGTCGTTCCGGTCCTGAAAACATGGTGTGCTGCGGGGCCGGCGCCCGGTGCGAAAGCATCGGTCGAAGGCATGCGGCAAGAAGCACCGTGGATCATTTCAGCACCTGCCCCAAGCTCTCGTAGCCGCCGACACACGACATGACGATCCCGACTTCCAGCCCGACCGCCCTCATGGCCAACGCGATCCGCGCGCTCGCCATGGACGCCGTTCAACAAGCCAACTCCGGTCACCCCGGCATGCCGATGGGCATGGCTGAAATTGGCGTCGCGCTGTGGTCGCGCCACCTGAAGCACAATCCGGCGAATCCGCATTGGTTCGATCGCGATCGTTTCGTGTTGTCGAACGGTCACGGTTCCATGCTGCTCTATGCGCTGCTGCACCTCACCGGTTACGACCTGCCGATGAGCGAGCTGAAGAACTTCCGCCAGTTGCATTCGAAGACGCCGGGCCATCCCGAAGTGGGTATCACGCCGGGCGTCGAGACGACCACTGGTCCGCTCGGCCAGGGCGTCGGCAACGCGGTGGGCATGGCGCTCGCCGAAGCGCTGCTCGCCGCTGAATTCAACAAGACCGACGCCAAGATCGTCGATCACCACACCTACGTTTTCCTTGGCGACGGCTGCCTGATGGAAGGCATCTCGCACGAAGCCTGCTCGCTCGCCGGCACGCTGAAGCTGAACAAGCTGATCGCGTTTTACGACGACAACGGCATCTCCATCGACGGCCACGTCGAGCACTGGTTCCACGACGACACCCCGAAGCGCTTCGAAGCGTACGGCTGGAACGTGATTCGCGGCGTGGACGGCCATGACGTCGACGCCGTCGATGCCGCCATCGCGCAGGCGAAGAAGTCCGACAAGCCGACGCTGATCTGCTGCCGCACGGTCATCGGCAAGGGCGCGCCGACGAAGGCGGGCGGTCACGACGCGCACGGCGCTCCGCTCGGCGGCGACGAAATCGCGGCCACGCGCGCGGCGATCGGCTGGAGCTACGAGCCGTTCGTCATCCCGCAGGAAGTCTACGCGGCGTGGGACGGCAAGGAACAAGGCCAGCGCGCGGAAAGCGACTGGAACAAGGCGTTCGACGCTTATCGCGCGAAGTACGCGCAGCAAGCGGACGAATTCACGCGCCGCATGAAGGGCGAGTTGCCCGCCGACTGGAAGCAGAGCGCGGCGAAGATCATCGAAGACGCGAATCAGCGTGCCGAGACGATTGCGACGCGCAAGGCATCGCAACAGGCCATCGAAGGTCTCGCCGCCGCGTTGCCGGAACTGCTCGGCGGTTCGGCCGACCTGACCGGCTCGAACCTGACCAACTGGAAGGCGTCGAAAGCGGTGCGCGCCGCCGGCGATGCGGAAAACGCAAATGCGGGCCACGCTGGCATCCAGTGGGGCAATCACATCAACTACGGCGTGCGCGAGTTCGGCATGTCCGCGGCGATCAACGGCATCGCGCTGCACGGCGGCTTCCGTCCGTTCGGCGGCACGTTCCTGACGTTCTCGGACTACAGCCGCAATGCGCTGCGCGTCGCGGCGCTGATGAAGTCGCGCTCGATCTTCGTGTTCACGCACGACTCCATCGGCCTCGGCGAAGACGGCCCGACGCACCAGTCGGTCGAGCACGTGTCCAGCCTGCGCCTGATTCCGCAATTGCAGACGTGGCGTCCGGCGGACACCGTCGAGACGGCGGTGGCGTGGACGCATGCAATCGAGCACGAAGGCCCGTCGACGCTGATCTTCAGCCGTCAGAATCTGCAATTCGCGCCGCGCGACGACATCCAGATCGCGAACATCGCGAAGGGCGGCTACGTGCTGCGCGACTGGAACGACGACATTCCCGCACGCAAGATCATCCTCATCGCGACCGGCTCGGAAGTGCAACTGGCGATGCAGGCGGTCGAGGCGCTCGCGAAGGAAGGCATCGGGGCGCGCATCGTGTCGATGCCCTGCACGAACGTGTTCGACAAGCAGGACGCCGCATATCGCGAGCGCGTGCTGCCGAAGGGCGTGGCGCGTGTCGCGATCGAGGCGGGCGTGACGGATTTCTGGCGCAAGTACGTCGGCCTGGAAGGCGGCGTGGTGGGCATCGACACGTTCGGCGAATCTGCGCCGGCCGGTGCGCTCTTCAAGCATTTCGGCTTCACGGTGGAGAACGTCGTCGCAACGGCGAAGACCGTTCTGGCCGCGTGAATCCGCGTCAGCGAGCAGGTTTTTTTAAGCCAAGGAGATAGACCATGACGATTCGCGTTGCAATCAACGGCTACGGCCGGATCGGCCGCAACACGCTGCGCGCCTTGTATGAAAACGGCAAGAAGCACGACATCGAGATCGTCGCCATCAACGATCTCGGCGATGCCAAGACCAACGCGCACCTCACGCAGTACGACACGGCGCACGGCAAGTTCCCGGGCCAGGTGTCGGTGGACGGCGATTATCTCGTCGTCAACGGCGACCGCATCCGCGTGCTGGCGAACCGCAACCCGGCCGAACTGCCGTGGGGCGAGCTGAACGTCGACGTGGTGATGGAGTGCACCGGCTTCTTCACGACGAAGGAAAAGGCGAGCGCGCACATCAAGGGCGGCGCGAAGAAGGTCATCATCTCCGCGCCGGGCGGCAAGGACGTGGACGCGACCATCGTGTACGGCGTGAACCACAACGTGCTGAAGGCATCGGACACGGTCATCTCCAACGCATCGTGCACGACGAACTGCCTCGCGCCGCTCGTCAAGCCGCTGAACGACAAGATCGGCCTCGTCAACGGCCTGATGACCACCATCCACGCCTACACGAACGATCAGGTCCTGACCGACGTGTATCACGAAGACCTGCGCCGCGCGCGCTCGGCCACGCACAGCCAGATCCCGACGAAGACGGGCGCGGCGTCGGCGGTCGGCCTGGTGCTGCCGGAACTGAACGGCAAGCTGGATGGCTACGCGATCCGCGTGCCGACCATCAACGTGTCGGTGGTCGATCTGTCGTTCATCGCCGCGCGCGACACGACGGTCGAAGAAGTCAACAAGATCATGAAGGAAGCGTCGGAAGGCGAGCTGAAGGGCATCCTCGGCTACAACGACGCGCCGCTGGTCTCCGTCGACTTCAACCACAACCCGGCTTCGTCGACGTTCGACGCAACGCTGACCAAGGTTTCGGGCCGTCTCGTGAAGGTGTCGAGCTGGTACGACAACGAGTGGGGCTTCTCGAACCGCATGCTGGATACGGCTGTCGCGCTGGCAAACGCCAAGTAAGCGCTGCCTGATCGAAGTCGTGCAGAGCCGCTCTTCGGAGCGGCTTTTTTGTGCGTGCGCCGAACGCAGGCGAGATTCGGCAACACGCGAATCGCCGAATGTACGGACGAAACGAAACCGCCGTCCATCGAAGCCGATGGACGGCGGTTCTCGCAGCACGCCGCAACGAGCGGCGCGTCGTGCTCAGTGCTTGCGATGCGGGCAGTTTTCCTTCGTGCAGGCGCCGTAAAGCGCGAGCGCGTGCTCGTGCAGCTTGAAGCCGCGCTCCTTCGCGATCGATTGCTGGCGGCGTTCGATCTCCGCATCGAAGAATTCTTCGACACGGCCGCAGTCGATGCACACGAGGTGATCGTGATGCGAGCCTTCGTTCAGTTCGAACACAGCCTTGCCCGATTCGAAATTGCTTCGCGACAAGAGGCCTGCTTGCTCGAACTGCGTCAACACGCGATAAACCGTGGCGAGCCCGATGTCCAGTTCTTCATTGAGCAGGCTGCGATACACGTCTTCAGCGGTCAGATGGCGCACCGGACTGTGTTGGAAAATCTCGAGAATCTTGAGGCGGGGCAGGGTCGCCTTGAGCCCGATGTTTTTGAGATCGGCGGGATTGGTCATCGCTAGGCATCCCTAGAGTACAATTCAAGGTTCCCATAGTAATGCGTTTTTCTAAATCCTGACATCCAGGCGGCACCGGGTGAAAAGTGAAGAGGAGCGCGGCCTTCTGGCGCTGTGCGCGAAAGGTGAAATGTTCTCAAAATTTTTATCGAATTGCAGGGAGAGCCGTCGCATGCGGGGAACCATCATCGCAGCAACCCTCGCCGCGTTGCTCGCGGGTTGCTCGACGTACGACAGCGTCACGCAGAAGATCGCGCAAAGCATCACGCCGTATCGCATCACGGTCGTGCAGGGCAACTTCGTATCGCAGGAAGCAGCAAGCCAGATGCAGGTCGGCATGTCGCGCGATCAGGTCCGCGCGCTACTCGGCACGCCGCTGTTGACAGACATGTTTCACGCGGATCGCTGGGACTACGTGTTCTACTTCAAGCGTGGTTCGGCGTCCATCGTCCAGCAGCGTGACTTCGTCGTGAACTTCGCGAGCGATCGCGTCGTGAGCTGGTCGGGCGGAGAGAATCTGCCGTCGAACCTCGAATTGCTCGCTGAAATCGACGGCGACAAGGGCGTCAAGGTCGCGAAGCCGGTGGCGGTCGCAGCGGCGGCGTCGGCCACGGCGGCATCGGCGCCGGCGTTGACTGCGCCGGGTGGCGAGCCGTCCACGCAGCCGAACACGTCGGCCGCTTTTGCCGGCGACGCGAATCAGCAAGCCGCGCAGGCCGCCAATCGCGCGACCGCGCAGGTCGAAATGCCGGCCGGCCGCACGCAATCGTCGGTGCGCGCTAACGTGCCGCAAACCGCGGGCGCAGCGCCCGGCGCGGGCAGTCAGGGCAGCAATTCGCAGATCCAGCTGCAGCGCAAGCCGCAGACGATCAACATCCCGGACAGCAGCGCGGTCGGTCCGGCGAGCACGTCGCCCACGCCTGCGAACGCGGGTGGCCAGGCGCAGTTCACCATGCCGCAGTAATGCGGGCAGCCTGATCGGGACGGCGCGGCTTTCGCGCTGCCCGGCCCGATTTCGCGCCGCGCGTTTCCGGTGCGGCGCCCCAACATCCAGCCGCGTGCTCGCCGCGCGGTTCAACACGAGACAGCCATGAAGATCGCCATTGCCGGGGCGTCGGGCCGCATGGGCCGGATGCTGATTGAAACCGTTCTCAACGATTCCAATGCGCAACTCGTCGGCGCGCTCGACCGTCCGGGCGTCGAGCAGCTCGGACAGGATGCGGGCGCCTTTCTCGGCAAGAACACAGGCGTCAAGCTGACCGACGACGTCGAACGCGTGTTCGCCGACGCCGATTATCTGATCGACTTCACGCGTCCTGAAGGCACGATGGCGCATCTCGAGGCCGCGCTGCGTCACAAGGTGAAGATGGTCATCGGCACGACGGGTCTTTCGGATGAGCAGAAGGCGCAACTGAAGCAGGCGGGCGAGAAGATCGGCGTGGTGTTCGCGCCGAACATGAGCGTCGGCGTGAACGTCACGCTCAAGCTGCTGGAGTACGCGGCGAAGCATTTCGCGCAAGGTTACGACATCGAGATCATCGAGGCGCATCACCGGCATAAGGTCGATGCGCCATCCGGTACCGCGCTCGCGATGGGCGAAGTCGTCGCGAATGCGCTCGGCCGCGATCTGAAAGACTGCGCCGTCTATGCGCGCGAAGGCGTGACGGGCGAGCGCGATGCGTCGACCATCGGTTTTTCGGCGATCCGTGGCGGCGATATCGTCGGCGATCACACGGTGCTGTTCGCGGGCATCGGCGAGCGCGTCGAGATCACGCACAAGTCGGCGAGCCGTCTGTCCTACGCGCAGGGCGCGTTGCGTGCGGTGCGCTTCCTCGAATCGCACGAGACCGGCTTCTTCGACATGCAGGACGTGCTCGGCTTGCGCTGAGCGGTAGCGTCCTGGCCGGGGCGGGGGACGCCGCAGCTCCTCCGCTTTCCATCGGCGAGGCCGGCAAGCTCCACTAAAGCAACGCCCGATACCGCGGGGACATGCGCGTGCTTCGGCTGTGCGGCCCGGCATTCTTCGCAACCTGATCAGCGCGTAACGACCAGGCCGCCTGACCCGAAACGCGCGCACGCCAAGCCTCATCGCACGAAGTCGCGCGCGCCAGCACGGACTGCCGCGACGGTATAATCGCCCTTTGCCCGTCCGGTGCGCCCGCATCGCCGGGGCCGCATTCCCGACGAAGACCGAAGCCGAAAGCGAAGGCCACGCGATACGTGCGTGCGCAGCCGTGTCGTTCCCGAGGTCCGTTCCCAGCATTCGCTCCAAGCCAGACACACACCATGCACGATAAATACGTACCCGCCGACGTCGAATCCGCCGCGCAGAGCAACTGGCGCGCGAACGACGTCTACCGGACGACCGAGACGTCGACTAAACCCAAGTTCTATTGCGTCTCGATGCTGCCGTATCCGTCGGGCAAGCTGCACATGGGCCACGTGCGCAACTACACCATCAACGACGTGATGTACCGTTATCTGCGCATGAACGGCCACAACACGCTGATGCCGATGGGCTGGGACGCGTTCGGCATGCCCGCCGAGAACGCGGCGATGGCGAACGGCGTGCCGCCCGCCAAGTGGACCTACGACAACATCGCGTACATGAAGAAGCAGATGCAGTCGATGGGCCTCGCTATCGACTGGTCGCGCGAAGTCGCCACATGCTCGCCCGAGTACTACAAGTGGAACCAGTGGCTGTTTCTGAAGATGCTGGAAAAGGGCATCGCGTACAAGAAGACGGGCACGGTGAACTGGGACCCGGTCGATCAGACGGTGCTCGCGAACGAGCAGGTCATCGATGGGCGCGGCTGGCGCTCGGGCGCGCTCGTGGAGAAGCGCGAAATCCCCATGTACTACCTGCGCATCACCGATTACGCGGATCAACTGCTCGACGATCTCGAAGGCCTCGGCTGGCCCGAGCGCGTCAAGATCATGCAGCAGAACTGGATCGGCAAGAGCTTCGGCGTGAACTTCGGCTTCCCGTATGAAATCGACGGGGAATCGAAGCTCTTGCGCGTGTTCACCACGCGCGCCGACACCATCATGGGCGTGACCTTCGCGGCCATCGCGGCGGAGCATCCGCTCGCCACGCGCCTCGCGCGGGACAACGCGGATTTGCAGGCGTTCATCGAGGAATGCAAGCGCGGCGGCGTCGCGGAAGCGGATGTCGCCACGATGGAAAAGAAGGGCATGGCGACCGGCTTCTTCGTCAAGCATCCGCTGACGGGCGAGAACGTCGAAGTGTGGATCGGCAATTACGTGCTGATGTCCTACGGCGAAGGCGCGGTGATGGGCGTGCCGGCGCACGATGAGCGCGACTTCGCGTTCGCCAAGAAATACGGCTTGCCGATCAAACAGGTCATCGCGGTCGAAGGCAAGACCTACTCGACCGACGAGTGGCAAGAGTGGTACGCCGACAAGACCGCCGGCCGGCTCGTGAACAGCGGCAAGTACGACGGCCTGACGACAGAGGAAGCCATCGACGCGATCGCGGCCGACCTGAAGGCAAAGGGCCTCGGCGACAAGCAGGTGACGTGGCGTCTGCGCGACTGGGGCATCTCGCGCCAGCGCTACTGGGGCACGCCGATTCCGATCATCCACTGCCCGAGCTGCGGCGACGTGCCGGTGCCGGAAAAGGATCTGCCGGTCGTGCTGCCCGAAGACCTCGTGCCGGACGGCACGGGCAATCCGCTCGCGAAGTCGGAAGCGTTCCTGAATTGCTCGTGCCCGAAGTGCGGCGCGGCGGCGAAGCGCGAAACCGACACGATGGACACCTTCGTCGATTCGTCCTGGTACTTCTCGCGCTACAGCGCGCCGGACGCCGCCACCATGGTCGACGAGCGGACCGATTACTGGATGCCGATGGACCAGTACATCGGCGGTATCGAGCACGCGATTCTTCACCTCTTGTATTCGCGCTTCTGGACGAAGGTCATGCGCGACATGGGTCTCGTCAAGTTCGGCGAGCCGGCGAAGAACCTGCTCACGCAGGGCATGGTGCTCAACGAGACGTTCTATCGCGAGGACGCGAGCGGCAAGAAGACCTGGTACAACCCGCTCGACGTTGTCGTGTCGCACGACGACAAGGGCCGCCCGATCGGCGCGACGCTCATCGCGGACGGCCAGCCGGTCGTGCTGGGCGGCGTCGAGAAGATGTCGAAGTCGAAGAACAACGGGGTCGATCCGCAGACGCTGATCGACCAGTACGGCGCGGATACGGCGCGTCTCTTCGTGATGTTCGCGGCGCCGCCGGAGCAATCGCTCGAATGGTCCGGCGCGGGCGTGGAAGGCGCGAGCCGTTTCCTGCGCCGCGTATGGCACTTCGGCCACGACAACGCGGACGCGCTGCGCCAGCACGGCAAGCTCGATGCATCGACGCTCACCGACGCTGACAAGACGCTGCGCCGCGAAATCTACAGCGTGCTCAAGCAAGCGGATTTCGACTACGGCCGCCTGCAGTACAACACGGTCGTGTCCGCCGCGATGAAGATGCTCAACGCGCTCGAAGGCGCGAAGAGCAGCAGCGCCGGCGTGCTGAACGAAACCTTCGGCGTGCTGCTGCGCGTGCTGTATCCGGTGGTGCCGCACATCGCTTTCCAGTTGTGGCAGGAACTCGGATACGCGGAGCTGTTCGGTCCGCTGCTCGACGCGCCCTGGCCTAAGGTCGACGAAGCCGCGCTCGAGCAATCGGAGATCGAGCTCGTGTTGCAGGTAAACGGCAAGGTGCGCGGCGCGCTCACGGTCCCGAAGGCGGCATCGCGCGAAGATATCGAGAAGGCCGCGACCGCGCACGAGATGTTCGAGAAGTTCGCGGAAGGCCGCGCGCCGAAGAAGATCGTCGTGGTGCCGGGGCGTCTCGTAAACGTCGTCGTCTGATGGCTGAAGCCAAGGGAGTGAGTGTGACGGGACAAGCCGTGCAGCAACGTACCGAAACGACAACGCCGGGAGCCGGCATGCGCAGGCGTTCGTTCCTTGCGCTTCTCGGCGGCGCGCTCGCGCTGTCCGCGTGCGGCTTCCAGCTGCGCGGCCAGCAGGACTATGCGTTCAAGCGGCTGGCGGTGTCGGGCGGCGTGCCGCAGATGGTCGCGCGCCTCGAACGCATGGTGCAGGGCGGCAGCGACACGGTGATCGTCAAGGGCTGGGAAAAGCCCGACGCCACGCTCTTCCTTTCCGAAGGGCAGGGGCTGGGCACGCTGAGCCTGAACTCGCAGGGCGTCGTGCAGGAATACGAGCTGACTTACAACCTGGCTTACTCGCTGATCGGTGCGGACGGCACGGTGCTGATTCCCCAGAGCGTGATCGCGCTGAATCGTGCAATGACCTACAGCGACCAGTACACGCTCGCCAAGTCGCAGGAAGCGACGCTGCTTTACAACGACATGCGGATGGACGCGGTTGATCAGTTGACGCGCCGGCTTGCCGTCGTGCGTTCGCTGCATCCATTGCCGAGCGAGCAGACGCCGGGCATCGCGCCGCGTGCGCCGTTGCCGACGCCGCCGCTCTGATCGCCGGCGGCTATCGGTCTATCGGTCATCATGCAACTGAAGCTCGACGCGCTCGAAGCGCACCTCGCCAAAGGCCTGAAGGGGCTCTACGTCGTGTATGGCGACGAGCACCTGCTCGCGCAGGAAGCGTGCGACCGCATCCGGGCGACGGCGCGTGCCGCCGGCTTCACCGATCGCACGGTGTTCACCGTCGAGCGCGGCTTCGACTGGAGCGCGCTCATCGGCGCCACGCAGTCGATGTCGCTATTCGGTGACCGTCAGCTCATCGAACTGCGAATCCCCACGGGCAAGCCCGGCAAGGAAGGCGCGGAAGCGTTGAAGACGCTCGCCGCCGCCGACAACCCTGACGTCGTCACGCTCGTCACCTTGCCGCGTCTCGATTCGGCGACGCAGAAATCGGCCTGGTTCACGGCGATCAGCGGCGCTGGCGTCGCGCTGAAGATCGATGCGATCGAGCGCGCGCAGTTGCCGATGTGGGTCGGCCAGCGCCTGTCGCAGCAAGGTCAGCGCGTCGCGCCGGGCGAAGAAGGGCGGCGCGCGCTGGTTTTCATCGCGGAGCGAGTCGAGGGCAACCTGCTTGCCGCGCATCAGGAAATCCAGAAGCTCGGCTTGCTGTATCCGCAAGGCGTGCTGAGTTTCGAGCAGATTCACGATGCCGTGCTGAACGTCGCGCGATACGACGTGTTCAAGCTCAACGAAGCGATGCTGACGGGCGACGTCGGCCGCCTCTCGCGCATGCTCGACGGCCTCAAGGGCGAGGGCGAGGCGGCTGTGCTCGTGTTGTGGGCGCTCGTCGAAGAAGTGCGGACGCTGTTGCGCATCAAGCGCGGCGTCGCGTCCGGCAAGCCGCTCGCCACGCTTTTGCGCGAAAACCGCGTTTGGGGGCCGCGCGAGCGTTTGATCGGCCCGGCGCTTTCGCGCGTGACGGAAGAGGCGCTGGAAAAGGCGCTGTCGCTGGCGGCTCGGCTGGATCGGCAAGTGAAGGGGCTGTCGGGTAGCGCGGGCAAACGCGGCAGCGAAACGCCGCCCGATCCGTGGGCGGGCATGTTCGAACTGGCGATGGCCGTCGCGCAGGGCGGCTCGCCATCGAAAGCCGCGGCCGCCGCACCGGCGCGACCGCGTCGCTGAAACGCTTCACGGCTTAGAATGACTGTTTCAGCGTCCGGCTTTCAACGCACCGGACGCGCTTTCCCATCGCGCTGACGCCACACTTCAGCGACGCCGCGCCCGGCGCGCGGAACCGGCAGACGGAATGACCCAGATGAACATCGATCAATACATGACCGACCTCGGCCGCCGCGCCCGCGTGGCTTCCCGCGCGATGGCGCGGGCGTCGACGGCGGCGAAGAACGCGGCGCTCGTCGCAGTCGCGACCGCGATCGAGCGCGAACGCGAGACGCTCAAGGCCGCAAACGCGCGTGACCTCGCACGCGCTCGCGAGAAGGGCCACGACGCGGCGTTCATCGACCGCCTCACGCTCTCCGACAAGGCGCTGAACACGATGGTCGAAGGCTTGCGGCAAGTCGCGTCGCTGGCCGATCCGATCGGCGAGATCAGCGGCCTGAAGTTTCGGCCGACCGGCATTCAGGTGGGCCAGATGCGCGTGCCGCTGGGCGTGATCGGCATCATCTATGAATCGAGGCCGAACGTGACCATCGACGCCGCGGCGCTCTGCCTCAAGTCCGGCAATGCGACGATCCTGCGCGGCGGCTCCGAGGCGCTCGAATGCAACACCGCGCTCGCAAAGTTGATCGGCGAGGGACTGCAGGCGGCCGCGTTGCCGCAGGACGCGGTGCAGGTCGTCGAGACGGCGGATCGCGCGGCGGTCGGCAAGCTGATCACGATGACCGAGTTTGTGGACGTCATCGTGCCGCGCGGCGGCAAAAGCCTCATCGCGCGGCTGATGGAAGAATCGCGCGTGCCGATGATCAAGCATCTCGACGGCATCTGCCACGTGTACGTCGATGACCGCGCGGATCTCGCGAAAGCGGCGGCGATCTGCGACAACGCGAAGACGCATCGCTACGGCACCTGCAACACGATGGAAACGTTGCTGGTCGCGCGGGGTATCGCGAGCGAGGCGCTGCCGTTGCTGGCGCGTGCATTCCAGGCGAAGGACGTCGAATTGCGCGTGGACGCCGAATCGCGCGCGGTGCTGGAAGCGGCGCACATCGGCTCGCTCGTCGACGCTACGGAAGCCGACTGGAGCACCGAATATCTCGCGCCCGTGCTGGCGGTGAAGATCGTCGGCGACATGGACGAAGCGATCGAGCATATCAACGCTTACGGCTCACATCACACCGACGCGATCGTTACCGAAGACCACGACCGCGCGATGCGTTTCCTCCGCGAAGTCGATTCCGCGAGCGTGATGGTCAACGCATCGACGCGTTTCGCCGATGGCTTCGAGTTCGGGCTCGGCGCGGAAATCGGCATCTCGAACGACAAGCTGCATGCGCGCGGGCCGGTCGGGCTCGAAGGGCTGACGTCGCTGAAATATGTGGTGCTGGGCCACGGCGAAGTGCGTCAATAAGGCAAGCGATGCTCTGGATTAAATCGCTGCACATTGTGCTGATCGCGTCGTGGTTTGCGGGGCTGTTTTATCTGCCGCGCATTTTCGTCAATCTGGCGATGGAAAAAGATCCGGCCGCCACCGCCCGTCTGCTACTCATGGCGAGGAAGCTGTTCCGGTTCATGACGTTCATCGCGGTGCCCGCGCTGGCTTGCGGGCTCTGGCTGTGGCTCGGCGTCGGCATCGGACGAGGGCAAGGCTGGCTGCACGCGAAGCTCGGCATCGTCGTGTTGCTGATCGTCTATCACGCTTATTGCGGGCGTTTGCTGCGGACTTTTCAGCGCGGCGAGAACATGCGCTCCGACAAGTGGTATCGCATGTTCAACGAGCTGCCCGTGCTCGGGCTGCTCGCTGCAACCTTGCTCGTGGTGATCAAGCCATTCTGAGAGACGCGTGTTCGGCCTTTTGCTTGTCGACGAGGTCGAGCACCATCTCCCCGAACACTTCCGGACGTCCTTCGAAGAAGCGCTGAACGATGTTCTTTTCGAGCATGTATTTGCGCAGCGCTTCCCGTTCCTCGCGATTGTTCGCCAGCCTCACTGCGGCGTCGACGTATTCCTCCGCCGTATCCGCGACCAGCCAGCCCGGCATGTAGGCGCGCATGAACATCGCGCCGTCGATGCGCTCGAACACTTCCCGCCCGGTCTTGCAGACGCCCGGCAGCCCGACCGTGAACGCATCCACGATGCCGTTCGTGTTGCCGAACGGGAAGGGGCTCAGGAACATGTCCATGTCGTTGAGATAACCGATGTAGTCCATGTACGGCAAGCTCGCCGTGATTGCTACGCGATTACGAGGAATGATCGATGAGGCCACGCGGCGCAAGTGCATGAGGCTGGCGATGTCGCCGCCGCTCGTCATGAAGTGAAAGACGACCGGGACCTTGCTGCGCTCGAGAATCTGCTTGCACGCAGCGAGAAAGCTAGGCGAGAGCTTCATCAGGCTGCTCGCAATGCCGATATGCACACTGCCCGGCGCTTTGCTCCCTCTCGGCGGTATCGTCCCCAGACGCAGCGAGGGCCGATACGGCTGACCATCTTTCGGAAGCCGCAGCAGCGCTTCGCTGAAGCATGCCGGATCGCCGACATAATCGTCCTCGACGCTCACATAGTCGATGCAGTCGGAATGCGTGGTCGCGGGATGCCCCAAACCGGCAATTTGCAAGGGCGCGAGACGCATGTTCGAGACCGATATCGTCAGCAGCGACATCCCCACGCTCGGCATATAAAGCACGTCCGGGCATTCGTTCTCCGCGAATTCGCGGATCATGGCGAGGCCTTCGGCAAACGACTTGCCATCGGGAATCTCAATGACGCGATCGAAGACTTCGCGCCCGGCTTTCTCGATGGCCGACGGGTAACATATCGCCACGACGTCGAAGCGCGCGCGGGCGGCGAGCAGATTCCGCGAATGAGTGCGCAGAATGGAATGACCATCCGTGAATGCTTCCAGCACCACGAGCATCAATGGGCGGACTCGATTGGCGCGTCGTTCAGCCCCGTGATTCACATCCAAGTCGGTTAGCCCGGCACCGGCGAGAGACGCGCGCGTGAGCTTGTTCACGCTTCGCTTGATTGCATGCCGATGCTCGACTTCGGTATAGGTGCAATTCATGTAGAGATACACCAACGCGCTCACGTCGATATCGCGCAGGTCGTCAACTTCTTCGAGCGTCCGCCCAAGCCAGTCGAGTAGCGCTTCACGTCTGCGGTGCGCTTCAGCACTGCCCGGAAGCAATTCTCCGGCGTTCGCAATGGCGAGATTGAGCGTCGACGCCGGATCCGCACGCATGCAGACGGAATAGTCGATTACGAGGCGCGATTCGGAATTGCACAGAAGGTTGAGCCGCTTGATCGCGTCGGGATAAGGCAGTCGAACGTCGCCGTTCTCGACCGAAGGAAGAAACTTTCGCGCAACATAGTCCGCGTTGTTCAGTGGCGCAGCGCCCAGGAAGTGCTGGATGAAGGGGCGGCAACTCGTCAATTTCGAGAACTGCGCATCCGTCAGTTCGAAATCCGTATTGCCGATCAACGATACGAGCGCGGCCGCCATTCGTCTTGCGAACTGCTCCTGGAGCCACATCTCGTTCGGAGGGGGCCAGACGCCCGAAGTGTCCATGATGCTCCGCAGATCTATGTTCACGTACTTGCGCAAGGGAACACAAAGTTCGCTGAACATTGCGATGGCCTCATCGGCCTTGCCGCCATGCGCGCAAGATTCGAAACGCTCGACGGTAAATGAGCAGTCCATGTGTATTTCTCCTTCCAGGCGTGCCAGGGATTGTCAGTAACTCTGGCGATCGAATGCTCATTCGACGTCGACGCGCCCTGCGCCCGTCTACGCTCTCAATCGCCGCCCTTCCAGCACGTCCTTCGCTTCCGCCAGTTTTTCCGCGAGCGCTGGCCCGCGTGCAAGCGCCAATCCGACCGCCAGGATATCGCCGATCGCGAGATGCGAAACGCGCGATGTCATCGGTGAAAAAATGTCGGTGTCCTCATCGACATTTGCGAATAATCCGACCGTCGCCACACGTGCAAGCGGGGAATTGCCGTGCGTGATCGCGATGACTTTGGCGCCGCCGTTCAGCGCCGACTTGCACGCGTCGAGAATGTCTTTCGTGCGCCCGGTGTTCGATATTGCGACGACGACATCGCCCGCGCCAAGCAGTGCAGCGGACGTGGTGTAGGTATGCGGATCAGAGTATGCGACAGACGGCACGCCCAATCTGAAAAATTTGTGCTGCATGTCGAGCGCGGCGATGCCTGAGCCGCCCGCGCCATAGAACTCGATGCGTCGAGCGTCGGCCAGAATCGCGATTGCGGTCGCGACGCTGTCAGACGACAGACTGTTGCGCACGGCAATCAGCGCGCCGATCGTGCGATCGAGCACCTTGGCCGCAACGCCCGAGGCGGGCTCGTCGGCGCGTACATCGCGATAAACCGTGGGAACATCCGCTGCTACGCTCTGAGCCAGCCGGATCTTGAATTCGCGAAAGCCCGAGAAACCCAGCGCCTGACAGAAACGCGCAATGGTCGGCTGGCTGACGCCGGCGCGCACCGCGAAGTCGGTCATCGACAGGTCGAGCACTTCGCGCGGCGCTTCGAGCACGTAGTCGGCCAGCTTGCGCTCGGATGGCCGCAGTTGTTCGCGCATTGCTTCGACTTGGGACAGCAACATCGGAAATCTCGCCTATGCTGAAAATGCTGAGGACTATAGCTGATGATTCATCGCGTACAAATACTACATGTAAGATGTTCAATCTTAGGGAAATCCCGTAAATCACAGATTATTCAACGCTTATTTCAATGCGGTCAGTGGTGAAAGCATCGTTTTTTGCGGTTGTCGGCATGTAGTTTTTCTACTAACATCGAAGGCCTCGGCAACAGGACACAGCAAAGGCCGGACCGCCGTTCCCCACAACGATCATCCAACCTCGACGGCAAGCGCGCCGGGAGTGAGACGAAGGAGCTTCGATGGTTTCCCCGCATACCCAACTCAAGAAAGTGACCGATCGCATCGTCGAGCGCAGCAAGCCGACGCGAGCCGCGTATCTCGCGCGCATCGACGCGGCGCACGGCAAGTTCCCGGCGCGCGGCGCGCTCTCGTGCGCGAATCTGGCTCACGGTTTTGCCGGTCTCGAAGGCCAGGAGAAAATCGCGATCAAGGCGGTGCGCGAGCCGAACATCGGCATCGTTTCGTCTTATAACGAGATGCTCTCGGCCCACGCTCCCTACAAGAACTTCCCGGACATCATCAAGCAGGCGGCGCGCGAGCACGGCGGCATTGCGCAATTCGCGGGCGGCGTGCCGGCCATGTGCGACGGCATCACGCAAGGCAATGCCGGCATGGAGCTGTCGCTGTTTTCCCGCGAAGTCATCGCGATGAGCACGGCGGTCGCGCTCACGCACAACATGTTCGATGCGGCGCTGTGCCTTGGCATCTGCGACAAGATCGTACCGGGGCTCGCTATCGGCGCGCTGCAGTTCGGTCATCTGCCGACCATCTTCGTACCCGCCGGCCCGATGACCAGCGGCATTACCAATGACGAGAAGGCCAAGGTGCGTCAGGAGTTCGCGACAGGAAAATGCGATCGCGGCACGCTTCTCGAAGCGGAAGCGGCGGCGTACCACGGCCACGGCACGTGCACGTTCTACGGCACGGCCAACAGCAATCAAATGTTGATGGAAGTGATGGGCCTGCATCTGCCGAGTGCGGCGTTCGTGCATCCTCACACGCCTTTGCGCGACGCACTGACCGCCGAGGCCGCGCGCCGCGTGCTGGATATCACGCTGGAGCGCGGCAATTACACGCCGATCGGCCATGTCGTCGATGAAAAGGCGATCGTGAACGGAATCGTTGCGCTGCTTGCAACGGGCGGCTCGACGAACCATACGCTGCACCTCGTGGCGATTGCGCGCGCGGCGGGCATCATCATCGACTGGAACGATTTCGACGAGCTGTCGCAAGTCGTGCCGCTCCTCGCGAAGATCTATCCGAATGGCAAAGCCGACGTGAATCACTTCCATGCGGCAGGTGGCGTCGCATTTCTGGTGCGCAATCTGCTCGAAGGCGGGCTGTTGCATGAAGACGTGCAGACCGTTGCCGGCAAGGGGCTGTCGCATTACACCAAAGAGCCGAAGCTCATCGACGGCAAGCTGCAGTGGGTCGACGGCGCGCCCGAGAGCCACGACACAAAGGTGCTTCGCGGCATCGGCGAGCCGTTCCAGCCGGACGGCGGCCTGCGTTTGATGCAGGGCAAGCTCGGGCGCGGCGTCATCAAGATTTCGGCGGTTGCGCCGGAGCATCGCGTGGTGAAGGCGCCGGCCATCGTCTTCAACTCGCAGGAAGAAGTGCAGGAAGCGTTCGACCGCGGCCAGCTCAAGCGCGATTTCGTCGCCGTCGTGCGCTTTCAAGGCGCGCGCGCCAACGGCATGCCTGAGTTGCATCGTTTGACGCCGCTGCTCGGCGTGTTGCAGGATCAGGGCTTCCACGTTGCGCTGGTGACCGATGGGCGCATGTCGGGCGCGTCGGGCAAGGTGCCGGCCGTCATCCATGTGTCGCCCGAGACGCTCTTGCAAGGACCGCTCGGGAAAGTGCGCACGGGCGACATGCTCGTGATCGATGCGCCCGCCGGCGTGCTGGATATCGAAGTCGACGCTTCAGAATGGGATTCGCGCGAAGTCGAAGCGCCGCTGCATCAGGCCGAGAATGAAGCAGGGTTCGGGCGCGAACTGTTCGGCGTATTCCGAAGCGCGGCGCTGCCGGCGGAAGAGGGCGCATCGGTGTTCGGCGCGCTGATCGGCGCGGCTGCCCCTCACGCCGGGAAGGCGGACGGCGCAGCGTCATCCTCTGCGCGCGGCCCGCTGTCGGACAACGCGAAAGCGGCTGCATCGGCGCTTAATAAGGCGCACGCCACGCATCACTGATCATTCTGCCGCTCGAACCTGAGAGAAACCCGCGGATCGCCGCCGTTGGCGCCGCATAAAAACGAGGAGTCGCATCACATGAAAACGGTAAGCGAAATCGTGCGTCTGGGACCGGTGATTCCGGTGCTCGCATTTGAATCGGTCGAGCAGGGCGAACAGGTGTCGCGCGCGCTGCATGCGGGCGGCGTCAAGGTGCTGGAAATCACGCTGCGCACGCAGGCTGGCATCGCCGCTATCGAACGCGCGAGTCAACTGGCGGACGATATCGTCGTCGGCGTGGGCACGATCACCAAGCCTGAGCATTGCGCGCAGGCAAAGAAGGCGGGCGCGCAGTTCGGCGTATCGCCGGGTCTGACAAAGGACATGCACAAGGCCGCGCAGGACGCGGGCTTGCCGCTCCTGCCTGGCGTGATGACGCCGAGCGACATCATCACCGCGATGGAACTGGGTTACGAGATCGTCAAGTTCTTCCCGGCGCAACAAGCGGGCGGCATTCCGATGCTGCAAGCGTTCTACGGCCCGTTCCCGAATCTCAAATTCTGTCCGACCGGCGGAATCACGGCCGAGACTGCGACCAACTTCCTGGCACAGCCGAACGTGGTCTGCGTTGGTGGATCGTGGCTGACGCCGAAGGCCGCGCTCGCTGCGCAGAACTGGGAAGAGGTCACGCGCCTGGCGCGCGCGGCAAGCGAACTCGCGCCGCAACACTAAGCGTTTTCTCCTGAAGGCGCGCGAGACTGCAAGAGCGGTTTCGCGCGCCTTTTTTGTTTCGGTCCGGCCTTCCGTGCCCGGCCATCTGGCATCTGCCATCTGCCGACCTATCGCGCGCACCTGCTGATCTAGCGCGAGCCAACTCCCTATCCGCAATACGATTTGTTCATTTTGTGAATCAGAAAAATCCGATTTTTGAAATGAACTCGACTAGGACGCTTATCGATTTTTGAGCATCGCATAAGACGACTCTCATTAATCCCGGATTTACTGGGAATCCCGGCGCTTTTTATATATATTCCGGTTCAGAAGTTCTTCTATTGTTAATTGCGGAAGCAAGTCAATACGGAAGTCTCGGCGTTCTCCTACCGTTCTTCCCCAATTCCGCACCTATAGCTCTATTCCCACTGCAGGCGCTGTCCGACGTTGCATCGTGCCGCCCGTAGTGATCGCAGTTGTCGCTGAACCTCTTTTTCAAAAAGCGCAATTTCGTATTTTTAGGATGTCATTCAATGACCATTCGAGTCGGGATTTCCGTCGTCACGCATCAAGGCCAAAACATCTGGCAAAACGGCCTGGGCCAGAACGTGATCTTTCTTGCGGAGGCGCTGCAGAAGCTTCCATTCGTCGAAAGCGTTGCACTGATCGACGTCGGTGACCAGAACGCGTTGCCGCCGCAAGTGGACGCGGCTTCGAAAGGCCTGCGCATTATGCGCATCCCGGACGCGACCGATAACGTCGACGTCATTTTCGAAATGGGCGGCGCGCTGGATACGCAATGGCTCGACCTGATGCGTGCACGCGGCAAGAAGGTCGCGTATTACTGCTGCGGTCAGCCGTATGTTGGCCTGACCGAGTCTGCAGTCTTCGACAAGCCGGTGCACGTCATGCGCCCGGACCGTTACGACGAAGTCTGGCTTATGTCGAAAGATCGCCTCTCCATCCCGATGATGCGCACCCTGCATCGCTGCCCGGTTCATCTGATTCCGTTCATCTGGCATCCGCAGTTTCTCGAGAAGCGCATCGCGGAAGTGGAAGAGCACAACTTGCGTTTCGGCTACGAGCGCCGCTCGGGCCAGCCGGATCAGCCGGCCATTCAGCCGCAAGGTTTCCGCGTTTCGATCTACGAGCCGAATATTTCGGTGGTGAAAACGTCGAGCATTCCGATGCTCGTGTGCGAGGAAGCCTATCGCGCAGATCCGTCGAGCGTCTCCGCCATGCACGTGCTCAACACGATGCACATGAAGGACCATCCGACCCTCACGTACATGGCCAACTCGCTGAACATCGTGAAGGACTCGAAGGCGACGTTCCACGGCCGCAACGACATCGCCGGCTTCATGGCGCAGTACTCGGACGCCGTGGTGTCGCACCAGTGGGGCAACGATCAGAACTATCTGTATCTGGACGTGCTGTATGGCGGCTATCCGCTCATTCACAACTCGCCGTGGCTAAAGGATGCCGGTTACTACTATCCCGGCTTCGATGCGCAAGAGGGCGGCCGCCAGTTGCTGCGCGCGTTCCGTGAGCACGACGCTTCGCTCGATGACTATCGCGCGCGCGCGCAGCGCGTAATCGATGCGGTCGATCCGTTCAATCAAGTGAACCTCAACGCTTTCGCGGACCGATTGATCAACCTCTGTCATGGAACCGAGCTCAAAGTAGGCGTATGAACATGCAAAGCACATCCCGCATGCCGGAGCGGATCAACATCGGCGTTTCCATCTTCATCCGCAAGGGCGAGCAATCGCTCTGGGAAAACGGAATCTTCCAGAACTGCTTGTACTTGGTGATGCTGCTCATGCGCTCGCCGCGCGTGAAGTCGACGTACCTCGTTACGGGCGGCGGCGACGGCGGTCCCGAAGACGCCAAGCGTTTTCTCTCGGATTCCCCGGTGCCGCTCATCGACATGGAAACGGCCATGTCGAAGCTCGACGTGATGATCGAGATGAGCGCGCAACTGGGCCGCGAATGGTCGGTGAAGTTCCGCGAGCGGGGCGGCAAGATCATTACGATGCGCGTCGGCAATGACTACGTCATCGATATCGAGCGCATGGTGTTCAACCTTCAGCACGCAATGCTCATTACGGGCTCGCCGTATGACGAGGTCTGGACGCTGCCGGAATACGAAGTCAGCTGCAAGCCGTATTTCGAGACGCTGTTCCGTGCGCCGGTCAAGCTCATGCCGCACCTGTGGAGTCCGGTCGTGCTCGAGCGGGAAGCCGCGAAGCTGCAGGGTGTCAAGTTCGGGTATCAGCCGGGGCGCCGCCGCTGGCGCGTGGGCATCTTCGAGCCGAACGTCTGCATGGTGAAGACGAGTTATATCCCGATGCTCGCGTGCGAAGCGGCGCATCGCGAAAATCCGGACATGCTGGAACGCGTGTGGGCCTACAACACGTTCAAGCTGAAGGATCACCCCGCGTTCGCTGGATTCGCACAAAGCCTCGATTACGTGAAGCACGGCCTCGGCAACTTCGAGGGCCGTTTCCCGTTCGCTCATATCGTGCCGCATTCGGTCGATGCGGTCGTGAGCCACCAGTGGGAAAACCCGCAGAACTACGTCTATTACGAAGCGCTTCACGGCGGGTATCCGCTGATTCACAACTCGCATCTGATCGGCGATTGCGGCTATCGCTATCACGACTTTGATTGTGAAGAAGGCGGGCGCGCATTGCTTCGCGCGTTCGCGGAGCACGACGCGAATTTCGAGAGCTATCGCGCGACGGCAAGGAAATTCCTCCACACGCTCGATCCCGAGAATGAGGACAACGTCCGGGCTTACACGGAAGCGATCGAAGCGGTGTACGCGCGGGCATAAGCCCCTGGTCAAACGGATGCGCCGCAAGGCAATGGAGTAACCAGTAATGAAGAAGTTGCGAATTGGCATCACCATCGGTCTGTTTCACGAGGCCGAAACATTGTGGAACAACGGCATCAAGCAGAACGCCGTGTTTCTGGCGGAAGCGCTCAAGAACTGCCCGAACGTCAAAAGCGTCGTGCTCGTCAATACGACACACGTTGCGATCACGAAACAACTGCCGTGGGATCTTGAACGCTGGCCGACGGTGACATTCGACACCGCGAAGGACAACGTCGATGTGCTGATCGAACTCGGTGGCCAGATCGATGCGAACGCCACCGAGTACCTCAAGCGGCGCGGCGCGCGGCTGATCTCGTACTGCTGCGGCTTCGAATACGTTCACGCGATGGAGTCGATCCTGTTCAACAGGCCGACCTTCGGCGATAACCTGTTCGTGAATCAGCGTTACGACGACATCTGGATGATTCCGCAGGTCGCGAACATCAGCGCGCCGTATTTCGAAGTGTTGCGACGGCAGACCGCGCAGGTGGTGCCGTTCATATGGAGCCCGATGTTCCTGAACGTGCGTACGGCCGCCTTGCCGAATTCAGGCGAGTATCAGGCGAAGTCGGGGCCGCGTCGCTTGAGCGTGATGGAGCCGAACATCAATGTCGTGAAGTTCTGCTTCTATCCGGCGCTTATTGCGGAACTTGCTTACCGCGAACGTCCGAATGACATCGAACTGCTTCAGGTGACCAACGCGCAGTCCATTGCAACAAATTGCAAAGAATTTATCGCGTTGATGAATCAGCTCGATATCGTGCGCAATCATAAGGCTGTCTTCCTGGGCCGCTTTGAAACGCCGGGGTATCTGGCGCATCACACGGATATCGTCGTATCGCACCAGTGGGAAAACCCGCTGAACTATTTCTACCTGGAAGTGTGCTGGCAGGGCTACCCGCTGGTGCACAACGCGACGTTGTGCACGGACCTTGGCTACTACTATCAGGCCAATGACGTGCGCGAGGGCGCGCGACGGGTGATCGAAGCAATCGATCATCACGACTCGCAGCTCACGGAATATCGCGATAAACAACGGGCGGCGATAGCGCGCTATTTGCCGGACAACGCGGAACTCGTCAGTGGCTACACAGCACTGCTCGACGCGTTAACCAAAAAGCCGTTGCGGTAAGCCTTCGGTTCAGCATCTTCCCTTTGAAGTTCTACAGGCGGCATGTCTGATCTAGCGATCAGCCATATCGCCTTTTCGCGTTCACGTCTGCGTCCCAGTACCTAAGAGATTCGTTGGTAATCGGCAAGAGTCTGCGCTTATGGCGTCGACGTCTTGCGCTTTAGATTGCGCCTTTATAAAGCCATTATCTTGAGATAAGTCTTAACGATTTGCGCTGCATTGCTTGTTTGTCGTGGTGATATTTGGTCAATCAGAAAGCTCCGAAATTTAGTCTGAGTCTAAATTTCGTGCGTTTTCGGTCTGGTTTCAAAGAATTTAGGACATGTCCGCTTCAACGGAGATGTGCTCCTGAATATTCTGTGCCGTGGTCAAGGGTGTTTCCTTTCTCGTTTTATAAAAGACGCTCGTTTTTTTGTGGGTCATTCGGTTTATGAATAAGTCATACCGCAGTATTTGGAATGAAAAAGTAGGGACGTTTGTCGCAGTCGCCGAGACTGCGATGGCGCGTGGCAAGCGGAATTCTGACGGCGCGGTATGCGACGCGGAAACCGGTCAGCAAGCCGTCGGTGCGGTAAGTCGGCGTAAAGATGGCCCCAAGAGCGCCATGCTCGCGGTAGCCGGTGTTGGCGCATCAGTTGCCATGTTGTTTGGCGCTCCTAGCGCCTGGGCGCAGTCCATGACGGCGTGTACCAACGGGACTGGTAGTGGGCTTGGCACTCCCAGTTGTGGTTCGAGTTTCGGTTTCACGAATTTTTCGGGCGTCTTTCTCACTGGGAGCTTCGCGGGTACCTACGTATCATCGGTAGGCGCCGATGGAAACATTGGAATGGTTGCTCAGACTGCGCTCAATTTCAATGCGCCAACCATCCAATTCAGCAACGTCGCGCTTAGCAACGTGGGGAACGGGAATATCGCGGGTGCCAGCCTGGACGCAGTGAACGGCGGTCAGTTGTATAGCTTCTCCGTGTCGCTCTCCGGCTCCATCAGTACGGTGTCGCAGTCGATGTCCTCGAGCTTCTCCACGATGGCCTCGAAAGTCGATTCCATGTCCACTTCGGTGCTCAATGCATCGTCGAGCATGTCCACCGCGGTTATCACGCTGTCCACGGGGTTGAGCTCGCTGTCGACCAGCGCGTCGACTGCCATTAACTCGATGTCGACCACCTGGGTCAGCCTTTCGACGACCACTTCGACGACCGTCAACTCGATGTCGAGTTCTGTCACGTCGATGTCGACCACGGTGAATTCGCTGTCGACCACGGTCAGCACCGCAACCAGCAAGGTGACCAGTCTTTCGACGGGTCTCAATTCGCTGTCGATTTCGGCGTCCACGGGGATCACGTCGCTGTCGTCGTCCGTTTCGACGGGAATCAATTCGCTCTCCACTGGGCTGAGCACGGCGAACAGTGCGGTTAGCAGCCTGTCGATCGGCCTTAGCACCACGGCGAATACGGTCACCAGTCTTTCCACGACCGTCAGCACCACCACCAGCGCGGTGACCAGTCTTTCGAGCGCCGTCAGCACCACGAACGACAGCGTGCTCAGTCTCTCGACGGGGCTGAGCACCGCCAACAGTTCGGTAAGCAGTGTCTCCACCGGCCTCAGTTCGGCCGCCAGTTCGGTAACGAGTCTCTCGACCGGTTTGAGCACCGCCAACAGTGCGGTCAACTCGCTTTCGTCCGGGCTGAGCACGACGAACAGCACGGTGAGCTCGCTGTCGACGGGCTTGTCGACAACCAACAGCACTGTCAGTTCGTTGTCCACTGGCCTGAGCACGGCAAACAGCAAGGCCGACAGCCTGTCGACCGGTCTGTCCACGACTAACAGCGCGGTAAGTTCGCTGTCGACTGGCCTTAGCACGACCAACAGCGTGGTGAGCTCGCTGTCCACCGGACTGAGCACGACGAACAGCACTGTCAGTAGCCTCTCGACTGGTCTGGTGTCGCTGTCTACGTCGACGTTGACCGGCATCAATTCGCTGTCGACGGGTCTGAGCACGGCTAACAGCGGCATCACCAGCGTGTCTACTGGCCTGTCCACGACTAACAGCAACGTCACATCGCTTTCCAGTGCGGTGAGCACGCTGTCGACGGGCCTCTCCACGACCAACAGCACGGTCGCGGTGCTGTCATCCGGTTTGAGCACCACGAACAATACGGTCGGCAGCTTGTCGACGGTGCTAAGTGACGCGGTGATGTACACGGATTCGTCGCATTCGACGGTCAGGCTGGGTCGCGCAGCCGGTCCGGCGGTGAAACTGACGAACGTGGCGGATGGCACCGACCCGCTGGATGCGGTGAACTTCGGCCAGTTGACCTCGCTGTCGACTGCGACGTCCTCGGGCTTCAACTCTCTGTCGACGGCCATCTCGGCTTCGAATGGCAACTTCGACTCGCTGTCCTCCAGCATCACGTCGCTGTCGGCGGGCGTGAATTCGCTGTCGACCTCGAGTTCCACGGCGGTCAATTCGCTGTCGACGGGCGTGAACTCGCTGTCGACAGGTGTGAACTCGCTGTCGACGGGCGTGAATTCGTTGTCCACGGGCGTCAATTCGCTGTCGACTTCGACTTCGACGGCAATTAACTCGTTGTCGACGGGCGTTAACTCGCTCTCCACGGGTGTGAGTTCGCTGTCGACGGGTCTGAACTCGCTTTCGACCTCGACTTCTACGGCGATCACCTCGTTGTCGACGGGCGTCGATTCGGTCTCGACGAGCGTGGTCTCGCTGTCGACCTCGACCTCCACGGCGATTACGTCGCTGTCCACGGGTGTCAACTCGCTCTCCACGGGTGTGAGCTCGCTGTCCACTGGCTTGAATTCGCTGTCGACCTCGACTTCTACGGCGGTCAATTCGTTGTCGACGGGCATCGATTCGGTCTCGACGGGCGTGAACTCCCTGTCGACGTCGACCTCCACGGCGATCAATTCGTTGTCCACCGGCGTCAATTCGCTTTCGACGGGTGTTACCTCGCTGTCGACCTCGACTTCCACGGCGATCAATTCGTTGTCGACGGGCGTGACCTCGTTGTCGACCTCGACTTCGACGGGCATCAACTCACTGTCTACGGGTGTCACCTCGCTGTCCACGGGCGTGAGCTCGCTGTCGACCTCGACCTCCACGGCGATCAACTCGCTGTCGACGGGCGTGAACTCGCTGTCGACAGGCGTGAATTCGCTGTCGACCTCGACCTCGACCGCGATCGATTCGCTGTCGACGGGTGTCAACTCGCTGTCGACCGGCGTGAACTCGCTGTCGACCTCGACCTCCACGGCGATCAACTCGCTGTCGACGGGTGTCAATTCGCTTTCCACGGGTGTCAGCTCGCTGTCCACGGGCGTGAATTCGCTGTCGACCTCGACCTCGACCGCAGTCAATTCGCTGTCGACGGGCATCGACTCGCTGTCGACGGGCGTGAACTCGCTGTCGACCTCGATCTCCACGGCGATCAATTCGCTGTCCACGGGCGTCGATTCGGTCTCGACGA
>NZ_JFHE01000016.1 GCF_000698555.1 Caballeronia grimmiae | reverse complement strand
CGGGCGAAGCGGGCGTCGGCAAGACGGCGGTTGTCGAAGGATTCGCGCAACGTCTCGTGCGCGGCGACGTGCCGCCGCCGCTGCGCGAAGTCGCGCTGCTGTCGCTCGATCTTGGGCTGCTGCAGGCGGGCGCGAGCATGAAAGGCGAGTTCGAGCAGCGTCTGCGGCAGGTCGTCGAGGAAGTGCAGGCGAGCCCGAAGCCGGTGATTCTTTTCATCGACGAAGTGCATACGCTGGTCGGCGCGGGCGGCGCGGCCGGAACCGGCGACGCGGCCAATCTGCTCAAGCCCGCGCTCGCACGCGGCGATCTGCGCACGATCGGCGCGACGACGTGGGCCGAGTACAAGAAGCACATCGAGAAAGACCCCGCGCTCACGCGGCGCTTTCAGGTGGTGCAGGTTCACGAACCCGACGAGGACAAGGCCGTGCGGATGCTGCGCGGCGTCGCGGCGGTGCTGGAAGGGCATCATCGCGTGCAGTTGCTGGACGAGGCGATCGAGGCGGCCGTGCGGCTGTCGCATCGCTATATTCCGGCGCGGCAGTTGCCGGACAAGGCGGTATCGCTCGTCGATACCGCGTGTGCGCGCGTCGCCGTCAGCCAGCACGCGACGCCGCCGCAAGTGGACGACTGCCGCCGCCGCATCGAGGCGCTCGAAGTGGAGGCGCAGATCGTCGCGCGGGAAGCAAATGCGGGCGTCGATACCGGCACGCGCGCCGCCGATGTCGCCGCGATGCTCGCCCGCGAACGCGATGCGCTCGGCGGGCTGGAGTTGCGTTGGGAGGAAGAGAAGCGCGTCGTCGACGAACTGCTCTCGCTGCGCGCGACGCTGCGTGAGAAAGGCCAGGCCGTCGATGCGGCATCGGACTCGCGCGATGCCCTGCTTTCGAAGCTCGCCGGCCTGAAATCGCGTCTCGCCGAACTTCAGGGCGACGCCCCGCTGATCCTGCCGAGCGTGGATGCGGGCGTGATCGCGGGCGTGGTCGCGGACTGGACCGGCATTCCGGTCGGCAAGATGCTCAAGAACGAGCTTGCCGCCGTGCTGAATCTCGCCGATGCGTTCGACCGCCGCGTGATCGGCCAGCGCCATGCACTCGAGATGATCGCGAAGCGCATCCAGACATCGCGCGCGCGGCTCGACAATCCGGACAAGCCGGTCGGCGTGTTCCTGCTCGCGGGCACATCGGGCGTCGGCAAGACGGAAACCGCGCTCGCTCTTGCCGAAACGCTGTACGGCGGCGAGCAGAACGTCATCACCATCAACATGAGCGAGTTCCAGGAGGCGCATACCGTGTCGACGCTGAAGGGCGCGCCGCCCGGCTACGTCGGTTATGGCGAGGGCGGCATCCTCACCGAAGCGGTGCGCCGCCGGCCGTATAGCGTCGTCCTGCTCGATGAAGTCGAGAAGGCGCATCCCGATGTTCACGAGATATTCTTCCAGGTCTTCGACAAGGGCTGGATGGAAGACGGCGAAGGCCGCGCGATCGACTTCCGCAACACGATCATCCTGCTCACGTCGAATGTCGGCTCGGAGCTCATCATGTCGATGTGCCGCGATCCAGCCAATCCGCCCGCGCCCGAAGCGCTCGCGCGCGCATTGCGCGGGCCGCTGCTCGACGTGTTTCCCGCCGCGCTGCTCGGGCGCCTCGTCGCGGTGCCGTACTACCCGCTGTCCGACGCGATGATGGCCGACATCGTGCGCCTGCAACTGTCGCGCATCCGCCGCCGCGTCGCGGACAATCACGGCATTCCGTTCGACTATGACGACGACGCCGTGAAGCTGATCGTTTCGCGCTGCACGGAAGCGGAATCCGGCGGGCGCGTGATCGACGCGCTGCTCACGAACACCGTGCTGCCGCGCATCTCGATGGAGTATCTGACGCGCCTCACGGAAGGCCGCGCGCTCGCGCACATTCGCCTGTCGGCGAGCGCGGACGACTTCGTCTATGCGTTCGACTGAATCGGCGGAACCATGCTCACGCTCACGGTGACGCTTCATAACGGACAGCCGCCGCGCGTGCCGCTCGCGGCGACCTTCGATGCCGACGGCGGGACGGTCGGCCGCGCGGCGACGAACCGGCTCGTGCTCGACGACGCCGAGCGCACCGTATCTCGTCTGCACGTTCAGATCGTGCGGCGCGACGGACGTTACCGGCTGATCGATCGCGGCAGCAACCCGGCGCTCGTCAACGGCGCGCCGCTCGATCCGGGCCAGGACGTGCCACTCGCGCATGGCGACCAGGTGCAGATCGGCGGCTATCAGTTGCGCGTGGATGTCTCGGGCGACGACGACACGGTCAGCAGCGAAACGCCATCGGACGATCCGTTCGCCGGGCTGTTCGACGCGCCGCGCGCCAAGGCCGCGCCCGAAGCCGAGACCGCCGACGAACTGCTGCGCGCCCCGCCCGCGCCTTTGCCGCGCGCCACCGGCGACTTCGACTTTTCCTTCGACGATCCCGCGTCGAAACGCACCATCGACGAGTTGTTCGATCTCCGTGCGGGCGCAGTCGTCGATCCGCTGACCAATCCGCTGTCGCAACCGAACACCGCTCACGACGCCGATCCGTTCGCGAGCCTGACGAGCGGCGTGCGTCCCGTGGAGCCGCCGGCAACGCATTCCGACGCCGGGTCCGAACTGCATAGCGCGTTCACGCCGCCGCGTCCGCAAGCCGCGCCCCGCCCCGCCGCGCCTCGCACGGCGCAAGCCGCATCGGGCGACGATCGCGCGCTCGTCGATGCGTTCCTGCGCGGCCTCGACGCGCCGGGCGTGCATATCGACGCCTTATCGCCCGCGCTGATGCAGCTCGTCGGCCAGTTGTTGCGCGAGGCGACGCGCGGCACGCTCGAACTGCTGGCGGCCCGCGCTGCGCTCAAGCGCGAGATGCGCACGGAGGCGACGGTGATCGCCGCAGCCGACAACAATCCGCTCAAGTTTTCGCCGAACGTCGAAGCTGCGCTCGCGCATTTTCTCAATCCGCCGATGCGCGGCTTCATGCCGCCCGCCGCCGCACTCGACGACGCCTATGCCGACTTGCGGGCGCATCAGGTCGGCGTGGTGGCGGGCATGCGCGCCGCGCTCGATGGCGTGTTCGAGCGCTTCGAGCCGGAGCGCATCGAGGCGCGCCTGTCGGGTCGCTCCATGCTCGATGGCTTGCTGCCGGGACTGAGCCGCCGCGCGCGCTGCTGGGATTGCTTCACGCAGATGTACGGTCAGCTTTCGAGCGAAGCGACCGAGGATTTTCATACGCTCTTCGGCCGCGCATTCGTGGCGGCGTACGAAGCGCAGATCGACGCACTGAACCGGCGCGCTCGCCGCTGACGAGAGAATCGACATGCAACTGCAAACCGCGAGCGTGAGCGAGGTAGGCGGCCGGTCTCGCAACGAGGACGCGTATGGCCAGTGGCGGCACGGCACGCTGTTCGCGAGCGTCGTCGCGGACGGCGCGGGCGGTCACGGCGGCGGCGATGCGGCATCGCGCATCGCGGTCGATACGGTCTTGGCGGAACTGACGCGCGTTGCGGCGGCGGGCGTCGCGCTGACGGGCCTCAATTTGCTGCGCGTGCTTTTGCGCGCGAACGACGCGATCATCGATGCTCAGGAACATGATCGCGAGCGTTCGCAGATGCGCTCGACGGCGGTCTTGCTGGGCATCGACGAGACGGCAGGCGTGGCGGCGTGGGCGCATTGCGGCGATACGCGGCTTTACTGCTTCCGGCGTGGGGCGACCGTGGTGCAGACGCAGGATCATAGTCTCGTGCAGAGCATGATCGATGCAAACCTGCTCGATACGCGGGACGTGCGCGGGCATCCGCGTCGCAATGTGCTGTTTTCCGCGCTTGGCACGGCGGAGGATCTGTCGATTGCGGCTTCCGAAGAGCCTTTCCTCATTGCCGAGGGGGATGCGTTCTTGCTCTGCACCGATGGGTTTTGGGAGTATCTCGACGAGTCTTTGATGATCGAAGCCATTGGACGCGCGCAGACGCCCGCGGTGTGGCTCGATTTGATGGTGGCACAGTTGCGGGAGGCAGCGCGGCCTAATCATGATAATTTCACCGCTAGTGCGGTGTGGATCGGGGATGCGGCGGGGGCGACGGTATTGCTCGCGGCGGATTGAGGTATTGAGTTGCCGCTTGCGCGGGGCAAGGCGGGGCGGTTTAGTGGCTTCAGTGTGGTCGCGCCGGTCTAGTGACTTCCTTCTGCGAGTGAGGCGCATTGCGCGCAGCAGATAAAGAAAAAGAATCAGCACGAAAGCGAAAGAAACGGCCGCACGCGTGGCTCAACATCACGGGGGCCGAACTGTGGCTTTCGTTGCCGCCGCAACTGCGCGTCCACGGCTTTATCGGCGTCACTCCGCGCCCGCGCCTTCCTGCGAACCGTCCCATGAGCAAACCAAGCCCATTTCGCAAGAACGTCGACGAGTTCCGGCTGCAATGGCGCGTGCTGACCTTCTACGAACGCTTCGAGCAAGTCATCGCCCATATTCTGAGCGTCGTGATCTCGGTGATCATCGTCGTATCGCTGTGGCAGTTGATTCGCGCGGTCGTGGCGCTATTGCTGTCGGGGGCGCTCAGTCCGCTGGATCATGGGATCTTTCAGGCCGTTTTCGGAATGGTAATGACGCTGCTGATCGCGATGGAATTCAAACATTCGATTACCCGCGTCATGTTAAGACGCGATCACATCGTGCAGGTCAAGACAGTGATCCTCGTGGCGATGCTCGCGATAGCCCGTAAGTTCATCATCCTCGATCCCGCCACGGACCCCGCGCGCATCGCCGCGCTCGCGGCCGCGCTGGTCGCGCTTGGCAGCGTTTACTGGTTGATGCGGCAGCGCGACGATCCCGTCGATGCCGCAATCGCAGCGCGCGCCGCGCGGGATCGCGAAGAGCGCGCTTGATTCACCTGCTTTCTCTCCGAGATCATCGAGTACTTGCAGGTTCGTGCTCGATCTTCGCGCGGGCCTGCAGGTCCCGGGCCGGCGCGGCCTCGCTCAACGCCTGGTCAACATGCATCCCCGCAGATGCGCCCGTCGCATTTTGCGTGGGCCTTTAAGAGCGCAACGGGGCATGCGCGCCGCTTCTACCTGACGACCGAAGAGTTGCGGCTAGCGCAGTCGATCCTTTTGGAAGGAAGACTCTCGCCAACCGGTATCGCGGCGCGCGTGGACGTTCAGCCGCCGCCGCATTTCACCGCATTGGCCTTGCGCACCACCCCTACGATCCGGCGATGCGTTCTCGACTGAATCGACGAGCGACGTACGAACGCAGGAATCCGACGCCTTTAGGCAGGAACTCGAAAGACGAGCGCGCCTCAAGGACGTACGCTTGATGAAATATGGAGTGCACGCGCTGTATTGGCACACTACCCGCGATCTGGCTGAGGAACCCAACCAATGGACGCACTGCTCGGACGCGCATGGTGGATGCTCGCGCTGCGTGGGGCCGCCGGGATTCTGTTCGGCCTCCTCGCGCTCTTCTGGCCGGGTCTCACTCTGCTGCTTCTCGTCGCGATGTTCGCGGCGTATGCACTCATCGGCGGCATCGCGGCGGTCAGCGCGGCGATACGAAATCGTTCGATCCGCACCGACTGGTGGATTCCCTTGCTGCTCGGCCTGTGCATGATCGCTTCGGGCGTGATCGCCCTCGCGGCGCCGGGCGTCACGGCGCTCGTGCTGATCACCTTGATGGGCGCGAACGCCATCGTTACCGGCGTGTTCGACCTCATCGCCTGGGTTCGGCTGAAAAGGCGCGGCCGCACGCAGTGGCTGCTGTTGTGCATCGGTAGCCTGTCGATTCTGTTCGGCATCTTCGTGCTGGTCTACCCCGGTGCGGGAGCGCTTGCCCTCGTCTGGATGATCGGCACCTACGCGATCGTGACCGGCGCACTTCTGCTCGTCCTGGGGCTCGGCGCACGGAACTGGCGCGGCGCCGACCTTCGCGACAAGCAAAACGCGCCGCTGCACTCATGAGCGCGTCCTGCGCCCGGCGTTCTCGTATCCCGTTGTGCATTCTTGGCGGCCTCGTGGCCAACGGCGCAACCGCGCAGGATGCGCCCATCGCCGGCAAGGCGACGCTCGGCATGACCGCCGCCGAAACGCGGCTGATCGCAATATGCTGTCGCGCGTCGAAGATGGATTCACGCTGATGTCTACAACGAAAGAAGGAAACGATCGGCCGCGTCGACGGCCTGTTGGTCACGCCCGATGGCTCGCTCTCGACCGCGATCATCGACGCCGGAGGATTTCTCTTGATCAAGGCGCGCCGGGTCGCCATCGCCCATTCAGCATTTCAAGCAGATAGCGCCGAAGGTGATCGTGGTCGGCGCAAACAAGGATGCCCTGAAAAACTGCCGGAGTTCGAATATGGCGAGGGCTGACATCGGCCGCGATCATCGGCAGAAGTCACTGAAGATTCGGGCCGCTCTGACGGCTCATTGGAGCAAGGAGCATAGCGATGCTATTGGACCTCGAGAAATGGAACCCCTTCCGCTTCCTGCGCAAGAGCCCCGAGGAAAAGGGCGCGGGCGCGGAGCAGAACGCCTCGCCCTCACAGCAAGCCCCCGCGACCGCGTCCGGGTCCTCGGCCGCGTCAGCCTCGCTGGATGCGGCGCGTTGGCCGCTGCCCGACCCCCTGCATCTTCTCACCGACCTGATACGGGATCCGTTCGGCGGGATAGGACCGCTTGGCAACTGGTTCGGCGACTTCAGTCCCAGCCGCTTTGAGCCGCGCGTCGACGTGATCGACGACGGCGACGCGCTTCGCATCGTGGCCGAGTTGCCAGGTCTGTCGCGCGAGGACGTGGAGCTCGAAGTCGTGGAGGACATGCTGGTGCTGACCGGCGAGAAGCGCATCGAATCGAAGAGCGACGAGAAGGGCTGCTACCGCGTGGAGCGGGCGTTCGGAGAGTTCAAGCGCGCGATTCCGCTGCCCTCCGGCGTCGATCTCGATCGTGCCGAAGCCAGTTTCGAGAACGGCGTGCTCACCGTGCGGGTGCCCAAAGCGGCGAATGAACCCGCAGCGAAGCGGCGTCTCGACATCAAATAGCGCGGTGCGCGCACGGCGGCATCGTGAAACTGCTCGTCAGCTTCCATAGTTGTCGACGATACCCCGCGTGAAGGCGTCGAAGACTGGATCGCGGAACTGGGCGCGCATCAATTCAAGCGACACCTGCGGTACTTCGCGACGCAACTCGTCAGGCTGTGCGCGCGTGGCGAGAAAGACCATCCTCTGCCCACCCTATGGAGAACGTCACGCCCGCTTGCAGCGTTTGTGGCAAGCGGGCTAGTTCCCAGATCAGGATCGCCGAATACGGCCAGCGCCGGCAGCGGATGCTGTGCGACGAGCATTACATGGAGCTCAGGGCCCGCAATCAGGGCGGTCTGTCGCCGCCTGAGTCCCTCTTTCACGGCGGACCACTCGACGGTTTGTCCGGCGACCTGTGGCCGCAGATGGAAAGCGGCCGCAATAGCCGGTCCGCATCGGACGCTCGCCCCGGCCGCATCGCCTTCCGATGGCGCGACAGACCCGGTAACCGCAGGATCGTGACACAACGGAGCAGCAACCAGAAAGAAACGCGCGCCGGGTCATCGCTAAACTTCGCGAAGAGCGAGGTCTGTTGATGTCGTTCGACGTCGATCCTTCGCAGCACTGTTCGGGCCGAGTCACAAGCACAGGGAACGAATATGCCTGATACAGAAATCGCACCCGGAGAAGCCCGGCAGCGCGACGAGCAAATTCCCCTGCGCAAGCTGTTCGAACCCGTAAAGGTGGGGCCATACAACCTGCGTCATCGTGTCGTCATGGCGCCGCTGACGCGTTCGCGGGCGAGCCGGCCAGGCAACGTTCCGTCCCAGCTCAACGCCTGCTACTACGCGCAGCGCGCAACGGCCGCGCTAATCATCAGCGAGGCGACCCAGGTGTCGATGCAAGGACAGGGCTACGCATGGACGCCTGGGATACACACGCTGGCGCAGGTCGAAGGCTGGCGGCTCGTGGCGGACGCCGTGCACGAGGCAGGCGGGTTGATGTTCATGCAGCTGTGGCACGTAGGACGCATATCGCACCCCTCATTGCAGCCCGATGAAATGCTGCCGGTTGCACCCTCTCCGATCCAACCGAAAGCAGAGGCGTTTATCGAGAACGAGCGGGGCGAAGGTGTCGTCGCGCCCTGCGTCAAGCCTCGCGCGCTGCAGGTCGAAGAGATGCCCTATCTCGTGCGGCAATACTTCAGGGGTGCGCGCAACGCAAAGGCTGCCGGTATGGACGGTGTCGAAGTACATGGCGCGAACGGATATCTGCTCGACCAGTTCCTGTTGTCCGGCGCGAACCGCCGCACCGACGCATATGGCGGATCGATCGAGCGTCGGGCCAAGCTGCTGATCGAGGTGATCGAGACGGTTTGCGAAGTGTGGGGACCAGAGAAGGTCGGCGTACGGCTCTCTCCTCTTGGCACCTTCAACGACATGCATGACGACGACCCCGAGGCGACTTTTTCTTACGTCGTCGAGAAGCTCAATCAATACCGGTTAGCCTATTTGCATATCGTCAATCCCGCGCTGGCGGCGACCGGTGAGGATGAGGCTTTCCTCGAGCGCGCGAAACGCATGAGCGAGATGATACGCCGCACTTATCGTGGTGTGCTGATGGTTGCGGGTGGGTTCGACGGCGGCAGTGCGGAAAGATGGCTCGAGGACGGCAACGCGGACCTGATCGCGTTCGGACGCTTGTTCATCGCCAATCCCGACCTGCCGGAACGCCTGCGGTCGCACGCCCGGCTCAATTCGCCGGACCCCTCCACATTCTACGGAGGCGGCGAGCGAGGGTATACCGACTATCCATCGCTCGCGCAGGAGCGCGGGGAGACCCCACGGTCCGTGATCGATGGGCGTTGGAGATAGAGTGTCGTTGACCGGCGAGCTCGCTGAAGTCATGCGACGATTTACGATGGCCGCCGAGCCGGCGTCCGATCACCCTGAGAGGCGCACCATGGCTGTCACTACCTGGGTTGTCGTTGCCGACGGCAGCCGCGCTCGAATCTTCGAGACACCGGGACTTAAACTGGAGTTGCGGGAAATCGAAGACCTCGTCAATGCTGCCCCTAGTGGGCCGACGCTGAGCGAGAAGGAACGCGAGAAATTCGCGAAGACCGTCGCTGACCGTGTCGAAGAGGGAAGGCTTCATCATCGGTATCAGCGATTGCGATTGGTGGTGGAGCCGAAATTTCTCGGGATGCTTCGCGAGCGACTGAGCGAGGAGACGCGTCGGATGATTTACGAAGAGATCAACGAAGATCTCTCGGCCCTCAATACGCGCGAAATCGAAGCGCACTTGCAAAGGCATTGACGGCGGCGTGCCCGGTCGTGGCCCGAGTCAAATGTGTCACCCGCCGCTCCACGACGATTCGGGCAGACGAACCGCAGTAGTCAACTATGCTCGCAGTCGAATCAAATAAAACCGTCGGCAGCGTAAAACCGTCGGGGTCGCGCCGGTGAGCGTCAAGACTTTTGTCCGGGCGCATCATCGGCGGAGAACATGGGTCATATTCAAATGCTGGGGATGCTAGCGGCGACAAGCGGTGGCTTGGTCGCGATAACGCGTCGGGTATTGTGTGCCGTGGCAAGGCGAACGATTGGATGCCTGATGAAGACTTAAGATTAGGTCAAGTGCGAAACCGCAAGTAGTGCAACTGACAAGAACAGCGGCGGAATAAGATCAGCAACAGCACAAATGAAGGCAACGGCAGCGAACGACAAACGAATGCGGCCTCTTTGCGGTCAAGAAAAAATCGTTGGCGACTGAATGAGTTTGTCGCGTGCCGCCGAAGGTCTCTTGTGGGCTTTCCTTTTGCGTGGCGCGCAGTGCTCCACTGGTGTTAACGAGCCAAGGGGCTCGGAGGACGTTAGTCGTCAGTGGGCGTGGAAGGTGATTCAAGGCTCTGTCAAGCTGAGTGCCACTGATGTTCTACGAAGTGGCCACACGAGTCAGTGCTTCGGGCCAGAAAAGCTGCTTCTTTGGTTACTTTCTTTGCATGGGACCAGAGTAAGGCGCTAAAGCGCCAACTCTGGTCGACAGCCAAGAAAGTGACCCCCGCCCCGGGGAGGGGCGCACTAATAGACCGACACGAATGCAAGCAAAGCGATGCTAGGGGCAATAGAGCAAAAGCATCGCCAAAACGTCGAGCGAGTCGCCCCGCCCGGCGCGGAGGGCGAGCAAACAAACCACCGCGGATAGAAGCCGAACAAAAACGAACCCCTACCGCAAGCAAAACACTCATGCAGCCTGCTTAGCAGAAGGCAACCGCGAGACCAACCGCAAAGAAACCGTCAACCCTTCCAACTGATAATGCGGCCGCAAGAAGAATTGCGAAGTGTAGTACCCGGGCGCCCCGGGCACTTCCTGCACCTTGACTTCCGCCGCAGCGAGCGGCTTCTGCGCCTTGGTGTGCTCCGACGAGTTCGCCGGATCGCCGTCCACGTACTGCGTGATCCACTTGTTGAGCCAGCTCTCCATGTCGGAGCGTTCCTTGAACGTCCCGATCTTGTCCCGCACGATGCACTTCAGGTAATGCGCAAAGCGATTGCACGCAAAAAGATACGGCAGCCGCGCGGCCAAAGCAGCATTCGCCGTAGCATCAGGATCTTCGTATTCGAACGGCTTCTGCAATGACTGCGCCCCAATGAAAGCCGCAAAGTCCGAGTTCTTGCGATGTATCAACGGCATGAAACCGTTCTTCGCGAGCTCGGCCTCGCGCCGATCGGAAATGGCGATCTCAGTGGGGCACTTCATGTCGACGCCGCCATCGTCGGTAGGAAAGCTATGCACGGGCAGACCTTCGACCGCACCGCCCGACTCCACGCCGCGAATGCGCGAGCACCAGCTATACAGCTTGAACGAGCGGTTGATATTCACGGCCATCGCGTATGCCGAATTCGCCCACGTATAGCGCGTATGATCGGCCGAACCGGTGTCCTCCTCGAAGTCGAATTCATCGACGGGCTCGGTCCGCGCCCCGTACGGCACGCGCGCCAGAAAGCGCGGCATCGCAAGGCCGATGTATCGCGAATCTTCCGACGCGCGCAGCGAACGCCAGCTCGCATATTCCGGTGTGCCAAAAATCTTCGTCAGATCGCGTGGATTGGCAAGTTCCTGCCACGAATCCATTTGTAAAAGACTCGGATCGGCAGCGGCGATGAACGGTGCATGCGCCGACGCCGCAATCTTCGATATCTCGCCGAGCAATTCAACATCGGGCGGCGTCTGGTTGAAATAGTAATCGCCGATCATCACGCCAAACGGCTCGCCGCCGAGCTGGCCGTACTCGTGCTCGTAAATCTGCTTGAAGAGCGGGCTCTGGTCCCACGCAATACCCTTGAAACGTTTGAGCGTCTTGCCGAGATCCTTCTTCGAGATGTTCATCACGCGAATCTTGAGCATCTCGTCGGTTTCGGTGTTGTTGATCAGATAATGCAGCCCGCGCCAGGAACCTTCGAGTTTCTGAAAGTCCGGGTGATGAATCACTTCGTTTACCTGATCGGTCAGTTTCGCGTCGATCTCGGCGATCATCGCCTGAATGGAGCGGATGGCGTCGCCGGAAATGATCTGCGTCTGCGCGAGCGCCTGCTGCGCAAGCGTCTGCACGGCCGTCTGCACGGCGGTTTTCGCCTCGTCGCTCTTCGGACGAAACTCGCGGTTCAGGAGCGCGGCGAGGTCGTCGCCTTCGAGCGTCGCGCCCTGCAATGCGGACGGCGCTTCCCCTGACGACGCAGCGGTTTGCGGAATATCGGACATGGTCGTTTCCTTTCAGGGCTCATTCAGCGGCTGCGGCGGCCGGCGGCGTGACGGCTGCATCGACGGGCGGCGTGGCCTTGGCGAGGGTGCTGAGCAATGCGGGATCGTCGAGCACGCGTGCGATCAATTCTTCCGCGCCATTCTTGCCATCCATGAAGATGACGAGATTGGCGAGCTGCGTGCGCGCTTCGAGCAGTTTGGCGAGCGCATCGACCTTGCGGGCGACAGCGGCGGGCGAGAAGTCGTCCATGTTTTCGAACGTGATGTCGACGCTCAGATTGCCCTCGCCCGTCAGCCTGTTCGGCACCTGGAACGAGACGCGCGGATGCATCGCCTTCATGCGGCTGTCGAAATTGTCTACGTCGATTTCCTGAAACTTGCGCTGTTCGACGGGCGGAAGGGCCTCGGCCGGCTTGCCCGACAAATCGGCCAGCACGCCCATGACGAACGGAAGCTGGATTTTCTTCTCGCTGCCGTAGGTCTCGACGTCGTATTCGATCTGCACGCGCGGTGCGCGATTGCGGCCGATGAACTTCTGACTGCTGGTTGCCATGACGACTCCTTCGCGTGAGCATGAGATCACGCTTTCAAGACGATCCAGCGGTGCGCAGATTTAAAGCATCGCGAGACTGCGTTGCTGGCGCCACGCGGGCGCGGCGCAGTTGAAGAGCGCCGTGCCCGGATCGAGCAGACAGAGATGGCGCGCGGCGGCCATGCGCTGACGTTGATAGCCGTCCTTCAGCACGCCGATGCAATGCGCCTTCGATGGCGGCGCGCCGCACAGATAGCGCCGGCCGCTCGCGAAGCGCGCTGCGTTCGTGCGCCACCATTGCGCGACCTTGTCCGCGTCGGGCCACGGGGCGCCGTCGTCTTCGTCCATCGAGACATCGGTGTCGTTCGGGTCGTCGGTCTGCCCCGGCGGAAGATGCGCGGGCGGCTTGCGATCGAGATCGAGCCACGCGAGATCCGCGCCGGTAATGAAGCTGAAGCTCTCGCCGGCGATGCGGGCGTACGAGTCGTCCGCCATCAGTTCGATCAGCCACGGAATGAAGCGCGGGTCGCCCGCGTGCGCGATCGTGCGGAGCAAGAGGCGTTTGCTGTTTCGCTGCGCCGCAATGCGTTGCAGCAGCGTGTGGACGTCGCCGGGGGACAGCGTGCTTGCGGCGAGCGCGGCGGCGTCTGCATGGGCGAGCGCGAGTTCCGCCAGCACGGCGAGCGGCGCGTTGCGGTCGCCGAGCAGCAGCGCGGATTGCGCGGCGTGCAGGCGGCATGGCGCGTCTTCGTCGTCGAGATGCGCGATGCAGCACGGGAGCAAATCCATGCGCCCCGTTTCTCCGGCGCATTGCAATGCACGGGCGCGCACGGCGGCGTCCGGCGAGGCGATGGCCGCATCCAGCGCGCGCTTCGCGTCCACGCGATGTTGCGCGCAGGCCGCGACGCCCGCGAGCTGCGCAGCGGGGTCACCGCTTTCGAGCAACACACCGACGATCTCCTGCAGACGGCTTGCAGAGACCCAGCCGAAGGCCGAATGCAGGCCGGATCGCGAAGCGGGCACGGCCTCGCTCAACGCAATGAGCTGCAGCAGCGTTTTGCCGGCGTGCGCCTCGATGCAACCAACCGCAGCGGTGAAAAGCTCCCCCTTCCCCGGACGATCGAGCGCCTGCATGCTCAGTTGCGCACCGGCGCGGTCCGCGACGGCGATGCCATCGAGGTGCGCGGCGATGCGCTCGTCGAGACGGGCAAGGTGCTTCAGCTTGACATTCGGCGCGCGCACGACAACCGAGCGCGTGTTGCGCAGACAGGCGGCGTCTTCGACGTGTTGCTGCACGATCGGCAAAATGATGGAGCGATCGAAGCGCATGATGACTCGCGTCAGTAATCCACTTCGTAATACGGCGCGGAAAAGCCCGGCTGACCCGTGAAGGTATCGGCCAGGACGAGCGGCGCTTGCTCATCGGCGAGGCGCACCGGCTCGCCGGGCGCGGGCAGACGGAACGTCCCCTTGACGACGACGACGAGCGATTCGCGTCCGCTCGGCTCCGTGCCCATCGTGTAGCCCGCGGCCATGCGGGTAGCGTTGATCAATTCCATCTTCATCGGCCGGTCAATTAAGCTGCACCGATCCGCCCTTGATGCGGTTCACGCCCGAGGACCGGCTCGACACATACGTGCCGCGTATCAGCACCTTGCCGGCCTTCGTCAGCGTGATGCTCGCCTGCCCGCATCGCAGCACGATCTCCTCCTTCGCGGTCACGACGAGCCGCTCGCCGTCGGCATCCGCTTCGACCTGTGCGGGCGCTTCATCGAGCGGCCACGCGTGGTCTTCACGCAGGCAGCCGATGATGACCGGCCGCGCCGGATCGCCGCCATCGAACATCAGGAGCACCTCGCCGCCGATATGCGCGCCGCGCACATCGGGAATCGTGCGCGCGGGCGACGCCGCGCCGCCCGGGTGGCCGGGATAGACGACGAGCGGGCGCGCGCCGTCGCCGCTGAAGCCGATCAGCGTCCCGATGCGCACGCCATCGATGACCTGCATCGGCGCAGGCTGGAGGAAATCTCGTCCGCTCATCGCGTTCTCCTTCTCTCTGATCTTGAAAAGACGAACGGCGCGCGTGCCGTTTCAACGCGTCACTGCGGCTTCGTTCCGGCGATGAGATGAATCTGCGGGAGGCCATCGGGCGCAAGGTCCTGCATCACCGCGAGAAAGTCCTTGCCGATGAGCCCGCGTGCGCGGCGAATCAGCAGCGGCGCGGGACTCGTCGGCTCGGTGCGTTCGAGGAACGCGCACACGGCGTCGAGCGCCGCGATGGCCTGCTCGCGCGTGGCGATCTCGCCGGGGCTCGCGACACCGCGATGCATCGCCGGCGCGGGCGAAGACTGCGCAATCGTCACGGCGGGTTCGTCATGGGCATCCACCGGTGCGATCGCGCGAAACTGCGCGGCGATCTGGCGCGCGGCCGTCGTCAGCGCGGTCATCGACGGGGCGCGCTCGGCGCCGAGCTTCTGCGCGATGCAGTCGGCGAGCGCCTGCACGGCCTGGGCTAAATCGAGCGCATCGGCGAGCATCGCGGGATCGTGCGCGATTGCGTCCGCCAGCATGCCTTCGACGCGCGGCAGGCTCGCCGCAACCGCGCCCTCCTGCGGCGCGAGCCTGCCCTGCGCGACGAGCATGTCGCGCACGGTCAGCCGCTCGCCATGCACGCGGCCGACTTCGCATTCGCGCAGATCGTGCAGCAGCGTCTCGGCTTCCGCAAACGGCGTGTAGGCGTCCGCGAGCGGAGCAAGCGCGTTGATGCGCAGCGCGGCGTCGTTGTCATCGTCGGGATCGAGCTGCGGGTACAGGCCGTCCCAGTAGCGTTCCAGCAAGCCGGTCAGCAGGCGCATGCCCGCGAGAAAGCCGCCAAGACCCTGCACATGCGACGCGGCCCGCGTCCACGCCACGGCCACCCGTACGTCCTTGGAACGCGCGAGCAGCGCCTGCGCCTGTTCGAGCACGTCGGTCCACGGCGGCGGCTCGGCGGGCGCGTCGAACTGGCGCGTGGGGCCTTCGCGCGCAAGGGCTTCGAAGGCGAGAAAAGCCGCGTCGTATTCCAGATCGATGCCCGCGGGCGGCATCGATTCGGTCGGCGCGAGCAGCGGTTCGATGTCGATCATCGCGGCCCCGCTCAGAATTCGCCGCAACCGTGCTGCCCGTTCACGGCGAGGCAGTTGTTGAGATTCGGCCGCGAGCGCACGCGTTTCCATTCCGCCGCGAGCGTGTCGGCTTCGCTCTCGGCTTGCTGCATCGCGAGGATCGGCTCGTTGGTGCCGACGCAAATATTGATGCCGCCCAGATTGCTCTCGTAGACGAAGGTCTGCTCCTGCGCCGTGAAAAGCGGCTGCAGGCCGCTGCGATTGAACACGGCGCCCTGAAGCTGCATCGGCGTGACGGTGAGCGTGCCCGGCTGCACGACGACCTCGTAGCCCACTGGCGACGAAAACGCGCCGTCGATCGGATATTTGCCTGCCGGAGAATTGGGCGTCGCGGGCGAGCCGTGCACGCCGCCGGCAAGGCTCGAGCCGCGCGAATCGCCACCGAGCAGACCGGTCACATCGAACGTGAAGGAGCCGTTCGGCGTGCCTTCGACGCGCGCCTGATTGCCGATCGTGACGGTCACTGTTGGCCGATCGGCATACACGAAGTGATTGCCGGTCGCCGGGACGACGTTTTGCGACAACTGGCCGTTCCAGCTGCAGATGCCGCCGTAGACGCAGCCGTAGAAGTTCGGCAGCGCGCCGCCCGGGTCGATGCCGTTGCGGTTCTCGTTATTGCGCGTCGCGGCCCATATGCGCCACGCGTCGCCGGCGGCCAGCGTGCCGCCCGCATCGTTCTGGAATACGCCCTGTTGCATCACGAGGTCGATGTCGCCGCCCGCGCTCAGTTGCGAAGGCGCGCCGGGCGTGCCGAGCGCGATCGCGCCGGTATCGGCGATGGCGGTCAGGTTGCGCGTCACGTTGGGCGGCTGTGCGCCGATCGCGGCGACGCTGCCCGCCGCGCCATCGAAGCCGTTGGCGCTCGCCGTGCCGATCACGAATCCGTGCGAGTTGGAGACCCGGACATCGTGCGCCCCGGCGAGCGCGAGCACGCCGACGTCGTTGCCCGCATCGACGAGCTGAAAGTCGCCGCTGCCGCCGCCGAGCAGCAACGTCTGCGCTTGAATGCCGCCCGGATCGGTGACCGGACCGGAAGACAGGAGCGCGAGCGTCTTCCCGGGCAATGCAATGCCGGACGGAAGGTCGATGCCCTGGCTTCCCGCGCCCGTGTTCTGCAGCGTGAGATTCGTCGCGACGGCGGGACGCGGCACGCAGCCCGTGCCGCCCGCGCACGCGCCTTGTACCGTGATGCGCCCGCTCTGCGTCGACGATCCGAGCACGAGTGTCGAAATTGCGGGCGAGAACGCCTGATAGCTCGTGGCGTCGATCGAGAGGCCCGGTGTCGCGCTCGTGCCGAACAGCGTGATCGGGATGCTGACCTGCGCGATCACGGCGAAGCTCGACGGATCGACCGAGCCCGGCGCGATGGCGAGCGTGCCGCCCGGCGCGGCGATGGACGCCGGTCCGCTGCGCACGGCGAGACTGCTGTCCGTGCCGTTGTTCGCGGGCCGAAGGATCACGGCGCCGCCCGTGCCTGCGTTGATCGCAAACCCCGGCGCGGCGAGTTGCGCGTTCGGCGGCAGGCTCACCCCGCCGATGCCGATGCCCGGCGTGTCCGTACTCGTCGAGCCGGCGACGCGCACGTTCGCCGCCGCGATCGATCCGGACCACAGCAGCGCGCCATAGCCATCGGCGGTGGCGCCGGTCGTTGCGCCGCGCACATCGACGGTCCCGTTCGGCGCTTCGATCGACGCGCCGTCGAGCACCGCGACGCCGTGGTTGCCCGCGCCGCTGCCCGTGCCGTAGAGGCGTATCGCGCCGCCGCTCGCGGAGTCGGCCGCCAGCGAGACGAGCCGCGTCGGGCCGGGCGTCACGCTGGCGGGGTTGCCCGCATTGCGAAGGATCACGCCGCCGCCCGCGTTCGCTGCGGGATTCAGGCTCTGGCCTTGCACCTCGATGCTTCCCGTGCCCGATGAAACCGTCGCGTCGTTCAGGTCGACGCCGTAGGGCGTGCCGAAGGCCGGGAACGATCCGCCGCCGTCGCCGAGCGAAATCTGTTGCGGCGCGACGCCATGCAGCGTGACATTGCCGCCGCCCGCGCCGCCGCGCGTGTCGATGTCCGTGGACCGGACCTGCAGCGTTGCGCCGTCGAAACCGGTGGCGCCGCCGTCGAGCGTGCCCATCGTGACGTTGCCGCCATTGGTCGCGAAGCGGATGCGATACTCCGCGCCCTCGCCCGCATTGCCGAGCGCGATGATCGCGTTGCGCGCATCGGCGACGATGTCGAGCGGCCCGCCCGTCGACGTGATGTCGTTTTGCAGGTTCAGCACATCGCTCGAATGAAAAGCGAGCGTGGAAGCGCCGCTTGCGGTTTCGACGATCGGCACCGGCACGAAGATGTCGCCCGGGCCGCTTTCGCCGCCATCGGTCGTGCGCAGATCGACACTGCCCGCCAGCGTCGCGCCGGCGCCGCCCGGCGGCACGACGCGCGCCGTTACGCCATCGAACGTGTAACCGCCCGGATCGGCGATGCTGATGTCCCCCGCGCTCGTGAGCCTGACATCGCGCGTGCCGGAGAAGCTGACCGAGCCGACGCTGTTGGGCGCGCTCGCCAGTTCGAAGACGCCCGGCCCGACCAGGTTGAGCGTCGATGCCTGGATGCCCGCGCCGTTTTCCGTCACCGTGCCGGCTGAATGCAAGGTCAGCGTATCGCCCGAGAAGCCGACTGGCAGCGCGATCCCCTGACTGCCGTTGCCGCCGTTCGCGAGCGTCAGCGCCTGCGCACCCGTCGTCGGCGCGTTGACGTTGAGCGTGATCGGCCCGGTATGCGTCGACGATCCGACGATCACGTTCGAGACATTCGGCGAAATCTGGCCGAGCACGGGCTGCGTGACCGTGAAGCCGTTGCCCGCGCCGCCGACGCTGATCGGCGTGTCGTTCCGGGCGACGAGGTCGAACGTGTCCGGCGCGAGTCCACCCGGCACGAACACGAGGTTGCCGCCCGGCGCGAATAGCGACGATGCCGCAGCGGTCGACACCGTCGTGATCGTGATGGGCACAGCCGCGCCGCTCGTCGCGCGCAACACGAGCGTGCCGCCGGTATCGGACGTTTCATAGGCGTCCGGGTCGCGTCCCGCCGACACAACCGCGTCGTTGAGCGCGATGGCCGGCGAGACGCTGGGCGTCTGCCCGGTGATCGACAGCAGACGGCCGTTGCCCTGCGCGGTCACGGACGCATTGTTCATCTGCACGCCGGGAAAGAACACGCCGTCGTCGGGCTGATTCGTCGTGTAGCCGCGAATGTCGATATCGCCGTTGGCCGCGCGGATATCGACCTGCCGCACGTTGCCGCCGCCGGGGCCGCCTTGCAACGACACGCCCGGCAGCGCGTTGCCGCCGCCGTAGATGCGTATGTCCGCGTTGGCCGAGGTGATCGTCGTCGATGCACTCGCAACGCCGGTGACCGAAACGCCCGTTCCCGGCACGCCGGCAGACACGCCTGGCGCGGGCTGCACCGTGCCTTGCACGAGCATGCGCCCGCCCGCCGCGAGATTCGCGCTGACCACTTCGACGCCGTCGACGAGACTCGTCCCGGCATTCACGTTCGCCGGATACGCGGGCGCGCGGCCCGTGACCGATACAGCGCCGCTCGCGGTGCTGATCGTCGCGCGTTCGAGACGCACGCCCGCGCCATTGACCGATGTCGATGCCTGCACGTTGGGCGCAGTGCCGTCGATGACGATATTGCCCGACTGCGACACCAGGCTCGGCGCCAGGACGGTGCTGCCCGTCGTCGGAATAAGCGCGACGCCCACAGCCGATACGCCCGTCGACAAGCTCGGCGACGAACCCGGCACGGTCTGCGCGACGCCCCGAATGCTGACATTGCCGCTGCCGGAACTGATGGCGGTGTTACCGATGATCCGCACGCCGCCCAGCGCGAGGGGCGGCGCGTTGCCGCTCTCGCCGTTGATCGCGATCGCGCCGACGGAAGTCGCGAGCGTCGAATCGATCATGTTGACGGCGGCGAGCGGCGTGTTGGTCGGGAATTGCGTCGGCGTCTGGCCCGAGCCGTCAGGCGGAGTCGGGATCGTCAGCGCGCCGCGCCCGTTGATCGTGATGGAGCCGGTCTGCGTTCCCGGCGATGCAGTCTGCACGGTCGTATCGATGATCGCGCCGGACAAGCCGACGGCCGCGCCATCGAAAGCGGTCGCGGCGGCGGGCGTGCTCGCTAGCGCGGCTGGCACGCCGATCGTCACGAAACCGCCGTTGGTGCTGATCGACGCGCCGGACAGCACGACCCGGTTCGCGCCGTCCGCCGCCCTGCTCTGATTCGCGTCGAGTACGACGTTCAGGCGTCCCGCGGGCGACGCCTGCCCCGCATCGCCGCCGATCTGCCCTGACACGATGATCGACCCGGCCGCGCTCAGCGTGAGCGTCGCATCGGGAACGGGCGTCGGTCCCGCCTTCGTGATGACGACGCCACGGTTCATCGTGATATCGCCGTTGCCGGGCGTCGGGTCGGTGGCCGTGGTCGAGACCGTCACCGAGACGCCCTCGCTCAACTGATTGCTGACGGTGTTCGCGAGCACGAAGCTGTTGCCGGCGCCTGGCGTGAAGGTAACGGTGTTCGTCCCGGCATCCACGCTGGACTGCGGCGCACTGAGCGTCGACGGCGCGGTGGTCACGATCTCGATGTTCGCGGGATCGAGCAGCCATTGCCCGCCGTGGCCCATCGGTGCCCCGAGATGAATTTGCGCGCCGGCCGTGTCGAGATACTTTCCGGACGTTTCCACAAGCCCGCCGTTCCCGCCTTGCGCACCGCCTCGCGCCGACAACGTTCCGTAGACGCGCGCCGCCTCGGTCCCGTACATGACGATGTTGCCGCCGTCGCCGGCGACGAGCGCATCGGCCAGCACGTGCGCATTCGGGCTCATCCACAGCGCATCGGCGTTGCGGATATCCGTCTCCTTGCCGGCCGCGCCGCCGCCCACGCGCACGCGCCCGCCGCCCGCCGCGCCGCTCGCGTCGATGCGCGCGCCATCGTTCACCGCGACGTAGTGCCCGGTCACGTCGATACGCCCGCCCGCTCCGCTATCCGGCGCGCTGGCGTCGATAGTGCCGGCGATGCCGGTCACGCCCGACGTCCCGCCATCGAGCACGATGCGTCCGTTGCGCGCCTCGATGCTTCTCGCGCGCACCGTGCCCGTCTGGTTCAGCACGCTCGCGGCGGCTTCGTCGGCGGCGCGCACCGACATCACGATCTGCCCGCCGTCCGTCTCGAGCACGCCCGAGTTTTGAACGAGCGCGTTCGCCACCTTGTCGTTCACCTTCAGCATCGTGAGGCCGTCGCCCGCGAAGTCGAGCGTGATGTCGCTGCCCGCGCCGAGCGCGATCTTGCCGAGCGTCGCGCTGACGCGGCCGCTGTTGTCGACCTGCGCGCCGAGCAGCGCCACCGCGCCGCCCGGCGCTGCGTTGATCGTCGCTTCGTTCGTCACCGTGCCTGCACTCGAGCCTTGCTGCGCGAAGTGGTATTTGCCGGCGAGGAACGCGTCGTTCGAAATGCCGAGCGTCGACGCAACGAGCGATCCCACGTTGATCGACGCGCCGCGTGCGAACACCACGCCCGCAGGATTGACGAGGAACACCTGCCCGTTCGCATTGAGCTGTCCGGCGATGCGGCTCGGGTCGTTGCCGACGACGCGATTGAGCAGCACCGCCTGCGCCGACGGCTGCGAAATATCGACGCGCTCGTTGCCCTGAATCGAGAATCCGTTCCAGTTGACGATGCCTTTTTGCGAGCCTTGCGTGATCGTCATTGCGTGCGGGTTCGGCCGGTTCACCGCGACACTGCCGGCGACGACGTTTTCGCCAACGGGCAGCGCGAACGCGCCGGGCGCGGCGACGAGCACGAGCAGCGGCAGCAGCGCCGACGCCCGCACGTCGAGTCCGGCGCAGCGCGCGGCGCGCTTCGCCAGCCGCCTGACCGCGCGCTCCCATTCCCGGCGATGCCTGCGGGCCCGGAGACAAGTGATGTCGTTCATTGCGCGCTCCTAGGGTCTGTTCACGGATGAAACGGCCATGCGTTGCCGCATGAAGTTCCGCTCGTCGCGACAACGTCCACGTCGAATTCAAAGTTGGCGGACGCGCGAAATCGTCGGCATCTTCGTGTCGCGCGTTGTTTGTTCCGGATAGCTAAACGGCGCGATGCGAGCTTTGCAGTGCCGCCGGTTTCGAAGATTCGCATCGCGGTTTCCATGCGGAGCGGCCTAAAACGACTTGGAAACCTGCACGTACACGCGCGGCAGCTTGTCGTCGCCGGTCGTGTCGGGGCCGGTCGTCCGCCATGCGATGCTGCCGTCCACCGTGATGCCGTACGGCCCGGTCCAGAACGCGCCGATGCCCGCGCCGCTGCGCGTCACCGTGTTCGCGCCCTGCCCCGGAATCGAGCGCGCGTTGTATCGTCCGACGCCGATATCGAAGAATGCGGACAGCGTCAGCGACGGAATCACCGCATAGCGAAGCTGGGCCGTGCCGATCAGGCCTTCGTCGACGACCGCCTCGGACGGCGAATACGCCCGCACCGCGCGTGGCCCGCCGAGCGTGATGCGCGACGAACTGTCGAGGTTCTGGTTGGCCCATTGCCCCGACACGCCGAGAAAAAAGCTCGTCTTCTGGGTGATCGCGTTGAGGCGGTTCGCCTGCATCGTCAGGCGCACGCTATTGCCCTGAGTGTGGCGTCCGAACGGCCCTTGATCGATCTGTTCGGCAAGCGCCGAATCGATGTTCAGGTGCGCGAACGAAAGCTGCACGTCCGCGCTGTTGAAGCCGCCGCCGAGAAAGCTGTCGCGGCTTTCGTACGACAGCCCGACGCTCGCGACATACAGCTTTTGCGGATTCTCAAAGCTCACGCTGCCGATCTTGTCCGTCAGCGATCGATACTCCAGCGCGCCGCGCAGCAACAGGTTCTGGCTGCGCGAGCGGATCAGCGGATGCGAGATCGACGCGGTCACGACATCGGCATCGCCGTGGGCGTCGAGCGCCGAGAAGTTCTTGCCGAGGTAGTAGTAGAGATGCGAATACGCGATGCCCGCACGCGTGCCGAACGCGTTGACGGGCGCGTCGTAGCCGATGCGCCCGTACACGGTATCGGCGCGCTCCGCCGCGAGCAGATTGATGTCGAGGTTGTCGCCGATGCCGAACGGCGACGCGAGCCGCCCGACTGCGCCGAGCCGCCAGCGGCCGGCGGGCGCGGCGCCGTAGTCATCGACGGCGACCGCGAAGTTCCATCGGCGCACGGGCTCGACGGTCACGTTCAGATCGACTGTCCCCGGCGCGCTGCCCGTCTCCAGCGCCGAACTCACGCGGATGCCGGGCAGGTCCGACAGCAGCAGCATCGTGCGTTCGAGTTCCGCCTGCCTGAGCGGCTTGCCGGGCTGGATCGCGGCGAGCCGCGCGCGCACCATCGATTCCCTGATCGGCGCACCCGGCGCGACCGTCAGCCTCACGCGGCCAATCTTGCCTTCGAGCACGGTGAAGGTCAGCTCGCCGCTCGTCACGTCCTGCGGCGGAATCACGACTTGCGCGAGCGGATAGCCGCGCTCGCGATACGCCTGCGCGATACGTGCGGCGATCGCGTTGAGATCGTTCATCGACACTTGCTGACCGATGCTGCCGGCGGCCAGCGTGAGCAGCACGTCGGACGGCACGGCCTCGTTGCCCGCGAAGCGGATGCTTTTCAACGTGAACTTCGTGCCTTCCGGCACGGCGGGCGCCGCCGCGGGCGGCGCAGGCAGCACGTTGGCGCCACCGGGCGGCGGCGCGGCTGTCGACGGACGCGGCTGCTCGTTGAGCAGCGTCCCCGCGCTCGGCGTCTGCTGCGTGCCGGGAAGCGGGACTTGCTGCGCCCGTGCGTCCGGCACGCCGAGCGCACCCAGCGCGCCCGCGCACGCGAGGCTCGCGCCGGCTGCGCGCACGATTCCGCGCGGGCGCTGATTGATACGGATAGCGAATGATTTCATGGCATCGTTCACTGCTGCGTCGTTATCGAAACGAACCGGGCCTTGCGCAACTTCACCGCGCGACCGTCAGCCGCCAGTTGCCCATCAGGTCGAAGGGCGCCCAGTAGAACGGATGGGCGAACTTGCTGTTGGCGAGCACGGCGAGCTGCGCGTCACGCATCGCGTCGATGGCCTCCGCGCCTTTCGTGAGCGAGCCGTAGAACGTTCGCATGGTGAGCGCGGTCGATTCATCGGCGACGGGCCACATCGACACGAGCAGCGCCGATGCGCCCGCATAGAAGAACGCGCGCGTGAAACCCATGATTTCGTCGCCGCGCTCGATGCGCCCGAGCGCCGTCTCGCACGCGGACAAGGTGACGAGCGCCACCGAATCGAACTTCAGGTTGTAGATGTCCTGCGCGAGCATCGGGTCGGGGCCGTCGGCGGGCTGCGTCGCGGGCGCGAGCAGCACGCGCGAATGCAGCGGATCGATGGTGTCGGCTTGCGCGTGTGTCGCCACATGCACGATGCGGCCCGCCGGCGCGTTGTCGCTGAAGGTCTTGCGGGTGACATCGCCCTGCAGGAAGGCTTCGCGCTTGGCGAACAGCGGACTGATCGCGCGGACTTCGGCTTCCGCGCCCGGCAGATCGAACTCCGGCGCGATGCGTGGATTGCCGAACGCGACGAGATCGCTCGCGATGCGCTGCGGCCGCCGCACGAGCTGCACCGCGATGCTCGCCGATGGCGCGAGCGCGAGCGCGTGGCGCTGAATCAGGAATCCGTTCGCATTGCGCAGCGCCTGGAACGGCATGTAGTGCAGCGCCCCGTTCGGCACGATGACGAGCCGCTCGCCGGGACGCAGACTGAGCGGCGCGATCAGAAGTGCATCCAGCTTCGCGCCATACGTCAGCGCCTGCGGACGCCCGCGCACGATCGCGCTGCGAAAGTCGTTGACGGCGAGCGCCATGTCCTTGCGTGCGATCGGCAGCGTGAACCCCTGGATGCCGTCGGCGCGCACGACCCACGCGATCATCCGGTCGGGGAGGCCGTGAAATTCGACGATCGCCTCGCCGGGTTTCAGCGCAGCGCGCACGTCGTCGAGCGAAAGCGCGCGGCCGTTGAGCTGCGTCTCGTCGACGTTCGCGGCGAGCCGGTTGCGCACGACATCGAGCAGCGCGCGGCTGCGGCTTTTTTCCGACAGCGTCCATGCTTGCGCGTAGTCGCCGTCTTCCACGACGAGCGCGATTGTTTCCTCGAAGACCGTCTGCGTATCGGAGAAGAGACCGGTCTTGAACTCGTCGCTGCGAAAACGCGCCCGGATCGATTCCGATTCGTCGAGCGCGGCGAGCCACGCGTCCCGCGCCTTGCGGCGGTCGCCGAGCGCGAGATACGCGCGGCCCATGCCTTCCTGCGCCCAGAGCTTGTCGTAGCTCGCGTCGGAGCCGCCTTTCGCGGCGCTCGCGGCGAAGGCGTCGAGCGCGGCCTGCGGCTTGTTTTCGGCGAGCAGCAGATTGCCTTCGATGCGCTTTCTCAACGGCGCGAGCAGGCTGTCGTCGACGCCCGCCGTCTGCTCGAAGGTCGCGCGCGCGCCAGCGGCGTCGCCGGTTGCGATCTGCGCGTTCGTGATCGACAGCAGCACCATCGGGCGGTAACGCGGCGACGCCGCCGCGAGCGCCGCCTGGTACTCGCCGAGCGCGCCCGCCGGATCGCCACGCCGCGCCGCGATATCGCCGAGGACCTTGTGCGACGGCGCGAGCACTTGCTGCGGATTGCCCGCGCCCGCCGCGATGGCTTCCTTCGCGTAGCGTTCGGCATCGGGAAGATCGCCGGCATAGCTATAGGCGATGGCCAGATCGCGGCGCGAGAGCGCGGCGAGATTGGCGTTGTCCGTCTGTGCCGCGACGACGAGCGCGCGCGAGGCCGCCTCGATGCTCTCGCGAAAATCGCCGCGCTCCGCCGCCGCCACCGACATGCTGCAGTACGCGTAGCCGTCGAGCTTGACCTGATCGCGTGAGAGCAGCAGCCGTCCTTCCTGCGACAGCGTCGCGATGGTCTCGGCGTCGCGCACGCGGGCTTCGGCCTGACGTGCGGCGGGCGTGGGAGCTTCGTCGCGCGCCGCCTGCGCATCGGCGGGCGGTGCGATGCCGAGCGCGCCCAGCAGCGCCATCGCGGCGAGGACTCGCCTTGCCGCGTCGCCGGCGGCCACGCACATACCGTCCCCGGCAAGGGCCGGCGCCATCCGTTGAGTCGGTTTCACGAATGCGCTCCTCGATGACCGTCGCTCCGCACTCACCGCCGGCGCGCTGCCGGCGCGGTGCCACGATTAGACGAAACACTGCAGCCGATTTAAAAAACGCGGCGGCGTGGTTCGTCTGCTGCTGTGTCGCAAGTCACCTACCGGGTCACACATGAACCGCGTGCGTTTCCTCGCCGTGCCGCTGTGCGCGCTGGCGCTCGCCGCGTGCAAGTCCGCGCCGCCTCCGCCACCCGCACCAACCATCGTGCGGATCACCGTGAACGCGCTCTATACCGCGAATCCCGATCGCACCGGGCGGCCATCGCCCGTCGTCGTGCGCGTGTACGAACTCAAGACGACCGCCGCATTCGACAGCGCCGACTTCTTCACGCTCTACGGCAAGGATCAGGCGACGCTCGGCGGCGATCTCAACGCGAAGAACGAATTCCTGCTGCGTCCCGGCGACAGCCGCAGCGTCGAGCAAACCGTGCAGCCGGGCACGAAGTTCGTGGCGGTCGTGGCGGCGTATCGGGATATCGAACGATCGCGCTGGCGCGTGACCGAGCCCGTGCCGCCGAACCAGACGACGGTGATGAACGTGCGCGTCGATGCCGCCGACGTGACCATCGCCGCGCAGCCCGCGCCGCCGCCGCCATCGGGCAAGAAGAAGCCCGCGAAGTGACACGCCGGAGCGCCGGGCGCGCTGGCGGCGGCTTCCAAAATCGTTCCGCTCAATCGTTCTTTGACCGGAGCGTCCGGGGCAGTTAAAGCGCCGGACGCAAGGCAACACGTGAGACTTCGAGCCACCATGACCTGGCACCAACGCATGATCTGGTCCGAGGGCCTGTTCCTCGAACCGCAGCATTTTCAGCAACACGACCGCTTCATCGAGCATCTCGTGCGTTCCCATGCACGGGCGACGGAAGCCTGGTCGTGGGGCTGGGCTGACGTGAAGATCGACGACATCGCGCTCGGGCTCGGCAAGATCGCGCTGTCGTCGGCGTTCGGCGTGCTGCCCGACGGCGCGGCGTTCTCGTTTCCCGACGATGCGCCCGCGCCGCCGCCGCTCGACATTCCGCCCGGCACGCGCGATGAGCTCGTGCTGCTCGCACTGCCCCTCGTGCGCGCCGGAGCCAAGGAGTTCGACTCCGACGGCATCGCCGATGGCCGCGCCGATGCGCTGCGCTATCGCACGAGCGACACGTCCGTCGCCGACATCACGACGAGCACGGATCGCGTCGCGCAGATTCGCGTCGGCGCGCCGAACCTGCGGCTGATGCTCGGGCGCGACGCCACCGACGCCTTCGCGACCATCGGCCTGGCGCGCGTGCTGGAACGGCGCGCGGACAATCGCGTGCTGCTCGACCCAGCCTATGTCCCGCCGATGCTCCACGCACTCGCCGACCCGCGTCTGCTCGGCTATGCGCAAGAGCTTGCCGGGCTCGCGCATCAGCATGCGGACCGGCTCGCGAGCCGGCTGGCGAATCCGGGGCGCGGAGGCGTCGCGGAGATCGCGGATTTCTTGCTGCTGCAAACGCTCAACCGCTTCGAGCCGCAGTACGCGCATCTGCTGCACTCGCCGCTACTGCATCCCGAGCGCCTTTATCAGACGACGCTCGCCTTCGCCGGCGATCTCGCCGCCTTCGACGAACGGCGTCGCGTGCCGGCGTATCCGCCGTATCGGCATGACGATATCGCCACGTCGTTCGAGCCGGTCATGCGCGACGTGCGGCAACTGCTCGCGCAAGTGCGGGAGCCGGATGCGGTCGCGATCGAATTGCAAAGCCGCAAGCCCGGCGTGCGCGTCGCGATGATCAACGACCTCGAACTCGTGCGAACGGCGGGCTTCGTGCTGGCCGCGAACGCGCAGATGCCCGGCGAGGCGCTGCGCACGCGCTTCCCGACTCAGGTGAAAGTCGCGCCTGCCGAGAAGCTGCGCGATCTCGTCAATCTCGCGCTGCCGGGCATCGGGCTGCGCGCGATGCCGGTCGCGCCGCGCCAGATTCCGTTTCACGCGGGCTTTTCGTACTTCGAACTGGATCGCGGCGGCGAGCTGTGGAAGGAGCTGGAGCAGACCGGCAACCTGGCGATGTACATCGCGGGCGAGTTTCCAGCGCTGGAGCTTGAGTTCTGGGCCATCCGACACTGAGCATCGATGACATGACGAACCACGACGATCCGTTCGCCGGATTCGAATCCGACCAGACGATGATCAAGCCGAACCCCGGCGCGCGGCGGCGCGTTCCGGGCGCGAGCGAATCGCGCGCGAGCGGCGGGACCGACGGCCCCTTCGCATCCGACGCCGATCCGCGCGCCTTCGATGCCGCGTTCGTTCGCGGCGGCGCGGTCAATCCGCTGGTCGCCGCGTGTTCGCCGCTGCTGCAACTGGCGCCGCGCATCCGGGCGATGAGCGCGTGCGCCGACCCCGCCGCGCTTCGCGATTCGCTTGCCGCCGGCGTGCGCCGCTTCGAGGCGGAGGCGCGTGCGGCCGGCGTCCCCGCCGAACAGGTGACGGCGGCGCGCTACATGATCTGCACGATGCTCGACGAAGCCGCATCGGGCACGCCGTGGGGCGCGGGCGTGTGGGCGCGGCAAAGCCTGCTGGTGACGTTTCATAACGAAGCGTGGGGCGGCGAGAAAGTCTTCCAGTTGCTCGCGGGCCTCGCCCAAAAGCCCGCGGTGCATCTTCATTTACTGGAGTTGTCGAACATCGTGCTCGCGCTCGGCTTCGAGGGGCGCTATCGCGTGGCGGCGCAAGGCAGGCAAACGCTCGACGCGATCCGCGTGCGCGTGCATCAACTGATCCGCAAGGAGCGCGGCGAGCCGGAGCGCGCGCTGTCGCCGCACTGGGAAGGCGTGCCCGCCGCGCGGCGGCGCGCGACGGACGTGCTGCCCGTGTGGGTCGCCGGCGCGCTCGCGCTGCTGCTGCTCGCCGCCGCCTATCTCGCGATGAGCTTCCAGCTTGGCCGCCTCTCCGATCCGGCGTTCGCCACGCTCGCGTCGATCCGGGCGGGCGCGCAGCGGCCGCTCGTCGTCACGCAGGCCGCGAAGCCGCGTCTCGCCGAATTCCTCGCGCAGGACATCCGCGACGGCCTCGTCAATGTCGATGACCGCGTCGATCGCTCCGTCATCACGCTGCATGGCGACAACGTCTTCAGTCCGGGCAGCGCGCAGGTATCGGCGCAGACGAAGCCGCTGATCCAGCGCATCGCGGCGGCGCTCGGCGCGGTGCCGGGCAACGTGCTCGTCACCGGCCACACCGACGACCGGCCCATTCGCTCGGCGCGCTATCCGTCGAACTGGGAGTTGTCGCAGGAGCGTGCTGCGAACGTGCGCGACCTGCTCGCGGCTAAGGTGCCCGCCGCGCGCCTAAAGGCCGAAGGCCAGGGCGACGCCGATCCCGTCGCGCCCAACGACTCGCCCGCCGGCCGCGCGCGTAACCGGCGTGTCGAGGTGACGCTGTTCGCCAGGCCGGGTTCGTGACCATGAAGAAGATTCTGTCGATCCTGTTCCATCCGGTGCTGCTGACGATCATCGGATTTTTGCTGACTGCCGGCGCCATCTGGATCGCGGGGCCGCTGCTGTCGTTCGCGGGCAACTATCCGCTCGAACCGGAGATGGCGCGCTTCGTCGCCATTGGCTGCGTCGCGCTGTTGCTGCTGTTGCGGCGGCTGTACGTGGCGTGGCGGGCGCGGCGCACGCAGGCCGCGTTGGCGGCGGGCCTCGCGCGTCACGACGCGCCGCCTCCCGCCCGCGCCGCCGCGCCGAGCGCCGGCGAAGCGGAAGTCGCGACGCTCGCGCAACGCTTCGACGAGGCGCTCGCCGTGCTGCGCGAAGCGCGCCTCACCGCGTCGGGCGGCAAGCCCGGCTGGCGCGACTGGATCACGTTCTCAGGACGGCAATACCTGTATCAGTTGCCGTGGTACATGTTCATCGGCGCGCCGGGCGCGGGCAAGACGACGGCGCTGGTCCACTCGGGGCTGCGCTTTCCGCTCGCCGAGCGTTTCGGCACCGACAAGATTCGCGGCGTCGGCGGAACGCGCAACTGCGACTGGTGGTTCACCGACGAAGCGGTGCTGATCGACACGGCGGGCCGCTACACCACGCAGGAAAGCGACCGCGACACCGATCACACCGCGTGGCAGGGCTTCCTGGCGCTGCTCAGAAAGACACGCCCGCGCCAGCCGATCAACGGCGTGCTGCTCACCCTCGCCGTCCCCGACCTGCTCGCCGCGACGCACGCGAGCGCCGGCGACATGGCCTCGACCTTGCGCGCCCGCATGCGCGAGCTGATCCAGGCGTTCGGCACGCGCTTTCCCGTCTATGTGCTCGTCACCAAGGCGGACCTGCTCGCGGGTTTCACCGAGTTCTTCGCGGATATGTCGAAGGAGGAGCGCGCGCAGGTCTTCGGCTTCACGTTTCCGTACGAGCCGGGCCGCCCCACGACCGATACCGAGTTCGCCGCACGCGTCGACGCCGAACTCGATGCGCTCGAAGCGCGGCTCGTCGCGCGCCTGCCCGATCGTCTGCACGCGGAAAGCGGGCTTGCTGAGCGCGCGGCGATCATCGGCTTTCCGCAGCAGTTCGCGGCGCTCAAGCCGCTGCTGGCCGAAGCGCTCAGCGCGACCTTCCTGCAGTCGAAGCACGACGAGTTGCCGTTCTTGCGCGGCGTCTATTTCACTAGCGGCACGCAGGAAGGCACGCCGATCGACCGCGTGATGGGTTCGCTCGCGCGCGCCTTCCGGATGGACCGCATCGAGCGCGGCATGCAGCCGCCGCGTCCGTCGAGCGGGCGCAGCTATTTCATCGAACGGCTGCTGAAGCAGGTCGTGTTCGCCGAGCAAGGGCTCGCCGGATCGAACCTGCAGTGGGCGCGGCGCCGGCATGTGCGGCGCTTGTCGGCGTATGCGGGCATCGCGGCGGTGAGCGCGTGCGTGCTGGCGCTGTGGGGCACGAGCTATCTGCGCAACCGCGCCTATGTCGAGAACGTGGAGCGGACCGCGCGGACGGCGAAGGAAGCGGTGGCGGGGACATCGGCGGCGAATACGAGTCTCGTCGCACTGTTGCCGTTGCTGTCGGCGGTGCAAAAGCTCGGCTCCACGCCGCAAGTCGATGCCGCGCATCCGCCGCTCGCGATGCAATGGGGCCTGTGGCAAGGCGCGAAGCTCGACGCGGCCGCGAACGGCGCTTACGAGCGGCTCCTGACCGATCTGTTCCTGCCGAAGCTGGCCGCGCGCATCGAGGAGCAGGCGCGCAGCGCGAACGCGTCGAATCCGGGCTACGCGTACGAGGCGCTCAAGGCGTATCTGATGCTCAATCAGCCGGAGCATCAGGACCCCGATGCGCTCAAGGTGTGGATCGTCACCGACTGGGACCGCTCGCTGCCGCGCGAAGTCGGCAACGCGGAGCGCGCGGCGCTTAGCCGTCATCTCGATGCGCTGCTGTCGCGTGGCGTCGTGCATCCGAACCTGCCATTCGACGAACGTCTCGTCGCGAGCGTGCGTTCGATGCTCGCCGCCAGCACGCTCGCACAGCGCGTCTACGGGCGCGTGAAGCAGCAAGGCGCGGGCGCGGAGTATCCCGAGTTCACCGTCGCGCGGGCGGGCGGGCCGAATGCGCAGCTCGTCTTCGTGCGGGCGAGCGGCGCGCCGCTCACGCGCGGCGTGCCGGGCCTCTATTCGTTCGACGGCTATCACAAGGCGTTTATCAAAGCCGTCGACGATACCGCCGCGCAACTCGCCGCCGAAGAGCCGTGGGTGCTCGGCATCCGCGATCAGAGCGGCCTGCCGCGCGGCGATCCCGCAGCGATGCAGCGCCTGACGCAGGACGTGCGGCTTCTGTATTTGCAGGACTACGCGCGCACGTGGAGCGAGTTCCTGAACGACATCCGCATCGTGCGGGCGGCTAGCCTGTCGCAATCGGCGCAAATCGCGCGCATTCTCTCCGCGCCCGATTCGCCGCTCGCGATGCTGGTGCGGGCGGCATCGCGGGAAACGACGCTGGCCGCGAAGCCGCAGGACGAGACGAGCGTCGTCGACAAGGCGAACGACAAGATCACCGCGGCGCGCGAGCGGCTGGAGAAGATCATCCGCGGACCGGACCCGACGAAGATCGCGCCGGTCGCGCCCGGCACGCGGCTGGAGAGCATCGTCGATGACCGCTTTGCGGCGCTGCACGCGCTCGCGACGAGCCCCGGCGCGGGGCAGCCCGCGCCGATCGTGCAGACGCTCGCGCTCATCAACGATGTCTACGCGTATTTGAGCGCCACCGACGAAGCCTTGCAGCAGAAGACCGCGCCGCCCGCCTCCGACGCGCCCGCGAAGCTGCGTTCGCAGGCCGCGCGGATGCCCGAACCGATCCGCACGGCGCTGCTCGATCTCGGCAGCCAGGGCGCGGCGGAAACGCTGCAGGCGCGGCGCGTGAATCTGTCGGCGGATCTGAAGGAATCGATCTCGGCGTTCTGCGATCGCGCGGTGGGCGGCCGTTATCCGTTCGTGCCGGCGTCGGGACGCGACGTGCTGCCCGAGGATTTCGGCGCGCTCTTCGCGCCGGGCGGCAAGTTCGACGATTTCTTCCAGAAACACCTCGCGCAGGACGTCGATGTATCCGCGAAGCCGTGGGCCTTCAAGAAGTCGGATTCGGGCGCGACGCAGATCAGCCCCGCCGGGCTCGCGCAGTTCGAGCGCGCGGCGACGATTCGCGGCGTGTTTTTCCGCAGCGGCGGCAAGACGCCCGCGCTCGCGCTGCAGTTCAAGCCGCTCGACATGGACCCGACGATCCTTTCCTTCACGCTCGACATCGACGGGCAGATTCTCACCTACGCGCACGGCCCGCAGGTTCCGGCGGCGATCCAGTGGCCCGGCTCGCGCAACTCGGGCCGCGTGAGCCTGCAACTGACGCCGCCGCCGTCGAACGGGGCGAGTAATCTGGTATTCGAAGGACCGTGGGCGCTGTTTCGCATGTTCGACCGGCTCGACGTGCAGGCGACCGGGCAGCCGGAGCGCTTCATCGTGACCTTCGACGTGGAGGGGCGCAAGGCGCGCTTCGAAGTGACGGCGAACAGCGTCGAGAATCCGTTCCGGCTCGCCGATTTGCGCGCGTTCTCGTGTCCCGAACGCCTTTGAACGCCATGAACGCCGATGAACGCCCTTGAACGCCGATGAGCGACGATCCCGCCCACGCCCTCGCCGATGAAAGCCCGGCCATTCCCGGCTGGTACGGCAAGCTGCCTTCGCTCGGCGACTTCGCGGCGCGGCGCTTGTCGGATGCGTTCGTCGCGCCGTGGGATGCGTGGCTTGCGCAGCGCGTCGCCGAGACGCAACTGGCGCTCGGCGCGGACTGGCTCGCGTCTTATCTGACGTGTCCGGTATGGCGCTTCTTCGCGATGCCCGGTGCGATTGCTCCGGCGCTCACGCAGTGCTGGACGGGCGTCGTGATGGCGTCGGTGGATCGCGTGGGCCGGCATTTTCCGCTGACGATCGCGGCGTCGCTGCCGTGTCCGCCCGCGCGGGACGGCGAGATCGTCGCGCTGTGGGAATGGCTGTCGGCGATCGAAGGCGTGGCGCTCGCCGCGCTGGACTTCGACCACAGTATCGAGCGGCTCGATGCGCAACTCGCCGCGCTTCCCGCGCCGGCGCCCGCGCCACCGTGCGACAACGCGCGGGCAGCGGTGTTCAGCGAGCCGTGGATCGTGCAGTCGGCGGCCACGCTGCCCGATGCGCTCGCGCGCACCTTCGCGCCGATCTGGCAGACGGAGCTTTACGGCATGAGCATGTGGACATCGGCGCAGTCCGCGCCGGACGAAGCGGAGCAAACCGAGGCCGCCGCAGAGCCGCAGGAAGCCGCGCCGCCCGCGACGCCCAGGCCGTTCACGATCTGGCCGGTGTACGGCCTGCCCGATACGGCGCTTTTCACGACGCTGTTGCGGGAGCGTCCATCATGAACGCGACCGGCAGGCGTCCGGGCGAGCCGGCTCCGGACGGCGGCGACGAAGGCAAGACCGAAGTCAACATCGAAGCAAGCGCCGCGGACGACAAGACCGTGATCGTGAGCGGCGCGCGTGCGCCGTCGCTGGGGATGACCGCCACCAATGGCGTATTGCCGCCCGGCACGCGGCTGGGCGAGTTCGAGATTCTCGGGCTGATTGGCGAAGGCGGCTTCGGCATTGTGTATCGCGCGCTCGATACGTCGCTGGATCGCGAGGTCGCGCTGAAGGAATACATGCCGTCGGCGCTGGCGGCGCGCGTCGGTGCGACGCAGGTGCAGGTGAAGTCGTCGCGATACGAGAGCATGTTTCGCGCGGGGCTGAAGAGTTTCATCAACGACGAGGCGCGGCTGCTGGCGCGCTTCGACCATCAGTCGCTCGTCAAGGTGTACCGCTTCTGGGAAGCGAACGGCACCGCGTACATGGTGATGCCGTACTACCGGGGCGTGACGCTGAAGGAAGCGCTGAAGTCGATGCAGCGGCCGCCCGACGAAGCCTGGCTGCGCGCGCTGCTGACGCCGCTCGTCGATGCGCTCGCGGTGCTGCATGCATCGAACTGTTTTCACCGCGATATCGCGCCGGACAACATCATTCTGCTGGAGGACAGTCATCGGCCGGTACTGCTGGATTTTGGCGCGGCGCGTCGCGTGATCGGCGACATGACGCAGGCGTTGACGGTCATTTTGAAGCCGGGCTATGCGCCGATCGAACAGTATGCGGAGGTGTCGTCGCTGAGGCAGGGGCCGTGGACGGATCACTACGCGCTTGCTGCGCTGGTCTATTTTGCGATTACGGGCAGAACGCCGCCGCCGTCGGTGGGACGCATGGTGAGCGACAGTTATCAGCCGGTCGCGAAGCTGGCGGCGGGACGCTATTCGGATCGCTTTCTGAGGGCGATCGATCATGCGCTGGCCGTGGTGCCCGCTGATCGTCCGCAGACGGACCGGCAATTCGCTGACGAACTGGGGATCAAGCTCGACGCGGCATCGGCGGAGCGGGCGGCGGGCGTCGCCGATGTAGCGGATGCGCGGCGCGCCGGTGCGACGGCACGGCGTCGTGTGCGCTGGGTCGTGGGTGCGGGATGCGTGCTGGCGGCGGCGGCCGGGATCGGATGGTTCGTGCCGAAGATGATGTCGCATCAGCCGGCGGCGCTGCATGTTCAGCGCGCGGCGAACGGGCCAGATGTGGCGGGGTCGGCGGGGTCGGCGGCGATTGCGGCATCGGCGGCGGCGACGGCGAGCGGGGCGGCGTCGGTGGCGGCGAGTCCGCCTGCGGTGGTTGTGCCGCCGCCGGCGTTGCCGCCGTTCACGCCTGCAGGAGAGTTTGCGCGTATTGCGTCGTTGGCGGATCCATCGGTTGTGGTGAAGGTGGAGGTGCCGCTTGAGCGTGCGGTGGTGGATCGGGACAGGTTGCGTTTCATTGTGACGAGCAATCGCGCGGGTTACTTGTATGTGTTTGCGGTTGATCCGGCGAACCAGTACTTGCAGCTTTTCCCGAACGAGCTGGATCGTGACAACCGTGTTGTGGCGGGCAAGCGCGTAGTGTTGCCGCGAGCGGCGTGGCCGATGCAGGCGGGCGAGCCGATTGGCGAGAATCATTTCATGGCGATTGTGTCGCTGGCCCCGCGCGATTTTTCGTCGCTGGACATGGCGCATGACTCGGTGTTCGGGAGTCTTTCTTCTGCGGCGCAGGCTGCGGCGGCGGCGCAACGGACGCTGAGTGCATCGCCGTTTGCGGGGGTGCCGTCGTGCGGCAGTGAGGCGCCGTCGTGTCCGGTGGCGTATGGCGCGGCGACGTTCAAAATCGATGTGGTTGGATCGTCAAAGTAAGGAGAAGGCGTAGGCGCACGAAGGGGCGCAGAGCTACGACGAGCGTGGATAAGGCGTTGACGAGCCAAGGGGCCGCGGAGGACGTGGCGTGCAACGGGCGCCGAAGGTGATTGAGAGCTGTTTACAAGCTGAGTGCCACCGATGTTCTACGAAGTGGCTACACGCAAGCTGCTTCGGCCCAAGAAAGCTGCATCCTCTAATGCGTTCTTCGCATGGGACCAGATAAGGCGCTAGAGCGCCGAGTTTCGGCGACAGCCAAGAAAGCGCCCCCGCCGGGGAGGGCGAGTCATGTGGCTGGATGGTCAAAGGAAGGAAAGAAGAGATCGGTGTTAACGAGCCAAGGGGCTCGGAGGACGTGGCGCTCAGCGGGCGTGGAAGGTGATTCAAGGCTGTCTACAAGCTGAGTGCCACTGATGTTCTACGAAGTGGCCACATGAGTCAGTGCTTCGGGCCAAGAAGGCTGCTTTCTTTGGTTACTTTCTTTGCAGCGGCAAAGAAAGTGACCCCCGCCCCGGGAAGGGGCACACTAATAGACCGACACGAAAAATAAGCATCCCAAATTAAAATAGACGCACCGCCAACTCGAGAAAGATCATGTCAGAACGAGCACCGACCGTCCGATCCGCATCGATAGCTGCAGCAGCGGCACTGCTACTAGCGACCGGCTGCACGACCGCGCCCCCGCCGCCGGTACAAACCGCAGCGCAACAAATCCAGACCGATCAAGACCAACCCAAAGAACAAGAACAATCCCAAATGATCCCCGCAACGCCGACAGGCCCGGAACCTGGCATAACGAATCCCTTGCCCGCTAGCCCATCGGCATCGATAACCGGCACCGCGACCCCTTTCGCGACAAAGAACGCGCTCTACACGCCGGTATCGTTCGCAACCCTCCCCGGCTGGACCAGCGACGACGTATCCGAATCCTGGGAAGCATTCAAAAGAAGCTGCTCCGTGCTAGGAGCCAAACCCGCCTGGGCGTCCCCGTGCGCCGCTTCACGCGGCATCCGCGCAACCGACCGCGCTGCCGTCAGGCGCTTCTTCGAGGACAACTTCACCGTCTACCAGATACGCAACGTAGACCGCACGTCGCGCGGCGTGCTGACCGGCTACTACGAACCGGTGATGCGCGGCAGCCGCCGCTACGATCCGCCCTACGTGTACCCGGTCTACGGCGTCCCCCGCGACATTCTCTTCCTCGATTCGCGCAAGCTCCCGGCGGGCGCCCGCTCCGAACCGATGATGGCGCGCATCGAAGGGCGCACGGTGGTGCCGCTGACCGCGCTGTCGATGAGCCGCGCCAAGGGCGTGTACGCGCTCGACCTCGGCAACAGCGTTCCGGACATTCGCGACAAGAAGCTGCGCTTGCGGCTCGTGGGCGGCCGCATCGTGCCGTATCTGTCGCGCGCGCAGATCGAACGCGGCCGCATCGACGCGCCCGTGCTGGCCTATGTCGCGGACCCCGCGATGCTCTACTCGATGCAACTGCAAGGCGCAGGCAAGATCGTCCTGCCCGACGGCGTGAGCGTCATACGGCTCGCGTACGCGGAACAGAACGGCTACGCGTTCAATCCGCCGGTCGCGAGCGCGCAGAGCAAGGGCCGCAAGATTCTCGTGCGCGGTGTCGAAATCGCGCTCGAAGAAGGCGCGGTTACCATCGAGAACAAGCCGGATACGGCCACCTCCGACGACACGCCGCAATCCCCGCTGCTGCGCGGCGCGCAGGACGAAGCCGTTGCCGACGAAGACGCCTCGCCAGACTCCGCGCTGCTGCGCGGCTTCAACCTGGCCAAAGGCGCGACGCCCGCGGTGCGCCCGTCCCGTGTGAGCACGCCATCGCCGGCGGGGAAGACAGGAAACGCAGGCGCCGCCCCGATCGATTCGCCCCGCGCAACGAACCCGCCTGTCGCGCCGCTGGCGACCGCCGCGCCCATCGCCTATACGTTCGCGGCATCCGATCCGAGCTACGTCTTCTTCCGCCCCATCCCGGATTCGGCGGCGGGCCCCATCGGCGCGCTCGGCGTGCCGTTATCGCCGGAGCGCTCCGCCGCGATCGATCCACGCACGACGCCGCTCGGCGCACCCGTATTCGTCGATGCCAGCGAGGGCGGATCGGGCGCGTCCATCACGCGGCTTTTGATGGCGCAGGACGCGGGCGGCGCGATTCGCGGCGCGGTTCGCGCGGACTATTTCTTCGGCACCGGCGCACAGGCGCAGCAGAAGGCGAGCAGAATGAAGCAGCCGGCGCAGATGTGGGTCCTGCTGCCGAAAGGACTGCGCATTTCCGCGAAGGAATCGGGCGTGCGCGTGCGTGGCGGGCCGGCGATGCCGAGCGCCGATTGCGTCGTGAGCGATCCGGACTTGTGCGTCGACGATACACAGTGAATGATGCGGTGACGCGCACGCAATTCACCGCGCGTCACGCCATCCGAGCCGGGAGACAGCATGAGGTTCCTCGTCGCCGACGACCACGAACTGATCCGTCAGGCTGTCAAGTCGCTGCTGCGCGGAATCGATCCCGACGCGCAATTCGACGATGCCGATAGCTGGGACACGCTCGCCGCCGCCGCACGGCCGGAAGCGAATCACGATCTCGCGATCGTCGATCTGCACATGTCGGGCATGGCGGGCGCGTCGTCGCTGACGGCTCTGCTGAAGGCGAATCCCGCGCTGCCACTCGTGGTGCTGTCGGCGGAAGAATCCGTCGACGAGATGCGCGCCGTGCTCGCCGCGGGCGCGCTCGGCTTCGTGCCCAAGCGCGAGCCGGCCAACGTGATGCTCAAGGCGATCGAACTCGTGCTTTCCGGCGGCGCGTACGTGCCGATCGAGGCGCTGAGCCTCATCGGCGGATCGCGTGTTGCGCCACCGCGCACGGCTGCCCCTTCGCCGAACACGTCCTGCAGCGGTCCCGCCGTCACGCTTGCGCCGCATCATCTGCATCTGATGGAAAACCTGTCGCCACGCCAGCGCGAAATCATGCGGCTCGTCCACCAGGGTTGCACGAACAAGATGATCGCCCGCGAACTGCAAGTGGCCGAAGGCACGGTGAAAGTCCATCTGTCGGTCATTTTTCGGGCGCTCGGCGTGCATAACCGCTCCTCCGCGATCGCGGTCATCAACGGCTGGCTGCAGGCCGGGCGCGAACTCTGAGCGCGGCGTGCATCGACGCCACGCGCCGTCACGCCGCCTCGTCCTGGCCGCTTTCCTGCAGCAGCAGATCGAGCGTGCGGCGCAGGCGCGTCGGCGTCACCGGCTTGCGCAGGACGGGCACGCCATCGGCGGCGAGCGCGGACAGCTCGGGCGACGCCATGTCGCCGGTAATCATCACGCACGCAAGCTGATTGTGACCGCGCCGCCGCAGCGTTTCGCGCACCGCGCTGATCGCGTCGACGCCCGTCTGATGGCGGCCGATCTGGTAGTCGCACAAGAACGCGTCCGGCACGAAGCCCTCGGCGATTGCGCGCACCGCCGAGAGTTCGTCGCGGCAGCCGCGCACGATGCAGCCCCAGCGCGTGAGCAGCGTGCTGAGGGCATCGAGATTGGCGGGGTCGTCGTCGACGCACAGGATATGGCGGCCTTCGATCAGCGCGCCCACGGAAGGCGGCGCAGTCAGGCTCGCGGTGATCAGGCTTGCTTCGCCCAGTTTCACGGGAACGCGCACGGTGGTGCCGCGCCCGAGGTCCGAGCGCAGCGCGAGTTCGTCGCCGAGCAGGCGAATCAGGCGGCGCACCGTCGACAGGCCGAGTCCGTGGCCCTGCCGCATCGCATGCTGCGGCAGCGGCACCTGATAGAACTCTTCGAATACCAGCTCGTGTTCGTGCGGCGCGATGCCGATGCCCGAGTCGCGCACTTCGATATGGCAACGCTCGGGATCGGTGCCATGCCGCACGCCGATCCAGATCGCGCCGCGCTCCGTGTAACGCACTGCGTTGGATACGAGATTGATCAGGATGCGTTCGAGCAGGACAGGATCGGTCTTCGCGATACACGCGGTGGGCGCGATGCGGAACGCCAGCCCTTTCGCGGCGGCGGCAGGACGGAACTGCTTGTCGATGCGCGCGAGCAGTTCGGACAAGTGAAAGTGCTGCGGAATGACCTGCGTGACGCCGCTCTCGATGCGCGCCAGATCGAGCACCTGATTGAATAGATGATTCAACGCCTCGACATTTGCGATGATGTTGCGGGCGGTTTCATCGCGCTCCTCGGGCTTCGCGCCGCGCTCGCATAACGCTTGTGCGAGCAGGCCGATTGCATGAAGCGGCTGCCTGAGGTCGTGACTTGCGGCGGCGAAGAAGCGTGTCTTCGCGCGGCTCGCGTCTTCGATCAGGCACTTCTGGCGCGTGATGGTTTCGGCGAGCCTTTGCTGGTCGACGAGCGCCGCAACGATGCACCGGTGACGCCGCCGACACTGCGCCGCCACGAGGCACAGCGCGACGCCGAACACCGCGAGCAGCAGGCCCGTCGTGACAAGGCCATGCGCGGGCTCCACGAGATGCATGGCGATGGCCGGCGTCATCAGCGCCGCGACAGCCGCGCACAGGTTCATCGAGCACAGGAAGTTCGACGCATAGGCAAGCCCGGCCAACGCCACGATGAGGACGATATGAACGGCGACGGCATCGCTGGAATCAATCTGCGATGCCAACCATATCGACAGACCGGCTCCACCATAAAGGACGGCGTTTACGAGCGCATGCAGGCGGACCCAGTCACGCGCATCGAGCGCGAACGGACGACGACGACGCCATGCCCACAGGCACAGCGCCGCGACGTTCGCGATGCCATAGACAGACATGCAGACAAGGGCCATTCGCCCGTCCACATCGCCGGTCAAATAGATGGCGCTCAGAAGGACGAGTGCGCAGCCGTGTGCGACGAAGGCAACGGGATCCGCGGCGTACAGCGTATTCGCGAGATCGGTATCGATCTCATTCTGCTCACGATCGCCATGCATGCTGTCATCCCCTTGTCGCGGCGCAACGCTCGGTAGCGGCGGCAAGCGGCGGAAGTCTCCGTGCTCGACCGGTTTACCCGAGGGTTTAGGCGACGGCTATCACTTAATCCATATTGGACGATCGGTACGAAAAAACCATACTCCTCGCGTAGCCACCGATATGGGGGGACATGATGGATACCTTGACGATGAACGCCGCGGCGGACGCCGGTCCTGTATCGACGTTGGCCGCGCTCTGGCGGCGCAGAACGCATCTGTCGCACGACGAAATGGTTTCCATCTATACGCTCGTGAAAAGCGCGTTGCGCAGCTACCATCCGCCCGAATTGCAGTCGCTGAGAGAAGACAAGGAAGAGCTGATCGCGCAGTTCATCTATTCGAAGGTGTTGAGGCTCGAACCGGGGCACACGGAATCGCATTCGGGCGAACAGAGCGCGCCATCCACCCGCTATGCCGTATGCGCCTATTTCAGGCGCTTCCTGATCGATTGCCTGCGCAGCGCGAGTTATCAGCGCGACGTGTCGATCGAACTGGACGGCATCGGCCAGCAAGTCGACGAGCACGCGCATGCGGTCGCCGATCCGGTCGAATCGGTGCTCGTGCAATACGGGCTGAGCGAGGCGCGCGTGCGGCTGCTTGCGCGCGATTTCGTCGATGGCCTCGACAAGTACGAGCGGCTCGTGCTGGCCGGCACGCTCGGATGGTCGTCGGGCGGCAAGGGCGGACTGTCGGGCGTCGCGGCGCGGCATCATATTCCGTCGTATCACTATCGCGCGGTGAAGCTCGGCGTGACGGTCAAGAAGTCAGCGCAAAGCGACGACTTCGCGGCCACGAAGATCGGCCGATGGATCAGCGCGACGCTGGGCATCGCGATCAGCGCCGACAATCAGCCGGCGATCTTCATCGTGCTGAACCTGCTCGCTGTCGAGTCCGGTCCCGGAATGGAGTAACGGAGAGACGTCGGGAGAAATTACAACGCGCTGTCAAACGCATTTCACATTCATTTCCTACAGTGTTGCGTCATCCGGCAACCGCGAGTCGCACAGGCTCGCGGACACCAACCCGATTCGCCGGGGACAACCCACAACAAGGATTGAATCCGCACATGGCGCAGCCCCACGACCTCTCCCGTCGCAAAGCCCTGAAGATTCTTGCTGGCGCACCGATGCTGCCGCTCGGCCTCGCATCCACGTCGCTGCTCGCCGCGTGTGGCGGCAGCGACGTCACCACGCCGGCGCCGGCAGCAGCAGCCGCGTTCACGATGGCTTCGTTCGGCAGCATGGCCGCGCCGTCGCTTGCGAATCCCAATGCGATGGCGACGACCACGGTCGCATCGACGATGACGGCCAGCTTCGCCGATGGCAGCACGCGCAGCTACAAGCTCGCGTATCAGCCGTTCTTCGTCACGGGCGACGTGGTGCCCAACACCGCGGGCGGCAGCATCGTCGCGGGCGGATATTTCGACATCGGCAATCAGCCGATCATCGACCGTTCGGTGGCGGGCAGCGAGCGCCAGTTCTTCTCGGATTGCCCGGACGGGACGTCGCTCATCCGGCTCGACAACCCGACGGTCAAGGGCGTCAAGGGCAACGCGGTGTTCGCGGTCGTGCAGTTCGAATACACCACGCGCGACCGTGCGAGCGAGGACATGTACGGCAGGCTGCCATCGCCAATCGCCGTGCTGACGCTCGATCAGGACCCGTCGACGGGCAAGCTCTCGCTCGCGAGCTACGCGAACGTCGATACATCGAAGGCCAACGGTCTCTGGATCACGTGCGGGGCGAGCCTGTCGCCCTGGAACACGCACTTGTCGAGCGAAGAGTACGAGCCGGATGCGGCCACGCTCGCGACCAACACGCAGTTCAAGGCCTACAGCCAGAATCTTTACGGCGATGCGGCGAAAGCCCGCGCGTATCACTATGGGCATCTTCCCGAAGTGACGGTGCATCCGGACGGCACGGGCACCATCAAAAAGCACTACTGTCTTGGACGCATCTCGCACGAACTGATTCAGGTGATGCCCGACAAGCGCACCGTGCTGATGGGCGACGACGCCACGAACGGCGGCCTCTTCATGTTCGTCGCGGACAAGCAAGCGGACCTCTCGGCCGGCACGCTGTACGTGGCGAAGTGGACGCAGACTTCATCGGCGGGCGCGGGCTCGGCGACGCTGACGTGGCTCAATCTCGGCCACGCCACGAGCGATGAGATCGAGGCGCTCGCCAACACGCTGACGATCGCGGACATCATGGACATCGTCACCGACGAGAAGAATCCGCCGAGCGACGCGAGCTACACGCGCATCCACTACAGCGGCAAGTACAACTGGATTCGCATCAAGCCGGGCATGGAGAAGGCGGCGGCGTTTCTGGAAACGCATCGGTATGCGGCGCTGCGCGGTGCGAGTCTCGGCTTCACGAAGCTGGAAGGCACGACGGTCAACGCGAAGGACAAGGTGCTGTACACGGCGATGTCGCAGATCGTATCGTCGATGGTCAAGGGCAATGCGCATAACGTGGATATCGCCGTCGACCGCGCGATCAACTCGGGCGCCGTGTATGCGCTGAACATGAAGAGCGGCCAGCGCGATCTGACGGGCGCGGCGATCGACAGCGAATGGGTGCCGGTGGACATGAGCGCGCCGGCTGCGCTCGTCGGCGAGGACATGGCCGCCGATGCGCTCGGCAATACGGCCAATCCGGAGAAGATCGCCAATCCCGACAACATCAAGTTTTCGGAGAAGCTGCGCACGCTGTTTATCGGCGAGGACAGCAGCATGCACGTCAACAACTTCCTGTGGGCGTATAACGTCGATACCAAGACGCTGTCGCGCATTCTTTCGGCGCCGGCGGGCGCGGAATCGACGGGGCTGCATGCCGTCGACGAGATCAATGGCTGGACCTACATCATGAGCAACTTCCAGCACGCGGGCGATTGGGGCAGCGTCCACGCCAAGGTGCAGGCGACGCTCGATCCGCTGGTGCGCGCAAACTATAAGGACCGGTATGGCGCGGCGGTGGGGTATTTGACGGCGGATGCGAGTTCGATTCGGTTGGGGCAGGTTCTGCAGTGTCAGATGGGCTTGGCGGGCGTCCGAAGTCCGGCGCCCGGCCATGTTCATCCTTGCGTTTTTTCAAGCCATGCAGCGCCTTGCCTGCACGTTTCGCCATGCGTGCTTCACGCCGAACTGCGCGTGCGCAAATTGAAGTGTCCAGATAGCTGAAACAGACTCCTTAGCAAACCACAGGCCGCAACAAGACGCCAGCTTGTTCGACGCAGAGTCCAGTTGGCGTCTGCCTCATTGCTGCAAGTGTCCGACAAATGCGTCCATCGACAACGCGTTCATCAGCAGACCATCGTGCTTGCGTAATCTGCGCAACTTCCATCCCACTCCGCTCGACTCACCATTCGCGCTTCCCTCCTCTTACTCCTCATTGAATTTATCCGTTCAGGTTATATTCTCGATACTTCACCGATTCGGTGTGCCACGCAACGGGAGGCGTCATGCGCAATGGGTCGTCTGTTCACGGCTGGCTGGTAAAACCAGCCGCGATCGTTTTCATCATGGGCGTCTCACTGCCAGTCGCCTTCGCCGCCGGGCCGCTGCCGCAAAACGGCCAGTTCGTCGCGGGCTCAGGCAGCATCACCTCCACCGCCAACCAGGTGAACATCACCCAGGGCACGACGCGCGGAGTTATCGACTGGAACAGCTTCTCCATCGGCGCGGGCAACAGCGTCAAGGTCAACAACGGGTCCGGCGCCACGCTCTCGCGCGTCACCGGCCCGACCGCCTCCGCCATCGACGGCGCGCTCAACGCCACCGGCAGCTTTTATCTCATCAATCCGCAAGGCGTCGTGATCGGACGAGGCGGCACCGTCACGACCGGCGGCCGCTTCGTCGCCGCCACGCTCGATACGCCCAACGACGCATTCATGGCGGGCGGACCGCTGACCTTCTCCGGCACGAGCAACGCTTCGGTCGTCAATCTCGGCAAGATCAGTTCGACAGGCGGCGACGTGTTGCTCATCTCGCTCGCTCACACCGAGAACGCAGGTTATATCGGCGCGCCCAACGGGACGGCCGAACTCGTCACCGGCAACCAGATATTGCTCAAGGATTCCGCGAGCGGCACGCAAGTCTTCGTGCAGCCGGGCACGCACGGCGATGTCGTGAACAAAGGCTTTATCCGCGCCGCACAAATTCATCTCGAAGCCGCCGACGGAAACGTCTATGCGCTCGCAGGCCGCCACGCGGGACTGCGCGCAACCGGCACCGCCACCCGCGATGGCCACGTATGGCTCGTCGCGCGTGAGGGCGACGTGCAGCAGCACGAAAGGATCAGCGCAAAGAACAGCGACGGCACGGGCGGCATCGTCGATACCCTCGCGAAAACCACGGAACTCGAAAACACCACGGTGACCGCCGCGAAGTGGAACATCGGCGTGAGCGAGCTGAACGCCGGGCCTCACAACGCGGCGGCGCTGTCGCAAAGCCTGTCGAACGGCACGTCGGTGAGGGTGAATGCCGACAACGACATCAACATGCTGTCGACACTGCGATGGACCGGCAATGCATCGCTCGTGCTCGCCGCCGGGCATTCGATTCTGCTCGGACCGCTCACGACCATCTCCAACAGCGGCGCGGGCAATCTGTACCTGCGCGCCGATGCAAAAAGCGTCGACAACAACGGCAGCGTGACCAACGCGGGAACCATCGACTGGTCGCAAAGCACGGGTGTCGTTGCAGCGTTCTACGATTACAACGGCGCGTTCACGCCCGGCACCTTGCGCAGCAACGCGTCATGGAGCGCCGCGCCCTTCAGTGGCCTGAAGACGCAAGTGACGGCGTATCAGCTCGTCAATTCGGTCGCCGAACTCGAGAACATCTCGCAGAACCTGAGTGGGAACTACGCGCTCGGCAAGGACTTGTCCGCGACCGGCTCGTTCACGCCGATCGCGCTCAACGCCAAGACCGGCTTCACCGGCCAGTTCGACGGCTTCGGACACACCATCGACGGCATCTCGTTCAGCACGACGCCCGACTCGGGCTCGCCTCCGCTCGGCATGTTCGCCACGATCGGGGCATCGGGCATCGTGCGCAATGTCACTCTGACGAATGCGTATGCGTCGCCGTGGGCCACGCTCGCGGGACTGCTCGCGGGCAGCAACGCCGGGTTGATCGCCAACGTGCACGTTTCGGGCGAGATGAGCACCGAGGAGATCGGCGCGGGCGCGATCGGCGGCGTCGTCGGCGAGAACTCGGGAACGATTTCGCGCGCCACGAGCAACGTGTCGATGTATGCGCAAGGCTCGATGGGCGGCATCGCGCTGTCGAACTCAGGGCTGATCGTGCAATCGTGGTCGGCCGGAGACTACGGCGGCGGCACGCACGCGCACGTGGGCGGCATCGCCGCGGGGAACGGCACGACCGGCATCATCAGGCAGTCGTATTCGACCGCGAGCGCGGGCGGCGTCACCGACGGCGGGCTGACTGACTACAACTCGGGCAGGATCGAGGAATCGTTCGCGGCGGTGCCCTCGCCCGGCTTGCCGCCCGGCTACGTCGGCGGCATTACGTCGACCAACGTGGGCAACATCGCCAAGGACGTGTACTGGGATCGCGAAGTGTCGGGCCAAAGCGTCGGCGCGGCCACCGGCACGCCGATCCCCGTCGCGAACGGGCTGACGACTGCGCAAATGGGCATGGCGTCGAGCTTCGCGCCCACGTGGAACTTCGCGCCGGGCGGAACGTGGACGTTCATCGAAGGCGTGTCGCATCCGGTCTTGCAGTGGCAAGTAACCAAGTAGCGGGATGTGACACGCACCGTCACGAGCCGAGCACGATGTACAGCATCCCGACCGGGGCTTTGGAACCGGCGGGCACGGCGGCGTGCAGCGGAAAGCCGAAAGTTCCGCGCACGTTGACGAAGCGGCTGACCTGAAAGCGGAAGCCGCCGCCGATGCCGACGAGCGATCCATTGTTCGGCTCCGTCGGCTGATCGATGCGATTCCACACGCGGCCCGCATCGACGAACACGAAAGGCTGGATCGCGACGCCGCTCGTGCCGATGCTCCACGGCGGCGTGCGTACCTCCGTCTGCACGTTCCAGCCGCGATCGCCCTGCACGACATAGGGCAAGTAACCGCGCACGCTGCTGTCGCCGCCCAGTCCCATCTCTTCGCTCGGCAACAGGGTGTCGGGCGTCCATTGCAGCATCGCCCGTCCCGATGCGATGAATCCGCCGCCCAGCGCAAGATCGCGCTGCGCCGATAGCTGCGCGTACATGTAGCGCGGCGTCGCACCATGCCGCGCGCTTTCGAACGCGGCGTCGCGATTGTCGGCATCGAGCCGGCCGGGACTGAGCACGACCGTCGCGTTGGCGCGCGTCTGACCTGATGTATCGCTGCGGCTCAGTTCGTACGCGAGCAGGAACTGATGAATGTGCGTGTTCGAGTTGAACACCTGAAACCCGCCGAACTCCAGATTGTTGTTCGACCGCTTGTAGTCGTAGCCGAACTGCGCCTGCTGCTGCCAGCCCGAGAACGGCGTGAGCCGCCAGTCATAGCGGATGCTGGCCTGAGCCGAAATGCCGGTCTGTCCGTAGCTGTCGGGCAGGCGCGGCGTGCTCTGGGCATAGACGCCGAACAGTTCGATGCGATCGTGCCACGGCAGCGGCGCCGAATAATTCAACGCGTGCGCGACGAAGCGCGGACGGTTCGGGCGCCCTTCGATATCCGGATTGCCGCTCAATGCATCGTTGCTGGCGGTGACCTGATAGGCGATCTGCTGATCCAGCCCGAAGAGGTTGCCGTAGTCGATGCCCGCGAAGAACCGGTCGCGGCCGAGCTGCGGCACGCCCGCGTTGTCGTAGCCGGCCGAGACGCGCATCGGGAAGCGGTCGGCGGTCTGCAGGATCACGTCGGTGGTGCCGTCGGCATCGCCAGGGGCGTAGATCACATCGACGGCGCGGTAGGGATTCGCGTTGAGCAGCGCAAGCCCGGTGGCGACGTCCGATTCGCGGATCGCATCGCCGGCGGTGAGCGGCATGTCGCCGGTGAGGAGCGTATCCGAGAAGTAGCGATTGCCTCGCGGGATCACGCGGCCCAGCCGATAACTCGCCACCGCGATACGCACGACGCCGTCCGTGACGTCCTGCTCGGGCACGTAGACATCGACGAGCGGCAGCCCGGCTTCGCGATATTGCGCGACCACTGCCCGGCGTATCTCGGCGAGCCGCGCGAACGTGAGCGGTCGATCGAGGTCGGCGGCGAAGCCTTGCAGGAACGCGTCGTCGAGCGGCGCGAGGCCACGCGCGACGATGCGTCCGTCGGCTGCGCGCGCGACGGCGGTCGTCGGCGGCGAAGCCCCTGACGCCGACGCTTCGATCATCAGTCCGCGGAGCGTGGCCACCGCGACTTCCGGCGATCCGCTTTGCGGCTCGGGCGGCGGGGGCGGCGCGGAAGGACGAGGGGCGGCGGGCAGCGGCGTGGGACTGACATCGCGATAAGCCTGCGCGTGAGCCAGTGCACTGGAGAGCAGCAGCGTCGCGAGGCCGAGGCGTGCCAGCAGGCGCGGCGGTGCAGGATGACGAACGCCCGCGAAAATGCGAGCGCGATAAAGCGTGAACGGATTGCGCATCTGGCTCCAATGAGGTCGGGCACGCTCGACGATCGAATCGGCGTGCTTTGGGTCGAAGCAGCGGCGCGGGTGCGCAGTCAGCGATGTTAAGGGGGAAACGGGATGGGCGCTAGAAGCGGGATTGAGCGGGCTGGCCGCACCCCGCCGCCTCATCACGAGGGAAAACCCTCCTTTCCCGGCCGGCCCCCGCCCCGCCTGGCCGCCAGGCCGCAGCGAAAACAATCATTACCCTCCGGATAACGATCGCATACCCAAGGTGATTGAACCGGCATTTCCCGCTCTCTAGACTCGTCTCATGTCCTCAGCGAGAGCATCCATGTCCGACCAAACTCAAACCCCGTCCCGCTGGGCCACGCGCCGGGCGGACAAGCATCGCCGGCTCGCGCGCGTCGCATCGATCGCGGACGGTATGGTGCTGCCCACCGACCGCATCGTCGACGTATTGCAGGCGCTCGTCGCTCCCGGCGATCGCGTCGTCGTCGAAGGCAACAACCAGAAGCAGGCGGATTTCCTCTCGCGCTCGCTCGCGAAAGTCGATTCCGGCATCGTCCACGACCTGCATCTCATCATTCCCAGCGTAAGCCGCGCCGAGCACCTCGATCTCTTCGAGCGCGGCATCGCCCGAAAGCTCGACTTCGCCTACGCCGGCGCGCAAAGCCTGCGCATCTCGCAGTTCCTGCAGGACGGCATTCTCGAAGTCGGCGCGATTCACACCTACATCGAACTGTACGCGCGGCTCTACGTCGATCTGACGCCCAACGTCGTGCTGTGCGCCGGCTACAAGGCCGATCGCCAGGGCAATCTCTACACCGGTCCCAGCACCGAAGACACGCCCTCGCTCGTCGAAGCAGCCGCGTTTCGCGACGGCATCGTGATCGCGCAGGTCAACGAAATCGTCGACGATCCGAAAGACCTGCCGCGCGTCGATATCCCCGGCTCGTGGATCGACTTCGTCGTGCAGTCGGACAAGCCGTTCTTCATCGAGCCGCTCTTCACGCGCGATCCGCGCCTCATCACGCCGATGCAGGTCCTGATGGCGATGATGGCCATTCGCGGCATCTACGAAAAGCATCAGGTGCAGTCGCTCAATCACGGCATCGGCTTCAACACCGCCGCGATCGAACTGATCCTGCCGACCTACGGCGAAAAGCTCGGCCTCAAGGGCAAGATCTGCCGCCACTGGACGCTCAACCCGCATCCGACGCTCATCCCCGCCATCGAGACCGGCTGGGTCGACAGCGTCCACTGCTTCGGCGGCGAACTCGGCATGGAAGCCTATGTCGCCGCGCGGCCCGACATCTTCTTCACCGGCCGCGACGGCTCCATGCGTTCGAACCGCACGATGTGCCAGCTCGCCGGGCAATACGCGGTGGACATGTTCATCGGCTCGACGCTGCAAATGGACGGCGAAGGCAATTCGTCGACGGTCACGCACGGGCGGCTCACCGGCTTCGGCGGCGCGCCGAACATGGGCCACGATCCGCACGGCCGCCGTCATGCGACGCCCGCGTGGCTCGATCTGCTGCAAACGGACAGCCCGCTCGAACGCGGCCGCAAGCTCGTCGTGCAGATGGTCGAAACTTTCCAGGCGGGCGGGCAGCCAACCATCGTCGAATCGATCGATGCCGTCGATGTGGGCCGCGAATCGGGCATGGCGCTCGCGCCCGTGATGATCTACGGCGACGACGTCACGCACGTGCTGACCGAGGAAGGCATCGCGTATCTGTACAAGGCGCGCTCGCTGGAGCATCGCAAGGAGATGATCGCGGCGGTGTCCGGCGTCACACCGATCGGCCTCAGCAGCGACAAGAGCAAGCTTCCGGCGCTGCGCCGCGACGGCTTCGTCGCGCTGCCCGAAGACCTCGGCATCCATCGCAGCGAAGCGAGCCGCTCGCTGCTCGCCGCCAAAAGCATGGCCGATCTCGTCGACTGGTCCGACGGGCTGTACGACCCGCCCGCGCGCTTCCGGAGCTGGTGATGCGCGATGAACTTGCCCTCCGCGCCGCGCGGCCGCTGCGCCCTTCGCCGGAACGCGCCGATCGCCTCGCCGCTTACGTCGTCGAAGCGCTGATCGACGAGGTGACGCTCGCCCCGAAGCCCGGCCTCGTCGATATCCGCAGCCGTGGCGCGCATCACGATCTCGACTGGACGCTCATGTGCGTATCGGCGCTGGCGTTGCAGCCGGCGTTCGTCGAGATGGCGCGCGCAGGCATCGACATCGGATCGATGCTCGCGCTGCGCGAACGCATCGGCGCAATCGGGCGTGACGGCGAAGCGCGCATGCTGGATGCAACCGGCGGCGTCAACACGCATCGCGGCGCGATCTGGGCGCTCGGGCTGCTCGTCACCGCCGCCGCACGCGAGCCGTCGAACTTGGCGCCTGATGCGGTCGCCGCGCTCGCCGGATCCATCGCGCGCATTGAAGATCGTCACGCGCCAATCCGCACGGGCAACAAGGGCGAACAGGCGTGCATCGACTACGACGTCGGCGGCGCACGCGGACAGGCGCAGGCGGGATTTCCGCACGTCGTGCACGTCGCGCTGCCGGAACTCGCGCGGTCGCGTTCGCGCGGCGACAGCGAAACGTCGGCGCGTCTCAACGCACTGCTCGCGATCATGGCGAGCCTCGACGATACCTGCGTGCTCGCACGCGGCAAACGCACGGCGCTCGCCGAGATGCAGGACGGCGCGCAGCGCGTGCTCGACGAAGGCGGCGCCGCCACGCTCGCGGGACGCCGTCACCTTCGTGCGCTCGACCGGCGTCTCGTCGAACTTCACGTATCGCCTGGCGGCGCCGCCGATCTGCTCGCCGCCGCGCTCTTTCTCGACCGGCTTCAAGGCGAAGCAACCGAATCGTCGAACACTTAGGAACCCATATGGAAAACATCGTCCTCGAATTCCCGGCGGGACAGCCCGCGCAAGGCCGCGCGCTGGTGGGCGTGGTCGCCTCGGGAGACCTCGAAGTCCTGCTCGAAGCGAACACCGCGCATCGCACGGTGGTGAAGATCACGACCTCCGTCGATGGCAAGGGCCGCCTGTGGGAAGCCGTGCTCGAACGCATCTTCGGCGACGGCTCGCTTCCCGCCGCCAAGCTCGAAATCAACGATGCGGGCGCGACGCCCGGTGTGGTGCAACTGCGCATCGGGCAGGTGTTCGAACAACTGAAAACCAACGGCGGAGCATGAATCATGGACGCACAGCAATTGCTCGAACGCCAGAGCTTCACCGAACTCGATGCACGCAGCCGCGCGAAAAAGCTGCTCGATGAAGGCACGTTCACCGAACTGCTCGATCCGTTCGAGCGCGTGACGTCGCCGTGGCTCGCGCGGCAGAACATCGTCACGCAGTCGGATGACGGCGCGGTCGTCGCGAAGGGAACCATCGACGGTCAGCCCGCCGTGGTGCTCGGCATCGACGGCGGCTTTCAGGGCGGCAGCATGGGCGAGGTATCGGCGGCGAAGATCGCGGGCAGCCTCGAACTCGCCGCCGAAGACAACCGCAACGGCATCCCGACGCGGGCCGTGATTCTCTTTGAGACGGGCGGCGTGCGCCTGCAGGAAGCCAATCTCGGACTCGCGGGCATCGCGGATATTCACGCGGCCATCGTCGATTTGCGGCGCTATCAGCCGGTGATCGGCATCACGGCGGGACCCATCGGATGCTACGGCGGCATGTCGATCGCGGCGGGGCTGTGCAGCTATCTGATCGGCACGCGGGAAGCGCGGCTCGGGCTCAACGGGCCGGCCGTGATCGAGCAGGAAGCGGGCATCGCCGAATTCGATTCGCGCGACCGTCCGATGATCTGGAGCTTCACCGGTTGCGAGCAGCGTTATCGCACCGGACTGATCGACGTTTTCACCGCCGACGACGCCGATGCGATCCGCGCCGCCGTCATCGACCTGTTGCGCGCCGGACGTCCCGAAGCCTGCCGCAGCGAACGCGTGGCCGGCTTCCTCAAGCGGCTCTCCGAAATCGATACATCGGCGCAAGCCACGCCGCAACAGGCAGCCGCCATCTATGGCAAGGGATTCGAATCATGAGCACACGAGAGCTTTCGAAACGCGGCGCGGTCTGGCTCGACGCGCTGACCTACAGCGCGCCGTTGCAGCCGGGCTTTCCGCCGTCGGTGCGCGTGGCGGATGCACGCATCGGCGATGACCCCGCGCGTTTCATCGCGGTGGTGCCCGACCCGGACAACCCTTTTCCGCGCGCACGCAACGGCGAAGTGGGCCTGATCGAAGGATGGGAACTGGCGCGCGCGGTGCGTGAAGCCATCGATGCGGACGCGAAGCGCGATACCAAGCGCGCGATCGTCGCCGTCATTGATGTCGCGAGCCAGGCGTACGGGCGTCGCGAGGAAGCGTACGGCATTCATCAGGCGCTCGCCGCCGCCGCCGATGCCTACGCAAGCGCCCGCCTCGCCGGGCATCCGGTGATCGGGCTGATCGTCGGCCGCGCGATGTCCGGCGCGTTTCTCGCGCACGGCTATCAGGCGAACCGGCTGATCGCGCTCGCCGACCCGCAAGTGATGGTTCACGCGATGGGCAAGGAATCCGCCGCACGCGTGACGCTGCGCACCGTCGCCGATCTCGAAGCCTTCACCGCGCACGTGCCGCCGATGGCCTATGACATCGACAACTTCGCCTCGCTCGGCTTGCTGTGGAAGCTGCTTTCGCCCGCCAACGCCGATGCCCCCGCCGCCGCGGATCAGTCGATGGTCGAAACCGCGTTGAAAGCCGCCCTCGACGACATTCGCGCCGATTCGTCACGCGGACTGGAAAGCCGGCTCGGCAGCCCGCATCGCGCGGCTTCGGCCACGGTTCGCCGCAAGCTGCGCGAGGCATGGCGCTAACGCTTCGCCCTTGAACATCGGCTCGTCAGAAGCCAACCCGCACATCTCAGGAGACGGTAATGATCATCTATGGAACTGCATTGCTCGCGTTCTGCCATCTGGCGGGACTCTTTCTGGGCGATCTGCTCGGCACCGCAATAGGCGTTAAAACGAACGTGGGCGGCGTCGGCATCGCGATGCTGCTGCTCATCTTCCTGCGGCTCTATCTGCACAAGAAGGGCTGGTTGCCGAAGGAAACCGAAGCGGGCGTCGGCTTCTGGGGCGCGATGTACATCCCGGTCGTCGTCGCGATGGCGGCCAATCAGAACGTCGTCGCCGCGCTCAAGGGCGGGCCGGTCGCGCTGTTGTCGGCACTCGGCGCGGTAATCGCGTGCGCGGGCTGCATCGCCGTACTTTCACGCACGGGCCGCGACAGCACGTCGTTCGCCAATGCCCCGAAGCTCGAAGAAATCTGAACGCGGAGACTGCCATGTTCCAAATGATCGATAAGGTTCTGATTCACAACGGCCTCGTTACCGCGTTCGCGCTGGTCGGGCTCATCATGTGGGTGTCGTCGGTGATCTCGAAGAAGCTGACGTTCGGGCGCGTGCATGGCTCGGCGATCGCCATCGTGATCGGCCTCGTGCTCGCTTACCTGGGCGGCGCTTTCACGGCCGGTCAGAAAGGACTCGCCGATCTGCCGCTGTTCGCGGGCGTCGGCCTGATGGGCGGCGCAATGCTACGGGACTTCGCCATCGTCGCGACTGCTTTCGAAGTGCAGGCGACCGAAGCGCGCAAGGCCGGGATGATCGGCGTCGTGTCGCTGCTGCTCGGGACGGTGCTGCCGTTCATCGTGGGCGCGAGCATTGCGCACGCGTTCGGCTACACCGACGCCGTCAGCATGACGACGATCGGCGCGGGCGCGGTCACGTATATCGTCGGTCCGGTGACGGGCGCGGCGATCGGGGCGAGTTCGGACGTGATCGCGCTCAGCATCGCGACGGGCCTCATCAAGGCGATCATCGTGATGATCGGCACGCCGCTTGCCGCCGGCTTCATGGGCCTGCGCACGCCCCGCTCCGCGATGATCTTCGGCGGGCTGGCTGGCACCGTGAGCGGCGTGAGCGCGGGACTGGCTGCGACGGATCGCCGGCTCGTGCCTTATGGCGCGCTGATCGCGACGTTCCATACGGGCGTGGGCTGCCTGCTCGGGCCGTCGCTGCTGTTCTTCGCGACCAAAGCGCTGATGGGCGCGTGAGGCGCCGGGAGACTCGTTGTGTCGATCGATCGTGAAGCGCCCCGCCCGCACGACCTCGTGTGGATCGAAGACCCGGAGGACATCGTGTCCGTATCGGCGATGCCTGCATGGGCTACGCGCGAGTGGCTGTCGATCGCGCCGGCCGTCGTGCGGCGCGAGACGGTCGAGCGCGGCGTCGTGCCGATCGGTCTGCGCGGGCGCGCGCGCAACGAGCGGTGCGCGGCCTTCGTGAATGTCGAGCGCATCGTGCGATGCGTGACGCCGGAAGCGCTCGCCGAGTCGCGCGGATCGCTTGCTGCCGACGATGCGCTCGCGAACCTGCCCTGCATGCGCGCGCTTGCCTTCATCGCGCCTGAACTCGACGCGTTGCAGTTGACGTGGGGCGTAACGGGCAGCGTCGGCTTCGCGCTGGCGAGCGGCGTAAGCACCTTGAGGCAGGATAGCGACCTCGATCTGCTGCTGCGTGCCGATCGGCCCCTGCCGCGCGACGGTGCGCACGCGCTGCTGCGCTCGCTGCTGTCGCTATTGCAGGCCGCGCCTGCGCGCATCGACATGCAGGTGGACACGGGCCACGGCGGATTCGCGCTGGCGGAGTGGGCCGGGCAATCGGGGCGCGTAATGCTGAAGACGGGGCGCGGTCCGTTGCTCGTCGCGGACCCGTGGGCGGCGCACGCATCATGAGCGTGCTCTTTACGTTCCCCGGTCAGGGCTCCCAACGCGCCGGCATGCTGCACGCGTTGCCGAACCATCGCGAAGCAGCCCGCACGCTCGAAGAAGCAAACGATACGCTCGGCTGCGACGCGCGCACGCTCGACAACGCCACCGCGCTGCGCTCCACCGTGTCCGTGCAGCTTTGCCTGCTGATCGCGGGCGTCGCGCAGGCGCGGGTGATTCAGGCCCAGGGCCACGAACCCGACATGGTGTCCGGACTGTCGATCGGCGCGTATCCCGCCGCGGTGACGGCCGGTGCGCTCGCTTATGCCGACGCGCTCAGGCTCGTCGCGTTGCGCGGCCATCTGATGGAAGACGCGTATCCGCGCGGATTCGGGATGACGGCGATCGTCGGCCTGACCCAGCGCGCGCTCGAACCGCTGATCGCGCAAGTGAACAGCGACGCGGAGCCGGTCTTTCTCGCGAACATCAATACGCCGACGCAGATGGTCGTCGCCGGTAGCGATGCCGCGATGCATCGTCTCGCGGTCATCGCAACCGAACACGGCGCGCAGCGTTGCGAGCGTCTGGATGTCGCGGTGCCGTCGCATTCCGCCCTGCTGGATGCGCCCGCCGCCACGCTCGCCGATGCGTTCGAATCGGTCGATGTGCGCGCGCCGCGCATCGTGTACCTCAGCAGTAGCGCAGCACGGCCGCTGTTCGACGGCGGGCGCATCGCTGCCGATCTGGCCGGCAACATGGCGCGGCAGGTGCGCTGGCACAACACGATGAGACTCGCGTGGGAGCGCGGCGCGCGGCTGGCCGTCGAGATGCCGCCCGCGAACGTGCTGACGCGCCTCGCCAGCGATGTGTTCGCGCAGGGCATCGCGGTGAGTTGCAGCGAGACATCGCTGGAGGATGTGGGCGCGCTCATCGACAGGGAGCGCGCGCAAGACCAGCGTTGAAGCGTCAGTCGACGTTGCGCGTGCGCAAGCGGCAGACGGCCATCAGCGCGAGCAGGTTCGGGTCGCGTTCCCGCGCGCGCAGGAAGCTGACGCCGATGGTCTGCCGCATCAGATATTGCGGCTTGAGCGGGATGAATTGCACCTTGTCGCCGAACACGCCGCGCACGCGTCCGGGCAGCAGCGTGTAGCCGACGCCGCCGCTCACGAGGTTCATCAGCGAGAAGATATCGCCGGTTCGCACGGTGACGTTCGGCTCGAAGCCCGCGACGCGGAACGCCTCGACGAAGCCGTGATAGGTCGCGAAGCCTTCGCCGAGCGAGACGAAGTTCTCTTCGCGGCAGTCGCGCAAATCGACGGCTTCCTGGTTGGCATAGGGCGAATTGGCGGGCGCGGCGAAGAAGATGTCGTCTTCGAAGAGCGGGATGGATTCGACTTCGGGCTCGGCATCGGGCAGGGCCATCAAGGCGGCGTCGATTTCGCTGCGCTTGAGTTTGTCGATCAGTAATTCATTGGACCCGAGCACGAGTTCGACTTGCAGCGTCGGCCTGCGCACCTTGATATCGACGACGATGCCCGGCACCGTGCGGATGGTCAGCGAATAGAGCGAGCCGATTTTCAGCCGGTCGGAGGAATAGCCGGCGGCCTCACGCGTCGCGCGGATTCCGTCGGTCATCAGCGTGATGACTTCCTGCGCGACATCGGCGAGCATTTGGGCGGCTTCGGTGGACTTGAGATTGCGGCCCTCGTGACGAAAGAGCGCGCACCGCACGCCCTGCTCGAGCGAATGCAATGCGCGATGCACGCTGACCGTGCTCACGTTCAGCACCTCGGCCGCCTTCGCGAGATTGCCGGTCTCCATGAACGCGAGGAGGACTTCGAGCTTGCGGAAGGTGATTTCGTCGTCGATTCGGGGCATGGGGGTGGCGGCGGTGCAGGCGGAAACGGTTGATTATCGCGGGATGAGTGGCGCGACGGAATAGCGTTTATCCCGCAGGGTTTGGTCCGTGCGGGGGGGCGCACGGGGCGGTCGTCATTGGGCGAATACAAACCTGGAGCAGCGTGTCGAATTCTCTCTGGCATGTTAATCAGCAATGAATCGCGCTCAACACCGCACAGAAATCACGATCGAATGTAGTCCCAAACGATTCACAACAAAGCAGCAAAGTAATCGCAATCGTTCGGCAGAAAAGAGCGTACTTCTAGCCACCGGCATCGCCAATCTACCGCCGAACGTCACTCCCCCTCCCCAAAATGCGTCACCACGCCCCGCACCCCCGCCACGTTCTCCGCCGCGACCCTCAGCGCATTCCCCTCTTCCGCGCTCTTCACAGCCCCCCATAAATGCACGGTCCCCTGCTCGACGACCACACTCTCGCGCGCGATCGCCCACGGATGCCCTTCCATCGCCAGCAGCACCGCGTCACGCAACGCAGCGTCGTCGCATTCGCCGGCATCGGGCGGACATGGCGTTCTCGTCACCAGCGCGCGAATCAGATTGGCCCGGCTGATCACGCCGACCACGCGGCCATCGCGCATCACCGGCACTCGCTTGATATGCCGCTGCGCAAACAAATCAGCGATGTCCCCGATCGGGCACGATTCCGTGATCGTCGCCACGTCCGTCGACATCACGTCCCTGACCTTTCGCGCGTGCTCCTTCACGTACTGACTCGCCATGTCGCGCGCCGACGGCAGCATCTCCAGCCACCACGCGCGATCCTTCAGCCCCGTTCCAAGCTCCGCGCGATGCATCAAATCGCCCTCGGTGACGATGCCAAGCAGCTTGCCCTCCTCGTCGATGACAGGCATCCCGCTGATGCCCGCGAAGACCATCGTCCCCGCCGCGTCGCGCACCGACATTTCAGGACTCGCAGAAATAATTGACTTCGTCATGATGTCGGATGCTTGCATGTCTGGCTCCATCGAAACCGAAAGGACATCGAACCGGAAGGAAATCGATTCCTACGTTATACGCATTCGATGCGCAAAACACGAATCTTTTGCCTATGATTCGACTCAGGATCGTGAAAGCACTTTGCAGGCATCTTCCAGTACGTCTCACGTCCGCGACTGCGAACCGTCCGCGGCCAAGGAGTCGTTCCCATGAAAGCTCCGCAGCGTTTGACGCGGGTCGCGCTGATGGCGCCGCTCTCCGGCGTCATGGTCCCGATCGAATCCGTGCCCGATCCGGTCTTCGCCCAAAAGATGGTCGGCGACGGCGTCTCCATCGACCCGGTCTCCGACCAACTGCTCGCTCCCCTCGCCGGCAAGATCACCCAGCTGCACCGCGCCGCACACGCCGTCACCGTGACGGGCGACAGCGGCCTCGAAGTGCTGATCCACATCGGCCTCGACACGGTCATGCTGCGCGGCGAAGGCTTCACGGCACTCGTGCGCGAAGGCGACACGGTCGCGACCGGCCAGCCATTGATCCGTTTCGATCCACTCTTCGTCGGCGCCAAAGCGGTGAGCCTGCTCACGCAGATGGTCATCGCCAATGGCGAACTCGTGACGCGCTACGAACCCGCGACAGGCATCGTCACGGCGGGCAAGGACGTCGCGTTGTCGGTGGAGTTCGTCGGCGCGGCGCAGGGCGCATCGGGCGATGACACCAGCCGCGCCGTCGTCTCCGATGAAGTCGCGCTGCCGAATCCGGCCGGGCTGCACGCGCGGCCCGCGGCGGTCGTCGCGAGCGAAGCGAAGAAGTTCAAATGCGACATCCGTCTCGTGCGCGGCGGCGATAGCGCGAACGCGAAATCGGTCGTGTCGATCATGAAGCTCGTCACGCGCATGGGCGACAAAGTGCGTGTCGAAGCCACCGGTCCCGATGCGGGAGCCGCCGCCGCCGCGCTCACTGCCCTGCTCGCCGCCGGCTCGGGCGAGAAAGCCGCCGATGCGCCGGTTCCACGAGCAGCAGACGCAGGCGCGCCGCCCGCGCCCGAAGTGCTGCACGCGACGCGCACGGACGCGAACGAGCTTACGGGCGTTCCGGCGTCGCCGGGGATCGCGGTGGGCGCCATCGTGCAGTTCCGCCAGGAAGTGATCGATGTCGCCGAAACTGGCGAATCGCCGCAGCGCGAGCGCGCCCGGCTCGACGCCGCCCTGCACGACGCGCGCCAGCAGATCGAATCACTCAAGCTCAAGTTGAGCGGCCCGAAGGCGCAGATCATCGACGCGCATCTCGAACTGCTCGACGATCCCGATCTCAACGATCTCGCGATCGCCGGTGTCAGCGGCGGCAAAAGCGCGGCCTTCGCGTGGCGCGAAGCCTTCCAGCAACAAGCCGCCAGCCTCGAAGCGCTCGACGATGCGTTGCTGCGCGAACGGGCAAGCGATATCCGCGATGTCGGACGCCGCGTGCTCGCGCTCATCGCCGGCGTGAAAGAGGCGCGCATCGGCGTGCCGGCCGATTCGATCCTCGTCGCGGAGGAGTTGTCGCCGTCGGATACGGCGTCGCTCGACCGCGAGAAGGTGCGCGGCTTCTGCACGACAACCGGCGGCGCAACGAGCCACGTCGCCATCCTCGCGCGCTCGCTCGGCATTCCGGCCATCTGCGGCATCGACGAAGATGCGCTGCAACTCGCCGACGGCACGCTCGTCGTGCTCGATGGCTCACGCGGCATCTTGCGTCGCAATCCGGACGCCGCGGAACTGAAAGCCGCACGCGACGGCATCGCGCGGCAGGCGGCGCGGCGCGAACAGGAACAGCTCGCCGCGAGCAAGCCCGCCATGACGGCGGACGGTCATCGCGTGGAAGTGGCCGCGAACATCCGCAATGCACAGGAGGCGCGCGATGCCGTCGCGGCGGGCGCGGAAGGCGTGGGCCTGTTGCGCTCGGAGTTTCTTTTCGACAACCGCGACACCGCCCCGAGCGAAGACGAGCAGGCCGCCGCCTACTGCGCCGTGGCGGAAGCGTTGGGCCGCGAACGGACGCTCGTCGTGCGAACGCTCGATGTCGGCGGCGACAAGCCGCTTTCCTATCTGCCGCTGCCGCACGAGGACAACCCGTTTCTCGGCTTGCGCGGCGTGCGCGTGAGCCTCGACCGTCCCGACATGTTCCGCACGCAACTGCGCGCGATTCTGCGAGCGGCGTCAATCGGCAAGCTGCACGTGATGTTTCCGATGATCACGACGATCGAGGAAGTGCGCGCGGCGCGGCAGATGTTGCGCGAAGAAGCGGGCGATCGCGCGAGCGAGGTGAAGGTCGGCGTGATGATCGAAGTGCCGGCCGCCGCGCTGATCGCGGAGCCGCTCGCGCGCGAAGTCGACTTCTTCTCGATCGGCACGAACGATCTGACGCAATACACGCTCGCGATGGATCGCGGTCATCCGAAGCTCGCGCGGCAAGCCGACGCGCTGCATCCGGCCGTGCTGCGGCTGATGCAGATGACCGTCGAGGGCGCGCACCGGCATGGCGCGTGGGTCGGCGTGTGCGGCGGCATCGCATCGGACGCGCTGGCGGTGCCCGTGCTCGTCGGCATCGGCATCGACGAGTTGTCGGTCAGCGTGCCCGCCGTCGGCTCGATCAAGGCGCAGCTCGCGCGCGTCACCCTCGACGAAGCCCGCGCGCTCGCCGCCGATGTCCTCGCGCTCGGCACGGCCGCCGAAGTCCGCGCACGTCTCGCGCCTTACGCGGGCTGAAGCGCGCCCACACGCCATCCTCGTCCGGATCCGGAGCGATCGCCATGTTCAAGAATGCCTTCGGCGTCGTGCAGAAAGTCGGCAAGTCGTTGATGCTGCCCGTTGCCGTGCTGCCCGTCGCGGGTCTGCTGCTCGGCCTCGGCGCCACCGATTTCCACGGCCACGTGCCCGCCATCGTGCTCGCGCTGATGCGCAACGCGGGCGATGTCATCTTCGCGAACCTGCCGCTCATCTTTGCCATCGGCGTCGCGCTCGGCTTCACCGAGAACGACGGCGTGTCGGGCATCGCCGCGACCATCGGCTTTCTCGTGATGACGGCGACGCTCGGCGTGATCGCGAAAGCGCAAGGCGTCGAGACGGACACCATCATGGGCATTGCGTCGATCCAGACCGGCGTGTTCGGCGGCATTCTCGCGGGCGGGCTCGCCGCCTGGATGTTCAACCGCTATTACAGGATTTCGCTGCCGCCCTATCTCGGCTTCTTCGCGGGCAAGCGCTTCGTGCCGATCGTGACGGCCATCGGCGCTATCGTGCTGGGCGCGATCCTTTCCGTCGTATGGCCGCCGATCGGCGGGCTCATCAAGGCGTTCTCGCACTGGGCGGCGGTGTCCGATCCGCGCATGGCGGCGACCATCTACGGTTTCGTCGAGCGGCTGCTGATTCCGTTCGGGCTGCATCACATCTGGAACGTGCCGTTCTTCTTCGAAGCCGGCAGCTTCGTCGATCCGGCGACAGGGAAGATCGTTCACGGCGACATCAACCGCTTCTTCGCCGGAGACCCGACCGCCGGCATCCTGTCGGGCGCTTTCATCTTCAAGATGTTCGGCCTGCCCGCCGCGGCAATCGCCATCTGGCATTGCGCGAAGCCCGAAAAGAAAGTCGCGGTCGGCGGCATGATGGTGTCGGCGGCGCTCACGTCGTTTCTGACCGGCATCACCGAGCCGATCGAGTTCGCGTTCCTGTTCGTCGCGCCGGTGCTCTATCTGGTCCATGCGTGCCTCGCGGCGCTGGCGCAGTTCGTCGCGAACACACTCGACATGCACATGGGCTTCACGTTCTCGCAAGGGGCCATCGACTTCGTCATGTTCAACCTGATCGGCAACAAGTCGACGCACGCCTGGTACGTCTTCTTTCTCGGTCCGATCTATGCAGTGATCTACTACGGCGTGTTCCGCTTCTTCATTTCGCGCTTCGATCTGAAGACGCCCGGGCGCGAAGACGATGTTGCCGACGCCGCGTCACCCGGCGCCGCGCCAGGCCCCGGCGGGCGATCACGCGATCTCGTGCTCGCGTTCGGCGGACGCTCGAACATCGCGAGCCTCGACGCGTGCATCACGCGCTTGCGCATCACCGTCGCTAACCCCGCGCTCGTCGACGATGCCAGGCTGAAGGCGCTCGGCGCGGCGGGCGTGCTGCGCATGGGCAACGGCGTGCAGGCGATCTTCGGCCCGCTCTCGGAGAACATGAAGACGGACATGCAGGAATACATGAAGACGGCGGGCAGCGAGGCGGATCTCGCGCCAGCCGATGCCGCCGCCGCAAGCGCGCCGCCCGCCACGGCAACGGCGACGGCCGCCACGTCCCCGGCGCTCGCGATGGCGGATCTGTCAGCGCGGGCCGAACGGATTCGCGCGGCGCTCGGCGGTGCGGGCAACATCGGCTCTCTCGATGCGCTCGCGCTTACCCGCCTGCGCGTGCGGCTTTCGGACCCCGCGCGGCTCGACGCCGCCGCGCTTCGCTCGGCGGGCGTCCCGGCGACACAGCCGTTGCCAAACGGCGAGATCGATTTGATCGTCGGCCTGGGCGCGGCCGATCTCGCGGGCGCGATGCGCTGACACGCCGACATGCCGACACGCCGGCAGAGCACCGTACGGCCCGCGAACCGCATATCAAGGCCCCGGCGACTCCGCCGCCGTCACCGCCTCCCGATCCCGCCGCACCCAGCGCCAGAAAAGCTGATAGCCGACGGCCAGCATCACGGGCCCGATGAAAAGCCCGATGACGCCACTCGTCACCATGCCGCCGAGCGCTCCGATCAGCACGACGGGCATCGGCACGGAAACGCCGCGCCCGAGCAGCAGCGGCTTCAGCACGTTATCGACGAGTCCCGCGATGAACACGTACACCGAGAACACGATGGTCGCGACGTTCACGCCATGGGTGACGATCACGAACACGATGACCGGTCCGGTGATGAGCGTCGCCGGCAACTGCATGATGCCGATGAGCAGCACCGCGAGCGCCAGCAGCCCCGCGCCGGGCAGCTTCATCATCACGAACGCGACACCGATCAGCACCGTTTGAATGAATGCGATTCCGACGACGCCCTGCGCCACCGCGCGGATCGTCTTCGTGCAAAGCTCGACGATGCGTGGCCCGTTATCCGCGCCGGAGATGCGCGAGGCGATCTGCAGCGCATTGCGATGTCCCTTCTCGCCGTGCGCCATCACGATGCCCGCAACGATGAGCGCCACGAAGAAGATCACGAGCCCCGCGCCGAAGCCCGTGACGGTTCCCAGCACGGTGCGTCCCGCGACCTTCAGCTCTGGTGCGAAGCGATGCAGCACGCCGGCGAGATCGGTCGACGCCTGCGACCAGAAATCGAACACGCGCTGGCCGATGAGCGGCCAGCTCGCCACCGATGCATCCGGCGGCGGAACGTGGATGCTTTCGCTGCGGAGGACGGCAAACGCATGCTCGACCGAATCGGCGAGTGCGAGCGCGAGCATGCACGTCGGCGCGAGCACGACGGCAAACGCGACGAACACGATCAGTGTTGCAGCGAGGCCGTCACGCGCGCCGAAGCGCTGGCGCAACGTCGTCTGCAGCGGATAGAGGGTGACCGCGAGAATCAGCGCCCAGATCATCAGGTTGAGAAACGGCGCGAAGATGCGAAAGCAGAACACCGCGAGCACCGCGATCAAACCGACCCGGATCAACACATCGAGCAGCTCTCTGGACAGCTCACGTTGAAGCGGTCGCGGGTGCAGCATGGTCGTCTCCTGCCGGACGCAGCCGGCTGGCCGGCACTGCGTTCCAGTCTAGGACAGCCGCGCACGACGAGCAACGCACATGCGAGGCACGTTTGCACGCCAAGCAGAATCATTTACTTCGGACAAGAAAGCATTCACGTTGTCAGTCAGCGTTTCATAAATCGATACGAAAGAGGCGCTTGCCGGAAGCTCACGAACCCTATGGCGTTTTCATCGGTATTCGGCTATTAGTAGATTCGTCAGCGCACTGCATCGAAGCGTGACCGCCCTGGCCGATCGCGCAAGCGGCTCTCTCGCCATAACGCAAATCTTCGAAAACGGAGGCAGCGACGGCACATTCGAAGCTCGGGGCTCGCGTCCGGTGACATCGGCACGTCCATCCGTTTTCGCGCGTGATTCACCGCGTACTGCGAGCAATCGACGGCGAGCGCGCCACCCTGCGCCCGCATTCTGTTAAGGCCATCCCACGGGGGAGGCGCTCATGGCGTTGGTGTCGGAACGAATACTGAATGGCTGGTTCGCGCGGGCATCGCGGAAAACGCACCGGATGCGCGCTCATCGCTGTCTGCCGGTCGCCGCGCTGGCGCTGATCTCGCTGGCCGCTTGCAAGAAGCCGCCTGCCGAAGCGCCGCGCGCCGCCGTCGACGTGACTGTCGTGACGGTTGCCACTAAAACGACGCCGGTGGAGTTCGAATTCACCGCGCAAACTCAAAGCTCGCGTGAAGTCGAGATACGCGCGCGCGTCGACGGCTTCCTCGAAAAGCGCATGTACACGGAAGGCGCGCTCGTCGAAGCCAACCAGATCATGTTCCTGATGGACAAGCGCCCCTTCGAGGCCGCCCTGCAAACGGCCAAGGGCGCGTTGTCCCAGCAGCAGGCGCGGCTCCTCGTCACGAAGCAGAACCTCGCCCGCGTGCAGCCGCTCGCCGCGATGAACGCATTGAGCAAGAAGGATCTCGACGACGCCGTCGGCAACGAGAAGAGCGCGGAAGCCGCCGTGATCGCCGCGCAAGGCGAAGTGCAGACCGCTCAACTCAATCTCAGCTATACGACGATCCGCTCGCCGCTCAAGGGCCTGTCCAGTTTTGCACGCGTGCAGGAAGGCAGTTACGTGACGCCGACGCAATCGGGCCTGCTCACGTATGTCTATCAGCTCGACCCGATGTGGGTGAACTTCAGCATCTCGGAGAACGAGTTGCTGACGTATCGCGAGCAGATACAAAAAGGCCAGTTGCGTTTTCCGCCCGACAACAAGTTCGATGTGACCGTCATTCAGGCCGATGGCTCCGTCTATCCGCAGACCGGGCGTATCGATTTCACGAATCCGGCCTTCAGCACGCAGACGGGCACCTTTCTCGTGCGCGCATCGTTTTCGAACCCGAAGGGCACGCTGCGTCCGGGCCAGTTCGTGAAGGCGCGCGTGTCGGGGGCGCTGCGGCCGAACGCGATTCTCGTGCCGCAACGGGCTGTGCTGCAAGGCGCGAAAAGCCACTTCGTTTGGGTGCTCGACGATCAGTCGAAACCGCATCAGCGTGTGATCGATGTCGGCGAGTGGCATGGCGACGACTGGTTCATTACCAGCGGCTTGCGCGCGGGCGAGCGTGTGATCGTCGATGGCGCGATCCGCGTCGGGGCCGATTCGCAAGTGCGCGTCGTAAGCGCGCCGGCGGAAGGCGCGCCGCCTGCCGCACCCGCGTCCGCTGCGATGTCGGCATCGGGCGCGCAGGCGTCGATCGGCAGCGCAAAGGCATCAGGCGAGAGCCAGCAGTGAGCAGGCCAGACTAAGCGGCTTAATCGAATAAGCGGAGCCACGGCGAGCGGAAAAGGCCAATGAACATCTCACATTTCTGCATCGATCGCCCGATTTTTGCCTCGGTCATATCCATCATCATCACGCTCGGCGGCGCGCTGACGATGCTCGCGCTGCCGACCGCGCAATATCCCGACATCACGCCGCCGCAAATCACCATCTCCGCAACGTATCCGGGGGCGAGCGCGGACGTCGTCGCGAACAACGTGGCCGCGCCGATCGAGCAGCAGGTCAACGGCGCGGACAACATGATCTACATGAGCTCGTCGAGTTCATCGACGGGCAACCTGACGATCAACGCGTACTTCGAAATCGGCACGAACCCGGAACTCGCACAAGTGGACGTGCAGAACCGCGTGAACCTCGCGTTGCCGCAACTGCCGCAATCGGTGACGGCGCAAGGCGTGCAGGTGCAGAAGAAGTCGCAGGCCTTCATGATGGTCGTCGCGATCTATTCGCCCGACGAACGCTACGACGCCACCTACATCGCCAACTACGCGAACGTCTATGTGCTCGATGCGCTGAAGCGCATCCCGGGCGCGAATCAGTCGAGCATCTTCGGCACGCCGGACTACGCGATGCGCATCTGGCTCAAGCCCGACCGCATGGCCCAGCTCGGCATCACCGCCGCCGATATTCAACGCGCGGTCGCCAATCAGAATCAGCAGTTCGCGGTCGGCCGTCTCGGGCAATCGCCGACGGGCGCGCCGGTCGAGCAGTCGTTCGCGGTCACGACGACCGGCCGTCTCACCGAGCCTGCCGAATTCGAGAACATCATCATTCGCGCGGAATCGGGTGGCGCGGCGATCGTGCGGCTGAAGGACGTCGGGCGCGCGGAACTGGGGCAGAAGGATTACTCGATCCGCAGCCGCTTTCAGGGCAAGTCGGCGACGGTGCTCGCGGTGTATCAGCAGCCGGGCGCGAACGCGCTCGACGTATCGAAGCAGGTGCGCGCGCGTCTTGCGGAGATGAAGAAGACGTTCCCCGAAGGCATCGACTACCAGATCGCGATGGACACGACCGAGTTCACCCGCGCGTCGATCAGCGATGTCGTGCACACGTTCTTCGAAGCCGTGGTGCTGGTGGTGATCGTCGTGTTCGTGTTCCTGCAAAGCCTGCGCGCGACGCTGATTCCGGTGCTTGCAGTGCCGGTCTCCATCGTCGGCACGTTCATGGGCATGCAGGCGCTCGGCTTCTCGATCAACATGCTGACGCTGTTCGGCATGGTGCTCGCCATCGGCATCGTCGTTGACGATGCGATCGTCGTGATCGAAAACGTCGAGCGCAACATGACGGTCAACAAACTTGACCCGAAGACCGCCGCGAAGAAGGCGATGGACGAAGTGGCCGGGCCGGTCGTGGCGATCGTGCTCGTGCTGTGCGCGGTGTTCGTGCCGGTGGCGTTTCTCGGCGGCATTACAGGGCAGATGTACAAGCAGTTCGCCATCACCATTGCGATATCGGTGGTGATATCGGGCATCGTCGCGCTGACGCTGTCGCCCGCGCTGGCCGCGCTGCTGCTGAAGCCCGGCCATCACGAGAAGAAAGGCTTCTTCCGCTGGTTCGATAACCAGTTCCTGCGGATGACGCACGGTTATACGCGCGTCGTGCGGCTCATCATCCGGCGCTTCGTGATCGCGCTGCTGCTCTTCGTGGGCATGATCGCGCTCGCCGTCGTGATGATGAAGGACATTCCCACTGCGTTCCTGCCGCCCGAAGATCAGGGCTATCTGCTCGGCGCGGTCATCATGCCCGACGCCGCATCGCTCGATCGCACGGGCGCGGTGTCCGACCGCGTGACCGAATACTTCATGAAGCAGCCGGCGGTCGGCAGCATCGCGACGGTCGATGGCTTCAGCCTGCTCGACAGCCAGAACAAGAACAACGCATCGACGTTCTTCGTCGGCCTGAAGAGCTTCGACGACCGCTACAAGTCGGCGAACATCCGCACGCAAAACGCACGCGCCGTGCTCGTCGACGCATACAAGACGCTGTCGCAGATCAATCAGGGCATCGTGGTGCCGCTGAATCCGCCGTCGATCCCGGGTCTCGGCACGACGGGCGGCACCGAAGTGTGGATACAGAGCAAGGGCGATACGACCATCGCGCAGTTCGCGGGTGTCGTGCAGGATTTCGTGCTCAAGGCGAAGTCGCGGCCGGAGCTGACCGGCGTCACATCGACCTTCAACGCGTCGTCGCAGCAACTGCTCGCCGACGTCGACCGCGACAAGGCCGAGACGCTCGGCGTGCCCGTCGAAGACGTCTATAGCGCGATGCAGACGATGTTCGGCTCGCTCTATGTCTCGCAGTTCAACCGGTCGAGCCGGCTGTGGCAGGTGATTCTCCAGGCGGAGCCTTCATATCGGCTGAAACCCGGCGACCTCACGCAGATTTTCGTGAAGAGCAAGACCGGCAGCATGGTGCCGCTCAAGTCCGTGGTCACCACGCGCTACGTGACCGGGCCGGATCTCATCACGCGCTTCAACAACTTCCCGGCGGTGAAGATTACCGCGAACGCCGCACCGGGCTATTCGTCGGGTCAGGTGATTCAGGCGCTGGAGGAAGTCGGCGCGGGGCTGTCTTCCGACTACGGCATCGCGTGGAGCGGCGAGGCATACGAGGCGAAGCAGTCGGGCGGCACCTCGGGCCTCGTCTTCGTGTTCGGGCTCATCATGGTGTTCCTGATACTCGCCGCGCAATACGAGAAGTGGAGCCTGCCGCTCGGCGTGCTGATGGCCGTGCCGTTCGCGATCTTCGGCGCGCTGCTCGCGATTCTCTTGCGCGGGCTCAATAACGACGTGTACTTCCAGATCGGCCTCACGATGCTCGTCGCGCTGGCCGCGAAGAACGCGATCCTGATCTTCGAGTTCGCCGTGCTGAACGTGGAGGCCGGCAAGTCCGTGTTCGACGCTGCGATGTCTGCCGCCGAAGAGCGCCTGCGTCCGATCGTGATGACATCGCTCGCGTTCATCCTCGGCTGCGTGCCGCTCGCGATCGCGACGGGCGCATCGGCGAACAGCCGGCATTCGATCGGCACCGGCGTGATCGGCGGGATGCTCGGCGCGACGGCCATCGCCGTGTTCTTCATTCCGATGTTCTTCTGGGGACTCGAAACGATGTCCACGCGCAGGAAGAAGAAGGCCGCACAGGTGCCCGCGCCGACGCCGACCGATACCCACACACCCGGCGGAAGCGGCCCGAATGCGACGCCGTCGGCTCCGGACAAGGGGCACTGAGATGCAGCCCGACCGGTTTTTTCGCACACTGTCGGGCGTGATCGCCGCCGTATCGCTCGGCGGCTGCCTGCTCGGACCGAACTATTCGCGCCAGCCGGTGGAGACGCCCGCGACGTATCGCTTCGCCGCCACCGATGTCGCGGATACCGCCAACACCGAATGGTGGAAGCAGTTTCAGGACCCCGTTCTGGACGAACTGATTGCAACCGCGCTCGCCAACAACAAGGACGTGAAGATCGCGGCGGCGCGCGTCGAACAGTTCATGGGGCAGTTCGTCACGACGCGCTCCGCGCTGTTTCCGCAGATCGGCGCGGGCGCGACGGCGGCGCGGCAACGCTCGCCGCTCGGCGCGCTCCAGCAATTGCCGGGCGGCGTCGGACCGGTCTATAACAGCTTCGAGTTGTCGGTGTCGGCCGCGTGGGAACTCGATCTGTTCGGGCGCACCCGCCGCCTGACGGAAGCGGCGCGCGCCAATCTGCTGTCGAGCGAAGAAGGCAGGCGCGCGACGATTCTCTCGCTGGTCGCGTCGGTGGCGTCGTCGTATCTGAACCTGCGCAGTCTCGACAAGCAACTCGAGATCGCCAAGGCGACGACAGAGAGCCGCGCCGAATCCGTGCACGTGTTCACGCTGCGCTTCGAAGGCGGCGAAGTCTCGCAGATGGAACTCGCGCAGAGCCAGTCCGAATACGAAGCCTCGCTCGCGACGATTCCCCAGCTCGAAACGCAAATCGCGCAGCAGGAAGACGCGCTCTCGGTCCTGCTCGGCAGCAATCCCGGGCCGATCGTGCGCGGCTTGCAACTCGGCGCACTCGCGACGCCCGTGATACCGGCAGGCTTGCCGTCGGACCTGCTCGAACGGCGGCCCGATCTCTTGCAGGCGGAACAGGATCTGGTCGCGGCGAATGCGCTGATCGGCGCGGCGCGTGCGCTCTACTTCCCCCAAATCTCGCTGACGGGTCTGCTCGGCACCGCGAGCACGCAATTCTCGTCGCTGTTCACCGGGCCGGCGCGCTTGTGGTCGTTCGCGGGTCAGGTCACGCAGCCGATCTTCACGGCTGGCAACATATCGGGCCAGGTGCAGACGGCGGAAGCGCAGCAACGCGCGGCGCTGCTCACGTATCAGAAGGCGATACAGGTGGCGTTTCAGGAAGTCGACGACGCGCTCATCCAGTCGCAGAAGCTCCACGAACAACTCGAAGTGCAGGGCCGTCAGGTGACGGCGCTTTCGACCTACGCGAGGCTCGCGCGGGCGCGCTACGAAGGCGGCTATACGAGCTACATCGAAGTGCTGGACGCCGAGCGCAGCCTCTTCAACGCGCAGCTTTCGGAGACGCAGACGCATGCGGCGGCGCTGGCATCGTTCGTCACGCTGTACAAGGCGATGGGCGGCGGCTGGGTCGTCACCGCCGACCAGATGACCACGCAGACGGCGACGACGCCCACCGACGGAGCGAAGCCGGCTGCACCCGCGGCCCCGACAGTGCAATGAACACGGCAACCTCCACGGCGGAGCAGGATCGCGAGCTCACCGCATGCCCCGAATGCGACCTGCTTCAGTTCGAGCATCCGGTGCCGCCCGGCGGCGCGCTGCGTTGCTGCCGATGCCGCGCCGTGCTCTACCGGCGGCGCCAACGCGGTTTCGACCGCGCCCTTGCCTGCGCGATCGCGGCCTGCGTGCTGTGGCTGATCTCGAATGCGTTTCCGATCGTCGGGTTGTCGGTCAATGGCGATCTCGTCGAGACGACGCTCTTCGGCGCGGTCCGCGTGCTGTATCGCGACGGCATGTGGCCGCTTGCGGGACTGATCTTCGTCACGACAATACTGATGCCCGCCGCGCACGCGCTCGGCATGGTCTGGCTGCTGTTGCCGCTGCACGTGCACCGGCGGCCGTATCGTGCGGACGCGGCGTTCCGGCTCTTGCGCATCGCGCGCGAGTGGGGCATGACCGAAGTGCTGATGCTCGGCCTGCTCGTCGCGGTGGTGAAGCTCGCGCATATCGCATCGGTGGTGACGGGGCCGGCGCTGTGGTCGCTCGCCGCGCTGATGCTGCTGCTCGTCGCAGCGGCGTCGGCGTTCGACGAGCGCGCGATGTGGCGCGGCGTCGACAGCGCATCGCTTGCAACGCCGGAAAGTCCGACGCTGAAAGGACGCACCGCATCGTCGAGCGGCATATGCGTCTGTCACGACTGCGGACTCGCCACGCGCGGCGTGCTCCGGCATGAACATACGTGCTGCCCGCGATGCGGCGCGCGGCTGCATCTGCGCAAGCCGGCGAGCCTCTCGCGGACGTGGGCGTATCTGATCGCGGCGGCGGTGCTCTACATACCCGCGAACCTGCTGCCGGTGATGAACACCAGTTCGCTTTTCGGTGCGCAGAAGGACACGATCATGAGCGGCGTCGCGTATCTGTGGACGTCGGGGTCCTGGCCGCTCGCGATCATCGTATTCATTGCGAGCATCGCCGTGCCGATGCTCAAGATTCTCGCGATCGGCTATCTCGCCGCGAGCGTCAATCTGCGCATGACGCAGTACACGGCGCAACGCGCCCGCATCTACCGCATCGTCGAGATGGTCGGACGCTGGTCGATGCTCGATATCTACGTGATCGCCGTGCTCGTCGCGCTCGTGCAGTTCAGCGCGATGGCGACGATCGAAGCCGGGCCGGCCGCGATTGCATTCGGCGCGGTCGTCGTGCTGACCATGCTCGCCGCGATGTCCTTCGATCCGCGCCTGATCTGGGACACGAGCGATGCGAAGGAGACGCCGCGATGAGTTCCCCCGGCGACCTTCCCGATGCCGAACTCGTACCGAAGAAGCGCTGGCGCATCCCGTGGATATGGGTCGTGCCGGCGCTCGCGGTGCTGATCGGCATCTGGCTCGCGGTGCAGACCGTGCTGCAAAAAGGCCCGGTCGTGACCATCACGTTCAAGACCGGCGAAGGACTCGAAGCCGGCAAGACCAAGATCAAGTTCAAGGACGTGGACATCGGCATCGTCAAATCGGTGGCGCTTTCCAAGGACTACACGCGCGTCGTCGCGACGGCCGAGCTGACGCGCGATGCCGCGAACATGCTCGTCGACGATACGCGCTTCTGGGTCGTGCGTCCCCGCGTCGCGGGCGGCTCGGTGTCCGGCATCAGCACGCTGTTGTCGGGCGCGTATATCGGCATGGATATCGGGCGTCACAAGAACGTGCAGCGCGACTACGTGGGGCTGGAGACGCCGCCCGTTTTCGCGAGCGACGTGCCGGGGCGGCGGTTCGTCCTTCGCTCGCCGGATCTCGGTTCCATCGATGTCGGCGCGCCGGTCTATTTCCGCCGGCTGCAAGTGGGCCAGGTGACATCGTTCGAGCTCGACAAGGACGGCAGCGGCGTCACGCTGAACGTTTTCATCAATTCGCCCTACGACCGCTACGTCAACGCCGATTCGCGCTTCTGGCAGGCGAGCGGCCTCGATGTCACGCTCAGCACGGAGGGCCTCAAGGTCAACACGCAGTCGCTCGTCTCGATGCTGATCGGCGGTCTCGCGTTCGAGACGCCCGCCGTGTCGCTGAGCTGGGCGCAGGCTCCGGCCGATACGAGCTTCACGCTGTTCCAGACGCGTTCGGAAGCGCTGCGTGTGCAGGAACGCATCGTCGAGCATTACGTGTTCAACTTCACGGGCTCCGTGCGCGGCCTCTCAATCGGCGCGCCGGTGGAATTCCGGGGCATTCCCATCGGCGAGGTATCGGCGATCAATACCCGATTCGATCCGGCGACGGGGCGGATCAGCATTCCTGTCGAAGTGAAGCTGTATCCGGAGCGTTTCACGTCCCGCTTCGCGTCAGGCCCGAAGGGCGGCCGCATGGTGAGCGACCCGAAGGCGCTCGCGGATATGCTCGTCGCGCACGGCTTGCGCGCGCAGTTGCGCACCGGCAGCCTGCTGACCGGGCAGCTGTACGTCGCGCTCGAATTTTTCCCGACCGCGAAGAAGGCGACCGTCGACTGGAGCCGCACGCCGCCCGAACTGCCGACGACACCGAGCGGACTCGATTCGCTGCAGGATTCGATCAACCGCATCATGACGCGCATCGACAAGCTGCCGATCGAGCAGCTTACCGCCAGCGCCCAGCAGACGCTCGACAACACGAGCCGGCTGATGCAGAACCTCAACACCGAGGTCGTGCCGCAAGCGGCGACGACGCTGATGGCCGCGCGCGCCGCGCTCGACGCCGCGCATTCGACCCTGCTGCCAGGCTCCGGCTTGCAGCAGGACACGACGGAAGCGATTCGGGAATTGACGCGCACGGCGGCGTCCTTCCGCAGCCTGGCGGATTATCTGCAGGAGCATCCCGAAGCGTTGCTGCGCGGAAAACCGGAGGACAAGAAGTGATGCGCCTTGCGTGGGTGTCCCTTTCGATCATCGCCATGCTGGCGGCATGCGCGTCGCCGCGCGCGAGTTTCTATCGGCTGAGCACGGACGACACGCTGACGGCGACGGCTGTGCAAGCGCCGGCGCGGCCCGTCATCGTGGGTCCGGTGACGGTGCCCGATCTGGTGGATCGCCCGCAGATCGTGACGCGCAACACGGACAACGAAGTGGCGCTCAATGAGTTTGCGCGCTGGGGCGAGCCGCTGAAGAGCAGTATCGCGGATGCGATCGCCGGCGATCTGACGGTCCTGCTCGGCTCGGACCGGGTGGCGGTGGCGTCGCGTGCGATACCCGAGACGCAGGCGCTGCGGGTGCGTGTGGATATTCAGCAATTCGAATCGATTCCGGGCGATGCGGTGATGATCGACGCGCGCTGGAGCGTGCGCGGCAATATGGACGATGCCGGCGCGACGGGGCGATCGCTCGTGCGGGAAGCGGTGACGGGGCCGGATTTCGATGCGCTCGTGGCGGCGCATAGCCGCGCGTTGGGAAGGGTTAGCCGGGATATTGCGGGGGCGGTGGGGGGTGGGGGGCGTTGAGGGGGTCGCTATGCTGTTGCGAATTCTTCGATTGGCGGTTGCGATTGAAGACCAACGACTTGTCTCTCGCCGTACCAATGCGGTACGCGTGCTGTCCTTATCCGAATTGGGCCCCTGACCACAAGCGCCGCCTCACAACACCCACCGCGCGGCATCATCGAGCGCGGTTCCAGCGGGCGGTAAGTCCCGCCGCGCGATCCGCACGATCTCGACCGCACGCGTTTCCGGCGGCTGCATCGGCAGATACGCAAGCTCGAGCGTCACATCGGCGGCAGGCTCGTCGCTGCCCTCGTCCACGATCAGGTTCATCTGATTCACACGCAACGCGCGCTGCGTCACGCGGATCAACGTCGACGGCTCCTCGAACACGCCGATGATCGCTTCCAACTGCTGCTCGACCGCTTCGGCGCGCGAGCCGAGCGCGGCGATCGCGGCTTCGTTATCGGCGATATCGCGCTGAAGCCGCGCGACGTCCGTCGACGCATCGGCGGATGCAGACGGCGCGCCGCTCAGCCCCGACATCCCCGCGCCGCGCCGCCCGAGCATCTCCAAGCGTGCCGACAGCAGCGCCCGTGCTTCCTGTAGCGCCTCGCGCTGCGCCTCCCGTGCGCCAACGCGCGACATGCCTGCGAGCGCAAGCTGTTCGACCACCCGCAGCACGATCTCATGCCTGAGCGCGGCGTCGGTTTCGTCGCAGATGCGAATGCGTTTTTCGTCGAAACTCACCGCGACGCGCGGCACTTCCGAGCGCAGCACGCCGCCTTCGTGAGCCACCGCCAGCACGCGTCGCTCGACAAAGCGGCTGCTCAGCACCGCATAGGCGTGCTCCGCGACGTAATGACCATCGAACCAGCCGCGCAACTCATGCGACTGCCCGATGGTTCGCGTGATGTCGTCCGCCGTCGCGAACATCGTCCGCAGATGCGGATCGTCGGCCCATGCGGCGGGGGTGGCGTCGCGCGGGGCGGGCAAGGCATCGACGAGTTCGCGCGCATAACGCAGCGCCCCGCCGATGACTGGCGCGAGCCGCGCATCGTAGCGATTCGCCAGCCGCACTTGCGGCGCAATCCGCACGACGCGTTCCAGTGCTTCACGCACGTCCGCCTTCGATGCGCGCGCATCATCGTTCGTATTCCCGAATATTCGACGAAGGATGTTCATGCCATGATGTGCACGCCGCCATCGACATACAAGGTCTCTCCCGACACGCGCCGCGCATAGGGCGTCGCGAGAAATGCACACGTGAAGCCGACGTCCATGATGTCGACCAGTTCACCGAGCGGCGCACGCGCGGCGGCCTCGGTCAGCAACAGGTCGAAGTCCTTCAACCCCGATGCGGCGCGCGTCTTCAGCGGACCGGGCGATATCGCATGCACGCGGATGCCCTGCGGACCGAGTTCATACGCCAGATAGCGCGCGCATGCCTCGAGCGCGGCCTTCACCGGACCCATGACGTTGTAGTTCGGAACGACCTTGTTCGCGCCGTGATAGCTCATCGTGAACATCGTGCCGCCGTTCTTCATCAGCGGGGCCGCGAGCCGCGCCATCCTCACGAACGAATGACACGAGATGTCCATTGCTGCCGCGAAGCCTTGCGCCGAGCAGTTCAGCAAGCCGCCCTGGAGATCGTCCTTCGGCGCCCATGCAATCGAATGCACGACAATATCGAGCACGCCCCATTCGCGTTCGATGCGCTCGAAGACCGCATCGAGTTCATCTTGCCGTGACGCATCGAGCGCCATGAACACCGGCGCTTCGAGTTGCTGCGCGAGCGGTTCGACATGGGGCTTCGCCTTGTCGCTGGCATACGTGATAGCCAGCTCCGCGCCCAGTTCGCGAAACGCCTTCGCGCAGCCATACGCGATCGAATGCTCATTGGCGATGCCCGTTACCAGCGCCTTGGCGCCTTTGAGCGGCGGTTGCGGCGCGAGTGGCGTCATGCGGGCGCTCCTTGTGTCAACGCGAGCGTATGGCGCGCGATCATCAGTTCCTCGTTGGTCGGCACGACCCACGCGCTGACCTTGCTCGTTGGCGTGCTGACGCGCGGGCCGCCGCGCGCGTTGGCGGCGTCATCGAGTTCGATGCCCCACCATCGCGCCTCCTCGCACACGCGCCGCCGGATCTCCGCCGAATGCTGGCCGATGCCCGCCGTGAAAACGAGGGCATCGAGGCCGTGCAGCGCGGCGCCCATCGACCCGAGCTCGCGGCAGATGCGGTACACGTAGAGGTCGATGGCGAAGACGGCGCGCGGGTCGTCGGCGGCAAGCAGCGCACGCATGTCGCCCGAGATGCCCGATACGCCGAGCAGCCCCGAACGCCGATACAGCAAGTCTTCGATTTCGCCCGCATCCATGCCCAGTTCATCGAGCAGATAAAGCACGACGCCCGGGTCGAGCGTGCCGCAGCGGGTGCCCATCATGAGACCGTCGACGGCCGTAAAGCCCATCGTGCTCGCAACACTCTTGCCCGCCCGCAGCGCGCACAGGCTCGCCCCGTTGCCCAAATGCGCGACCACGGTACGCCCCGTCGCCGCTTCCGGCGCGATATCCGGCAGCACGCTCGCAATGTACTCATACGACAGGCCGTGAAAGCCGTAGCGCCGCACTCCCTTCTTCGTCACCGACTCCGGCAGCGCGAAGGCCTGCGCAAGCGGCGGTTGCGTAGTGTGGAACGCGGTGTCGAAACAGGCGACTTGCGGCATCGACGGCATGCGCTCGGCGATGATTCGCATCGGCCTCAGATTGTGCGGCTGATGCAGCGGCGCGAGCGGCGTGAGCGTTTCGAGTTGGTCGAGGATGGCGGCGGTGGCGAGCACCGGCTGCGTGAAATGCGCGCCGCCATGCACCACGCGATGCCCCACCGCGACAAGACGATGCCCGCTGCCCTGCCCGCGCAGAAAGTCAGCGATATGCGTGATGGCTTCGGCGTGCGAAAGCTGTACGCCTTCGCCCCACGCGTGTTCGCCGGCCGGCTGGCCGTGCGCATCGAACGCGGTAAAGCGCGGCGAACTGAAGAGCCCTTCGGCCTGCCCGTGTATCACGAGTGCGAGACCGCCGGAGCCGCCGGCATCGAACGCGCAGAATTTCAGGCTCGACGAACCCGCGTTCAGAACGAGAATAAGGTCGGCCATCGCATTACCCCAGCAGTTGCGCTTCCTCGGTGCGCTTGGCGGCGACGAGCGACGCCACGGCGCACGACGCCAGCCGCGATTGCAGCGAGTCGGCCCGGCTCGTGAGGATGATCGGCACACGCGCGCCGAGCACGATGCCCGCCGCATCCGCGCCCGCGAGAAACGACAGGCTCTTCGCGAGCATGTTGCCGGCTTCGAGATCGGGAACGAGCAGCACGTTCGCACGCCCCGCGACCGGCGAATCGATCTTCTTGGCACGCGCGGCTTCGGGGTCGATCGCGTTGTCGAGCGCAAGCGGGCCGTCGACGAGCGCGCCCGTGATCTGATGCCGGTCCACCATCTTGCAGAGCGCGGCAGCTTCGAGCGTCGATGGCACCTTCGGGTTCACCGTCTCCATCGCGGAGAGAATCGCCACGCGCACTTCGGGCATGCGCAGCGCGTGGCCCAGATCGATCGCGTTTTGCAGGATATCGACCTTGTCGGCGAGCGTGGGCGCGATGTTGATTGCCGCATCGGTGATGAGCAGCACGTTCTCGTGGCCCGGGACGTCCATCAAAAAGCAATGGCTCACGCGCCGCGCGGTGCGCAGTCCGCCTTCGCGCGCGACGACGGCGGCCATCAGTTCGTCGGTGTGCAGACTGCCTTTCATCAACGCTTCGGCCTTCGCTTCGCGCACCAGCTCGACCGCCAGCTTCGCGGCTGCGTGGCTGTGCGGGGCATCGACGATAGGAAAGCCGGCGATCTTCAGGCCATGCTCCCCGGCCACTTCGTGGATGCGTTCGCGCGGCCCGACAAGATAAGGCTTGATCAGCCCCATTGCGGCCGCTTCGACCGCGCTTTCCAGCGATGTGCGGTCACACGGATGCGCGATCGCGGTCGCGAGCGGCGGCAGCGTCTTGCAGATTTCGATGAGCCGCTGGTACTTCTCGTGCGTATTCTCCATATCATCTCCTTCAATGCGCCTGCGCCGATCCCTTCGCCTGCCTCGGCTGCTTCGCCGGCTTCGCGGCTTGCACGGGCAGCACCGCACGGATGCGCGCGAGCATCTCGCGCTGTCCGGCGGTCGGCTCCACACTTTGCACGCGGCTATCGGCGAGCAGCGTATCGATAAACGTCAGCAGCTTCTTCCGATCATCAGTATCGCGAAGCAACTCCGGCAGTGCCGCGAGCGCCTGCTCGGGCTCCAGCCGCACGACGATCTCCTGCTCGCCGCGCAGCCTCCGCCATGCGTCGGGCGGCATCTGCGGCACGTATTGCGCGTACTCTCGCGTGAGTTCCTGCCGCAGCAGCATGCGTGCGAACGGAATCGGCTGGTCATGCTGCACTAGCAAACACGCGACACGCGCGAGCGCCTCCGGATAGCCGCCACGCGCGATGCCCGCCAGCGCTTCCTGCACGAACGGCAGATCGCGCGGATCGGCCGGTTCGTGCCTGGCCGCCCGGCCATCGGCGGTTTGCGTGTGATGCGTCGAGAACATGTTTCCGTAGATGGAAAAGAAGAGGCTCTCGGTGGCGGCATCGCGCATCGCGCGATAGAAGTCGAGGCCCGCGCTCAGCATGTCCGATCCGAAATGCTCGGCTGCATGCCATGCGCCCGGCGCGGCATCGGGCTTGCGCGCGGCTTTCACCGCATCGGCTGCGGGGCCGAGCCACGCGAGCCACGGATTCATATCGGACACCATCCAGCGTTGCGCGCGCAGCGGATGAAACTGCCGCAGCCAGGTCGCGGTCACATCGTTCGAGATCGCCTGCACGAACGGCTGCGCGAAAAGTTCGTAGGCGCGCTGGTTGAAGTCCGATACCTGCTGAACCGCCTTGAACGGCAACTCGTCGACGCGTTCGAAGCGATTGAATCGCGCGACGACTTCCTCCAGCCGATGCTCGCGGAACGAGACGTCGTATTCGGTTGCGCCGTCCGCCGTCTTTCGCTCGGCGATCTCCATGCCGTACAGCCCCGGCGGAAATGATTCGATCGCCTCCAGCACAGATGCAATCTGCGTGTATTCCTTCTTCGCGACTTTGCCGCTCACGAAGATGCCGAGGTGCCCGATATCCTGATGCATGAGCCCGACGATCACCTGTCCGCGGGACTTGATTTCCTCGGTGCTGCCGTAGACATCGGCGACCCAGTTGAACGCCTGTTGCGGCGGCGTGATGTTGTCGCCGAGCGAGGCGAAAAGAACGATCGGCGACTTGATCGCGCGAAGATCGAACGACACGCCTTCCATGCCGCGCACTTCGCCCGACCACAGCTTGTTGCCGACGAAGAGATTGCGCGTGATCCATTCGATCTCGTCGCGGTTCATCAGGTAGTAGGCGCCCCACCATCGTTCGAAGTCGAGGAAGCGCGGCGGCTCGCTGTCGATGTTCGCATAGAGGTGGTAGTACTTGTCCCACAGGCTGTTCGCCGGGTTGAGCGCTTCAAAGTTCTGCACCAGATGCGCGCCGTCGAACTTGCCGTTGCCGAGGTCCGCCGTGAACGACGCGAGCCACGTGCCGCCCAGCATGCCGCCGGAATAGCGCATCGGGTTGTCGCCTTCGCCTTCGCTCCATGCGCCGCTCCAGTACGACATCGGCGCACCGTTGATGACGAGCGGGCCTGTTTCGTCCGGCTCGGAACTGGCGAGCATCATCGCGGCCCAGCCGCCCTGGCAGTTGCCGACGATCGCGGGCTTGCGGCTCTCGGGATGCAGCGCGCGCACGTGCTTCACGAAGCGCTGTTCGGCGGCGCAGACATCGAGCAGCGTCTGGCCCGGCTGCGGATCGCGAAAGAACGTGACGAAGTAGACCGGATGACCCGCACGCAATGCGACGCCCACTTGCGAGTCGTCCTTGAAGCCGCCGATGCCCGGACCATGCCCCGCGCGAGGATCGATGATGAGGTAAGGCCGCTTCTTGTCGTCGATCACGACGCCTTGCGGCGGCACGATACGCAGCAACGCATAGTTCACCGGCCGCGAAAAGCCGCGACCGTCGAGAAGCATTTCGTACTCGAAATGCAGCACCGGTTCGGAGCCGCGCTTCGCCTGCTCGACGAACTGATTGCCGCGCCGGCGCAACGTATCCCAGAAGAGAATCGAACGCTGAAACACGTCGACCGCATCTTCGTAGCCGTTCGAACTGGCGCGGCCGTTGTCGAGCAGACGCTTGCCCGCCGCGCGGAAGCGCTCATCGTATTGCTGCTGCGCGGTTTGCGCGCGCTTCTGAAACACCCGTGTGACTTTGCCCGCGATGTCCTGACTGCGGGCGAGCTGATCTGCATACGTCATGGCGCGGTCTCCGCGACGAGAGCTTGAGAGGGAAACGCTTACAACAGAGACGGGGGCTGCTCTCGTGGATGATTCGATTCGTTCAGCCCAACTGATCGATGGCGCGACATGGCATTGATACCATCGACCAAGCCCGCGCGCAACGTGGCTTCCATCGGCAGATGAAGCGGACCGCGCCTAGTAGCGCTCGGGCACGTACCGCAAAGGACGATCGCTCTCGCGGTAGCCCTCGGGCTTCTGCCGCTTCGGCAGCTTCACCTTCTCGCGCGGAACGTCGGTATAGGGGATGTTCGTCAGCATGTGGCTGATCATGTTGAGCCGCGCCCGCCGCTTGTCGTCCGAGCGCACGACGTACCACGGCGCGTGCTCGGTGTCGGTTGCGGCAAACATCTCGTCGCGTGCGCGCGAGTAGTCGTACCAGCGGCTATAGGAGCGCAGGTCCATCGGCGAGAGCTTCCAGATCTTGCGCTCGTCGCGAATGCGCGCCTCCAGGCGGCGCGTCTGTTCCTCCTGACCCACTTCGAGCCAGTACTTCAGCAAGATCACACCCGAATCGATGATCGCGCGCTCGACGAGCGGCACGCCGCGCAAGAAGGTTTCCGCCTGTTCCTGCGTGCAGAAGCCCATCACGCGCTCGACGCCCGCGCGGTTGTACCAGCTCCGGTCGAAGAGCGTGATCTCGCCTGCTGCGGGCAGATGCGGCAGATACCGCTGAACGTACATCTGCGTCTTCTCGCGTTCGGTCGGCGCAGGGAGCGCCACCACGCGAAAGATGCGCGGGCTCACGCGCTCGGTGATCGCCTTGATGGTGCCGCCCTTGCCCGCGCCGTCGCGTCCCTCGAACACGACGCAGATTTTCGCGCCGGCATGCACGACCCATTGCTGCACCTTCACGAGTTCCACGTGCAGGCGCGCCAGTTCCTTTTCATAAGTCTTGGCGCTCAAACGCTCATGCTCCGCGACGGCCTCGTTCACGTTCATTGCGTTCTCCCGCGTCATTCAATGCTCGTGACGCTCCGGCATGACCTGCACCACGAGCTTGCGATCCTTCCAGAGCATGTTGTGCAGGCGCGGCTGGAAGCGGCGCAGCACATGCGGCTCGACCGAGTCGAAGGTCACCACCGCCGCCGGACGTTCGCCGGTGCCCGGCACGCGTTTGATGGAATCGAAAGAAGGGAATCCGTATTTACAGAGGAACTCGCGGATCTCGTCATCCGTCGTGTCCTCGTCGATATTGCCTAGCCAGAGATCGCCCATTGCGACACCCTCCATCGCCTGGCGGGGCTATCCCGCCGCTTCGGTCAGCATCCGATTCGTTCGCCCGCCCCGCGTTGCAGCTTTTATAGCGTAGTACACATTCGGCCCGATCATCACGATTACGCGCATATTTCTACTTGCGTTGCGCGAGCGGATTCAGCGCGGCCACGAAGATGACGATGCCGATTGCGAGCGCCAGCATCCCATAACGGAATTCGGGCCGTATGTCATAGATGAGGCCGTGGATGGTTCCGCAAAGCCCGCCCAGCCAGATGAACACACCAATGGCCGCGATCACCATCCGAAGCTCGGTTCGTTGCATCGATGCCTCCATGACGTGCGTGGTGCTCATAACACGTTCCGCTGGCTCGGATCGTAGCGGGGATCGGGCTGCTTCTGCGTCTGCCGGAGCACGCCCTGCGGGTCGAAATAAAAATGGAACAGCAGATGGTCGATGTTGTTCTCGACATACCGGTACGACCACACTTCGCGATCCATCCGCTTGAAATACGACGTCTCGAACGGGCGGCCGAAATGCGTCAGCACGTCGTCGCGCGTCCACTTGCCGATTTCCGCGCGATAAAACTCGTTGTCCTGAAGCACTTGCCGCACACTCAGGACTTTGCCCGATGCGTCGACATCGACGGCCGTGGTGGTCGAACCCATCGGCTGCGTCGGCCACATCAGGCGCTTGCCGCCGCCGGGCAGATCGTAGCTTTCCTTCGGCGGGCCGAGACGCGCGACGATCGCCTGCTGATCCATGCCGGCATCGACGCGCGCCTCCTGCTGCGCACAACCGGCGAATGCCAGCACGGCGCATGCGATTGCAACGCCCCTTGCGTTGCATTTCATTGGGTCTTCGCCGGCTCGACGGAAATGGCCAGCGCCTCTGTAAAGACCGCCTTCACCTGATTGCCCTTCTTGAGCTGCTTCAGGCGATCGGGGTCCTCGACGAGCAGATTCACCGTCTCGCCGCGCGGCCCGCGCAGCGTCACCGTTTTGGAATTGCGATCGACCGCGATCACGTCGGCGATGATCGTCACCTCGCGGCCGATCTCGCCGCCCGGCTTCGCGCCCTTCGGCGCACGCGCTTCGATATCCTTCTCGGTGCGCGAGAGCGCGGTCTTCGCATCGACAAGGCTCAGCGTCAGCGATTCGCGATACTGCGTGGTGACGATGTCGCCAATCTTGAGCTGGTCGAAGTTGCGCGCTTCCGGCGTCACTTCGAGTTCCAGCACCTTGCCCGCCTTCGTCTTGAGCGTGACCGTGCGCGTGGCCGGGTCGATGCCGACGATCGTTGCCGTCACTGTCGCGACGCCCTGCACCGATGCGCTATCCGGTCCTCTCACGATGCTCATGTCCGTTTCGGGTTCGGCGGACAGGACGCTTGCGGAAACCGCAAGGCACGACAGCAAAAGCAGGCTCATGCGCTTCATCATCTCCCTCCTTTGAAAACGCTCGTGACGGTTCGACGTTACTGGATCGAGTAGCCGCGCCCTTGCATGCACGCCGACCACGCGCGGTAATAGGTGGACATCGCGCCCTGACTCTGCGCCTGTGCATTGGCCTGCTGTTCGCGCCGGTTCTGCCGCGCGCGCGCACCGCCCGCCATCGTGCCGGCTGTTGCGCCGATGGCCGCGCCCTTGCCCGCATCGCCCGCGATGGCGCCGATCACCGCGCCGCCCGCAGCGCCCCGCGCCGCACCGCCGACGCGCTCGCCGCCGCCGACAGCCGGTCCGCTTTGCGGCGGCGGCGCCGTCGATGCGGTCGCCGGATCGATGCCCGTGTTGCTTTTGGCCCAGCTATAGCAGGCGCCGTCGTCCGCCTGCTGCTTTTGCGCGCTCTGCCCTTTCGACGGATAAGCGATCGGCTTGCCTTGCGCCATGACGTCGAGCGTCAGGGCGGCGATCACGATGGCACAGCTTGCTCGCAATGTCTTTGCGTTCATGTGGCAACTCCTTCCAAGTCATGGGTCCTGCACGCGCGTCCACGATGCATCCGGATCGAATTCCGTCAGCGGCGGCGCAGATGCGCCCCGGTTCTTCTGATACACCACCCCGTTGTTATTGACAATGAAAGTCATCACGCCGCTTTCGCCGTATTGCGCCGCATTGCGCCGGATTTGCGGCCATCGCAAAGCCGGCCAGCATGCGGCCATTGATGAGATAGCTGAATGCGCCGCCCGGGGCGTTCTTTCCCTGTTTCGTCAGGATTCGGAAGTGATATCCGTGATAAGCGTCGCCGGCTTTTCGATCCTTGAAATAGTGCGAGCTGGCGGCGATGAGCGCGAACCAGGCGGTGAAAACGCCGGCATCGCGCTATCGGGCCGCTTGCTTGAGCGTCTTCGAATACCCTTCTCGCCGCGGCCTTCTTGTCCTGTCTATTTCTGGCCGCCGCTTGCGATCTGCCCGCACTGAGCGATTAAGCGCCTCATGCGACGAGTCGATTCATCGCGCGCTCTCATGCACTTTGAAGATATGCAAACGCCGTTGCCTTTTCAAGCGTCGCCGCATCGGGTTGTCAGCTCGCTTTTACTTCGTTCTCCAAGGGTTCGTTCTTTTCGAAGGCCGTCACGCTTTGCAGCGTCGTCTCGCAGATGGTCGTCAGCGCTTCGCGCGTCAGATACGCCTGATGCCCCGTCACGATCACATTCGGAAACGACACGAGACGCTGCATCACATCGTCCTGAATGATCTCGTTCGACAGGTCGCGGAAGAAAAGACTGCTTTCCTGCTCGTACACGTCGATGGCGAGCCCGCCCAACTGGCCGCTCTTCAGCGCCTCGATGACGGCTTCGGTGTCGATCAGCGCGCCACGGCTCGTGTTGATGAGCAGCGCGCCGGGCTTCGAACGCCTGAGCATGTCCGCGTTGATGATGTGATGCGTCTCGGGCGTCAAGGGGCAATGCAATGAAACGATGTCCGCTTTCGAGCCGATCTCGCCGGGCTTCGCATAGCGCCCGCCCAGCGCCTCGAATTCCGCTGAATGATACGGGTCGTAGCCGATCACGTCGCAGCCGAAGCCGATCATGATCTGCGCGAACACGCAGCCGATCTTGCCGGTGCCGACCACCGCCACCGTCTTGCCGAACAGATCGAAGCCGATGAGACCATCGAGCGAGAAGTTTGAATCGCGCGTGCGGTTGTAGGCGCGATGCACCTTGCGGTTGATCGCGAGCAGCAACGCCACGGCGAACTCCGCGACCGAATTCGGCGAGTACGTGACCACGCGCACCACCTTGATGCCGAGCCGCGCCGCCGCCTCGAGATCCACGTTGTTGAAGCCGGTGCAGCGCAGCGCGAGCAGCCGCGTGCCGCCACGGTGCAGCGCTTCGAGCGTCGGCGCGTCGGCCTTGTCGTTGACAAAGATGCAGACCGCGCCGAAGCCGGCGGCGAGCCCGACGGTGTCGGGACCGAGTTGAACGTCGAGGTAGCGCAACTTGTGGTGCCCGGCCTTGTTCGCCTCGTCGAGAAACTTGCGCTCGTAAGGGGTCGAACTGAAAATCGCGACTTCCATGATGCCCTCCCTAAGAGATGTGGCCGACGCCTGGCGGCTAGCCGCTTGCGAGCGATATGGCGATCTGCACGAACAGCACTTTGACGATGGTCATCGACGGGAAAATCATCGCGTACATGATGTCGGGCTGTTCCGTCGGCGCGATGCGATTGGCGAACGCAAGGATGGCCGGATTTCCCGTCGCGCCGCAGATCACGCCCACGGTCGTATCGAACGGCAGCTTGAATATCCACAGGCAGCACGCAGCCGTGACGCCCACGAGCACGATCAGCGTGATCGCACCGTAGAGCAGCAGCAGCGGACCGGCGGTACCGACCGTCGCGATGAACTTCGGCCCGCACGAGATGCCGACCTGCGCGAGAAAGATCGTGAGCCCGAGATTGCGCAGCACGAGATTCGCGGAAAGCGGCATGACCCACACGAACGGGCCGTTGCGCCGCAGCTTGCCGAGGCACAGCGCGAGCAGAAGCAGCGCCGCGAGCCCCAGACTGAATGCGCCGAGGCCCGGCACGGGCAGCGGCAGCGCGCCGATCAGCAGGCCCGCCGCCGCGCCGATGCCCAGGCAGACGAAGCTGAGATCCGCCGTGCTCTTGATCGAATCGCCGAAGAAAGCGCGAATGGTCGCCTGATGCGCGCGATTGACGAGCAGGCCGACGCGATCGCCCGCTTCGATGACGAGATCGGGCGTCGACAGCAGATCGGCGTCGCCGCGCCGCACGTGAGCGACCGCGCACTTCACGCCATCGGGAAAGCGGAGATTGCCGAGCGTCATGCCAACGACCGCCGGATTCGATGCGAACACGCGCATATAGTCGAGGTCCTCGCGACGGCTCGTCAGCCGCCCCGGCTGCAATTCGCCGCATAGCGCGGTGGCCTGTTCGAGCAGGCCGCGATCGGTGCCGGTGACGAGCAGCACATCGTCGGAACGGAGGATGAAGTCGTCGGCCGGCAACTGGTTGTGATGCTCGCGCCGCACCGCCGCGATCGACACGCCGGCAGGCAGGCGCGTCGTGAGTTCGGCCAGCGTGAGGCCGAAGAAGCTCTCGTTTCTCAACGCGATCTCCGCCGTTTCGAGCAGTTTCGCGGGCGGCTTCTCGATCTTCACTTTCAGCAGGACGTTCAGCGCGTACAGCAGCAGAATCGGACCGGCGACGCCGAACGGATACGCGACGCTATACGCGACTGCGGGATCGTTGCTTTTCATCGATGCAATCGCAACTTGCAGGCTGGCCGTGCTGGTGCCGCTGCCGGCGAACATGCCGAGCGCATCGGCGAGCCGGATACCGAGCGGAATGAACGCGCACGATACGAGGCCCGCGATGATCACGCCGACGCACGCTGCGGCGTTCGCTTTGGCGCCCTCGCGGCTCGTGAGACCCTTGAAGAATTGCGCGCCGTATTGAATGCCGATGCCATACAGGAACAACAGCAGCCCGAGCGTGCCGAGCAAGGCCGGAGGCGCGGACTTCGGCGCGAACGCGCCCACGGCGAGCCCGACGAACAGCACTGCACCGGAGCCGAGCGCGACGCCCTTGATGTTGATCTCCCCAATCAGATAGCCGAGCGCGATGGTCAAAAACAGCGCGAACAACGACTGATTCTCGAGAAACGTTCTGACTGCGTCCATGCGGCCTCCTGTCGATACGCAGCGTCGCACCGTCGCCATACCTAGGACATTAAAGACGTTCGGCCGGGCGCAGTCCAGAGCGATGCATCAGCCGCGCCGGTGCGATTCGAGCACCACCACGCTGCGGGCTTCGAGACGGATCGAATCGCCCTTGTCCGCCGATGTTTCGGTTGGCGAAACAATATCGCGCGGCGAATCGGCGGCCGTATCGACGATGCAGCGCCAGCAAAGACCATCTATATCAGGAAGCGCGGCCGTGCGGGCATCGTTGTTCATGTTGAGCGCGATATGCAGCATCGCTTCGTCCGCCACCGTCCCCGCCAGTGTGAAAGCGACGAAGCGTGCATCGGGATCGTGCCAGGCGGGCTCGTTGAGCCGCTCGCCGTGCCATGCGACATCGGCGTGCTCCTGTCCGGATGCCGGACGCCCTGTCAGGAAGGTGCGGCGCCGCAGGCTTGGATGACGCTTGCGAAGCGCGATCAGTTCACGCACGAAACGGAGCATCGCGCGGCCATCGTCCGTGAAGTCCCAGTCCAGCCAGGAGAGTTCGTTGTTCTGGCAGAACGCGTTGTTGTTGCCGCGCTGGCTGCGCAGGCATTCATCGCCGGCGAGGATCATCGGCACGCCCTGACTCAGCAGCAGAATCGCCATGAAGTTGCGCGCCTGACGATTGCGCATGTGCGTGACTGCCGCATCGTCCGTATCGCCTTCGACGCCGCAATTCCACGAAAGGTTGTCGTTCGTGCCATCGCGGTTGTCTTCGCCATTGGCCTCGTTGTGCTTCGCCTCATACGTCACGAGATCGCGCAGCGTGAAGCCGTCGTGACTGGTCACGAAGTTGATGCTGCTCGCGGGCAGGCGGCCGTCGCGCTGATAGAGGTCGGCGCTTCCCGACATGCACGTACATACTTGTCCAGTGAGACCCGCATCGCCGCGCACGAAGCGGCGGATCACATCGCGATAGCGCCCGTTCCATTCCGCCCACGCCATGCCGGGAAACGCGCCCACGTGATACAGCCCCGCCGCATCCCATGCCTCGGCGATCAACGGCACGCGCGCAAGCACCGGCGACGCTTCCATCGCCCACGGCAAAGGTGGCGTGCCGAGCAGCTCGCCGTGTTCGCCGCGCGTGAAGATGCTGGCGAGATCGAAGCGAAAGCCATCGACGCCGAGTTCGCACACCCAATATTCGAGGCTTCGAAGAATGAACGCCGTCACCAGCGGATGATTGCAGTTGACCGTGTTGCCGCAGCCGGTGAAGTCGAGGTAATGGCGTGGATCGGCACGGTCCGTCAGATAGAAGATATCGTTCGCCAGCGCCTTGAAGTTGATGACCGGTCCCGCGAGCCCCGCTTCCGACGTGTGATTGAACACGACGTCGAGCAGCACGCGAATGCCCGCCGCATGCAGCGCATCGACGAGCGCGCGAAACTCGTGCGGCGCGCGATGCGGCTCGACGCAATAGCGCGGATGCGGGCTATGAAAGCTATGCGTGCTGTAGCCCCAGAAGTTGCAGAGCCCTCTTTCGGCGGCGGACGCAGGCACGTCCTGTTCGTCGAAGGCCATGACCGGCAGCAGTTCCACGTGCGTAACGCCGAGCGCCTGCAAATAAGGAATCTTTTCGGCGAGCCCCGCAAATGTTCCCGGCTGCGCGACGCCGCTCGATGCATGCCGCGTGAAGCCGCCGACGTGCAGCTCGTAGATGATGGCGTCATCGAGCGTTCGCACCTCGGCGCTTGCAGGCGCATTCATTGGCTCGGTGACGATGGCGCGCATCGACGCACGATCGTCACCCGCCGCATCGGCGGCCTGCTGGCGGTCATAGAAACGGTCGCTGACGGCACGCGCGTTCGGATCGAGCAATTGCTTGCGGCTCGCGGCTTCATCGTCCATTTGCGGCAAGCCGTGTGGGCCATGCGCGCGCCACGTATAGCAAGAATGAACCGGCAGCCCCTCGATGAAAACGTGCCAGTAATAGAACGTGCGGTTCTCTTCCGGCACGAGCGTGACGATCTGAAACGGCTCCATGCTTTCGACCGAAGCAAAGAGCAGCAAGTCGACGTGCGTCGCGTACCGGCAGAACACGCAGAAGTTGACGCCGCCCGGCATCACCGTCGCGCCCGAAGGAAAGCGCGAGCCGGGCTGTGTGCGATACGCCCGGCTCGCGTCCGCATCACGCATGAGCAAGGTCGATCCTCACGGCGCGCGCGTCCCAGATGCGCTCGCAATATTCCTGGATGGCGCGATCGGATGAGAACTTGCCCGAGCGCGCCGTATTGATGATCGACATGCGCGTCCACTGCCGCACGTCGCGCCATGCTTCGCTCACGCGCTCCTGGCACGCGGCGTAATCCGCGAAATCGGCGAGCACGAGGAACGGATCGTGATGCAGCAGGTTGTCGAGCAGCGGGCGGAACATGTTCGTATCGCCGCGCGAGAAGCGTCCTTGCGCGATCTGCTCGAGTGCGTCGCGCAGCTCGTCGTTCGCTTCGACATACTGCTGCGGGCGATAGCCCTCGCGCTTGCTGTCTTCGACCTGTTGCGCCGTCAGTCCGAAGAGGAAGAAGTTCTCCGGCCCGGCTTCCTCGCGAATCTCGACGTTCGCGCCGTCCAGCGTGCCGATGGTCAGCGCGCCGTTCATCATGAATTTCATGTTGCCCGTACCGGATGCTTCCTTGCCCGCCGTCGACATCTGCTCCGACAAATCGGCGGCCGGATAGATCCAGTGACCGTGCTTCACGTTGAAGTTCGGGTAGAACACGACCTTGATGCGGCCGCGCGTCGCCGGATCATGGTTGACCACTTCCGCCACACCCGTAATCAGACGGATGATGAGCTTGGCCATTGCGTATCCCGGCGCGGCCTTTCCTCCGAAGATGAAGCAGCGCGGCGCGGTCACGAGATCGGGATTACGGCAGAGCCGTCTATAGAGCGCGATGATGTAAAGCGCATTGAGATGCTGCCGCTTGTACTCATGGATGCGCTTCACCTGAACGTCGAACAGCATGTCCGGATCGACGTCGATGCCGACCGTCTTCTGGATGCGCAATGCGAGCGCGGCCTTGTTGTCGCGCCGGATCGCACGCCATGCTTCGTGAAAGGCCGGGTCGTCGGCGTGGGCGGCGAGCGCGCCCAGACGCGACAGATCGCTTCTCCACTCGTCCCCAATCGTCTTGTCGAGCAGTTGCGCGAGACCGGGATTGCTCAACATCACGAAGCGGCGCGGAGTAACGCCATTGGTTACGTTAAGAAAGCGCTCCGGGAACATCTCCGCGAAGTCGCGCATCACCGTCTGCCTCAGCAGTTCGGAATGCAGTCCGGCCACGCCGTTGACCGCGTGACTGCCGACCGTCGCGAGATGCGCCATGCGCACCTTTCTGCCGCCGGTCTCGTCGATCAGCGACATTCGGGCAACGCGTTCCTCATCGCCGGGGAACGCACGGCGCACGTCTTCGAGGAAGCGGCGATTGATCTCGTAGATGATTTCCAGCAGCCGCGGCGACTGGCTGTTGAACAGCGGCAAGCTCCATGTTTCGAGCGCTTCGGGCAGGAGCGTGTGATTCGTGTACGCAAAGGTCCGCTGCGTGATGGACCATGCCGCATCCCATGAAAGCTCGCGCACGTCGATGAGAAGGCGCATGAGTTCCGCCACCGCAATCGACGGATGCGTATCGTTGAGCTGCACCGCGAAGTGCTCCGCGAAATCCTCGATCGGCGTCCCGGTGATATCCATCAGACGCAGCATGTCCTGCAGCGAGCACGACACGAAGAAGTACTGCTGCGCAAGACGCAGGCGCTTGCCGATTTCCGGTTCGTCGTTCGGATAAAGCACCTTCGAGAGCGTCTCCGAGTGAACCTTCTCGTGCACGGCCTCGTAGTATTCGCCCGCATTGAAGTCCTCGAAATCGAAGGACTCGACCGCCTCGCTTTTCCACAGGCGCAGGAGATTGCAGGTATCGACGCGAAAGCCCTGCATCGGCATGTCGCATGCGACGCCCTTCACTTGCCGCGCCGGAATCCAGCGCACGCGCAGATGTCCGCTGGCATCGGCCGCGTGCTCGGTGTGCCCGCCAAAGCCGACGTAGTAGCTCACTTCAGGACGAATGATTTCCCACGCGTTGCCTTTCTCGAGCCACTTGTCGGTGCGCTCGACTTGCCAGCCATCGCGGATTTCCTGATCGAAGATGCCGAACTCGTAGCGAATGCCGTAGCCGATCGCGGGAATCTGGAGCGATGCGAGCGAATCCAGATAACACGCGGCGAGCCGTCCAAGGCCGCCGTTGCCGAGCCCCGGCTCTTCCTCGACTGCCAATAGCTCGTCGAGATCGAGCCCGAGCGCGAACATCGCTTTGCGGGCGTCGTCTTCGATACCGAGATTCAGCAGGTTATTGCCGAGCTGAGGACCGATCAGGAACTCGGCCGATAAATAGCAGGCGACTTTCATGCCCTGAATTGAGTACGTTCTCGCCGATGCGACCCAGCGCGCCAGCATGCGGTCGCGAACGGTGTAGGCGAGTGCGAGATACCAGTCGTGCGCGCTGGCGATATCCGGATAGCGGCCCTGCCGGGAGATGAGATTGCGGATCACGTCGTCCAGCAACGCGGCGCCTTTCGTGACGGCTTCCGCTGTGGTGCTCGCATCGGCGCGCACGCGTGTTGCAAGGTCATCGGCCATGATCGGTTCCTCGCGGTTGGCTCTTTTCCTTCAGAAAGAATATGCCAACCGCTTTGGATTACCAATCAAGGCACGAAATCACGCGGCAGGCGCGTTGTTGACGTAAGCGAAATAGCGGCGGCGTGAGCCGCCGCTTTCGAAACGCGTGCGGATGTCAACCGGCGAAGCGCGGCTCCGGCAGACCTCTTACGCCTAGGCCCGTCACCGCGAACAACCCGCCCTTGTCGCGTTCTTTCTGCGGAATGCCCCACATCGGGCGGCCCATCGTCGTGACATAGAGCGTGTCGAGGTTCGGCCCGCCGAACATCACGCTCGTGAGATTGCGCACTGGAAACGGCACCACGCGATCGAGCGTGCCATCCGGCGCAAAGCGCACGATGCGCCCGCCGAACACGAGCGCCGACCAGATGAAACCTTCCTCGTCGACGGTCGCGCCATCGAAGGTGCCTGCCATGTTCTGCGCCGATACGAAAAGACGCCGGTTGGTCGCCGCGCCCGTTTCGATGTCGTAGTCGTAGGCGTACATCTCCTTGCTATAGGTGTCGGTGAAATAAAGCGTGCGGTTATCGGGGCTCCAGCACGGCCCGTTCGAGCAACTGATGCCGCTGTCGAGCCGCGTGACCTTGCCGTTCGTGTCGAGCCGGTACAGTCCGCCGCTGCGCGTCGAGCGTTGGCCGCGATCGGCATCGTAGCGGTCGAAGTCGTAGGCCATGGTGCCCGCGATGAAGCGGCCCTGTCGATCCACCTTGCCGTCGTTGAAGCGCGTTTCGGGATCGTCGGCCTCGGGGTCGGCGATGAACTCGACGGTCTGCGATTCGAAGTCGTAAAAATGCAGCCCGTTCGCGAGTGCGACGACCGCGCCGCCCTTTTCGCGCAGGGCCATCGAACCGATGTGACGCGGCACGAAGAATCGCTCGACCTCGCTGCCGTCCGCGCGGCATCGGTAGATTTCCGCAGCCGTGCTGTCGATCCAGTAGAGCCGTTCTTCCCGCACGTCCCACAGCGGGCCTTCGCCCAGATGATTGTTCGCGTCCACGAGCAAGCGCACTTCGGCCATCGTCGTCTCCTTGAGCTTAGGTTCAGTCCTGGTCTTTCAGCGACCGCCGATGCGCGAGCAACGCCATCAGCCGGCGATCCCGCCAGCGGCTGCGCTCTTCGATGCGCTCCCGGTCGAGCACCGCGCGGCGTTCGGCATCGAGCCGCGCGAGGGTTTCATCGGACCAGTCGAAGGGCACGCGCGTCCCGGCGATGCTGCGATACGTGCCGCCATAACGCGATGCGTAATCGGCGACGCCGCCGGGCGCGTTCAGGTCGATAGTCTCGAACGGACCCATGAACGACCAGCGCATAGCGAGGCCATCGCGCATGACGGTGTCCAGGTCGGCGGCGCTCGCATAGCCCTGTTCGTAGAGGCTCAAGGCTTCGTCGAGCACCGCGCCTTGCAGCCGGTTCAGCAGAAAGCCCGAAATCTCGCGATTGACCAAGACGGGCTTCTGTCCCGCTTCTTCGTACAGCGCGCGCGCACGTTCGAGCGTTTCCGGCGCGGTCCACGGCGCACCGCACAATTCGACGAGCGGCACGAGCGACGGCGGATTGACGGGATGCGCAACAAGGCAACGCGCACGCCCTTCCAGCCCTTCGGTAAAGGTCGATGCGGGCAGGCCCGATGTCGAACTCGCGAGCAGCGCATCGGGCTTCGTCAGGCGATCGAGCTCCGCGAACAGCGCGCGCTTCGCTTCGACCACTTCCGCGATGTTCTCCTGCACGAGGTCGGCGTCCGCGACCGTTTCGGCGAGCGTGTCGCACGTCGAGATGCGCGCGACGATCGTATCGACGGATTCGTCGACGAGACCGAACGACGCTAGGTCTTCGACGCTTTCGCGTATCGCTGGAATCGCGCCCGTCAGCATGTCTTTCGATGCGTCGTGGATCTTCACCGTAAAGCCGTTGCGCGCAAACACGATGGCCCACGCGCGGCCGATGCGCCCCGACCCGATGACCGCGATGTGTCTTCCTTGCATTCGATGCATCCTCGATGATGGTTTCAGGCCCGCTTGTCGCGCAGCGTGATGACCGCAGCCAGCACGACGAGCCCGTTGATGATGTCCCTGACCGCAGGCGGCACGGTCGTGCCCGCGAGCAGGGTGCCGAGCGCGGTCAGCAGAAGCGCGCCCCCGAATACGCCGAGATAGTGTCCGCGCCCGCCGGTGATGAGCGCGCCGCCCACGACGACAACCGCTATCGATGGCAGCAGATACGGATCGCCCATGCCGAGGAACGCCTGCGAGCTGAAGCCCGCCAGCAGCAGCCCGACGATGGCCGAGCAAAGACCCGAGAGGCAGTACACCGCGATCAGCGTCGCGCCGACGCGCACACCCGAAAGCCGTGCCGCGACTTGCGAATTGCCGACCGCATACACGCGCCGTCCGAACGGCGTGCGATGCAGCAGCAATAACGCGACGATGAGGAACACGGGCACGCTCCACGCCGCGAGCGACAGCGGCCCGAGCCGTCCGTTGGTGAACTCGCTGATTACGGACGGCGACCAGCCTTGCGGCGAGCCGTTGCAGTAGATGAGCGTGAGCCCTTGCAGCAGGCCGTTGGCCGCGAGCGTCACGACGATGGGCGGCAGCCCCAGCATCACGACGCCCACGCCGTTGAACACGCCGACGAGCAGACCGACGCCGAGCACGACCGGCACCGCCCACGCCGCCGCTCCGTTCGCGCCGTGCGTGAGACCCGTCAGCAAGACGCCGGACAAGGTGATGAGCCACGGCATCGACAGATCCAGACCGCCCGTCAGAATGACCGCGCCCTGACCGAGGCCGAGAATCGCGAGGAACAGCGTAAGCGTGAGCAGACTGCTGTAGAAGCCCGCGCTCGCGAGCACGCCCGGCCCGTAGACGAAGCCGGTCACGACGACGACCGCGATGAAGAGCAGGTACGCGGGTATTACGTACTTCACCCATTCGCGATTGCGCTCGATCCAGTCCGACAGCGCGCGGCCCTTCAGCTCCGTGTTCTTCATCGGCTGATAGTCGCTCACTTCGAACGACACGCGCCGCGCATGAGGATCATCCTTTGCCCGCGTGCCCGTTCGCACCGCCTTCAGCCATTGCGCCGCGTGGCGCGCGCACTCGTGCGCTGCCGATTGCTTGCCGATCGACGAGCCGAGCACCGCGAGAATGAGGATCACCGCTTCGGCGATGGTCGTGAAAAACGCCGACACGTTCAGCACGAGCAGGATGTTCACGGTGATCATCAGCGTCATCGCGGCGAACACGGTGCCGGTGCAGCCGCCGCGCCCGCCGCCGAGCAGCGTGCCGCCGAGCACCACGGCCGTGAACATCGACAGCAACAGCGGCCTGCCGACGAGCGGATCGGCCGAGCCTGTCTGCGCCGAGACGTACAGCCCCGCCGCTGCATAGAAGACGCCGGCGAGCGCATACGTGGCGATGCGATAGCGCGTGACCGGCATGCCGTTGGCGAATGCGCCGTCGGGGTCGCTGCCGAGCGCATACAGCCCGACGCCGAAGCGTGTGCGCCGGATGAACGCCCACACCAGCAACGCAATAATTAGTACCCCTGCCGACATCGGCAGCTTTTCGGGGATCAGGTCGGACGTAATGAACGCGCCGAACTGCTCGCCTACCGCGCCGCCCGGCTTGTTCTGAATCAGCAGCGTGAGACCTTGCACCATGAACATCGTCGCCAGCGTGACGACGATGGATTGCAGCCGGAACCACGCGATCAACGCGCCGTTCACGAGCCCGATGCCGCCGCCAATCGCGAGAATGAGCGCCGCGCCTGCCCATTGCTCCATCGGCGTGCCGGCGACGAAGCGCACCGCGAGCACGTTGGCGAGGGACACCACCGCGGACGCGGACAGATCGAATCCGCCCGACAGCACCACGATGGTCTGCCCGATGGCCGCGAGCGCGAGCGTCGTCGAGCTCGAAATGACCGAGCCGATGTCGTACATGCCCACCGGCGTCGCGGACAGCGACACCCAGGCGGCCAGCATCGCGACGAGTGCGCTGATCGCGATGATGAGCCCGCGATGATGATCGATGCGCGCGCCCCATCCCACGCGCGCGCCCGGCCGCACGATCTCGCTTTCGGGCGACGCAATCGCAATCTTCATGAACACTTCTCCGTAGCGTTGGACCGCTTAACTGGACAGCATCTTGCGCATCACGCTTTCTTCGGTGAGCGCGTCGCCTTCCAGCTCCCCGACATTGCGCCCGCGATACATCACCGACACGCGATCGCACACGTTCACCAGCTCGGGCACGTCGGTCGAATAGAACAGCACCGCGCCGCCCGCCGCCGCGAACGCGCGCATCAGCACGAAGATCTGGTGCTTCGTGCCGACATCGATGCCGCGCGTCGGATCGAACATCAGCCATACGCGGCTTTGCGTGAGCAGCCACTTGGCCATCGCGATCTTCTGCTGATTGCCGCCGGAGAACGAGAGACACGGCTTGTAGAGCGCACGCGGATTCACTTCCATTTGCGCAAGCGATTTCGCAATGGCGGCCCGCTCGCGCTTGCGGTCGATGAGTCCAAAACGCGCATAACGTCCGATCACCGGCAGCGAGACGTTCTCGCCGCCGGGCAGCCGCAGAAACAAACCTTCGGTCTTGCGGTCTTCGGGAAGAAAGCTCGTCGAGACGCCGGCCTTCAGCGAATCGGCGGTGCAAGTAAGCGTGACCGGCTTGCCGTCGATGCGAATCTCGCCCTCGTCGATGTACTGCGCGCCGAACAGCGCCTCGAAGAGTTCGCGCTGCCCCATGCCTTGCAGCGCAGCGATACCGTGCACTTCACCCGCTTTCAGCGTGAGGTCGAAGTCGCTCACGACGCCATCGACACGAATGCCGCGCGCTTCCATCGCGGGCGGCTGCGCCGCCGCTTGCGTGAGCGCGGGCGGCGTCACCTTCGGCGGATACTTCGCTTCCATCGACCGTCCGATGACGAGGCGAATGACTTCCTCGTCCGAGATGTCGGACGCATCGAACGCACCGACATCGCGCCCATTGCGATACACCGTGAGACTGTCGCAGAACTCGCGCACTTCCTGCATGCGATGCGAGATGAACACGAACGTGACGCCGTCCGCCTTCAGTTCGTCGATGCGGCGCGCGAGCCACGCGACATCGGCGCCGGAGAGCGCGGACGTCGGCTCGTCGAGCAACAATACCTTCGGACGCCGAACGATTGCTTTCGCTATCTCGATCTTCTGACGCACCGGCAACGCGAGATCGCGGATATAGGCGCTCGGGCGGATGTCCGATAGCTCCAGTCGCTCGAGCCACTCAAACGCCTGCCTTTGGGCCTCGCGCTTCCTGATACGACCGAGAAAGCCCGTCGGTTCATACGACATCAGCAGGTTCTGCTCGACGGTCAGATCGCGCACCAGGGTCATCTCCTGATACGCGGTCTGCACGCCCGCGCGATGCGCGTCCTTCGGGCCGCGCATCGTCACTTCGCTGCCCATCACGTGGATGCTCCCGCTATCCGGCTGCATCAGCCCGGACAGCAGCTTGACGGTGGTGGACTTGCCCGCGCCGTTCTCGCCGAGCAGTGCGTGCACCGTCCCGCGCCTGACCTTGAACGACGCGCCGTCGAGCGCGACCGTCGCGCCGAAGCGCTTGGTCACGTTCGCGACGTCGATTGCCAGCGCGCCGTTCCCGGTCATGGATGCGCTCGTCATTGCTCGCCTCCTCGCGTTGGCCGCATCAGTCCTGGTTGCCGGTCAGCGCCGCGTTGAAGCCGACTTCGCGCGTGTCTTCCGAATAGATGTCGGCGAACCAGCCCGGCGGCACCTTGTCCGGCGGGAACGCGGTGCAGCCCGCCTTCAGTTCGTCGATACTGCCGCTCTTGCAGAGCTTCGATTCGGACGTCAGCACGAGCGGCAGCTTGAGCGTCACGCGCTGCGGGAACTCCTTGCCGTCGAGCTTCTGCACGGCCATCTTGAGCGCCATCGCGCCCGAATACGGCGGCGCGCCATACGAGATCGAGCGATACCCGATCGAGCGATAACTGCCCTCGCCCTTCACCGTGCCCGGCGGCAGCATCTGCACGCGATGCCCGTTCGACGATTCGCCCGCACACGGCTTGACCTTGTCGTCGGGGATGCCCGCTTCGAGCTGCATCGACGCCGCCGTGAAGCAGCCGACCTGCATCCATAGGCCGTCGATCTTGTCCCAGCTATTCGTGGCGAGAATCTTCGACAGTTCGGTCTTGGCCGTCGCCTGACTCCACATGCCGGTGCCCTCCGCGACGACCTTGATGTCGGGATGCTTCGCGAACACCGCCTTCGCGGCCTCCGTGCGCGCACGGTCGACCGAGGTTCCCGGCACGCCGTTGATCATCACGATATTGCCCTTGCCGTTGATGGTCTTGGCGAGCCATTCAGCGGTCACGGTGCCTGCCTGATGCTGGTCGATGGTCACGTTGTGCGCGCACGGCTCGGTCACTTCCCCGTCGTAGGCGGCCACGACCACGCCCTTCGAGCACGCGTTCTTGATCGCGCGATTGAGCGCGGTCGGCGAGATCGGATAGATGATGATGGCCTTCGCGCCCGCCTGCACCATCGAGTTGATCTGCTGTATCTGTTTCTGCGCGTCGGTGCCCGCGACCTGTACTTCAAGATCGACCTTGTCCTTCAGCGCGGGCGTGTTGGCCATCGCCTTCACCATGTTCGCGGCTTCGGTCTGCCAGTCGTTGCCGACATAGCTCATCGACAGGAACACCTTGTATTTGCCCGCTGCTTCCGCGTGCGCCGATACCCCGAGCGCCGCCGCGATTGCGACGCCGAGCGCTGCCCGGCCCGCACGGCGAATCGAATGCGTCCATGCTTTCATGTCTTCCTCCGGTCCTTCGTTATTGGTATCCCGACTACAGCTCGTGGTCCTGCGACTGTGCAACTCACTTCGCGACATGCGGAAGACGTGCGCTCGCAGGCAGCGCAATGCCCGCGCTTCCCGGCACGACGTTCGGATCATGTCCGGGTATCACGAAGTCCGCGATCTGCCGGATGCGCGTGAGCGAGCTCATTTCCGCGAGAGTTTCATGCACGATGCCGACCGGCACGAGATCGACGATGTTCTCCATGCAGTTCGCGCAGTCGCCCGCGATCAGCACGACGCCTTCTTCCGTATCCACCGCCACCGATTGATGCCCCGGCGTGTGTCCCGGCGTCGGCACCACGCGCACGCCGGGTACGATATCCGTCACGCCATGCGCGAATTGCCAGCGGAAGTACGCGAGCGGTTCACGCCCGATCAGAAACTCCTGGTAGTACGTGGCCTGCGTCGGCAGCGGATGCCCCGCGTACTCCCACTCGGCCGCCTGCACGATGAAGCGCGCATTGCGGAACAGCGTGTTGCCGCCCGAATGGTCGTAGTGCAGATGCGTGTTGATGACGATATCGACTTCGTCCGCGCTCCAGCCCACGTACTCCTTCAGCGCGCGTTCGAGCCGCTCTTCCGGCGCCTGATCGCACGGGCAAACGAAGTTCGACACCCAGCCCGGATCGTGGATGCCGGTATCCACGACGATCTTCTTCTCCGCCCCGACGATGGCCGTCGACCATACCGGCACTTTGATCTGTTGTCCGAAATACCGGCCATAGACCTGCGACGAGCGATCGACGGTCAGCCAGCCCGTCGGCATGGCGACTACCTTCAGCTTGCGCCTTGCACTGTCGTTCACGATGCCCTCCGCATCAGAAGTTGGTGTCGCTGCCGCCCTTGAGTTGAAGCATCTCGCGCGCTTCGTCGGGCGTCGCGATATCGAGCGACAGCCCTTCGATCACCTGCTTGATCTTGCGCACTTGCGCGGCGCTGGATTCAGCGAGCTTGCCCGGCTCGATCCATAGCGAATCTTCCAGACCGACGCGCACGTTAGAGCCTTGTGCGACGCCCATCGAGCCGAGCGTGATCTGGTTGCGGCCCGCGCCGAGAATCGACCAGACATAGTCCTTGCCGAAAAGCCGGTCCGCGGTGCGGCGCATGTGCGCCAGGTCTTCCGGATGCGGCCCGATGCCGCCCAGCAGCCCGAACACGCTCTGCACGAAAAACGGCGGCTTTGCGAGCCCGCGATCGACGAAATGCGCGAGGTTATACAGGTGCGAGATGTCGTAGCACTCGTACTCGAAGCGCGTGCCGTTCGCGCTGCACGAAGTGAGGATGTATTCGATATCCGCGAAGGTGTTCTTGAAGACCAGATCGCGGCTGTTTTCCAGATGCTTGCGCTCCCAGTCGTGCTTCAGTTCCTTGAAGCGATCGAGCATCGGATAGAGGCCAAAGTTCATCGATCCCATATTGAGCGATGCGACTTCCGGCTTGAAGTGATGCGCGGGCTTGAGGCGCTCCGCAACCGTCATATGCGGGCTGCCGCCCGTGGTGATGTTGATGACCGCATCCGTTTCCGCCTTGATGCGCGGCAGAAACTCCTGGAACACGGCCGGATCTTGCGTCGGATGGCCGTCGTTCGGATCGCGTGCGTGCAGGTGCAGAATCGCCGCGCCTTCCTGTGCGGCGGCGAGCGCCGCATCGGCGATTTGCTGCGGCGTCACCGGAAGATAAGGCGACATGGACGGCGTATGAATCGCACCGGTCGGCGCGCACGTGATGATGACCTTGCGTTTGGTTGCCATGTGGTCCTCTGAGTCTTTATATCAAAGCACTTCGACGTTGCCGCACACCGAGATGGCCTGCCCCGAAATGCCGCTGCCGGCTGGCGAGCACAGAAACAGCGTGGTGGCCGCGACTTCTTCGGGCGTCGTCATGCGGCGCAGCGAAATCTTCGCGAGATACTGTTTTTCCATGTCTTCGTAGGAGAGGTTCATCTGCTTCGCGCGCGCGGCGATCACGCGCTCGATGCGCGGGCCTTTCACGATGCCCGGCTGAATCGCATTGACGCGAATGTTCGTCGGCCCAAGTTCGATCGCAAGGCTTTTCACCATGCCGACCACGGCCCATTTCGTCGCGGCATACGGCGTTCTGAACGCATAGCCGAGCCTGCCCGCCACCGACGACAGCGCGACGATCGCTCCGCCGTTCGGCGCCTCGCGCAGGAGCGGCACCGCGCGCCGCGCGAAGTAGAACTGCGCGTTCAGATTGACGTCGACGGTGTCTTCCCATTCCTTCACGTCGATCTCTTCGACGCCGCCCGTAGGTCCCGCAATGCCCGCGTTGTTCACGAGCACATCGAGGCCGCCAAGCTGGCTTTGCACATCGGCGAATACGCGATCGACTGCTTCGCTGTCCGAAACATCGGCGAGTGTGGCGGTAATGGGGTTCAGCTCCGCATTGGCCTCCGCCTTGGCGAGGGCGTCGATCGCTTCGGGGCTTGCATCGCAGACATGCACGCGTGCGCCTGCGTCGATAAAAGCTCGCGCGATCACGAGTCCGATGCCCGACGCACCGCCCGTGATGAGCACGCGCAAGCCCGCCTGCGGTTTCAACATCTGAAGAACCGTCATTCGCTGTCTCCGTTTGTTTTGATCTTTATCGCTGCTAGGCGCTCGCCTGCGCGCCGCCTTTCTTGCCGCTTTCTTCGTTGCTTTGTTCCGCGCCTTGCAGACGCTCCGCGAGGTCCGCCGCTGCATCGCCGATATCTTCTTCGATGCCCGCGCGTGCGCCTTCGCCATCACCGCGCCACAGCGCCTCGACGATATGTCGGTGCGCGGCCATCGAACGCCGCATATGCGGAATGTCGGGCGCGACGAGGTTCAGGAACGGACCGATGCGCATCCACAGGTTCTGGATCGTCGCAAGCGTGATGTCGCTCGCGCCGTGCGTGTAGATGGCGATGTGGAATTCGAAATTGCTGCGCAGATAAGCGGGGACGTCGCCCGCTTCGACATGCGCGTCCATCACGTCGTAGACGGCTTGCAGCGCGGTGAGATGCGCGCGCGTCATGCGGGACGCCGCTCGCTTAGCGACTGCGCCTTCGAGCGCGACGCGCACGTCGCGCAATTCGCCGAGCAGCTCGAGCGTCATGGGCGGGACCATCAGCGCGCGGCCCGCTCCGTCGATCAATGCGCCTTCCGCCTGCAAGCGCGTGAGCGCAGCGCGCACCGGCATCGTCGATGAGCCGACCGCTTCGGCGACGCTGCGCAGGCTCAACAACTGGCCCGGCGCGAAGCGTCCGGTCATGATCGCCTCGCGCAATTGCGCATAGACCCGGCCGGCCATCGTTTCTCGTGCCACGAGTTCCAACGCGGGAAGATCCGTTGCGGAGCGTGTCGGCGCCATGCGTTTCCGGTCCTGTGCCTGAGGATGCGCTGCGGAAACTGTGACCTGTGATCACAGTGCGATGTTCGAATTCTGGTACGTGAACGGTCGAGCGTCAACGAAGATTCGCTAGGGGAAAACGCGGACTGTGTTCGTCAGTTTGATGGGCGCGGGCGAAAGCGCTCGTACGCAATCAACGCAAGATAAACGACGCCTGCGCCAAAACTCGTGTCGCCGCTATAGCGAACGAGGCCCATCGCCCAGCCTTCATTCGCGACGGCGATGACGAGCGCAAGCAAGAGCCCGCACCAGTCAGCGACGCGAAGACTGCGGGTGTGTCCGCGCAGAATCGGCCGTTGGTGACGCTCCATCGCGAGGGCGAGACATGCGAACGAAGCGACACAGCAGAGCAACGCGATCATGTGCATCATGCGCTCTGTTTCTCGCGTTCTGATTCGACGACGTCCGACCGGTGACTCGTCGAGCGCGTGATTCGCGGACGATGACGCGCCACGCGCAACGCCAGAACCGCATGCAGCGCCGCGAAGGCCCACAGCATCAGTTCGAAGCCTGCGAACGCCGGGTCGCCTTCCACGATGCTGCGCCAGAGCGGCCGTTGAGTCGTGACCGCGTTGAGCAATGGCAGCAGCGCGAGCAAGCCAGCCGCGAGCCACAACAATTCAATCCACGCGCGCCGCGCGGATCGCGTCATCGCAAAGAGGAGCGTTGCGCTCCACACGGCGAAGAACACGTTGACTTCAGCATTCGCCCGGTCCGCCATCGCAAACGGCAGCAGCCGGTTCGCCCACAAGGGCGCGGCTTTCATCGGCCCGGCTCTTCTGCGTTCAGCCTCAGAAGTTGAATTCAGCCGACAGCAACAGCGTGCGCGGCGCCGCGTTCGTCACGTACGTGCCTTGCTGAATCCAGTAGCGGCTGCCGAAGAGGTTCTCGACGTTCGCGCGCAGGATCACGTCCTTGCCGATGACGCGCATGCCGTAACGCACGCCCAGGTCATAGCGGGTCCACGAAGGCAGCCGCAGCGTGTTGCTGGCGTTGTAGTACTGCGCGCCGGTGTGAATGATGCGGCCGTTGATGCTCAGGCCCGGCACCCACGGCAAGTCGTAATCCGCGCCGAGATTGAACGCGAATTTCGGCACGCCGACAGGATCGTTGCCATCGTTTGCGCCGCCTTCGGTGCCCTGGAGCTTCGGATCGTAGAACGTCGCGCTCGCCATCATGCGCAGGTGGCGGAACACTTCGCCATACGCCGCGAGTTCGAGACCGCGAATGCGCGTCTTGCCGTCGTAGCCGTAGATGTTGGTCGTCGGATTCGTGACGCCGTTGGGCCGGCTGATCTGGAACACCGAGATCGATGTCAGCACGCGGCCCCAGTCCGCCTTCACGCCCGCTTCGTATTGATTCGACTTGTACGGTGCGAACGCCTGCCCCGCGTTGGCGGTGCCGGCTGGCGCGGTGTCGCCGTTCGTGAGACCCGACGTGAAGTTGCCGTACACCGAGATATTCGACAGCGGCTTGAACACGATGCCCGCGAGCGGCGTGATCGCCTGCTGATCGATTGCGCTCGTCTGCGCGCCGCTCGTCGGGTCGTAATTGTCGAGACCGATGGTCTGTCGACGGAAACCGCCCGTGAGCAGCAGGCGATCGTCGAAGAACGACATCGTGTCGATGATCTGCTGGCTGTTGAGGCGCAACTGGCTGCTGCGTTGCGGATCGCCGCGTGCGGTGGTCATCGGCAAGAGCGGCGTCGGGTTATACAAGCTCGACGCCACCGACTCGCTCCCCAGCGCGTAGAAATAGCCCTGCTCCTGATTCAGCGAAGTCACGCCCGTGACCAGCGTGTGCTTGACGCCGAACGTGTCGAAGTGAAAGCGCAAACCGGCATCGACGGTCTTGGTGCGGTTGTACGCGTCGTAATAGCCGTTGGTCACGTCGAACGCGCCGGCAGCGGTCATGCCGCTCGCGTACGGGAAGTTCTGCTCGGACGTGCCGTAGTGCTCGCCCGCCGCGCCATACACGGTGACGTAGCGGTTGATGTCGTACTCGAGCCGCGTCATGACGGCCGAATCGCGCAGCTTCAGCTTCGATCCGGGATACAGATTCGTATAGCCCGATGGCGCGGCCGGCACTGCCGTCGCCGTGCCGAAGCCGATTTGCGAGCGGAACTCGTCGGTATTCTCGGAGACGTTGTAGGCGTCGAAGGACCAGCGCAACTGCTTGCCGCGATAATCGAGACCGATCGCGCCATCGCCCTGAAGCTGATTGCCGTGCGCGATGCCCGTCTGGCCATCCTTGAACTGGCCGTTCACGCGGATGCCCCACTGCCCTTCATCGCCGAAGCGGCGGCCTACGTCGGCGGCCGCGCCGAACTGTCCCTTCGACTGAAAGAGCGCGGTGAGACGCGTCAACGGTTCATCGTCGGCGCGCTTCGTGACGATGTTGATCGCTCCGCCGATGCTGCCCGATGGCCCCATCCCGTACATCAGCGAGCCTGGGCCTTGCAGCACCTCGACGCGCTCCGCGAGATTCACCGGCATCTTCGCCGCCGACACCATGCCGTACAGGCCGTTGAGCGCCACATCGGTCGCCTGCACGTCGAAGCCGCGAATCTCGAAGACATCGCCGAACCCGCCGCTGCTCTGCTGCGCACGCACCGACGCATTGTTCACGACGACATCGCCGAGCGTGCGCGCCTGGATGTCCTGCATCGCCTGCTCGGTGTAGTTGGTCGTGTTGAACGGCTGATCCATCACGTTCGACGTTCCCAGCACGCCGATGCCGCCGCCCTTCGCAAGCTGGCCGCCTGCATACGGCGCGGGCAGCTCGCCGGTCGTTGCCGTGCTCTTGACGACGACGGCCGGCAGCACCGTAGAAGAACCCGCCGCGCCCGATTCCGCCGACTGGCCGGCTTCCGGCGTGGCCGCTTCCTGCGCAATCGCGACGCCCGGCGCGGCGATCGCCGCCGCGACACCCACGAACCCGGCGAAAAAGCTATGCGCCGCCCACGATACCGCCGTGCGCCGGCAACGCGGCGCTTCGATTACCCGTTGAGACATTGTTCTTCGATTTTTGCTGGATGGTAGGACGGCAGGTCGAACGTCGCCGCTGAATTGAGAATCGTTCGCAATTGTAGGCGAAGCGAGCGGCGCGCGGTAAAGAATTGTTGCGAATGCTTGACTAAATTGGGAGTTTGTTCAGCGAAGCGACGAGGGCGATGCGGCCGGCCAGCGCCACGGTTCACGTGGCGCTGGCGGTAAGGGACGGGTGAGAGACCGGCGTGCGACTGCCTATTCGACGCGCGCCGTGCGTGCGTCGCGGAAACGGATCTTGTGCGGCATGCCCCACGCGATCAGCGCCGAGGTAAAGATGCAGACGACCGCGATCGCATACAGCCCCATCGACGCGCTGCCGAGCAAGTCCTTCACCTTGCCGACCATGTACGGCGCGACGATCCCGCCGAACTGCCCCAGCGAATTGATCAGCGCAAGTCCGGCCGCCGCCGCCGCGCCCGTGAGAATCCGCGCAGGAAACATCCAGAAGATCCCGAACGAAGCGATGACGCCCGTCGCCGAGATGCTCAGGCCGAGCACGAGCAGCACCGTGCTCGTGGGCCATGTCGCGCTGATCAGGTAGCCGAACGCAGCGGCAAGCGCGCAACCCGTCAGATGCCAGCGCCGCTCGCCGGTGCGGTCGGAGTTGCGGCTGATGAGCACCGTGCCGACCATCGCGGCGAGATAGGGAATCATCGTGATGAGGCCGATGATCAGCGGATCGCTGTTGCCCGCGCTTTTCACGAGTTGCGGCATCCAGAAGAGGAAGCCGTAGATGCCCATGCACAGCCCGAAGTAGATCAGCGAGAACAGATAGATCACCGGCCAGCGCAGCGCAACCAGAAACGAATGCGTGCTGTCCACCTTGCGGTCCCGCGCGATGATCGCGGACAGCAGGCTCTTTTCGGCGGGCGTGAGCCACTTTGCATCCTCGACGCGATCGTCGAGCACGAAGAGCACCATCAGGCCGAGCGCGATCGACGGCAATCCTTCGAGCAGGAACAGCCACTGCCAGCCCGGCATGCCGCTGACGCCATCGAAGTACTTGAGGATACCGCCCGAGATCGGGCCGCCGATGATTCCGCACAGCGCGATCGCGCCGAAGAACAGCGAGTTCATGCGGCCGCGCCGTTCCGCCGGGAACCATTGCGTGTAGAAGTACAGCACGCCCGGCACGAAGCCGGCTTCGAGCGCGCCGAGCAGGAAGCGCAGGATATAGAACCACGTTTCGTCGCGCACGAACATCATCGCCGCGGATGCGAGGCCCCATGAAATCATGATGCGAGCAATCCAGCGGCGCGCGCCGGTCCGCACCATGATCGCGTTGCTTGGTATTTCGAACAACAGATAGCCGATGAAGAACACGCTCGCGCCCAGGCCGTATGCCGCTTCGCTCAGGCCGAGTTGCGACTGCATCTGCAGCTTCGCGAAACTGATGTTCACGCGGTCGAGATACGCGGCCACGAAGCACGCGAGAATGAGCGGCACGATGCGCCAGGTCACCTTGTTGAAGATGCGCGCCTCATCGGGCGCGCCGGCTTTCGAGCCGACATCCGCCAGGGTATCGAGCATGGTGTGTCTCCGTCGAAGTATTCTTGTCGAGTGCGGCTTTATGTCGAGATGCGATGTGCTGCTGCTATCCGCGTCCGATGAACGGCATCTTCGTCGCCATGACGGTCATGTACTGCACGTTCGCTTCGAGCGGCAGGCTCGCCATGTGAGCAACGGAGCGCGCTGCATGCGTGAGGTCCATCGTGGGTTCGGGCGCGCGTTCGCCATTCGCCTGCAGCACGCCGCCCTGCATCTTCGCGGCCATTTCGGTGAGCACGTTGCCGAAATCGATCTGGCAAACGGCGATGTCGTACTTGCGGCCATCGAGCGCGCACGCTTTCGTGAGGCCGCTCACCGCATGCTTGCTCGCGGTGTAATCGGCGGAATGAAGACGCGGCGTATGCGCGGACAGGGAGCCGTTATTGATGATGCGTCCGCCGCCCGGGTCTTGCGCGCGCATCTGACGAAACGCGGCCTGCGTGCACAGCAGCGTTCCGGTGACGTTGATGTCGAGCATGGTGCGAAAGCGCTCAATCGACAAGTCTTCGACCGATACGCCTTCCACGCCGAGGCCCGCGTTGTTGAACAGCAGATCGAGCCGGCCGAAGCGGCGCTGCACCGTTTCAAAGAGATGCTGCACCGATGCGGGATCGGCGACATCGGTCGCGACTGCGAGCAGGCGATCGGCGGTCTGCGGATGGCGCTGCGCGTAGCTGCGGATCACCGCATCGAGCGCCTCCTGCCGACGGCCCGCGAGCGCGACATGCCAGCCGTCGTCGGCAAGTGCGTGCACCGTTGCGCTGCCAATGCCGCTTCCCGCGCCCGTGACGATCGCGACTCGCAATGCGTGCGGCCTTTCTTGCGGACTCATCGCTCGTGTCCCCTGTCCTTTTCGTTTGATCTGGCTGTTGCACTGACTTGCGAATCTAGCGAAAAGAAGGCCGGCCTAATATTGACAGTTTGCGATAGGGGTATGAGGGAGTGTTATATCTCTGCGTCGGTGACGGCGTTATTGCGTGGCGCCCTGCTGCACCGAAGCCTTACGCTGCAAGCGTTCGCACGTTCTTGCAGCACAGCGGCCGCTTGGTGCTACGACGGCAGCAGGCGGTTGACGGCAAATGTGAATAGGGGAAGACGCGAACGGGCTTTCGCCCCGGAGCTTTTAGGCATCGCCCGTTCGCGTTGCTCAGTCTACCTATCGACTGTTCGACTGGCAGGATGTGTCGCCCTGACCTCGGGCGAAAGTCACGTTCAACTACGGTCAACTTCCCCGTTGCCGCATCAGGCCGAGCCAGCCGTTCTTCACCGGTTGCGCGCCCGCACGCGGCATTTGCCGGCATTCGACGTGCATGCGCCGTGCTGGCGCATCGGCCATGAACTTCTCGATGAGTTCGCGCACGTCGGGGTCGATGTAATCGGCGCGCGAGGCATCGAAGATGACGGTCGCGCCATCGGGGATCGCATGAAGATGCTGTCTGAGCGACACCTTGCCGAGAAACGATACGTCCTTGCGGAACGACAGCAGGTAGTGATCGTCATGCTGCGCGATGGTGATGGGCCGCTTCAGGTTCGCACGCACGGCGAGCGCGAGACTGCACGCGATGCCCAGCAGAATGCCCATCAGCAGATCGGTCAGCAACACGCCAGCGATGGTCACGATGAACGGTGCAAACCGCTCGATGCCCTGCTTTGCGACAGCCGCGAACAGCGATGGCTTGGCGAGCTTGAGCCCCGTGAAAATCAGGATCGCCGCGAGGCACGCGAGCGGAATCAGGTTGATGATGCTCGTCAGCGCAAACACACTCGCGAGCAGCAGAACGCCGTGTATGAACGATGACCAGCGGCTCTGCGCGCCCGCATGCACGTTGGCGGAACTGCGCACGATCACCGACGTGATCGGCAGCGCGCCGATTGCGCCCGCCATCATGTTGCCGATGCCTTGCGCCTTGAGTTCGCGGTCGGGCTGCGCCGCGCGCTTCTTCGGATCGATCTGCTCGACCGCTTCGAGACACAGCAAGGTTTCCAGGCTGGCGACGATGGCGAGCGTCAGCGCAAGGCGCCATACATCGGGATTCACCAACTGCGATACATCGGGTAGCGAAAGCGCATGGGTGAACGAGGCAAACGTTTGCATCGACGGCAACGCGACGCGATGCTGCGCGGGCGGCGAGAAGCCCGGCGCGACGGCATCGAGCAGCAGCGTCACGCCGATACCGAACGCAACGACAGCAAGCGGTGCGGGCACCGCGCGCACGAGCGCGAAGCGCCGCATCGCGCGTGTTTCCCACGCGGCCAGCATCGCCAGCGAGACGAGTGCGACGAAGCACGCCGCGATCGACATCGTGCCGAACGGGGTATCGATCATGCCCGCACCGCTTGCAGCCTTTGCGCCTTCGTTCGCGAAGCCTGCGGCGAGCGGTATCTGTTTGATGACCAGCAGCAGGCCGATCGCGGCGAGCATTCCCTTGATGACCGACGACGGCACATAGGCCGCAAAGCGCCCCGCTTTCAGCATGCCGAAGCCGAACTGAATCGCGCCGGACAGCAGCACGGCGAGCAGGAACGACGAAAAGCTGCCGAGTCCCGCGATGCCGTCGACAACGATGACGATGAGTCCGGCCGCGGGACCGCTGACGCTCAGATGCGAGCCGCTCAGCAACGCGACGACGAGTCCGCCGATGATGCCGGACAGAAGCCCCGCAAAGGCATCGACGCCGGATGCATTGGCGATGCCAAGACAAAGCGGCATGGCGACGAGAAAGACGACCGTGCCCGCGAAAATATCGCGTGGAAAGTGAGTCAGGCGGTTTATTGAGTTCATGGTTTCTTGAAGCGAGTTGGGGCCTGCAACGCGATCGACGCCACGTCGCATGCAAAGAAATGCCTGGGAAAACATAGTCGATTATCGGTCGGCCAATTCGACCGCTTCGAGCATGTCGGCCTGCGATGCGCGCCGCGTATCGCGCGCGGGTTCGTCGTCGTAGCCCGAGGACAACACCTTGATGAGCCCGTCAGAGAGCCCGAAGATCCAGCCGTGAACGAGTGGGGGCGTGTCTCGATCGCAAACGATTGCGGATTGACGCAACAGGCGCACTTGTTCGAGCACGTTGAGCTCGGCAAGGCGATTCGCCCGCGCATCCAGATCGGCGCACGCGTCCAGTTCTTTTCGATGACGATCGCCCAGCGCGCATAACGGCGCAATCCGGCGATTCACGTGCGGCAACTCATTCGATAGCGGCAGCAGCGATGCACGAACGCCGCCGCAGCCGTAATGCCCGCATACGATCACGTGATCGACTTCGAGCACGCGCACGGCGTATTCGAGCACGCTCACGGTGTTGTCGTCGGACGGGGAAAACAGATTGGCGATATTACGGTGAACGAACAGATCGCCAGGATTGGCGTTCGTCACGGGCTCCGCCGGAACGCGGCTGTCGGAGCAGCCTATCCATAGCACCTTCGGGCTTTGCCCTTGCGCGAGTCCTGGAAAGAACTGCGGGTCTGCATGCGCGGTCTCGCGAGCCCACGCAATGTTTTCAACGAGCATCCGTTTCGGTCGATTCATGCGTTCTCTCTCCAAAGATTGTCGCTGGCGCCGCCGCTTGTCGACGCACAGATCCTTACGAATCACTTTCGCATGAAAAGTTCAGAAATGTCTAAGGAAAAACAATTGGCCCTATAAGATTTTTAATTGGTTCCGTATTGACGAACCAAAACCGTGCATCGTTGCTTCATGTTGGTGCGTCATCCCGCGTGCATCAAGCCAATCCCGCACGCCCATACAATTAAAGCAACGCCCACCGCTTGTCCGATGCGTCGTCCCCACGGCAAATTCTTTTCTGCCGCCATGACCGCGCCCAAAGCGAGCATCCAGCCGATGCTTCCCGTGCCCACCGCGAACATCAGCAGCATGAGCGTCCAGCAGCAACCGACGCAAAACGCGCCGTGACTGACGCCCAACACGAAACTATTGCGCCGAGCATTTCGTCCGGTCCAGTGCTCCATGACGAACATGAGCGGCGACCGGCACTTCTCCAGGCATCGGTATTTAATGCGAGTGAACTGATAAGCACCCGCCAGCCCGACGACGCCAGCGCCTAGAAGCCAGGCATATAGCGATATCACGGGCACGCGTTCGGCAACCTGATGCAAGGTCGCATCGAAGACATGCGCGGCCACGCCGAATAGCGCCCACACGCTCGCATAGCCCGACACGAGCAACGCAAGCAGTACGCGCCTGTCCGGGCGCGCGGCAGTGAGGCGTCTGAAGCCCGCCAGCAACGGAAAAACCGTGGGCAGCATCATCGCGGCGATCATCAGTAGCCAGGCCGCGCTGTGGAGCAATGCGTCGAGTAGCAGGCTGCCGCCGGGAACGGCTTCGCAAATCGCCGCCACGCCCGGCAAGTCCGACCAGCTTGCGTGATGAACATAACGCGCATACGGTCCCGCGCCCCATGCCCACAGGACGATCCATGCGCTCGCCACCAACGCGGTGAAGATCGGTGCGAACAGCCGGGCGCGTGCGTCGTTGCGCATTGCTCAACTCGCTCCTGCCCGCTAAGACGCGAAGCTGAACGAACCTTGAATGGCGTTATGCCCCGAGAGCGAAAGGTCGATACCCAGTTTCTCGTCTTTCAGACGGAACAGGTTCGCTTTGCCGACGTAAGCCGGCGAACCGGGTATCGTCGAGAAGATGCTTTCGACGAGTTTGGTCGGCTCGCCCGTTGGGCCGCGATACGGCTCCATTTCCGCATCGATCGTTTGCCCGACGGTCAGCCTGCCCTTGCCGTCCTGCACCGTGAATTCGATGGGCGCGCGTTCCACCGCGACGACCTCGCCAATCAGTTTGACGAGTTCGGCGAGCGGCCCGCCGCGCTCACCGCGATGCACGCTGAGCAGCGCATCGAATTGCGCATCGGTCGCCTTGTCGTCGACGAACATCGCAACGCGCCAGTTACCGCTCAGCACGTTGCCCGGAATGAAGGCAGCGAACGCGACGGTCACGCCGGACACGTCGACACCGTCGATCACGCCTTTCTCGTAGTGATAAGCCAGCGCACTACGGCAGATACCGTTATCCGGATCTTCTCCGATCCAGCACGGACAAAGCACTTTGCATTCGCATACTTCAAGAATGCTGCCTTCCAGTTGATAGCTCATTTTCGCCCTCATCCGTTGATATCGAACGTTCGGGCCGTCGTAACCATGTCGCTTGAACTCTCCTTCGAGCGACGTCCGCCCGCGGCGGCTCCATGCATCGAGCCGGCCTCGTTCCTGTTTTAGGCGTTCGGGCGCCGGATGGAAAGCGAAAGTCGCGAACGCGTTTCGCTTGCCCCTGTCCATCCGAAATTCGGTGTACTACGCTGGCCGTTTGCAGGCCGGTATCGGCGGCGAAGCGTGCGAACGTGCGTTTTCGATCGCCGCATCGAAATCATTCACCGAGGAGCGCTTCGTGATCATGTCGCTCGAATACTCTCAATTCGGAAGACGGCAACGGTCAGTCCTGGCTGCGGGTCGTAACGGGTCGCATGTGCTCGTCGTCGCGGGGCCGACTGCCGGTGTCGGCAAGACCTTCATCGCCGCCAATCTTGCCGACGTCAACGCGCGAGGCGGAAAGCGCGTGCTGCTGATCGATGCGGACCTGCGTCACGGCCGGGTGGCGGCGATATTCGGACTACCGCCCGGCGCGGGACTGGCGCATTGGCTCACGGGCCGAATCGACGCCGCGTCGGCTGTTCGTCACGTCGATGTACCGGGTCTCGACGTGATGACAGCCGGCGGCGCGCTCGCCGATCCATCCGAACTGCTCGCGAACGGGCGTCTGCCGGAACTGCTCGAACAGCTATCGCCGCTTTACGACCTCATCATCATCGATACCCCCGCGATACTCGCGTTCGATGATGCGAGCACCGTGGCCGCGCTCGGCGGCTCGACCATCGTCGTCGCGCGCCCCGGCCCACGCAGCGAGGAAGAAATCGACGATGCTGTCAGCACGCTTCAGCGAAGCGGCGCGAACGTCGCCGGCGTCGTATTCAACACCGCGCCACGCCGTGCCGGCGAGATGGTGACACGACGTCGCCGTGCGTTCGCTGCTTCGTGAATTAACCGTTCCATGCCCGCGCGCTTTGAAGAAACGGGCGGTTCATGAGCCGGCCCCATTCGTAGTCGAGATGCTCGGGGTCCATCGGAAACACGCCCGCGCCCGGCGTGAAAGTCAACTCGCCGAAATAGATCCGGTCGCCCGGCGCGTAAAGATCGACACGCACATACTCGAAGCCTTCCGCAAGCGACGTCGCAACCGATAGCAGCGCATCGAGGTTCGCGGGACGCGGCGCTGGCTGCGGACTGCGCGGATAGTGACCGATCGCGACATCGAGACGGTTCCAGTTGCCGTCATACATATCGCCACGCGGATGTTCGCCGAAACGATCCGAAATCACCGCGATGTAAATCGTCGGCGTGGCCTGGCCCTCACTGAAGAAACAATGAATCTTGATGTCGGCGGGAATCTCCTCGTTCGACTCAATCAAGAGCTGCTCGAAGTAGATGCGCGGCTTGATCGTGCGATAGTGACGCTCGCGAGCCACGCGATAGAAATCAGTCGCGAGCCAGCGTTGCGCGAGGCGCTGCAATTCATCGAACGATGTCTTCGACTTGTCGCGCACGACTTCGACAAAACCGCTGCCGTGATTCGCTTTCATCACGAAGGCGCGCGGCAATGCATCGAACACGTCACGCGTGAACGCGGGCGGCGTGGCGATGAGCGGTATCAGATATTGCTCACCGACTTTTCGACGCACGTAGTCGCGCACGGTCAGCTTGTCGGTGAGATCGACGAAGCGCGCATCCGGATAGAGACAGCGATGCAGTATCTTTTCGTTGAACGTCTTCGGATGGCTGATGTTCGGAAATCTGCCGACCTTGCGCCGATGCGCGATACTCAGGAACACGCGGTCTGGAAGACAATCCAATACTGCTTTCACAAGGCCTTTGCCGATCGACATCGTCTTTCTCCTGAACGCTCCCGTCTGTTTCAATTGCTGTGACGTTATTCTGCAGAGGATTATCGAATGACGAATGGTTTTCATTGAATTACTAACGCATTCGATATTTTCGCGGCCTGCAATTGGCTGAAAATAAGTTGAGCGCTGTAGTCACAGTGCGACAACACATGTATAAACGACATTAGTCGGATATTTACGTGCGGAAGCGCACGATAAAAGGACGACTGATCGGCGTACATTTCTTTCTGACAACCCACGACGTATATCGACTGCAAGGCACGCGTTCCTTTCTCGATGGCCTGACTGTAAAGGCACGTTGTTCGTCGCCACGGTCTCCCAGTTCGTCATCCAGCACGAGCATCGAAGCGCGATCCACCGCAAGATCGCCGGCTTCGCATGGACTGATCGTGTCGTGTTTAATTCGTCGTACTATGTACCGGAGAACATCTTGAGCCGCCTTAAAATTTCCCGACGAGCATTCCTCGGCGGCGCTGCATCGACGCTTTCATGGGCTGCGTTTCCCTATATGGCCGTTGCGGCGACCAACGTGGTCCGCGTGGAGTGGCAGCAGTACAAGCAGACCCCGCAATACGCATCGTTTCTGAACTGCGTGCGCTCCATGATGGCCAATACCAACGCCAACGATCCGAACTCGTGGCAGTACTGGACGAATGTGCATGCGAACTACTGCCCGCATCGCGCACCGTACTTCCTCGCCTGGCACCGCGGCTATCTCTACTATCTCGAGCAGCAGATGAAGCGCATCACCGGCGATGCGAGCTTCACGCTGCCCTACTGGGACTGGTTCAAGAACCCGCATATTCCCAGTGAATTCACCGACAACGCGAGCGGCAATCCGCTGTACTGTCCGCGTCTCAACACGAACGTGTACAGCGCACTGGACCTGTCGCCGTTCTCGTATTCAGTCGTGAACTTCCAGCGCGGCACGGCTAACTCGTTCGAAGAGAAGTTCGAGAGCGCTCCGCACAATCCTGTGCATAACATCATCGGTAATGCGATGGCGACGATGCAATCGCCGCGCGATCCGATCTTCTACCTGCATCACGCGAACGTCGACCGTCTGTGGCACGCATGGGCGCTCCCCGATGGACGAACCATGCCGCCGCCGAGCGATCCGTACTGGGCCGGCACGTTCACTTACGCGCCGGGTCTCACGATCAACAAGGAACAGACGTACTCGAACCGCTCGCGCCTTGGCTATGACTATGCGGACACCACGCGTCCCACGACGATGCCGCCGTCCGCGCAACGAGGGGGCATCATCCGCGTGCAGGCCCAAGTCGCGCAAATTCGCGCTCGCCCGCCGATCGCCAGCTTCGCTGCAACGGCAGCGCGCAACGTTGGAAACGGCCGCCGCTCGATTGGCGGCATCAAGGGTCTGACGCTGAGGGAAGCGTCGGTCAGTGCGCGCGTGATCGGCGAAGCGAATTCGACCAAGCCGTTGCAGGATCTCTTGTCGACGACTGCGGAGAGCTTCGATGCGGCATCGCGCGGCGCGTCGAACGCCGCATCGCCTGCAGCCAACAAGTCGAGCCAGTACAAGTCCGTCAAGATCGTCCTCGACGACGTGATGCTGACGACCGCCGGCGCAGCGGGCGGCTACTTCTATAACGTCTATCTGAACCTGCCGGAAGGCGTCGATATCGATGAAGTGCGTTCCAAGCATTTCCTCGGGACGGTCGGTGCATTCGAAGTAGCCGGGGCCGCGCATCACGGCATGGTGACGCTCGAGTTTCCGGCGACCGCGGCGCTCCTGAAGATGGGTGGCCCAGCCGGGCGGGAGTATGCGGTGTCGTTCGTGCGCGTGAACGGCGGTGCCGCGCCCAAGGGCGATGTGATGTCCGTCGGAGAAGTGCGAGTTGAGCTGAGTACCGAGGCCCCGTACATCGTTTCCACGAGCGTGCGCGCGCCGGCTGGCACGTACTGATTCAGCGGTCCGGCTTCAAGCCGGACTTGTCGTGCGAGAAACCCGTCGAAGTTCGGCGGGTTTTTTTTCGTACTCAAGTTGGCCGGGCAGTGATTCGCTTGCGGCGAGCAGCGACTAGATCGTCAGACTATGTCCTCCCCCAAGCGGGTTTACATGGATAAAAACCCGCCGAAGACCTTCATATAGTCTACCTATCTCGACGCCGCGCCATCGCAAAGATAAAAACCCAAATAGCGAGAGAACAGCCCTCTGGCGGCCGCGGGATATCTGAAAACAGATTCAGACGTGCATTCCACAAGCATTCGAAGACCAATAATTCAACAGCGAACGAATGGAGGAAACACTGATGAGACGCCGCACCGTTTTGGCCGCGATGGCCGCTGCATCATTGAGCGGCATGTTGCCGGCAGTGAGTTTCGCGCAAAAACCCATCGTGCTCGGATTCGCGCAAGTCGGCGCCGAGAGTGAATGGCGCACCGCGAATACGCAGTCAATCAAGTCGAGCGCCAAGGAGGCGGGCATCGACCTGAAGTTCTCCGACGCGCAGCAAAAGCAGGAGAACCAGATCAAGGCGATCCGTTCGTACATCGCGCAACGAGTCGATGTCATCGCGTTTTCGCCCGTCGTAGAAACGGGATGGGACACCGTGCTCATCGAAGCGAAGAACGCAAAAATCCCCGTCGTGCTCACCGATCGCGCAATCAGCAGCAAGGACGAATCGCTTTACGTCACCTTCATCGGCTCCGACTTCACCGAAGAAGGCCGCAAGGCAGGCCGCTGGCTCGTCGAAAAGATGAAGAGCAATCCCGGGCCTGTGAATATCGTCGAATTGCAAGGCACGGTCGGCTCCGCGCCCGCCATCGACCGGAAGAAGGGCTTCGAGGAGATCATCAAGGCGGACCCGAAGTACAAGATCATCCGCTCGCAGACCGGCGACTTCACCCGCGCGAAAGGCAAGGAGGTGATGGAAGCGTTCCTCAAGGCCGACGGCAAGAAGATCAACGTGCTCTATGCACACAACGACGACATGGCGATCGGCGCGATTCAGGCGATCGAAGAAGCGGGCATGAAGCCGGGCAAGGACATCATCATCATTTCGGTCGATGGCGTGAAGGGCGCGTTCGAAGCGATGATGGCCGGCAAGCTGAATGTATCCGTCGAATGCAGTCCGCTGCTCGGGCCGCAGTTGATGTCGGTAGTGAAGGACATCAAGGCGGGCAAGCCCGTCCCGAAGCGTATCGTGACGCAGGAAAGCATCTTCCCGATGGAAGTCGCGGCGAAGGAATTTCCGAACCGCAAGTACTGAGCGACGATGACATCGCCAAGGCCGACGGACGCCGCGCCCGTACTCGAGCTGCGCGGCATCGACAAGCGCTTCGCCGGCGTGCATGCGCTGGCCGGCGTGAACCTCACCCTCTATCCGGGCGAGGTTCATGCGCTGATGGGGCAGAACGGCGCGGGCAAGTCGACGCTCATCAAGGTGCTCACCGGCGTCGTCAGTCTCGACGCCGGCGACATCATGCTCGATGGCCGCGCAATCCGCCCCGGCTCGCCGCAAGAGGCGCAGCGGCTAGGTATCAGCACGGTCTATCAGGAAGTGAATCTCTGCCCCAACCTGTCCGTTGCCGAGAACATCCTGAGCGGATCGTTTCCGCGGCGCGGGGCGCTGCATGCGTTCCGCATCGACTGGGACGCGACGAATCGCGAAGCGCGCGAGTTGCTCGCACGCATCGGCCTAGATATCGATGTGACGCGCCTGCTCACGAGTTACTCGGTCGCCGTTCAGCAGATGGTGGCGATTGCGCGTGCGTTGAAGCTGTCATCGAAAGTGCTGATTCTCGATGAGCCGACGTCCAGTCTCGACGAAGAAGAAGTGCGCCTCCTCTTCGACGTGCTGCGCCGCTTGCGCGCGCAAGGTCTGGCGATTCTCTTCGTCACGCACTTTCTCAATCAGGTCTATGCGATCTCGGATCGCATCACCGTGTTGCGCAATAGCCGCCTCGTCGGCGCATGGCCTGCGAGCGAGTTGAATGCGCAAGCGCTGATCGCCGCGATGCTTGGCCGCGAACTGGCCGCCGCGCAGGCGCGCCAGGCACCGCCCGACGAAACCGATACGGCCTCAGCCGACGACGCGCTGCTCGACGCCTCACGCCTCGGCCAGAAGGGGCAATTGCAGCCGCTCGATCTGCGCGTGCGCGCGGGCGAAGTCGTCGGCGTCGCGGGCTTGCTCGGCTCGGGCCGCACGGAACTCGCGAAACTGTTGTTTGGACTGGAAAAGCCCGACGAGGGCGAATTGCGGATCGACGGCGTGCCGGTCGAATTCGCAACGCCCGCGCACGCGATCCGTCACGGTCTCGCGTTTTGCCCGGAGGAGCGCAAGGCGGACGGCATCGTCGCGGAGCTGTCGCTGCGCGAGAACATCGCGCTCGCGTTGCAGGCGCGGCTCGGCGCGCGACGCTGCCTGTCGCGTGCAGAGCAGAACGCGCTCGCCGAACGGTTCGTGCGTGCGCTCGGCATCAAGGCCGCGACGCTGGACATGCCTATTGGGCTTCTGTCGGGCGGCAATCAGCAAAAGGCGCTCATCGCGCGATGGCTTGCCACGGAACCGCGCCTCCTGATCCTCGACGAACCGACGCGTGGCATCGACGTGGCGGCGAAACAGGAAATCATGGATGAAATCCTGCGGCTCGCTTCGACGGGCATGGCGGTGCTCTTCATATCGTCGGAGATATCGGAGATCGTTCGGATAGCGAATCGTATCGTCGTGATGCGCGACCGGCGCAAGGTCGGCGAGTTGCCTGCGGGCACGAGCGAGGACACCGTGTGCGAAATGATCGGAGCCGAACATGGATGATGCCGTGCGACCCAACGCGCTGCGCGCTGCGCTCGAACATCGGCTGGGCTGGCCTATCGTCACGCTCGCGCTGCTGCTCGCGCTGAACGCGGCGTTCAATCCCGGCTTCCTGCACATCGAATGGCGCGATGGCCATCTGTACGGCAGCCTCATCGACATTCTCAATCGCGCGGCGCCGCTCGCCGTGGTGTCGCTCGGCATGACGATCGTGATCGCCACGCGCGGCATCGACATATCCGTGGGCGCGATCGTCGCGATTGCGGGCGCGGTCGCCGCGTGGGCCATCGGCGGGTCGATTGCAGGCAACGTCACGCGCTTTCCGCTGCCCGTCGTGCTGTTGGCGGCGCTCGGCGTCGCGTTGTTGTGCGGCGTGTGGAACGGCTTGCTGGTCGCGCGTGCGGGCATGCAGCCGATTATCGCGACATTGATTCTGATGGTCGCGGGACGCGGCATCGCGCAGCTCATCACGAGCGGTCAGATCATCACCATTTACTATTCGCCGTACTTCTTCTTCGGCGGCGGGTATTTCCTCGGCCTGCCCGTATCGATTCTGATTGTCGCGCTCGTGTTCGCGCTGCTTTATCTCGCCATCACGCGCACGGCGCTCGGGCTCTTTCTGCAGGCCGTCGGCATCAATCCGACGGCAGCGCGCGTCGCCGGTGTGCAGGCGCGGCGGCTGACGCTCGGCGCTTATGCGTTCAGCGGCCTGTGTGCGGGCGTCGCGGGCATTCTGATCAGTTCCAACGTGAAGAGCGCCGATGGCAACAACGCCGGCCTGCTGCTCGAACTCGATGCGATCCTCGCCGTCACGCTCGGCGGCACGGCGCTCACGGGCGGGCGCTTCACGTTGGCGGGCAGCGTGATCGGCGCACTGATCATCCAGACGCTCACCTATCTCATCTATTCGTTGGGCGTGCCGCCGGAAGTGAATCTCGTCGTCAAGGCGATCGTCGTGTTCGCGGTGATGATGCTGCAATCCGGCGACTTTCGCGCAACGGTCGCGAAGTTCGCGCGCCGCCCTGCCCTTTCCGATCGTGAGGTGCACCGATGAATTCGCGCTTGCCGAAACCGCCAAGCGTGCCGATCACGCCGGGTCATGGCGGCCGCGCTCCATGGCGCAGCCGCACGCAGAGCCGCTATTTGCCGCTCGCCGCGACGATCGCGCTCTTCATCGCTGTCTCCGTGATCGGCTCGACGATGTACACCGGCTTTCTCTCGCCGCAAGTCTTCCTCAATCTGCTGATCGATAACGCGTTCCTTATCGTCGTCGCGGTGGGTCAGACGTTCGTGATTTTGTCGGGCGGTATCGATCTGTCCGTGGGATCGGTGATCGCGCTGACGACGATGGTCTCCGCCGCGCTCGTCGAGAAAGCGGGCTGGCATCCGCTCGCGGTCATCCCGCTCGTGCTCCTGATGGGCACGGCATTCGGCACGTTCATGGGCTGGCTCATTGCGCGCTTCCGGCTGCAGCCGTTCATCGTGACGCTCGCGGGCATGTTCCTCGCGCGCGGGCTGTGCTATCTGATCAGCATCGATTCGATCAGCATCACGCATCCGTGGTACGCGGCCGTGTCGCAGATTCGCATCCCGGTGATGAGCGATGCATCGCTTTCTATCGGCGCGGTCATTGCGCTCGTCGTGCTCGCGATTGCCGTATTCGTCGCGCATTACACGCCGTTCGGCCGTTCCGTCTATGCGGTCGGCGGCAATCCGCACTCCGCGTTGCTGATGGGCCTGCCGGTGCACGGCGCCACCATCGGCGCCTATGCGCTGTCGGGCTTCTGCTCGTCGCTCGGCGGCGTGCTGTTCACGTTCTACATGCTCTCGGGATACGGCCTGCATGCAATGGGCCTCGAACTCGATGCCATTGCGTCCGTCGTCATCGGCGGGACGTTACTGACTGGCGGTGTCGGCTATGTGATCGGCACGCTGTTCGGCGTGCTGTTGCTCGGCATCATTCAAACGCTGATCTCGTTCGACGGTTCACTTAGTTCGTGGTGGACGAAGATCGCGGTCGGCGCGCTGCTGCTCGTGTTCTGCCTGTCGCAGCGCGCGTTCGGTCATCGCGCGGCGTCGCGCTGAGGAACGGCATGGACTATCGCCATCCCCTTCCCCGCAAGAGCATGCACGCGCGCATCGTGCAGGAGCTTGGCATCGAGATCGTGAGCGGCAGGCTTTCGCCCGGCGAGCGCCTGCCCGCCGAGGCGAAGCTGTGCGAATCTTACGGCGTGAGCCGGCCGGTTCTGCGCGAAGCGACCCGCGTGCTGGTCGCGAAGGGGCTCGTGCTGTCGAAGCCGCGTCTCGGCAGCATCGTGCGGCCGCGCGACGAATGGCACATGCTCGATCCCGACGTGCTCTTCTGGACCATGAACAGCGTGAACGAGGGCACGTTCTTCAACTCGCTGCTGGTCGTGCGAAGGATCATCGAGCCGGCTGCGGCGGCGCTTGCGGCATCGAACGCGACGGACGACGATCTCACGCGCATCCGCGATGCCTTCGAGCGCATGTCCCGTGCGGAGACACCCGAAGCGCTGCTCGCGCCCGACCTCGACTTTCATCGGGCGATCATGTCGGCGACGCACAACGACATGCTGATGTATATCGGCCATATGCTGTCGCTCGCGCTGTCCGAGTCGATCAAGCTGACGAGCCGTCATCCGGATACGCACGCGCTTTCCCTGCCTCGCCATAAGGCGATCCTCACTGCAATCATGAATCGCGATCCGCTCGGCGCGCGTCACGCGAGCCTCGTCCAACTGGATAACGCGCAGACGGATGCGGAGAACGTCCTGTCGGCGGTTTATCAGGAGTAGCGGCTCCGCATTGCAATCCGCACGTTCGCCACGCATGCCGTGCGAACGTTCATGCCTCGATCTTGCGTTAATTGCTTACGTCGTTGCGCGCTACCTATACTTCGTGCGCCACACACTGCAGGCATCGCCGCACGCCGATTACGGCAGCGTCTCGCATTGTCGGTACTTGTACGTACGACGAAACAATCATGGAGACGAGCGATGAAGAAGACAATTGCGTACCTGAGCGCCTGCACCGCGCTGTTCGCGGCCGCGCCGTATATTGTTCATGCAGCAGATGCCGCTATGGTTCAGAAGGCCAACGCGGCCTGGGACAAGACCTTTAACAGCGGCGACGCGAAGAAACTCGCCTCGCTTTATGACGAGAACGCCGTGGTATCGCCGGGAAATGGCAAGACAGTCAAGGGCCGTGCGGATATCGAGAAATTATTCGACGGCTATTTCAAGGCAGGCGTCGGCAACCACACGACGGATGTTGTCAATGCGCGCCGCGTCGGCAACGTCATGTACGAAACCGCCAACTGGACCGCCGTAGCCGACAAGGACGGCAAGAAAACGCAATATCAAGGCGTGTTGCTCAAGGTGATGACCAAGAGCAGCGACGGACAGTGGCGCACCACCGCGCATACGTGGAATGCGGCGCAATAGAGCGACTCCCGCTTAGCGAGGATCGGCGCGCCGCCGCCGGTCCTTCGATCCCCCGCACGATCACCCTAAAGCATCGCGTCCTCGCGACGTAAACCAGCTATAGCCCTTCGGCCACTTCAGGCCGAGCCGGCCGCTCGTCCACCGCACGTCGGTATTGCTTCGCACATGCCTCAAACCATTCGTCCCGGAGCTTCGGCAGCCCTCCCTATTCGCGGCGAGACACCGCGAATCGCGTCGTCCGCCCATAACCAGGGCTTTCTCTCCTTTTTCCTGTCGATGCGCGCGAGAAGCGCCACGTCGCTGCCGCTCGCAAGCATCGCGCAGATTTTTCTCGCGGCTGTGGGCGCGTGGGCGCTGGCCTGGTTCGCGCTGGCATCGGTATCGGAGGAAGCGGCTTTCTGCATCGGCGCGGGGGCGGCAATGCTCGTCCTCATGGCCGGGCTGCGTCATGCGCGCCGTCAACACGCGCGCGCGAACGCGACATCGGCGCTCGCGAAAGCCTTGCTCGACGCCAACCGCGAATGCCTGAAGCTGCTCGACACCGATGGCCGCATGTTGCGCATTTCCGAATACGGCGCCGAACTGATGCAGGCGAGCGGCCCCGAACAACTCGCGGGCGCGAACTGGCTGGGCTTCTGGTCCGGCGATGAAGCGAGCGCCGCGCGCAACGCCTTCGATGCCGCGATCAAGGGCTCGCGCAGCGCGTTCGTCGCCTCGTGTCCGACCACGGCGGGCGTGCCGAAGAAGTGGCAATCGCGCCTGATTCCGATCGACGACGGCCACGGCGGCGTGCACGCGATTCTCTGCGCATCGCTCGATATCACGCACGAAGCGGAGCTTGCCGCCGACCTGCGCGCAAAAGAATTGCTCATGTCCGAGATGGAGGCGCACGTCGGCCTCTGCTTCTATTCGTACAGCGCGGACTACACCTATTTTCACCACGTCAGCGCAGGATGCGCGTCTGTCTTCGGCATCGACGCGCGGACGATGCGCGAGCGTCCGCAGGCGTGGATCGATCTCGTGCTGCCCGAGGACCGGCAGCAGCTTTACGACGCAATGCAGCGCATCACGCGCTTGAAAACGGGCGGCCGCGCGCGCTACCGCATTCAACATCCGCGCCGCGGCGTACGCTGGATTCAAAGCACCGGCAATCCCGTGTTCGATGCACGCGGCGATCTGGTGCGTATCGTCGGGATCAGCGAGGACATCACCGTCGAACAGGAACGGCTCGCCGAGCTTGACCGGCTGGCTTTCTCGGATTCGCTGACGGGCCTCGCCAATCGTGGCGCGCTGGTGCTCAAGATAGAGGAGCGGTGCCGGCGCAACGCGGCGTTCGCGCTGATGTTCATCGACCTCGATCGGTTCAAGGTGCTCAACGATACGCTCGGCCATACCGCCGCTGATCGCTTGCTCAAGTCACTGAGCGAGCGGATTCAGGCCGCGCTGCCTCACGACGCTGTGCTTGCGCGCCTCGGCGGCGATGAGTTCGCTGTCCTGATTGATCATGCTTCCGACAAGCAGCGCCTTGCCGGAATCGCGAAGGACATTCTGGCCGCGCTCGCGCGATCGGGCGATCCATCGCGCGCCGATGCGTTCGTCACGGCGTCCATCGGCATCTCGGTGTTCCCGGAGAACGGCGCGGACCAAGAGACGCTGCTGACGAGCGCGGACATCGCCATGTATGCCGCAAAAAAGGCGGGACGTAATGGCTTTTCGTTCGCGGACAAGGCTTCGACGGAGCGCATCGTCGACTTCAAGCTGGAGCGCGATCTGCCCGCCGCGCTCGCGAATCGCCAGTTCCTGCTGCACTATCAGGCGATCCACGAGCCGCGGACGCTCGAAGTCCGCAGCGTCGAAGCGCTGATACGCTGGCGGCATCCAACGCGCGGGCTGGTATCGCCGGGCGTGTTCATTCCGATCCTCGAAGAAACGGGCTTCATCAACGAGATCGGCGCATGGGTGATGGACGAAGCGTTGCGCCAGCTTGCGCTCTGGCGGCGTGCGGGCGCGCGTTCGCTGGGTGTGTCGGTGAACGTGTCGTCGCGGCAGTTGCGCGATGCGGCGATCGTCGAAGTCGTCAACGATGCGCTGAGCCGCTATGAATTGCCGGCGTCGAGCCTGCAAGTCGAGCTGACTGAGAGCGCGTTGATGGAGAATCCCGCGCTCGCTCAGCGCACGTTATCGGCGCTGAAGGCGCTGGGCGTGCGGATCGCTATCGATGATTTCGGCACGGGTTACTCGAGCCTCCGCTATCTCGCCGATTTCTCGCCCGATACGCTGAAGATCGACCGCTCGTTCGTTGCGCGGCTGCAGGATGATCGCGCGACGCAGGGTATCGTGAGCGGGATCATTCAAATGGCGCGCACGCTGGGCGTCAGTGTGACGGCCGAAGGCGTCGAGCAGACGGCGCAACTGGAGTTGCTGCGTGAGTCCGCATGTGATCTCGTGCAGGGGTTCTTGTTGAGCCGGCCTGTGGCGCCGGACGAGGTGCTGGGGCTGTCGATCAAGGCGGTGGATTGATCCAGGTGCGGGGCTTCAACGCAAGTGTGCAATCGTCACGATGATGCATACGGTGGCCCATTGCGCCGCTGCGGTGGCGACGGCTGATTTCATTAGCCACACCACGCCCTGGGCTCGTAGGTGTAATGGGCGACCCGAGTTGCGGGCAGCGAGCCAGCCGAGGGTTGTTAGTGCGTGGTCGAGATGCGGTAGCGGGTGTTTTATATCTGCTTCGGATACCGAATCGTTATCGACCGTGGCATCCGCTAGCGCAGCAAATACGGGGGAACCGCGATTTCCGCGGCCCGCGTCGTCAACAAGGCGAGAACTACGCACGCGCTGGGAAAAAGCCATCGTTGCTGCTTACCGTGGCGTGGACGAAGCGAAAGCAAGAGCAACGTCTGCTCATGCTTCGCCGGTCTTTGGCGCCGCTGTCACCGCATCGACCGTGCATCCGCCGGCTTGCTGCAGCACCGCTTCGACATCTTTTACGCGCGCCTCTTCCACCTGCGCGGTAAGAATGAAGCGTGACACTTCGCCCTGATGCCTGAATCGGGCGTCGTATTCCTCCTTCCAGCCGATCGAATCGGTGCTGTCGCCGGTCAGGAAGTTGCCGCGTACCGGGCCGGCTTCGTCCGCCTGGAAGCTCAGGTCGATTGCATCGCGGGGAACGCCCGACTGCACGAGCGCATCGCGTGCCTTTTCCGCTTCTTCCATGGACTGAAATATTCGTGCGATCGTCGTTTCCAATTGAGGCTCCCTGCGGTGCTCGCTCGATGAGCGCTGGTCCGAAGATGCACGCAAACCGCATGCCGCGCGGGTGACCGCGACGTCGCAGACTCGCGTCCTCGCGGCGCTCCACGTTCATGTCCAGCGCAAAGGGCCAGCGCAGGCCGATGAGAATGCCCGGCAGGCCGAACGCGAGCCATGCAAGCGCGCGCTCGGGCACACACGAGCAACACCGACACGATCCTGACCGCAAGCGATGCGTGAATAGCGGGACTCCGGCTGTGGCGGCGCCCAATCGAACCGCCATTCTCCACGCACAACATCCCCCAGCACCGCACCTGCCTCAAACAACCGCCCCTTCCATACGAAACTGCGACACAGTCCGCGACAGCACCCGCCCCTGATCATCGAGCGCCTGCGAAGCAGCCGCCGCCTGCTCGACCAGCGCGGCGTTCTGCTGCGTGACGCGATCCATTTGCGCGATCGCCTGATTAACCTGCTCGATGCCGCGGCTCTGTTCCCCCGAAGCCGCTGCGATCTCGTCCATGATGTCCGACACGCGCGTCACCGCTCGCAGCACGTCGCTCATCGTCGTGCCCGCATCCTGAGCGAGCGCGAAGCCCGCCTCGATCTTCGAAACCGACGCGCCGATCAGTTCCTTGATTTCCTTCGCCGCAAGCGACGAACGCTGCGCGAGCGAGCGCACTTCCGCCGCCACCACCGCAAATCCGCGTCCCTGCTCGCCGGCGCGTGCCGCCTCGACCGCCGCGTTCAGCGCGAGAATGTTGGTCTGAAACGCGATGCCTTCGA
>NZ_JFHE01000015.1 GCF_000698555.1 Caballeronia grimmiae | reverse complement strand
AGGATTCGTTCGGTGTGCCGATCTGGTTGACCGAGTGGGGCTGGAATGCCCAGAAGGACACCGCGGACCAACAGTCCGCATACATTCCGAAGGCGCTGGCTCAGTACCGGTCGCTCAAGGACAAGTACAACATCGAATCGATCATGATGTACGCGGTCATCGACGACAACTACGGCCTGATCGCGGGCGATGGCGTGACGAAGCGCGCGTCGTACAACAACTTCAAGAACTTCATCAAGGCGAACCCGGTTTAAGCGGACGCTTCGACAGCACGGACTTTGAACGCTCTGACTCTCGCGAGACGGAGCGTTTTTTTATGCGCGCGTGAATCGCGGTGCTTTATCGCTTCTTACTTCGCCGGGATCAGGTACTTGGGCAGCGCTCCCAGTTTCCACTGGAAACCTTCCTTGACCGTCAGCGTCGACGTCGCTCCTTGCCAGTCGATCTGCTTGTACGTGCCCGGCGGAACCGGCACTGACGTCGGCACCGGGTCCGCGTCCACATCGCTTCGCCAGCCGACGATCACGCGATCATCGCCGCCATACTGGAAGACCTTCGTATCGCCGTTATCGACGAGCGCGCGGTCCCATGCACGCGAGCCGATGTTGCGCATGAGCGTCGTAACGGCAACGTACGCGGGCTTCGGCGTGAGATCGAGCCGCACGAGGCCGAAGTTCGCTTCCTTGTCGGCCGGCTTTACACCGTCATCGACGAAGTCGTACCACATGACGGTTTCCACCGCGTTGAAACGCCGCGAGAGCAGGAACGTGCGGGCCGCGTAGGCGGCCTGCTTCTGCTCCGAGAGACCCGCTGCCGCCGGGCTCGACGGCCAGCCGATCTCGGTGATGTACACCTTGAGCCGCCCGATGTCCGGCCGCGGATGGGACTTCGTCATGTCTCGGAGATGCGGCCATACCGTCGGCACATTCACGCGCGGCAGCGGCGATCCTTGTGCGCTGTAGCCGTGATCCGGATCGTAGGGCGACATGTACGGATGGATACTGAAACCGTCCTGGTACTCGAGCGCACCGGCTTTGACGATCTGCGCGATACAGTCGCCACCCGGCCCGCCGCCCGCGCCGCCTCCGCCGCATGACACGACGTTCGCATCGGGGCTGACCTTCTTGATCGCGGTGTAGACAGGCTTCAGCAGCGCGATGTAGTTGTCGTAGCCGATGCGCGGAAACGCAGGCTCGTTCCAGATTTCCCACGTCTTCACGTCGTCGCCATAAAAGCCGACGACCTTCTGCGCATAGCGCACGAAAAGATCGCGCTCCTGGTCCGTTCGCGGAAAGCCTTGCGGTCCCCGGAAGAGGGCAGGGTAGGCGCGAGCGTTGCCGTAATCGAGCACGATCAGCGGCTTGATGTTCATCTTCGCCGCCTGACGCACGTATCCGCCGTAGTCGTTTTCGTTGCGCCCGAACTGGAACTTGCCCGGCGTCTTCTCGACTTCGCTCCAGTACAGCTCGTCGCGTATCCAGGTGAAGCCCGCGCGCTTGATGAGCGCAAGCACCGTCGCGGGGTTGCCCTTGCGCTGGCCGAAATGCGTGGCGACGCCCGCGTCCTTGAAGGTGCCGTTGCCCGATGCAAGCGCGGCGAGACTCACCTTGACCGAATCGCCTTCGCCGCCGCTCGCGGATACGAGTTTCGCATCGAGGACATACAGGCCGGGACCGGGCAAGGACACGTTCACCGCCACTTGCGCGCCGCCTTTGCTATTCGATGCCGACGCGCGGTAAGTATCGACCGGCGTCTGCGAAAGCTCGGCGTTGTCGTCATAGCGATAAAGCGTCGCGACGACCTGCGCACCTTCCGATGCGCTTCCCGGTGCGAGCTTGAACGTGATGCGCTTGCTGCCGGCATCGTCGCTAATGAGCGTGCCCGGCGCATTCGATACGGTCAACGCACTGGCGGCGAACGCATCGCTGGTGAAGGCGAGTCCTGCGAACTGCGCCGCGAGCATCAGCGTGGCCGATGCAATGAGGCGCGGACGAATCGATCGGACGTAAACGGAGCGGGCGTGACGCGGGCCGCGCGACACGGCCCGCATCGTGCGAGGCACTTGCATTGAAACTCCTTCGGACTGCGTACCTGTGGGTGGTTCGGCGGGTCACTCGCCTTCGACGACGCGCATCGCGCGCGCACGAGGCGTGCGCGGCGGCGAAAAGCGCCGCGCCCGCGTGAGTGCGCTGCGCGGTCCCTTGTGCCATGCCGCGAGCCGTTGCTCGGCGATATAGGCCTGGAAACGCGGCCAGTACAGCAGCAGGTAGCCGAGCGGCACGAACGACGTGACCGTCGTGATGCTCACCGTCGACGATATCAGCAGGAACAGCAACAGAACGAAGCCATCCGATGCGGTGAACGCCACCACGCCGAACAACAGAAGCGCGCTGAAGAGACCCATGTCCGCGACGGAAGCCGGCAGGCCCGCGAACGGCACGCCCGCCACCATCATGTCCGCTTCGATGAGGCGGATATAAGGCAGATAGCGGTAGTGCTTGAGAATCTCGGGCGCGCTGATGCCGGAAATGAGATCTTCGAGCTTGGCTTCGACCATGAACGGATAGCCGCCGAAGCGATGCCCGAACGTCTCCGAACCGAAGAAGTTGTGGTTCCCCATGAAGACCGACAGCGCCGTGATCGACACTGCAAACGCGCAGAACACGACGAGCGGATGCGCTGCGCGCAGCGGCTTGCGGAAAGGGTAGAGCGCAGCGAACAGAAACAACAGCATCGATGACTTCGAGAAGCTGATGATCAGGCCGAACACGTAGAGCGCCACCACCCGCTTGTCGATGCGCTCGCTCGTCGCGAGATAGACGACCAGCGATGCAACCAGCAGCGATGAAAAGAAACCCGCTTCACGCGACAAGCCGGAGACGCGCGCAAAGTAGAAGACTTCGAAGAAGTTCGTATAGGCGGCTGTTGCATACGAACCCCAGATCATTTGTCCGAGCGCGCGCGGACCCAGCGCCATCGCGAGATCGCGGTTCACGTAGTACAGCACGAACTGCAGCGCGGCGAATCCGATGTTGATCAGCATCCACACGTGCAGATAGAAAATGCGCCGCTGCTTCGAGTACAGCAGATAACCGATGCATATCGCGAGCGAAATCACGCGCACGGCCACCGTCGGCGATCCGATGAGACTGACCGCAACCGCGACCGCGAGCGGCCCGCTCCAGCGACGCACGGTGCTCGTCAGAAAACGCGTGAAACCGGGATCGAAGAACGGAATGAAAAGGTAGAAGTAAACCGTGAAGCCCCCCACCTGCGGATTCAGAATCACGCAGGTGAAGAACATGTAGAACAACATCGAGATGGTGCGTGCGTACATAGGTCTCTCCGGACGCTAGCGTCCATCGACTCGAATTGTTATGACGCCTTTGGCGGGACCGCGCGCCGATGAAACGGCGGCGGTCCGGCGGTCTTGTCCAAAGGTGACGATGAGCTTAGTCCTCTTCCGTCGTCACGTTGGACATGTAGGCGCTTGCGTACGCATACGTGCGTTTCTCGCTGCGGCGCTTTGGAACCGCATTGAAGATCACGCCCGCGATACGTGCGCCCGTCAGATCGAGGCGCTTGATGGCTTCCTGCAACTCGCCTTCGCTTTGGGCGCTCGGCCGCACGACGACCACCGACGACCCCGCGTTCGCGGCGATCAGGTTGGCGTCGCTGACAGCGAGCACGGCGGGCGTATCGATGATGACGAGGTCGTAACGCTGTTGCAGCAGATCGAGGATCAAAGGCAGACGCGGCGTCGACAGCATCTTCGACGGGTTCGCCGGGAAGCGGCCCGAGGTCATCAGCGAGAGACCCGGCACATCCGTTTGGCGAATCGCCTGATCGATCTGGATCTTGCTCGCGAGCACTTCCGCAAAGCCGTTGCCGCCGTGTTGCCCGAAGATCGACGCGATGCGGCCGCGTCGCATGTCGCCGTCGATCAGCAGCACGTTCTTGCCGGTTTGCGCATGAAGCACGGCGAGGTTCGACGCGACGAAGGTCTTGCCGGTGCCCGGCGTAGCGCCCACCACGGCAAGCACGTTGTTCGGCGCCGGGCCGATATCCAGCATCAGCGATGCATGCACCGCGCGCAACGCTTCGACGGCCATGTCGCGATCGCCGAGCGCGGAGAGCGGGTGATGGCCCACGTCATCGGAGGAAAGTCCCTTGGCATCGCGCTCGTCGCTCAATACGCGGCGCGACGGGTCGCTCGTCAAAGCACCCGGACGGCTCTTGCCAGGCAGAAGCGATGCCTTCGACGGACGATCGAGACGCGCCTGAATCGGGCTGAAGCTGACCGCACCGAATACCGGCAGGCTCAGGCGGCTTTCGACCGAGTGCGGGCTCTTCACGCTGCGCGAGAGTTGATCGCGGAAGAACACGAACAGAATACTTAGGACTACACCCGCAGCCGCGCCGCCAGCGATGACGAGCGGACGCTTGGGCTTCGACGGGTCCGTCGGATAGATCGCCGAGTCGATCAGATGCACGTTGCCGATGGTGCCGGCGCGCGTGACTGCAAGCTCGCTCGCTTTCTGGCGCATCGCGACATAGATGTCTTCCGCGACCTTCGAATCGCGCGTCAGGTCCATCAGCTTGCGTTCGGAGCCCGGCAATTGGCCGAAGCGCTGATCGAACGCCTGCTTTTGCGCCCTGAGCGTGGCGAGTTGCTCGTCGATCGTACGCACTTCACGCGTGTTCGGTGCGAAGCGGGCTGCCGTCTGCGTGCGCTGCATTTGCAGCGAAGCGATTTGCCGTTCGATGTCGAGGCTGCCTTGCAGGTACGAGGTCGCTTCCGTGCCTGGCTGCATCGAGTTCGACGAGCGGCGATAGTTGGTCAACTCGCTCTCGGCGCGTTGCAGCTCGCGTTCGAGCCGCGGCAGTTCGCCCAGAATGAAGTTTCGCGTGACGCTCGCTTCTTCACGATGCTGATCGACATGCGCCGCGATATACGTCTGCGCAATCGCATTCGTGATTTCCTGCGCGAGACGCGGATCTTCGTTCTCGTAAAGCACTTGAACGACGCCCGAGTCCTTCGTCGATTCCATCACCTTCAGGTTCTTGGCGAAGCGCGTCACAGCCTGATACTCGCTGAAGCGCGTGACGTTGAACTCAGTGCCGGGACGAGCGACGAGTTTGTCGATCATCACCGAGATGCCGTCGGCGTTCACCGCGCGGCCTACGGTGCCGTGCAGGATGGAGTTGCCGTCGGGATCGACCAGCTCGTATGCGCCTTGCGGCAGCACGCGCAGCATGAGCTTTCTGTTTTCGAGGCGCGGGGGCACGTCGAGCTGGCTGACGTTCACTTCTTCGCCGCCCCATGCAAATGAACTGAAACCGAGCACGGGCGCAGAGGGCTGGCCAGGCGTAGCCAGCAGTTCCGAGACGCGGCCGGCGAGCGGCATCTCGCGCGGCGCAACCAGCACGTCCTGGTGATACTTCTTGATGACCGGCAGAAGTACCGCGCGGCTTTGAATGATCTGAATCTCGGCGTCGGTCGGCAGCGTCGACGGAACGACCTGCTGCTGGCCTTGCGTGTTGTTCACGCCAAGCGCATTGGGGTTCGGATAGTCCACCTTGATGAGCGCATCCGATGCGAACATCGGTGTGGCGAGGTAGGCGTAAGCCGTCGCCAGCGCCGTAATGCCGATGATGATCGACACCACGAGCCAAGCGTTATCGACGATGAGCTTCCAGAAGTCGCTCGCGGAGAACCCGTCATCTCGGCTGCGCACAGGGACTGGATCGATCCCAAGAACTGGTGTGTTCATTAGAGGGTTTCCTTATGGATTCGAATGTCGGTCCAAAAAACCAGCGGCGTGCGGTGCAAGGAATACCGATCCCGCAATCGCACGGCCAGTAAAAAATTCCAACGTTTGCTAAAGAAGGAGATGTTTGGGACGTCCAAACACCGGACGGAACCCCCGAAAAAGACAAAACTCGGGAAAACGCGTAGCCGTCGCAATACTGCTTACCTTCAAGCCTCGTCAAATTAAGGTACGTGCGCTAACGCACACTTCGAATAAAGGGACGTAGCACAGGCAATAAGTAATAGTTGGTTGCATTGTTGCGCTTGACGCGCCCGCTCTTTTAATCCAAGTGCCGATGTTGCATTGAACAAAAAAAGCGAACGTGTAATCTCAACGGGCCGTTTGTAGAATCTGCATGAGTTTCTTAGCGGCGCCGTCCCAGCGAAATTGCGCCGCATGGGCGAGCCCCGCGCGGCGATGCTGCTCGCGAAGCACGTCGTTCGTCGCCATCAATTCGATCTTCGCTGCGATGTCTTGGACCGACGTCGCATCGCAATACATGGCCGCGTCGCCGCACACCTCGGGCAACGAGGCTTCCTTCGACACGATCACCGGACAACCGCAATACATCGCTTCCAGCGGCGGCAATCCGTAGCCTTCGTAAAGAGAAGCAAATACCAGGCACGCCGCGCTGCTATACAACGCCTTCAGTTCACCATCGCTGACGAAGCCCGCCCAGATCACCCGATCGGAGTACGACTGCTGAGTGGAATCGCTATTGGCGAACACACGCGGATTCGCGCCGCCGGCAATGACGAACTTGAAGTCCTTGTCGAGGTGGCCGAGCAGCTTGGTCGCGGCAAGCACGCGTTGCAGGTTCTTGCGCGGATCGAGACTGCCGACGAGGATGCAGTACTTGTCCTTACTCAGTGAGAGTTTCTCAAGAATCGATGGCTCTGCCGTGACACGGTCCATGTGATCGGCGCCGGGCCTGATGACTTCGACACGCGATTCATCGAGCCGCAGATGATGGCAGATGCGCTCTCGCGAGAATCGCGACACCGTCAGTATCAGGTTTGCCTGTCGGCGAAGAACAGAAAATCTCAGCCGATACCACATCACGAACTTCTTCGAGAACCCATGCGGCACATCGTAGACGGCCATATCATGGATCATCAGCAGATGGCGGCGCTTGAAGAGCGGACCGGTATTGCACAGACTGATCAGCGTGTCCTGCCGCGATTCGAGCGGCAGCGTGATCTGCTCCCAAAGATTTCCTTTGAGATTGCGCGCGATGTGCGTAGTGCGCGCGGCCAACCCGAGATCGGTTGCGTCGGGAGGCACCAGTACGGGGAGTTCGGTCGGCGAGGACGCGCGTGACTGCATGGCGCGCGTCAATTCATACGCCACGCGTTGCACGCCGGTAATGCGCTGTGAGGCGAACTTGCCGTTGATTGCAAAGCCCATCGAGTGTCCTTGGTTTTTTGCGAATGCCTATGCTGCCTATGACGCGGACGCCGGCCCTCGCATCGACAGGCGTGCGCCAACACGCAGACGAACGAAGGAGCCTTTCTATCAGACAAGAATTGATTTGTCATTCGCATTCGGTGCGCTTATGTGCGGTAGCGGACGCCTGAGAATCGTTTCTTCTAATCCGTGAACCTATTCGAACGATGTCAGTCACTTACTGCTTGTGACTAGTTTCGAGGACAGCAGTTCTCTCCCGGACGACCGATCGTTTTAATTCATATCGGTGGCATTGCGCTTCATTGCCGAAGTTCAGCACTTCGCTTAGAGTGTCGACTTTGCAGCGCGCCATCAAGGGCGATTGCTCTCGTCAATGCGGGCGCCTGAAGCTCGTCTTCGCATCGAATCAGCGCGCACTTGCGCGTCTTGGCATCAAGCGTGCTAGTTGTCGATGCCGCGTCGTTACCCTCGGATCAGGCGTGCGAATGTTGTCCTCGCACGGAGAGTCGCGAGCGCCGTGCCGTGCCTTTGCCGGAACGACACATATGAACGTATGGAACAAGCAATGTCATTCGTCACGCGTGTGAACTCGTTCGTCGGGCTCATCGCACGCGCACTCGAAATCGTCCGGGTAATGGGCCTCTTTTTCCTGGCGACTCTCTCGATGTGGCTATTCGAGACCGCAGAGAGAATGTTGAGTCGCGTGAAAGGTAGTCGTCAGTAATTCAGGCGGCGTCGCGCTGCGTCTTCTGTTCGCCGCGAGCGGCGCTGTCGTTGCAACTCAATACACCGTTGACAGTCTTCCAATCCGGAAGCGTCCATGTATCAGGAGAGACTGTGAAAGTTGCCATTGTCCACGACTGGCTCGTGGTGACCGGCGGAGCCGAGAAGGTATTGCAGCAGATCATCGACTGCTACCCCAACGCCGACATCTTTACCCTCGTCGACTTTCTGGAAGATCGGACCTGCCTCAGGAATCGTCCGGTCAAAACGTCTTTCATTCAGAAGCTGCCGTCGGCCAAAAAGCGCTATAGAAGCTATTTGCCGCTGATGCCGCTGGCCATCGAGCAGTTCGATCTTTCCGGCTATGACCTCGTGATATCGAGCTCGTATGCAGTCGCGAAGGGCGTCATCACCGGACCGGATCAGTTGCATATCAGCTATATGCACTCGCCGATTCGCTATGCGTGGGATCTGCAGCATCAGTACCTGACCGAAGCAGGACTCTCGAAGGGCTTCAAATCAGTGCTCGCGCGGGGACTGCTGCACTACATCCGCGGCTGGGATGCACGCTCGACGAACGGTGTCGATCATCTGATCGCGAATTCGCATTTCATTGCCCGGCGCATCAAGAAAGCGTATCGCCGTGACGCGACGGTCATTTATCCGCCGGTCGATGTCAGCGCATTTGCGATGCGGCCGCAGAAGGAAGACTTCTATGTGACCGCGTCGCGCATGGTCCCGTACAAGCGCATCGACATGATCGTGAAGGCGTTCTCGATGACGCCCGAGCGGCGTCTCGTCGTAATCGGCGACGGCCCGGACATGCACAAGGTCCGCGCCGCCGCGGGCCCGAACATAACGATTCTCGGCTATCAGTCGTTTGAAGTCTTGCGCGATCATCTTCAGCGTGCGCGCGCCTTCGTCTATGCAGCCGAGGAAGACTTCGGCATTTCGATCATCGAAGCGCAGGCATGCGGCACACCTGTCATCACCTATGGCAGGGGCGGTGCGCTGGAAACGGTGGTCGGCATCCCGCGCGAGCGGCCCACGGGCGTGTTCTTCAAGGAACAGACGCCGGCATCGCTGAATGAGGCGGTCACGCGCTTCGAGCGCAATCTGCATGCGTTCGATCCGCGCGTCTGCCGAGAGAATGCCGAGCGCTTTTCCAGCGAGATCTTCAAGGCGTCGCTCACTTCGTTCATCGAAATGCGCTATGCCCGTTTCCAGGCGGAAGCGGCGGTCGACCGGCGGCCCGTGCATGGTGACGTTGCGGTGCATGAGACGGCGGTCGCATCCGTCGAGCCTCTGGAGTGAAGGCGTTCGGTCGAGGCTGATCGACTAGCTGGCAGTCTTGGCCGTATCGATGAGTGACGTGGCGGCGACAGGCTTGAAGCCAGTCGCTATCGCAGCAAGCGCCGCTCCGACAGTACGCGCCGCCACGGGCGCCTGAACAGTCGACGAAGCTGGCGCCGTCTCGGAGCGTTCCCGCGCGGTGACGGGCGTGGGTCCGTAGAAGGACAAAAACGGGCCTGCGTTGGCTCTCGCGCGAAGATACATGCGCGACTTCTCGGTCAGAGCAACCAGCATTCTCTGGTCAATCTGGCTCTCATGGCGTCGAAGCACATCAAGCGCATTGGACGCAACGGTCAGTGATTGCGCGAGCACGGGCAGCGCGCGCCCGATGCCCACATCCAGCAGGCGAAGGACGCGCGAAAGATCGGAGGGGCTATCCGCAAGCTCACGGTTCGCTAACAGGATCGCCGCGTCGGCCGATCCGCGCGCGCTCTGGAAAAGACCCACTGCATCCGCAAGCGTGAATCTGTCTCGTGCGCGGAGCCGGATGGCCGCGTGGGCCAGCGCGCAGCCAATCAGCGGATCGTCACGCACGCTGTTCCAGTCGAATCCATTAGTCAGTTCTTCGGCAAGGCGTGGCGCTTGCACCATCTCGTCCATTGCGAGAAGAGACAGCAATGCGTTGCGAGGCCCTTCCGAAACACGCGAAACAACGATGTTCAACGGGTAGTCGTCTGCCTGAGCGTTCAAGCCCGGCGTCAGCAGCACCTTCACGTGACCGGTCGGAAGCGATACGAAACACGCGGGAAGCTCGGGTCCGCCGATCTGCAATAGCGAAGGCTCGCCTGTGATCAATTCGAACTGCTTTGCATAGTCATTCGATCGATGCTCCGTGATTTCCAACTCGACAGGCCGCCATGCACCAAAGCGCTGCGTCCAGAGTCTTCCCCAGACCTGATATGCACGCGTCCTACTGAAGGCGAAGCGCGATGCTTCTGCCAGATCGACATGCGCGGCCGCCCACGTGAGCCAGTCGGGGACGTCGTCGGGTACGAGGTCGATCGTATGTTGAGCGAAACGTCCGATGAACGGAATGCGGCGTGTGATGTTCGGGCCGTTCATCGTCGCGACCTTGACGACCACTGCCGATAAACCGCTGTGACCGGATCGCCCGACGCTTTCCGCTTGTCTTCTTGTCATGCCCGCGTCGTCCGGCAGTTCCACGGTCGTTGCGTGCCGCGTCGAGATGATGACCCGTTCGACTGCCGACCCCAGCTCGCTCTTGACCTCCGCAGGCAAGGCGACGTCTTCCTTATCGTCATCACTCAACGACGCGAGACTGAGGATAACGACTCGGCTCATGACATGAGGCTCTTCTGAAAGGGAAGGAGCATAGTAGTTCAAATTAAACGCTTTTACTATGAGCAAAGTCGCTTGCACGCACGCGGTGCAAGACGCTGAACTGGCAACGCTACTTCTTCAAAACGTCCGGGCTTGGTGCGGAGGCCGGATCGAATGTGTCCGCCGGCGGAGCAGGGAGCGTCATTACACGTTGTGCCTGTGCATCGAATACTTCCCTCGAAAAGCGGCGGCGAAACTCTTGTGCAATCGACGCGACCGGTACTTCGCGCGCCGCAAAGATGCGCTCGACGAATGCATTGTGATCGCCGGGCGGAAAGAGCAGTGCGTTCGGCAAGTACGCATCCAGTCCCGAAACGCGCGACACGACGATCGGCCGCTCCGCCAGTATCGCCTCGATCATGACGAGCGGCACGCCTTCGAATGCAGAGGGAAGCACGAGCGTATCGCTTGCGACGATATAGGGAAGCACGTCGGTCTTGCGCCCCAATATACGCACGCATTCCGACAATACCGGGCTTGCTTCCACCATGGCCGCCAGGCGCGCGGAATCCGGTCCTTCGCCAATGATGATGACGATGGTGCGTTGAAACGCAGCGGCATGACGTTCGATCGATTCGAGCAGGAAGTCGTGCCGCTTGTGCTCGAAGTCGACGCGTCCGATATGAGCGATGATCCTCATGCCGTCGTCGGGCAAGCCGAGCTTCGCACGCGCCTCGGATCGAGTGAGCGTCGAATGGCCGAAGCGCGGATCGACATAATTCTCGAGGATCATCGTGCGCGCGTGTGGTGCGAGTAGACGCAGCTTGGCGCGCAAATGCTCGTTCAAGGTGACGTACTCATTGGGCATGCGGTACACGCCGCGCTTCGCAAGCCACTTCACTTTATCGATGAAACGCGTGCTCTTGGGGCTGTCATCGACGAGCGGAAGATAGCTCACGCTTCGCGTCCCCGACAGGCGCGCGGCGAAAAGACCCGCGAGGCCGGAGACGATGGTGCCTTGGGCGATCAGCAGTTTATGCAGGCGCAAGTCGCGCAAAATGGCCGCTGTCGATCGCGACATGCGAAGCATTGCCCAAAGATTGCCGCGAATGGACTCTGCGGTATAGGGAAGGGCAATCGTCTGCACTTTGCGGTGGTCTCGTGCGAGGTCGACCACGTAGCGAAAGAGCGCTGTATTGTCTCTCGGCACGAAGATGTGCAACGCATCGATCTCCGCGCTCTGTACGAGCGCAAGCATGAAGCGCTTGAGCATCTCTTCGTGCCCGCCGTTTATGCCCGAGTCGCAATAGATTCCGACCTTCACGACATTCTCCCTTTGTGCGCGCCTTGATGCGCGTCTTCACGGCCTTTCTGTCGTTGTGGATGAACTCGTCTGTGCATGAAGACCTTAATGACCGCTTGCTGTCGATGTCCGGAAAACATCATTGACTGACGCCTCATGAAGCTTAGGCAAGAAAGAATAGAAATATTAGAGCGTAATGGTTTCAAAAAGGTCTCGCGTGGCCACTCGCGACCTTGCACGTGCATCAAAACCAGGAAAAGCGTGCTGTAAGAGCATTATTGGGGCCACCCATGCACGCGGCGACGCCATTCCCAGAATCGACACGTCGTATCAAAGCAACGCACGTGTGTTCAGCTTACAGTCTTCCTGCGTCAAACGCTTGCACGATCGTTCGCAGGGCTATCAATTGTACCGGCCGGGAGCGTTTTTTCGGCTATCCGACGGTGCATCGGTGTGCTAACGTCGAACGAAACATCAAACGCAGCCGTTGACGAATCAGTTGAAGCGGTCCCGCCGCTGCGCCTCGACCACGAGCGCGGCTTCTAAAAGGTGAGAACAGTGCTCTCGGGCTTTCGCGCTCCAGCGGGTATGACCATGGATCAGCAGGAAGAGTTGCGGTCGCTTTACTCCGTGATCTGCCCGCGTTGCCAGAGCGTCTCGCAGGCAGGCGATATCGCGTGCCCATACTGCGGGGCCGATCGGCACGGAGCCGTGCTCACGAGAGCCGATGAACCACTCGTGCCGCCGGAACGCATCGCAAAGGCGGTCATGCCCCCTTTCGAGGCAATCGGCGATGCGCACAATGTGGCGGCGCTCCCGCCGGTTGGCCCCACTGCAACCACAAGAGATCGTGCTGCTGTCCTGGCGGTGATTCTGTGCATCATGGTCGGCGGTTATGGATTAGTGCGCGCGTTTTCACAACATGGCGTGCATGGGTCGAGAGACGATGGCGTGAGTGCTACCGGAGCTGTATGGCCGGTCGCTTCAGTGAAACACGCACCGCGCGCTAATGACAGTGACGCGGCACAAGCGTTTCAGCGCGATCGAACAGGCTCCATTACGCGGGACGGCTCGCACGCAGATCAAGGATCGCCGCAGCCGGTAGCGTTTAACGTGCCCGCTCCATTGGGAGCCTCGGCGTGCACCGTTGACGGTGCGGCGGCGTTCGGTATCGGACTGTTCTGGTGCGGCTCGCGATCGACGCAGGGCGTGCCCCGCGCTATGGATGCAGTGAAGTCGGCTCAAGCGTCCGAAGGTGAGCGTTCAGCGCAGGCGTTACCCTCGACCAACAGGGGACGAGACACATCGCGTATTTACGCGGGTGCTAAAGACAAACGAAGCTCGACGCAGCACGTAGGGCGATACGTCGCTTCCTCAAAGCCTCACGAGTGTTCGCATAGGAAAAGGGACGTTTGTGGTGGCAAGGATCGGCCCCGCAAGACACAACAGCGAACGCTTGCCCGGAATCACGCGCTATCGTCAGACGTAAAGACGGGAAGCGTTGATTACTCTCGTGACCCTGTCATCGTCCCGTCAATGACCAAGCCCGCGATGACATCAGCGGGCAGTTGGACACCCAGTCCCGACTCACCGGCTGTCACCGGCAAGGCACAAAGCAGTGCATCGGCGCAAGGCGCGCATGCGGGTGCGCCGAACCGGGGTCGAGGTGAAGCGCATTGACGCATGGGGTCGTGCGCTTCGCGTTCATCAATCAGGATGACGAACCGAGAGCTAGAACTGTCGCTTCCTTGAGTATTTGCCTGCCGCGAAACCCAGTATTAACCCTATCAGCAGAAGCACGACGCCTAGCCCGCTTAGTGATAGCAGCTCGATTCGATCGAATGTGAAGCGTGGCGATACGACTGCGGCAATCTCGCGTGTATCGATTTGCGTCATAGTGGGAATTTCAGCGACACCATAGACGCATATCTCGCCGGTAGGCAGCGAGCAGAAGCGGTCAGCGGGGCATTGCTTGAGGATCTTTTGCGGCGCGCCGTCGCCGCATGCCGCTCCGGCGCCTTTCAAGACCCGAAGCGTCACGTCCGGGTATTTGGTGATCTGTTCCGGCATGAGATGGCCGCCTTCGTCGAACGAACACGGACCATCACCAATACGCGCTCAACGCGAAGGCTGCAAGCGGACGTCTCTTTTATGCCGCGAGCGCCTCGTCGATTTCGTCGATATCTGCGATCGCTTTCCGAGCCGCCGCATGCTCGCGAATCAACGCATACACCTTTTCGCCCGGCACCGTCTCCGATTCGAGCAACTGATTGGCAATTGCGCGCAACACCGGCTCATTCGCCTTCAGCAGCGAGAAGCATGCGTCGTTCAGATCGTGCAGAAGTTCGTTCGCATGCTCGATCGCCGATTTGAGCTGCAATCCCGCGACTTGCTGGGGCAGGGCGGCAAGACTGAACAGATTTCCGTCCGTGTTGAAGCCGAACTTCGACACCATATCGAGCCCGATTCGCGACGCCTCCTGCAAATCTTGAGCCGCACCGCTCGATGCTTCATTGAACATAAGCAGTTCCGCATTGCGCCCGCCGAGCAGCACTTGAATTTCATTGCGCAACTCTGTCTCGCGATACAGATGCTTGTCCTGCTTCTTGGTGATGAGCGCCACGCCCAATGCGCCGCCGCGCGGCAAGATCGTGACTTCTTCGAGCACGCCCGTATCGAGCAATGCCGCGACGAGGCCGTGACCGGCTTCGTGAATGGCAATACGCGTGCGTTCATCATCGGACAAGGCCCGCTCGGCGCCGTTGATATCGCCGATGCGCGCAATCTTGATCGCTTCGACGAAATGCTCCGCAGCCACTTCCTTCTCGCCTGCCTTGCGCGCGACGAGTCCTGCCTGATTGACGATCATCGCGAGCGTGGCCGGTGAAAGACCCGTCGTAAGGCGCGCGAGCTGGGTGAAGTCGATATCGCTGGCCTTGGTTCTCAAGTTCGCCGCATAGAAGCGCAAGATCTTCTCACGGTCCTCGATATCCGGCAGACGCACCTGGATGGTTCTATCGAAGCGGCCGGGGCGACGCAGCGCTTCGTCGAGGTTATCCGGATGATTCGTCGCCGCAACGATGATCACGCCTTCGTTCGAAGCGAATCCATCCATCTCCGCAAGCAACTGATTGATGATGCGGTTGCTTTCAGCTTCGACCGGCCCGCCGCCGGTATCCGTGCGCTTGCCCAAGCCGTCCGCTTCGTCGATGAAGATCACGGTCGGCGCGTTCTTGCGCGCCAGTTCGAACAGGTGCTTCACCTTCTGGATGCCGACGCCGTAATATTTCGCGCTGAAATAGCTGCCCGTAATCGCGATGAAGTTCGCGCCGCACTCGCCCGCGAGGGCTTGCGCGAGGCGCGTCTTGCCGACACCGGGGCCGCCCGTCATCAGGATGCCGCACGGCGCACGCACGCCCATGCCGGTGAATTGCGCGGGTTCCGTGAGCCACGCGCGCACGTCGGCGAGCGCGGCCTTCGCTTCGCCCGCGCCGATGACATCGCCGAAGCGCATCGTCGGGGACTTCGCAAGCAATTGCGCACCGCCGCGCATCTCACGTCGCATGAACCACACGAGGCCGCCGACCATCAGCACCGGCAGCAGCACGCTCAATACATCGCGCAGACGATCGAAGTTGTCGGCCCAGCGCGCCATTCCGGTCTGCACGTTTGCGTCCGGCAGCCAGACCAGTTGATAAGGGGCCTTCGCACCTGATTTCAGATCGCCGATCAACAGCGCGTTCGAGAACGAACTGTTATGGTCGGCCACATAGTATTTTTCGCCGCGCTGGGTCGACACGAGAATGGCGTCGCGGCTTACGCCAATGGCAGTGACTTCGTTGGCGCGAATATCGGCCATCCACTGCGACACGTCTTTCTCGCGATGCGTCCAGGGCGTCGTATCTGCACGCATCTCGCTTGCCACGCCCGGCAGCGCCAGGGATTCATGCTGCGGCACGGCCGCATTGTGACGCCAGATGAAAACAGTCGCGGCGGTAGCCACAGCAGCGACGGTCAAGCCATAAACGAACAAGCGGCCAAAGCGTGACCGCAAAAGATTCCTTACCGGTTTCATCTGGCAAATCCTGGACGGGTCGCAAAGGCGGCCCTTGATGTATGTCGGAGCGCTTGGCGTCCGCGGTGTGTCGAAATGCTTCGGTGGTGGGATGCCCGCCGTGTTCGGCTTGACGATTGACCTTGAACCGCAAGGGAGAAAGTTTTCTCAGTGCACTGCCTTTTTTAACGGCAGATGGCGCGCGTACTTGACCCGATTTCGAGCGGTAAAACCTACTCAAAACTCACTGCGGTCGCGCGAGTTAGCACGGTGTAGTCGAGAATAACACAGCATTTAGACGCGTTCCACGCGGTAATAAATGCTGCCGCACCGGCGCGTTGAACGCTGCTTTTATATGAACAATCACGGCGCGTCTCCGCGATTTCCCTATGTTACGATCGTAACAACTCTGCGTTAGACTGCGATCAACTTATCAAAACGTATTGCGCGCCGCTTAGCGTGTAATCAGACGATCTCATGGTGGAAACAGCTTCGAAGTCCGTCGTGGCCTGGCCTGGCAGAGCGCAGTCTCACGCCAGCGCGCGCAATTCGGGCGTGCCTTTCGATCTCTCGTGGCTCGACGGCCTCCGCGTGAATCAGGCAGCCGTATCGCGAAGGGCGTCAGCGCTCGGCGCGCGCCGTTCCGTCAAGAAAGACGCGCAAGCAGCGTGGCTGCTGAAGGCGATTACCTGCATCGACCTGACGACGCTAAGCGGTGACGACACCGCCGCGCGCGTCGAACGCCTTTGCGCCAAAGCGCGCCGTCCTGTGCGCGACGACTTGCTCGATGCGCTCGGCATGTCCGCTCAGCCCGTCACGACCGGCGCGGTCTGCGTCTATCACCGCTTCGTCAAGACGGCCGTCGATGCGCTCGAAGGCAGCGGCGTTCCGGTCGCGGCTGTATCGACGGGCTTTCCCGCCGGACTGAATCCGCACGCGCTAAAGCTCAAGGAAATCGAGGCATCGGTTGCGGATGGTGCCAGGGAAATCGACATCGTCGTTACCCGCGAACATGTGCTGACCGGAAACTGGCAAGCGCTCTATAGCGAAATGCGCGACTTCCGCGCGGCTTGCGGCGATGCGCATGTCAAAGCGATTCTTGCCACGGGCGACATTCGTACGCTGTCCAATATCGCGAAGGCGTCGATGATCTGCATGATGGCCGGCGCGGACTTTATCAAAACGTCAACCGGCAAGGAAGGCGTCAACGCCACGCTCGACGTGTCGCTCGTCATGGTGCGCATGATTCGCGAGTACCTCGCGCGCACCGGCGTTGAAGTCGGTTTCAAGCCGGCGGGCGGTGTCTCGACAGCCAAGTCAGTGCTTCAGTACCAGATCCTCATGAAAGAAGAACTGGGGCGCGCCTGGCTCGAGCCTGACTTGTTTCGCGTTGGCGCTTCGAGCCTGCTTGCCGATATCGAGCGGCAACTCGAACATCATGTGAGCGGGCGCTATTCGGCGTTCAATCGTCATCCGGTCGCTTGAATCAAGCACTCAAACAGAAAGCTCATGAGCGTAGCCGAATACTTTTCTTCGATGGAATACGGACCCGCACCGGAAGACGACCGCGCCGCGCGCGCATGGATCGACGAACACGCCGGCCGGTTCGGTCACTTCATCAACGGCGCATGGCGCGATGGAACCGATGACGAGCGCTTCAATTCGCGCGAACCGGCGACGGGCCGCATACTCGCATCGATTGCACAAGGCGCGAGCGCCGACGTCGATGCGGCCGTTGAGGCCGCGCACGGCGCGCTCGAGTCGTGGCAAGGCATTGGCGGAGCCGGGCGCGCACGGCATCTGTATGCGTTGTCGCGCATGGTCCAAAGACATAGCCGGCTCTTTGCCGTGCTCGAATCGCTGGACAACGGCAAGCCGATCCGCGAGTCGCGCGATATCGATATCCCCCTTGTTTCAAGGCACTTTCTGCATCACGCGGGATGGGCGCAGTTGCAGGATCGCGAGTTCCCGGATTGGGCCCCGCTCGGTGTGATCGGGCAAATCGTGCCCTGGAATTTTCCGTTGCTGATGCTTGCGTGGAAGATCGCGCCTGCACTTGCGCTCGGCAATTGCGTCGTGCTCAAGCCTGCCGAATATACGTCGCTGACTGCGTTGCTGTTTGCCGAACTGGCGCACCGCGCGGGCTTGCCCAAGGGCGTGCTCAACGTCGTGACGGGCGACGGTCGAACGGGCGCGGCGCTCGTCGAACATCCTCGCGTTGCGAAGATCGCATTCACGGGCTCGACGGAAGTGGGCCGGCATATCCGCGCAACGACCGCGGGATCGGGAAAGTCACTCACGCTCGAATTGGGCGGTAAGTCGCCGTTCATCGTATTCGACGATGCCGATCTCGACTCCGCCGTCGAAGGCGTGGTCGATGCGATCTGGTTCAATCAAGGACAGGTGTGCTGCGCGGGTTCGCGTCTGCTCGTTCAGGAAGGCATAGAAGCGCGTTTCATCGACAAGCTCAAGCGCCGCATGGATACGCTGCGCGTGGGAACTTCGCTCGACAAGGGCGTCGACATGAGCGCGATCGTCGATGACGTGCAGCTCGAACGCATCCGTGCGCTGGTTGCCAGGGGCCAAAGCGAAGGCTGTGCGATTCATCAGCCGTCACGTCTTGCATTGCCCGAAGGCGGCGCATTCTTTCCGCCGACGCTGGTCACGAATGTCGCTCCCGCTTCGACGCTCGCCCAGGAAGAGATATTCGGGCCGGTGCTCGTCACGATGAGCTTCCGCACGCCGGAAGAAGCGGTCGCGCTTGCAAACAATACGCGCTATGGGCTTGCGGCGAGCGTATGGAGCGAGAACATCAGCCGCGCACTGGACGTCGCGCCGCGCCTGCAATGCGGCGTCGTGTGGATCAATGCGACGAATCTGTTCGATGCTGCCGTAGGCTTCGGCGGCTATCGCGAGTCGGGTTTCGGGCGCGAGGGCGGACGCGAGGGCATTTACGAATATCTGAAGCCGCGCGGCTGGGCCAAGCTGCCGGTACGCGACGAAACGAAAGCGCTTCCGGCACAAACCGGCTCGACTGGCGACACTGGCAGTGTCAGTGCAATCGACCGCACGGCCAAGCTTTATATCGGCGGCAAGCAGACGCGTCCCGACAGTGGCTATTCGCGGTTGGTGCGCGCACCGTCGGGCGCGATCGTCGGAGAAGTGAGCGAAGGAAGTCGCAAGGATATTCGCGATGCAGTGAGTGCAGCGCGAGGCATGACGAAGTGGTCATCGTCGACTGCGCACAATCGCGCACAGGTGCTCTATTTCCTTGCAGAGAATTTGAGTGCCCGTGCCGACGAATTCACTCGGCAACTGCTTTCGCGCGCCGGATTGAATGAGCGTGACGCCGAACGCGAAGTGGAAGCATCGATCGCGCGCTTCTTCACGTATGCTGCATGGGCCGACAAGTTCGATGGCGCGGTGCATGCGCCGCCGCTACACGGGGTCGCGCTGGCCATGCATGAGCCGATGGGTGTGATTGGTATCGTGTGCCCCGATGAAGCGCCTTTGCTTGGTTTCGTTTCACTGATTGCACCTGCGCTTGCGCTGGGCAATCGTGTCGTCGTGGTGCCGAGTGAGACCTGTCCGCTCATGGCGACGGATTTTTATCAGGTAGCGGAAACATCGGACGTACCGGGCGGGGCGCTCAACATCGTCACTGGCGATGCGAAGACATTGGCGCAAACGCTCGCGAAGCACGACGATGTCGATGCGCTCTGGTGCTTTCATGGCGCGGCGCTGTCGGCGATGGTCGAACGTGAGTCGGTCGGCAATCTCAAGCGGACCTTCGTCGATCAGGGTCGCGTCTTCGACTGGCACGATGCGTCGAGCGAAGGCTTGCCGTTCATGCGCCAGGCGATACAGGTCAAGAACATCTGGGTGCCTTATGGCGATTGATTAAGGCATTAGTCGAGAGAGTTCATTGGGCGCAGATTTCAAACGAAACACGCCTGTGCATGGAGGAGACACTGTGCTGAAGAACATTGATCCGCTGTTGAACGCCGACATCCTTTACGCGCTTGCCGCGATGGGGCATGGCGATGAAGTCGTGGTTTGCGACGCCAATTTCCCGGCGGATTCCGTCGCGCGTCAAACGGCGCTTGGAAAGCTGTTGCGCGTCGATGGCGCGAATGCACCGCGCGTCGTGCGCGCAGTGCTGTCGGTATTGCCGTTGGATACTTTCGTCGATGATCCCGCGGGCCGCATGGAAGTCGTCGGCGATTCATCCGCGTTGCCCGCCGTGCAGCAGGAAGCGCAACGCGAAGTGAACGAGGCCGAAGGACGTGCGCTGGACTTTGCACCTATCGAACGCTTCGCTTTCTATGAGCGAGCAAAGAAAGCCTATTGCGTCATTGCGACAGGCGAAGCGCGCGGTTACGGCTGCTTCATCTTCAAGAAGGGCGTGCAACTCGCGCCCGATGCACCACAAGGGGATGCGCGATGAGCGGCAGCGTCGTCATTCTCGGCATCTACGTCACCGACCTCGCGTTTCGTGCGCAACGCATGCCTTTGCTCGGCGAGACGGTGACAGGGTCCGCGTTTGCAATGGGGCCGGGCGGCAAGGGTTCGAATCAGGCCGTTGCGGCCGCACGCGCAGGGGCGGACGTGATCTTCTGCACGCGCATCGGCAACGATGCGTTCGGCAAGATCGCGCAAGCGACGTGGGCTGCGGAAGGCATTACGTCGCGCGCCACTGTCATCGACGAGGCGGCCACCGGCGCCGCGCATATTTATGTCGATGAGAACACGGGCGGCAACGCAATCATCGTTGCGTCGGGCGCGGCAGGCACGCTGGGTCCTCAGGATGTCGACGCGATCGAAGCGGACATCGCGCGTGCGGCCGTGTTCGTCACGCAACTCGAACAGCCCATTCCGGCTGCGCGACGCGGGCTCGAGCTCGCAAGAAAGCATGGCGTGACGACGGTGTTCAATCCCGCGCCCGCATTGCCGCTCTCTGACGATATCTATCCGCTTTGCGACTACATCACGCCTAATGAAACGGAAGCGGCCGCTTTGACCGGCATCGCGGTTTCATCAGTCGATGATGCACGACGCGCGGCGGCCATTCTGTTGAGCAAAGGCGCTCGCGCCGCGATCATTACGCTGGGTGAAGCGGGTGCGCTTCTGCACACGGCGAGCCAATCGGTGCTCGTGCCGGCCTTCGATTGCGGGCGTGTGGTTGAAACGGCAGGTGCAGGCGATGGCTTCACCGGCGGCTTCGCAGCGGCGCTCGCACGCGGCGATAGCCCGATCGACGCGGTGCGATTCGGCTGCGCGCTCGCGAGCATATCGGTGACACGGGCCGGCACCGCGCCTTCCATGCCGCGCCTCGAAGAGATCAATGCGTTGCTCGCCGAAAGGAGCGTTGTGCAATGAAGGCGTCGAAGTGGCTCGCTGACCGGCAGTTCAATTTCCTCGTCGGCGTGAACCTGCTTGTCATCGTCATCGCGACGTGGCTGTCGCATGGCCAGTTTCTCGACATCGACAATTTGCAGTCGATGGGCGGCCAGTTGCCTGAACTCGGCTTGCTCGCGCTCGGCATCATGCTTTCGATGGTGTCGGGAAATGGCGGCATCGATCTGTCGGGTGTCGGGCTTGCGAATCTCTCAGGCATGGTCGCGGCGTTGCTGTTGCCGCAAATGGTTTCCGCCGACGATTCTCCCGCGCTCTATACCGCCGTGTTCATAGGCGTCGTCGTGACCATGGGCCTGATCGGCGGCCTGCTCAACGGTGTCGTCATTGCGAAGCTACGACTCACGCCCATTCTTTGCACGCTCGGCACGCAATTGCTTTTCACGGGCATTGCGGTGGTGTTGAGCAACGGCGCATCGGTGCGCGTCGAATATGTCGATGCGTTATCGAATATCGGCAATGGCGTCTTCTTGCTCGTGCCCATTTCGCTGTGGATCTTCATCGCAGCGGTTATTTTGCTTGGCTGGATCCTGAAGCGCACGCCGTTCGGTTTGCGGCTGTACCTGATGGGCACGAATCCGAAAGCGGCTTTCTATGCCGGCATTCCGCGCGCGCGGATGCTGATTCTCACGTATGGCATGTGCGGCGTGCTTGCATCGCTAGCGGGTCTCATCAGTGCAACGCATACGTCCAGCGCGAAATGGGACTATGGCAATTCATATCTTCTGATTGCCATTCTGATCGCGGTCATGGGCGGCGTGAATCCGGCGGGCGGCTATGGCCGCATCGTCTGCGTGTTTCTCGCGGCAACCGTGCTGCAATTCCTGTCGAGCCTGTTCAATCTGCTTGGCGTCTCGCAGTTCTTTGGCGATTGCGCCTGGGGTTTTCTGTTGCTGGCGTCGCTTGCTTTTGCGGGTGGCGAACGCGTCCGCGCGATCTTTGGCATCGGCGGCGCCGCGCCTACTACGAAGGTTCCACCGCCGCCTGCATCGACGGGACGCTGATACTTGCCGTGTGATTGCTTCAAAAGACCAATCGAGATCTATTCGAAACATAAAGGAGACAGCGCAATGAAGCTCAAAAAATTCGGCACGGCTCTTACGGCGATCGCGCTTGCCGCAGGAGCCATCGCAGCCGCGCAGGCCGCGACCAACGAAACCATCGTGACCGTCGTCAAGGTGACGGGCATCAACTGGTTCAATCGCATGGATGACGGCGTGAAAGAGTTCGGCAAGGAAAACCCGAATATCAGCGTCTATCAGACGGGCCCCGGTCGTGCGGATGCCGCGCAGCAACTCAAGATCATCGAAGACCTGATCGCGAAGAAAGTGACCGCGATTGCAGTCGTTCCTTATGATCCGCCGACGCTCGAACCTGCATTGAAGAAGGCGATGGATCGCGGCATCAAGGTCGTTACGCATGAAGCGGACAACGCCAAGAACACGATGGTCGATCTTGAAGCATTCGACAATACCGCCTATGGCGCAGGCCTGAACGAGCGGCTCGCGAAGTGCATGGGGCAGCAAGGCAAATGGGCGGTGCTGGTCGGCTCGCTCGGAAGCCGCTCGCAAGTGCAATGGGCGGACGGCGGCATCGGCAATGCAAAGGCCAAGTATCCGAAGATGGATCTGGTCGAGCCGAAGCTCGAAACCAATAACGACGGTGAGCGCGCTTATCAGGTCGCCAAGGAAGTGTTGCGCAAGCATCCCGATCTCACTGGTTTCCAGGGCTCGTCGTCGCTGGACGTGATCGGCATCGGCCGCGCGGTGGAAGAGGCGGGCAAGGTCGGCAAGATCTGTGTCTATGGAACCGGCTTGCCGACTGAAGCAGGCAAGTTCCTCGAAAGCGGCGCAATCAATGGCATCGCGTTCTGGGACCCGAAGCTTGCGGGCATCGCGATGAACAAGGTCGCGCAAATGCTCGTCGATGGCAAGTCGGTGCAGAACGGCGCTGACCTCGGCGTGCCCGGCTACAACAAGGTCACCGTCAGCAAGGGGCCGGGTAAAGGCGTGATCGTGCGCGGCACCGGCTGGGTGGATGTGGACAAGACGAACTACAAACAATATCCGTTCTGATGTGATGCTTGCGGCGCGTGTATGTCACTCACGCGCCGCGCGAAATCCTACGCCATGACAAAAGAGACACCGCTCCTCGAAGTCGTCGATATTCATAAGCGCTTTACCGGCGTCTATGCGCTGCGCGGCGTGTCGCTCGCATTCGAGCGCGGGCAGATCTATCACCTGCTTGGCGAGAACGGCTGCGGCAAGAGCACGCTCATCAAGATTATTTCGGGCGCGCAACCCCCGGATCAAGGCGAACTCGTCATAGAAGGCGTGCGCCATGCGCGGCTGTCGCCGCTGGAAGCATTGTCGGCGGGCATCGAGACGGTCTATCAGGACTTGTCGCTGCTGCCCAACATGAGTGTGGCCGAGAACGTCGCATTGACGTCTGAACTCGCGGAGCATGCCGGAAAGCTTGCACGCACGTTCGATCGCCGCGCGCTTGCCGCCACCGCTGCACGCGCGCTCGAAGCCGTAGGTCTGCCAGGCGACGTGAGTTTTCAAGGAACGTTGATCGAACAGTTGCCGCTTGCGACGCGTCAACTTGTCGCCATTGCACGCGCCATCGCCAGTGAGGCGAAGTTCGTCATCATGGATGAACCGACGACTTCGCTCACGCAAAAGGAAGTCGACAATCTGATCGCCGTGCTCGCGAAGCTGCGTGCGCAAGGTGTTGCAGTGCTGTTCGTGAGCCACAAGCTGGACGAATGCTATGCGATCGGCGGCGAAGTCATCGTATTGCGTGATGGCCAGAAGATGGCACAAGGCCCGATCGAAAACTATACGAAAGCGCAGATCAGCGAGCTCATGACGGGCAAGCATCTCTCGACGGAGCGTTATCGCGGCGAAGGGGATAGCGTTGCTTCGCAAGTGGTGCTCGACGTGAAAGGCCTGGGACGTAAGGGGCAATTCGCGGATGTGTCATTTGCGTTGCATAAAGGCGAAATACTTGGCGTAACGGGATTGCTCGACTCCGGACGCAATGAACTGGCGCGCGCGCTGGCTGGCGTGGCGCCCGCGGATAGCGGCGTCGTGACGCTCGACGGCATGCGCGTGCGCTTGCACTCGCCCGCCGACGCGAAGGCGCAGCGAATCGGCTATGTGCCCGAAGACCGCCTGAATGAAGGCCTGTTCCTCGACAAGCCGATACGCGATAACGTGGTCACCGCGATGATTTCGAGCCTGCGGGACCGCTTCGGTCAAATCGATCGCAAGCGTGCGCAGGCGCTTGCCGAGCGAACGGTGAAGGACTTGCAGATCGCCACGCCCGATGTCGACAAGCCGGTGCAATCGCTCTCTGGCGGCAATCAGCAGCGCGTGCTGATCGGACGCTGGCTGACCATCGATCCACGCGTGCTGGTGCTGCACGGGCCCACGGTAGGCGTCGATGTCGGATCGAAGGACATCATTTACCGAATCATGCAGCGGCTGTCGAAGGAAGGTATCGGCATTGTGCTGATCAGCGATGACCTGCCCGAACTGCTGCAGAACTGCGACCGCATTTTGATGATGAAGAAAGGCCGGATTGCGAACGAGTATCGTGCGGACACATTGAACGAGGCCGACCTTTATCACGCGCTACTTTCTGAGGCAGCATGAGCATGAGTGAATCTATCCGGCGCGCAGGAAGCGAGACAATGACGGCACAGCCGAGCGAAGTCGCGCCGCGTGTGCGCAAGGGCAATCTGTATGCGCAACTGATGCGCAATCCTGAATGGTTCACGGTCGGGTTGATCGTCGTGACCTGTCTTGTCGTGGGTGGCCTCAATCCGCGCTTCTTCCAGTTCGCGACGCTGTTCGACATGCTTCATTCGGCGACCACCGTATCGCTGTTTGCGCTCGGAACGCTCGTGGTGCTCGCCTCGGGCGGCATCGACGTGTCGTTCACTGCAATTGCCGCATTGACGATGTATTCCATCACCAAGGCCGTATTTGCGTGGTGGCCCGAATGTCCGTTCGCGTTGATCCTGCTCGCCGGCGCGGTCGGCGGCGTACTGCTCGGCATCGTGAACGGCATCTTGGTGCACCGGCTGAAGGCGCCCTCGCTGATTGTCACCATCGGTACGCAGTATCTGTTTCGCGGTTTGCTGCTGACCTTCGTCGGCACGCAGTTCTTCATGAACATTCCGCATAGCATGGATACGTTCGGCCGCTTGCCGCTCTTTTTCTATCACACGGCCGATGGCTTGCGCGCGGTGCTGCCGGTATCGGTGATCGCGCTCGTGATCGCGGCGATCGTCACATGGTGGCTGCTCAACCGAACGATGATGGGCCGAGGCGTCTACGCGATGGGCGGCAGCCTCGCCATTGCCGAACGTCTCGGCTATAACCTCCGCGCGATTCATCTTTTCGTCTTCGGCTATACCGGCTTGCTTGCCGGCGTGGCGGGCATCCTGCATGTATCGACGAACCGGCTCGCGAATCCGTTCGATCTCGTCGGCACGGAGCTGGATGTGATCGCCGCCGTCATTCTCGGCGGCGCGCGCATTACCGGCGGCACGGGGACGGTGATCGGCACGCTGCTGGGTGTCGTGCTCGTTACGCTCATCAATAGCGTACTGATTCTCGTGGGTGTGCCGAGCACCTGGCAGAAGGTGATCATTGGCGCGTTCATTCTCGTCGCGGGAACGTTGTTCGCACTGGGGCGCCGACAGTAGAACCTCAGGCGCGCTTGCGTAAATCCTGTCCGTGCTCGGTGATGATCGAATCGAATTCTGAAAGCTGAGAGAAGCGCACGGCTTTGACTTTGCCGAGCTTGCTGGAATCGACGACCAGATGCCGTTCAACGGCGCTTGCCATTGCAGCCTGTTTGATCGCGACTTCGTGAAAGTTCCAGCAGGTGACGCCGCGCGCTTCGTCCACGCCGCCCGCCGACATGAAAGCCTTGTTGATACCCATGCGCCTTAGCGTCTCGCCGCTTTCATCGCTTGCGAACGATTCAGACGAAGGCACGTACACGCCGCCCAGCAGAATCATGCGGACATTGGGCTTGCGCCTCAGAATTTCCGCCACGTTGAGGGAATAGCAAACCACCGTCAAATGCATGTCGGCGGGAATCTGTCGCGCCAGCGTGATCAGCGTAGTGCCGCAATCGATAAAGATCGTCTCGCTATCCACGAGCAGGTTAGCCGCGTGTCCAGAGGCAATGGCCTTTGCTTGCGCGAAATGATCCTTTTCCTCGTCGATGGTATAGCCCGCAGCATTCGGTAAATCCGCTGCGCTGACGATATAGCCGCCAAGATAAGTGAACTGGCCGGGATTCGCCGTGATGTCCCGGCGAACGGTCATTTCGGATACACCCAGTAAAGCCGCCGCGTCGCGCAGGCGCAAGACGTTTTGTTTTTCTAGCGCGCTTGCGAGCGTGCGGAGGCGGTCGGTCTTGGCCATTGAGTTCGCAGTCTGGCAACGCGTCGCCGCGGTGTTAGCTTCTAGTCGTGGAATGAGAGAATTATAACAATGCAAGGCGAATCGATATGCGCGATACAAGCGCGCCGCGGGTAAATACGGAGTGGAAACCTACTCGCCGTCGCTCGCTTCCAGAATGACCGAGAGGGTGCCTGCTTCGCTCTGAACGCCCGCATCGAGATCGATCTGATGAGGCGTCATCTTCGCGATGGCCCTGAGAAGACGCGGCGAAAACGTTGCGCCAAAGCGGGCGATTGCATCGTCGCGTTCTTTGTCGTTTGCATTGGCAAGTGCACGCAGCTCCTCGAGAGGCAGGCCCACGAACAAGTCGACGGGATAGGGCGGGGCGTCCGGATCGGCTGTCGTCGCTGGCGACTCGGTTCCGCGCACACGCAAACCGGGCTGGAGATGAGTTTCCAGTTCCATCACGATTTCATAGTCTGCCTCCGCTTCGAGCGACGTGCGCGCTTCACTCTGTAGAAACGGCGCGATGGGTTGCAGGCGGGCGAGTTCTTCATCGGTCAGCAACATGCAGTTCTCCTTCGAGTAGTGGTCAAAGCGCTTCGGCTTTAACGCTGTAGCCAATTGCTTGCCTGATGCGCGTTGAAGAAATCGGCGATCGCGTCGTTCACCGCGCTGGCGGCGTCACGATGCGGCGAGTGACCGCAATCCGGCAACTTGGCGAGTTGAATGTGCGGTACATGTGCCTTAATTCGGTCGATCTGCTCCATCGTGGAGTATTCGTCGTCATGGCCCTGAATGGCAAGCAAGGGCCGCCGGATCGATGCAAGCTCTGCCGCAATGTCCCAGTGACGAAACGCGGGGTCGAGCCACACATCGTTCCATCCATAGAAAGCGGAGTCGACGTCATCGTGGTAGCGCGCCAGTCTTGCGCGCAAGTCAGTGGATTCATACGCGACTTTGGTCTGCGAGATTGCATCGACCGTCATCGCTTCGACGAATGTATGCGGCGCGAGCACAGCTGCGCCAGCGAGCGCGTCGGGAAACGCGCTTGCATACAGCAGGGCGATCGAGCCGCCGTCGCTGTGTCCGACGATCCACATGCGCCTGCGTTCGGCATCGTCGAAGCCAATCGCATCGAGCAATGCAGGCAAAACCACTTGCGCCTGAAGATGCAGAAAGTCGACCGGCCATTTTTCGCCCGCCGGACGCGGTGTCGAGCGTCCATAGCCCGGGCGTGAATAGACGAGGCCACGGCATCCGAGCCGATCACATAGAGACTGCGGCCAGTCTTTCCAAAGCGCAATCGAGCCAAGGCCCTCATGCAGAAACAGGACGACGGGCGCATCGGAACGATCACCGTTGATCCATTGATATCCGATGCTCAGGGGATAAGCGCCGCAATTGAGTTCGGCGAACTGCACGTGATCGTTCATGGCGTATCGGGGCTTTCAATACGCTCAAGGTTAGCAGAGACGACTCAGCCCGGCGTCGTTTCAGCCAGTTGCGCGTGGACATCGTGCGCGAGTTCGAGCATGACTTTGCGATCGATACCGCCTGACACCGCATAGCCAAACGCGCCGTCGACCCAGTAGAACACGCTCACAGGCCCATCCTGATAGAGCTTGAATGCAGTCGTGTTGGCGCTCGTCTTGCGCTGCGATATGCAGAGCGTCACGCGCTCGCCTTTTGCGTCGCGGTACATGAACTGCGCCATCGGGCCGTCCTCTCCGGGCAGAATGCGGCCGCCCATCAACTGAAAGCCGCTCTTCGTCAGCATCGGAGGATGGACATCGGTTCCGAGCTTGTTGGACAAGTACTGCACGAAGTCGTGTTCCCGGTCCTTGCCGATCTCACTGGGACGATCGACCGTCGGCATATAGACCACATGCGCGAGCGCGGCTTCGCGCGCCATCGTTTCGCTCGTGTCGGCGGCGACCGTATCAACCCGCGATGAATTGGCCCAAGGCAAATACGAACCAGTGCCAACGCCGATGCCGATGCCGAGCACGAGCGTCGCAGCAAGGGCGGCGAATTGCGGCCAGTTAGCGCCGCTCCATGCGCGCCGCTTGTTTTCCAACGCCCGCAGGCGAGGCGGTATCGGTTCATTGAGCACCCGGTCATAGCGCTCATGGAACATGTTGTTCAGCGAGAAATAATCGCTCACGCGCGCAGCCAGCGCCGGATTGAGTTCAATCGCACGTTCCACTTGCTCGCGGCGCTCGGACGATAGCGCGCCATCGACATACGCGTGAATGTCTTCTTCGCTGATTGCAGTCGGTTGCTCGCTCATCGCACCACCTTCAGTTTCGCTCCGGGCTGGGCGCCCGCCATCAAGGAGCGCAGCCGTTCGCGGCCGCGCGAGAGCCGGGACATGACTGTGCCGATCGGCACGCTCAGCGCGTTCGCCACTTCGGCGTAGCTCATTTCTTCGAGTCCGACGAGCAGGACGACCTCGCGCTGTTCCGCTGGAAGACGCTGCAAGGCATAGTCGAGATCGCGCACTTCGAGCGAATGCAACTGGCCGCCCGATGCGGCAAGCTCGGTTTCGCCAAAGGCTTCATCGTCGACGGAAACATGCACCGCGCGTGCCGAAGCCTTCCGCACCTGATTGACGAAGACGTTGTGCATGATCGTGAAAAGCCACGCCCGCAGGTCAGTGCCGTATTCGAACGTGCGGCTTCGCGAGAGCGCGCGTTCGAGCGTGTCTTGTACGAGATCGTCGGCGAGCTCGCGATTGGTCAGCAGCGCCCGCGCATAGCGGCGCAATCGTGGCACATGCTCCATCAGGTCATTGCGGATATCCATGCTCAATCCGTCGCTCGTTGCCCGTCGCAGCCGGTTGCAGGCGCGCTCCTTCAGAGAGAGAACAAGCGCGTTGGCATTTTATTCCCGATCCGTCGAACAAATTATGGGTCGGCTAAGCGCCACCGCGTTGTCTATGCGATGTGCGTCATCCGATTGGCGATGCCCGACGTATGCCGCAACTCATCGACGGTGAGCCGGATTGCATCGATCAATGCGCGCGCGGCCGGTGAGGGCGTGCTGCCCGCGCGTACCGTGAGGCCGATATCGCGACGCGTGTTTTGCATTGCAATTTCGAGTACGACGAGTTGTCCCGCTTCGCATTCGTAGTGCAGCTGCTGGGCGGATACTGCCGCCAGCATGTCCGTATGCGCGAGCAGTCCGCGAATGACGGCAAGATCCGCCGTCTCGACAGTCGGCATCGGCGGTTTGAGTTTGAGCCGCCTGAATTGCGCTTCGAACATGCCGCGCGCCGGCGCATGGCTGCGTGGCAAAACCCATTGCGCCGAGATCAATTCTTTCAGCGTTAGCGCTTGAACGCGCGCCAGCGGATGATCCCGCCTCGCGATGACGACCATGTCTTCGGACATCAACCGTTCGTTCGCGAGGCCGCTCGATGCATCGTTCGCTCTGAGCGCGCCAAGAACGAAATCGATATCGCCCGCTCGCAATCCGGCGACGAGCGGTTCATAGGCGCTTTCGTCGGTTGCGATGCGCACACCGGGATAGTGCGCCGCGACGCGCGCAATCGCGCCGGGCAAGATCAATGTCCGGCCAAGCGGCAGCGCGCCGACCGTCACATAGCCTTGAATCGTGCCGCGCAAAGCAGCGAGATCGTCGGGAATATGGCGCAATTCATTCAGCGCGCGACGCACGTGCAGTACGAAAGTCTCGCCTTCGCTGGTCAGCAACAGCCCGCGCGGGCTGCGGTGAAACAACTGCATGCCCGCGCCCGTCTCCATGATGCGAATCGCACTGCTCACTGCGGGCTGACTCAGTCCGAGCGTTTGCGCTGCGCTTGGCATATGCCGATGACGCGCGAGTGCGGAAAACAACTGCAACCGCCGCGTATTCAACAGAAACGCCGGCAACGCATTACCCGATGCCGAACGCCGGCGCGACTGCCGCGCGGCGCACCATTGCGCAAGTGTTTCGAGTTCGGAGAAGATGCGCTCGCATCGCAGCAGCACGGCGCGTCCGGCGGGCGTAGGCAACATGCCTGACGGACGGCGCTCGAGCAGGGTTTCGCCCACCGCCGCTTCCAGTTCTTGCAATGAGCGCGTGACCGCCGATTGCGCCCGGAATAGTGCGGCTGCGGCGCGCGTCGCACTGCCGGTTTGGGCGACGAGCCTGAATGCGCGCAGGTACGCCAGATTGAGCAGTTCGCGGTTGTCCATTCGCTCGAAAGAGATGACGTCGAGCCATCAGTTTAATTTATCGGACGCCTTCTTCTTCTCCGATGAACGCACTGAATCAGTCTTCGATCGTCCCATGCACGCCTTGCTCGCCGCGCTTCCAATAGGCCGACGCACGAATGCGTCGCTTGTCGATGCCTCGCTCGTTGCACAGCAACTGGCGCACTGCGCGCATGAGCGTCGCTTCGCCGCCGGCCCAGACGTAGCCGTCGCCGTCGGGCAAGAAGAGTTCGCGCAACGCAAGCAGCAGGTCGTTCGAATGCCCGTCGTCGTTGCGATAGCACCATTGCGCGTACAGATTGGCGCGGGAGTGCAGTTCAATGCGCGACGAAGGATCGGCCACCTGGATCAGCGCGGCTGCGCGTGTGCCCTCGGGCAGTTCTTCGAGGCGACGCGCGATGGCAGGCAGCGCGGTTTCATCGCCGATCAGCAGATGCCAGTCGAAGTGCGTAGGCACCACGAAGGAACCGCGTGGACCGCCGATACCAAGAAATTGGCCCGGCGCCGCCTGGGACGCCCACGCCGTCGCCGGGCCGGCATCGTGCAAAGCGAATTCAATATCCAGTTCGAGCGCTTCGCGATCGAAACGGCGCGGCGTGAAATCGCGCGAAATCGGGCGAGGCTTTGCCGGATCGAATATGGGACCATCGGGACCCGCCTCGGGAACAACGGGCATCGTCTCGCCGGGTTGCGGGAAGAAAACCTTCACGTGGTCGTCGAAAGACGCGCTTTCGAAATCCGCGAGCGCCTCGCCGGTCAGCGTCACCCGGACGAAACGCGGGTTGAGCGCATGCACGCGGGTTACTTGCAGCAACCGGAACTTGAGCGCATGGCGCACGCGCGTGACTTCGAGATGGGGGCGGTCCTGCCGCTCCTTGACGGAATAATCGTTCATCGGGTTGTCCCTGAGACCTGCGGGCGTGCGTCGCCCTGTTCGATTTCCGCCGTCGCACGCGCGAGTATCTCCGCGATACGGCGCTGTTCATCCTGCGATGCCTCGGTGCGCAGAAGCAAAGCCCGCTTCAAGGCGCGGCGGGCGGCGACCAGTTCGGGCGCCCATCCTGAACCGGCGGCTGCTTCGTCTGGTTCTTCGCCCGCATAGGCGCGACGCACGAGGTCCATCTTGCGTGCAAAATGCAAAAGTCTTGCAAGCATCAGGTCGACGCGTTCGCGATTCGCGGCAAGGTACTCACGGCCTCCGTCGGATAGCGCGTAACGCTTGCGGTTGCCTTCGAGTTCGACCGTTGCGTAGCCCAGTTCTTCGAGATACGTCAGCGCCGGATACACCATGCCGGGACTCGGCGTATAGAAGCCGTTGGAGCGGTCAGCCAGCGCCTTGATCAGCTCGTAGCCGTGACGCGGCGCTTCTTCGAGCATCGCCAGCAGCAGCAGTTGAAGGTCGTCCGACGAGAACTTGCGGCTGCGCGGCATGCCGCCCATGTCGTCGGGGCCGTCCCCGAATCCGCCGAGGCCGCCCGGGCCACCGCCGCCGCCGAAACGTCCGCCGCCGCCATGCCGATGCCGCCCGATCATGCCCCAGAGCGCGTGCGCGACGTGCGGAAGAGCGAAGGGCGAGTTGAATTCAAAATGCCGACGATGATGGTGTCCGCCGGGCTTGCCATCCCGCCCAAAATGGTGAGATCTCATGATGAGGGTCCTTAGATTGTCGTAAAACATATCTAAAGATATATATCGTAAGAGTGTCTGTCAAGGCGTTTCAGCGGGCGCCTACAATCTCGCGTCTCCACATTTCTGGCCAATTTCTCCATGACTCACTTTCTTCCCGTCGCACTCGAACACGCCAGCCGCTTGATCAACCACGGTCCGACCGTCCTCGTCACGAGCGCCCACGGCGATCGGCGCAATATCATGGCGGCGGCCTGGTCGATGCCCGTCGAGTTCACGCCGCCGCGTATCGCTATCGTGATCGACAAGAACACCTTCACGCGCGAACTGGTCGCGGCAAGTGGCACATTCGGCGTATGCGTGCCGGGCGCGGCGTTGATCGACCTTGCCTATGCCGTGGGAACGACGAGCGGCCGCGACATCGACAAGTTCGATGCATTCAAAATTCAATCGACGAAGGGACCGGTATTGAAGGTGCCGCTCATCGAGAGCGGCTGTGCGGCCTGGCTGGAATGCCGGCTAATCAGCGAGCCGCACACGGAGCAGGCTTACGACACGTGTTTCGCGGAGGTCGTGGCAGCGGCAGCGGATGCGCGCGTATTTGCGAACGGGCACTGGACCATCGATGAATCGAATGCAGACTTGCATACGATTCATCATCTGGGTGCCGGCAAATTCGTGCGGGCGGCGGAAGTGCGGCAGGCGGTGGCGATGCCGCGTTGACGGTCAAGACTTGCGATTAGGCTCGGCTTCCGTGTCGGTGCCCGTCTTGCCGTCGCTGCGGTTCGTCACTGCGCCGGTCTCGTCGAGCACATCGTCGAGGTCGTCGCTGTCGGCGTCCGCGGGCTCATCGTCTGGCGTCGACATCGAGCGGACAATCGGCGGTAGCGAATTAGATATCACGAGTTGCAGAGTCAAGATGTTCTCCTGTCTGACGTCGAGCCGCCTAAAGCAGCTTGGCAGCCGCCTTGAATCGACGCTTCTGTTCCTTATGCAACGCATGCAGCGCTCTTTCGGCTGCCGCGCCATCGACCGGTGACGAACGATGTTGCTGCAGCAAATCCAGCGTAGCGACGACATCATTGAGCGCGCCAAAGCGCTTCTGGATTCGCTTAAGATCCTTGAGGCCTTTGCGTTGCTTCTTTCCGATCAACGGCCCAAAAAATTCAACCAGGTAACGTACTTTTTTACCCGCCTTGCGCACCTCATGAAACGACGCGTAGTCATTGCGGCTGGCTTTGGAAGCCGTGTGCATCCGCTTCTCGAGTTGCTTCTGAGCCGTGGCGACGCGTTTTCTCGCGAATTTGACCAGCGGCGTCCGCTTCGCCGCCGTGTTCAGTTCGCGATTCGCCTCGCTCACCGCTTCGCGCAGCACTTGCTTCACATTGGCATGGGAAAGCGTCGCCAGGCTTCTTTGCGATGCCTCGGCACGAGCTTGCTTGAAGGATTCCGCCGCATCGTGCTCGCCCGTTGCTTCGACGAGTTGAATCAGAATGTCCCAGTCGCGTGTATTGCCAGCGGCGTTCGCAAGAAACTTGTAGATCGCCCGCTGTTGCGTACCGAACTTCGAATCGAGCATCGGACCATATGCCCAGATCAGTGTCCGCAAGCGACGAAGCGCGACCCGCAGCTTATGCAGCTTCTCTGCATCGGCAGCGGATTCGAGGGTTGCGGCTTCGGCTATGGCATCGCCGACGAGCGGTTCAGCGTATGCAGAGAAGCTGGTTTCCGCAGTCTGGTTGTCACGGGCGCCGGTATCTGCGTCAATCTTTTTCATGTCGTTATGCCGTAGTCTGGACTCATAGATGGAGGCAAGTTGCATACCGACAACGCGCGATCTACTGGTTGTCATCAAAGATTCATGAGCGACGTCCGGCGCTCGCTCAGGCTTCCTCGCGCTGCGTGTTCGTCACCGCGGCCGCTTCTGCAAGCACTTCTTGCGCTTCTCGTTCCGCTAGCGCGGCGAGCGTATCGCCGAAGCCGCCTCTTGCCTTCGATGCAGTGCGCGCGCTCGTCACGACGCACGGGGCCGCGCTCCATGCGATCCGTGCGCCGGTCTCCGCCAGTTTCAAGGTTAGCGCAACGTCTTCGCTGCATGCGAGCGGCGGAAAGCCGCCTGCCCGCCGATACGCTTGCGCCGATACACCGAGGTTCGCGCCATGCACATGCCGATGCGCGTCCGCATGCGTGTATCCGCGATAGAAAGCCTCGCGCGTGGCCGATTCGTGCAGGCTCCAGTCATCGACGGTCACGCATCCGCACACGGCATCCGCCTCCAGCCTGAGCTGCTCGACGATCCAGTCCGGCGCGACGCGGCTGTCGGCATCCGTGAAGGCAAGCCAGCGCGCACCGCGCTCCAGCATGAAGTTCGCGCCCGCTGCTCGCGCACGTCCTACATTGCGCGCATCGAGCGCCAGCACGTGCACGTCGAAACACTGCGCGATGGACATCGAATCATCGCTGCAACTGTCGAGCACGACGATGATTTCAACGGTCTCATCGAGCAGTGCGGCATGTGCGGCTGCGCGTTGCGCCGCTTCGAGGCAATCAGCAAGAAAGGCTTCCTCGTTATGCGCGGGGATCACAATGCCGATCATGCGATGCCCTCGCGCTGTGCGATCGAACGCCCGTCTTTCGACCACACGTCGAGGATGAAGTCGGCTTCCGCATGTTGGACGATGCGCACGCCATGAAACGCGGCGTCGAAGGTCGCATGAATATCCTCAGCAGATTGCAGCTTGCCTTCGAATGGGTGCCGCCAATGGCATGCGACGAGCGTGCCGTTATCGCTCAAAGAAGTCGATGCATGCCGTGCGAGTGTCGCAGTCGCTTCGGGCGAAAGATAGTACGCAAGTTCGCTGATGACGATCAGATCGAAGCGTGCGTCGGTTGGCCATTCGTCGGGAACGGCGCGCTGTTCCAGCGCGATGTTCGATGTATCCGCGAGGCGCTCGCTTGCGCTGCGCACGGCCGCCTCGCTGACGTCGCATGCGAGCAGGCGCGTGCATCGGCGAGCGATCATCGCGGATAATTCTCCGTTCGAGCAGGCCGGTTCGAAGGCTGATTCATATCGCTCGCGCGGCAGTGAAGCGAGCACGAGGTCGCGCTTGCGCCGCTCGTACCAGCTTGTGCGATACCGCCAGGGATCATCGTTGTTGCGATAAAGATCGTCGAAGTAACTTCGCGAAGTGGACATGCTCGGTCCTTGTTTGTGCTTTTCGTTATCGGTGGTGCCGCCGGACGATGAGCTTGCGCGTCATCGGTTGCTTCGTGCGTAGTCGTCGATCAGCGTCTTTGCGAGTGCTGCTTCATCGCGTTCAGCGTGGCTCTGGCGGACGAAGATCGGCAGATCCGCGAGTGCGCGCGCGAGCCATGCGTCGGTGCAGGCGGGTGCCGGACCGATCGCGCGAGTCACGTGGGTGATGACGTCCATCGCCACGCGATCGATCGCAACGCGCGCGCGCAACGCCCCTTGCTGCGCGCTGGATGAAGGATGCGCGTCGATCGATGCAGCCGTTTCGCGCAGCAATGCGGCAGCGGAGGCGAGCGCCGCGTCCACTGCGCCGAGATGCGCGAGCGCGTGCGGATCGTCGCGGCGTGCAACGTTGTCAATGAGCGTCGTTGCGATGGCCGCTGCGCTTCCGAGCCAACATGCCGCGATGCCCGCGCCGCCATGCCAGAAGCCCGGACGATTCACATATGCTTCGGCATCCCCGATCAACGTCGCCTGCACGCCGTCGAAGCGCACGCTGGCGGTGCCTGTCGCGCGCATGCCGACGGCTTGCCAACCGCTTTCGTCGATCGCGATGCGTTGCTGCGACAGGTCCACTGCGGCCAGCACGGGCTGGTCGTTGCGCCAGGCCGTGACGAGCGCATGCGTGATATGACTCGCGCCCGAGCACCATGCCTTGGTGCCGTCGAGAAGCAACGACTGTCCATTCAATGTCCGCGCAACAAGGCGGGCGTTAGGTGGTTCGGCGGCCCAGACGGCCCACGTTCCGTGTGGCGCATGCTCGGCGCAATGCAACTCCGCAAGGATGGCGAGCGCATCCGCATGGCTTTCGTAGAGTTTCGCGAGCGACAAGTCGCATGCCGCGACAGCCCCGAGCGCACGCCAACGCGATGATGTATTTCCAGAGCCGGGCAGCGGCAGTCTGTCCAGGTCAAGACCGCGCAGTTCGTTTAGCGTTGCAACACGGCTCGCGCAACGGTCGTCCGTGAAGAGCACGCCCGCGAGCACTTCTTCCAATGTGGCATTGAACGCGTCCTCTTTGTGGACGCGCCATGAAGCCGGGATCGCGCGCTTACGCGGACCGCGAGTCATATCGTTCATGCATTCCTCCGTGGCTGGCGCTGATCGCCGCGCTGGCGAATCACATCTATCGACTATGTGAAGGCAAGGACCGTACCTGTCGAGGACACGTGTCGACGGAGCGGCCTCTGGCGAGGTCGGCATGCGCGTTGCTCGCCTGAACCGGGCACTTCCTCACGAGCACGGCAATGACCGATCAAACTCCTATGCAGAAAGTCGCGGCGCTGTCGGACCTGGACGCATGCGCGATGAAGCGCGTCGAAATCGGCGATACGCCCATACTGTTGATCCGCTCCGGAGAGCGCGTCGTCGGCTATCAGGCGGATTGCCCGCACGCAGGCGCACCGCTGGAGGAAGGCGCGTTGTGCAATGGCCGGCTCATTTGTCCATGGCACAGAGGGACATTCGATATCGAAACCGGCGGGCTCGTCGAACCGCCGCCGCTGATGCCGCTCAAGCGTTATCCGGTGCAAGTCGATGGCGACGATATCCTTGCCAGCGCGATACCGTTCGACGAGCCGGCCGAATCGAAGCCAAAGGATGGCAGGACGTTTGCGGTGATCGGCCTCGGCGCAGCGGGCGCTGCTGCTGTTTCAACGTTGCGTCAGGCGGGCTTCGCGGGCCGCATCGTCGTGATCGAACGTGAACCGCACACGCCCTACGATCGAACGTCGCTAAGCAAGTTTGTACCGTCTGGAGAAATGTCGCCGGATGAAGTGCCGATGTTGCTGCCAGATGATTTCTTCGCCCTCGAGTCCATCGAAGTCATACAGGCCGAAGTTCATGCGCTGGACGCGAGTGCGAAGCGCATCGATATCGGCAGCGCACCGTCCATTCATTACGATGCCGCGCTCATCGCAACGGGCGGCGTGCCGAAACGTCCGTCGCTGCAAGGCGGCGATGCCGAAGGTGTCGTCGAATACATACGGCTTCTGCGTGGCCGCGACGATGCACGGCGTCTCGTGGACAACGCAGTAAAGAAGAGTCACGCGCTCGTGCTGGGCGCGAGCTTCATCGGGCTGGAAGTCGCGGCTGCGCTGCGCGGGCGCGATGTCGCGGTGACGGTGGTATCGCCCGGCAACGTGCCGTTCGAAAAGCAGTTCGGCCCCGAAGTCGCGCGGCTCCTGCAAGGTCTGCACGAAACGCATGGCGTGCAGTTCCGCATGCGGCGGCACGCCGTCTCCGTCGCGCGCAACGAAGAGGGCAGCGACCGGCGCTTGCGCGTGACGCTCGATGACGGCAAGACCATCGACTGCGACTTCATCGTCGCCGGCCTGGGCATTCGGCTGGCGACCGACTTCATCGTCAACGTCGATCGAAACGACGACGGCAGCCTCGACGTGGACGCGTCGATGCAAGCCGCCGACGGCCTCTTCGCGGCGGGCGATATCGCGCGCTTCGAATTGCCGATCGAGCCGGGCGGGCGCATACGCGTCGAGCATTGGCGGCTGGCGCAACAGCACGCGCGCATCGCCGCGCACGCGATGCTCGGCGCGCCGCCGAGAGAGCCTTTCGTGCCTTTCTTCTGGACGTATCACTTCGGCAAGAACATCGAGTATCTCGGGCACGCGCGTCATTGGGATCAGACCGTCATTACAGGATCGCCAGAGAGTTTCAAGTTCATCGCGCTGTTCGGCGACAAGGGCAAACTCGTCGCGGCAGTGGGATGTGAACGTAATCGGCAGATGAGCGCGCTTGCCGAGGCGATGCGGCATACGTTGACAATCGACGATGCACTCAGCATCGCGAACGAGCAATGAACATCATGCGGTGGGCATTAATGCGGAGGGGCATACCATCATGGATCTCGACTACAAGCAGTTCCGCATCGAAGCTTCGTGCCTGAACGAGGGCGGCCGCTACTATGCGCGCGCGAAGATTCTTCGAGTTGCATCGGAAGAAGGCACGCTTGAAGAGGTGAAGTGGTCGGGGGATATCGGCGAATACAGAAGCGAGGCCGAGGCCGTCGATGCAGCACAGCAGTGGGCAACGCGATGGTGCGACGAGCAAGCGGATTGAGAAGGACGTAGCCGTGAAGACCCGCGCCGTCGCCGCCGCCCTGGTAGTGACCATGGCCTGCACGGCATGCTCGTCATCCGACGAGGAACAGACTGATGCGCGCATTGCGCTGTCATTCGCGCGATCCGCGTCGATGTGGCTCGACGGCTGGATGAACGACGGCGTACCGCGCGCCTACGTGAAGCGTTCGCTGGAAAGCACCGGTGAGGCGCTCGGCAAGCGCATCGACAAGCTGCCAGGCTCGATATCGTCGTCCGTGAGCGCCCCGATGAAAGACATCGCGCATGACCTCGATACAGCGAGTCATGCAGTCGATGCCGGGGACAAAGCGCGCGTCGAACTCGTGCTGTCGCGTCTGCGCAAGTCGACTGCGGCACTTGACGCGTGGAAGCAGACTCATCGGGAATCCGGCTCATGAAGAAGCTGCTTGAAATATCGCTGGGCGTGGTGACGAGCATCGGCGGGTTCCTCGAGATGGGCGAGATGTCCACGGCCGCGCAAGCCGGCGCAGCGTTCAACGTGCAGCTCGTCTGGGCAGTCGTGCTTGGCACTATCTGCGTTGCGTTTCTGGTCGAAATGGCCGGGCGCTTTTCGGCGGTAAGCGGGCATACCATCATCGATGGCATTCGCGATCGCTTTGGCATCAAGGTGCTGGCATGGCCGCTCGTGACGACGGTGCTCGTCAGTCTGCTCGTCCTCAGCGCCGAGATCGGCGGGGTATCCATCGCACTCGAATTCGCGACCGGAATCACATATCGATGGTGGGCGGTCCCCGTGGCTGTCGCATCGTGGTTGTTTCTATGGCGCGGCACGTTCGGCATGCTGGAAAAAGGCGTGACGTCGCTGGGCCTCATCACGCTATGCTTCGTCGTCGCCGCGTTCAGGCTTCAGCCGGACTGGGCGCAAGTCGCCGCCTCCGCGATACCGAGCAAGCCGCACACGCAGGCCGCTACATACTGGTTCATGGCCGCGAGCATTCTCGGCGCGTCGCTGTCGCCGACGCTTTTTCTTTTCTATTCCTCCGGGGCCATAGAAGACCGATGGGATCGCAGCTATGTCGGCGCTAATCGAGCGATTGCCGCGCTAGGCATGACGTTCGGCGGCGTCATCTCCGCGGCGGTGCTCGTGGTCGCGGCGCAGTCGATGCACGCGCACGGCATTGAGAGCATCGAGGACTTTCATCAACTGCCGCTGCTGCTCATCGACACGTTCGGAATGTGGGGCTTTGCGCTGTTTGCGGCGTCGCTGGCGATTGCATCGTTCGGTGCAGCGGTGGAAGTCGCGTTGTTGCAAGGCTATCTGTTCGCGCAGAGCTTCGGCTGGAACTGGGGACAGGATTGCCCGCCGCGCGCGAATCCGGGCTTCAGTCTCGCCTATACGTGCGCGCTCGTCATCGGGGCAATACCGATTGCCGCCGGCGCCGACCCGCTCAAGCTGACTATTCTTTCGATGGCGCTCACCGCTGTGAACCTTCCGTTGATGGTCGTCCCGTTCATTGTTTTGATGAACGACGAGCATTACATGGGCGAACATCGGAACGGGCCGGTATCGAATGCGGCGGTGCTTGGCATCACCGGGCTTGCTTTCGTGCTCGGCGTCGTGACCCTTCCTTTGCAAATCATCGGAGGCACATGATGGACCTCGTGCACGACGTGCTGGACAAGCAACTCGTCGATCGCAACGGCGTGCGAATGGGCCGCGCCGATGGACTGATAGCCGAACTGCGGGAAGGCCAGTTGCCACGCCTCGTTGCAATCGAAACAGGTACGATCGTCATCGCACGGCGCTTCGGATCGCGCACCGAGGGCATGGTGCGGGCACTACTTGTAAAGGCAAGGCTTTCGCATCGAACGGAACCGTATCGCATTGCATGGACGAATGTGCGCAAGATCGGCGTGGATATCCAGCTCGACATCGGCTGCGACGATACGCCGGTGCATGACTGGCAGCGCTGGTTGCAAGCGCGCGTGATTGATCGCCTGCCAGGAGCGCGATGATGAACGTCATCGCGCTAGACGGACTTGTCGGAATGCCAATCCATTCGCGCAGTGGAAAAAGCGTCGGGAGGATTGCGGGAATCGTCGCAGAGGAGCGGGGTGGCGAATGCGTGGTCGTCGGAGTGCAAGTGAACTCGCATGGTTTCAGTGGCCGCGTAATGCGCTGGATGCTCAATGCTTTTACGCCGAGTGTTTGGCGAGGCCGCAGCGAGAATTCGGTGCGTACCTATGCGTGGGAAAGCATCGATTGGACTGATCTTCAGAATCTTCGTTTGCACGATGCTTGATGCGATAGCCATGTGCTCGCTGGGGCCTTATGAAAACCTTCTCTCACTGCTCCATCGCACCGAGCAGATCGTCTGCATGAACCATCAATTCGCGCACCTGCCGCAGCATCGCGTATTGGTCGAGCACGCTCTTCCATCGCGGCGATTCGATCAATGCCTGCCATACGGGCTCCAGCGCGCGGGAGTCGGCGTGCGCTTCGTCCATCAACGTGCTTGCATAACCGAGACTGCCCGGCGCGGACAAGAGCTGCATCCTGCTCGCCGCGTTAAGCAGTCGCGGGGGCTCGTCGGGTAGGGCGTCGCAGCAATACAGCACCGTGTTCGCGACGCGGTCGCCCTCTACAGGCAGCGCATGCAGTGACGCTCCTCGAATACGCACGATGCCTTGTTGCGTTTCAAACGAGTAATCGGCGGTTGCGTCGGCGCTGGCGAGCAGGCGCATGCCACGCAGGAGCCGCGCGAAGTCCGTCGTTGCCGCATCGACGGAAGCCTTCGCTTCGATCAGAAGGCACACGTCCCAGACTGCTGCATCGTGGACCGTCGCTGCTTGCCGCAACAGCACGGCGCCCCATTCAGTCTTCGCGTGCTCGTGACTCGAAGGCATCGATGCTGGAACACGCATTGACGTGACAACGCGATACGACACTGGCGCTTCCGCCTCGTTCAGTCGTTGAGCCAGTGCTTCGAGTGCGCGGGCGGCGAGCGCTTCGACGTCGGCACCGCGCTGCTTTGCGGCGACTCCTTGTGCGGCGGCGGCAACGCTTCCCGAGCGAGGACCATGCTGGTCCAGAAGCAATCGATATCGTTGAACGGATACATCGCCTCCCAATGACTGAAGCGTTCGTAGCCGCACGAGCGCTCCGTCGTTCAACAACTGCTGCGGGCGCCGATTGACGGAGGCATCGCCGGCGCTGTCAGGCAGATCGAGCAAACGTCGAGCATGATCTTCGACTTGTCCCCACGACGATGAAGTCGCCGACGCATGCAACGCAGCCAGCAGTTCTCGTTGCTGTCCAGGCACCATGCGTTGCAGCTTCGCCGGATGCGCGATCCCATTGACGGCGGCGTGAACGAATCGGCGATCGCGTTCGGCTTGCGCGGACAGCGACGCGTATTCTTGAACCGTCGTTTCACGATGCCGAAGCAGCATCGCCTGAAAGACTGCATCGCCGGTGTGAGGATGCATCGCACAGGCGATCACGCGCGCGAGCGTATCGAAGAAGCGCTGTCTCAGCGCCGCATCCGGCACCGTGCCGCCTGCCGTCGCGATGCGAACCTGTTCGATGACGAGCGCCAGCGCCGTCTCGGGACTGAGTGCATGGGTATCGAGTGAATGCACATTGAAGTTCGGCAGACGATAACGACGGGCGATGGTGTCCAGCGTGCGTTCCAGTAGGGAAGACGTTTGCGGCATGACGGTCGGTTCAGTGCGAGCGCGCGTGTTAGCCGATCGGTCTCGGGCCAGATGCACGCCTCCTCGTCACTTGATGAGTTCGGGCGCCTCGCCACGGCTTCCGGCACGACTTCCGCCAATCATCTCCGCAAGCCAGCTCACGACGAGCGCCGTGTACGCGCGTTGACTGCCTTCGTCGGACAGGCCGTGATCCGCGCCCTCGATCACGCGATACGTCAGCGAGTGAGCCTGCAAAAACGCTTGCAGATAACTGGCGAGCACCGTATGCGGCACGGTTTCATCGTGCTCGGATTCGACCAGCAGCACGTCGCCGCGAAATTCGGCGGCCGCCCGCAGCGCGCGATTCTCGCTGGGCGCAACGATGCGTCGTCGATACGCGGCGAGATCGTGCTCCTTATGCAGCGCGCGCTTGGGCAGCGTCCATCCCTCGTCGAGATAGAGCGCCGGCACCCGAAGCCCCAACCAGCGCACGGGCCGCAGCGACGTGACAATCGACGCGAGATAGCCGCCATAACTGCTGCCGACCACGGCGATCGACGTTGCATCGACGAGCGGATGCGCGACGAGCGTGTCATATGCCGCGAGCACGTCGTTGAGGTTCGTCTCGCGCGTCACCGTCTCCTGTTCTTCCTGCGTGCGCGCATGGCCGGTCAAATCGAACGTGAGGCACACGCAACCGAGCGCCGCCGCCTGCCGTGCGCGCTCCATGTATTGCTCCTGATTACCGCCCCAGCCATGCACGAACAGGATGCCCGGAATCGCGGTCTGAGGCACGACGAGCGTGCCATCGAGATAGCCGCGATCGACGGAAATTTGTATCTGCTGGCGGCCTGCTGTCATTCCCTTGCTCCTCTCGTGCGCGGGCCGGGCTCGACCGTGAAGAACTTGGTGACGCGTCCCGAATGCGCGTCGACGCCCTGATAGATGATGCCCGCGTTAGCAGGAACATCAACGTCTTCCCCATACAGTTCGACGGTGGATGCCCGCACGACAGTCAGCGCCGGATCGTTCTCGAACGCGCGAAGCGCGCCGATTTCCGCGCCGCTTGCACCGCCGATCCTCCACGACTGCTCCAGCACGCCGCGATAGGCATGACCGTTCTCGTCGACGCCCGAGGCAACATCGTAGTTTCTTCGCGATGCAATGAAGCCGGGGAACGCGCTGCGAATGGCGTCATCGAATTCGCGCGCGCATTGCACGGCGGCGCGCGCTTCGCCGGGCATATCCGTGCGTTGCAGCGCATCCAGCGTGCCGCGCACGACGACAAGCCCCGAGCCGCCATAGACCGCGTGACCGTGGTTATTCTGCGTGAGCCGTTGCACGCCGTAATAGCTCGCATGATGCCCACGCACGCGGACTTCTCCGACGCTGAACGTCGTGATCTCGCGCAAGTTGCGCTCCAGCACGATGCCCTCGGTCATGAGCGTGGCATCGCCGATGCCGTTCAGTTGCGTGTCGAGTTCCCGTCGATCCGCGATAACCGCCTGTCCAGCGCCCCCGATGCCCGAAGGGCGTTTGAGGCGTACCGGGCCGTTCCTAAGAAGCAGCGCGGCGGCGGTGTGCGCATCGTCGCGAGTAAAGGCAGAGAAACCGGGCAGCACCAGTTCGCTTACGCGTTCGCCGAGTGAGTCTTGCCATCCTTCCGGCTTGACTTGCGCGCCGGGCGGCAGACCATGCACGACGACTTTTGTACCGACGAACGGATATGGCACGACGCCGCCGAAAAGATCGTCGTCAGAGGCGATGCCTAATCGACGGGCGGTCTCGAGAGGCAGTGTGTCGTCGGGGACAAAGTACCGTTGCGGCGGATAACTGCGTTCGGAGTCGAATTCGACGCAATCTGACGCGTGCAGCAGCAGCGCGAGTTGCCCAGCGAGCGCGCGTTGCGTGTCGACTTCATGCTGCGATCGCGCGCTCCTTGTGCCGCCGTGGCACACGACCACGATCGCACGTGGCTCGGTAGACGAGGTATGCATTCGCGCGTCCTCCGTTGGAAAGCCTTCTGCCGGGTTTCCCAGAGCTTGCAGTTGGCCTGCTGTTCAACGTTGGGAGCAAGGTTTGTTCCGCACTATCAGCGCGACTCATTCCGCCAAAGACAAAGGCCGCGCATGTTCGCGCGGCCTTTGTCCATTGCGGACGATTTGAAGCGGAGATCAACGTCCGTCGTCGTCCCTGTCCCGCGAACGCAGCACGGACAGGTCGATCGCATTCGCCATCGCAACATAACCCGCGTCGTTCGGATGCAGATGATCGCCGCTATCGTATTGAGTCTGCATCGAGGTCGGTTGCGCCGGATCGCGAATCACGGCATCGAAGTCCACGACGGCATCGAACGCGTGGCTATTGCGAATCCAGGCGTTGACGGCCTGCCGCACGGATTCCTTCTGCGCCGTGTAATACCCTACGTTGGGCGTGCCCTGCAGCGCATTGCGGAACGGCGTGAGCGTGCCGCCCATGATCCGTATGCCGCGCAAATGCGTGCGCGCGATGATTTGCTTGTAGCCATCGATGATGTCTTCCGCGGTGGCCTGCGGCGCCGATGGATCGAGCGCCGTGCCGGGCCAGCCGATATCGTTGATGCCTTCCAGCATGATCACCCACTTGACGCCTTGCTGGCTCAGCACGTCGCGGTCATAGCGTGCAAGCGCGCTGATGCCCGCGCCATCGCTCAGGACGCGATTCCCGCTGATGGCTTCGTTGAGAATCGCCGTGCCGTGGTGCGACTGCCCGTTGTTCAGCCGTTGCGAGAGATTGTCCGGCCAGCGGCGATTGGCGTCGACGGTCGACGAGAAGCCGTCGGTGATGGAATCGCCGAACGCGACGATGGCATCCGTACGCCCGCGCGTGTTGACGAGCACGCCCGACAGATAGAAGCGGTTCGTGTAGGTCTTGGGCGAGGGCTGATCAGGCGAGGCGGTGTTGTCGCCGCTCGATACATACGCGTTCTGCACCGCAAGCTGGTGCACGGTCTCCAGCTTCGTCGCCTGTGGCAGGAACAGGCTGATCGCCAGATTCGCGAACGGACCCACGGTGATATCGAGAGGATCACTGAGTATCGGTGCGCCGGCGTAGAGCGTGACCGATGTCTTCCCTCCGAAGGTCAGCGTCCTGTCCGTGTTCGGATAGATCTTCGATCCACCCGCCGATACCGCGATATGCACGGGACCGACCGTGACCGGCGAAAGACCGAATTCATTCGTGAGCCGCACGCGCACCTGATTGCCGCCAACGCTCGTGTGCACGATTTGTCGAATGGTCGTGGCAGCGTTGAAGTTCTGCGGCGTCGTGATGTTGTTGTTGCGGTCGGCGCTTGCAGTCCATGTCGACAGCCAGCCATCGCTCGGATCGCGGTCGCCTCGATCATGGGAGAAGGAGGCGGGCGCGGCCAGCATTGTCGCTATTGCAAATAGCGGCACGACGGCGCGAGCCAGCAGCCTCGTTAATGAACGGTTTTGCATTCTTGCTCTCCAGACTCGTAGTTGGCCGCGCCGGGAATCGGTCGGACACCGAATGAAAATATGGTGGACGCGCTTACATCCGAAAAGATCGTTTACCCGTATGTGCTTGCATCATTCAGAGAGGCCGGCAAATCCGTCTCATGCAGATGCGCATCGAAACGAAACGTGATGCGAACGCGCGCCTATGAAAGGCTTGTAATGATCGGCATTGAGTCGAGCCGGCGGCGCACATGCTAGGGGATTACACCGTCCTTAGGGCAAGTCATAGCTTCCATATAACCGGCCATTACCGCACATTTTTCCGCCCTTAGACTTCGCATCAAAGGAGGAACGACCCATGTCCTGAAACTGATTCACACGATGATCCGCGTGCGGGACCTGGACAAGTCGCTGCGCTTCTATCAGGACGCGCTCGAACTGCGCGTTGCGCATCGGCTGGATTTTCCGGACTTCACGCTGGCGTACCTGCGTAACGATGAAAGCGCGAGCGAACTCGAACTCACCTGGAACAAAGCCCGCACGGAGCCGTACACGCACGGCGACGGGTACGGGCATGTCGCGGTAAGCGTCGCCGACGCGAAGGCGGAACGCGACCGATTGATTGGTCTCGGCATGGAGCCACTCGACCTGAAGGAGTTCAAGGGCGACGATGGTCAGCTCATCGCGCGCTTCTTCTTCATCCTGGACCCGGACGGATACAAGATCGAAGTGCTCGAGCGTCACGGGCATTACGAATAAGCGCAAAAAACAGACGCCAATACATGAGCTGGAGCGGTACCCCACAAGGAGAGAGACATGCGAGACACGATCATCCCGATCGTCGCGCCGGCTCGCGCGCACGACGGTCAGCACAGTCATGCCGAGTCAACCGCGTCGCCAAGGATCGCACTGACGCGACGCGAATTCCTGCGCGGCTCGGGCGTCCTCGTGGGGACGCTCGCTTTCACGTCGATATTCGCTGGCCTCGCGCCGAGCCGTGTCTGGGCGCTCGAGCTTCAGGGACTCGACACGCATCAGGGCGAAGTGCTGCTCGCGTTCACGAAGCAGGTATTTCCGCACAAGACGCTCGACGATGCCGTCTACGCCCTCGTCGTCAAGGATCTCGATGCGAAGGCCAAGGCCGATCCTTTGGTGAGACAGCAGATGGCCGACGGCATCGCCAGGCTCGATGCAACCGCCGGTTCCGACTGGAGCAAGCGCGCGCCCGATCAGCAGGCCAAAGACGTCGCCGCGCTCGCCGGCACGCCGTTCTTCGAGACGATCCGCACCACGGCCGTCGTCTCGCTCTATAGCAACGCGATGGCCTATGCGCACTTCGGATACGGCGCTGCACAGGGCGATGGCGGCTATCTGTATCAAGGCTTCAATAATCTGTCATGGCTGCCCGATCCGCCCACTGGCGACAGCGGTCCGATTCCGAAAGACGGTTGAGGCGCAGACCTCGCGGCATCGAACGGAACGGACAGCGGATTACGGAGACAGTCATGTACGCAGAGAACAAGGCACAGTTCAAACACAACGACAATCACGTCGTCGTGGTCATCGGATCGGGAGCGGGCGGAGGCACACTTGCCAACGAACTCGCGCAGAAGGGCATCGACGTGGTCGTGCTCGAAGCCGGTGCGATGCATACGCAAGGCGACTTTTCGACGGAAGAGTGGAACGCATGCAAGCAGCTCTCGAGGCTCGACAAGCGCACGACATCCGGTTAAGGCTGGATGAATCTCGTTTCCGCAGTCCATCTGCGGAACGCATCTTGCTCGCTCGGCATGAGCCTTACGTCCGGCTTCGCCGGTTGACGAGGCCCATCAAGGGGGATGACGAGATGCGCATCGACAGGTCTTTCACGTTTCCCGCCGCCCGATACCGCATCGGCCGCGTATGCCGCGCATCGATGTTCGCGTTGCTTGCAGCGTGGGTTTCGGTGTCGAGCGCGGCCACCAATGACAGTGCCGAGAAGTTTCTCGCCGATGCGCTGCAGGATGGACGCGCGGAAATACAGACCTGCGAGCTTGCGTTGAAATCGTCGCATGAACCGGCGGTGCAGGCATTCGCGAAGCGCATGATTAAGGACCATCAGGCGATGAACGACAAGATCGTCGCGCTCGCGAAACAGAAAGGTTACCGCTTGCCCGACGAACTCACGCTCACTCAGCGCGCAACGTACACCGCGCTCAAGCCGTTGAGCGGCCATGCGTTCGACAGCCTGTTCATGAAGCACAACCTCTCCGACCACGAGTCCGATATCAAGCTGTTCGGCGACCAGGCCGTCCATGCGAGCGATGAAGACGTCAGGGCGCTCGCCGGCGATGGACTGGCGACCTTGCGCGAACATCTCCAGCTTGCGAAACAGACCGACGCGGCGTTGAAGAAGTAGGCAGTTCTCGCGACGAATGAACCTTGGGCCGGAACCGGGCGGTTCCGGATGGATCTTCAACACGAGACGTGCGGATGACGACGATTGTCCTGATTGTATCGACGGTTGTAGTGACGCTCATCGCCGTGCTGCTGGTGGCGAACCTTACCAGCGGCGAGAAGAAGATCGAACACAGGATCGAGCGCCTTTACTCCAGCGACGATCCGCAGTTCATCCGCTCGATGGGCCTGTTGCTCGGGCCGCCCGTCGTCGACAGCAATCGCTTCAACGTGCTCGTCAATGGCGACGAAATCTTTCCGTCGATGCTCGATGGCATTCGTTCGGCGCGGCACACGATCACGCTGGAAACATTCATCTACTGGAAGGGCGCGATAGGCGAGGACATTGCGCGTGCGCTTGCCGACAAGGCGCGCGCTGGCATCGCGGTGCACGTGCTGCTCGACTGGGTCGGATCGTCGAAGATGGACAAGCGCTATCTCGACACGTTGCGCGAAGCGGGCGCCGAGGTGGTCAAGTATCACAAGCCGCACTGGACGGGTCTTGGCCGCATGAACGACCGCACGCACCGCAAGCTGCTCGTCATCGACGGACACATCGGTTTCACGGGCGGCGTGGGTATCGCGGATGAATGGACCGGGCATGGGCAGGACGAGAAGCACTGGCGCGACACGCACTATCGCATCGAGGGTCCGGCGGTCGGGCAGATGCAGGCGGTCTTCATGGACAACTGGGTAAAGGCGACAGGCAACGTCCTGCACGGCCCGAAGTACTTCCCGCAAATCGAAGCGGCCGGCAATGGCCTCGCACACATGTTCAGCAGTTCGCCTTCAGGCGGCAGCGACGACATGCAATTGATGTATCTGATGGCGATCACCGCCGCAACGCACTCCATCCACCTGTCGAGCGCCTACTTCGTGCCGGACAAACTGACCATCAACGCGATCGTCGAAGCGGCGAAGCGCGGGGTGAAGGTACGCATCATCACGCCGGGCAAGCGTATCGACACGCATACCGTGCGCGAGGCTTCGCGGGCGTGCTGGGGCGATCTGCTTGCTGCGGGCGTGGAGATGCACGAGTATCAGCCGACGATGTTCCATTGCAAGGTGATCGTGGTCGACGAGTATCTGGTCTCGGTCGGTTCGACGAACTTCGATAGCAGGTCGTTCAAGCTGAACGACGAGGCGAACCTCAACATCTATGACCGTGATTTCGCCCGGCAACAGCGGGAGATTTTCGACAGCGATGTCGCAAAGTCGAAGCGCATTACGCTCGACGAGTGGCGGCGGCGTCCGTTACTCGAGAAGTTGCTGGACCGTACCGTTGCGCTGTTCGATCCGCAATTCTGACGGTGCGTTCAGGGCGCGTCGGCGCGGCAGATTCAGCGCCCGCGCTCGCTTACCTTGTTCAAGCTACGCCGCGCCAGCACGCTGATGAAAAGCGTGCCGCTGACGAGCGCCGCGAGATACACGCCGGCCATCATCCATTCGAATTCGTTCACGGTCATTCTCCTTTCGACTCTGCCGCGGTGTGAGTGCCGCGGTAGGTGATTTACGCGATTGCAAGCAGGTCTTGCCTGGATTAACGGCAGGCGCGCGCAGAGGTTTAGCGGCTGATGGCAAAAACGACACGTTTCGCGTTCTTCGCCGGGTGGATCGCAGATCGAGGGACGGATGCGCACGAGCGTTCGACAAGGCGATTTATACGCTGTCAGCGCACGGCTTCAATGGAATCTGGCTGTGGAGAACGGAGCCGCGAAATCTTGGCTCCCTTTGCTCGTTGATTGGGCGGACAGGCTTTCACGGAATTGTGTCCAAGTGGCGAGATAAGACACGCAGTGCCCGCATTCTGACTATCTATGAATATAGTTAGTATGGCTATCGTTGTTGCGCGAACAGATCCCTTAGGCGCCAACGCGTTTCCGGTCGGCGCATGCTCTTTGAAGATCCAAATGGACAGCACCCGGGCGCTGGGCGTCACGTCGAAAACGCAGGCCGATGTTCATCTCCGCCTGCGGCAACCCTTCTAACGTCACGCAGCCTGCGCAGTGACGACGGCGCGCAATGCGCTGCGGTCCTGACGCGGACTTGCATTGAAGCGCGCGCGATACGTCCGCGAGAAATGCGAAGGCGACTCGAACCCGCATGCGACACAGACCGCAAGTATCGACATGTCGGTTTGCTGCAGCAGTTCGCGGGCGCGCGTCAGACGCAGGCCGAGATAGAAGTGCGTCGGCGTATCCTTCAGCGCCGCGCAGAAGAGACGTTCAAGCTGCCGCCGCGTGACGCCGATCGACTCAGCGAGTGCATCCGGCGACAGTGGCTCCTCCATGTGCTGCTCCATCACGCCGATAACCTGTATCAGCTTGCGATTGTGGATGCCGTAACGCGCCGCGATCTTCATGCGCTGATGGTCGCTGCGCTGCCGAATGCGCCCGAGCACGAACTGCTCCGACACCTGCGCGGCGAGTTCGGCGCCGTGATCGCGTGCAATGATATCCAGCATCAGATCGATGGACGCCGTGCCGCCCGCGCACGTGATGCGCCGCGCATCGATTTCGAACAACTCCTGACTCGTTTCGATCGAAGGATAGCGTTCCGAGAACGCAGCCAGCGCCTCCCAATGCAGCGTCGTGCGCTTGCCCGCGAGCAGACCCGCCTCGGCGAGAATGAAGCTGCCGGTATCGATGCCGCCGAGCGTCGCGCCCGCACGATCCAGCCGGCGCAACCAGTCGCCGATGCCGCGCGTGTAGCGTGCAAGCGGCTCGAATCCCGATACGACGATGACCATGCGCGCATCGGCAGTCTCGTCAATGGACGCATCTGCATTGAGCGAGATGCCGTTGCTCGCGACGACCGGCCCGCCATCGACCGACACGATGCGCCAGCGGTATAGCTCGCCTCGAAAGCGGTTCGCGACGCGCAGCGGTTCGATCGCCGACATGAATCCGATCGACGAGAACTGCGGCAAAACGAGGAAGTGAAAGTCTTGAGGGGCGGGCATCGAATGATTGGGCACCAGGCGGCGATCCTGCACGCTAACAAGCGCAAAAACCGGGCGCAATCGGGCGTGTCCCTGAAAACCCTGACGTCGCTGGCAGTCAACTCGCAGTCGCAATCGGACGTTTGGGTGTTTTAATGCGGCGGTACTTTCTACTCACGTTCTCCAGACGGACACTTAAACATGAAACATCGCCTGCTCTCGATTCTCATTGCATCCGCCTGCGCTGCGAACGTCGCCTGCGCCTTTGCTGCCGACGACGCGTCATGCCGTACCGTGCGCTTCGTCGATATCGGCTGGACCGACATCACTTCGACGACCGCGCTTGCGTCCGTCCTGTTCGAAGGGCTCGGCTATACGCCCCGCACGACGGTGGCGTCGGTGCCCATATCGCTGGCGGGCCTGAAGAGCAAGCAGATCGACGTCTCGCTCGGCTACTGGTGGCCGGTGCAGGAAACTGCGGTGCAGCCTTTCCTGGATGCGAAAAGCATCGACAAGATCGAACCGCCGAATCTCTCGGGCGCGAAGGCGACGCTCGCCGTGCCGGGTTATGCATACGACGCGGGCATCAAGACGTTTGCGGACATCGCCAAGCACAGGGACGAACTCGAAGGCAAGATCTACGGCATCGAGCCGGGCAGCAGCGCCAACGCCAAGATTCAGAAGATGATCGACACCAACCAGTTCGGTCTCGGCGGGTTCAAGCTGGTGCAATCGAGCGAGGCGGGAATGCTGGTGACGGTCGAGCGCGCCATTCGCGAGAAAAAGCCGGTGGTGTTCCTCGCCTGGGAGCCGCATCCGATGAATATCCAGATGAAGATCAACTATCTGTCCGGCGGCGATGAGGTATTCGGCCCCAACTACGGCGAAGCCCGCGTCTATACGCTGACCAACACGGATTTCCTCACGCGCTGTCCGAACGCAGGCAAGCTCGTCAAAAACTTGCGCTTTACGACCGACCTCGAGAACCGCCTGATGCAGCCGGTGATGAACAAGGAGCGTCCCGCCGAAGCCGCCAAAGCGTATCTCAAGAAGAATCCGCAACTGCTCGATTCATGGCTTGCGGGCGTGAAGACCGTCGATGGAAAAGACGGGCTGCCCGCAGTCAAGCAGTACCTCGGGCTCTGAATGGCTGGCCGGTGACGCGTTCACCGGCTTTTATGAACGATTAGGCATCCATATCGACCATGAACTACGACGTCATCGTAACGTGTGCAGTAACCGGGGCGGGCGACACCACTTCCCGGCATCCCGCGATTCCCGTCACGCCGAAGCAGATCGCCGATGCGGCTATCGAAGCAGCGCGCGCCGGCGCGACGGTGGCGCATTGCCATGTGCGCGATCCGCGCACCGGTCGCGGCAGCCGCGATCCCGCGCTGTATCGCGAAGTCGTGGACCGCATCCGTTCTTCGGACGTGGATGTCGTCATCAATCTGACGGCCGGCATGGGCGGCGACCTCGAGATCGGTCCGGGAGAAGAACCGATGCGCTTCGGCAGAGGCACCGATCTCGTCGGCGGCCTCACGCGTCTTGCTCACGTCGAAGAACTGCTGCCTGAAATCTGCACGCTCGATTGCGGCACGCTCAATTTCGGCGATGGAGACTACATTTACGTGTCGACGCCCGCGCAGTTGCGAGCGGGCGCGAAGCGCATACAGGAACTCGGCGTGCGGCCCGAACTCGAGATATTCGACACGGGCCATCTATGGTTCGCGAATCAGCTGCTCAAGGAAGGACTGCTCGATGCGCCGCCGCTCTTTCAGCTTTGCATGGGCATTCCATGGGGTGCGCCGCCGGACACGGGCACGTTGAAGGCCATGGTCGACAACTTGCCGCCCGGCGCGCATTGGGCGGGCTTTGGCATCGGCAAGATGCAGATGCCGATGGTGGCGCAAGCGATGCTGCTCGGCGGCCACGTGCGCGTCGGACTGGAAGACAACCTGTGGCTCGATCGCGGCGTGCATGCCAGCAACGGAACGCTGGTGCAGCGAGCGGTCGAGATTATCGAACGGCTGGGCGGCCGCGCGCTCACGCCGGCCGAAGGGCGCAAGAAACTCGGCTTGCCGCCGCGCGGCGAGCGTCCGCTGGAAAAGCGTGCAGTCGAACAATTTGCCTGAGCGTCGAAGGGGAAATACATGCAAGTAAAGAAATTTGCCGCGCTTGGCGCCGGAGTCATCGGCAGCGGATGGGTCGCTCGCGCGCTCGCGCATGGTCTCGACGTGACCGTGTGGGACCCGGCTCCGGACGCCGAGGCGGTCGTCCGCGCGAACGTCGCGAATGCGTGGCCTGCGCTGGAGCGCGTCGGACTCGCGCCGGGCGCATCGCAGGAACGGCTGCGCGTGGTGGATACGGTCGAGGCATGCGTCGCCGATGCGGATTTCATCCAGGAAAGCGCGCCGGAACGCGAAGAACTCAAGCTCGCGCTGCATGAGCGCGTGAGCCGCGCAGCGAAGCCTGACGCCATCATCGCATCATCGACGTCGGGACTCTTGCCGAGCGACTTCTACGCGAGCGCGGTTCGTCCCGAGCGATGCATCGTCGGACATCCGTTCAATCCGGTCTATCTGCTGCCGCTGGTCGAAGTGCTGGGCGGCGGGCGGACGTCGGAAGAATCGATCGACGCCGCCATGACTTTCTATTCGTCCATCGGCATGCGGCCGCTGCGCGTGCGCGCGGAGGTGCCGGGATTCATCGCCGACAGACTGCTCGAAGCGTTGTGGCGCGAGGCGCTTCATCTCGTGAACGAGGGCGTCGCGACGACCGGCGAAATCGACGACGCGATACGCTACGGCGCAGGCATCCGCTGGTCGTTCATGGGCACGTTTCTGACCTATACGCTTGCAGGCGGCGAGGCGGGCATGCGGCATTTCATGCAGCAGTTCGGGCCGGCGCTCGAATTGCCGTGGACGAAGCTGGTTGCACCGAAGCTGACCGATGAACTCGTCGATCGCGTCGTGGACGGCACCGCCAAGCAGACGAACGGGCGCAGTATCAAAGATCTGGAACGGTATCGCGACGACTGCATCACGAGCGTCGTCGAGGCGATTGCGCAAGCAAAGGCGCGTCACGGCATCGAGGACTGAACGATGATCTATCGCGACACGGTCAAGCCCGAATGGGTCGACTACAACGGCCACTTGCGCGATGCGTTCTACATGCTGATCTACAGCCTCGCGACCGATGCCTTCATGGACGGCATCGGTCTTGGCGATGAAGCGCGACGCACGCGGCACCGCACGTTGTACACGCTGGAGGCGCATATCAGCTATTTGCGCGAACTGAAGGAAGGCGCGGCCGTGCGTGTCGATGCCCGCGTCATCGCACATGACGCGAAGCGCATCCACCTGTATCTGCAGATGTTCGAAGGTGAGGGCGTCGATCCGGTCTGCGCGTGCGAACAGATGCTGATTCATATCGACACCAGCGGCGCGCCCAGGTCCGCTCCGTTCGACGAAGACATCGCCGCGAACATCGCCGCACAGGCGACGATCGCAGCGGCGGATGCCAGTCATGCGGGACGTGTGATTGGCTTGCCGGTGAACCGGCGTTAGTGAACAACGGCGAACGCGGTCAGATGGCCTCGGTGTGATAGCTGATCTCGCGCTTGGCGGCTGTCAAGACGCGGATCGGCTTTCCGTCCATCCAGGCCCTGATATTCTCTACCGACTCGCCGTAATAGAGATGATACGAACTCTCGGTCACGTAGCCGATGTGTGACGTGCCGATCACATTGCCGAGCGACCTCAAAGCGTGTTCCGCCGGCAACGGCTCGATGTCGAAAACATCGAGCGCAGCGCCCGCGATGCGCTTCTCCCTTAGCGCTTCGATCAGCGCGTTTTCATCGACGATGGGCCCGCGCGCCGTATTCACCAGCAGCGCATGCGTTTTCATCTGCGCGAGTTCCTTTGCGCCGATCAGTCCGCGTGTCCGGTCCGACAAGCGAACATGAATGGAGACGATGTCGCTCGTTGAGAGCAACTCGTCCTTGCCGACGTATTGCGCTCCGTGCTCGGCGGCCGTCTGCACGGTCATGTTCTGGCTCCATGCGATCACTCTCATGCCGAAGGCGCGGGCGACGCGCGCAGTGGCGCTTCCCGTGTAGCCAAGTCCGAGCAGACCGATCTTCTTGCCGTGAAGATCGCTGCCAACGGAGACTTGCCAGCCGCCGCTTTTGAACGAATCGACCTCTCGCGGGATGTGGCGCATGGCAGCGAGGATCAGCGCCCACGTCAACTCCGCCGCAGCCGTCGGTGAAGACGCGGTGCCGCAAACGGTGATGTTCAGCTCATCGGCGGCTTCGATATCGATGGCGGCATTCCACGGCCCCGTGCTCGCGATCAGCTTCAGGTTCGTGAGCCGCGACAAGACGCTTCTCGTGAACCAGGTGCGTTCTCGCATGACGCACAGAATGTCGAAGGGCTGCAGGCGTTCGATGAGTGCTTCCTCATCGCTGATGTGATCGTTGAAGATCGTCACTTCGGCGCGATCCTTCAGGCTGTTCCAATCTCCGAAGCGGAGCGCCGCGTTCTGATAGTCGTCGAGGACTGCGATTTTATGCATGGTGAGCCGGGTATGTGCGGACTGAGAAAAGAATGGACGACCCGCGCAACGCGTTGTGGCGGGCGTGACGATAACTCATGCGTTTGCCGCTTTCTGTGGCCTGAACCCCAGCAGCATCACGAAGATACCGAGCACCAGAATCGCTGTCATGACGTACAGCCCGCTGACGAGCGTGCCTGTCGCCGTCTTGAGCCATCCGATGACGAACGGACTGCAAAATCCACTCAGGAGACCGATGCAATTGACGAATGCGATGCTCGTCGCAGCGGCGGGCGAGCCATGCAGGTAATCCGCGGCGAGCGACCAGATAAGCACGTTCGTCGCAAATATGCCGACCGAGGCCACGCTCAGCAACGCGACGGTCAACGCAGGCGAATGATTCGGATGCGACACCAGCAGCAATGCAATCGCACCGATAGCGCCCGCAATGGCCGCGTGCCAGCGGCGTTCCAGCATGCGATCGGAACTGCGGCTGATCGCGACCATGCCGACCGCCCCGAGCGCATAAGGAATCGCCGCAAGCCAGCCGAGCAGCGAAAGATCCGAGAGGCCGGAGTCTTTCAATACGGTCGGGAGCCAGAACGTCACCGAGTAGGTGCCGCAGACGAAAGCGAAGTCGATGAACGCCAGCATATACACCTTGCGATCCGACAGCGCTTCTGCGAGTCTGCTATGGCCGCGTTGATTGGTCCTGCGCTTGCGCTCCGTTTCAACCAGAAAGCCTTGCCGCAAGACTTCCTTTTGCGCTTGCGTCAGCCACTTGGCCTTGTCGATGTTGTCGTCCAGCAGGAAGAGCGTGACGAGGCCCAGCAGCACCGCAGGCAACGCTTCGACGATGTACAGCCATTGCCATCCGGCGAGATTGCCGACATGAGCGAGCTTCGTCATCGCCCATCCCGAGACCGGCCCGCCTGCCAGACCCGCCACCGGAAATCCCACCATGAAGCACGCGATGATCACGCCGCGCCGGCTTTCGGGAAACCATGAGCTCAGGTAGAAGATAACGCCCGGAAAGAAGCCCGCCTCGAAGACGCCGAGAAGCAATCGCACGATATAGAACTGCGTGACGTTGCTGACAAACGCGGTGCATGCACCGACGATTCCCCAGCAAATCATGATGCGCGCGATGGTCTTCTTCGCGCCCATGCGCTTGAGAAGCATGGCGCTGGGCACTTCGAGCAGACAGTAGGAGAGGAAGAAGATGCCCGCTCCGAGGCCGTAGACGCTGTCGCTGAAACCCAGCGCGTCCTGCATCTGGAGTTTGGCGAATCCGACATTGATGCGGTCGAGAAATGCGACGACGTAGCATACGAACAGCAGCGGCACGATACGCAAAGTCACTCTGAGATAGAGCGCGCGCTCTTCGGCGCTGGATGTGGAAATCGACGACAGGGGATGACTTGACGCTGGTTCTGATTCGAGTGCGGTTGGTTGCACGCGTGTCTCCTTCGCTTCAGTTGTCTAATGGCGATTCAACATGTCCGTTTCTGTTTTCATGTAACTAACGAATGACTCATATCCGCACGACATGCGACGCATTCGGCAATGCGTCGACGCGGATGCGAGCGTGCAAGCAGTGTAGGTGGCAGCAATTGCTGCACATAATGAATCGTTTCGATCAGGTGAGACGCGGCGGTTATATCGGTGCTAACCAGTAGACGTGTTGAACGGGAAGTCGACGCCACGGCGCGCCGCAGGCGAGCGCATCAGGCAGGCACGGGTTCCGGCTGGCGCACGCCCTTCGATCCACGCACGGTAGCCAGCAGCGATGCCGCCACGATCAACCCTCCGCCAGCCCATGCAGTGAGCGAGATTTTTTCGCCGAGCCACAGGCATGCGAACAACGCGCCAAACGCCGGCTCACTGCCCATCAATAGCGCGACGCGCGTCGGACTGCTGTGCTTGATGCCGTAGTTTTGCGCGAAGAACGCGAAGAGCGTGCAGGCAAGCACCAGATACAGGACGCATCCCCAGAACGTGAGATGGCCTGTGATGGACGGCACGTGTTGCCACTGCGCAGGCGAGAGCATGAGCGCCGCCGCGCCGCTGCCGAGCGCCACCACGCCGGATTGCACAGCGGTCACCGTCAAAGGCGGTAGCGCCGCATCGCGCATCAACTGCTTGGTCACGCAGACGGTAATCGCGCGCAGGACCGCGGCTGCAAGAATCAGCAGATCGCCGCGACCCAGCGTCAGCGCGCCGTCGCCGGTCAAAAGCCACGCGCCGAGCAACGAGACCGCAACCGCGATCCATTCGATGCGCGCTGGCCGGCGCTTCAGAAGCGACCACTCGACGAGCGGCGTCAGCACCACGCAAAGGCCAATGAGAAACGCCGCGTTGGCTGCGCGCGTGAGCAGCAAGCCGAACGTCTCGCACAGAAAGATGGTGAGCAGTAGCAGGCCGGCTCCGGTCACGCCGCTCAACGCGCGCAAATTCACGTGACGCATCGGGCGCAGCGCGGGCAACAGCAACACGAACGTCATGCCGAAACGCAGCGCAAGCAGCCCGAGCACCGGGTAATACGCGAGAGCGCTTTTGGCAATGCCGTAGCTGGAGCCCCATACGACGGCGACTGCCAGCAGCATGAGGTCGGAGAGTAATTGCAAGCGATACGGTCTGGACATGGCGAACCCCGGTAAAAGGAGTCGCATTGTCGGTCTTTGCAATCGCGGTGATAATCGGGTCGCGGCGCATAGCAATTGTGCATGCTACGCATCAATCCCCAGGCGCTTCCCGGACACGATGGACTCCAACGATCTCTTCGCCTTATTGCCCGATATGGCGGTATTTGCGCGCGTCGTCGATGCCGGCAATTTCTCGCTGGCCGCGCGCCAGCTAGCCAGCACGCCATCGACGGTCAGCCGCCAGATCAAGCGTCTCGAAGAGGCGCTGGCTACCCGCCTGCTCGAGCGTTCGACGCGCAAGGTGCGTGTCACGGAATCGGGCGCACAGGTCGCGCGATACTGCCGCGAGATGCTGAGCGCCGCCTCGGCCGCCGTCGATGCCGCCGGTCAACCCGGCGACCGGCCCCAAGGCAGAGTGAGCATCAGCGCGCCCAGCCAGTTCGCAAAATCGGTGCTTCATCCGCTTGTGCCCGAGTTCTTGCGCGCGTATCCGGAAGTCGATCTCAAGTTGTTGTATTCCGACCGCGACATCGATCCTTTGACCGACGACCTCGATCTCGTAGTCCGCCTGACCGAGCGGCCACCGCCCGGTCTCGCGGGCCGGCAGCTCGGTTCCGTGCGCTGGGTGCTCTGCGCGTCGCCGGCTTATCTCGATGCACGCGGAACACCGCGCGAGCCGCGCGATCTCGCGCAGCACGACTGCATCTATCTCGGCGAAACGCCGGGGGACAATCGATGGCGATTTCGGCTCGGCACACATGCCCAGACCGTCGACGTGCATGGGCGCTATATCGCCAATCATGCCGGTGCGCGGCTCGAAGCCGCCCTTCAGGGCTTCGGCATTGCGAACGTGCCGGCGTTCACGGCAGCGGAAGCGTTCGCGCGTGACGAACTGGTGCAGGTGCTGCCTGACTGGTCGCTCGACGGGCAGCCGTACGCTGGCTCGTTATGGCTGCTGTATCCGCCGAACCGGTTCTTGCCGCTGAAGGTGCGGGTGTTGATCGACTATCTGGTCGCGCGTCTGCACAGCGGCGTCGCCGGTCAGAGCGAGACGTCCTCGATGAGCGCGAGACGCAGTGCGCGGATTCGCCGGTCGACGAAATAGCCGCCGCCTTCCGTGTAGCGCAGATAGAGACGTCCGCACGACGAGCATTCCCACACGCCGCAGCGGTTGTACGGAAAGTAGCGCGGCGCGATGGGCGCGCCGGCGGACCAGTAATCGAGCTTGCCCGGAAGATACTCGGCAAAGGTCGGCTCGGGGTCTTCTTCGTGCAGCAACGTGCCGATCTCACGGAGCTGCGTTTCGTCGAGCGAAAGCGGCTGCGATTGCCAGCCGTCGAGCGGCGTTTTCGTGCACGCGCATGGGCCGGGGGCGCGGGCTTCGGCGGCGCGCGCAAGGGCGATCAGCGTGGCTGTGTCCAGATATTCGGGCATCGTGAATCAGGTCAGGGAAGCGGACCCGCCATTTTGCGCGCGTCCGCCGCGGTTATCGGGCCGTCAGCCGTTCATCATGCGATCGCGCTGCACGGCGACCCACGAACGGTCGAAGCGTCCTTCCGCGATCGATTGCAGCGCCACCGCTTCCTTCGCCGCGGTCTTGCGCGCACCTTCGATTACCGCGTCCACATCCGCCGGCGCGATGGCAAGCACGCCATCGTCGTCGCCGACGATGATATCGCCCGGATGCACCACCATCCCGCCGACGCACACCGGCACGTTGATCTCGCCCGGCCCGTTCTTGTACGGCCCGCGATGCGTGACGCCGCGTGCGTAGACCGGAAAGTCACGCTGGCTGAGCGCGCCGACATCGCGGATCGCGCCGTCGATCACGAGTCCCTGAACGCCGATGCTTTCCGCGTAGCTCGCCATGATGTCGCCCATCAGCGCCTGCGTGAGTTCGCCCGCGCCGTCGATGACGAGCACGTCGCCCGGACGGCAGAAGTCGAACGCGCGATGAATCGCGAGATTGTCGCCGCCGCGCGTTCGCACCGTGACGGCGGTGCCGGCCATCGGCCTCGGCCGATGAAACGCGCGCAGCCCGGTCGTGCCGCTCACGCGGGCCATGTTGTCGCTCAGAAGCGATACCGCAAGCTCGCGCAGCGCCGCAAGCGTCGCGGGGCTGGCCTGCGCCGCCGAGTCGTATTCGCGCCATCCGGCCGGATTCATGTCGTCGCTCCTTCAGTCGATTGTTGCCGCGCGAGTTGCGCGGACAGACGCCCGTACACCGCGCGCGCGTTGCCTTCGAAAATGAGCTGGCGGTCGGCGTCGCCGAGCCAGTCGATGCCATCGATATAGCGGCGCGTATCGTCGAAATAGTGGCCGGTTTCAGGGTCGATGCCCTGCACCGCGCCGATGGTCTCCGACGCGAACAGAATGTTCTTCGCCGGAATGACCTTCGCCAGCAGTTCCGCGCCGGGCTGGTGATAGACGCAGGTATCGAAGAAGACGTTGTTGAGCAAGTGCTCGGTCAGCAGCGGCTGCTTCATGTCCTGTGCAAGCCCGCGATAACGCCCCCAGTGATACGGCACCGCGCCGCCGCCGTGCGGGATGATGAACCGCAGCGTCGGGAAATCGGCGAACAGGTCGCCCTGCAACAACTGCATGAACGCGGACGTGTCGCCGTTGATGTAATGCGCGCCGGTCGCATGAAAATTCGGATTGCACGACGACGACACGTGAATCATCGCGGGCACGTCGAGCTCGACCATCGCTTCATAGAGCGGATACCACGAGCGGTCGGTAAGCGGCAGCCCGGACCAGTGGCCGCCCGAAGGATCGGGATTCAGATTGCAGCCGACGAAGCCGAGTTCTTCGATACAGCGGCGCAACTCGGCGATGCAGCTTTCCGGCGAAACGCCCGGCGCTTGCGGCAACTGGCAGACGCCGATGAAGTTGCGCGGAAAGAGCGCGCACACGCGATGCACGAGGTCGTTGCATGCGACCGACCACACCGCGTTGGCTTCCGCCGTCGCCAGATGATGGCCCATGCCTGCCGCACGCGGCGAGAAGATCGTGACGTCGGTGCCGCGCTCGCGCTGGATGTGAAGCTGGCCGCCTTCGATGCTCTCGCGGATTTCATCGTCGGTGATGACGGGACGCGGCGGCGCAGCGACGCCGTCTTTCAGCGCGGCGACCTGCTTCGCGCGCCACGCTTCGTGCTGCGGCGGCGAGGTCGTGTAGTGACCGTGACAATCGATGATCATGCGGATTTCCGTATCGTTGTAGGCGGATTCAGGTGCGCGCGGCCGGATCGGCCGTCGGCAGCGATGCGTCTTCGTCGTCGGCGGGCTTCACGCGCATGACGAGCGCGATCAGCGTCGCAACGACGAGGAACGCGGCAATCGTCAGCAGCGCGAGCTTGAAGCTGCCCGTCGCGTTGCGCACGAGGCCGATGCTCCACGGACCGACCAGGCCGCCGAACTGCGCGATGGTATTGATCAGGGCGATGGTCGCTGCGCCCGCCGCGCCGGTCCTGAACGATGACGCGAGGCTCCAGAACAGCGGGTTGCCCGCGTAGATGAAGAGGCCCGTCACGCACAGCAGCGCGTAAGCGATGACGGGACTCGGCGCATAGGCGCTCCCCGCGATCGCGACGGCGCTCATCCCGTACACGAACGCGAGATGCTTCTTGCGGTCGCCGGTGCGGTCCGAACTGCGGCTGATGATGAACGTGCCGAGCACACCGAGTAGCGGCGGCGCGGCGGAGAGAAAGCCGACCTCGATATTGCTCAGATGCCCGAGACTCTTGACGATCTGCGGAAGCCACAGAAAGAGCCCGTAGATGCCGACAAGCGCGCAGCCGAACAGGCACGCCAGGCTCCACACGCGAAGGTCGCCCGCCACGCGCAGCAGCGGAAAATGCGCGTTGCCGCCGACCGCTTCGCGTTCCGCCGCGAGCGTCGTTTCGAGCCATTGCTTTTCGTCGTGGGCGAGCCAGCCGGCATCGGCGGGGCGCTCGGTCATGATGCGCAGCGTGAGGACGCCGAGCAGCATCGCCGGGATGCCTTCGAGAATGAACATCCACTGCCATCCCTGCAGGCCGAGCACGCCGTTGGCATAGGTCATCAGCGCGGTCGAGATCGGGCCGCCCAGCACGGCGGAGAACGATCCCGCGATGATGTAGCCGCCCACCGCGCGAGCGCGATACCGCACCGGAAACCACTTCGTCAGATACACCGCGACGCCCGGCAGGAAACCCGCTTCCATCACGCCGAGCAGAAAGCGCAGCACGTAGAAGCTCTTGTCGTCGAAAACGAACGCCGTGGCGGCGGCAACCGCGCCCCACGTGAGCAGGATGCGCGCAATCCAGCGGCGTGCGCCCACGCGATGCAGCAAGAGATTGCTCGGCACTTCGAGCACCATGTAGCCGACGAAGAAGATGCTGCCGGCGAAGCCGAACACGGCGGGCGAAAAGCCGAGCGCCTTGTTCATGTCGAGGGCCGCGAAGCCGATGTTGATGCGGTCGAGATAGTTGAAGAACATCATCGCGAAAAGCAGGGGCATGAGCCGCCCGTAAACCTTTCGCATGGTTGCCGCTTCGTTGAATGAGGTCATGCCGTCTCCACGTTCTTTTCGTCGAATCGCGAGGGCTCTGCGGCCCTGCCTGGCGAACGGCTTTCACCGTGCGCAAGCCCGAAACCGCCGCGCGTCGGGCGAGACGGTTCGGAGCATGGAGACCGATGATAAGAAGCGTGTAGGCGCGCGTCCAAGACGCGATTTTTATGCTTCCATATAAGTTTGCTTATAGTGTCGCGCTTTCGAGCGGCCGGGGAAGGCAGGCAAGAAAGGCGCGCAGATGCGGCGAGTCGTCGTCCGTGCGGAAGGTTGCGGCGAGCGTCGACCATTGAGCGGCGCCCGGACCCGCCAGATGACGGAACGCGACGTCGGTGCGTCCGTGACGCGCCACCGATTCGCCGACGAACGTGACGCCGAGCCCCGCCGCGACGAGCGCGATGGCAGTCTGTATCTCGTACGCCTGATGAGCGACGAAGGGCGTCACGCCCGCATCGCGATACAAGGACTGCACGGTGCGCTTGAACTGCGCGTTGTGATGCTTCGGATACAGGATGAGCGGCGTATCTTCCAGTTCGGCAATGCGGATTTTCTTCCTGCCCGCCAGCGGATGATCCGGCGCAAGCACCGCGACGATATGTTCCCGCAGCAGCGGATAAGACGTGCAGCCGGGAATGTCGAGCGGCTGCCGTCCGATGCCAACGTGGATGCGCAAGTCGCGCAGCGCGTCCGTCTGTTCCTCGGTGAGCATTTCGAACAGCTTCAGTTCGACTTCCGGGTAAGCGTGATGAAAGCCTTTGAGCGCCGGCGGCAGGATGCTGTACATCGCGGAGCGCGTGAAGCCGATCGACAGCCAGCCGCGTCGCCCAATGCCGATTTCCTGCGCGCCGAGACTCGCCTGCTCCCACGAGCCGAGAATCTGCCGCGCTTCCGTGGAGAAATACTGACCGGCTTCGGTGAGCCGCAAAGGCCGCCTCGCGCGATCGACGAGTTGCGTGCCGAGGCGCTCTTCGAGCAGGCGAATCTGCTGGCTGAGCGCGGGTTGCGCGATATGCAGGCGTTCCGCTGCGCGGCTGAAGTTCAGTTCCTCGGCAAGGATGATGAAGCACTGCAAGGACCTGAAATTCATGTCGACGTTCCTCGATTCAGTGGGCCACGCTCGTGGGCGACGCGAACGCGATAAGGCTCGTCCGGCTCGCCTTCGTTGAAGGAATGTACCGGACTGCGGCGGACATCGACGGCCATCGTATAGAAGGAGAACGGGAAGGATCATGCAAAATACCCGGCATCTGAATGCGGAGACCGGCCCGTGGGCGTCAACTTTGATCTGAACGATTTGCAGGCGTTTCGCGCGGTGGTCGAACTGGGGAGCTTCCGAAAGGCGGCGGAGGCAGTCAACATCTCGCAGCCCGCCTTGAGCCGCCGTATCGAAAAGCTCGAGGAAGCGCTCGGCGTGCGTCTGTTCGAGCGCACGACGCGCAGCGTCACGCTGACCACCGTCGGCCGCGTGTTTGCGCCGAGCGCCGAGCAGTTGCTCGACGATCTCGACGTCGCGCTGCTCGGCATCCGCGATGTGTCGTCGAGCCGCCTGGGGCATGTGAATATCGCGTGCGTGCCTTCGGTGGCGTACTACTTCTTGCCGAACGTCATCGCGAGCTATCATCGCCGCTTTCCGCGCATCCGCGTCAAGCTGCTGGATTCGAGCGCGAACGAGGTGCTGGGCGCGGTCATCAGCGGCGAGGCTGATTTTGGCGTGAGCTTCATGGGCAGCCAGGAGCCCGAGGTCGAGTTCAAGCTGCTGCTGCAGGAGCGCTTCGTGGCCGCCTGCCGCCGTGACCATCCCCTCGCGCGCAAAAAGCGCGTGACGTGGAACGAGCTCTACGAGCACGAATACGTGTCGGTGGACAAGACTTCCGGTAACCGTCTATTGCTCGATCAGGCGCTCTCGGGCGTCGCGCCGCCTGCGCCGAGCATCTGTGAGACGCGTCACGTCACGACCATGCTCGGCCTCGTCGAAGCCGGGCTCGGCGTTGCGGCGGTGCCGTCGATGGCCATGCCCGGACGCGATCATCCGATCCTCACCAGCGTGCCGCTCGTCGAACCGGTGGTGAAGCGGCGCGTGGGCATCGTGCGGCGGCGCGGGCGGCCGCTGACGCCGGCGGCACAGGAGTTTCATCGGGCGATTGTCGAGTCGAAGCGCGATGGCTTCGCCAGCAGCGATGGCCCCGGCGACGGCCCCAGCGAAGGCGCAGCGGCGAGCGAGCGGGCCAAAGGGAAGCGCGCATCGTGAGGCTGGCGAGACCGCTTCGCTTGCTCTACGTGCAGGTCCTGCTCGCGATGGTCCTCGGCATGTCCCTCGGGCACTTCTGGCCGTCGGCGGGCGCGCTCCTCAAACCTCTCAGTGATGCGTTCGTCGGTCTCGTGCGAATGATGATCGCGCCGATCGTCTTCTGCACGATCGTCCTCGGCATCACGTCGCTTGCAAGCGGAAAGGCCATCGGGCGCACCATCGTTCAGGCGCTAGCGCTGTTCTATTTCCTGACGGCCGTCGCGCTCGCGTTCGGACTCGTCACCGCGTTCGTGCTGCGGCCCGGCGCCGGCATGCATGTCGACGTGCATCAACTGGATGTCGGCATCCTCGCGCCTTATACGAAACACGCGCAGACGCGCGGGCTCGTCGAATTCGCGCTGAGTGTCATCCCGGAGACGATGCTCGGTGCGTTCGAAAAGGGCGACGTGCTGCCGGTGCTGCTCCTCTCGCTTGTCTTCGGCTTCGCGCTGAATGGGTGTCCGAAGGCGGCGCGGCCGGTGCTGGCGCTCATCGACGGTGTGGCTCAGGCGCTCTTTCGCGTGCTCGCCCTGATCATGCGGCTGGCCCCGCTCGGCGCATTCGGTGCGATGGCTTTCACGGTGGGGCGCTTCGGCATCCGCTCGGTCGGCTCGCTCGGCATGCTGATGGTGTCGTTCTATGTGGCTTGCGTGTTGTTCGTCGCGCTGGTGCTCGCGCTGCTCGCGCGATTGCACGGTTTCGCGCTCTGGCGGCTTCTGCGTTACATGCGTGAGGAACTGCTCATCGTTCTCGCGACCTCTTCAACCGAACCGGTCCTGCCGCGCCTGATCGGCAAGCTGGAGGCGCTCGGTTGCGACAAGGGCGTCGTGGGGCTCGTGCTGCCAGCGGGCTATTCGTTCAATCTGGACGGCACCGCGATCTATCTGACGCTGGCTTCGCTGTTCATCGCGCAAGCGTGCGATGTCCCGCTTTCCGCGCAGCAGATCGCGACGATGCTGGCCGTCATGCTGCTCACATCGAAGGGCGCGGCGGGCGTGTCGGGCAGCGGACTGGTCGCGCTCGTCGCGACGCTCACGGTGATTCCCGATCTGCCCGTCGCCGGCGTGGCGCTGCTGGTAGGCATCGACCGCTTCATGTCGGAGGCCCGCGCCCTGACGAGCGTAATCAGCAACGCGTGCGCGGTGATCTTCGTCTCGATGTGGGAAGGCGCGTGCGATCGCGCCCGCCTCGCGCGGATGCTCGGAGCAGCCGAGCCAGCCGCCCCGGATTGAAGGGCGGCTGCCTCAGGCGAGCATGGCCGATAGTCCGCGTCAGTGTGCGGAGACGGAATCCAGTCCGGTCGATCTCACTTCCGCTTGCACATCGGGCGAAGCGAGATAGTCGAGCAGCGCCTTCGCTTCGTTCGGATGCTGCGCGCCGACGGGGATGCCCGCGGCGAAGCGCGTCACGGACTGCAAAGACTCGGGAATCTTCCCGGCGAAGGCCGCGCCCTGCACCGGCAGCAGTTCGCTGACCTGCTGGAAGCCGATCTCGTAGTCGCCGTTCGCCACCACCGACGCCACCGGAATGCGCGGAATCATCTTCGCTTTCGGCTTTACCTGGTCCTCGATGCCGAGCTTCTTGAACAGCTCCCGCTCGATATAGACGCCGCTCGCGCTGTCCGAGTAGGCGATCGATTTCGCATGAAGCAGGGTCTCCCTGAGGGCATCGACCGAGCCGATGTCCGGCTTCGGCGCGCCTTCGCGCACGACCATGCCGATGCGCGAATCGGCCAGCTCGACTCGCGATCCGGGTATCACCTTGCCTTCCTTGATCAACTCGTCCAGCGCGTAGCCGACCATGATGACGGCGTCCGCAGGCTCGCCGCGTCCGAGCCGGTTGGGAATCGCTTCGGGCGATTTGCCCATCGACGGACCAAGCGCGGTCTCGAGCGTATTGTCCGTCTGCGACGCAAACTTGGGCCCGAGCACCTTGTATGCCGCAGTGAAGCCGCCCGAGCTCATCACGTGCAGGTCGGCAGCCTGCACGTTCGACGCGGCGGCCGAGGTTGCGACGAGCGCTGCCGCGCCGAGTTTCAGAAGCAGTTTTCTCATGGTCGTGATTCGTGCAGGGTCGTGTGGGTCCAGAAGCGTGCGCAAGGGATTGCGCTTCAGTGCGCCGGAGTCAGCGTCGTGGCGCGGCGGCGATAGAGCGCGAACGTCGCCAGCAGCGCACAGGCTGCGGCAAACGTCATCCAGTAGCCGGGCGCGGCCTTGTCGCCGGTCATATGAATCAGCCCCGTCGAGATGACCGGCGTGAAGCCTCCGAACACCGCCGTCGCGAGGCTGTAAGCGAGCGAGAAGCCAGCAACGCGCACGTGCACCGGCATGACTTCCGTGAGCGCGACGACCATCGCACCGTTATAGATGCCGTACATGAACGAGAGCCAGAGCAGCACGAACAGCATGTTCAGGAAGCTCGGCGCGTGGGCGAGCAGCGACAGCGCCGGATACGCGGTCGCCATCGCGAGCACGGTCATGCCGACGAGAAGCGGACGGCGACCGATGCGGTCGGAGAGCGCGCCGCCGATCGGCAGCCACACGAAGTTGGACACGCCGACGCACAGCGTCACGAGCAGGCTGTCGGCGGTGCTGAGGTGCAGCACCGTCTTGCCGAAGGTCGGCGCGTAGACCGTGATGAGGTAGAAGCTGGTGGTGGTCATCGCGACCAGCATCATGCCGGCGAGGACGACGGTCCAGTTCTGAGCGAGCGTGCCGAACACTTCCTTCATGCCCGGACGATGCCGGCGCGCCTTGAACTCCTGCGTTTCCTCGAGATTGCGGCGCAGCATGAAGATGAACGGCACGATCATGCAGCCGACGAAAAACGGCACGCGCCAGCCCCACGCGGCGATCGCCGGTGCGGTCAGCCACTGATTGAGCGCGAAGCCGAGGCCCGCCGCCACGACGATCGCCACCTGCTGGCTCGCGGACTGCCAGCTCGTGAAGAAGCCTTTGCGGCCCGGCGTCGCCATTTCGGCGAGATACACCGATACGCCGCCCAGTTCCGCGCCTGCCGAGAAACCTTGCAGCAGCCGTCCGAACAGCACGAGCGCGGGCGCAAACAGGCCGATGCTGGCGTATCCCGGCACGAAGGCGATGAGGATGGTGCCGCTCGCCATGATCGAGAGCGTCACGATGAGGCCCTTGCGGCGGCCCACTTCGTCGATGTAAGCGCCCAGCACGATGGCGCCCAGCGGCCGCATCAGGAAGCCGGCGCCGAACACGGCGAACGTCATCATCAACGAGGCGAACTCGCTCTGCGCGGGAAAGAACACGTTGGCGATCTGCGTGGCGTAGAAGCCGAACAAAAAGAAGTCGAACTGCTCGAGGAAATTCCCGGCCGTGACGCGGAACACCGCGGCGGCCTTTGAATGCCCGGGGGGAAGACTGGATGAAGGATGCATCGAGGTGTCTCCTGAAATGCAGAAAGTACGCGGTGTCTGGTCGACTGTATTTTTCGCCATATTCTCTCGGGACGGCCGGAACGATAAGTGCAATTTTCGGAACGATTGATGTCGTGCGGTTATCAATCGGTTTCGTTGCCGCCCCTGGCCACGCGCTGAATGCGTGGGCCATTGTTGTCGCCGGGGCAGCAGCCTGTGCGCGTCGAGGACGCTACTGGCGATCGAGGTGCGTCACTACAATCGGCCACACGATCGCGGCGCGTAAAAAACGAAGCGCGCCGCAAGACGTGATAGTGCTCGCCAGCACTCGTGACCCGTGCGCTTCGCCGCACTAACCGAAGAGGATTACTGAATATGGAAACGACCAGAAATGTGCAGCCCGTTACCGTCGATCTCGGCAAGGAAGGATCAGGCGAACTCGTGTCTTCCCGCTATGCCGTGCGCGTGGGCGACGTCAATGTCGTTGTGATCAGCGATGGGGTTCTGCCGCTGCCGACTTCCACCATGTCCACCAACGTGAGCGAAGCGGACCGCAACGAATGGTTCGACGGCCGCTTCCTGCAGCGCGACACCTTCGACTGGGCGCTGAATGTCGCGCTCGTTCGTAGCGGCGAACATCTGATCCTGATCGACTCGGGCGTCGGCGACGGCTTCGAGTACTTCGCGCGCGCAGGTCAGTCGGTGCGACGCCTCGAATCGGCTGGCATCGACCTGGCGGCGCTCACCGACATCGTCATCACGCATATGCACATGGATCACGTGGGCGGCCTCAATGTCGACGGCGTCAGGGCCAAACTGCGTCCCGATGTGCGTATTCACGTCGCGGCGGCGGAAGTCGCGTTCTGGGAGAACCCCGACTTCAGCAAGACGGTGATGCCGGAAGCGGTCCCGCCCGCGCTGCGCAAGGCCGCTGCGAAGTTCATGCAGCTCTATGGCGAAAACGTCGTGCCGTTCGACCGGACGGTGAACGTTGCGCCGGGCGTGTCGGCTCGCGTGACCGGCGGGCATACGCCGGGGCACTGCGTCGTGGACGTCGCATCGAAGGGCGAGAAACTGACGTTCGTCGGCGACGCGATCTTCGAAGTGAACTTCGATCATCCCGATTGGCAGAACGGCTTCGAGCACGATCCCGAAAAGGCGAAAGACGTGCGTATTGCGCTGCTCGACGAAGCGGCCGAGACCGGTGCGCTGCTGGCCGCAGCCCATGTCGGGTTCCCGTCCGTCTGTCACGTTGCGAAGGACGGCGATCGCTTTCGTTCCGTGCCCGTCGTGTGGGATTACTGAGTCGGCACTGAGCGCGCGCTCGGCGTCCCGTCTGCGCATGAACGGCTCCGGTTCGCTGCTATTCTTCCGGAGCGAGCGTCGGCGTTCGCGCAATGCCGTTGTCGAACCATAGGGCCATGAGCGATGAAGAAAGCCGTCTCACCGACTTCCTCCCCCGAAAACGTGGACGATGCGACGCGCACATTCGACCGGTTGCGCTCGCGTCTTCAGGGCATCGCGTATCGGATGCTGTCGTCGGTCGCCGAAGCGGAAGACGTGGTGCAGGACGCCTGGCTGCGTTGGTACGGCGCGGATCGCACGCAAATCGACAACGGCGAGGCGTGGCTCGTCGCTGTCACCACTCGCCTGTCCATCGACCGTTTGCGCGCGGCCAAGGTACAGCGCGAACACTATGCGGGCATCTGGTTGCCCGAGCCCCAAGCGACCGACGCGCCGCATACCCCCGAACAGATACGCGAACGCGCGGACGATATTTCCGTGGCGTTCCTGATGCTTCTTGAACGTCTGACGCCCGAGGCGCGCGCCGCGTTTCTGCTGCGCGAAGTGTTCGACGTCGACTACGACGAAGTGGCCGCCACGTTGGGAAAATCCGAGGCGGCCTGCCGCCAGCTGGTGAGCCGCGCCAAGAACCAGCTACGCGAAAGCCGTCCGCGACTGTCCGTTCCGCGAGAGATTCATCTGCGCTTGCTGACGCAGTTCGCCGAGGCGCTTCAGAAAGGAGACTTCGCCGGAATCCACAGCATGCTCGCCGACGATGCAACGCTGATCGGCGACGGCGGCGGGCGCGTGCCGAGCTTCCCGAAGCCGATGGAAGGCAGCCGGCGCATCGCGCAGTTGTTCTATGCGGCGCAGCTTCGCTTCAAGGACCAGTTGCGCATTGAACTGGCTGTGCTCAACGGACAGTGGGCGCTTCTGCGCTTCATCCATGGTCAGCTCGAATCCGCGCAATCGTACGAAACGGACGGCGAACGCATCGTCCGCATTCAGGTGCAGCGCAACCCGGAGAAGCTCGTGCGGCTTGCTGCGACCTTCGGCGGTTGCTAGACGCTGCACGTCGTGACGTCACGTTTGTTGCGGCTTGATCAACAGCGTGAGTCCGCGCCCGTGGCTTTCGAAGCCGGTCGCCGTTCTCTACGATGGTCTCCGTGCGATATCGACGCGCCGGTGCCTTGAAACAAGGCATCGAACGATACTTTCGACTGGAGCAACCATGAGCCAACGCATCAACTACGTGCAACAATCGCCGGAACTCTTCAAGCGGTTCATCGCCTTCAGCATGGCAACGCATGAAGGCAGCATCGAGAAATCCGTCTCCGAACTGATCGCGCTGCGGGCGTCACAGATGAACGGCTGCGGCTTCTGTGTCGACATGCACGTCAAGCAAGCGACGATTCACGGCGAGCGCGCATTGCGTCTCCACCATGTGGCGACCTGGCGCGAATCGACCTTGTTCTCCGCACGCGAGCGTGCCGCGCTGGCGTGGACCGAAGTGCTGACGAAACTCCCCGAGCACGGCGTTCCCGACGAAGTCTATGAACGCGTTCGCACGCAGTTCACCGAACAGGAGCTGTCGGAGCTGACGTTCAAGGTGGTGGAGATCAACGGCTGGAACCGCATGAACGTGGCGTTCAGAACCGAACCGGGCTCGTCCGACAAGGCTTACGGACTCGAGAAAGCCAACCTGACCTGAGCGTGCGCTGCGAACGGAGGACCTCATGTCCATACTGAAGAAAGCCGCTTGCCTCGCGTTGCTGGCTTGCGCGCCGCTCGTGCAGGCCGCACCCGAAGCGGTCGTGACGCCGGTGATGGAGCAGCCGTTGCCTGACTATCCCGGCAAGGAAGCATTGATGATCACGGTCGATTATCCGCCGGGCGCCGTCGATCCCGTTCACGTTCATCGCGCGCACGGGTTCATCTACGTGCTGGAGGGTTCCATCGTAATGGGTGTCAAGGGAGGCAAGGAGGTGACTCTGACGCCCGGACAAACGTTCTATGAAGGCCCGAACGATGTTCATACGGTTGGCCGCAACGCCAGCGACACGAAGCCGGCGAGGTTTCTCGTTCTGTTGCTGAAGGACGAGAAAGCGCCTGTGCTGATACCGGTGAAATGAAGCCCGCAGTCACGCAGTGATTCACCGGCACGCCCGTCAGAGAAAAAAATGGCGGGCGGTGTCACAACTTGCTCGTATCGGACGTCTTGTGGATGTGCTTTCTTCGATACGGGCAAACTCATGTCAATCACTCAACTTCCGTCTCCGCCGGCCAGCGATGATTCGCTCGCCAGCAGTTTCGCGACGAGCTACGCAGGCGTGGTCGCTTTCCTTGCCGTGGCGAGCGAAGGCAGTTTCGCGAAGGCGGGCGACCGCCTCGGCATCGGCCGATCCGCCGTCAGCCGTAACGTTCAAAAGCTCGAAGCACAACTCGACGCGCGGCTTTTCCTGAGGACGACGCGCAGCACATCGCTCACGCGCGAAGGCGAACTCTTCTATGAGCATTGCCATCCGGGTGTCGAGCGAATCGTTCAGGCACTGGAAGAGATGCGCGAGTTGCGAAACGGCCCGCCACGTGGCCGCCTGCGCATCTGTTCGACGACGTGCTTCGGGCGCGCGATTGTCGCGCCGCTTCTGCGTGGATTCCACGAGGCGTACCCCGACATATCGCTGGAACTCGTGCTCGACGATCATCCCGTGAACTTCACGATGGATCGGATCGACGTCGCCTTCCGCGATGGCCGCATGGAGGACAGTCAGATCGTTGCACGGCAGCTCATCCCGATGCAGATGCTGGTTTGTGCATCGCCTGACTATGCCCGCGAACATGGCTTGCCGCGCAATGTCGCCGAACTGGGCGCGCATCGTTGCATCAACCTGCGGACCGCGTCCGGGCGAATCGCCGAGTGGCAGTTCAAGGTGGACGGCCGCCCTTGCAAGGTGATGCCGGGCGCGTACCACACGTTCAACTGCCCGGAGCTCGTCCTGCAAGCGGTGCACGCCGGACAGGGTCTGGCGCAGCTTGCGGCGTTTCAGGTCTGCGATGCGTTGCGCGACGGACGCCTCGTGACGTGCCTGTCGCAAGATGCGCCCGATGACAGCGGTCACTACCTGTGCTACCTCAGCCGCAAGCACTTGCCGGCGCGCATTCGCGTGTTCGTCGATTACATGACGGAGCAGATACGCGCGCTCGATCTCGATTGCCTCGATGCCGTGCCACTCGCCCAGCCGACTAATTGATGCCGCATCGGCAACAGTGCGAGTCCTCGAACGGGTCTTCTGAACCGCACATTCGACGCCTACCATCCGTCTTGTACGTTGGCCGCTCGCGAAACCGGTCCGCAAGAAGGGCAGCGCGAATCACGCGGCGCTGGCGCGGCTCCATGCCGCTTCGAAGTCATCGAGGAGAACATCATGAAAATCGTCGTCATTGGCGGTAGCGGGCTGATCGGCGCGAAGGTCGTCGGTCATCTGCGCGCGCGTGGTCACGAAACCATCGCGGCATCGCCATCTTCGGGTGTCGATACCCTCACGGGCAAAGGTCTTGCCGAAGTGTTGACAGGCGCACACGTCGTCGTCGATGTCGCCAACTCGCCGTCGTTCGAAGACGAAGCGGTGCTGGCGTTCTTTGAGACCTCGGGCCGCAACCTCTTTGCGGCGGAACGGGCGGCGGGCGTCGGTCATCACGTTGCGCTGTCCGTGGTCGGCACCGACCGGCTTGCCGAAAGCGGCTACTTTCGCGCCAAGATCGCGCAAGAGAAGCTCATCCGCGAATCGGGCGTGCCGTACACGATCGTGCGTTCGACGCAGTTCTTCGAGTTCGTCGGCGGCATCGTGCAAGCGGGTTCCGACGGCGATACGGTGCGGCTCTCGCCCGCCGACATTCAGCCGATCGCATCCGACGATATCGCGCTGGCCGTGGCGGATTACGCGCTCGCGGCGCCGCTCAATGGCATGGTCGAAGCGGCGGGCCCCGAGCGGATGCGGCTCACCGAACTGGTTCGACGCTACCTCGTTGCAACCGGTGATCCGCGCAAGGCTATCGAGGACGGCCAGGCCCGCTACTTCGGAGCAAAACTGGACGACGACACGCTCGTACCGGGCGCTGATCCACGGCTTGGAAGCATCGGGTTCGACGCGTGGTTCGCCCGTTCCCGTGCCGCAGCAGCGCACTGACCGGAGCGGCAGTTCTACTCATGGCCTCCTTGCGCCCGCCGCCGACATCATTGCTCGACAAGTTCCACGGGCAGGACCCGCGCGAGCTGTATTCGACGTCCGTTACCGTCTCAGGCGGCGACGCCGGGCACGGCCGCGCTTCAGGCATCGCACGTTCGGATGACGGCAGCCTGAACGTGCATCTGCGCCTGCCTGCCGAACTCGGCGGCTCCGGCGGCGGCACCAATCCGGAACAGCTTTTCGCCGCCGGCTACGCAGCGTGCTTTCACGGCGCGCTGATTCTTCTGGCGGCGAGAGAAGGCGTGAAGACGAACGGTGCGGCAGTCGTAGCGACGATCAGCTTTTCACGCGATCCAATGGACGGCCTCTTTATGCTGGCAGCCGATATCTGCGTGCATCTGCCGGGCGTCGAGCGTGAACTCGCCCGTGCGCTGGTACGCAACACCGAGCGGTTCTGCCCGTACGCGAAGATGGCGCGGCAGGGCATCGTGAATGTCGTCAGGCTGGCATCGCCCGACGAAGAACTGCCCGACGCCGCCCGCATCGGAACACCCGGCCGGCGTGCGGACTGAAAGCGGCTTACTTCGCGGCTTACTTCGAGACTTGCTCGCGCCACTTGTACGCCTGCTGCCAGCCCAGTGAACGCTTGAGCTTTTCGTTACTGAGCAGCGTTTCGAATTCGCCCAACTCCTTTTTGACCGGCACGTTCGGATAGAACCGCTTGAGCAACTCGGCTGTGGGCAGATCGGAAGACACGTCGTCGGCGGCAACGTTCATCACCTGAAAACCCAGCCCGTCCGTTTCGATGGCGAGACGCGCCGCCGTCGCGAGATCGCGCCCGTCGATATAGCTCCACGCGATGCGCTTGCGCAACGCGGGGTCAGCGAGCCACGTCGGGAATTTCTGGTAGTCGGCGGGATCGAGCACGTTGCCGATGCGGAAGCAATAGATGTCCGCGCCGGTGCGCGCATGGAACGCCTTCGCCGTCACTTCGTTGATGACCTTGGACGTGGCATAGCTGTCCATCGGATCGACTGGATACTCCTCGTCGAGCGGAAAGTACACGGGATCGCGATGCCGGTGCGCGAACACCACGCCATACGTCGTCTCGCTCGACGCGACGATCACCTTCTTGATGCCGAGCTTCGACGCAGCATCGAGAATGTTGTAGGTGCCCATCACGTTGATGCGGAAAACCTCGTTGTCCGTCGTGACGAGAATGCGCGGAATAGCCGCGAAATGCACGATGGCGTCGATCGGCTTCGGCTCGATGTCGTCGTCGAATTCCTTGGGCGTCGTCGTCGAGGCGAGCGCGTTGAAGACCTGTCCCGCATCGGTGATGTCGGTGATGAGCGTTCTCGCGGTGCCCTTCGCCATCGGCACGCGGTCCACGTTCAGCACTTCATAGCCGTGTGCAACCAGATCTTCCACCACCCACTTGCCGGCCAGCCCGCTGCCGCCCGTCACAATCACTCGCTTCGTCATGCTGTGGCTCCTTTTGAGTTCGACACTGTGTGAACTCATCGTAGCCTTGCTTCGCGTTCGATTTCTGTGACGCGCGTCATAGCGGCGTGCGTGTTCGTCTACGGGTCGACCCCGATATCCGACTATGACGCGCGTCACAGATTTCGCGCTTGCCGCGCGCCTATCATCGGCCTCAGTAAAAACGGAGGTGGACCGGTGAGCGACTTATCGTCGAACAAAGCGTCAGACAAGCCGCGGGCGCAATCGCCGCGCGGCATCGAATTCCTGCGCGCCTGTCTGCGCATCCGCGAGTTGAACGTGCTGTCGGTGCTGTTGCTGGTGGGCCTGCTGATCAGCTTCTTCTCGCCGTATTTCCTCACCACCAACAACCTGATGGGCGTGTTCCGCTCGTTCTCGCTGGTCGCGCTCATGTCGATCGGCATGATGCTCGTCATCATCACGGGCGGCATCGATCTGTCGGTCGGCTCCGTCATGGGCCTGTCGTCGCTCGTTACCGCGCTCGCGTTCCAGCACGGCCTGTCCGCATTCGTCGCGGTGCTGTCGGGGCTTGCCGTGGGCGTGATCGCCGGCAGCTTCAACGGCATCATGATCACGTGGATTCAGTTGCCGCCCTTCATCGCGACGCTGGGCACGTTGTCCATCGGGCGCGGGCTGATGTACATCATCACCAAGGGCGTGCCGGTCACGCCGGACGTGCCCGATCCGTTCACCTTCATCGGCCAGGGCTATATCGGCTTCGTGCCGTTCCCCGTCGTCATTCTGCTCGCGATGACCGTGGTGTTCTCCGTCGTCATGCGTCAGACGCGCTTCGGCCGTCATGTCTACGCGACAGGCGGCAACGAAGTGGCCGCGCGGCTGTCGGGCGTGCGAACCGCTCGTGTCAAGTTTGCAGCCTATGTGCTGTCCGGATTGATTGCGTCGATGGCGGGCGTCATCGCGTTCTCGCGCTTCGTGTCGGCAGAGCCGGCCTCGGGCTTCGGCGCGGAACTCGACGTGATCGCGGCGGCGGCTATCGGCGGCGCGAGCCTGTCGGGCGGCGCGGGCAGCGTCGAAGGCGCGATCATCGGCGCGGCGCTCGCCGGCATCATCACCAACGGTGTGGTGCTTCTCAACATCGATACCTATGCGCAGCAGGCCATTACCGGCTGCGTGATCCTGATCGCAGTCAGCATCGACATCTGGCGCGTGCGCCGCAAGGGACGTTGATTCCTGTTCATTCCAATAAGGAGACAAGCATGAAAACCACGCCAAGGATCATCGCGAGCATGATGTTCGCACTGTGCGCCGCGTTCGGTAGCGCAGCCAATGCGAAGGAAGCGAAGGACATTTCGGTGGCGGTCATTCCGAAGGTGGCCGTGCCGTTCTTCGACGACTGCAACAAGGGCGCGCAGTCCGCCGCGGACAAGGCCGGCGTCAAGTATCAATGGGTCGTGCCGCAGAACACGCAGGGCTCCACGCAGGTGCAGATCATCGAGGACCTGATATCGCGTCATGTGGACGGCATCGCCATTTCGGTGAACGAGCCGAAGTCGGTCGAGAGCGTGATGAAGCGCGCGGCGCAAAGCGGCGTGAAAGTGCTGACTTACGATTCCGATTCGCCCAAGAGCGGCCGTTCGATGTACATCGGCACGAACAACGTGCAGGCCGGCGAGACGATGGCCGACACGATGGGCCACGCATTGAACGGCAAGGGCGAGGTCGCGATCATCACCGGGCAGCTCGGCGCGGTGAATCTCAACGAGCGCATCACGGGCATCAAGAAGGGCTTGGCGAAGTATCCGGGCATCAAGATCGTCGAGACGCAAGGCACGGATGACGATCTGGCGCGCGGCGTATCTGTCGTGGAAACGACGCTGCGCGCGCATCCGAATCTCAACGGCATCTTCGGCGTGAGTCAGGTCGGCGGCCCGGCGGTGGCGAAGGTGCTCAACACGAAGGAATTCGGCGCAATGAAGGGCAAGCTCCAGGTGCTCGCCTTCGACGATCTGCCGGATACGCTCAAGGGCCTGAAAGAAGGCTATATCCAGGGGATCATGGTGCAGCGTCCGGTGACGATGGGCTCGCTCGCGGTTCAGCATCTCGTCGCCCAGATTCAGGGCAAGGAGACGCAGGAGAAGGACATCGACACGGGCGTCACGGTGGTGACGAAGGACAACATCGGCAGCTACACGAAATGACGTCCGCCGGCGACCGCCCGCAGCCCTTTCTGACGATGCGCGGCATCTCGAGGACGTTTCCGGGCGTGAAGGCGCTAGACCGCGTCGATCTCGAGATTCACCGTGGCGAAGTGCTTGCGCTGGCGGGCGAAAACGGCGCGGGCAAGAGCACGCTCATGAAGGTGCTGACGGGCGTGTATGCGCCGGACCCGGGCGGCGTCATCGTCGTGGAAGGACGCGAAGTGACGATCGCCGACAACAACCATGCGCGTGCGCTCGGCATCAACATCATCTATCAGGAACTGGCTGTCGTCGAGAATCTGACGGTCGGCGAGAACATCTTCCTCGCGACGGAGCCGCGTACACGCTTCGGCCTGATCGATCGGGCGCGCATGTATCGCGAGGCGCGCGATGTTCTCGAGATGATCGACATGGACGTCGATCCGGCCACGCGCGTCAGCGAACTGAGCGTCGGCCAGCGGCAGATGATCGAGATCGCGAAGGCGCTGTCCGCGCAATCGAAAGTCATCGTGATGGACGAGCCGACCGCATCGCTCAGTCATCACGAGACGAGCGTGCTGCTCGGACTCGTCAAGCGCCTGCGGGAGCGAGGCATTGCGGTCGTGTACATCTCGCACCGGCTCGAAGAGATTTTCGAGCTTGCGGATCGCGTGACGGTGCTGCGCGATGGCCGCACCGTCAGCACGATGCCGATCGCGCAGGTCACGCGCGAAACGCTCGTGCGCCAGATGGTGGACCGCGAACTGAGGGAGTTATACGGCGAGCCGCAATCGCACGCGAGCGAGGAGCGGGTGCTCGAAGTGCGCAATCTTACGCTCAGGCAGAAGAAGGCCGCCGACGCGCGCATTCGCGATATCAGCTTCACGCTGCATCGCGGAGAAGTGCTGGGCATTGCGGGGCTGGTCGGCTCGGGGCGCACCGAGATCATGGAGATGATCTTCGGCATGCGTCCATCGACCGGTTCGATTCTGATGGAAGGCGTTCCGGTCGCGATACGCAATCCGCATGACGCAATCCGCGCGGGCATCGGCTTCGTCACCGAGGATCGCAAGGCGCAGGGCCTCGTGCTCGGCATGAGCGTGCGCGAGAACTTCAGTCTCACGCATCTCTCGCGCTATTCGCCGTTTCAGTTCGTGCAGCATGCGCGCGAGCGTTCGAGCTGCATGGAATACGTGCGGATGCTCGGCATCAAGACGCCCGGCGTCGAGCAGAAGGTCGTGAATCTGAGCGGCGGCAATCAGCAGAAGGTCGTCATCGCCAAATGGGTGGCGCGCAATCCGAAGGTGCTGATCGTCGATGAACCGACGCGCGGCATCGACGTGGGCGCCAAGGCCGAAGTGCATGCGCTCATTGCGCGGCTTGCGGCGCAAGGCATCGGCGTGATCGTGATCTCGTCGGATCTGCTCGAAGTGCTGGCCGTCAGCGACCGTATTCTGACCGTGCGCGAAGGGCGCATCAGCGGCGAGCTGCAACGCGCCGAAGCATCGCAGGAGAAAGTAATGGCGCTTGCCACGGCCTGATTTTCAACCGAACAACGTTTGAGCCAAACATGACCAAGATCGTCGTTGTGCATACCGGACCCGTGACCGTCGAGCCGCTCAAAGCGCAATTCGCGCAACAGATGCCGGATGCACGTGTCGTCAACATCGTGGATGACAGCCTGCTCGTCGACGTGCGCGCAGCCGGCCGCCTGACGCCCGAAGTGACCCGGCGTCTGTACAGCTATATGTCGAGCGCGCAGGATATGGGCGCGGACATTATCCTGAATGCGTGCTCGTCGGTCGGCGAGGCGACGGATGTGCTGCGCGGACTCATTCGAACGCCCATCGTCAAGGTGGACGAAGCCATGGCCGAGGAAGCGAGCGCGCTCGGTGCGCGTATCGGCGTGGTGGCAACGGTGTCGACCACGCTCGAACCGACGGTCCGTCTCATCCGCAAGAAAGCCGCCGAGCACGGACGCGAGATCGACGTGACCGAATGCATCGCGCAAGGCGCATTCGAGGCGCTGCTTGCGGGAGATGCCGCGCGCCACGACGACATCGTGAGGCGCGCGATCATCGAGCTTGCCGATCATGTCGATGTGATCGTGCTCGCGCAAGTGTCGATGGCCCGGCTGCTCGCCGCGCTCGGCACGCTGCCCGTGCCGGTGCTGTCGAGTCCGCAAAGCGGAGTGGCCGCAGTCAGGCGCGCACTCGCGCAGAGCGCCTAGACAGCCGCGAGCGCGTGCGTCTTGCCGATGAAGCGCGAAACGAATGCCGGCGTCAGCACGATCTTCCGTTCGCGCATATCGACGAGACCTTCGGCCCGAAGATCGCTGAAGTGCCGGTTCACCGATTCGCGCGACGTGCCGATGAATTCCGCGAGCTTGTCCTGCGCAATCGGCAAGTCGATGAGAATCGCGTCGCCATGATCGGCGTAGTCGCAGGCGGTGCCGACCTGTTCCGAGAACATCACGAGGATGTTGGTCAGCCGCTTGCGGACGTCGTGCAGCGAGAGGTTCTCGATCAGCTGTTGCGCTTCCTGCCAGCGCAGATAGTGATTGCGCAGCACGAACTGATTGATGACGTCGTAACGCGCGAGCAGGTTCTTGAAGTCCTGCTTGCGGATATAGCAGACCATGCTCGGCGCAAGCGTCTGCGCATGATGCGAATAGTTGGCCTGATTGAGCACGTCGCCATCGCCGAAGATCATGCCGGCCTTGACGAACGCCAGCGTGATTTCCTGACCGTCCTCCGTCAGCCGATACAGCCTGACGCTGCCGCTCTTGAGCAGATAGACATGCTCGCTGGATTCGTCCGGACGATAAATGATGCTGTTCTTGCGCAGCGTGCGATGGTCGCTGAAGGCGGGCATGACCTCGTCGAGGCAATGTCGCTGGATGAGAGAAAGCAGTTCGCTCTTGCCGACAAACCACATTGCCGTCTCCTTAAGGTTTCCTTGCTATTGGCTCTCTTTCCGGGCGCCTTGTAATCGGCGCACGAGGAACCCTTGCTTCAGGACGCGTCCATTCTACACATCGAACGATTTCGCGCGCTTGGGGCTGGAGTGTGTTTTACCGCGCATTGTCATCGGCGAAGGCAGCGCGCGTTATTGCAATGCGACAGGCTCGCAACGCAAGCAGGGTCGATGATTCGCTCGGGAAATTGCTGCGCCCGCGAAAGAAAAACGCCCGATTTGGACGCCACGCGTCTACGGGAAAGTCCTAGCAAGAACATCAGACGTCTGATGTATATTTGACGCCGGGCCACTTGCGAGAGCACCATGCGTCTAAGCGTCGAACGTTCGATGAGCGACAAGATTCAGGACTCGCTCCTCACGATGATCCGCGAGCGCAAGCTCAAGCCCGGTGACCAGATACCCACGGAAATCGAGTTGTGCGAGCTGCTCGGCGTCGGACGCTCGAGCTTGCGTGAAGCGGTCGCGCAGATGATCTCGCATGGACTGCTGGAACGCGTGCAGGGCCGCGGCACCTTCATCAGACAAATTTCGCTCAAGCTGCAGGGCGGGCTGGATGATCTGATGTCCGTGACCGACATGATCAAGAGCGTCGGCGCGGTGCCGTCGACGAGCCGCATCCAGATGGACACCATCGCGGCGTCGGAGAGTCTTGCGGAAAAGCTGGGCATTCAGGCGGGCGACGCATGCCTGCGCATCGAGCGCGTGCGCCGCGCGGACGATGCGATCGCGGCGTACTGCATCGACACCATTCCGAAGACGCTGTTCGATGCCGCGGACGGAGAGCTGGGCGAATCGCTCTTCGGCATGTTCGCGCGTGCCGGGCGGCGCTTGTCGCATACGCATACGTCGATACAGCCGACCATTCTCACGCCGCGCGATCTGCCCGAACTGGGCGATGGTTTCGGCCTGTTTTTGCTGCTGGACGAAGTGGATTTCGATCAGAGCGGCCAGCCGCTTTGCTATAGCAACGACTACTACAACACGAGCATCTTCAAGTTCGATCTGGTGCGCAAACGTCGCTGAAGCGTGTCGATGGCTTGCGCTTTGTAACACATCGGAGGAGACACCGATGGAGTTCGAGGCATTCACCGCATCGGCGCTTGCCGATTACCTGGGCTGCATCGCCGAGGTGCGCGCCCGTCTGGGCGATCCCGACGATCTGGAAGTCGTCGAAGTAGGCGACGGCAATCTGAACTTCGTGTACTTCGTGACCAATGCGAAGGCGCGGGAGCGCAGCGTCGTCGTCAAGCAGGCGCCGCCGTTTCTGCGGCTCGTCGGGAAGAACTGGCCGCTGTCGTGTCAGCGCATGGACCATGAGGTCGCGGCGTTGCGCCGCTTCGGCGCGCTCTGTCCGCAACACGTGCCGCAGGTCTATCACGCCGATGGCAAGCGCTTCCTGATGGTCATGCAGCATCTCTCGTCGCATCGCATCTTGCGGCAAGGGCTGATGGATGGCGTCACGTATCCGCTGATGGCCGATCATCTGTCGACGTATCTCGCGCAGACGCTGTTCTTCGGCTCCGATCTGTATCTTGCACCCGACATCAAGAAGCAGGCGGTGGGCGGCGCGGTCAATGCCGAGCTGTGCCGCATCACCGAGGATCTGGTCTTCACGTTCCCGTTCGAAGACCATCCGTCCAACGTCTACAGTCCGGCGTTGCCGAAGTCCGCGCTCGAACGGCTTCGCACCAGCGACGCGTTGCGCATGGCCGCAGCCGACATGAAGTGGGCCTTCATGAATCATGCGGAGACCTTGCTGCATGGCGATCTGCACACCGGCTCGATCATGGTCAACGAGCGCGAGACCTATGTGATCGATCCGGAGTTCGCGTTCTACGGGCCGATGGGTTTCGACATCGGCGCGCTGATCGCGAATCTCTTGCTCGCGTATTTCTCGCGTGACTATCACGGCCGCCTCGATGGTGGCGATCCCGTCGCGTATCAGGAATGGCTGCTGGCGCAGACCACGCGCATCTGGAACGGCTTCAGCGCGAAGTTTCTCGCGCTGTGGCGCGATCACGAAAACCGCAGCGGCCGGCCTTTCATCGGCGGATCGGCGGATAGCCGTGCGGTCGATGCGTATCGCGCGCATTTCATGCGGCGGCTGCTCGCGGATACGCTGGGCTTCGCGGGGTGCAAGATGATCCGGCGCATCGTCGGCATGGCGAAGGTGGCGGAAATCACGCGCATTCCCGATGCCGAATTGCGTGCGCAAATCGAAGTGCGCTGCCTGCGCTGCGCCGAAGCGCTGCTCGTGCAGCGAAACGCGCTCACCGATATCGAAGACGTCGTTATGCTTGCGCGCGACATGGCGCGCGATGCCCTCGCACAACGCTGAACGGAGCATCAATGAATTCGCAGACCTTGTTCCCGACGCTGGCCCCGACCATCGAATGGCGTGACGGCAAGCTGCTGCTGCTCGATCAGACGCGCCTGCCGCACGAGATCGTCGTGGAACACGTCGCCGACGCCGCCGAGGTGTGGCGCGCGATCCACGAACTGCGCGTGCGCGGCGCGCCGGCCATCGGTGTTGCGGCGGGGTATGGCTTGTGCGTCGCGATGCAGGATGCCCGCACGTTGCCGGTGGCGCAGTTTCGCGCGGAACTCGAACGGCGCGCGGCGTGGCTCGATACCGCGCGTCCGACCGCCGTGAATCTCAGCTGGAGCCTCGGGCGCATGATGAAGCGCGCGCGCGAATGCGATACGCAGGACACGGCGGTGCTGTACGACGTGCTCGTCGATGAAGCGACGCGCATCCATGAAGAGGACATCGCGCTGTGCGAAGGCATCGGCGTGCATGGCATGTCGCTGATCGGCGAGGGCAACGGCGTGCTCACGCACTGCAATGCGGGCGCGCTCGCGACGACCGGTCTCGGCACCGCTACCGCCCCGATCTATGCGGCGCATCGCGCGGGCATCGCGTTCAGCGTCTTCGCCGATGAAACGCGCCCCCTGCTGCAAGGCGCGCGCCTCACCGCGTTCGAACTGCAGCAGGCGGGTGTCGACGTCACGCTCATCATGGATGGCGCCGCTGCATCGATCATGTCGCAGGGGCTGGTCGATCTCGTCATCGTCGGCACGGACCGGGTGGCCGCGAACGGCGACTTCGCGAACAAGATCGGCACGCTGGGCCTCGCGATCGCCGCGCGCCATTACGGCATCCCGTTCTATGTCGCGTGCCCTTCGTCGACGCTGGACTTCTCGACGGCGACGGGCGAACGCATCGAGATCGAGGAGCGCTCCGGCAGCGAGGTCACGCACCTCGCGGGGAAGCGTGTCGCGCCCGAGCACATCAAGGCGCGCAACCCCGCGTTCGATGTGACGCCGCACGCGCTCGTCACCGGCTTCATCACGGAGCGCGGCATCGTCGAGGCACCGTTCGAACGATCGCTCAAAAGCCTCTTCGCCGCCGAAGGCAGCGCGGCATGAACGCGACGAATGAAGATGCGCTGCGCCATGGCATCGTCGACACGGCGCTGGAAATGGAACGGCTCGGCATCAATCAGGGGACGTCCGGCAACGTCAGCGCGCGCTTCGGCGATGGCCTGCTGATCACGCCGAGCGGCGTTCCCGCGCGTGAGCTCAGTGCAGAAGGCATCGTCTATTTGCCGCTCGGCGTATGCGACGGCGACGACGTGCTGCGCGTCCAGCGTCCGTCATCGGAATGGCGGATTCATCGCGACCTGCTGCGGGCGCGTCCCGAGATGCATGCGGTCGTCCACACGCATTCGACGGCGGCAACGGCGCTCGCCATTCAGGGCCGCGACATTCCGGCTGTGCATTACATGGTCGCAGCCGCGGGCGGCGCGTCGATTCGCTGCGCGCCGTATGCGCTGTTCGGCACGCAGGCGCTGTCGGATCACGCGCTCGCCGCGCTCGAAGGACGGCGGGCGTGCCTGCTCGCGCATCACGGTGTCGTGGCGCTCGGCGCGGATTTGTCGCGGGCCGTGTGGCTCGCGCATGAAGTCGAAGTGCTCGCCAGGCAATACCTGCTGGCGCTGCAACTCGGCGCGCCGCCGGTGCTGACCGGCGAGCAGATGCATGAAGTGCTGGACAGATTCAAGACGTACGGCAAGCGCAGCAAGGACGACTGACATTCGCGACAAGACATCAAGCTAACTGCAATGAACAACTCGTAAAAAGGAGACAGTCATGGCCTGGAGTTCAGCACGGTTCGATAGTTGGGGAACATTCGGCAAGTCCACCGGGGCATTGCTGCTGTGCGCAGCGGCGCTCGCGGGATGCAACAAGAGCGAGAACGCGTCGTCGGGCAGCAGCGCCAGCAAGAGCGCGAGCGACAGCGCAAGCCCGCCGGCGAGCGCGCCGGCCCCGGCCTCGGCTGCGGCGAGCGGCAGCAAACCGAAGATCGGCTTCTCGATCGCGACGTTGAACAACGCGTTCTTCGTGGGCCTGAAGGCCGGTGTCGAACGCGGGTCGAAGGAGCAGAACTTCGACCTCGTGCAGACCAACGCCAACGGCGATGCGCAGCAGCAAGTCAACGACGCGCTTAACCTGCTGAGTCAGGGCGTGACGGCGCTCGTGCTCAATCCGATCGATTCGAAGGCGATCATTCCGGCAGTCGAGAAGGCGAACCAGATGAACATCCCGGTCTTCACGCTGGACCGTGGCTCGGATGGCGGCAAGGTGACTTCGTTCGTCGCATCGGACAACGTCGCTCTCGGCCAGACGGCGGCGAAGTGGATCGCGGAGCAGTTGAAAAAGCGCTACGGATCGGAGAAGGGCAACGTCGTCGATCTGATCGGTCTGGTCGGCACCACGGCGGCGACCGACCGCGAAAAGGGCTTCAGCGACGAGATCGCGAAGTATCCGGACATCAAGGTCGTTGCACGTCAGGAGGGCGCGTTCGACCAGGAGAAGTCGCTCAACGCGATGACCAACATCCTGCAGAAATATCCGCAGATCGACGCGGTGTTCGGCGCGAACGACGACAACACCGTGGGCGCGGAGAAGGCCATCGACAACGCGGGACGTTACAAGCCGCTCGACGACAAGGCGCACATCATGGTGATCGGTGCGGACGGGACGGCACAGGCGCTCTCGGCGATTCGCGCGGGCAAGCAGGACGCGACCATCTCGCAGAATCCCATCAAGATGGCGGCGAAGTCGCTGCAGTTCATCGCGGACTACAACGCGAAGAAGGACGTGCCCGCGAACTATGCGTGGCCGACCATGCTCATCGACAAGTCCAACATCGACTCGGATGCGGTCAAGCAGTATGGCCTGTGGTCCGAGGAAGTGAAGCAGTAAGGCCAACCGGCGGCCGCGCGTGCAGCACACGCGCGGCCGCGAGCGGAATGCGAACATGACAGTCGAAACCGAAGCGCGGACGCGCATGCCTTCGAGCACGAAGGCGCCGCTGCTGCGCATGCAAGGCATCGTCAAGAGCTTTCCCGGCGTGAAGGCGCTGCGCGGCGTCAGTCTCGAACTGCACGCGGGTCACGTGATGGCTATCGTCGGCGAGAACGGCGCGGGCAAGTCGTCGCTGGTCAAGACGCTGTCGGGCGCTTACGAGCCGGACGAAGGCGACATCGAGATCGACGGCAGGCCGCTTGCGCGCGGCACCAACGCGGCGATCGACGCGGGCGTGGCCGTCATCTATCAGGAGTTGTCGCTCATCAACGACATGACGGTCGCGGAGAACCTGTTTCTCGGCCGCATGCCCGCGAGAAAGGGCTTCGTCAGGCAGCGAGAGGCGCATGCGATGGCCCGCGAGGCGCTGGCGCGCGTCGGCCTCGACAACGTGCCGCCGTGGATGCGTCTCGGCGATCTGCCGCTCAACAAGCGGCAACTGGTGGAAGTGGCAAAGGCGATTGCGCGCGATGCACGCATCCTCGTGATGGACGAGCCGACCGCCGCGCTCCAGAGTCACGACATCGAGAACCTGTATGCGGTGGTGCGGCGATTGCGCGAAGAGGGCATGGGCATCATCTTTATCTCGCATCATCTGGAAGAAGTTTTCGAACTGGCGGACTCGGCAGTCGTGATGCGCGATGGCGCGACCGTCGGCGCACGTCCGATGTCCGAATGGACCGAAGCGGAACTCGTGCAGGCGATGGTCGCGCGCAATCTCGAATCGTTCTATCCGTGGGAGCCGCGCGAGTATGGCGACGTGGTGCTCGACGTGCGAAACCTCGCGAGCGCGCCGCTTCTGCGCAATGCGAGCTTCGCGGTGCGCGCGGGGGAAATCGTCGGCATTGCGGGCATTGCGGGCGCGGGACGCACGGAGTTGCTCAAGACGATTTTCGGCGCGCTGCCCGCCACGCATGGCGAGATCGTCGTGAAAGGCAGGAAGGTCACGAATCATTCGCCGACGGAAGGCGTGCGCCACGGGCTCGTCTATACGTCGGAGGATCGCAAGCTCGAAGGGCTCGTGCTCGATGCCAGCATCGAAGAGAACATCGCGCTGTCGAGTCTCAAGGCGCTCGCGAGCGGCGGCTTCGTGCGCGGCGCGAGAAAGCGCAAGCTCGCGCAGGAAGCGAGCACGCGCTTCGGCGTGCGCGCTTCGTCTGTGTTGCAGGTCACGGGCACGCTGTCGGGCGGCAATCAGCAGAAGGTCATTCTGGGCCGCGCCACCGCGACGAATCCCGCCGTCATCATGCTCGACGAACCGACGCGCGGCATCGACGTGGGCGCGAAGACCGAGATTTACGCGCATATGGTGAAGATGGCGCGTGCGGGCGCGGCGGTCATCATGGTCAGTTCCGAGTTGCCCGAATTGCTCGGCATGTCGGATCGCGTGCTGGTGATGTATCGCGGCAGCATCGTGACCGAAATTGCACGCGACAAGGCGAACTCGGAAACAGTGATTCAATGGGCAACGACAGGAGCAGGCGCATGACATCCACGGCAGCCAACCGGGCGGACACGGAAGCGCTGTCGCGCCGCGTGATCCGTCAATTGAGAAGCGGCATCGGGCCACTGTTCGCCGCGCTCGTCATCATTTGCGTGGCGTTGTCGATCGCATCGCCGGAATTTCTGACGACGAGCACGCTCACCAACATCATGGTGCAGGTGTCGGTCGTCGGCATCGCGGCGGTCGGCGGCACCTTCGTGATCATCACGTCGGGCATCGATCTGTCGGTGGGATCGCTCGTCGCGCTGACGGGCATGGTCGCCGCGACCTTCATGGCGGGATCGAGCCCGGATGCGGTGGGTCTCGGCATCGGCGGACTCTTCATCGCGCTGGCGACGGGCGCGGCGGTCGGCGCGATCAACGGCTTCGCGATTTCATGGCTGCGGCTCGTGCCCTTCATCGTCACGCTCGCCGCGATGGCAATGGCGCGCGGCCTCACGCTCGCCATCTCCGACGGCCGCACGAAGTTCGATTTTCCGAACGCGTTCACGGTCTTCGGCGCAAAGGCGATCGCGGGCCTGCCGATGCCGATGATCGTGATGCTCGTCGTGTTCGTCATCGGTCATGTCCTGCTGCGCAAGACGACATTCGGCCATCAGGTGTTCGCGGTCGGCGGCAATCAGGAAGCCGCGCGGCTCGCGGGCATTCCGGTACGTCGCGTCGTGTTCCTCACGTACATGCTCGCGGGCGTGACGGCGGCGATTGCGGGCATCGTGCTCGCCGGACGCCTGAACTCCGCATTGCCTTCGGCGGCCAACGGACTCGAACTTCAGGTGATCGCGGCCATCGTGATCGGCGGCACGTCGCTCGCGGGCGGACGCGGCTCGATCGTCGGCACGTTCATCGGCGTCGTGCTGATCGGGGTGATCAACGTCGGTCTGTCGCTGCTCGGCGTGAACCCGTTCTGGACGCAATTCATACAGGGCGGCGTGATCTTCGCGGCGGTCCTGCTCGACGCGTTGAGTCAGCGGCGCAAGCTGTGACGCGCGCATGCCCCTCGCCAAACACGCAATCAAAGGAGACACGAGAATGAAGAAGATCATCAACAACCCGGACACTTTCGTCGACGAGATCATCGACGCGTTGTTGCTCGCGCATCCGAAATGGATCAAGGCGGCGAACGCCGACAAGCGCGCGCTGGTTCGCGCCGATGCGCCGAAAGCGGGCCGCGTGGGCATCGTGACGGGCGGCGGCTCGGGTCATATGCCGGGCTTTCTCGGCTACGTCGGCGAGGGCCTGTGCGGCGGCGTGGCGGTGGGCAACGTGTTCTCGTCGCCGTCGTCGGAGCAGATATTCGAAGCGACCAAAGGCGTGAACGGCGGCGCGGGCGTGCTGTACGTGTACGGCAATTATGGCGGCGACGTGCTGAACTTCGATCTCGCATCCGACCTCGCGGACGCGGAAGGCATCGACATCAAAACTGTCGTATTGACGGACGACGTGGCATCGGCGCCGAAGGAACGCGCAGCCGACCGGCGCGGCGTGGCGGGCATGGTGTTCGCGTTCAAGTGCGCCGGCGCGGCGGCCGAGCGCGGCGATTCACTCGATGAAGTGGCGCGCATCTGCGCCAAGGCCAACGCGAACTGCCGCACGATGGGCGTGGGCCTGTCGCCGACGATCCTTCCGGCAGCGGGCAAGCCGACGTTCACGCTGCCGGATGGCGAGATGGAGATCGGCATCGGCATCCATGGCGAACCCGGCACGCATCGCGGCGCGCTGCAATCGGCCGATGTCATCGCGGACAACATGATGCGCCAGATTCTCGACGATCTCGACGCGCCGAAGGGTTCGCGTCTTGCGCTGCTCGTGAATGGTTTGGGCGCGACGCCGCTCGAAGAACTCTATCTGCTATACCGGCGTGCGGCGAAGGTCATCGACGGCGATGGACTGACGATCGCGTGGTCATATGTCGGCGAGTATGTGACGAGCCTGGAAATGGCGGGGGCATCGATCACGGTCATGCTGCTCGACGACGAACTCGAAGCGCTGCTCGCCGCGCCGGCGCATTCGCCGTTCTTCCGCGAAGGCACGCGCGCTTGATAAGGATGTCGAAATGACGACGACGAAGCAACTGATAGACGTTGTGAGCCGCGCATTGAGCGCGCTCCCCGCGCATGCCGACGAACTGCGCGACCTCGATGCCGCTCTCGGCGACGGCGATCTCGGCATCACGGTGCGCGCGGGAACGGAAGCGGTCGTGAAGGCAATCGGCTTGCTGCCGGAGGAGGCGAGCGTCGGCGACGTGCTGCTCGCGGCGGGGAAGGCGTTCTCGACGGCCAATCCATCGACGTTCGCCGCATTGGTCGGCGGCGGGCTGCTCGCTGCGGCCAAGACGATGCAGGGGAAGAACGAGATCGGCCGCGATGATGCGCTCGGCATTGGGCGGGCGGTGGCCGCGCGCATCATCGAGCGAGGCAAGAGCAATATTGGCGACAAGACCGTGCTCGATGCGCTCGTGCCGAGCCTCGACGTGCTCGAGCAATCGCAGGGAAGCGCGACGGATGCTCTGGATGCGATGATCGCCACGGCGGGGGAGCGTGTCGCCGAGACAGCGAAGATGCAATCGCAGAAAGGGCGCGCGGCGTGGGTGCAGGAACGCAGCATCGGCCATCCGGACCCGGGCGCGACGGCTTATGTGCGGTTTCTTGAGGCTTTGCGTAGGGCGGTGGATGGGAGCGTTTGACGTCGATGGTGGGGCGCGGCGGCTATGGCGAGAGGCTGCGCCGCGTCTGCGTTGCCGAGCAATGGTCCGGCTATGCGAAGCCAGAGTTCGCGTCGGTGATGCGCGCGTCGTCCATACCGGTTCAAGCCCCGCTCCAGTTTCAGCGGCGTGCGAGGTCCGAGGTTTCGATCGAACATCTCTCCGTAGTTGCCGACGCTTCGCACTGCGCGCGCCATCCGCTTGTCGTCGTAACGAACGCTAAAGCCGCGTGGCAATCGCGGCGAGCAGCTTGTCGAGATTGACAGGTTTCGTGAAATGAAGATCGAAGCCGGCGGCCTTCGCCTTCGCAAGGTCGTCTTTCTGCCCCCAGCCCGTTATCGCAACGAACAGGAGATCAGAGCCCTGAGCGCCTTCCCGGATGCGCGCTGCAAGCTCATACCCGGACATGTCGGGCAAACCGATATCGAGCAGCGCCACGTCGAGCTCGTTCTCTCGCGCGATCAGCAGAGCGGACTTCGCATCGTCTGCGCGCAGGACGGTATGACCATCCAGTTCGAGAAGCATGGAAAGGCTCTCGCCCGCGTCGCGGTTGTCGTCAACCAGCAGGATTCGACGCGGCCTGTTCTTGTGTGAGGACGCCGGCGGACGCTCGCCGTGCGACTGCGGGAGCGTCGACAAAGGCAATCGCACGATGAATTCGCTTCCCTGGCCGATGCCGGGACTCCGTGCCGAAGCAGTTCCGCCATGAAGGTCCGTGAGCATCTTGACGAGCGCCAGTCCGACACCGAGCCCGCCCTCGGCGTATTGTTTGCCGCCGGAGAGTTGCGTGAACAGGCCGAACAGGGACGGCAGATCGGTTTCATCGATGCCAATCCCCGAATCGCGGACGACGATCACGGCCTCGCCGTCTTCCCGATACGCCGAGAACCAGATGTTTCCGCCGGGTGGCGTGTACTTCGCCGCGTTGTTCAACAGGTTCTGCATGATCTGCGACAGCCTCGTCGGATCGGCATCCACGGTAAGCGGTTCGCGCGGAGCGTCCACGGAGATGTGATGCGATGCCGCGGTTATTCTTGGTCGCGACGCTTCGAGCGCCGTTTGCATCGCCTCCGCGACATTCACTGGCTCGCGGCGCAACTCGATTTTTCCTGCGCTGATGCGCGACACGTCGAGAAGATCGTCGACGAGATGCGATAGCTGATTCAGTTGGCGGTCCAGAACACCGTATCCCCATTGAACGCGGCCGGCATCGAGGCTCGGCGTTTTAAGCAGGTCCATCACGCTGCGCATCGGGGCCAGCGGATTTCTCAACTCGTGCGCCAGAGTGGCCAGGAATTCGTCTTTCTGCCGGTCTGCCCGTCTCAGTTGGTCCTTGACCTGCCGTTGTGCTTCGAGCGCACGCTCGGCACGCGCTCTCGCCTCGACGAGCTCTTGCTCGAATCTATGACGGTCGGTGAGCACCATGAACGCATAGTGGTCGAAGTCTCTGTCCTTGCTTCGAACACGGCGCACGTTGAGCAACATGGGAATGCGGTTGCGTTCGCGGCCCAGCAACTCGAGCTTGAGTTCGGCGACAGAACCTTGCAACTCCAGCAGCGGTCCCCAGTGCGTTTGCTGAAACAGCTTTGCACCGACAGTCAGGATATCCGACACCTTGCGTACATTCACCAGCTCGTGCTGGCCGTAGCCGAGCCAACGGCACAGTGTCGAATTGACACGGAGAATGGTGCCGTCGATATGCGCGCTCAGCAGGCCGCATCCGGCGTGTTCGAAGGAGTCGTCGATCGTGAGCAAGCTAGGCCCCGCTCTGAAGGCCGTGACCATGCAGGAACCGCTGGATCGCGTCGATGCTCGCGCCCGCTGCACTCAGGTGAGGGCAGTGCCCGATGTTATCGATGGTGCTGAGCGTGCTGCCGGGAATCATGCGATGCATGTACTCGCCTACGGATACCGGAGCGAGGAAGTCGTCGGTCGATTGCAGAATCAAGGTCGGCGTCGTGACCTTGGGCAGATCGCTCCGATGATCGGCAAGGAAGGTGACGCGCGCAAAGTGCCTGGCGATGTCGGGGTCTGTCCTGCAGAAGCTGTTGACGAGTTCCGCACTCAGTTCCGGCTGGTCCGGCGCACCCATGATGGCCGGCGCCATGCTGCTCGACCAGCCCAGGTAGTTCTGCTCGAGCGTCTCCAGAAGCTCTTCGATATCTTCCCGGTTGAATCCTCCGACGTAGCCCGCTTCGTTGATGAAGGAGGGCGAAGGTCCAACCATGACATTGGCGGCAAAGCGTTCGGGCCGCTCGATGGCGGCCAGCATGCCGATCATCGCGCTTACCGAGTGGCCGACGAAGATGACGGGGCCGTCGCAGAGTTCGTCGATCAACTCCAGCACGTCCCGAGCGTGCCCGTGCAACGACGAATACTTGTTCCGATCGTAGGCAGACAAATCAGACTTGCCGCTGCCGACGAGGTCGAACAGCAGCGTGGTGTATCCCGCGCTGAACGCCGGAGTCATTCTCCGCCACATGGTCTGGTCGCATCCGAATCCGTGCGCGAAGACCATGCATGGCCCGTGGCCGCTGATAGAAACGTTGTTTCGTTTTTGAATATTCATCGGGACGGCGGCGCCGTGTGACTGTTGAAAAGGCGACCAGCAAGGCGACGGGCTGAAAAGCGCCGTGAAAGGTAATACGGACAGAAACTTTGCGCCCCTGTCTGCAGTGAAATAATGTACAGCGCAGTTCACGGAGCGTCATCAATCATATCAGGGTGTGCTCGCGCGAGCCGGCGCGGTGCCAAGGAGCCGACGCCAACCGACGTGATCGAAGCCGCGTTCCTTTAAGCCGCCCGCGCGACGCATGACGTGATGCTCGCGCCCAACACGGCAGCCTTTGTTGGCGGCGTCGGCGCGCCCGATCAGGGGTGACGTGATATGCTGAGCGGGTGTCACGCAGGAGGTTACAGTGTCATGGTTACGTCCACCGTCCATCGTGCTTTCGAGCCGGGCAAGCTATGCCACCCCGGTCGATTGCTTAGCGAATTCGTGCTGCCGCAACTCGGTCTATCCGTGAGTCAGGCGGCCAGAGACCTGGGCGTATCCCGACAGACGCTCCATCGAATCTTCGACGAAAGCGCTGCCGTTACGCCGGTGATGGCAATGCGGCTAGAGGCGCTGTGCGGCATTCCAGCCATGTTCTGGCTTCGACTCCAATGCGCGCACGATCTCGGCGACGCCCGCACATCGTTGACTGATGTGCTGCCTCTCATTCCCAAATACCGGCTTTCTCGCATGGCGATGAGGCAGCTCCGAGCAATCGATGGACACTAAGACTGTAACGCCGCACTACGCCCAGACAGGCGTGTCGGGACTCGACGACGTATTAGCGGGCGGCTTGACGAGAAAAAACGTGTTCCTGCTCGAAGGAAGTCCGGGCACGGGCAAGACGACTATCGCGCTGAGTTTCCTGATGACCGGCGCCGCGTTAGGCGAGCCGTGTCTCTACATCACGCTCTCGGAGACCGAGGTCGAGTTGCGAAACGGCGCGCGCTCGCACGGCTGGGATCTCGGGCATGCAATCAAGATTTTCGAAGTCAGTCCGTCAGAAACTTTGCTGGACGCCGACCAGCAGCAGACGCTTCTTTATTCCTCAGACCTCGAACTCGGCGAAACGACGCGTTTGATACTGGCCGAATTCGAGCGCGTCAAGCCGAAGCGGGTGGTGATCGACAGCCTGTCCGAAATTCGTCTGCTCGCTCAAAGTTCGCTGCGCTATCGCCGGCAGATTCTCGCGTTCAAACACTTCTTCGCGAGTCGCGATGCGACGGTGTTGCTGCTGGACGATCTGACGTCCGAGGCAACGGACATGACGGTGCACAGCGTGGCGCACGGCGTCATCAAGCTGGAGGAGTTGTCGCCCGAATACGGCGCGGAGCGGCGTCGCCTGCGCGTGCTCAAGTACCGGGGACAGCGGTATCGCGGCGGCTATCACGACTTCGCCATCAAGCAGGGCGGTGTGGCCGTGTTTCCACGGCTCGTTGCGGGCGAACATCGCACCGGCTTTGCGCGCACCCAGGTGACGAGCGACGTGCCCGAACTCGACGCGCTTCTCGGCGGCGGCATCGAACAGGGGTCGAGCACGCTCATTCTCGGGCCGGCAGGCACCGGGAAAAGCCTCTACGCCATACAGTTCGTTGCAGCGGCGATCAGACGCGGTGAGAAAGCCGCACTTTTCGTGTTCGATGAAGAACTCGGGCTGCTGTTCGACCGGGTCCGCGTCATGGGCTTCGATCTCGAGGCGATGCAAAGCTCGGGCAATCTCCATATCGAACAGGTCGATGCCGCCGAACTGTCGCCGGGCGAATTCGCGCATCGCGTGCGCACCAGCGTGGATACCGCGCGCTCGAAAACCGTCGTCATCGATAGTCTGAACGGTTATCAGGCGGCGATGCCCGAGGAAAACGCGCTCGTGCTGCACATCCATGAGTTGTTGCAATACCTCAACCGTCAGGGCGCCAACACCTTCCTCACCGTGGCCCAGCACGGCCTCGTGGGCGACATGAAGGCGCCGGTCGACGTGACTTACCTTGCGGACACCGTGATTCTGCTTCGCTATTTCGAGGCGCTCGGCCGGGTCAGACGCGCCGTATCGGTCATCAAGAAGCGCACCGGAGCGCACGAGGAATCGATCCGCGAGTTCCGCATCGGGTCGACTGGGCTCGTGCTGGGCGCGCCGCTCAACGACTTCCAGGGCGTGCTGCGGGGCGTGCCCACGTTCGTTGGCAATTTGGGACCTCTGCTGACACCGAACGCAAGCGCGGAACCGAATGCCTGAACTCGATCGTTGTCCCGTGCTGATCCTGACGCCTTTCGGTCGGGACCTTGCTGTCGCCCAGGCGCTCCTCGAGTCAACCAGCATCAGCTCCGAGGGCTGCGCGGATGTGCCGGAGTTGGCCGCAAGGTTAGGGGACGATGTCTGCTGCGTGGTCGCCGCCGATGAAGCATTGAACGGCGCCGATCTCACTGCGCTCACGCATTGGGTTTCGTCGCAACCGGCCTGGTCGGACCTCCAGTTCATCGTCCTGAGGCAGCGCAGCGCGGGAACCGACCGCAGACCGATGGTGGCACGGCTGACGAAGGCGCTCGGCAACGTGGCGTTCGTCGAGCGGCCGTTCCATCCGACGACATTCGTCAGCGTGATTGGAACAGCGGTGCGCGGCCGTCATCGCCAGTTCGAGGCGCGCGCCCGAATCAGGGAACTGCACGAAGGCGAAGCACGTTTGCTTACCGCGCTCACCGCCGGCAACCTCGGCTCATGGGATCTGGACCTGGCGAGCCTGACGCTGACGGCATCGTCCACGTGCAAGGCGATTTTTGGACGCGGCGAGCACGAGAGTTTCACGTACGCGGAGCTTCTTGCGAGCGTGCATCCGGAAGACCAGTTGCGGATGCAGGCAGCCATGAAGCGCAGCCTGGATACGGGCTGCGACTTCGCGATCGAATTCCGCAATGTCTGGCCGAACGGCAGCGTGCATTGGGTCGATATCCGGGCGCGCGTCGTTCGCGACGACTCGGATCGCGTGTGTCAGCTTGTCGGCGTGTCATCGGACATTACTGCGCGAAAAACGTCAGAGGACGAGTTGCTTCGTTTGAACGAGTCACTCGAAGTGAAGGTAAAGGAGCGCACGGCGCAACTCGAACATGCGCATCAAACGGTCCTTGCCGAGATTCGGCAGCGCGAGCGCACCGAGGAACTTCTCCGGCAAGTCCAGAAACTCGAAATGATCGGCCAGTTGACGGGCGGCATCGCGCACGACTTCAACAACCTGCTGATGGCGATCATGGCGAACCTCGAGCTCGTACGCAAAGACGTGGCGCCTGAGGAGCGGATCGGACGCCTGGTCGAAGGGGCGCTTCGAGGCGCTCAACGCGGCGCGGCGCTCACTCAACGCCTGCTCACCTTCGCGCGGCAGCAGGTCTTGAGAGTCGAGCCGGTGCAACTGACGACCCTGATGCATGGCATGGCCGACCTGCTCGAACGCTCGATAAGCTCGACGATCGAACTAACGGTCGACACGGCCGATGAGCTTCCCTACACGATGGTCGATGCGAATCAGGTCGAGCTTGCCATCCTGAACCTCGTCGTCAACGCGCGCGATGCAATGCCTCATGGCGGCAAGATCAGCATCGCTGTGGACGATGTCCATACATCGGGCGATACCGAACTGCCCGCGGGCCACTATGTGCGCATCATGGTGAGCGACACGGGAACGGGCATGGACGCCGCGACGCTCGCGAAAGCCACGGAACCGTTCTTCACGACGAAGGAAGTAGGCAAAGGCACGGGGCTGGGTCTGTCGATGATTCACGGCCTGGCGCGCCAGTTGAACGGCGCGCTGCACCTGGAGAGCACGCCGGGAGAGGGTACGTGTGCATCGCTATGGCTGCCGGCGTATCAGCACGACGCGGGCGATGCCGACGTGAAGCGCGAATCGCTCGACGATACGTCGCCTGACACGCTGATCGAGCGCGCAACGATACTGGTGGTCGACGATGACCCGCTGATCTCATCCAGCACCGCTTACCTCTTGCAAGACCTGGGACAAGACGTTATCGAGGTGAATTCCGGCGCTGCGGCGCTGGAGATTCTTCGCAGCGGTCGCGCGGTCGACGTGCTGCTGACCGACTATTCCATGCCGAGAATGACGGGCCTCGAACTGGCCGGCGCGGCGCGCGCACTCCGTCCGACGCTGCCCGTCATTCTCGCAACGGGGTACGCCGAGCTTCCGGAAGGACCCGAGGCTGCGCTTCCGAGACTGCGCAAGCCTTACGAGCAAAGTCAGCTTCTCAGGGAGATTGCAAGAGCCGTGTCGATGGGACGCTGACTTCACGGGCGATGCGTCGATGCAGTGCAGACGTGCGGCATCGCGATGAACGGCGACGCCGCGAGGCAGGGTCTCTTCCGTGGGCTGCTTCTGTGGCATCAGCCAACGCCTTGTTGCAAACGCCCAAGCACGGGAATTGCTGCTGCACGATAAGGAATGGCTCGAAACAAAGACGTAGGGGGAGAGGGTGAAGCCAACAGACGTTCTGTTTTTGATCGAGTCGTTGAACCGGCGCACGCGCGAGTCGCCGGAATGGGCCGATAGATACCTGAGAGCCGAAGTACTTTTGCACGCTGAATTGAGCGAGCAATGGTTGCAAGAGAGTGACCAGCTTAAAGACGGGCTGGCCAAGACGCGTTCGTTAGCGAGGCTCGGACGTCCTCGTGCCGCGCTTGCCCGGCTTGCGCTTCTCATGAAGACGCTGGCAGCAGTAAGCCTGAAGGCGGAGCACGGCGTTGCTGCGTTTAGCGAGCCGCAGGTTGCCGGTTCTATGGCAACGCTGTCGCAGTCAGTCTGAGGAAATGTTTTCTTAAAAAGAGCAGTGGTCCGCCGAGGGCGGGCCTGAAGAATGCTCTCATCATGTCCGATGCATCGCCGGTTGCCGACGACGCCCATTACCGAGGCACTTCCAAATGACCCCGATCATCGATACGTTCGGCATCGACCCGACGCCACGCAGGGCAGACGGCGAATTCATGGCGCATGCAAAGACCACGACGCCTCGCAGGGACGGCGAACACCCTCAGGTTCTGATGAGTGGAGACCTGGCCGGATTCGATCAGCGAGACGATGCCATCGCCTACGCTCGAGCGTGGGCTGCCCAATGGATTCACACTTACGTCCAGGAAGGAACTCCCGCGAAGCAGTAACGCGGTCGGTAGTCGCTGCATCCGCCTTTCGACAGGAAGGGCGGGATTCTTTATTGAAGGCGCGTGACGTTCAGCGTTATCCCTTGCGCGGCTTAGATACCTACATGCACGAGCAGCTTTCCGCTCTTCAGCGACTTAGGCGTGGCGCATGTCGCGTCGCACGCGGTAAAGGCCCGTTCATCGGCGGTGATTCTGCCTCTTCGCAGCACGCGGACGGGCAGCAAGCGGCATCCTCTTATCGGACGACTGGACGAAGAGTCGCGCCATAGCCAAATCGCCGAACGCGCAGCGCATCAAACCCCACTTCTGGACATGGACGCAATGGAACTCTACGTGAGCCCGAACGGCGACAGATGGTATCTGCACATCGATGGCGACGCTCCCCCGGTGGTCCGGCACGTGCCCAACCTCGCATCCGGTGGCCGGCCGAGCGAACAACCGGTCCCGGACTTTCTGGCGGCTAATCGCGCAACGCCACAAGGAGAGGCGCTTCTGCGATCCATCGGCACGCTCGCCGATAGCCCCGACAAACAAAACGCCGCGCCGAGCCGGCCCATCGTCGAGGGACTCTTGCTTGCGGCCGTGCGAGTGAGGACATTCGCCGATGCGCGCCATCTGACGAACGCCAGCGGCTTTTTCTTCGCTCGCGACGATCGGCTGTTTCTCGTGACGAGCCGGCACGTTGTGTACGACACGCCGAGCGAACATTTTCCCGACCGGCTGGAGATCGAGCTTCATGTCGATGGCGCCAACCTCGGCGCGTCGACGTGGTTTTCGCTCCCGCTTTATGCCAATGGCGCCAGCCTCTGGCGCGAAGGCGCGGATGGAGGGGGCGACATCGACGTTGCCGTGCTGGAAGTGTTCAAGGAGCGGCTGCCGCCAACGGCCGTCTTTCAGGCGTTCGGCCCGGCGCATCTGCCTGATGCCGACGATGTCATGCCGGTCGGCCATTCCGTGCTGATCGTCGGCTTTCCGCTCGGGTTTCACGATTCCCTGCATCATCTTCCGGTGGTCCGGCAAGGCGTTATCGCGTCAGCCTTCGGCCTGCGCTTCCAGGGCAAAGGCTGCTTCATCACCGATGCGCGGACTCATCGCGGCACGAGCGGCGCGCCGGTTGTCATGAGCGATTCGACCGCCGATGCGCCGGATGGCAGTCGCGCCTTGCCGTGGAAGCTGCTCGGTATCCATTCGTCGACGATCGACATGGGAGGACGCGATCTGCAAGTCGATGAGTCCCTTGGCCTGAACAGCGCCTGGTATGCCGACATCCTCCTCGCATTGACGGAACCCACTGAAGCAGCAGCAACGACTCAGCAGCCCGACGGAGACAACGCGCACGCCGCCCTGGACGCAGACAACGAAAAGCTTGCGCGTGCCCCTCGCGATCCCGGCGACATGGAATAAGCTCAGCGCCGCGCGTTCATGCGGAGCCTTCATTCAGCGCTGACGATGTTTCGGTAAGCGAACTATTCGACGCAAGATGCAGTTCATCGCCGATGATTCCGATGAGCGCTTCCGCCGCGGCGCTCAACGGGCGGCGCGGGTGGCTCACACACAGAATATGCCGCACGATGCGCGGCGCGAGAATCGGGCAGGCGCGCAAGGTGCCGTGCCGCGCCGTACGCTCGACCACGATGCGCGGAAGGATCGTCGCAAAGCGCGTGCTTTCGACGAGCTTGAGAATGGTCGACAGCACGTCGATCTCGAAGCGCGGCGCGAGCAGCACGTCTTCATGTTGCGCGGCGCTGTCGAGCACGCCGCGCAGCCCGTGGCGCTTCGTCGGCAAGACGAGTTCCAGCTCGGGCAGCTTCGCGAATTCGATTGCGTGCGGAAGGTCGGGACCGTGCTCGGCGCTGGTGGCGAGCACCATCTCTTCATCGAGCAGCGGACGCGCATCGAGTGAAAGGCGGGCGCGCGGCTTGTTGATGATCGCGGCATCGAGCTGACCGCCCGCCACCCAGTCGATGAACGTCGCGCTATAGCCGTCGGCGACGGTGACGTCGACATCCGGATAACGCGCATGAAAGCGCGACAGCGAATCCGCGAGCACGCTCTCCGTCACCGACGCGATCAGTCCGATGCCCACGTGCCCCGTCACGACTTCCTCGCGCTGCACGAGTTGCTGCCGTGCGTGGGCGAGGTCGCGCATGATCGGCAGAAACAGCCGATACATGAGCCGTCCCGCCGCGGTCGGCGCCATGCCGTGCGCGCCGCGCTCGAACAATTGCTGATGCAATTCGTCCTCTAGCTTGGCGATCTGCATGCTCAATGCGGGCTGCACGATATTGAGCCGCTTGGCCGCCCGCGTGACGGAGCCATCTTCGAACAGCGCGATGAAGTACTGAATCTGTTTAAGGTCCATGTCTCGCTTGCGGCATCAGTGATGCTAATAGCTTTCGCTGGTTTTATCACGCGGCGTTCGTCGACGTTACCGGACGCCCGTTAGGTTCCCGCCCACAAACAGAGCATATGTGCGCAGTCCATTGATACGCACCTGTAAGGGCACTGTCATCCGGGCTAATACCAATATAAGCGGTGTTGATTCGGAGCATCAACAAACAGTATTAGAAGTTATGGGGCGATGTCGCTACGCTTCATCTCATGCGATTGCTACGGCAACCGCGCACGGATGGAGACACTAATGAATTTACGCGATGCCGCAACGAACGGCATGCCCTCGTTCTCGTGGGCCCCGGATCACGCCGACAGCGGATCATTATCGCTGCGCGACTGGCTCGCGCATCTCGCGAAAACCGGCCGCGTCGCGACCATCGACAAACCCGTTGCACTCGAACACGCACTCGCTGCGACCGCGAAATGCCTCGATGGCAAGCAAGCGGCGATCTTCATGCGGCCGGGCGGCCATGCGATGCCTGTCGTGAGCGGTTTCATGTCGAAGCGCGCGTGGATCGCGGAGGCGATGGGCGTCGATGAATCCGGCGTGCTCGCGCGTTTCTCGTCTGCGGCCGCTGCGCCGGTGGCATCGAAACTGGTTGCACGCGAAGACGCGCCCTGCCAGCAAGTGGTGCATGAAAGCGGCATCGACCTGCACGCGCTGTTGCCGATCCCCACGCACAGCGAACACGACAACGGCCCGTACATCACGGCAGGTCTCGTGATCGCGCGCAATCCGCGCACGGGCGTGCAGAACGTGTCGATCAACCGCATCCAGGTGCACGGTCCCGATCGCATGGCGATCCTGCTGCTGCCGCGCCATCTGTACGCGTTTCAGCGCGCAGCCGAAGAAGCGGGCGATGCACTCGACGTAGCCGTTGCCATCGGCGTCGATCCGCTCACGATGCTCGCGTCGCAAGCCATTACGCCGATCGATCACGACGAGCTTGAGATTGCAGGCGCATTGCGCGGCGCGCCACTGCCGGTCGTGCAATGCGTGACGAACGGCGTGCATGTGCCGGCGTTTGCGGAGATCGTCATCGAAGGGCGCATTCTGCCGAACGTTCGCGAACCGGAAGGCCCGTTCGGTGAATTCCCGAAGTATTACAGCGCGAAGGAATCGCGCGAAGTCATCGCCGTAACGGCGGTCACGCATCGGCGCGACCCGATCTTTCATACGATCGTCCCGGCCGAGATGGAGCATCTGCTGCTCGGTGCGATTCCGCGTGAAGCGACGCTCCTTTCGCACCTTCAGCGCAGCCATCCGAACGTGAAGGACGTGCATCTGTCCGTAGGCGGCGTGTGCCGCTATCACCTGTGGGTGCAGTTCGACAAGAAGCGCGAAGGCGAAGCGAAGAACGTGATTCTTTGCGCATTCGGCGCGCATTACGACATCAAGCAGGTGGTCGTCGTCGATCCCGACGTCGACGTGCACGATCCCGCCGAAATCGAATGGGCCATCGCGACGCGCTTCCAGGCAGACCGCGATCTCGTCGTGATCGCGGGTGCGCAAGGCTCGCCGCTCGATCCGTCGACGACCATCGGGCAGCCGGCAGACGCGCCCGCGCATCTGCAAGGCGTCAGCACCAAGATGGGCCTCGACGCGACGCGGCCTGTTGTGTATCCGGAGCACGTCTTCACGCGCGTGCGCATTCCCGGACAGGACTCGGTCGATCTGGACGCGCTCATCGCCGCCGACAACAGCGCATTCGATGCCTACCTCGCGCGCAATCATGGCTGAACGCAAGAAACGCATCGTCGTGGGCATCTCGGGCGCGAGCGGCGCGGTGATCGGCGTGCGCCTGCTTGCCGCGTTGCGCCGCCTCGGCACGCACGAGACGCATCTGATCGTGTCGGCGTCGGGCGCGGTGACGGCGGCGCAGGAGCTCGACCTCGCTCGCGGCGACATCGACGCGCTCGCGGACGTCGTGCATAACGTGCGCGATATCGGCGCGGCGGTGGCGAGCGGATCGTTCCTGAGCGACGGCATGGTGATCGCGCCCTGCTCGATGAAAACCCTCGCCGGTGTCGCGAACGGCTTCGCGGACAACCTGCTCACGCGCGCCGCCGATGTGATGTTGAAGGAACGCCGCCGCCTCGTGCTCGTCGCGCGTGAAACGCCGCTGAATCTCGCGCATCTGCGCAACATGACGCTCGCCACCGAAATGGGCGCGATCGTGATGCCGCCCGTGCCCGCGTTCTACGCGCATCCGCAGACCATCGACGATATCGTCGATCACACGGTAGGGCGCGTGCTCGATCTTTTCGGCATCGAGCACGGCGAAATCGCGCGCCGCTGGAGCGGTCTCGGCGATGAATTCGCGAGCCGTGGCGAACGTAAAGGAGCAAGCGCATGAACCAGCGCGAAACGGCATTCGCCGATACGAACGCGCGCGTTGCGCCAAGCGACGGCGCAAAACCCGAGCGCCACGTCGGCCGCCCGATGGAGCGCCTCGAAGACCCGGCGATTCTCACGGGCCGTGGCCGCTATGGCGACGATATCGCCGTCAAGCCCGGCACGCTGCACGCCGCGATTCTGCGCTCGCCGCACGCGCACGCGGAGATCGTGTCGATCGACACCGAAGCCGCCGCGAAGCTCGCGGGCGTGCGGGCGGTGCTGACGCGCGACGACTTGCGTCCGTGGTCGCGTCCGTTCGTGGTCGGCGTGAAATCGCCGATGGAGCAATGGGCGCTCGCGATGGACCGCGTGCGCTATGTGGGCGAGCCGGTCGCGGTCGTGATGGCCGAATCGCGTGCGCTGGCGGAGGACGCGATCGATCTCATCAAGGTCGAATACGCGATGCTCGATCCGGTGACGTCCATCGAACAATCGCTGGCCGACGACGCCGCCGTGCTGCACGAGCGCGTCGGCAGCAACGTGATCAGCGACCGGCATTTCCGCTACGGCGAGCCGGAAGCCGCGTTCGGCAATGCGCCGCATCGCGTGAAGCTGGTCGCGCACTATCCGCGCAACACCTGTGCGCCGATCGAATGCGGCGTGGTGATCGCCGAATACCTGTCGGGCGACGAAGGCTACGACGTCACCTCGAATTTCATGGGGCCGTTCTCGCTGCACGCGGTGATGGCCATGGCGCTCAACGTGCCCGCGAACCGCCTGCGCCACAAGGCGCCGCGCGACTCGGGCGGCAGCTTCGGCGTGAAGCAGGCGGTGTTTCCGTATGTCGTGCTGATGTGCCTCGCCTCGCGCAAGGCGGGCGCGCCGGTGAAGTGGGTCGAGGACAGGCTCGAACACCTGAGCGCGGCGACATCGGCGACGGCGCGCTTATCCACGATCGAAGCCGCCGTCGAAGCCGATGGCCGCATCGTCGCGCTGTCCTACGATCAGCTCGAAGACGTCGGCGCTTACGTGCGCGCGCCCGAGCCGGCGACGTTCTACCGGATGCACGGCTGCCTGACCGGCGCATACGCGATACCGAATCTGCTCGTGCGCAATCGCGTCGTGCTGACGAACAAGACGCCGACCGGCCTCGTGCGCGGGTTCGGCGGGCCGCAGGTGTATTTCGCGCTCGAACGGCTGATCCAGCGCATCGCGATCGAGCTGAAGCTCGACGTGCTCGACGTGTATCGCCGCAACTTCGTTCCCGCCGATGCGTTTCCGTATCGCGCGGCAGCGGGCGCGCTGCTCGACTCGGGCAACTATCAGGAAGCGTTGCGCCGTTCGATCGACGAGGGCGGCTATGGCGAACTCGCCGCACGCCGCGATGCCGCGCGCAAGGAAGGGCGGCTGTATGGCATCGGCTTCGCGGCGATCGTGGAGCCGTCGGTGTCGAACATGGGCTACATCACGACCGTGATGCCCGCCGCCGCGCGCAAGAAAGCCGGGCCGAAGAACGGCGCAATCGCGAGCGCGACGGTCAGCGTCGACTTGCTGGGCGGCGTGGTCGTGACGATCGCATCGACGCCGGCGGGGCAGGGTCACATGACCGTGTGCGCGCAGGTCGTCGCCGACGTGCTCGGGCTGGACCCGAAGGACATCGTCGTCAACGTGGAATTCGATACGCACAAGGACGCGTGGTCCGTCGCGGCGGGCAACTATTCGAGCCGCTTCGCCGGCGCGGTGGCGGGCACGGTGCATCTCGCGGCCACGCGCGTGCGCGACAAGCTCGCCCGCGTCCTCGCCAAACAGTTCGGCTGCGCACCGGATGACGTGCGCTTCGAAGGCGCGCGCATCTTTCCGCAGGACGCCGAAGACCGCGCGCTGCCGTTCGCACGCGCCGCGAGCAATGCGCCGCACTGGGCGCCCGCGCTGCTGCCCGAGGGCGACGAGCCGGGCCTGCGCGAAACGGTGTTCTGGTCGCCGCCGCACATGGACGCGCCCGACGAGCAGGACCGCATCAACACGTCGGCGGCATACGGTTTCGCGTTCGACATGTGCGGCGTCGAAGTGGATCGCGCGACGGGGCGCGTGCGTATCGACCGTTATGTGACCGTTCACGACGCGGGGACCATCCTCAATCCCGCGCTCGCCGATGGTCAGATTCGCGGCGCATTCGCGCAAGGCGTCGGCGCGGCGCTGATGGAAGAGTTCCGCTACGGCGCGGACGGCAGCTTCCAGTCGGGCACGCTCGCCGACTATCTGATGCCGACGACCTGCGAAGTGCCTGATCCGCGCATCGTGCATCTGGAGACACCGTCGCCGTTCACGCCGCTCGGCGCAAAGGGGCTGGGCGAAGGCAACAACATGAGCACGCCGCCGTGCATCGCGAATGCGGTGGCCGATGCGCTGGGCGTCGAAGACATTCGCCTGCCGCTCACGCCGCCGAAGGTCATGGCGATGATCGGCATCGACGATCCGGAGCCGTCGCGGCCGGACTATCGCGAAGCGCCCGCTGCGAAGCCCGCGACGCCGGGCGGCGGACGCGCGCTGACCGCGCAGGGCACGGTCGATCTTCCCGCGCCGCCCGAAGCCGTGTTCGCCGTGCTGCTCGATCCCAAGGCGCTCGCGAAGGTCATTCCGGGCTGTCATGCGCTCGATGAGACCGCGCCGAACCAGTATCGCGCGGACGTGACGGTTGGCGTCGGCATGATCAAGGCGCGCTTCGAGGCACGCATCGGCTTGTCGGAGATCGAGGCGCCGCATCGCTTGCGGCTGGCGGGCGCGGGCATTTCGCCGCTCGGCAGCGCACGCGGCAGCGGTCTCGTCGAACTCACGCCGCACAGCGGCGGCACACGGCTCACGTACGACTACGAAGCGCAGGTGTCGGGCAAGGTCGCGGCGGTCGGCGGCCGCATGCTCGAAGGCGCGGCGAAGGTCGTGTTGAAGCAATTGTTCGAATCGCTCGGACGGCAGGCGGCGGGCAAGCCCGTGCAGCCCAGCGGCTCCTGGCTCGCCCGGCTGTTCGGCAGACTCAGGAGGCGCGCATGAAGCCCGCATCGTTCGATTATCTGCGCGCCATGACCACGCAAGACGCGCTCGACGCTCTCGCACAGCACGGCGAAGACGCACGCGTGCTCGCGGGCGGCCAGTCGCTGATGGCCGTGCTGAACATGCGGCTCGCGCAGCCGAAGCTGCTCGTCGACATCTCGCGCACCGCCGAACTGGGCGACGTGCGCATCGACGAGAAAGCGGGGCATCTCGTCGTGAACGCGGCGGCGACGCAAGGCAGCGTCGAATGGCGCGCGACCCTCGCCGCAGAAGTGCCTTTGCTCGCGATGGCCTTCCCGCATATCTCGCATTTTCAGATTCGCAATCGCGGGACGGTGTGCGGTTCGATCGCACATGCCGATCCGAGCGCGGAATTGCCGCTCGTGCTCGCCGCGCTCGGCGGCGACGTGATGCTGCGTTCGAAGAAAAAGCGCCGCACGTTGCCCGCGCAGGACTTCTTTCAGGGCATGTTGATGACGGCGCGCGAGCCCGACGAACTGGTGGAAGCCGTGCGCTTTCCGCTGCGCAAGCCGGGCGAGCGATACGGGTTCACGGAATTCTCCGCGCGTCACGGCGATTTCGCGATCGTCGCTTGCGCGGCGGTCGTCACGGACGATGCGATCCGCATTGCGGTCGGCGGCGTCGCGGACCGGCCCGTGGTGGAGAACTGGCCGCGTCTCGCAGGCGACGACCTGCGCGGCGCACTGAACGATTTGAGCTGGAAACTGAACGCGCAGAACGACGCGCACATCAGCGCGACGTATCGCCGGCATCTGGTCCGGCAACTTGGATGGCGCGTGATCGAGGAGGCGAAGTGAGCAAGACGTCGGACACCATCATGCGGCGGGACGAACGCCAGCGCATCGCGCTGACGCTCAACGGCCGCGAACGCAGCGGCCATTGCGAGCCGCGCGAACTGCTGTCGGATTTCATCCGGCACGAACTGGGCGCGACGGGCACGCACGTCGGCTGCGAACACGGCGTATGCGGCGCGTGCACCGTGCACGTGGACGGCGTCGCCGCCCGCTCGTGCCTGATGCTCGCCGTTCAGGCGGACGGACGGCGTATCGATACCGTCGAAGGACTCGCGCCCGACCAGACGCTCGGCGACCTGCAGCAGGCATTCCAGCGGCATCACGCGCTGCAGTGCGGCTTCTGCACGGCGGGCATTCTGATGTCGTGCGCGGACTATCTCCGGCGCGTGCCGGACCCGACCGAGCACCAAGTGCGCGAGATGCTGTCGGGTCATATCTGCCGCTGCACGGGTTACACGCCGATCGTCGCGGCGGTGCTCGACGTGGCGGCGCGCCGCCGGGCCGAAGCAGGCACCAGCGAGGTCGAACATGCTTGATCTAGGCCGTACTTTTCTGCAAAGCGTCGAGCGCAGCCCGAACGCGCTCGCACTCGTCGATGGCGACGTGCAACTGACCTACGCGCAGTGGCATCGCGTGATCCTGAATGTCGCCGAGGGCCTGCGCAAGCTCGGCCTCGAACGCGGCGACCGGCTGCTCGTCGTCTTGCAGAACCGCTGGGAAATGGCGACGCTGCACTGGGCGGGGCAATTCGCGGGCATCGTGATCGTGCCGCTCAACTGGCGCGCGAAGCCGGAGGAACTGGACTATTGCGTGACCGATGCGGGCGTGAAGGCCATCGTCTACGAACCCGTCTGCGCCGATGCCGTGCTGCAAAGCGCCGCCGCGCAGCAGGTGCCGCGTATCGGACTCGACGATGCCCCCGGCCTCTCGATGACCTTCGATGCGCTCATCGTCGAAAGCACAACGGAAGAAGCGGCTCCGCAAGCCACCGCCGACGACTTTTCGCTGATCCTCTACACATCCGGCACGACCGGCAAGGGCAAGGGCGTGCCGCGCCGCCACCGGCATGAACGCGCGGGCGCGCTCGCGCATGTCGCGCAGAACCTGTACAGGCGCGGCGAACGCACGCTCGGCGTGATGCCGCTGTATCACACGATGGGCGTGCGCTCGCTGCTCGCGATGGCGCTCGTCGACGGCCTGTTCGTGTGCGTGCGCCGCTGGAACGCGAAGCTCGCGCTCGATTGCATCTCGACGCATGCGCTCACGTGCCTTTATCTCGTGCCGACGCTCTATCACGATCTGCTTGCGGACAGCGCGTTCGCGAGCACGGATACGTCGTCGGTGCGCAAGCTCGGCTTCGCCGGCGCGCCGATGAACGACGGCCTGCTCAAGCGCCTGAGCGCCGCATTCGAGCCGGAGCTGTTCGTCAACCACTACGGCTCGTCCGAGGTCTACACGTTCAGCATCGACCAGGACGCGACGAAAAAGCCCGGCAGCGCAGGGCGCGCGGGCATCAACACGCGGTTGCGCGTGGTGAAGCTCGACTCCGTTTTGCCCGGCGACATTGCCGCTGTCGGCGAGGAAGGCCAGATCATCGTCGACCTGCAGGGCGACGAGGCGTTCGAAGGCTACTGGAATCGTCCGGACGCGAACGCGAAGTCATTGCGCGACGGCTGGTACTTCACCGGCGACACCGGCTATTTCGATCGCGACGGCGATCTCTACGTGACCGGCCGCGTCGACGACATGATCATCAGCGGCGGAGAAAACATCTCGCCGGTGGACATCGAGTCGGTGCTGTCGCTGCATCCCGCCGTCGATGAAGTCGCGGTCGCGGGCCTCAAGGACGAGCGCTGGGGCCAGCGCGTGGTCGCGTTCATCAAGCGTCGCGAATACGTCGATTCCGGCGCGCTCGATGCGTGGTGCCGCGAGTCCGATCTCGTCAACTTCAAGCGGCCGCGCGACTACGTGTTCGTCGACGATATCCCCAAGTCGCCGGTCGGCAAGATACTGCGCCGCAAGCTGCAGGCCGGCGAATATGCGAGCGAAGACAACGCTCAACCAACAGAGACCAGGAAGGAGTAACCGACATGAGCGATTTGAATCATCGCGGCCAGACGCTGCTGCAGGACCTCGACGGCTTTTCCATCGAGATCGACGCCAACCGCGAGCGCGCCGACATCGTTCTGCATCGCCCGCCGTTCAACGTCATTTCGATGCACGCACGCGACCAGTTGCGCGCCGCATTCGAGGCGCTCGACGAGGACGATCGCGTGCGCGTGATCGTGGTGCGCGCCAAGGGCGAGCACTTCTCGAGCGGTGGCGACATCAAGGGCTTTCTCGAAGCATCGCCTGAGCATGTGTCGAAGCTCGCGTGGAATATCGCGGCGCCCGCGCGCTGCTCGAAGCCGGTCATCGCGGCCAATCGCGGCTTCTGCTTCGGCGTGGGTTTCGAGTTGTCGCTGGCGTGCGATTTCCGCATCGTCACCGATACGACCTTTTATGCACTGCCGGAGCAGAAGCTTGGCCAGATTCCCGGCTCGGGCGGCTCGGCGCGCTTGCAGTCGATGGTCGGCATCGGCCGGACCAAGGACATCGTGATGCGCTCGCGCCGCATTCCGGGCAAGCAGGCCTACGAATGGGGCATCGCGGTGGATTGCGTGGCGGATGCCGAGCTCGAATCGGCGACGGATGCGCTCGTCGACGAATTGCGCGCCTTCTCGCCGCTCGCGCAGCGCACGGCGAAGAAGCTGCTGAACGATTCGGAGGACGCACCGCTTTCCATCGCAATTGAACTGGAAGGGCATTGCTATAGCCGCCTGCGCTCGTCGGACGACTTCCGCGAAGGCGTCGAAGCGTTCCACGGCAAGCGCAAGCCGGCGTTTCGCGGCTCCTGACCATCGCGCGGCGAACAAGGCAAAGGAGACAGGCGATGGATCGCTTCGACTACGTGATCGTGGGCGGCGGCTCGGCGGGATGCGTGCTTGCGCATCGGCTGTCGGCCGTGCCGTCGGTGCGCGTCGCGCTGATCGAGGCGGGCGCGGATACGCCGCCCGGCGCGGTGCCCGCGGCGATCCTCGACAGCTATCCGATGCCGGTCTTTTGCGGCGACACCTACATCTGGCCCGGCCTCAAGGCGAAGGCCACGAAGGACGCCGCGCCGCGTGTCTACGAGCAGGGCCGCGTGATGGGCGGCGGGTCGAGCATCAACGTGCAATCGGCCAATCGCGGCCTGCCGCGCGATTACGACGAGTGGGCCGCGGACGGCGCGCATGGCTGGGCGTGGCGCGACGTGCTGCCTTACTTCCGCAAGCTCGAACGCGACGTGAACTTCCCCGGCGGCGAGTTGCACGGCAGCGACGGTCCCGTGGCGATCCGCCGCATCATGCCGGGCGACTGGCCGGAGTTCTGCCATGCGTTCGAGAAGGGCTTGCGCGCCAACGGCCTCGCGGCGCTGCAGGATCAGAACGGCGAGTTTGGCGACGGCTTCTTTCCCGGCGCGTTCTCGAATATCGACGACGCGCGCGTGTCCACGGCCATCGCCTATCTCGACGAAGCCACACGCAAGCGTCCCAATCTCAGCATCCACGCGAACCTGCGTGTCGAACGCATTCTGATGGAGGGCGCGACGGCGCGCGGTGTCGTCGCGATTGCAGCGAACGGCGAGCGCGTGCGGTTCGATGCGGATGAAGTCGTCCTGAGCGCGGGCGCGTTGCAGTCGCCTGCGATGCTCATGCGCGCGGGCATCGGCGATGCGCGCGATCTCGCGGCGATGGGCATTGCATGTGCGGTCGATTTGCCGGGCGTCGGACGCGGTTTGCAGGATCATCCGTCGCTCACGTTCTGTCATTTTCTCGAGCCGCGCTTTCGCATGCCGCTCGCACGCCGCCGCGCAAGCATGATGGCGGCGCGCATGAGTTCGGGCGTCGTGGGCTGCGACGAGTCGGACCTGTATCTGTCGAGTGCGACGCGTGCCGCGTGGCATGCACTCGGCAACCGGCTGGGCCTTTTCTTTCTGTGGTGCAACCGGCCGTACTCGCGTGGCCGGGTGCAGCTCGCTTCGCCCGATGCGGCCGCTGCGCCGCGCGTCGATCTGAACCTGCTCGACGACGAACGCGACCTGCAACGACTCGCCGCCGGCGTGCGGATGCTGGCCCGCGTGGTCGAAGCATCGGGACTCGGGCGCAGTCCGCGCGATTTCTTTCCGGCAGCGTTTTCGCCGCGCGTGAAGGCCCTGAGCAAGGTCGGCGAAGGGAACGCGCTGCTGACCTCGATGCTCGGGCTGCTGCTCGATACGCCCGCGCCGCTGCGGCGCTTTTTGATTGAACGCTTCTTCACACGCGGCCTGAAGATGGACGCGCTTCTCGCCGACGACCGTGCGCTCGCGGAGTTCATCCGCGCGAACGTGTTCGGCGTGTGGCACGCGAGCGGCACGTGCCGCATGGGCGGCGCGCACGATCGCGACGCCGTCACGGACACCGAAGGGCGCGTGCGGGGCGCACGTGGCCTGCGCGTCGTCGATGCATCGCTGATGCCGAGACTGCCATCGGCCAATACGAACATACCGACCATCATGATCGCCGAGAAGATCGCCGACGCGATGATCGCGCAACGCAGTGCGAGCGTGGCGTCGCCGCTTGCCGCCGCGCACTGACGCCTACCAACGATTTATCAACCTCGACAAGAGCACGCATTCAAACAAGCGTGCCTGCGACACACCAGGAGATGCAAATGTCCGCAGCAGCGCAAGACGGAGCCGCCGTGCTTCCGGTCAACCAGCGGCAGGTCATGGGTGCAGTGATGGCCTCGTGCCTAGGCTGGGCCCTCGATCTGTTCGACCTGTTCGTATTGTTGTACGTGGCGCCGATTGTCGGGCGTCTGTTCTTCCCGTCCGAGCACGCGATGCTCTCGCTTGCGGCGGTCTATGCGTCGTTCGCCGTGACGCTGCTGATGCGTCCGCTCGGCTCGGCGCTCTTCGGCTCCTATGCGGACCGTCACGGCCGCAAGGGCGCGATGATCGTCGCGGTCGTCGGGGTCGGGCTGTCGACGGCGGCTTTCGGCCTGCTGCCGACGGTCGCGCAGGCCGGCGTCATCGCGCCGATCCTCTTCCTTGTACTGCGTCTCGTGCAGGGCGTGTTCGTCGGCGGCGTGGTGGCGTCGACGCATACGATCGGCACCGAATCCGTCGCGCCGAAGTATCGCGGCGCGGTGTCGGGGCTGATCGGCGGCGGCGGCGCGGGGCTTGGCGCGTTGCTCGCCTCGCTCACGTACCTGGCGATGTCCGCGCTCTTTCCCGGCGACGCGTTCGATGTCTGGGGCTGGCGCTGCATGTTCTTCACCGGCATCCTGAGTTCGGTGCTGGGGCTTTTCATCTTCAACAGTCTCGAAGAATCGCCGTTGTGGAAGAAGCTCGCCGCTGAAAAGGCTGCGAAGGCCGCGGCGCAGACGAAGGGCGCGAAGGTCGAAGTGGTGCGCTCGCCGATCCGCACGCTGTTTTCACGCGACTATCGCGGCGTGCTGTTCGTCAATCTGCTGCTGACCATCGGCGGCGGCAGCGGCTATTACCTGACCTCGGGCTATCTGCCGACGTTCCTCAAGGTCGTGAGCCATGCACCGAACGGCGCGGCTGCCGCGATCCTGATGATCTGCAGCGTGGCGGTGGTGATCGCATCGGTTGCGGCGGGGCATATCAGCACGTTCATCGGGCGCAAGGGCGCGTTCCTGTGGATCGGCGCCATCCGGCTGATCGCGTTGCCGGGCCTGTTCCTGCTGCTGCCGACGGCGCAAAGCCTCACGATGATCGGTGTCTACGCGGTGCTGCTGTCCGCGCTCGGCAGCGCGGGTTATGCGCCGGTCCTGATCTTCCTGAACGAGCGCTTTCCGACTGCGATCCGTGCGACCGGGACCGGTCTCTCGTGGAATATCGGCTTCGCGATCGGCGGGATGATGCCGACCTTCGTCTCGCTCGTCGCGAAGGATGCGAGCCAGTTGCCGTCGACGCTCGCGATCTTCGTCGGCGCGATCAGCGTCATCTTCCTGGTCGGCGCGTTCGTCGTGCCCGAAACGCTCGGCAAGCTCGACAACGGGGCGGGGCGCAACCCTTCGTAACCGGGTTCATTCCGGCGCGCGCGTGGTCACGCGCCGGATTTCCTCGGTGATGATCGAGATCAGCGCCTGCGCGGCCGATCCGATGGGCCGCTTCGGATGCGTGACCTGAATGATGTGACGCACGATCGGCGGCGACGCGATCGTGTGCACGCGCAACAGGCCGTCGTCGACTTTCGGCTGCACGACGACGCGCGGCAGGATCGTCGCCACGGCGCTCTGTTCGACGAACTGCACGATTGTGCTCAGAAGATCGATCTCGAACTTCGGCTGGATGACGACGTCGGCGGCCATCAGTGCGGCATCGAGCGCGCCGCGCAGGCCATTGCGCCGTGTCGGCAGCACGAGTTCGAAGTCGAACGGCTGGGTCAGGTCGATCGCATCGGGCAACGCGGGGCCGTGCGCCGCGCTCGTCACCAGCACCATTTCCTCGACGAGCAACGGCTCGACATCGAGCGAAAGCCGGCCACGCGGCTTGTTGATGATCGCGGCATCGAGCCGGCCCGCTTCGACGGCGTCGATGAGTTGCGCGCTGAAGCCATCGGCCACGGACACTTCCACTTGCGGAAACAGCGCATCGAAGCGCGCAAGCGATTCGGGCAGCACGCTCTGCGCCTCGGACGACACCATCCCGAGCGATACGCGCCCCGTCACGATGACGTCGCGCCGGCTCAGATGTTCGCGCGCGTGGTCGATGTCGCGCATGATCGGCGTGTACAGGCGGTACATGAGCCGCGCGGCTTCGGTCGGCGCCATGCCGTGCGGTCCGCGCTCGAAGAGCTTCTGGCGGATTTCGGTCTCGATCTTGGCGATCTGCATGCTGAGCGCCGGCTGCGCGATATTCAGCCGCTTTGCTGCACGCGTGACGGTGCCTTCTTCGAACAGGGCGATGAAGTATTGAACCTGCTTCAGTTCCATGCGTGACTATCTTCAGAGCTTCGGCCTGAAGATAGTAAACGCACGAGGGGCTGCTTGCATTGGAGTCGCAAAAATCGCCGCTCGATGGAAGCAGGCGATGCTGCAAGTCGATGCGAAACGCCGGTCGATAAATCGCTGAGAGCGAAAGCGCGTCGGCACACGCGAGACGCCGGGCAAACACCCGACGCCTCGCGTCCTGCATCAGAACACGTCGGCCATGCCCATCGCCGGATCGGTCACCGAGTGACGGCCCGTTTCCATGCGCCCGGCGATGCGCCGGAAGAAGCTGCGATCCGTGGCGCTGGTAATTTCGAAGTCGTACCAGTAGCCAGTCTGCGCGACGTTCCAGAACAGCGCGACAGGAAGCGCGCCGATCGTGCTTGCCGTCCAGGTGTTGCCCGCGCTGAGGGCGTCATCGCGAGAAAGCGGCGCCGGCGCTGGCCATGCACCGAAGCCCGGCGCGGGGAAGCCGCCAAATCCGGCCGGATTGCGCCCGAAGCCAGGAATCGGCAGACCGGGGAACGCCTGCAGCACACCGTAGACCTTGTTCGACTTCACGGTGAACTGCGCCGGACCCGCGCCATCGTTGCGCAGTTGCAGGTGCAGCGTTCCCGAAAGCAAGCCATAGCCCACGCGCACTTCGAGATTGGCGCCTCGGTGACCCCGCTGCGCGCCAAGCTCGCCCTTGAATTCACGATGAAAACCGTTCGGGCCGAGCACCCACAGGTCGTACCTTCCCTGGTCCGTCGAAGTGGGTGTCCACACGTCGTCCAGCGTCTTGCCCGGCTCCACCGCATAACGCCTGGGCAAGCGGTCGAGGTGCAACTTGTCGTAGACGTGGAACACGGCGCCCTGGCGGCCGGTATTGGCGAACAGCAGCCGCATGGTGCCGGCGTTTGCATCGACGTGAGCGCTGGCGTGCAGCTCGTAAGGCAGCGCACGCGACGGACGGAAACCGCTCGCCTGCTTCGGCATGCCGCGATTCGCGTCCGGCACGATCTGTCCGAGCGCTTGCTGCGTGGCGCGCAACGCATCGGCGTCGGCCTTGCTTCTCTCGCCGGCGATGGTCGGCAGCGGCTCGTTGTTCGGCGACGCGAAATTGAAGGCCGTCGTCAGATCGCCATTGATCAATCGGCGATACGGCGAGATGTTGCTCTCCTTGATGCCAAAGCGCGCTTCGAGAAAGCGCAGCACCGAGGTGTGGTCGAAGGTCTGGGAATTGACCCAGCCGCCGCGGCTCCACGGCGAAATCACCCATAGCGGCACGCGCGGGCCGGGTCCGTAAGGCTTGCCGTCAGGGCCGGCCGGCTGGCTGTTGGGCTGCGCGCCGGTGTCGGCGCGGGTCACGTACGGATGCGTGAAATATTCGGCGCTCAGGTCGGCGGTGTTCAGCGTCGTTTTGCCGGCGTAGGTGCCGTCACCGTTCGGCGACGGGACCGCGGCCGGAGGCACGTGATCGAAGAAGCCATCGTTCTCGTCGAAGTTGACGAGCAGCACGGTCTTGCTCCATACCTCCGGCACGGCGGTCAGCGCATCGAGGAATTGCTGCACGAACCACGCGCCCTGCACCGGGCTGGAAGGCCCCGGATGCTCGGAGTAGACATCGGTCGGCACCACCCACGAGACTTCCGGCAGCCGGCCGTTTTTCACATCGTCGGCGAAGGCCTCGACGAACGTGCCGTTGGTGTTCGGGTCGGTGTCCATGGTCGGCAGCGTGTTCGCGTAGGCCTTGATGAGCGGCTGGGCCACGGCGTCGGCGGGATTGTAGGCCGGCTCGGCGGCCTGCGTCAGCGACGTGTTGACCTGACGCGCCGCCGGCAGCGCCTCGTTCGCTTTGCGAAACTGCCTGAAGCCGAGCAGCGGATTGCAGCCGTACGTGTTCTTGATGTTCTGATAGACCTTCCATGTCACGCCAGCATCTTCGAGACGCTCGGCGGTCGTCTTCCAGTCGAAGTACGCGGAAGCCGACGTGGTGACGTCGAAGTCGCCGCTGAAGTTGTTCACGAAGGTCTTGCCATACGCGGGACCATGCGTGCCGGTCGAATGGATGATGCGGTTCGGGTGCGTGCCGCCGAGAAACGCGCAGTGATAGTCGTCGCAGAGCGTGAACGCTTCGGCCAGCGCCCGCTGGAAGGGAATCTCGGCGGCGTCGAAATAGCCCATCGTCTGGTTCTTCTTGGACACTGGCCATGCAGCCATGCGGCCGCCGTCCCACGCGTTTTGCGTGTCGACCCAGCTATGCGGCGTGCCGGCGACGCGCTGCGCATTGCCCTTGGTTTCGTCGAGATGATAGGGCAGGTCGACGTTGCCGTTGGCGTCGATCTGCTGCCACACGTTGCGGCCGTCCGGCAGCGGGATCGTGAAGCGATCGCCGTAACCGCGCACGCCTTTGTAGGTGCCGAAGTAATGGTCGAACGCGCGGTTCTCCATCATCAGGATCACGACGTGTTTGACGTCCTTCATCGTGCCGGTGTCGTAATGCGCCGGAATCGCGAGCGCGCGGCGGATGCTCGGGGGAAACACGCTTAGCGCAGCGGCCGAGAGTCCGGCAGTGGCCGTGCTTTGAAGAAATTTGCGACGGGAGTTCACGGGGCAAGTGCTCCTTCTTTTCTGCTGATCCTCGAAACCTTCGATTGCCTTCACCGCAGCCGCTCCTCACGGCGAACCCGGCATGGCTTGTCACGTCGATGCGTTTGCACCGGCCGCACGCCATGCTCGATGTCGCCCGTTCGGAAAGACCGCCTGCCGAGACCTCGCTCGTGGAAGTTCAAAGGACGTGTTGTTTTCTACGCGCGTCATCGGCAGTGCGTCGACTGCCGGTTCCGGCGAGTGACGAATATAGGACGCGGAAATGACGGGACAGTGTCGGTGCGGAAATCGTTTGCGGTGCTTACATGTCGCTTGCGGCGCAGCTGAACGCGCATCGACGACACATCAGCGCATGCGTTGCTACATGCGGTCGTTGTCTTTCAGCCAGTCGATGAATGCGCGCAGCGGCGCGGGCACATGCCGGCGTCCCGGATAGTAGAGAAACGGCCCGGAAAACGGCTGTTTCCAGTCGTCGAGTATCGCGACCAGCGCGCCGCTTTCGACGTGAGGCTGCAACATCTCCTCGAACAGATGGATCACGCCGAGACCGGCGACCGCCGCATCGATCATGAGACCCAGCGCCGCGCCCGGACGCACCACGAGACGCGACGGCGGATCGATCCGCACGACTTCGCCGTCGCGCTCGAACTGCCACACGGGCCGCGCACCGCCCGAGAACTGTCCGCGCACACTGGTATGCGAGAGCAGATCCCGAGGATGCTCGGGCGTACCGTGCGCTCGTAGATACGCGGGCGATGCGGCGGTCGTGAACTGCTCTATGCGCGGGCCGATCGGCATGGCGATCATGTCCTGTTCCAGCTTGTCGTCGTAGCGTATGCCCGCATCGCAACCGATCGACAGGACATCGACGAAGCCGTCTTCCACCATCACTTCGACGCGAATGTCGGGATACGCCTGCATGAAGCCCGCGAGCAGCTTCGGCAGCAGCGTGCGCGCGGCGCTCGCGGGGACATTGAGCCGGAGCGTGCCGCTCGGCGAATCGCGATAGCCATTCAGAACATCAAGCGCCGCTTCCATTTCACCGAACAACGGCGTCAGCGTTTCGATCAACCGCCGGCCCGCCTCGGTCGGCGATACGCTGCGCGTCGTGCGGTTCAGCAAGCGCAATCCGAGCTTCGTTTCGAGCCTGCGCACGGCAATCGAGAGACTCGACGCCGATACACCGTTCGTGCGCGCGGCGTCGCGAAAGCCGCCTGCGCGGGCGACAGAAACAAAGGCAGCGAGATCGTTCAATTCCACTTTCGGACCGTTTTGTTTATTGAACAACCCGTGCAACTTAGCCCCATTTATTCAACGCCGCAAGCTCGAGATAATGGGCGCCATCGAACCAGTCACGGGAGCCATGCAATGAAAACGACTTTTGAGTTTGCGGGACGCGAAGTGAATCGAATGGGTTATGGCGCGATGCAGCTTGCGGGACCGGGCGTATTCGGTCCGCCGAAGGATCGCGCTGCGGCCGCCGCCGTGTTGAGGGAAGCCGTTGCAGCGGGTGTGAATCACATCGATACGAGCGATTTCTATGGCCCGCACGTCACCAATCAGATCATCCGCGAGGCGCTGCATCCGTATCCGTCGAATGTGACGATCGTCACGAAAGTCGGCGCCATGCGCGACGAGCAGGGCGGCTGGCTGCCCGCATTCGAACCAGAAGACCTGCGTCGCGGCGTCGAAGACAACCTTCGCAACCTCGGCGTCGATGCCATCGACGTGGTCAATCTGCGCATCATGGGCGACATTCACAGGCCGACGGAAGGCTCCATCGAGCCGCAGATGCACGCGCTCGCCAGGATGCGGGAGGAGGGCAAGATCCGGCACATCGGCTTGTCGAACGCGACGTCGATGCAAGTGCGCGACGCACGAAAGATCGCGCCGATCGTTTGCGTGCAGAACCACTACAACCTCGTGAATCGCGATGACGACGCACTCATCGACGAACTCGCGCAGGAACACATCGCCTATGTGCCGTTCTTTCCCCTCGGTGGGTTTTCGCCGATTCAATCGGATGCGCTGTCGCAGATTGCGGCGCGTTTGAATGTGAGCGCGATGCAGGTCGCGCTTGCGTGGCTGCTGTATCGATCGCCGAACATTCTGCTCATTCCGGGCACGTCGTCAGTCACGCATTTGCGCGAGAACCTGAAGGCTGCGGATATCGTGTTGAACGAAGAGGTGCTGAAGGAACTCGATGCGATCAGTGGTGGCGCTTCGCGGGTGGGTCACTAGCAAGCGGCGTGAGAGGCGCTTGTTGTGAGGATTGTGGCAATTAAGCGTTGCCGCTGCGGGCGAGCGGCCGTGTAACGACGGCCGTCCGCATCCGCGCGACGCTTCTACCGAATGCTTTCCAGCGCCTTTGCAAACCTCGTCACTGTGCCGTCGATATCGTTGAGCTTGTCCAGGCCGAACAGACCGATACGGAACGTCTTGAAGTCCGCCGGCTCGTCGCACTGAAGCGGAACGCCCGCGGCGATCTGCACGCCGGCATCGGCGAATTTCTTGCCGGATCGAATGCCATCATCGACCGTGTAGCAGACCACCACGCCCGGCGCTTCGAAACCTTTCGCTGCCACGCTCTTGAACCCGTGCTCGGCCAGAAGCGAGCGAATGCGATTGCCGAGTTCGGATTGTTCCGCTTTCACTTTATCGAAGCCGTATGTCCCGGTTTCCTTGATGGCGTCGCGAAGTCTCGCAAGACTGTCCGTGGGCATCGTCGCATGATAGGCAAACCCGTTGTTTTCATAGGCCTCCATGATCTGCAGCCATTTGCGAAGATCACAGGCGAAGCTGGAACTCGTGGTTGCGTCGATTCTCTCGCGGGCGAGCGCGCTCAGCATGACCAGGCCGCAGCAAGGCGATGCGCTCCATCCCTTTTGCGGCGCGCTGAGCAGCACGTCGATACCGCTCGCTTCCATATCGACCCAGATCGCGCCGGACGCGATGCAATCCAGCACGAACATCCCGCCGACAGAGTGAACCGCATCGGATACGGCGCGCAGATACGAATCGGGCAACAGTATTCCGGACGCGGTCTCGACGTGCGGCGCGAAGACGAGATCCGGCTTGTTTTCCTTGATGGCTGCGACGACTTCTTCCAGCGGCGGCGGTGCGTAAGCGGCCTGCGTGCCTTCTTCGACCGGGCGCGCTTTCAATACCGTCGATTCGGACGGGATGCCGCCCATGTCGAAAATCTGCGACCAGCGGAAACTGAACCAGCCATTGCGAATGACCAGACACTTCTTGTTTGTCGCGAACTGACGCGCAACGGCTTCCATGCCGAACGTTCCGCTGCCCGGGACGATCACGACAGACCTGGCGTTATAGACCTTCTTCAGGGAAGCGGATAAGTCGCGCATGACGCCCTGAAAAAGCTGCGACATGTGATTGATCGATCGGTCGGTGAAGACGACCGAGTATTCGAGAAGTCCATCTGGGTCAACATCAGGGATTAACGCTGGCACGGTCGCCTCCTTTGACAGATGAATATAGGTATCTAACACAGATTCTAACGATAGGCTGGTGCGAGGGTGTTTGAGGGATGCTCTTGTCGGCGCTTGGCGGCTAGGGGAAAGCCGACGAATCGGCTTGTTTCGTCGAAGTGCGTTGAGGATAGTTCAACCGCAGGCTTCGTGCCGCAACGGGCGCAAGCGCGAATAATCAGCGCTTTCAACGGCGGGAATGACATCCCGCTGAGGGAGGAATCGAAGCTGATAAGCTTGGACCGCCCAGAGCAACTTCAACAATTTCCCTTATCTCTCGAAGTTTCCCTGCGGGCGAGAGTCGCGCGCTCTGCACGATCCGATCCCGCCGCTCCATGCAGAACGTCCGCACCAGACGCCCGCGCCGCGACAACACCTTCGCCCGCTAATCCCCCGAGCGAACGCGTGTAGTACGCCACCGCCTTGCGCAGGATATCGTTCACTTCCCTGAGCGCCGCGTTTTCCTGTTCCAACTCGTCGATGCGCCGAAGCCGTGTTTCCATGTCAGCGATGGGAAAGCGCCTGCGCCGATTGCAGCAGATCGTCGAGCATCGACTGGCGGCGTTCGGGGTTCGTGTCGCGGCCCGTCATGAAGCAGAGCGCGGCGAGCGGCATCCCCGCGCGGTCGCGAACGGGCGCTGCCATGCAAAGCCGGAAAGCGTTGGACAGCCCTTCCGTGCAGCAATAGCCAAGCTCTCTCGCATTGTGCACATCGCGCATGAATTCATCGAAATCGATGCGCACGCCGTTGTCGAGCACGAAGTCATCGGGGGGAATCAGGGCGCGGATGGCCTCGGCGTTCAGGTGGCCGAGCAGCAGACGTCCGGTCGCGGTCCACGGAATCGGCACACGCACGCCGATATCCGAACTGATATTAAAAGGCCGTGCGCTGTTCTCCGATAACACCACCGTGTACTTGTTCCCTTCGAGCATGCACAACTGCGTGGTCTCGTCGTATTTGCGCACGAGGGCAAGAATCGACTGATGCGCGCGGCTGATGAGGTCGTTGTGCGTCGCATAGTCGGAGCCGTAGTAATGCATCTCGCGCCCGAAAAACACGCTGCCATCCGCCGATGTCTCGAGCCAGCCCACTTCGGCGAGAATGGCGACGAGTTCGTAGATGCTCGAACGCGGCGCACCGGTCGCCTCGATCAGCTCGCGCATCGTCATGGGCCGCCGTGCGATATGCAGCTTCCTGAAGATATCGATGACACGGTCTACCCCTCGCGCGCGCGACGTTTCTGGAACCGCCATTCGTCGATTCCTTCAGTGGTCCAGCACGCGGCTCAGAAACTGCCGCGTGCGTTCGTTAGATGGGCTAACGAAGATTTGTTCCGGATCGCCTTGCTCCGCGATCACGCCCTTGTCCATGAACACGACGCGATCAGCCGTTTTGCGCGCAAAGCCCATTTCGTGCGTGACGACGACCATCGTCATGCCGTCGCGTGCGAGGCCGCGCATGACTTCCGTTACTTCGCCGACGAGTTCGGGATCGAGTGCGGACGTGGCTTCGTCGAAGAACATGATGCCCGGCTCGACCGCGAGTGCGCGCGCAATCGCAACGCGCTGCTGCTGTCCGCCCGACAACTGGCTCGGGTAGTGCGATGCGCGATCCGCAAGCCCCACGCGGTCGAGCGTTTCCATCGCGCGTTTGCGGGCATCGCCGGGCGACATGCCGCGCGCCTTGATGAGTGCGAGCGTCACATTGCCGAGCGCGGTTTTATGCGGGAACAAGTTGAACTGCTGAAACACCATGCCAACGTGGCCGCGGATCTCGCGTGCGCGCTTTGGATCGTGCAAGGGCACTTTGTTGACCCACACTTCTCCGGAATCGGTCGTCTCGAGTCCGGCCATGATGCGCAGCACCGTGCTCTTGCCGGAACCGGAAGCGCCGATCAGCACGAGCACTTCGCCCGCGCGCACATGGAGATTGATTTCGTTGAGCACGCGCGTCGCGCCGAATGCCTTGCTTACGCCCGATAGCGAAATCACGGGCTCGTTCTGTATCGAATCGCTCACGCAAGTCTCCTGCGGTCATGGTGGCGCACCCATTGCGAAAGCGGGAAGCACACGACGAAATAAATAATAGCGACGAGTCCGTAGATCTCCACCGGCTTGCCGATGCGATCCACGATCGCCTGCCCGCCGTGCATCAGTTCGGACATGCCGATCATGCTGACGATCGACGTATCCTTGATGAGCGACAGATACTGCCCGACGAGCGGCGGCAACACGATGCGCCCCGTCTGCGGCAACACGACGAAGGCAAAGGTCTGCATGCGGGAAAGGCCGAGAATCTGCGAGACTTCCCACTGTCCTTTCGGCACGGACTCGATGCCCGAGCGAAACACTTCCGCGATGTACGCGCCTTGATAGACGCTCAGGCCGATGACACCTGCAGCGAAGACATCGATTGCATAACCGAAGTAAGAGACGCCGAAGTAGATGAACATCAGCGTGATAAGCACGGGCGTGCCGCGAAACAACTCTGTATAGAGTTTCGCGATGCGGTCAGTGCCCCACGGCCCGAACGTTCGCAACACGGCGGCGAAGAGGCCAATGAGCGTGCTGCCGACGATCGCCGCTACAGATAAAAGCAGCGTCGTCACGAGCCCTTGCAGCAGGACCGACAGACTGGTTTGCAGCAGTTCGAGTGACATGATTCAGGCCCTCATGCACGATTGGCGCGACGCAGCGTGAATCCGCCGAAGCGCGCACGCGGCCTCACGATCAGCGGCGGATGAAACATCCGTGCGCCGAGTTGGCTTGCGATCCACGACAGCACATTGCTCAGCACCAGATACGCCACGAGCACGACGGCGAACGTCTGGATATAGAGGAGCGTGCGCGAATTGATGACGGTCGCGGTGCCGGTAAGTTCGGGCAAGGCAATGGCCGACAACAGCGACGTGCCGAGCAACAACTGAATCAGATAATTGACGATGGCCGGATACACCGCGCGTGCAGCCTGCGGCAACACGATCTCCGCGAATATCTGCCCGCGCTCGAGTCCGAGAATGCCCGCTGCTTCGAGCTGTCCGCGCGGCACCGATTGAATGCCTGCGCGAAACACTTCCGACAGATACGCGCCCACGTTCAGGCCCAGCGCGATGACGCCGGCCCAGTAAGCATCGAGCGCGATGCCCATCGACGGTAAGCCGAAGAACACGATGAATATCTGCAGCAGTACCGGCGTATTGCGGATGACCTCGACGTAAGCACGCGCGATGAACCGCACGATGGCCGAAGGCGACATGCTGGCGAGCGCCGCGATCAACCCGAGCACCAGCGCGAGTACGAACGACAGCAGCGTGACTTGCAAGGTCAGCCAGCCGGCCTTCAGGAACTCGGGCACGTAGCCCCATAAAGTCAGCCATTGATAGCTCATCTGCGCCTCCGCTTCAGGACTGCGGATTGAGCGGATATCTCGGGTCGACGCCGAACCACTTCTTGTACAACTGCGCATTCAGCTTCGACGCGTTGATGTTGAACAGGAACAGGTTCAGGTAATTGAGCCACACTTGATCGCCCGCTTTCACGCCGAACGCGTTGTACTCGAGCGGCACGAGCGCCTCGTTGGTGACGGTCAGTTCCGGATCGAGCTTCGCCTGATATGCAAGGAAGTTGTTGTCTTCGATCATCGCATCGGCCTGGCCTTGCTTGACGGCGAGAATAGCCGCTTGCGAACTGTCGTATTCCTGAATCTTTACGGAGATACCCATCGAACGGACTTCGTCGCCATTGGTCGAGCCTTTTACCGTTGCAATGGTGCGCCCGCTCATGTCTTTCGCTGACTGGATGCCGCTGCTTTTCTTCACGAGCATCGCTTCACTGGCCACTACGTACGGCGACGTGAATTCGACGACTTTCGCGCGTTCGAGATTGCGCGTGAAGTTGCAGAACACGACATCGACCTTGGCGGTTTGCAGGTTCGGGATGCGGTTTGCGCTCGTCGTGTCTACGACTTCGAGCTTCACGCCCATTTGCTTCGCGAGTTCTTTGGCAAGGTCGACGTCATAGCCGTCCGGTTTGCCGTCTTTGTCGTAGAAGCCGAACGGGGCGAACGTGAGGCAGTCGCCTACACGCAGCGTGCCGCGCTGAAGCACGGCTTGTAGCGTCGATGCAGGCGCTGCTGCCGTTGAATTCTGTTCGGGCGTCGACACCTTCGTACAGGCGGAAAGCGCGAGCAATCCGCTCATTGCGGTCATGGCTAACAACAAGGCGGCCTTGGCGCCCTTGGCGGCGAGCTTCATGTTCGGATCCTGTTTTGAGTAGGTTGAGCCGAGCGGATCGGTTGCGGAGTGACGTCTGATGCGAGTGACGCTGTGCGTCGCAACATCGAACTGTCCGATATATCGGACAGTTATCCGGGGAATCGGATTCAGGCCAAGTGTTGGACGTAAAAAAAGGCCGCGCAAGCGGCCCGAACCCGGATTGATTCGATGTTTTTGATGAGATAGCGGATGCGTTGTATGGGTTTCTCTCTCATCGGCTTAAAACCAGTCTCGTCGCGTCGTGCTTTTGCGCGAACGTGTGGAGACGCGGACAACTCACTTCAGCACGGCTTCTGCAACACCAGCCAATGCACACATGATGACGACCGCAAGCGGCGGCATCTTCCAGCGCGTCAACAACAAAAGGCCAATCGTTGCGATGGCGAAGTCGATCGCGGAGTGAATTGCGCTGGTCCAGACGGGCGAATAAAACGCTGCCGCCAGCAGTCCGACGACCGCTGCGTTCACGCCAGCAAGCACAGCCGCCATTGACGGACGCGCTCGAAGCGCTTGCCAATAAGGCAGCGTGGCAAGAACGAGCAACAGCCCCGGCAGAAAGATGCCTAGCGTGGCAAGCAGTGCCCCGGCCCAGTGATTCGGTGCTTCCGCCATCGTCCAGCCGAGAAATGCGGCGAATGTAAAGAGCGGGCCGGGGACTGCTTGCGCTGCGCCATAACCCGCGAGAAAGTCATTCGACGATACCCATCCTGTGGCGACGGTCTCCTGCTGCAAGAGCGGCAGAACGACATGACCGCCACCGAAAACGAGCGCGCCCGATCGATAAAAGCCTTCGAAAACGCGGATGGCATGGCCTGCGCCCAGATTCGCTAGCACCGGAAGCCCAAAGAGCAGTACGCAGAACAGCAGCAGCGCCACGGCTCCGGCTGTATGCGAGACGCGGAATTCATGAACGTGTTGCCTTGCGCCGACCGCGCCCGCCGATGCCGTGGTCCGGCAAAAAACGAATCCGGCTACGGCACCGAGCGCGATCACGAAGAGTTGTGCATACACGGTCGTCAGGACACTGAGGGCCGCAAGCGCGGCAAGGGCGATAGAGGCGCGGCGGCGATCGGGGCAGAGGCGCCGGGCCATGTCCCACACGGCTTGCGCCACGACCGCAACGGCAACGAGCTTCAGGCCATGAATCAGGCCTTGGCCGATGGCCCCGTCGAGGCGCGGTGCAATGGCCGCGAAAGCGAGCATCAGTAACACGGAGGGAAGTGTGAATCCGCACCAGGCGGCAAGTCCACCGAGCCACCCGGCCCTGAGCAGGCCGATCGAAAATCCAAGCTGGCTGCTGGCTGGTCCCGGAAGAAACTGACATAGGCCGACGAGGTCGGTGAACGTCTCGTCATCGAGCCATCGACGACGCTCGACGAACTCGCGGCGAAAGTAGCCAATGTGAGCGATGGGGCCGCCGAAACACGTCAATCCGAGCCTGAGAAAGACTGCAAGCACTTGCGGTGCAGTGCTGCTTCTGGCCGGGGTCGATGGTGTCATGCCAGTTTCCATAAATCCTTGAGTTCTCTAATTACGGCTTGCAGCGCGTCATCCTTCGTCATTGTGCCGTCTTAGAAGCGTTCTTTCCGTACCGTCGCACCGGTCGACAGTACGATAACCGCGACTATCGACATTCGCTGGACGTGCAGCTCAAGGATTCTACCGGCGCAGGCGAGGGCCGGCGGCACCGCACGAATGGTCCAAGATGCGAGGCCGTTTCCTGATCGGAGCCGACGTCTATGCGCGCAGGCATCGGTGTATCTGAACGTTGCTCAGTAGTTAGCGGGCTTGCAATCGCAAATCCATCAGCTGAAAGCCGCGTCCCTTGTGCAGACGCAACGGCTCGTGTGAGTTCGTGTTAGCCTGCACGATTACAATTGACCTATGCATCCATGGACTTGCCTGTCTGGTTCGGCAACGTAAGCAGCGTAGCGCGACATCTGCATAGCATCGAGTGGGACCAGACTCCCGTGGGTCCAATTGCGCAATGGGATGCCTGCTTACAGGCGTCGGTCGCGAGCTGTCTCTGCTGCGCGTTTCCGTCTTGCGTGTTGTGGGGCCCGGACCTGACGGTAATCCCTAATCAGGCACTATGCGATCGGCTCGACATTGAAACCGCAGTGACCTCCGGGCAGTCCTCTTCGCGTTTCTCGGGCGGCGCTTGGGACGCTGTGCGGCCAGCAGCGGAACAGGCTTTGAAGCAGCGCAGCCTCGTTCGCTCACCCGATATTCTGTTCCCGGTCCCAGATGACGGTACCGGAAGCGAAACCTATTTCGCGCTGTCGTGCAGTCCTGTCTACAACAGCGATGGGCAGGTCGCCGGTGTCTTCTGCATCTTCAACGAAACCACGGAAATCGTTCTGGCCCGACAGCATGTCGCGCGTGAACAGATGGCGGTCCAAACCGCACGGCGTCTCGACGAGGGTCGGCTGCAGACGATCATCGACCAATTGCCAGCGGGTGTCGGCCTTACCGACGCGAGCGGCCAATCGACGCTCAGCAACGCACTGATGAGGCGATACATCCCGACGGCTCTCCCGTCGACGCTGCCGGAACGAGCGGCGCTTTGGCAAGGATGGGACGCGCACGGGGCACTTATTCCACCGCACGACTGGCCCGGCGCACGAGCGCTGCGCGGTGAAACGGTGCTTCCGGGGCAGGAAATGCTTTACACCGGCGTCACGGGACATCGTGTCTGGATGCGAGTGAGCGTAGCTCCGCTGCGTGACGAAGCTGGCAAAGTGATCGGCACCTGCTCGATCGTTCAGGACATAAGCGACTTGAAGGACGCTGAGCAAGCGTTGAAGGAAGCAGATCACCGCAAGAATGAGTTTCTTGCTGTGCTCGCCCACGAGCTTCGGAACCCGTTGGCGCCGATACGAAACGGCCTCAATATCCTCGAACATACAGTCGACGTTGAAACGCGTGCACGCGTTCATCGTATGTTCAATCGCCAGATGTCTCACATCGTGCGGCTTGTCGACGATTTGCTTGAAGTTTCTCGTATCACGAGTGGCAAGATCGAACTGCGCAAAGAAAATCTGAATCTCTCTGCGATTCTCTCAACTGCTGTAGAGACGAGCCGGCCAGTCATCGACACAGGTCAGCACCGGCTTACGATCAGCTTTTCAGCCGAACCGTTGACCGTTTTCGGTGATCCGGTACGACTCACACAGATCTTCGCCAATCTGCTGAACAACGCGGCTAAGTACACCAATGCTGGCGGCCATATTGAACTCACGGCCATGCGAGACGATAAGGATGCGGTTGTCACCGTCCGCGATAACGGTATTGGCATTACCGCGGGCATGCTGCCACGAATCTTCGACATGTTCAGCCAGGAAGAGAACTTCCGTCAACGGGCCCAAGGCGGTCTGGGCATCGGATTGACTCTCGTTCGTAGCCTCGTTCACCTGCATGGCGGTACTGTCTTAGCCCACAGCGATGGCCTGGGCCGGGGTAGTGAATTTGCAGTCCGCCTGCCCCTGACAGATGCACCCACCGACACGCAGATGTTTGATCCGGACAACGACCCGTTCAGCCGGAAGTCACTTGCGGGCAAGAGACTACTTATCGTTGACGACAACGTCGATGCGGCGGACAGCCTTGCCATTCTGCTGGACATGTTGGGCGCCGAGACACGTACCGCCCACGGTGGACTCGCTGCGCTGGACGCATTGAAGACGATGCCAGCCGATGCCGTTCTGATGGATGTGGGTATGCCCGATATGGATGGCTACGAGCTCGCACGACGTATCCGTGCCAACGAGGCCTTTGGCGCCGCAACTCTGATTGCCATCACCGGCTGGGGTCAGGAAGAAGATCAACGAAAATCGCGCGACGCAGGGATCGATCGCCACCTTGTCAAGCCAGTTAATATCGATCTGCTGCTGAAAGCGTTGACAGCCAACGGCAATTGACGCGGGACTCGGTTCTGACCATACCTCTCGACGTGGAGCGTGACATCAGCCCTACATCGATTCCGACACAGCCATTGAAAACGTGGCAAGAACGTTTCAACTGGCTCGCATCCGCAATTCAATCCCCACGTCCACTCGCACGCTTCCGTATCTCGGAGTCAAGAATCAGCCGCCCGCGCAACTTGCCTTTCATGCGCTTCACATAGCGCGGCGCCTCGGTCATATGAATCACCATTAGTTCGCGCACCTTATCCGCATCCCGCGCACGCGCTGCTTCAGTGATTGCCTTATGGATCTTCACGTTCGCGCGGCCAAACCGTTCGTGTTCCGCCTGCGGCGTATCGTTCCTGAACTCGATCAACTGCCGGATCATCTCGTTGATCAACTCACACGTAAAACGAAGAAAAGGATTGGGATTCGCCGCAGCCAGAATATCGTGGAAGTTCACATCTTCCTGACGTTGCCGCACGATGTCCCGATTCGCATGCGCCGCTGCCGGTTCGTCGCAACACGCGATGTTCGCTTCCAGCGCCGTGAAATCATCGTCGGTGAGATGCGGCACCGCACCCGCCGCGAGTTCCGGCTCGAGCAACTGACGCACCGTATAGATGTCGTCGATGGTCACGTCCTTGAAGAACAAATAGTTCTGCAAGAGCTGCAAGGTGCGGGCAAGCGGCACCTCGACAATCGTGCCGCCGCCCGAGGGTCCGGTCGTCACCTTGATGAGCCCTTGCACTTCCAGTGACTTCAGCGCCTCGCGCGTCGTGCTTTTGCTGACGGAGAAGAGCTGCTGCAATTCGACCTCACGGGGCAACTTGTCGCCGGGCTTCAGGTCCTTCTCCGTGATGAGCCGCTTGATCTCCTCGGCCACCAGATCGGCGCGCTTCGGCTGCTTGATCGGCTGCTGCGCGATTTGAATTGCCGCGCCGGCGCGCTTTGCACGCTCCATCACCATGTCGATGCTCCCTGTCTCTATCCGTCTGCTTTCGTCATGCGGACATTGAAAAATCCGCAGACTGGAATATTGCCTTATTGACACCCGAATTTATTGTTCCTAGCATCCAGTTCATTCTATTTATCATGATAAATAGAATGAACCGAGCCGAGGCTCGAACGTACCACGAAAAATAACGCCGGGCGGCTGCGCGGGTCATCTTCTCAAGGAGCGTCACTTTGAATCGCCGAAACATGTTGAAGCTGGCCGCGCTGTCGGCCATTCCCGGATCGTTCGAGGCGCTCGTCGCAAGAAGCGCCTTTGCGCAAGGCTCGCCGATCCAGTTCGCGTGCCCGGTCCCGATGTCCGGTCCGTTCGCGGCCAACGGCAAGTATGCCGACCTGGGCATGAAGCTCGTCATCGAACAGTACGGCAAGGTGCTCGGGCAACCGCTCGCTTATACGACGCTCGATACCGAGGGAAAACCCGCGACCGCCGTGCGGCGCGTGCAGGAAATCGCGCAGCAAAAGAACGCGCGCTATTTCGCGGGCGGCATTCTCTCATCGGAAGCGCTTGCAATGGGCAAGGAAGCGGAGAAGGCCGACGGCATCTTCATCACGACGGCAGGCGCCGACGAACTCACCGGCAAGGACTGCAATAGCGCGACCTTCCGCTGGTCGGTGCCGACCTTCGGCGCGATCGAGCAGACCGTGAGGCCGCTGGTCGAATCGATGCCCAAAGCGAAGCGCTGGTACACGATCACGCCGCAATACGTGTTCGGCGACGGACTTCTGTCCGCGGCGAAGAACCTCTTCAAAGAGAAGGGCATCGAGCATGTGGGCAACAGCTATCACTCGCTCAATGAAAAAGAGTTCAGCGGTTACCTGACCAATGCGGTCGCCGCGAAGCCGGATGTGCTGCTCATCCTTAACTTCGGTTCGCAATCGTCGGACACGTTGCGTCAGGCCGTGAGCTTCGGCATGAAGAACAATTGCACGATTCTTATGGCATGGGCCTCGGGTCTGGAGCAGTTCGAAGCGCTCGGTCCGGATATCTGCGAAGGCGTGTACTTCGGCGCACAGTACTGGCATGCGATCGATACGCCGCTCAATCACGATCTCGTGAAGCGCGTCAACGCGGTTTATAAATCGAACCCGAACTACAGTCTCGCGGGCTCGTACATCTGCACGAAAATTCTTCTCGATGGCATCGTGAAGGCGGGCACCGCCGATCCGAAGAAAGTCATCGCCGCGCTCCAGGGCATGAAATACGCGGGCCTGACCGGTCCCGAAGAGATTCGCGCGGGCGATCATCAGGTGCTAAAGAATTACTACCTGTTGAAGGGCAAGCCCAAGAGCAAGATGAAAGACAAGGACGATTACGCCGATATCGTCAGCTCGGGTCAGTCGTTTCTGCCGCTCGACAAGACGCAGTGCAAGCTGGCCTAAGCGCCTGACGCGCTGACGCGTCGTTCTCATGCGAATGCAGGCAAGCCTTGCATTCGCGCCGCCACTCTTCTGATGCAAGGCCATGAACGTTTATCTGTTGCAGGTCGTGAACGGCATCGGCGTGGGCATGCTGTACTTCTTGCTCGCGGTTGGTCTGTCGATCGTGTTCGGGCTGCTGCGCTTCGTGAACTTCGCGCACGGCGCGTTCTATCTGTTGGGCGCGTACTTCTGCTATCAGGCGATGCAGTGGTCGATGAGCTTCTGGGCCGCGCTCGTCGTCGTGCCCATCGTCGTCGGCGCGTGCGCGTGGATCGTCGAGAAGGCCGTGCTGCGGCACGTCTATGCGCAACAGCACGAGTTCCATATTCTCGCGACGGTCGGTCTCGCGCTCGTGATACAGGAATGCGCAATTATCGCGTGGGGACCGATCGGCGATAACGTCGCCGTGCCCGACATGCTGAACGGCGTGGTGATGTGGGGCAGCTTCATCTACCCGAAATACCGGCTCTTCGTGATCGCGTTCACGGCTGTGCTGGCCGGCATTCTGTGGTGGGTGCTCGAAGGCACGCGCCTCGGCAGCGCAGTGCGCGCGGGCAGTGAATCGAGCGAGATGGTGTCGCTGCTCGGCATCAACGTGACGCGTATCTTCAGTCTCGTGTTCGCGCTCGGCGCAGGGACAGCGGCGCTTGCGGGCGTGCTCGCCGCGCCGATCCGCGGCGTCGATCCGTTCATGGGCATCGAAGCGCTCGGCGTCGCGTTCGTGGTCGTCGTGGTCGGCGGCATGGGCAACTTCCTCGGTGCGCTCGTCGGCGGATTGCTGGTCGGCATCGTGCAAAGCGTGATGAGCACGCTATGGCCCGAAGGCGCGCGTCTCATGATCTATGTCGCGATGGCCGCAGTGCTGCTGCTGCGTCCGAACGGTTTGCTCGGGAGGACCGCGTGAATTCCAAACCTGATTCGAAGACATTGGACATGAGTCTGCCCGAACGATCACTCAGGCATTCGCTTCATCGCTATCGGTTCCTGCTGCTTGCGGCGATCGTCGTCTGCATCCTGCCGATAACGATGCGTTCCGGATCGCTCGCAACGGAAGTGCTCGTCTATGCGCTTGCCGCGCTCGGCTGCAATCTGCTGCTCGGGCATACGGGCTTGCTGTCCTTCGGGCAAGGCATCTTCTTCGGACTCGGCAGTTATAGCGCCGGCCTGATTCTTACGAAGTCAGGGTTGCAAGTACCCGTTGCGCTGCTCGGCGCGGTCGTCGTGGGCGCGCTCGCGGCGGCCGTTGTCGGATGGTTTTCGATCCGTCAGCGCGGCGCGTACTTCGTGATGCTCACGCTGGCATTCGGGCAGATGTTCTACTTTCTCGCCTACACGACGCCCGATCTCACGGGCGGCGACAACGGCCTGCTCGACATCCCGCGTCCGGCGTTGTCGATTCTCGGTCAGCCGCTCGTATCGATCGCATCGCCGTGGCAATACTATGCGTTCGTCGCGGTGCTGTTCCTGATCGCGTTCTGGCTGATGCTGCGCGTGTCGCATTCGGTCTTCGGCCGCACCCTGCTCGCCATTCGCGATAACGAAGCGCGCGCCGCTGCGGTCGGCTACGACGTCAAGCGCTTCAAGCTCGCCGCGTTCGTGGTATCGGGCGCGGTCACGGGTCTGGCCGGCGCGCTTCACGCGATGATGACGGGCATCGCGCCGCTGTCGAACGTCGACTATCACACGAGCGAGATGATCCTCGTGATGACGGTGATCGGCGGCACGGGCAACCTCTTTTCCTCCGTGCTCGGCGCGGCGTTCTACGTGTTGTTCGCCGACTGGCTCTCGACGCTCTGGCCGCGCTGGCTTCTGCTGCTCGGGCTCGTGCTGATCGCCGTGAGCCTGTTCATGCAGCGCGGCCTGTGGGGGCTGGGCGAACGCATCTGGCGCGCGGTGAAGCGCAATGAAGGAGAGCCGGCATGAGCGCGTCGATACTGGAAGCGAAGGGCGTCGCCAAACGCTATGGCAAGTTCTCGGCGCTGACCGATGTGAATCTGCGCATCGCGAAGAACACGGTGCATTCGGTGATCGGCCCGAACGGCGCGGGCAAGACCAC
>NZ_JFHE01000014.1 GCF_000698555.1 Caballeronia grimmiae | reverse complement strand
TCGCGATGGGCGGCGGCCTCGAACTCGCGCTCGGCGCGCACTACCGCGTGGCCGCGCCCGGCGCGCAGATCGCGCTGCCCGAAGTGAAGCTCGGCCTGTTGCCCGGCGCGGGCGGCACGCAACGTCTGCCGCGTGCGGTCGGTCTCGAAACCGCGCTCGACATGATCGTAACGGGCGCGCCGGTCAAATCGGAGAAGCTCGCGCACACCGCGCTCTTCGACGAAATGGCCGAAGGCGATCTGCTCGATGCCGCCGTGCGCTTCGCCGCGCGCATCGCACAGACGAGCGGGCCGCATCCGAAAGTGCGCGACCGTGATATCGCGCATACGGATGCCGAGCGCATCATCCGGTCCGCTCGCGAGAAGATCGCGCAGACCGCGACGCATTTCCCCGCGCCGCACAAGTGCATCGACGCCATCGAACGCGGCGTGAACGAAGGTTTCGAGCGCGGCCTCGCGTTCGAGCGCGAGTGCTTTCTCGCGCTCGTGCAGACGCCCGAGAGCCGCGCCTTGCGGCACGCATTCTTCGCGGAACGCGCGGCGGGCAAGATCGCCGATGTGCCATCGAATACGCCCGCGCGGAAAATCGAGCGCATCGGCGTGATCGGCGCGGGAACGATGGGCGGTGGCATCGCGATGAACTTCGTCAATGCGGACCTGCCGGTCCTGCTCCTCGACACGACGCCCGACGCGCTCGATCGCGGCATCGCCACGATTCGCCGCAACTTCGAAGCGCAAGCGAAGAAAGGCAAGCTAACGCACGAACAGGTCGAAGCGCGAATGCGGCTCATCACGCCGACGCTCGCTTACGGCGATCTGGCCGAAACCGATCTCATCGTCGAAGCGGTGTTCGAAGACATCGACGTGAAAGAGCGTGTGTTCCGTCAGCTCGATGACATCGCCAAGCCCGGCGCGATCCTGGCATCGAACACGTCGACGCTCGATCTCGACCGCATCGCCGCGTTCACGAAGCGCCCGGGCGATGTCGTCGGCATGCACTTCTTCAGCCCGGCCAACGTGATGAAGCTGCTCGAAGTGGTGCGCGGCGCGAAGACGGAGAAAGACGTGCTCGCGAGCGTGATGCAGCTCGCGAAAAAGATCCGCAAGACGGCAGTCGTCGCGGGCGTGTGCGATGGCTTCATCGGCAACCGGATGATCGAGCAATACCTGCGTCAGGCGCTGTTCATGCTGGAAGAAGGCGCGCTGCCCGCGCAGATCGATCGCGCGATCGAGCAGTTCGGCTTCGCGATGGGGCCGTTTCGCATGAGCGATCTTGCGGGTAACGACATCGGCTGGGCCATCCGCAAGCGCCGCTACCGCGAACAGCCGCAGATGCGTTATTCGCAGATCGCGGACCGGCTTTGCGAAGCGGGCCGCTTCGGCCAGAAAACCGGCGCGGGCTGGTACGACTATGCGGACGGCTCGCGCGAAGCGAAGCCATCGCGCATGGTCGACGACATGATCGCCGCGTATTCGAAAGAGCGGGGCATCGAACGGCGCAGCATCGGCGACGAAGAGATCGTCGAACGGCTCGTGTATGCGCTCGTCAACGAAGGCGCGAAGATTCTCGACGAGGGCATCGCGAGCAAGGCATCGGATATCGACATCGTTTATCTCACCGGCTACGGTTTCCCGCTATGGCGCGGCGGCCCGATGTTCCATGCCGACGCCACCGGTCTCCAGAACGTCGAGCGCGCAGTGCGCCAATACGCCGGACAGCCCAACGGCGATGCGTGGCAACCCGCCGCGCTCCTCACCCGACTCGCGGCCTCGAACGGCCGCTTCAACGCCTGATGCAAGCGATATGAAATCCGTGGAAGATGTGCTTCTCGTGGTCGACGTGCAATACGACTTCATGCCGGGCGGCGCGCTGGCTGTCGCGCGTGGCGACGAAGTGGTGCCGGTCGTCAACCGGCTGGCGCGAGCGTTCTCGCACGTGGTGCTGACGCAGGACTGGCATCCGGCGTCGCATGTTTCGTTCGCGGCGAATCATGCAGGCCGCGCGCCGTTCGAGACGATCGCGTTGCCCTATGGCGAACAGGTGCTCTGGCCAACGCATTGCGTGCAAGGCACGGACGGCGCGGCGCTGCATCGCGACCTCGATGCGCCGCACGCGCGGCTAATCGTTCGCAAGGGTCATCACGAGAAGGTGGACAGCTATTCGGCATTCCTCGAAGCCGACCGCACGACATCCACCGGCCTCGCGGGCTACTTGCGCGACGTCGGCGCAAAGCGCGTCTGGCTCGCGGGACTCGCCACCGACTATTGCGTCGCGTGGTCCGCGCTCGATGCGCGCGCCGCCGGTTTCGAAGCGCACGTGATCGAAGACGCCTGCCGCGCGATCGACCTGAACGGCTCGCTCGACAAGGCCTGGAGCGACATGCGGGCCGCGGGCGTCACACGCGTGCAAGCGGCGCAGGTGAACGCGGCGTGAGCCGCCGCGGACAACGAGGATTTGCTACGCTTGCAGCTTCGTCAGACAACAGGAGCCGCCGTGCTGCGTCACATCGTCATGTGGAAACTGAAGGACTTCGCCGAGGGCGCGGACCGCGCTGAAAACGCGCAGAAGCTGAAGGCGAAGCTCGAAACCTGCCGCAGCATCGTGAAGGGGCAAGGGCACTTCGAAGTCGGCACCGCGCAACCGGGTTTCGATTGCACCTACGACGTCGTGCTCGTCTCGGATTTCGACGACAAAGCATCGCTCGACGCCTACCAGAATCATCCGCGCCATCTGGCGTTGAAGGACTTCGTGGCGGCGATTCGCGAAGCGCGCCAGTGCGTCGACTACGAAGTGTGACCGCAATGACCGATACTCAGACAAGCCACGGCCCGGCGCTCGAAAGCCCGTTCATCGACTTGCTCGGCGTCGAGCTCGTGAAGGCCATCGATGGCGAGAGCGAAGTGCGTCTGCCGCTCGGCGACGCGCATCTCAACACATGGGGCATCGCGCATGGCGGCGTGACCATGACCCTGCTCGATGCGGCGCTCGCGATCGCGGCGCGCAGCGTAGCAGGTGACGGCATCGGCGTCGTCACCGTCGAAATGAAGGTGAACTTCATGCAGCCGGGACGCGGCGAGTTGCGCGGTTATGGCCGCGTGCTGCATCGCTCGACGACGATGGCTTATTGCGAAGGCGAAGTCCGCGATAGCGAAGGGCACTTCGTCGCGAAGGCGCTCGGCACGTTCAAGTACATGAAGCGGCTCGCCGTCGGGCGCGACGTCGTGAAACAGAAGCTGCGCTCCGATCCGCAGGCGACGCCCGGACCGAGCGACGCGTGATTAGACGTGCGGCGGGCCGCTGCTCCGGGCCGCGCCTGATTCGAGTTCACACAGTCGCCGTTGCTTCGTCATCACGAATAACGCCACAGATCAGGAGAACCATTGGATCGCTTCGAAGACAAGGTCGCCGTCATCACCGGCGCGGGAAGCGGCTTCGGCCGTGAGTTTGCGCTCATGGGCGCGTCGCTCGGCATGAAGCTCGTGCTCGCCGATATCGACGACGCCGCGCTCGCCGCAACCGTCGATGCCGTCCGCGCGCAAGGCGGGCAGGCGCAGGGCGTGCGCACGGACGTGTCGGATGCGGACCAGGTCGATGCGCTCGCCCGCGCCACGCTCGATGCCTACGGCGGCGTGCATCTGCTTTTCAACAACGCGGGCGTCGGCGCGGGCGGCTTCGTCTGGGAGAACAGCCCGAAGGACTGGCAATGGGTGTTCGGCGTGAACGTGATGGGCGTCGCGAACGGCCTGCGCGCTTTCACGCCGATCATGCTGAAGCAGGGCGAGCCCGCGCATATCGTCAATACGGCGTCCGTGGCCGGCTTGCTCGCGGCGCCCGCGATGGGCGTCTACAACGCATCGAAGCACGCGGTCGTCGGGCTGACGGAGACGCTGTATCACGACCTGCGGCTCGCACGTGCGCCGGTCGGCGTGTCGCTGCTGTGCCCGGCGTTCGTGCCGACGGGCATCGCCGATGCCGAACGCACGCGTCCCGATGCGCTCGCCAACGATGCGCCGCTGACCGCATCGCAAAAGATGGCGGCGCGGCAACTGACGCGGGCGGTGGAAGGCGGGCGGCTATCGGCGCGAGATGTCGCCGCGCTCACCTTCGACGCCGTGCGGGAAGGGCGCTTTTACGTCATCACGCATCCGAACATCATGCCGTCGATTCAACTTCGGCTCGACGATATCGCGCAGTTGCGCAGCCCGACCGATCCGATGTCGCTCAGACAAGAAGTGAAGCGATCGGATTAACGGCTTCGTGGCATCATCGTGCCCTTTGAACGCTTCTTTCGCCGATGCCGCTAAACCCCAAGATCGCGCAGATTCTCGAGATGGTCGCGCGCGCGAACCGTCCGCCGTATCACACGCTGACGCCAGCCGAAGCGCGCGCCGCCTACGCGATGAGCGCGCAGATTCTCGACATCGCGCCGCTGCCGATGCACAGCGTCGAAGACGTGCGTATCGGCACACGCGACGGCGCTGAGATCGGCGTGCGCGTCTATCATCCGGTCGCGCCGAGCTGGGCGGAGCCGGCGGCGGCGCTGTTGTATCTGCATGGCGGCGGCTTCACGGTCGGCAGCATCGCGACGCATGACGCGCTCTGCCGCAAGCTCGCGCACGATGCGGGCTGCGCGGTGGTATCGGTCGATTACCGGCTCGCGCCCGAGCATCGCTTTCCAATAGCCGTGAACGATGCGTTCGATGCGCTTCAATGGCTCGTGCAGGAAGCGCCGCTGTTGGGCATCGATGCAGCGCGGCTCGCGATCGGCGGCGACAGCGCGGGCGGCACGCTCGCCACGGTCTGCGCGGTGCTCGCACGCGATGCGGGCATCCCGTTGCGGCTGCAACTGCTGATTTATCCCGGTACGAGCGCGCGGCAGGACAGTGCATCGCATGCGCGGCTCGCCGAAGGCTACTTGCTGTCGGGCGAAACGATCCAATGGTTCTTCGCGCAATATCTGCGTGACGATCGCGACCGTGACGACTGGCGTTTCGCGCCCCTCGATGCGGCGGGCGGTCAGCCGGACTTTGCAGGCGTCGCGCCGGCGTGGATCGCGGCGGCGGATCACGATCCGCTCTACGACGAGGACATCGCGTATGCGGCGAAGCTCGAAGCGGCCGGCGTGCGAGTCACACTGGCGCGCTATGAAGGCATGATCCACGAGTTCTTCAAGATGGGCGGATTCGTGCCCGAAGTGGCGCGCGCACATGCGGATGCGGTGGCGGCGTTGAGGGAGGCGTTGGGGTGAGGGAGGCGGTTGATCGTTTGACGAAATTCCGAAAGTTAGGCCGTGCGATTTGTTTTGTATGTCTAACTGATATGATCAGTGCACGACCTTGCTTGATGCGTCAACTCTCATTCCGGGATGGAAGACTTCGTTCGCGAGTTAAACAGCGCACTTGGTTTGTCGCCGGACTGCTACATTCCACTGATGGTCAAGTACTGACATGCCGCGCCGACCCGCCGCCCGCATCTACTTCTATGCATCTGCGCTTCTACTTCTCGCATTCGTCGTTGTCTTCAACGCAGCCAACCTGATCGAAGCGTACGGCAGCGGTGCGCCGTACTACTCGCGCACCGTCAATATGGACAAATGGGTCGATCCGTTGCCGCTTCTCGCCCTCGTCGATGCGCTCACCGTGTTGCTCCTGTTCGCCACCGTCCGAATGCTTCGACGCAAGCCCTAAGCACGCGGCAGTCACGAAGCGATATCGAAGTCGAACGCCCGCTCGAAGCTGCCCGGCCTCACGATGCGATGCGAGCCATCGTCGTCGCTGCGCTCCTTGATCTGAATCGACATGCCGCGCTCGTTCGGCGTGACGCGCAGCGCCGTGGTGCTGCGCGTGCCGTACTCGGGCGTCTCGATGAACGCCGCCGACAGCACGCGCTCTCGCTCGATCGACAAGCCCGTCGACGGCAGCAGCGCATCGTCGGCGATGCGCGGATCCCGTAGCGTTTCGATCAGCACGTCGAGTTCCGGATGTTCATCGGCGTGGATCAGGTCGGCCAGCGCATCGCGTTGCGCGACGAGCTTCGGCCACGGTGTATTCAGCAAGCTGTTCGACAAGCCATGCACGCCCGCCTCGAGCAACGCGGGCGGCGCGTCGGCGCGGTTGCCGTACCAGCCGAGCTCGCGCCGCGTGAAATCGCCGCAAAGCAAGTTGAACCCGTTATAGCGATGCCCGCGTTCCGCGACGCGCTCCAGATAATCCATCGGGGCGATGCGTTCGCCCGACAAGAACGCGCTCACCAGCGTGCCGCGCGTGGGCGCATCGGCGCGCATTTCGGCGGGCGAGCGAAAGTTCGTCAGCGCGGCGAACCGGCCATCGCGGCTCACGCCTAGCCACGTGCCGCCGCCCGTCAGATCGCGCCCTGCGAGCACGCCGGGGGCGTCGGTCCACCAGTGCATCGGCTCCGCGTCGCGGCGAAAGAATTCATCGCGATTGGCGGCCAGCGTCAGCAACGCACGCTCGCCGTGCGGCTGCGCGCCAGCCGTTGCGTCCGGCTGCCAATCGAAAACGATGAGGCACATGCGCTTACACGTCCGACGGAAACGCGTACGGCAGCGGCAGGAATTCGAGCGCGGGACCATCGGCGGAACCGACATGCACCGCGCCGTCATCGAGCGCCGCCAGCTTGATCTCGACCAGGCAATCGACGCCGCCCGTTTCCGACGGCGCCACGTTCACGACGAGCCCGCACGGCTGCCCCGGATCGGCGGAATGAAAAAGCTCCGCACCGGGCGTCGCGGTTTCGGCGCGCGCGAGGGCAGTGCGCCGCTTGATCGTGCCGCGATACTGGCTGCGCGCGACCACTTCCTGCCCCGGATAACAGCCTTTCTTGAAATTGACCCCGCCGAGCACGTCGAAATTGACCATCTGCGGGACGAATTGCTCGACCGTCGCCTGCGTGATGCGCGGTTCGCCCGCGTGAATATCCAGCCAGTCCCACAGCGCGGCGGGCGCGCGGTGCAGTTTGTCGCCGAGGCTCGCGAGCCTCGCTTCGACATCCGCTTTCGGGCCGATCCACAGAAAGCGCGGACGATTCTCCGCATCCGGCACGCGGATCAGCGCGCCATGCGGGCCTTCCACTTTCACGTGGATGCCGTCGGGCAGCGCGTCGAAGATGCCGGAGAGCGCCGCGCGGACATCGCCCGCAAAGCCGACGGCGGCGACTTCGGCCGTCGCGTCCGAAAGCTTCGCCTTCGCGCGCAGCACGAACATCGACAGGCGCTTTTGCACGGGCGCCTGGATGTCGCTCGAAATCAGCAGGCGAACCGCGTCGGACGTGCGCCACATCAGGAACGAGCCGAGCAGCCGGCCCTTCGCGGAACAATAGCCCGCGAGCCGGGCGGTGGATGCGTCGAGATGCTGCACGTCGTTCGTGAGCTGGGTGTGCAGGAAGGCGGCGGCGTCTTCGCCTTTGACATCGATCACGCCGAACTGCGTGAGCGGAATAAACACGCCGGCAGTCCGGACGGCTTCGAAATCGGCAGCGGCGAGGGAAGGAGTCTGGAGATTCATGTGTCGGGAAGAGTCGATGCCAGCGGTGCGGCCGGGAGTCCGTGAATGGCGAACCAAACCGGTCAGCGGCCTTCGCGCAGGCGGGCAAGTTATTATATTGGTCTTATCCCAAGCGTGTTTCGCATGACTTTCCTGAAGAAATGCATCGTGGCGGCGGTGTTCGTCGTCATGCTCGCAGCAGCCGTCGCAGGCGGCGTGTATTACTGGGCCAACCGGCCGATGACGCTTTCGCCCGCCGAACTCGACGTCACCATCAAGCCTCACAGCAGCTTGCGCAGCGTGAGCGCGCAACTGAATCGCGGCGGCGTGCCCGTCGAGCCCGAGCTTTTCGTGCTGATGACGCGCGCGCTCGGCCTGTCCGCGCAGCTCAAATCCGGCAACTACGCGTTCAAGAGCGGCGTCACGCCTTACGAAGTGCTGCAGAAAATCGCCCGTGGCGATGTGAACGAATATGTCGCGACCGTCATCGAAGGCTGGACGCTGCAGAAGATGCGCAGCGAGCTGGACGGCAATCCGGCGCTCACGCACGACACGGCCGGCATGAGCGACATCGACATTCTGAAGGCGATCGGCGCGACGGAAGTCGACAAGATCTCCGCCGAAGGGCTCTTTTTCCCGGACACCTATCTCTTTGACAAAGGCACGAGCGATCTCGCCGTCTACAAGCGCGCCTATCGCACGATGCAGCGGCGCCTGATCGAAGCATGGAACACGCGCGCGCCGAATCTGCCTTACAAGACGCCGTATGACGCGCTGATCATGGCGTCGATCGTCGAGAAGGAGACGGGGCGCGCGGCGGACCGGCCGCTCGTGGCGGCGGTATTTGCGAACCGGCTGCGCATCGGCATGCCGCTGCAGACGGACCCGACCGTGATCTACGGGCTCGGCCCGGACTACGGCGGTCGTCTGAAGAAAAAAGACCTGCAGACGGACACTCCGTACAATACCTACACGCGCATGGGTCTGCCGCCGACGCCGATTGCGCTGCCGGGCGTGGCCGCGCTGAACGCCACGCTGAATCCCGCCGCGAGCAGCGCGCTGTATTTCGTCTCGCGCGGGGACGGCAGCAGCTTCTTTTCCGACAATCTGGGCGACCACAACAAGGCCGTCGACAAGTACATCCGGGGTCAATGATGGCGCGTGGCAGGTTCATCACGTTCGAAGGCATCGACGGCGCGGGCAAGACCACGCATCTCGACTGGTTCCGCCAGCAGCTCGATGGCAAGATCGCCGCGAGCGGCCGCCGTGTCGTGATGACGCGCGAGCCGGGCGGCACCGCGCTCGGCGAAACGCTGCGCGGCATTCTGCTGAATCAGCCGATGGACCTCGAAACCGAGGCGCTCCTGATGTTCGCGTCGCGTCGCGAGCACCTGGCGCAAGTGATCGAGCCGGCGCTCGCACGCGGCGACTGGGTGCTGTCGGACCGGTTCTCGGATGCGACTTTCGCCTATCAGGGCGGCGGGCGCGGCCTGCCGCGCGACAAGCTCGAGGCGCTCGAACGCTGGGTGCAGGGCGGTTTTCATCCGGACCTGACGGTGCTCTTCGACGTGCCCACCGACACCGCGAGCGAACGGCGCTCGGCTGCCCGCGCGCCCGACAAGTTCGAAAGCGAATCGGAGGCGTTCTTCGAGCGCACGCGCGCCGAATATCTGCGCCGCGCGGCGGAATCGCCGGAGCGGTTCGTCATCGTCGATTCGACACAGCCGATCGATACCATCCGCAAGCGGCTCGAAGACGTGGTCGCCGGACTCTGATTTCTCACCAGCTTCTACGATGATCTATTCCTGGCAAACCGACGACTGGCAACGCCTCCAGCAACTACGCGCGCACTGGCCGCACGCGCTCTTGCTGCACGGAGAAGCGGGCATCGGCAAGCTGCATTTCGCGCAGCATCTCGCGCAGGGCCTCTTGTGCGAGACGCCCGCCGCCAACGGCGAGCCTTGCGGCACGTGCCCGGCGTGCCTGTGGTTCTCGCAGGGCAATCACCCGGATTACCGCGCCGTGCTGCCCGAAGCCCTCGCGGGTCTCGCCGGCGACGATGCATCCGCCGATAAAGCCGACGACGGCGACAGCAAGAAAACACGCGCGCCCAGCAAGGAAATCAAGATCGAGCAGGTCAGGGCGCTGCTCGATTTCTGCGGCGTCGGCTCGCATCGCGGCGGCTTGCGTGTGGTGCTGCTGTATCCGGCCGAGGCGCTCAACGTCGCGGCGGCCAACGCGCTTCTGAAGACGCTCGAAGAACCGCCGTCGGGCGTCGTGTTCCTGCTGGTGTCGGCGCGCATCGACAGGCTGTTGCCGACCATCATCAGCCGATGCCGTCAATGGCCGATGAGCGTCCCGAATGCCAGCGACGCCCGCGCGTGGCTCGCGTCGCAAGGCGTCGACGATGCCGCCGGGCTGCTCGCCGAAGCCGGTGGCGCGCCGCTCGCCGCGCTCGCGCTCGCCAGCGACGAACACCGCGCGCTGCGTGACTTCACGCTCGCGCAACTGGCGGCCGGCCCGAACTGCGACGCCTTCGCGTGCGGCGAAAATCTGCAAAAGCTGCCCGTGCCGATGGTGCTCGGCTGGCTGCAACGCTGGCTCTACGATCTGCTCGCGCAGCGCACCGCCGGCCGCCCGCGCTATTTCCCCGGCGCGGGCAAAACGCTCGCCCGCTGCGCGCAGAGCGCCGATCCCGCCGCGCTCGCCCGCTACATCAAGACGGTCACGCGCCAGCGCGCGGTGGAGAATCATCCGCTGAACGCGCGGCTCGTGTTCGAGGAGTTGTTCCTCGCCTATCGCGGCATCTTTACTCACTGACTCGTTGCATCTTCCGATTAGCACGCCCATGAGCCTCACGTATCGCGACGCCACGCTCGACGACTTGCCCGCCATCGTCGCCATCTACAATTCGACGATCGCCTCGCGGCAGGTGACGGCGGACCTCGACCCGGTCAGCATCGAAAGCCGGCTGGCCTGGTTTCACTCGCACGGGCCGCACGCGCGGCCGCTGTGGGTCGTCGAAGAGGGCGGCGACGTCATCGCGTGGCTGAGTTTTTCCGACTTCTATGGCCGGCCCGCCTATGCGCGCACCGTCGAAGTGAGCATTTATCTGCATGACCGGGCGCGCGGCAAGGGCCTCGGCAAGAAGCTGCTGCAGGAAGCGCTCGACAAAGCGCCGTCGCTCGGCGTCGATACCGTGCTCGGCTTCGTGTTCGGGCACAACGAGCCGAGCATGCGGCTTTTCGCCAATTTCGGCTTCACGGCGTGGGGCACGCTGCCGCGCGTCGCGATGCTCGATGGCGTCGAGCGCGATCTCGTCATTCTCGGCTTGCGGCTCGACCGCGCGGCAAAGCCGGGCGTCGCGGCTGCGGCCTAGGAAGTATTCGCTGCAAAGGAGCACGGATGTTCGTCGATTCTCACTGTCACATCAATTTCGAAGGCCTCGCCGACCGTCTGCCCGACGTGCTCGACAAGATGCGCGAGCACGCGGTCACGCATGCGCTGTGCGTGTCCGTCGATCTGGAAACGCTGCCCTCCGTGCTCGCTATCGCCGAGCAGCATGAAAACGTGTACGCGTCGGTCGGCGTGCATCCGGATCACGAGGACATGAGGGAGCCGAGCGTCGCGGAACTCGTCGAACTGGCCGCGCATCCGAAGGTGTGCGCGATCGGCGAGACCGGGCTCGACTACTATCGGCTGGAAGGGCGCAGCATCGCCGATATGGAATGGCAGCGCGAACGCTTTCGCACGCACATTCGCGCCGCGCACGCGACGGGCAAGCCGCTCATCATCCACACGCGGTCGTCGTCGGAAGACACGCTGCGCATCATGGAAGAGGAACGGGCGAGCGTGCCGGGCGGCGTGATGCATTGCTTCACCGAGCCGTGGCACGTCGCGCAGGCGGCGCTCGCGCAGGGCTTTCATATCTCGCTGTCGGGCATCGTCACGTTCAAGAAGGCAACCGACGTGCAGGACGTCGCGCGGCGCATGCCGCTCGACCGGCTGCTGATCGAAACGGACTCGCCGTATCTCGCGCCGGTGCCGTATCGCGGCAAGCCGAATGAACCTGCTTACGTCAGTTATGTCGGACGCTTCATCGCGCAATTGCGCGAAGAGACGGACGAAGCGGTCGCGCAGGCCACCACCGACAACTTTTTCCGGCTGTTCAAGATCGCCCGGCCGGCGGCTTCGGCCTGAGCGTCTCCAAAGCGAAGCGCGGCGAATCCCCTGTATTGAAGCAATGCGAAGGTCCACCATGAACAATTCCCCGATGATTTCCACTCTCTCCACGACGAACCGCGCCCGGCGCGCGACGGTGCGCGGCCTTTTTGCGGGCGCGCTCGTCGCGGCGTGCGCGTTTGCGCAGCCGGTGTGGGCCGCGTCCGTGGATTCGCTCATCAAGGCGGTCAAATTCGACGACGTCTCGGCGGTCAAGAAACAACTGGCGCAGGGCGCGGACCCGAATACGGTCGACAATACCGGCGCGCCGATCCTCGTCATCGCGGCGCGGGAGAAGTCGGATAAAGTCGGCCAGCTTCTTGCCGATAACCCGAACATCGACCTCGAAAAAGCCGATCCGGCGGGCGAAAATGCAATGATGCTCGCCGCGCTCAACGGCGACGCGACATTCGTTAATCTGCTGATCGCGAAAGAGGCGGAAGTGAACAAGAAGGGCTGGACACCGCTGCATTACGCGGCGACCAACGGCCATGACGACGTCGTCAAGATTTTGCTGGACCATTCGGCCTATATCGACGCGGGATCGCCGAACGGCACGACACCGCTGATGATGGCCGCACGCGGCGGTCATCTGTCGACGTGCAAGCTACTGCTCGATGAAGGCGCGGACTTGCGCGTGAAGAATCAGCTCGGCATGACCGCGGTGGATTTCGCACGCAAGTACAACGAACGCGATGTCGCGGAAGGCCTGCAGGCGCGCCTCGATGCAATGCAGGGTGGCGCTCCGCAAAGCGGCGCAAATGGGTCAAAATAACGCGGATCGACGCGCAATATCGTCACGCCGACATGAATCCGGGCAAGGGCGGCCGGGCCTGACCGCCTTCGCCCATCAAGCCGCCGATCAACATACAAGGAAGATCATGCTGCGGGAATTCGTCATCGCCTGTGCACTCGCGACGCCGGTTTGCGCGTTCGCGTTCACGGGCAACGATCTCAACACGCTCTGCACGAAGACCGATCCCAACTCGCGCACGGCCTGCGCCGCCTATATCGAAGGCGCGGCGGACGGCATCTACAACACGATCGAAGCGATCGGCGGGACCACGGGGCCGCAGGTCGGCCAGTACTTCTGCCTGCCCACCGATGTGAAGCCGCAACAGTTGACGGATGCGGTGCGCAAGTACATCGCCGATAACCCCGACAAAGCAGCCTTCAACGCAACGACGATGGTCTCGCTGGGCCTCGGTAAAGCGTTTCCGTGCAAGGCGGAGCGTTGAGCATGTGTTAGGCGGCTGGCGGCGAAACTCACACGGCTCGCCGCCGGCCGTCGCGTTGTTTTTCGAAGCAAGCCCGCGTGCCGATGGCCCGACGGGGGCTGTCTCACGCCGCCCGCGCTTCTCTTTCCGTCGTTCAATGCGCTCGCCGCGCACCGCGTTGAAACCCGCACGCCGTTTGCTAGTCGAAAAGCTGGAAGCGGGCCGCTCGTGTCCCGCAGCAGACAATAAAACGCAAGAGGAATGCATATGAGCCGTCTCGTCGTCGTATCCAACCGGGTCGCCACGCCGACCGAAACCAAGGGCTCCGCGGGCGGGCTCGCCGTGGGCGTCTTCGGCGCGCTGAAGGACAGCGGCGGCGTCTGGTTCGGCTGGAGCGGAGACGTGGTGAGCGAGACCGTCGCGAATCAGGGGCCGTCGCTCGAGCAGGACGGCGCGGTCACGTTCGCCACCGTCGGCTTGCCGAAGAAGGACTACGACCAGTACTACCGCGGTTTCTCGAACGCGATGCTGTGGCCCGTGTTCCACTATCGCAACGATCTCGCCGTCTATGACCGCGACGAATATGCCGGCTACCGCCGCGTGAATTCGTGGCTCGCGCACAAGCTCATCAAGCTGCTGCAACCCGACGATGTCATCTGGGTCCACGACTATCACCTGATTCCGTTCGCCGAAGCGTTGCGCAGCGAGGGCATCACGAATCGGATTGGCTTCTTTCTTCACATTCCGTTTCCGTCGCCGCAAATTCTCTTGAACATTCCGCCGCATGAAGAACTCGTGCGGTCGCTGTGCTGCTACGACGTCGTCGGCTTCCAGACCGAAGGCGATCAGATCGCGTTCCACGATTACATCGTGCGCCACGCCCACGGCAAGGCAACGAGCGACGGGCAGGTCGAAGCGTTCGGCCGAAAGTTGAAGACGGGCGTGTATCGCATCGGCGTGTTCCCGGACGAAATCGCCGAGCAGGCCGAGCGCGGCGAGGCGCGTCAGGACGTGATGGACCTGAAACAGAGCCTCGAAGGCCGCAAGCTCATCATGAGCGTCGACCGGCTCGATTATTCGAAGGGACTCGTCGAACGCTTTCGCGCGTTCGAGCATTTTCTGGAGAAATCGCCGGAGTGGCGCGGCAACGTCACGCTCGTGCAGATCGCGCCGCCCACGCGCTCGGACGTCGAGACCTATCAGCAGATCCGGCAGAACCTCGAGTACGAAGCAGGGCGCATCAACGGGCGCTTTTCGGGCCTCGATTACACGCCGATCCGCTATCTGAATCAGCGATACGACCGCTGGAAGCTGATGTCGCTGTTTCGCGAGTCGCAAATCGGGCTGGTCACGCCGCTGCGCGACGGCATGAATCTCGTCGCGAAGGAGTATGTCGCCGCGCAGAATCCCGACGACCCCGGCGTGCTCGTGCTCTCGCAGTTCGCGGGCGCGGCGGGCGAGTTGTCCGGCGCGGTGATGGTGAACCCGCATGACGTCGTCGGCATGAGCGACGCCCTCGCGCGCTCGCTCGCGATGCCGCTTGCCGAGCGGCAGCAACGCTACGAGGCGAACATGGCCGCGCTGCGCAAGTACGACCTCGGCGTCTGGCGCGACAATTTTCTCGCCGATCTACGCGACGTCCGGCGCAAGTAACAGCCGCGCGAAACGAGTGTTTCCCGCCTGTAACAAGGTGTTGAAAGTGCAAGGAAGCGCTGTTTCGCCGCCGTTCGCCCGCGATAATGGCTTCTCGCGAATCGACGCCTAGGGCAACACCTCGTTAGCCCGCTTACACCCTGCTGTCATACTCGAAGCGCGTGGCAGAGAGGCCGCGCGTCGAGTTCGGGTGGACGTCGAAAATGCATGGAGACGAACGATGAGAATTGCCCAGATCGCCCCGCTGACCGAATCGGTGCCGCCGAAGCTCTATGGCGGCACGGAGCGTGTCGTGTCGTATCTGACTGAAGCGCTCGTCGAACTGGGGCACGAGGTCACGCTGTTTGCCACCGGCGATTCGCAGACCACCGCGAAGCTGGAATCGGTCTGGCCGCGAGCGCTGCGGCTCGACCCCGCGATTCGCGACCGCATCGCGCCGCATATGCTGCTGATGGAAATGGTGCGGCGCCGGGCCGAAGAGTTCGACGTCCTGCATTTCCACATGGACTATTACTCGTTCTCGCTCTTCAACCGGCAGGAGACGCCGTTCGTCACGACGATGCACGGCCGCCTCGATCTGCCGGAGCAGCAGCCCGTATTCGATACCTTCAACACCGCACCGGTCGTGTCCATTTCGGATGCGCAGCGGCATCCGTTGCCGCAGGCGAAATGGGTGTCGACGGTCTATCACGGGCTGCCGGAGAAGCTCTACGTGCCGCAGCCCGTCGAGCACAAGTATCTGGCGTTCCTCGGGCGCATTTCGCCGGAAAAGCGCGTCGATACGGCGATTCGCATCGCCGGGCGCTGCGGGCTGCCGATCAAGATCGCCGCCAAAGTCGATGCCGCCGATCACGAGTATTTCGAGCGTGAAATCGCGCCGCTTCTCGAATTGCCGTATGTCGAATACATCGGCGAAATCAACGATAGCCAGAAGGCCGAGTTTCTTTCGGGCGCACTCGCGCTGCTGTTTCCGATCGACTGGCCGGAGCCTTTCGGCCTCGCCATGATCGAAGCGATGGCCTGCGGCACGCCTGTCATCGCGTTCAATCGCGGGGCCGTGCCGGAAGTGGTGGACGAGGGCGTGTCGGGCTTTATCGTCGAAGACGAGATCGGCGCGGTCGCGGCCGTCAACCGGCTGCATACGCTGCCGCGCGAGGGTGTGCGAAGACGCTTCGAGGAACGCTTCACGTCGCACCGGATGGCGCGGCAGTATCTGGATGCGTATCGGGCCGTGGTGCGTGCGCAGAAACGCTCGCGGTTCAAGCTGATCGACAGCGCAACGACGTAAAAAAACCGCCGTGTGGCGCGACCCTCGCGTCGCGCCACACGGCGGTCATGCTTGCTGCCGTGAAGGATGAAACGCCCGTTACATCTTGAGGCGCGTGACCTTCGTGCCTTGCAGCGAGACATCGGCCATCAGACCCGCGTTGGTCAGCACGAACGCTTCGACCGGCGCGGTGGCGGTGGTCGTATCGACGGCGCCGTTCGCGCCCATCTTCACGAGCGCAACCGATGCATCGACGCCTGCAGCCCAGCCGTCCGAATTACGGAATTTGTCGAGCGCGTCCTGGGTCATGAACAGGAAGATGATCGCCTTCGACTGCGCGCCCGCCTGCAGGCCGAACGAGCCCGACGTCGTGCTGTAGTAGCCGACGGTGCTGCCGCCCACGCGCAGCGAACCCTTGCCGTACTGGGCGCCGACGATGAAGCCGGCCTGAATCACCGACGGGAAGACGAGAATGCCGCGCGACTTCGCGACCAGTTCGCGCGAGCCGGGAACCGTCGTGTAGAGACGCTGGATGGTGCCGTCGACGTCAGCGTCGATGGAACGGCGGTCATCGGCGGAACTGGCGGCTTTTTCAGCGCCCGTGTTCGAATTGGTCGTGCAACCGGCAAGCGCGAGGCCTCCCAGCGCCAACACGGCCGTCGACTTGAGCATGAAGTTTCGTCTTTGCATCATTGTTCTCCATCGTGGAATTAGGAAACCCCATAGAGCGGGAGGGTGAGGCACGCCAAGTTATAGCACAGCGACAACGAAACGCGAGACCCGGCCGATGAGCGCGAGTCACACGAACGGGACATCGGCGATGTCCATCCATTGCATGCTGCCAGCGGCAAAACGTCAAGTTTTCCGAACGTTATCTGAAAGCTCATCGATCGACTGGTCAGTTTGCCGCAGGCGTCGCATCCGCCATGCACTAATTGCGCCGCACCCTTTTGCGCGTGTTACAGGAACGCCGCCGTTGGCAGTAGCAACGACCGTACCCGGCGCAGACTCAGGGATGGCTCGTCGTTTTTACTTCCGTCGGATGAGTCGGTGCGACAGGGCGCGGCGCCTGCGCGGGCCGCCTGAGCGCACGGCGAATCGCGCCGATCGTCATGCCGAGGACGAGTAAGAACGCGGCAGGCGTTATCCAGTAGCCGACGAAGGCGTGCCAAAGATAATCGGCGAGCGTCGCCTTGCGATGCGCGTATTCGTCGAGCGCTTCCTGATGCTTCTGCGCATTGGCGAGCAGGATGTCGGCGGGGCAGCCGGCGGCGCGCGCCTCGTCCGGATCGCCGTGACAGCGGCCGGCGGCGCCCGTTGCGCGCTGTGCATCGGTCAACTCCCACGTGGCAAGCGACTTCTGAAGATCGACCTTGTTGTAGGCCATCTCCTCGCGCGCCTCGTTGACCGCAACGATCATCACGGGCACGGCCCAAAAGGTGATCGTCAGGAGCCACCGGCGGAACCAGCGGTTCTTGTGCTTCCATGCCATCCGTGCCTCCTTGCGAAGCGGGACGCTGCGCTAGACGAGCGGCGGCCGATGGCGTATTTCTTGTATTGTCGAAGGGCCGCCTTCGCGCCATCTTAGGAGAAAAAGACGGCGGCGCGAATCACTTGCGTGGTTGCAGTGCAATATCGGCCGGCAAGCAGAGAAAAGACGACAGGCCGCGCGAACAGCGCGGCCCGGATCGAGAGGGGTGCTTAGCCCTTGTTGCTCAGACAGCTTTTCATGAAGGCCTTGCGGTCGTCGCCGCTCTTGCCGGTCGCCTGCGTGTTGCACGCCGTCATGCGCTGCTGCTGAGTCATCGGTTCCGAAGCGGCCGCAGCCGGAGCGCTCGACAGGCAGCTCTTCATGAACGCCTTGCGATCGTCGCCTTTCTTGCCGGACGCCTGCGAATTGCACGCCGTCATGCGCTGCTGCTGCGTCATCGGCGCGGAAGCCTCGGCAGGCGCCGATGCCGATGCCGATGCAGACAAACAGCTCTTCATGAAGGCCTTGCGGTCATCGCCTTTCTTGTCGGCCGCCTGCTTGTTGCATTCGGACATCTTCGATTGCTGGCTGTTGGCAGCAAAAGCCGTGTTCGCGCCGAGTGTGAGACTCAACACGGCAATGAGCGCAGTAGCTCGCATGTTCATGGGGACGCTCCCTGAGTAAGTGACATCTTGTTAGGACAGCGAGTATCGATGACCCGCCCGCGCATTATGGCAAACCGGGTTCCTGCAAAGTGTGCGATAAGGTGACATTCGACGCCGCTGCAACATTACGCTTGCATCGTCCTTTCGCGAAGACGAGCGACCGGCGGTTTCCGTAAGGTCGAGTCATTGGTTCGGCGCATTGCGCGCCAATTCTTCCACGATAGAAGGAGCCGCCTCATGTCCACGCCGCTCGCCGATCACTACAAGGGCTTCGAAATCCGCGTACAGGCCATGCGCCGCGCGCACGAGCGCGGCGAGCCCGACGACGGTCCACGCCACTTCGACATCTTCGTGACCATTTCGCGCAGCGCGGCGGGCGAAAGCGGACGCGAGGCCATGTTCGGCGTGCCCGCTCAGGAACCGTTCGACAGCCCGATCGATGCCACGCGCGCCGGTATCGAATATGGACGCAAGATCGTCGACAACGAAGTCGAAGGCGAGTCCGTCGAGGGGCTTTGAGCGGCGTATCGCACGGCGCGTCTGGAGCACTTCCTACACGTTAGTCCCATTTGACCGCTCGCCAGGCAGCTACGAGAATCGACGGCGGGCAAACGTTGCAATCCGCAGTTCCGGCCACTTCGCCCGACCGAAAACACCAATGAAAGCACTGGAGGAGATCCGCATGGAATCAATCGTTCGCCGCCGCGTTCTGTCGGCTGCCGTCGCGCTGGCCGTGTGCGCCGCGTTGCCGTTTGCATCGTCGTCCGCGTTCGCGCAGGGCGCGGCCAAGCCGAAAGTCGCCCTCGTGATGAAGTCGCTCGCCAACGAGTTCTTCCTGACGATGGAAACCGGCGCGAAGGAATACCAGCAGAAGAACGCCGCCAAGTTCGATCTCATCACCAACGGCATCAAGGACGAAACGGATACCGCCGCGCAGATCCGCATCGTCGAGCAGATGATCGTCTCCAAGGTCGATGCGCTCGTCATCGCGCCGGCGGATTCGAAGGCGCTCGTGCCGGTCATCAAGAAGGCGGCGGATGCCGGGATCATCGTCGTGAATATCGACAACCGGCTCGATCAGGACGTGCTGAAGTCGAAGGATCTGAACGTGCCGTTCGTCGGACCGGACAATCGCAAAGGCGCGCGTCAGGTCGGCGACTATCTCGCGAAGCACCTCAAGAAGGGCGATGAAGTGGGGATCATCGAAGGCGTGTCGACCACGACGAACGCGCAGCAGCGCACCGCCGGCTTCAAGGACGCGATGGACGCGGGCGGCATGAAAGTGGTCGCGCTGCAATCGGGCGACTGGGAAATCGACAAGGGCAACGCGGTCGCCTCGCAGATTCTCAACGCGAATCCGAACGTCAAGGCGCTCCTGTGCGGAAACGACAACATGGCGATCGGCGCGGTGTCGGCGGTGCGCGCCGCGGGCAAGGCCGGCAAGGTGCAGGTGGTCGGCTACGACAACATCAACGCAATCAAGCCGATGCTGAAGGACGGCCGCGTGCTCGCCACCGCTGATCAATACGCCGCGAAACAGGCGGTGTTCGGCATCGACGTGGCGCTCAAGGCGATCGCGGGCCATCAGAAGCAATCAACATTGTCGACCGTGGTGGAAACTCCGGTCGATCTGGTCACGAAGTAAGTCGCAAGGCCGCGAGCGTGGGGGCGCGAACCGACCGTCCTCAAGTTAGCGGCCATCGTGCCGTTAAAACGCGCACGGGCGCGGACGAAAGACGCAGCCCGAAAGTTTGAAGAAAGCGAGTTTGAAGCAAGCGAGGATGCTGACCCAGCTTTGACCGACCCTACGCCAATATGAACGATGCGGACCCCTGCGTGCTGACGGTCGCGGGCATCGGCAAGACCTATGTCGAGCCGGTGCTGACCGACGTTTCGCTCGGGCTCAGGCCCGGCGAGGTGCTCGCGTTGACGGGCGAGAACGGCGCAGGCAAGAGCACGCTGTCGAAGGTCATCGGCGGTCTCGCCGATCCGACCACCGGCGCGATGACGCTCGCGGGCCACCCGTATGCGCCCCAGAGCCGCACCGACGCGGAAGCGCTCGGCGTGCGGATGGTCATGCAGGAACTGAATCTGCTGCCGACGCTTTCCGTCGCCGAAAACCTGTTCCTGAACCGGCTGCCGCAGAAAGGCCGCGTGAAGTTCGGCTGGATCGACCGCAAGCGTCTTGCCGACGACGCCCGTCACGCGATGGCGCAAGTCGGGCTGGATGCAATCGATCCGGACACGCTCGTCGGCGATCTCGGCATCGGTCATCAGCAGATGGTGGAGATCGCCCGCAATCTGATCGGCGATTGCCGCGTGCTGATTCTCGACGAGCCGACCGCGATGCTGACCGCCCGCGAAGTCGATCTGCTGTTCGAGCAGATCGCGCGGCTGAAAGCGCGCGGCGTGGCGCTCGTGTACATCTCGCATCGGCTGGAGGAATTGCGGCGCATCGCGGAGCGGGCAGCCGTCCTGCGCGACGGACGCCTCGTCCATATCGGCCCGATGGACGCGCTGTCGAGCGAACAGCTCGTGACGCTGATGGTCGGGCGTGAGCTTGGCGAGCGCATCGATCTTGGCGAGAAGCGCCTGGGCGATGTCGTCTTGAAAGTGGACGGCCTGACGCGCGGCCAGGCGGTGCGCGACGTTTCGTTCGATGTCCGCGCAGGCGAGATTTTCGGCGTAAGCGGGCTGATCGGCGCGGGCCGCACGGAACTGATGCGCCTGATTTACGGCGCGGATCGCGCGGACGCGGGCACGGTGTCGATCGCCCGCAACGGGCAAACGTTGCAGCCGGTGCACGTGCAGTCGCCGTCGGACGCGGTGAAGCACGGCATTGCGCTCATTACGGAGGACCGCAAGGGCGAGGGCCTGCTGCTCGCCCTGCCCATCGCCGCGAACGTTTCACTCGGCAATGTCGGCGCGGTGGCGCGTCATGGCGTGATCGACGCACGCCGCGAGGCAACGCTTGCGCAGCGGCAGATCGACGCGATGCGCGTGCGCACGTCCGGCCCGGCGCAGGCCGTGTCGGAACTGTCGGGCGGCAATCAGCAGAAAGTGGTGATCGGCCGCTGGCTTGCGCGCGAAGGCCGCGAAGCGTGCCGCGTGCTGCTGTTCGACGAACCGACGCGCGGCATCGATGTCGGTGCGAAATTCGACATCTACGGATTGATGGGCGCGCTCGCTCGCGAAGGCCGGGCGCTCGTGGTGGTATCGAGCGACCTGCGCGAGCTGATGCTGATTTGCGACCGCATCGGCGTGATGTCGGCGGGAAAGATGACGGGCATCTTCGAGCGCGACAGCTGGACGCAGGACGCGCTGCTCGCTGCGGCGTTCGCGGGCTATGCAAAGCGCGAGGCGATGCTGCACGAGCCGCTCGCGCCCGATGCGAAGCCGCCGGAACAAGACACTTTCGTGGAGCATTGAATGACGGGCCAGACCGACGCGAAGCTCTCAGCCGATGCACCGAAGACGGCGAAGGGCGCCGGCACGCGCCTTGGGTTCTCGAACTACATCGGACTGGCGGGCGCGCTGGCCGCGATGATCGCGCTGTTTTCAGTGCTGAGTTCGCACTTTCTGACGTACGACACGTTCAGCACGATCGCGAACCAGATACCGGATCTCGTCGTGATGTCGATCGGCATGACCTTCGTGCTGATCATCGCGGGCATCGACCTTTCGGTGGGGTCGGTGCTGGCGCTCGGTGCGTCGGTGGTGAGCGTCGCGGCGCTCAAGTGGCACTGGCCGGCGTTTCCGGCGGCGCTGATCGGCCTTGCCGCCGCCGCGCTGACGGGCACGGTCACGGGCCTGGTGACGGTCGCGTGGCGGATTCCGTCGTTCATCGTGTCGCTCGGCGTGCTGGAAGCGGCGCGCGGCCTCGCGTACCAGATGACGAATTCGCGCACCGCTTATATCGGCGACGCGTTCGACTTTCTCTCGAATCCGATCGCGTTCGGCATCTCGCCCGCGTTCCTGATCGCGGTCGCGGTGATGATCATTGCGCATTGGGTCTTGACTCGGACGATTTTCGGCCGATATCTGGTAGGGATAGGCACGAACGAGGAAGCGGTCCGGCTTGCGGGCGTGGACCCGCGGCCGTACAAGGTAATCGTTTTCTCGCTGATGGGCGCGCTTTCCGGGCTCGCGGCGCTGTTTCAGATCTCGCGCCTCGAAGCCGCCGATCCGAACGCGGGCGCGGGAGTGGAGCTTCAGGTGATCGCGGCGGTGGTGATCGGCGGAACGAGTCTGATGGGCGGGCGCGGCTCGGTCATCAGCACCTTTTTCGGCGTTCTGATCATCTCGGTGCTCGCGGCGGGGCTCGCGCAGATCGGCGCGAACGAGCCGACGAAGCGAATCATCACGGGCGCGGTGATCGTGGTGGCAGTGGTGCTGGACACGTATCGCAGCAGGCGCAAGCGCGCCTGAGGGCAGTATCGGCAGGACGTCGCGGTGCAGCGTGGCGACGAAAAAAGAGGAACCGGGCGTTTCCGTTTGCACGCGTGGAGCAACGGGGAGCGGCAATTGCGTACGGGAGGGCCGTGCGCACGGAACGTATCCGGTCGACAAGAGCAGTTGGACCAGAAAAGCGAAGGACGATGTATGGCGACGATCAAAGACGTGGCAGCCATTGCCGGGGTGTCGTTTACGACGGTGTCCCACGTAGTGAACAATTCGAGGCCGGTGTCCGCCGATGTGCGGGCGAAGGTCGAGCGGGCGATTCGCGAGCTGGACTACGTGCCGTCGGCGGTTGCGCGATCGCTCAAGGCGCGCTCGACGGCGACGATCGGCCTGCTCGTGCCGAACGCGACGAATCCGTACTTCGCGGAACTGGCGCGCGGCGTCGAGGACGGCTGCGCGAAGAACGGCTACTGCGTGTTCTTCTGCAACTCCGACGACGATCCCGCCAAGCAGCGCAACTATCTGCGCGTGTTGCAGGAAAAGCGCATCGACGGGCTGGTGATCGCATCGGCGGGCGAGGATGCGGTGCTTGCGCAATGCCTCGCGAACGCGCGCGAGCCGCTTTTGATCGTCGATAGAAACATCGAGGGCATCTCGGCCGATCTCGTGCAGATCGACCACGAGAAGGGCGCGTATTGTGCGACGAGGCATCTGCTGCAACTCGGCCATTCGGATATCGGCTGCATCACGGGTCCGGCGGGAACGGCGGTGAGCGCAATGCGCCTGCACGGCTTCATTCGCGCGATGGCCGAAAGCGGCGTCGGAATCGGTCCGGACGCGATCGTGCAGAGCGACTTTTCGGCGACGGGCGGCTACGCGGCGGCCTCGCAACTTTTCGATTCGATGAAGCCGACCGCGATCTTCGCGTGCAACGACATGATGGGCATCGGCGCGCTGCGTGCGGCGGCGGAACGCGGCATTCGCGTGCCGGAGGATTGCTCGATCATCGGTTTCGACGACGTCGAACTGTCGCGCTACACGTATCCCGCGCTGTCGACGGTCGGCCAGTCGGTGCGCTCGCTCGGCGAGATGGCTGCGCAGACGCTCATCGAGCGCATTACGGGTAAGCTGCCGGGTCCGACGCGCCGCCGCGTCGTGCCGCCGCGCCTCGTGCGCCGCGAATCGACGGCGGTGGCCCCGCAGACGTTCCGCGCCGCGCGTGGCCGGACCGTCGCGGTGAACGCCGAATAACCCTTCGATCGACAAACACTCAACACGATGACCGACAAAGCCAAGCCGAACCCGACCTCGCGCGGCCGCGTGACCGTGGTCGGCAGCCTCAACATGGATCTCGTCGCGCGCGCGCCGCGCCTGCCGCTGCCGGGCGAAACGCTCGCGGGGCACGCGTTCGCGCAGGTGCCGGGCGGCAAGGGCGGCAATCAGGCGGTCGCGGCGGCGCGCCTCGGTGCGCAGGTCGCGATGATTGGCTGCGTCGGCAACGACACGAACGGCGCGACGCTCAAGAGCAGCCTCGAAGCGGAAGGCATCGACTGCACGGCGCTGGCCACGAGCGAGCACGCGCCGACGGGCGTGGCGCTCATCATCGTCGATGACGCGAGCCAGAACGCGATCGTCATCGTCGCGGGCAGCAACGCCGAGGTGACGCCTGAGCGCATCGGCGCGCAGGAGGACATGCTGGCGCAGGCGGATGTCATCGTCTGCCAGCTCGAAACACCGGCCGAAACCGTGCGCGCGGCGCTCGCCGCAGGGCGAAGGCTCGGACGCACGACGATTCTCAACCCCGCGCCCGCCGCGAGCGCCTTGCCCGCCGACTGGTTTCCCCTCGTCGACTATCTGATTCCGAATGAACTCGAGGCCGGCACGCTGACCGGCGCTCCGATCTCCACGCCCGACGATGCGCGCCGCGCCGCGCACGCGCTGAAGGCCAAGGGGGCGCGCAACGTCATCGTGACGCTGGGCGGGCAGGGCGTGTATGCGCTGCTTCATGGCGATGATGATGGCCGGCACCTGCCCTCACCGAAGGTCGAGGCCGTGGACACCACCGCCGCCGGCGATACGTTCATCGGCGGATTCGCGGCGGAGCTTGCACGCGGCAGCGCCGTCGCCGATGCGATCGCGTTCGGCCAGCGCGCCGCCGCGCTCGCCGTGACGCGCGAAGGCGCGCAGCCGTCGATTCCGCATCGGAACGAAGTGTCGAAATAAGCGGCGCCTGCTTCGCGAAGGCGCGGACGCGCTGCAATCGTCCGTTCACGATTCGTTCAAGCGTCGTGCGTCGCGTGGCTACATGACGCCAGCAAGGGCAAACGCAAATCGATCCGGCAGCCCGTACACTGTTGCACTGTGTGTCATCGTTCACACGAGGATAGCAACATGACCGGATCGACACTCGCCGCAAAGCTCGTTGCAGCGCGGCGTCAGCATCAACTGATCGACTCGCTCGAAGAGCGCGATCTTCCCCCCGACGCGCACACCGCCTACGCCATTCAGCACGAAGTCCTGCGCGATACGAAAGCGCGCATCGGCGCCTGGAAGATCGGCGCGCGCGCACCCGATTCGCTTGCCACGGGCGCACCCATCGATGCGGAATGCGTATATGTGTCGCCCGCGCGCCTGCCTTGCAGCAGCTTCTTTCGCGTGCTGGTGGAACTCGAAATAGCGTTTCGCTTCGCCTATGCCTTGCCCCCGAAATCCGAGCCCTATACGCGCGCCGAAGTGTTCGCGGCAATCGGCGGCATGGCGGTCGCGCTCGAAGTGGTCGATAGCCGTTTCGCGCAATGGCCGAATCTCGACCCGCTTGCACAGCTTGCGGATGCGCAGAACAACGGCGCGCTCATCACGAGCGGCATGGAGCCTTACGACGTCGTCGCACCGGGCTTCGATTTTCTCGCGCCGCGGCTCGAACTCACTCTCGATGGCGTGGGGATTGCTCCGGCTACGCTAGGCAATCCTGCGGGCGATCCTCGCGAATTGCTGCCCTGGCTCGTCAACCATTGTTCCCGCATGGGTTTGACCGTCGAGCCCTTCTGGACCATCACCACCGGATCCTATACGGGCGCGTATCGCGTGGAGGGGCCGTCGATGGTGCATGGCGCGATCGATCGCATCGGCGAACTCGAACTCGTGCTCACGTGACCGATGCCATCTGTGCGCAACAGGAAGCGCATCGAGCGATGCGTTCGCCCCACGCCACCACTTTGGCGGAACGAGGCTGTTGGAACACAACGAAAGCGCGATGCAGCGAACACGACAATGCCGACATCGGGACTGAGGATTGTAGGTGAACGAAAATAACTCACCAAGCTAGTGATTGTTCGAAGGAGCTTCGAAGCAAATCATATTAGCTAGTGCGTGAAAAAAAATTCGAAAGGGTTTAGGATGAATTCAAGCGATGTCGTTTCGATAACGCGCGTCGGGACGACCAAGGCTTTCTGACTTCGGCGAGGAGGTAGCATGGATATCTACAGCAGTTTCGCGACCCGCTTCGAAAAAACGCGCGAGGAAGAGTTCTCGCTGGAAGAGTATCTCGCGCTCTGCAAGGAAGATCCTGCCACATACGCAACAGCCGGCGAACGCATGCTGACGGCCATCGGTGAACCCGAAATGGTCGACACGCGTCTCGATCCGCGGCTGTCGCGCGTGTTTGCAAACAAGGTCATCAAGGTGTATCCGGCGTTCCGCGAATTCTACGGAATGGAAGAGGTGATCGAGAACGTGGTGTCGTATTTCCGGCACGCTGCGCAGGGTCTCGAAGAGAAGAAGCAGATCCTGTATCTGCTGGGTCCGGTGGGCGGCGGCAAGTCGTCGATCGCCGAACGTCTGAAGCAACTCATGGAGCGCGTGCCGTTCTATTCGCTGAAGGGCTCGCCCGTCAACGAATCGCCGCTCGGCCTTTTCGATTACGACGAAGACGGCCCCGTGCTCGAAGAGCAATACGGCATTCCGCGCCGCTACCTCAAAAGCATTCTTTCGCCGTGGGCGGTCAAGCGCCTGCATGAATACAACGGCGATATCCGCAAGTTCCGCGTCGTGCGCCGCTATCCGTCGATCCTGCGGCAAATCGGTATCGCCAAGACGGAGCCGGGCGACGAGAACAACCAGGACATCTCCTCGCTCGTCGGCAAGGTGGATATCCGCAAGCTCGAAACGTATTCGCAGGACGACGCCGATGCGTACAGCTACTCCGGCGGCCTGTGCCTGGCCAATCAGGGCTTGCTCGAATTCGTCGAAATGTTCAAGGCGCCGATCAAGGTGCTGCATCCGTTGCTGACCGCGACGCAGGAAGGCAATTTCAAGGGCACGGAAGGCTTCGGCGCGATCCCGTTCGACGGCGTGATTCTCGCGCACTCGAACGAGTCGGAATGGAAGGCGTTCCGCAACAACAAGAACAACGAGGCACTCCTCGACCGGATCTTCGTGGTCAAGGTGCCGTATTGCCTGCGCTACGGTGAAGAGGTCAAGATCTACGAGAAGCTCTTGCGCAACTCGTCGCTGGCGGATGCGGTATGCGCGCCCGGCACGCTCAAGATGATGGCGCAGATGGCGGTCCTCACGCGCCTGCACGAACCGGAGAATTCGAGTCTCTTCTCGAAGATGCAGGTCTATGACGGCGAGAACCTGAAAGACACGGACCCGAAGGCGAAGTCGTATCAGGAGTATCGCGATTTCGCCGGTGTCGATGAAGGCATGACGGGTGTCTCCACACGCTTCGCCTTCAAGATCCTCTCGCGCGTCTTCAACTTCGATTCGACCGAAGTCGCGGCCAATCCCGTGCATCTGATGTACGTACTGGAACAGCAGATCGAACGGGAGCAGTTCCCGCCGGAAACGGAGCAGAAGTACCTGTCCTTCATCAAGGACGTGCTGGCTTCGCGGTATGCGGAATTCATCGGCAAGGAGATTCAAACCGCGTATCTGGAGTCGTATTCCGAGTATGGACAAAACATCTTCGATCGCTACGTGACGTATGCGGACTTCTGGATTCAGGATCAGGAGTTCCGCGACCACGACACCGGCGAGAGCTTCGACCGTGCCGCGCTCAATGCGGAACTGGAGAAGATCGAGAAGCCCGCGGGCATCAGCAACCCGAAGGACTTCCGCAACGAGATCGTGAACTTCGTGTTGCGTGCGCGTGCGGCCAACGGGGGCAAGAATCCCGCGTGGATCAGCTACGAAAAGCTGCGCGTCGTGATCGAGAAGAAGATGTTCTCCAACACGGAAGAACTCCTGCCGGTCATCTCGTTCAATGCGAAGGGATCGGCGGAAGAGCAGAGAAAGCACGAGGACTTCGTCAATCGCATGGTCGCGAAGGGTTACACCCCGAAGCAGGTCCGCCTGCTGTGCGACTGGTATCTGCGGGTGCGCAAGTCGTCTTGAGGTGGTAGAGAAGGACACGTTGTCGTGACTCAGGCTCGCGCCGCCCGGCTTCATCAATGGAACCGGGTGGCAAGGCGGGCACGTTGCGAGTGAGAGACGCTGGCGAGCCGCGCGGTACGCCAAGAACTCGAGCAGCGCCTCGCACCTCGCCAATTACGCGGGAGACTGGATGTGCTGCACCAAATCATCGACCGCAGGTTAGCCGGCAAGAACAAGAGCATCGCGAACCGCGAACGCTTCCTGCGACGCGTCAAGAACTACATTCGCCGTGCGGTGTCCGACGCGGTGCGCGATCGCAGCATCAAGGACATTCAAAGCACGCAAAGCATCACGATTCCGAAGAAGGACATCGCGGAGCCGTCGTTCCGGCATGGGCCGGGCGGCAAGCGCGAGTATGTCCATCCGGGCAACGCCGATTACATACGCGGCGACAAGATTCCGCGTCCGCCGGGCGGCTCGGGCGGCGGCGGCAAGAGTGCCAGCAACGAGGGCGAAGGGCAGGACGACTTCGTGTTCGAGCTGTCGCGCGAAGAGTTCATGCAGTACTTCTTCGACGATCTCGAACTGCCGCGCCTCGTCAAGACGCAACTGCTCGCCGTGCCCACGTGGAAGAACGTGCGCGCGGGCTGGGCGGCGGAAGGCACGCCGAACAATATCGACGTAGTGCGATCGCTGCGCTCCGCGCTCGGGCGGCGCATCGCGCTCGGCTGGCCGCTCGCGACGCAACTGCGCGAGATGGAACGCCAGCTCGAACAGCTCAAAGCCGAAGCCGGCGACGCCGAAGAGATCGCGCGTCTCGAAGCGGAAATTGTCGTCATGCAGGGGCGGATCACACGCATTCCGTTCATCGATCCCTTCGATCTGCGCTATATCAACCGCGTGAAGCAGCCGACGCCATCGAGCAAGGCCGTGATGTTCTGCCTGATGGACGTGTCCGGTTCGATGGACGAGCAGCGCAAGGACCTCTCGAAGCGCTTTTTCATCCTGCTGTATCTGTTCCTGCAACGGAACTACGAGAAGATCGAAGTCGTCTTCATCCGTCACCACACGCGTGCGGAGGAAGTGGACGAGGACACCTTCTTTCATTCGACGGAAAGCGGCGGCACGGTGGTATCGAGCGCGCTGGAGTTGATGAAGAAGATCATGGACGAGCGCTATTCGCCGACTGAATGGAACATTTACGGCGCACAGGCTTCCGACGGCGACAACTGGACCGACGATTCCCCCAAATGCCGCAAGCTGCTGGCGGACGACATCCTCCCGAAGGTCCGGTATTTTGCCTATATCCAGGTAGCGCCAGAGGAGCAGAATCTCTGGTTGGAGTATGCTCAACTGGCAGCGGGCGCCCCTGAACTGGCGATGAAGAAAGTCGACTCGGCCTCGGATATCTATCCGGTCTTTCGCGAGCTTTTCGAAAAACAACAGGCGGCCGCATGACGAGCAGGCATTCGAACAACGAAGCGCGTGGTTATCATCTGGACGGCACGGACGATCGTGCTCCTTCGAAGCTCGGACCGGAAGCGGGGCAACGCAATGCGTCCGAAAAGACGCACGAGGAAGGCAGGATGAACGTTGCAGACAAGCGGCCGCTGCCGTGTCCGTCGGACTGGAGCGTCGAGCTGATCGAAGAATACGACGCCGAGATTTCGCGCGTCGCGAATCGCTACGGGCTGGACGTGTATCCCATTCAGCTCGAGATCATCAGCGCCGAGCAGATGATGGACGCGTATGCCTCCGTCGGCATGCCGGTGAACTATCGGCACTGGTCGTTCGGCAAGCACTTTCTCTCCACTGAGAAAAGCTATCGGCGCGGGCAGATGGGTCTCGCGTATGAGATCGTCATCAATTCGAATCCCTGCATCGCGTATCTGATGGAAGAGAACACGATGACGATGCAGGCGCTCGTCATCGCGCATGCCGCCTACGGGCATAACTCGTTTTTCAAGGGCAACTATCTGTTCCGGCTGTGGACGGATGCCCACGCGATCATCGATTACCTCGTTTATGCGAAGAATTACATCGCGGAGTGCGAGGAGCGTTACGGGCTGGATCGCGTCGAGGAACTGCTGGACTCGTGTCACGCGCTGATGAATTATGGCGTCGACCGTTACAAGCGTCCGCAGAAGTTGTCGCTCGCAAAGGAAGCAGCGATGCGCCGCGAGCGCGAGGCGTATTTGCAATCGCAGGTCAACGAACTGTGGCGCACGCTGCCGAACAAGAAGGCGCCGTCCGCCGAGGAAACAGAAAGCCGCTATCCGCCGGAGCCGCAAGAAAATCTGCTGTACTTCGCGGAAAAGAACGCGCCGCTCCTGGAGCCGTGGGAGCGCGAAGTGATCCGCATCGTGCGCAAGGTCGGGCAGTACTTCTATCCGCAGCGCCAGACGCAGGTGATGAACGAAGGCTGGGCGACCTTCTGGCACTACACGCTGTTGAACACGCTCTACAACGAAGGCCGTCTCGAAGACGGCTTCATGATGGAGTTCCTGCATTCGCACAGCAACGTGGTGTATCAGCCGCCGGTCACGAAGCCGTATTACAGCGGCATCAATCCGTACGCGCTTGGCTTCTCGATGATGAGCGACATCCGCCGCATCTGCGAGAGCCCCACGGACGAAGACCGCGAGTGGTTCCCTGAGCTTGCGGGCAGCGACTGGCTCGAATCGCTGCACTACGCGATGCGCAATTTCAAGGACGAGAGCTTCATCGCGCAGTACTTGTCGCCGCATCTGATACGCGAGATGCGCCTCTTCTCGATCCTCGACGACGACATGCGCGATGCGCTCGAAGTATCAGCGATTCACGACGGGAGCGGCTATCGCTACGTGCGGCAGGCGTTGTCGCGGCAGTACGACATTCATCATCGCGAGCCGAACATCCAGGTGTATTCGGTGAACACGCGCGGCGATCGCAGCCTCACGCTGCGTCACTTCATGACCGATAACCGCCATCTGTCGAACGACAGCGACGAAGTGCTCAAGCACATGGCGCGCTTGTGGCAGTTCGATGTGTATCTGGAAAGCGTCGATGAGAACGGGACGGTGAGAAAGCGCTTCGAGTGCCGTTACAACTCGCCGCATTCACGCTAACGCGGCGGTTTCCCAAAATGAAAACGGCTCCTTCGCGGAGCCGTTTTTTCATACACTCTTGCCTTCCTCGTCCTGCGAGAAGATATCCCAGCTCGCCATGAAGAGCGCGGCAACCAGCGGCCCGATCACGAAGCCGTTGATGCCGAAAAGCGCCATGCCGCCGAGCGTCGAGATGAGCACGACCCAGTCCGGCATCTTCGTGTCCTTGCCGACGAGAATCGGCCGCAACACGTTATCGACGAGCCCGATCACCACGACGCAGAACACCACCAGCACGATGCCGCGCCATATCTCGCCCGTCATGAAGAAGTAGAGGGCGGCGGGCACCCACACGAGCGCCGCGCCCACGGCGGGCAAGAGCGACAGGAACGCCATCAGCACGCCCCACAGGAGCGAGCCGTTGATGCCGAGAATCCAGAAGATCATTCCGCCGAGAAAGCCCTGCACGGCCGCGACCGCGATGTTGCCCTTGACCGTCGCGCGCACGACGGTGGTGAACTTCGCGATCAAATGCTGCTTCGGCGCGGGATCGAGCGGAATTGCGCGGCGAATGCGCCGGCCGATCTCGCCGCCATCGCGCAGCAGGAAGAACACGAGGTACAGCATCACGCCGAAGCTCACGACGAACTGAAACGTGTTCTGGCCGATCAGCAGCGCCTGCGCCGCCGCGAACTGGCTGATCTGCGACGCGCCTTCCATCAGCTTGCGCTGGAGGCCGGGGATGTCGTCGAGGCCGTATCGCCCGAGCATTTGCTGCGCGGACATGGGCAACGCATGAAGCACATGCTGGTAATACAGGCCGAAGTTGAGGTCGCCGCTCTTGATGCGCGTATAGACGAGCGCGACTTCCTGCACGAGCGTCACCGCGACAACCGCCACCGGAATAATCACGATGAGAATCGCGGCGGCGAGCGTCGTCAGCGCGGCGAGGTTGCGGCGTTTGCCGAAACGGACGGTGAGCCAGCGCTGCATCGGCTGAAAGAGCAGGGCGAGAATCGCGCCCCAGAAGATGGCGCCAAAAAACGGCAGCAGCACCCAGCCGAGCGCAACCGAGACGACGAACAGCAGGATGTGAAAGAACCGGGTATGGACGGACGGCTGATTGTTGTTCATTAGCGAAGCGACAGGTGATTGTGCGGGGCCATGCTAGCACGTGACTTCGAGCACGAATCTCGCCCGGGCTCGCGCAAAAGACAGGAAACGCCGCCGCGTCGACTAGAATTCTGCTTCCATTCCTTGCAGACGGCTTCCGATCGGTCCGCAGCCTTACTGCCTCACGCATCGAACAATGAATCCAGGCGTCGTCTATGCTTTCACGGCCTTTGCCATTTGGGGCCTCTTTCCGATCTATTTCAAGGCGCTGCACGAGATCGGCGCGGTGGAAATGCTCGCGCACCGCATGGCGTGGTCCATGGCGTTTTTGCTCATCGTGCTCACCGTGCGGCGTCAGTGGCAATGGCTCGGCCCCGTGTTGCGCGACCGGCGGCTGCTCGCGCGCTTCGCGGCGAGCGCGGTGCTGCTATCGGCCAACTGGGGCATTTATATCTGGGCGGTGAACGACGGGCGCATCGTCGAGGCGAGTCTTGGCTACTTCATCAATCCGCTCGTCAACGTGCTGTTCGGCATGGCGTTCCTGCACGAACGGCTGAGGCCGGGGCAGTGGATCGCGGTGATCGTTGCCGCGCTCGGCGTCGCGTGGCTCACGTGGGCCAACGGCGCGCCGCCGTGGATCAGCTTCGCGCTCGCGCTCACCTTCGGCGGCTACGGGCTGCTGCGCAAGACGGCGACGCTCGGCGCGCTGGAAGGGCTCACGCTCGAAACCATGCTGCTGTGCCCGATTGCGCTGCTGTATCTCTTCGTGTTGAGCTCGCACGGCGGCAGCGGATTCGCGCATGCATCAACCGGTGTGAAGCTGCTGCTCGCCGCGGCCGGCCCTGTCACCGCCGTGCCGCTGCTGCTGTTTGCGGCCGGTGCGCGCCGCATTCCGCTGTCGATGCTCGGGCTCATCCAGTACATCACGCCGTCGTTGCAACTGCTGATCGGCGTGGTGCTGTATCGCGAGGCGTTCGGCCACGACCAGTTGATCGGCTATGGCGCAATCTGGGCCGCGCTCGCGCTGTATTCGCTCGAAGGCATCTATCGGGCGCGGCAGTCGCGAGCGTGATGTCGCTTACCGCTGCGCGTCGCCCCAGCGGTATTCGACGGTCAGATCGTCCAGCTTCGCCTTGAGGTCCGCATCGAGCGGCTGATCGACGGCCGCGAGGGTATCGTCGAGCTGCTCGGGCCGGCTTGCACCGATGATCGCCGACGTCACCGCAGGATTTTCGAGCACCCACGCCAGCGACGTGCTCGCAAGCGAACGTCCGGTCGGCGCGACGAGTTCCTTCAGCTTCTCGATCGTCCGGAACTCGCGCTCGTGCCAATAGCGCTCCTGATACATTTCGCCCGCCTTGCCGACCGTCGCGGTAAAGCGGCCATCGGAAGGCGCGGCGTCGTGACGATGCTTGCCCGTCAGCAATCCGCCCGCGAGCGGGTTGTACGGAATCACTGCAAGCCCTTCCTCGTTTGCCAGCGGCAGCAATTCGCGCTCGATCTGCCGAAACAGCAGGTTATAGCGCGGCTGCACGGAGACGAAGCGCGCCGTGCGCAGCACGTCGGCACGGCCCAGCGCCCGCGCGAGCCGATAGGCCAGAAAATTCGACACGCCGATATAGCGCGCCTTGCCCTGCCGCACGATTACATCCAGTGCTTCGAGTGTCTCGTCGAGCGGCGTGTCGCGGTCGTCCATGTGTAGCTGATACAGATCGACGTAATCGGTATTCAGCCGCTTGAGCGATGCGTCGATCGCGTCGAGCAGATGCTTGCGCGACGCGCCCTTGTTCCACGCGAGCGGCCCCATCACGCCGACCGCCTTCGTCGCGAGAATGAAGCGGTCGCGCTTGCCTGCCAGCCAGCGCCCGACGATCTCCTCCGTGCGTCCGACGATGTCTTCCGTGCCGCCGAGCGGATAGACATCGGCGGTATCGATGAAATTGACGCCTGCATCGCTCGCGCGGTCCATGATGTCGCGCGACACGTCTTCGTCCGTTTGCAGGCCAAAGGTCATCGTGCCGAGGGTGAGACGCGAGACGGTGAGACCGGTGCTGCCGAATTTGCGGTATTGCACGGTTACGCTCCGAAAGAGGGAAGGGCTTGCGGGAAGAGGCAGGATAGCGCCGATGCCGTGCGCCGGCCCAAAGCGCGAGCCGGCGTCACGAGCTAACGCGCCGCCGATGCCTGCGCTCGCGCGGGCGGCGCCGGATCGAGCCGCCGGAACACCACGCCTGACAGCAGCGTGACCACGCCCATGCAGACGAAGCTCAGCCGAAAGCCAATCGACGCCGAGCCGAAATGTCCTTCGAACACCTGCACGAGCGATCCGCCGATCGACACGCCGAGGCCGATCGCGAGCATCTGCACCATCGAGAAGAGGCTGTTGCCGCTGCCCGCGTCCGCGCGCGACAAGCCTTTGAGCGTGACGCTGTTCATCGCGGCAAACTGCATCGAGTTGCATGCGCCGAAGAGGACGAGCACCGCAATCTCGACGGCGAGCGGCACCGACGCCGAGAACGCCGCGAACGCGACGATCGACACGCCGACGAGCGCCGTGTTCACCAGCAGAAACTGATCGTAGCCGTAGCGCTTGACGAGCCGCGCGATCCAGCGCTTCGAAAGCGTGCCGGCGATCGCGATGGGCAGCATCATCAAACCGGAGTGCAGCGGGCTATAGCCGAGTTCGAGCTGCATCATGAGCGGCAAAAGAAACGGCACCGCGCTCGATCCGATGCGGCACAGCAGGTTGCCGACGAGCCCTACGCTAAAGTTCGGCTCGCGAAAGAGCCTGAGTTGAAAGAGCGGATTGGCCCGATGCCGCGCGTACGGGATATACGCGAACGCGGACGCCACGGCGATAGCGAACAGCGCAGCCGATACCGCACCGCGATGCGTCTCGACCGGGCAATCGAGCGCGAGCGAAAACGACACCATGCACAGCGACAGCAATCCGCAGCCGATGAAATCGAAAGGCGGCGCATCGTGCAGCGTGTCGGCGGGCAAGAAGCGATGCACCGCATAAAGCCCGACCGCGCCGATCGGCACGTTGATCAGAAAGATCCAGTGCCATGTGAACGATTCCACAAACCAGCCGCCGAGCGTCGGGCCGAGAATGGGGCCGACCTGGCCGGCGACGGAAATCATCGCGAGCGCGGAGACATAGGCTTCGCCGCTGACAGCGCGCAGGATCGCGAGGCGGCCGATCGGCAGCAGCATGGAACCGCCGATGCCTTGCAGCACGCGGGCGAGCACCAGTTGATCGAGCGAACGGGCCATCGCGCAGGTCAGCGATCCGATGACGAACAGGCTGATCGACACGAAGTAGACGCGCCGTGTGCCGAAGCGGTCCGCGAGCCAGCCCGATGCGGGCGTCAGCAGCGCCATCGTGAGCGTATAGGCGACGACGATCGCCTGCATCGCGAGCGGCGCGGCGTGGAGGTCGCGTGCGATCGAAGGCAGCGCCGTGTTGACGATGGTCGTATCGAGCGCCTGCATGAAAAAACCCACGGCGACGATCCAAAGTAGCGCCGTGTGCGAAGACTGTCTGGTCATGGGGTGAAGTCGTAAGCGCGCCGCTGATATCGGTAGCAACGGCATCGTGAAATTTTAATGACGAGCGATATCATCGGGAAGCCCGCTAACCGCATTGACTGTGATCGGAAAAACCGATCACAATACCGCATGCTGAATCCGCTCTGGCTGAACACCTTCGCGACGGTGGCCGCGTCGCACAGCTTCACCGATGCCGGCCGGCAACTCGGCCTGCGGCAATCGAGCGTGTCGGAGCACATTCGACGCCTCGAAGAAAGCGTCGGCCGCCGGCTGTTCGTGCGCGACACGCACTCGCTCGCGCTCACCGCCGACGGCGAAGCGATGCTCGTCCACGCCCGCGTAATCCTCGACGCGATGATGCACGCCGAATCGCAGTTCAGCTCGCAGCGGCTGCGCGGGCGCGTACGGCTGGGTTCATCGGACGATCTCGCGCTCGGGCCGCTGCCCAGCGTGCTCGCGGCGTTCCGCGATACGCATCCGGACGTGGAACTGGAGATCACTATCGGCATGACGGGGCGGCTTTATCAACTGGTCGATTCCGGCGAACTCGACCTCGCGGTCGGCAAGCGCAGACTCGGCGATGCGCGCGGCACGCGGCTTTTCAGCGGGCGTCTCGAATGGCTGGCGAAGCCGGGCACGGTCGTCGATACCAGCCTGCCGCTGCCGCTGATTCTCGTCGCGGAGCCGAGCGTCACGCGCGCCGTCGTCCTCGATGAGCTCGCGATGGCCGGCGCGCGCTGGCAGATGGTCTGCACGAGCAGCAGCCACGCTGGCTGCATCGCCGCGGCGCGCGGCGGGCTCGGGCTCACGGTGCGCTCGCATTTTCTGGCGGGCCGGGGGCTGGCGCCGCCGGTGAACCGGGCGGAGTTGCCGGAATTGCCCGAAGTGGAGTTCATCGCGTTCGGGGCGAAGCATCTGAGCCGGCCCGCCGAAACGCTTCTGCAACTCCTGCAGGACAGCGATTTGCGCGGGGAGTGGGACGGCGAGTGAGGCACACGCCGTGCTTCGCGGCGGTTGTGCCGCTGCAACGCCGGACGGCGGCTCCGAATGGCTATCGCCGATCGCTTCTTATATATTGAGCGGCCATCGAAGTATCCTCGCCAACCCGTGCTTCCCAACCGCCGTTTCTTTTCCTCCGATGCCTCGCGCCGGTTGTCACGGGCGTGCCGCGCACTGTTGCTCGCGATCGCCGCGACGATGCCGCTCGCGAGCGCGCACGCCGCCGCGTATGTCACGAAGCATTGCGACGACCTCGCCGGCAAGACCGTGCCCGCGTCGATCATCGGCTTGCCGACGCGCGGCGCGCTGATCACCACGGCATCGGTCGTCAAGGCCGCCGCGCCGGGCAACCGCAACGGCGAGTATTGCCGCATCAACGGCGTCATCCGGGCGCTGCAGGACACCACGCCCGACATCCGCTTCGAAGTCAATCTGCCGAGCCGCTGGAACGGCCGCGCGCTGCAGATGGGCGGCGGCGGCTACAACGGAGTGCTCGTTTCCGGCACCCAGCCGATGCCCTTCGCCCCGGACTCGACGCCGCTCGCACGTGGCTACGCGACGTTCGGTTCCGACTCGGGCCACGTCGGCAATTCGGGGCGCGCGGACTTCGCGGTCAACGACGAGGCGATCGTCAATTTCGGCTTTGCGCATCTCAAGAAAACGCGCGACGTGGCGCTCGCGCTGATCCAGATGGGCTACGGGCGCACGCCGGACAAGACGTATTTCGCGGGCGGATCGACGGGCGGACGCGAAGGGTTCACCGTGATCGAACGTTTCCCGAACGACTACGACGGCGTGATCGCCAACGCGCCCGCGATCAACTTCTCGGGCGTGCGGCTGCTCGGCGTGAAGCTCGGGCAGGCATCGTATGCGAAACCGGGCGGTTTCGTCGGGATTGCGCAGCAGCGGCGCGTGTTCGAAACCGTCGTGCACGAATGCGACCGGCTGGATGGTCTCGCGGATGGCATCGTCGGTAACGTGGAGGCGTGCCGGAAGCTGGAACCGCAGATCATCGCGTCACTGCGTTGCGCGAACGGGCAGCGTCCGTCCCTGCGCGACAGTTGCCTGTCCGATGCGCAACTCGACACGCTGCAATTGCTGCGCGACGGACTGACGATGCCGTACGCGCTCGCCTACGGCGTCGATCAGTATCCGGGTTACAACGTGTTCCAGGGCGTCGATTTTTCGGGCGCGCTCGGCCTCGGCGACTCGCCGACGCTCGTCGCGCCGCCGACGTTCGCGGCCAACGGCTATCTCTTCGCTCAGGGCGATGCGTATATCCGCCACTTCGTCACGCGCGATCCGGGCTTCAGCGTCTTGTCGTTCGATATCGACAACCCCGGAAACTGGCGGCAGCGGCTCGTGACGCTTTCGTACACCGTCGGTGCGATGAACCCGGATTTCTCCGCGTTCATCGCGCACGGCGGCAAGCTCGTCGCGATGCACGGCCTCGCCGACGAAGTGATCAGCCCGAACCAGACGCTTGCGTTCTATCGCGGGCTCGTCGAGCGCTACGGTCAGGACACCGTCGATTCGTTCATGCGGCTCTACATGGTGCCGGGCTTTCAGCACGGCAACGGCGTATTCATTCCCGCATGGGACGAACTCGGCGCGCTCGACGACTGGGTGACGAACGGCGTCGCACCGGAAACGCTCGTCGGCAGCGACATCGCGCCCGCCACCAACGGCCGCACGCGACCCATCTGCCGCTATCCCGGCTATCCGCGCTATATCGGCAAGGGCAGCGTCAATCTCGCGACGAGCTTTCGGTGCGTCGCGCCTTAGGCAGCGAGCTTCATATGGCGTCGACGGCGCGCGGCATGAAGCGCTCGACGATGCGCGCCCACGCCGGGCGCTTCAAGTTCGCACGATACGACGTCAGCGAGACTTCGATCGCGTGATCGCAGTCCGACGACAGCCAGATGCGTTCGCCGCGCACGAGACGCAGCACGTCGCCCGGCTGCATCCAGTAGTCGTAGGGATCTGAATGGCGTGTGAGCCACACAGACGCGCTCCCGATGCGCAATTCCGCATCGCACGGAAGACGCCAGGACACGGTATGACGCGCGGCGACATCGACATACACCACGACGCGCGTCCCGCGCCTGTCCAGCAGTTTCGACAGCTCTTCCATCTTGCTCTCCATGATGTGAGCCAAAGACGGGGCGCGATGCACGCATAAAGCAAAAGGCCCCGTCTTTCGGCGGGGCCTTCGGAATCGACTTGCCAGCTTTTGCTTGTTTCTCGCTAGCGCACACGCTCTCCCGATGACCCGCCGTACTTGGCGTTCACTGGGTTTTTAATCGCGGCGATGGCGAGGAGAAGAGTTGCGTGCATGTCGTGCAGTATCGAGGCGAACACGCGGCGCTGTCAATATCGAGATGACGTTTGCATCGATCCTGACAGTTACGCGCCGGTATAGCCCTGCGGCTTCGTCGAGTTCCTCTTCGCGATATCCGCGTTCACCGATACGACGTACTGCGGCGATTCGGTGAGCGTCAGCGTGACGACGCCGTTTGTGTACGGCGCGCTCGATACGTTGCCCATCGCGTCGATCAGTTGCACGGTGCCGCTCGTGCCGGCTGCATCGACGTTGAGCTTGTAGGCGGCGCTGTACGTCGCGCTGAAGGTTCCGTTCGATGCCGGCCATACCGCGTTGTTGTGCGTCCAGAGCGCGGTGATGATCTTGCCGTTACCGCGCTGCTGGAACGCATATGCATACACGCCCGACGGCAGGTTGTTCACCGGGCCGAGCGTCACCGTGCCGTCGAGCACGCGCGTCATCGCGGCGACGGCCATGGCGGCCGGCTTCGGGCTGATGTTCGTGGTGCCGAATTCGGCTTGCGGATGATCGAGATCGAAGAACGTGCCGTAACCCGGTTCGCCGGGGAAGTCCGGGCCGAAGAACACGTAGGTCTGATCCGCGCCTTCGCCGAGCAGGATGATGTGCGTGCGCGCGACGACCGCGCCCTGCGCGAACAGCACGTTCGGCGTCGGATAGTTGGGACCGTAATTCGAGCCGATGTCATAGCTGATGCCCGTCTCGGTCACGAACAGCTTCATGTTCGGCTTGTAGTCCTTCGCCATTTCCGCGCGCAGATTGCGCATCTCGTTGAGCAGCGAATTGGCGGCATCGGCGGGGTTGGCGTCAGTGTGACGCCGCTCCGGCGGATGCGACGGCGACGTGCCCGCATCGTAATAACCGTGCGTGGCGATGCCGTCGAGATACTGCGCCAGCCCGAGCGGCGCGAGGCGCTTGAGGCGCTCCGTCGTCAGCGACGGGAACGGCTCGGCCGGGCCCATCACGACCGCATGCGGATCTCTCGAATGCAGGCCCTGATACGCCGCCTTGTACAGCGCGACGAAGTTGGCGTCCGTGTCCTTCCACAGGATGTACGGCTCCCACGTGACCTGGTAATAGTTCGCGGACATCGTCGGGTAGTAGCGCGCGCGGATCGCTTCCGTTTCCTGCCCGACGCGCGCCATGTAGTTCGCGAAGTACGACAGGTCGTTCGGAACGTAGCCGTAGTCCGGACTCTGGCCGTGCGCGCTCGCCCAGCCCGGCATGCCGTCGAGCCGCACGAGGCGCATCACGTTGCCGGACGTGTAGAACGGATCGAGATTGTTCGCCGCCGGGTTGAAGGTGTTGCGGCCGTTCGGCTCCATCACGGACATCTGGCGGTCGTCGATGGTCGACGAGATGCCGAGCGCGCCAAGCATCGTCGCGTTGCCGTTGAATCCCTGCATGCCGAAGCGATGCTGCTCCTGCTTCGCATACGTCACCGGGGGGATGACGCTGGCGAGATTCGGCATCACGCCAAAAGTCGCGATGCCGTTTGGCCGCGTGCCCGCCGTCTGCACCTGTCCGCCGCGATTCGCGAGCGTTGCCGACACGGCGAAATAGCCCGCGAGCGTCGATGAGCAGGTGAGGGTGGTTTTCGTGGCGGCGCCCGGCACGGCGAAGCTGCCGCTCGCGACCGTCTTGCCGAGCGCATCGGCGATGGTCCACTTGAGCGTATCGGCGGAACCGGCGCGCGTCGTGATCGCCACCGGGAATTTCGCGCCAGCGGGATACATGCGCGAGCCGTCGGTGCTCGGGGTATCGACGGTAATCTGTCCCGAGCCGCCCGACGCCGATGACGTCGCCGGCGACGCGCACGTGAGAGCGGGCTTGCTTGCCGCGTTGGCGACGGACGCGGGCATCGAAGCGTCGTCGGCTCCGCCGCCGCAAGCAGCGAGCGCAAGGACGAGAGGAGACAGCAGGAATGCGTTCTTGTTGTTCATAAGCAGCGAGGGAGTTGGACGGAACCGTGAGGGCACACCGGTCGTTTTTGCCTGAGAAGCGTCAGCGATCAGACGATTGGCCGCAGATACTACCTGCGATTGATGCGAACTGCACGTAACGGCGCGTAACTCGATGTAACGTACGACAATTGAGCATTATTGTCGTACGAATCTTTCCCGATTGCGGCGTGCCTCGCGACGGTTTAAGTTGGCGGCACGAATCCGCTCTAAGGAGACCGCCGTGGCTTTTCTGTTGCTCATCGTTGAACCGGTCGAACAGCGCACGCAGCGAACGCCGGAAGAAGGCCGGGAGGCGTATCGGCAGATGGTTGAATTCGCCGATGAACTCAAGGCGCGCGGCGTGTTGCGCGCGTGCGAATCGCTGACATCGCTGAAGGATGCGTCGCGGGTATCGCATGCATCGGGCGGCGATCGCCGCGCCAGAATCATCGACGGACCCTTCGCCGAGGCGAAGGAAATGATCGGCGGCTTCTTCCTGCTCGATTGCGAGACGCACGCCGAAGCCATCGCGATCGCCGCCGAATGCCCGGCTGCGGCGTGGTGCACGGTCGAAGTGCGCAAGATCGGGCGGTGTTATCTGTGATTTTTTGTCGATCGGCGTGGGCGTCGATCGTCGTCATCGAAGAAAAGGAAAACCAGGACACGCAACATGCACAAGCAAATCTTCGTGAATCTTCCGGTACGCGATCTCAAGCGATCGATGACGTTCTTCAAGGCGCTCGGTCTCAGCTTCAACCCGGCGTTCACGAACGAGAATGCCGCGTGCCTCGTCATCGGCGAGAACCTGTACGCGATGCTGCTGACCGAACCGTTCTTCCAGACCTTCACCGAAAAGACGCTGATCGACGCGCACACGCACGTGGAGACGCTCATCTGCCTGTCGTGCGAGAGCAGGGCGGAAGTGGATGACGTGATCGCGAAGGCCGTCGCCGCGGGCGGGCGCACGCCGCGTCCGCCGCAGGACCACGGCTTCATGTACGGACACGCTTTCGAGGATCTCGACGGACACATCTGGGAACTGGTGCACATGGCGCCGGAAGCGGCGTGAACGACGCGTTGACCGAGCGCGATGCGGCGACGCGTCGGGTCATCGACGCGGTGTGGCGCATGGAGGCCGCGAAGGTGATTGCGAGCGTGGCGCGCGTGGTGCGCGACGTCGCGCTCGCCGAGGAACTGGCGCAGGACGCGTTCGTCGCGGCGCTCGAGCACTGGGGCCGTGCGGGCGTGCCGGACAAGCCGGGAGCGTGGCTGATGACGACAGCGAAGAACAGGGCGCTCGACCGTCTGCGGCAGCATGCGCTGCACGCGCGCAAGCACGAGGAACTGGGCCGCGATCTGGACGCGCAGGAGATGCACGTGACCCCCGATTTCGTCGATGCCCTCGACGCCGCCCGCGAAGACGATATTGGCGACGATCTGCTTCGTCTCGTGTTCACGGCGTGCCATCCGGTGCTGTCGCTGGATGCGCGCGTCGCGCTGACGTTGCGGCTGCTCGGCGGGCTGACGACGGACGAAATCGCGCGGGGCTTTCTCGTGCCGGAACCGACGATCGCGCAGCGGATCGTGCGTGCGAAGCGGACGTTGTCGGCGGCGCGCGTCGCATTCGAGGCGCCGAAGGCCGCTGAACGCGCGGCGCGGCTGGCGTCGGTGCTCGAAGTGATCTACCTGATTTTCAACGAAGGCTATTCGGCGACGGCCGGCGCCGACTGGATGCGTCCCGCGCTATGCGAGGACGCGCTGCGGCTCGCGCGCGTTCTTGCGGAACTGATGCCGGAAGAAAGCGAAGTGCACGGGCTCGTCGCGTTGATGGAGATTCAGGCGTCGCGGATCAAGGCGCGCGTGGACCGCGACGGGCGTCCGGTGCTGCTGCCGGATCAGGACCGCAGCCGATGGGACCCGCTGCTGATTCAGCGCGGGTTCGCGGCTCTTGCGCGAGCCGATGCGCTGGGCGGTGCGCGCGGCCTCTATGCGCTGCAGGCGGCGCTCGCTGCGTGCCACGCGCGGACGGCGACTGCCGCTGAGACCGATTGGGCGATGATCATCGCGCTTTATGACGCGTTAATGGTGGTCGCGCCGACGCCGGTTGTGGAGCTGAATCGGGCTGTCGCGGTCAGTATGGCGGTCGGGGCGCAGGCTGGGCTGGATATCGTCGATCGGCTGCGGGATTCGGAGGCGTTACGGGGGTATCACTTGTTGCCCGGTGTGCGGGCCGATCTGCTGGCGCGCGTCGGACGGAAGGACGAGGCGCGGGAGGAGTTTCTTGCGGCGGCGGCGTTGGCGAGGAATGCGCGGGAGCGGGAGTTTTTGTTGGGGCGTGGGCGGGAGTTGGGGTAATGTGTATTGGCGTCTGGACGATTTGACATAAGACAAATTAGCGATATTTTTGTTACGTGCTTACATCAGATATCGTGCTTGTCATTGGCAGATGCCTCCCGCCTGCCGCAGCCGCTCTTCGTGCGTGGCTGCCGGTTTGGCGCGTCCACATCAGCCGTTACCGACAGCTACGATGAACTGGCAAAGCATCGGCCGCGCGGCGGCCGTCCCACCGGCGGTCAAGACGGATTCGTCGGCGTCCGTGTGTTGCCGTCATCGGCTTCGGTTAGCGGCAAGTCCTTGTTGGTCTCGTCGGCCTGCGTGGCTGGCTGTTTCGCCTTGTCGTTATCGACGACATCGGTGCCGGGTTCGTTCTGCGGAATTGTCATGGTCAACTCCAGTTCAGTTGTTCGTGGAAGCGCGTTCTAGCGCGCGATACCGTTTCAGCACGAAAAATGCCCACGCGAGCGGACCGCCGCTTGCTGCGCAACGAAAACTGGAACGTCACGGAAATGGAGCCACTATTTCGACCGCATCTCCTGAAAACACCAATCCGCCCGAAAACCCGATCGACTCGGACGGCCTGACCGATCTGGGCCCGGCGCAGCCTAAAGATCCGCCGCACGCCCCAGGACAAGACGCCGAGTTACGTGATCCCCCGAGCCCCGCGGGCGTGCCGCCTGACGGCGACAACGCGGATCGCTAGAAAGCCCCGCGCTGCCTCGGACCGCGCCTTGTTCCTATTTTCATAGAAGCTGTCCGTACGGCACTGCCCGGGCTTTTTGAGGCGTGAGCGACCATCCTTGCGTCATGCGACCGCTCGCGCGTTCTTGATACCTTCCATCAAGCTCTTCCTTGTATAGCGAAGTCGATAAGCTGACTCGCGCATTCCCACGCATCCTGCGCCGCCGCGCCTTTCCTGCCCGTCTGCGCAAAAAAGATCGCGCCGTACAGCAAAAACACCATCTGGCGGCTCAACTGGTCCAGAACGGACGGATGAATCATGTCGAGCAAAGTGCGCCGGATCAGTTCCCGAAGCCGCTCCCTTTGCGCCTCCGCCATGCTGACTACCTGCGGATGGGCGTGATACTCGTAAAGCGCCGCGACAAAGACGCATCCCTGAAAATCGGGCTGATTGAACCAGCTTTCGTACCATCGGAAGATCGCCCTAAGCCGCTCCCTGCCCGACGGGTTGCAGGCGATGGCGCATGTGAGCGCCTCTTCTATTGCCTGCATCCGTTCCTTCAACACTTCCAGCAACAACGCTTCCTTCGACTGGAAGTACCGGTACATCGTCACCTTCGACACGTTCGATTCCCTCGCAATCAGGTCGACGCCGATCTGGTGGCAGCTATGCTGAGAAAACAAACGCGCGGCGGTTCCGAGGATGCGCTCTCGTACATCATTCATACAAGCCTCTCAACTGTACAGCGTATGTAAGCGCGGAACTTGCGCTTCACTGTACGCACTTCTATGGTGGTTCGGGAACGAGATTATAGGCAGTCGACCGAATGAGATAAGTCGAATCACCAAGGGCGGGGTTAGCTCAACTTGAATTTGGTTGCGAATATCGAACGGGGGGCAGTCGCGCCTCATTAACTCGATGGTACGGAATCAATGAATACGGACGTTCCCGTTGAATAGCAGGGAAAGGATGTTTCGCAAAATTTGGCATTAATCCACATATCGCGGCGAAACAAACTGACATGCAATAGTAATCGTCGGACTCCGCTTTACAGGCTGTATAGGAGAAGCGGTGAACGACAACCATCTACGTGTACAACCTGTGAATTCGAACAAAACTCTCGAACGCGCACCCTCCCAAACGGCGCATGGCTCCACGTTCTCGGCGGAGGTCGGCAGCACGCCGCGCAGGTCAATTCAGATACATCGTATTGCGGCCTCACCTCCTTGGTCACAATCTTCCCTGCTGCAAAGACGAGGCTCGCAGCAACGCCAGCAAGACGAACTCTGTCTGTTCAGTCAACGCAACACTTTTTGAAGGTTTCATGCGTGACCTGTTCATTTGAGCCGTTTCGACGATTACAGGCATTGATCACGGACCTCTAAAAACTAACTGCCGCAAATCCGTTAATTCACCTCAAAGGCATTTAATTTAACTCGGATTTTCATAAGAATGACTCTTACTATGGAGTTTAGAATGGACAGTCGAAAAATTTTAATAGTACGTGACCTCTTACTCAGTTATTCTCGGTTTCTGAAACCGATTCACTCTTCAACACCTTACAGGGCATGGAAATGAAACAGGAGTTTGCTCGTCGTCAGATTCTCGTCGCTGAAACCGCACCGGTCATTGTTCACGCCTTGCGATCGCTGCTCAGCGAAGGTCCATTGGAGAGCACGGTTGATTCGGTGATTTTACGTTTCGATCTGATTGACCGCCTGCAGGCCAACAGCGTCGACCTTCTCATACTCGATCCCGTGTGCGTACAGCGAGACGTGGATATAGGTAATCTGGATTGTCTTATCGAATTAAGACGCCGCTTTCCCTGCGTTCCTATTTTGTTTTGCACGACATTAAGAGACGTGATTATTCTGGACGAGATTTTCTGCATGAACCGGATCGGGATCTGCAGCAAATCGGACGAAATGATCGACATCTTCCGTCTTTGCGAGCAGCTGTTGTCCGGCAATTACGGCGGCGTATCCCCGAAGATCGATGCAATGTTCCGTGGCGCGCGTCAACTGCTATGAAGCCCTGATTCTCAGAACGAACTTGTTCAATCATGGCGTCCGCCATTCGTCCAGAATCCGTACCGCTTGCGCGCGACTTTGACGAACGCCTGGCTTGCAACCTTGCCCGCGGCTTATCTGGAATAACCGCGGAATTTCTGATTGGTCGCAGGTAGAGATCGTCCAATCGTCAAATTTCTTGGGCGATCATTCCGAATCTGAAACACTGCCGCTCTGCGTGCCATAGTCGCGTGTTGATGCGCCACGCTGGTCCTACTACAAAGAGGTAAGCAAGCGGGATCACACGATCGAGCGCAACTGAACCTACTTCACGGACTCCAGCATGATCGAGCAATACCACGACCTCCATCAGCAACTCTACGCGGGCAATATCGCCGAGTGTTTCCGATTCCTCGACGAACGGCGTGCTTCGGACGGCCACACGCCCGACTACTGGCACTGGCGAGCCGTCACCCACCTTCGCGCTGGCCGATTCAACAAGGCGCTCGACATTTGCGTCGGGCTGACACGCAAATCCGAGAATTTCGCTTTCCACGTTCACTGTCTGTGTGACATCTGTGTTCACCTAGGACTTAAGGAAGTGGCGCTCGCGGCCATTGAACAGTTCGCGCAGAAGGCGAACACCTCGCCGGTTGCCGCCTGTCTGTGGCGCGTCTACGGCTGGCATTATCTCGGTGACGACGACGGCGTTATCGGCATCACTCCCGACGGTCTCGACGAGCATTCGGCTTTCGTCCTCGGCCACCATCAGGCGCGCAGCACGATGCGGCGCGATGGCATCGCGCAGGGCGTCGCGGCAATGCATCGTTACTGGTCGTCCCATGATTCACGCCGAATCCTCTTCCCTCATCTCGATCTGGCGGGCTACTGGACCGGCGAACGCGCCCTGCCCGCGCGCCTCGAAGTTCGTCTGGTCGCGTCCGGCTATGGCGATATGGTCAATTGGTCGCGCTACCTTTGTGCGCTGGAAGCGATGGGTGTACAGGTATTTTACGACAACAACCTGCTTCGCCTCGCGATGCCCGAGCCGGAGCGAGCCGAACTGGCCCGCACAATGTACGCCGCCGGTTTCGAAAAGCCGTCCGGCGACGCCGCAATGTGGACCGACCCGTTCAGTCTTTTCACGTCGTTCTTCCCGGTGCTGGGTTACGCGCCGTCGCACCGGTACATCGAGCCGGCCCATCCGTCGAGTGTCGACGGCATCATCGATGAAATTCGGACGCGTGCGCGCGGACGGCGCTGCGTCGGCCTGTTCTGGTCTTCTTGCGAATCGGCGAACAACTTCGCGAACCGCAGCCTGTGCCTGCCCGACCTCGATCCGCTGTTCGAAGACTCCCGCGATGTGTACTGGGTCATCATGCAACGGGGCTTCGAACGCCGCCGCTGGCTGAACGACCCGCGCTCGGCCGATCTCGACCGTTTCACCACGCTCAACCTGGATCTGACGCTGGCTCACTCGGCGGCAATCATCGACCAGCTGGATATCTTCATCGGCAACGATGGCGGGCTGAGTCATTACGCCGGCGCCCTCGGCAAGCGCTGCTACATGTTCCTGAATCAGGTCGCCGAGTGGCGGTACGAGCGCGAGCCGACGTCCACGCCCTGGTATCCGAGCATGCGCCTCGTGCGGGCAAGCGAACTCGGCGGCTGGGACGAAGTCGTCGGCACGTTGCAGCAACTCCTGCACGCCGACGCCTGACCGTCCGGCAGCTCGGCAGTCCGGCGTGATGATCCGCCGGACCGCCCGTCCCGCTTAACGCGCGACCGTCTTGAAGCCGTACTCTTCGCGTGCGCCGTAGCGTCCCGGCGCGAACCCGTTGAACACGTGACCGCCGACCTTCGCGCCCACGTTCTCCAGGCGCCGCAAGGTTTCCTCCAGTTGCCGCGCACCCGTCCGATCGGCCCGCGACACCAGCAGCACCAAGTCGCAGTTCTGCGTCGCGATGGAAAGCGCGTCGCTAACCGGCAGGACCGGCGGCGAGTCGATCACGACGTAATCGTAGATGTCGCGCAGCATGGCGAGCGTTTCCTGGAACGCCGGCCGGCCGAGCAGTTCCGCCGGGTTCTCCGGATAGAACGCGCCCGCATCCATGATCGAGAGACCACCGTTGCCGAGCGGGACGATTGCTTCGTCCGGGCGCGCGGTCCCTTCCAGCACTTCGGCCAGCCCCGGCCCGGTGCGGCCATCGACGAGGTGACGCAGCCGCCCTTGACGCATGTCGGCGTCGATCAGCAGCACGGACGCACGCGTCTCGGCCAGCAGATACGCGAAGTTCGACGACACGAAGCTCTTGCCCACACCTTGTGTCGGACCGGTAAACAGGATGACCTTGCCGCCCGGTTGATTCGCATCGACGACGTAGCCGGGATTCATCACGCTCGTGGTTCCGGCGAACGACATCGCGTTGGCCGAATTGAACGGATTCATGCCGCCCAGGCCGAACTGGTTCATCGGAACCGGCGCGCCGCTCAGCATCGCACGCACACTGCTGCGCAGCGAACGAAGCGCTTCGATGCTCGGATCGGTCGGACTCGCCATCGCGAGCAGCTTGGCGGGCGCGGCGTTGTGCGTCAGCGCGCGGACGTCCTGCTTCAGTTGCGCGGTCGAACGAGCGATCACGGCAAGACGCGGCAGTTGCGAGAAGTGATCGATTTCTTCCGGACTACGAAGCTCCTTGCGATTCATCGCGATGAGATAGATCGACACGGTGCTGAGGAACAAGCCGCCGAAGATGGAGCCGAGCAGCACGATCCACGCACGCGGCCACGATTGCTTCTCGGGTGCGACCGCCCAATCGACTACGGCCATGCCCGGCGGCGTGCTGGCTGCCGCGACTTCGAGCTGTTGCGCATTGGTCAGCACGCTCGTGTAGAGCTGAGTCGTGACGGCCACATCACGTGCAAGCTCGACGTATTGCCGCTGCACGGTGGGCAGGTTCGCTGCGATCTTCGACGTCTCGGCAATCTCATGCTTCACCTGATTGAGCTGCGTGAGCGCGCTCTGATAGTTCTCGTTCTCGGGCCGATAGCGATGCTGCGCGGCGTCGAGCGCCAGTTGCAAGGTCGTCTGCTGCTCTTCGAGGCGGCTCATGCGCGTGATGAGCGCGGTGTTCTGCTGCGCCATATCGACCGTGCCGGTCTGCGTGCGAAACGCGTTCAGACGGCTCTCCGCGGCTTCCAGATCGTGCTTCAGCGCGGGCAGGCGCTTCTTCAGGAAGTCTAGGCTCGTCTGCGCCTGCGCAGCGCGGCGTTCGGCATCGCGCTCCTGATACGTCTTGATGATCGCGTTGACCATGGCCTGCGCCACCAGCGGCGATTCGGCCTGATAGCTGAGACGGATCAACGACGGATCGCGCAGCGTCGATTCACGCGGCGGAATCGACGTGCGCAGCCGCGCGAGCACGTTGTCGAACGTCGTCTGTTGCGAGTACTTGCGCAACTCGAAGCTCACGCCGGGACGCGCACGCAACGTGTCGATGCGCAGTTCGCCGGGAGCACGCCCTTCCGGCGTATCGACCTGAAAGGACACAGTCTCGCCGACACGCCCTTGCGCGAGCGCCTTGTCGTCCTTGTCGAAGAGCGTCCAGCGTCCGCCTTGCCCCGCGATCACGTGGAACTTCATCTTCAACGCGGATTCGGGCACCGTGAAAACGCCGGGTTTCAGGCGCTCGCCGCCCCATGCATATTGGTCCAGTCCGAACGGCGCGGGCGCGAGCTCGCTGTCGCTTGCGTGACGCGAAGCCAGATAACTACCGATCAGCGGAAAATGACTTTGCGTCTCGACGACGGTATCGGCGCTCGTCTGTGCAATCGCGGCGCTCACGACCGAGCGTGAAGTCAGTACATCGCTTTCATCACTGGCGGAAGCATCGGCGGCCATGGAACCGGATACGTCCGACAGTGCGCTGATCGACGTGCCCGCCTTGCTTTGCACGCGCAACAGCGCCTCGGCGCGGTATTGCGGCGTAGCGAGCAGAACGTAAAGCACGCCCGCGGCGCAACACGTGCCGGTCACAGCGCCGAGCAAGGTCTTGTGACGCACGACGCTGCGCCACAGATCGGCCAGACCGTCGCCGCGTTGCGGAACTGGCGTCATGGCGGGGCGCATGTTATATGAAAGCATGTTATATCCCTAACAAATTAGATGAAAACCAGAGACGTCAGTCGCAACCGACGACGGCGCGTTCCCTCGTACACGCCGCTTGATGCTATGAACCGACCGTGATGAACACCGGTCCTTCCGCTTCGGTCACTGCCAGCACGTTGCGCCTGTCGCGCCGCGTGCCGTACAGATCGGCGATGACCGCGCTGGCCGGCAGACGCGATACATCGAGATTCATGACGTTGCCCGCGCCGTAGCACCAGACAACGTATTTCGTGGCGCGCGCATCGTCGAACTTGAGCACGACGGTCTGCTCCTTCTCGTCGATGAAGTAGCGCGCGTTTTTTGCGTTGCCCGTGAACGCGAACAGATGCTTTACTGCGTGATACGCGGGCAGCTTTCTGTTTCCGGCATCCAGTAGTCCGAAGTTATGTTCCATTTCCTTCGGGTTGGTGCCGTCGTTGCGCATGTCGTAATACGACGTCAGCCCGACCTGCGCGATCCAGTTCATCATCAGCAGCCGCACCGCATAGTTAGCCTGCCTCGCACGCGCCTCACTTGAATGACCATTTCCGATATCAGCTACATAGTGATATCCGAAGCTCGGGTATGACCATTCGGTTGCCCACACTTGCGGACGTTTAACGTAGCCCGACAGGTCGTGGCGCAACTCGCGATAGTCGTCGAGCACCGTCTCCGGCTCCTGCTGCCGGTATGGATGCACACTCACTGCATCGGGGCCCGTCTGCGTCGCGCTGATATCGCCGACTGCGCGAATGAAGCCGCGATCGACCTGCTGGACTCCGCCCGTTGCGATCACGACGTTCGGATTGGCGGTCCGCGCCGCTTGCACCGCGTTCTGAAGCAGCGCGCGATAAGCCGCAGGCGATGGTTCCGCGAGCCAGTAATCCTTGTGGTCCTGCTCGTTCCACACTTCGAAGCGCACGGGTGCATCGCGATAGCGGAAGGCGGCCTGATAGACATACGTGCGGAACGCGGCAAGCTGCGGCGCGGATGTCGGCGGCTGATTCGGGCTAAAGGCGTAATGCTTGTAGCCGAGAATCAGCAGCGCGCCGAGGCCGCGTGCGCGCAGATTGTTCACGAGACCATCGAAGCCGGCGAAGTGCCAGCCATCGGGCGCTTGCACCGCTTCCCAGAAGAGGTCGGTGCGCACGAACGAGAAGCCGACGTCCTTCACGGCGTCGAGCAGTTTCGTATCGCCGATCTGGTGGATTGCCACGCCCGTGTTCGCCCTCGCCGATGCAAACGACGGCAACGCGACGTACGCGCGTTCGAGCGACGACGACGAGCCATCGATGGTGAGACTCGGCGTCGCCGATGCGGGCAGCATGGACGCGCACATCGCCAGTACGGCGGCCACCGCGAGCCGTCGCCGAATATTGCCGCTCTTCTGCATGATGTCAGAGCCCCCGGAGGCCGTCGTGCGGCGCATCGATCACCGTTGCGCGCGCCCGCCAGTTGGCCGGCGTAAAGCGGGCCGGCATGCGCCAGATGACCGGTTGCATGAACGCCGCGTTCTCGCGCAGATAGCTCAACGTGACGCCGAAGAACAGCAGGCAGCCGATCGATTCGAACGTATCGGTCGTCGCACACGAGAAGAGCAGATAAAGCAGCATCGCCCACGTCGGCCGGTCATCGGTCGGAGCGCGCATCATCAGCCGCACGAAAAACGCCACGAGCAGGAGCGCGCCGACGATCCCGAAGTTCGCCATCGCATACAGCAGCGAGTTGTCCGCGTAGGCGACATTGAAGCCGAACGCGCTCTCGTAATACGTCGTTGCCGAGCCGAAGCCGCCCGGCCCGAGGCCGAGCCAGATGCGGTTGTTCTTCAGCAATCCTTCCATGATGACCGGCCATGTGTTGAACATGCGGTCCTGGAACGAAGCGAGCGTGGTGAAACCGGTGCCTGAAAGATTGAACATCAGCGTGGCGATGTACGACACGAACGGAAACGCGATCGCGATTCCTGCGGCCCACAGGCAGGCGCGCTTGATCGTCATCGTCGAGAAGAAGCAATGCGCAACGACGACAATGGCCAGCGAGACCGGCGCCGTCTTGTTGGTCGTGGCGTGAATCGCCGCGCCCGCACACACGAGCAGCACGCACTGCAACCAGCGCTTGTCCGTGCGCATCAGCAGCCACGCTGTGAGGAGACCCGCCATCAGGCCCGTGGATGCGCTGTCGCGCCCGAAGCCCGAAAGCCGCGATGCGATGCCGACATACGACGCCACAGCGGCACGTACGTTATGCCCGCCGACGGAGACGCTGACGCCGACCCACGGCATCGTCATGAAGGTGTTGGCGAGGATGCCGATGCCGCAAAGCGCCGCCAGCACCGCGAGCCCCGTTGTCGCAACCCGGCCGTTCAGATACGCGAGTGCTTGCGGTGTCGCGGTGAGCGCGAAGAGCATCGGCATGACCGTCCACAGCCAGAAGCCGACGGCTTCGGGCGCAACGCCATGCGATAGCGACACGCACGATTCCGCGAGCATGTACAACGCGATGAGCGCGTGGCTCGCTCTTGGACGCCTGATCAGCGTGTACATCACCCAGGCAAGCATCAGCAGCTTGGGAAGATACGCGGCCTGAGGCACGCCTGCCATCGAGGTGTAGTAGCGAATGACGCCCGAGAGCACGTCGCTGCCGACGGCTGCGATGAAACTCGCCACCCACAGCTTGTCTTCGAGCGATGCCCTGTCCAATACCCTGTTCATTGTTCTACCGTCGCATGTCGTTGGGTGTCGTCGTGTCCAAAGCAACCGGCGACCGCCTCTTGTTGTGTGCACGCGCGGGTGACTGCCGACGAACCTGGCCAGGCTCATCCCCGTTGCCGGAAATTTACCTGTGGGGTATACGCGGCTCAGTGCGAAGACGCACGCTCCGCCCGGGCGGCGAGGCGCGTTCACGTTTGCTATGTCGGCTTTCGCGCATAAGGGTGCGCTCGCAATCGTTGCTAAGAGCGGCAGCGCACATAGACGCAGTATCGGCTCGCCGGCGGCCGCGTTGCCGCCGATACGTCACGTCGCGAACATGCGTTCGTCGTCGTACATAGCGGCATGATGGTCAAGCATAGGATTGCGTATCAAATGCGCCGCAGGACATGCGACGCCCAAGCGAATCGCCGTCCATCCACGTCATCCCGAGAGCGCTATATGAATGCACAAGACCGTGCCGCACTGACGCAGGCATCGCGAGGGGGTATCGCGATCTTCGAATCGATGGTGGCGCCGCCGACGCTCGCCGCGATCAAAAGCAAGCTCGATGCGGCTTACGAAGCGACACCGGATCACGAGCAGTTCTTCGGCTGCGCGAAAGACATCGTGCACACGCTGCGGGACGACGCCGCGTTCAGGGAACTGGAAAGCGAGGCGGTGCGGGCCGCGTCGAACTGGCTCGCCTCGACGATGCATGTCGACGGAAAGGTAGGACCGTGGTTCGGGCTTCGCGTGGGAAGCAGCGCATCGACGTCAGGCAGCCATTGCCGCCATTTCGATTCGCAAGTGCTGACGCTCGTGATCGTGCTGCAGACCGCAAGCGATGACGACCGCAGCGGCGATCTGATCGTCTATCCGAAAGCGCGCGGCATTCCGCGACGCCGCGACAACGTCTTGCGCAAGAGCATGCAGTGGGGCGAGCGCGCGCTACCCTTCCCGCTTCGCGCGGCGCGCACACAACGCCATCTGGGCAAGGGGCTGTGCACGCGCATCCGGGGCACGGCGGGCAGCATCTACGTGTTCAACGGCTTTCTGATGCAGCACTGCAATCTCGATGTGCTCGAGGGCGAGCGCCGCAGCCTCGTCATTCATTATCTGGACCCGGGTCTGTCGCTGGGGCTGGCGCAGGTCAATCGCCTGCGCCGCAACGAGAGAGCCGTTCCTAAAGAGGCGGCGTATCCCGCCGAGATAGACGCGACTTGACGAGTGTGTAGAACTCACATAAGCCGCGTCGCGAGTGTTTGCGGCAGCGGACTGCGGCGCGTGAGTGCGCAGGTCGGCGCATCGTGGTGCGGGCCGCGCACGTAGGTTTCGAGTTGGTCGATCGCGAACTGCTGCTCGTCGATCACATAGCGGATCATGTCGCCGATCGACACCATGCCGACGAGCCGCGCCCCATCGATCACCGGCAGATGACGGATGCGATGCCGCGTCATCAGCGCCATGCAATCGTCCGTGCGCGTGGCGAGACCGACTGACATCACCGGCGCGGACATGATCTCGCCGACCGTCGTGGTGCGCGATGCCTTGTCCTGCAGGATCACCTTGCGTGCGTAGTCGCGCTCGGTCACGATGCCGCGCACCGCGCCGTTCTGATCCCCGCCCGCCGTCACGACGAGCGCACCGACGCCGGCATGCGACATCAATGCAATCGCTTCGTAGACGTTCGCCTCGGCGCTGATCGTATGGACGGCCGTATCGGACTTCGCTTTCAGGACTTGCTTCACCGTTGCCATGCCTTTCTCCGTTTGCCTAAGAAGTTACGCTGCACCTGCTGCCAGCTTCAGTCGAAGTCGAACATTTCGCCGAGAAAGGATTTCTTGCGGCGCGGATAACCGTGCCGTCCTTTCGAATCGCTGTAGCGATGATCGTGATCGCGACGGTCCCAGTCGCCATCGCGGGCGTATTGATGCGGCTGCTGCGTTTTCTGCAACGACAACTGCTCGTCGCGCTGAATGAGATGATCGAGTTCGCCGCGATCGAGCCACACGCCGCGGCACTTCGGGCAATAGTCGATTTCGATGCCTTCGCGAGCGGTCATCAGCAGGTCTGTCGCGGGGCAGACAGGGCATTTCATGTCGATTCCTTTCGGTTTGCTTTCGATGAAAACAATCTAGCGGAAGCATCGACGCCATGAAATGCACGAAATCGAGCGCATTAGTTCGTAAAACCCGAAGTGTTCATGCTCCGGACGTAGGTTCGACGCGGTGTATCGAACCGTTCGCCCGGTGCGCGCGCAACCAGTAAGGTTCGCCACGGTGCGAAGTCCTTCGCCAACGACTTGCGCATCATCTCAAAACCCCGCAAGCTCTCGGTTGGCGGCGGGCAGCCGCTCGCCAATCCGCACTTAAAGGGCCCCCAATGTCCGATAAACCGACGATGAGCGAACAACGCGAAGGCTCCGATCAGCCCGACCTGCTGTACCTCTTGCAAGGCGCCGAAGACTTCAGCCGCTTCGTTTTTCCTGACAGCGAAGCGCTTTTCAAAAGCCTCGCGCACCAGCAGGCGCCGCATACGCTGTTCATCACCTGCGCGGACTCGCGGGTGTCGCCGGAAATGATTACGCAGACGCGTCCCGGCGAGCTGTTCGTGTGCCGCAACATCGGCAATATCGTGCCGGCGTATGGCGAGATGCTCGGCGGCGTGTCAGCGGTGGTCGAATTCGCGGTGCTGGCGCTGAACGTGCGGCAGATCGTGATCTGCGGCCATTCGGATTGCGGCGCGATGAAAGGCCTCGCGTCGGGCGCGACGATCGCCGATGAAATGCCCACGGTCCACGCGTGGCTGCGCAACGCGGAAGCCGCGCGCAGCGTCGTGACGGCGAGAAAGCTGGAGGAAGAACGCGTCGTGCAGGCGATGGTCGAAGAAAACATCCGGCTGCAACTCACGCATTTGCGCACGCATCCGGCTGTGGCCGGGCGGCTCGCGCTCAAACAACTGCAGGTGCAGGGCTGGGTCTACGACATCGGGCAGGGAGAGGTATCGGTTTTCGACGAAGGCGAAGGTGTCTTCGAGTCGATTCCCGAAGCGCGGGAGCGCTTGCTGCGCCAGGGCGCGCGTTGATCTGCGAACGCTGAGACGGCGCGGCTTGCGCCGCGCCTGTCAGGAACTGCTTACTGCACGCCCTTCTTGGCCGCGAGATCCTGCGCCATCTTCAAATGCTGCTGGATGGTCGGCAGCGCCTTCTGAGCCGCCTTCTTCAGATCCGCGTTCTGCCCTTCCTGCGCTTCCTTCTGGAAAGCCTCGACGGCCTGCTTGTGGCCCTCGACGCCGACCTTCTGAATATAGGCGGTGTCGAACTCCTTGCCCTTCAGGCCCTTCAGCGAATCGAGCACGGCGGTATCGGAGTTGTCCTTCGGCACGGTGACGCCGTGCGGCGCAGCCATCTTCAGTTGCAGCGTGAGCTTGGTGTGATCGACCATCATGTGATGCGCGAAATTCTTCACGTCCTTGTCCTGCGACTGTTTCGATGCGAGCTTGCTTGCATCGATTTCGGTGGAACTCGACATCGACGCTGCCTGCACGAATTCCTTATCTGGCGATCCCAGTTCATTGGCTTGCGTGGTGCTGGCCGCCTGCGTCTGCGCAAGTGCGACTGCCGGCGCGGCGGATAGAAGCGCCGATGCCAGCGCGGTGAGCAGAACTGCATTGCTTTTCATTGAAGCCTCCTTGGGCGGTTGTTTGCCGCTTCTTCAGCAATACCGATGCCACGCTGTTTCACGCATGACACGATTCGGAACATGGCTTGCTGCAAGCCATGAGTTGCTACACTGTTCTTGTTCCCTTTCCCGATAGAGCACCATGCCCGTTTATGACTACGAGTGCGCGCGATGCGGCGCGTTCGAAGCAGTACGCCGCATCGCCGAGCGTGACGACCCCGTTTCCTGTCCCGGCTGCGGCGAGACCGCACCGCGTGTGACAATCGGCGCGCCATCGGTAGGAAGCAGCGGCGGAGAATCGAAGGAAAGCGTGGGCGGCTACGGCATGCGGCACGTCGGCGGCTGTTCATGCTGTTAGCGCAAGTGCGGTCGCGGCGGGCATGAGCGTTGCAGACCGTGCAGCGTTTCTCTGACGAAAACAGGAGGTGAAGGATGGCGATAGAGTTCAGCGGGCGGCGTCACGTCGTGGCGGCAGCGCGGGTCGCATTCGAAGCGACGGTCGATGGACGCGAAGTCTGGTGCAGCGTCTCTCTCGATGCGCTCAACGATCACTTCGGTAATGCCGGCACTTCGTCGCACGCGATGCTGAGTGCCTTCGAAGGCGGACGTGTCGAGATCGAGGAAGCAGCCCGGCGAACGCTCGAGCGCAATGGCGGACAGTCGGTCGAACTGGAAACGAACGACTTCAATCGCCGCTGAAGCGTTGCTTAGTTGCGTTGGCTGATGAGCGCGTCCCTCGCGAGGCGCGATTCAGCCAAACTCGGAGCGCGACTTTCGCTATGCGTTCGAACAACGCACGGAAAGAGCGACGTTCTTCTTTCTTCTCGATAAAGGGCAGCCTTCGTGCTGCTCTTTTCATTGAATGGAGTGGAGTTGGCGCATTCGCATCTTGCGGACCACGTAATCGATACGTCGAGTTATCGCCGCGCGCTTGCAGTCAATAAACACACCGCGCTCCGTCATCGCGCATAAAAACGCGTCAGCACATCCACCAGCCACCAGAACGGACACGGCTTGCGGCACACGCCGTCGTAACCGGCTGTCTGCAGCGTATCGCGCATTTCATCGGCTGCGAAAGCGATCACCAGTTGTTGCGGCGTGTCGGGCGTATCGGCGTGTCCGCGCAACTCGCGCACGAACCAGTGGTCCGGCATTGCCGGCCTCGCTTGTCCGCCCGCCGCGTTGCCGAACCGCGTATCGACGAACACCGCCTGCGGATGCCACGTCGACGACAACTGAACGGCGCGTTCCGGCTCGCCGATCTGCACGGCTTCGAAGCCGCGCATCGCGAGCAGCAGCGCAAAAGAGTCCCCGACATTCGGCTCCGAATGCGCGATCAGCACGCGTCGCGGTGCGCTGACGACCGCCATGCGAGGCGTCCAGACTTCGCGGCGGCCCGCTCCCGCTTTGTTCAGTTCTCCGTCCATGTGTGTTCGGCGCGGCGATGAGCGCCGCACCGTGATTCATCAAGCAAGGACGAGGCCCGCCGCCCGGCCTGGAGCGTTCAGCGCGAAATCAGCAAGCCGACGATCAGACCGCCTATTGCGCCCATCGTGATCGCTTTCCACGGATTGTCGTGCACGAAGTCATCGGTGCCCTCCGTGACGCGGCGATATCGCGCGACCGCTACATCCTGCGCGCCCGCGATCACCCGTTTCGCGCGTCCGCTCGCCGAAGCGGGATCGGGATGAAAGCGGCTGCCCTGCCCCTCCGACGATGCCGAAGCCGGCTGCGCAAGCACCGCGGGACTGTCGCCGCCTTCCAGCGGGCTGCCATGCACATGCTCCGGGGAACGCGTCGGCACGTGCCGGGGCGGTTTGTGCGCCGCGCCGGCCGCGAGCGGCGTCACATTGTCATCGCCGCCCTGCTCCATGCCCGGTCCCAGCGCCGCTTCCATCGCGCTCGTCACCGCGATGCGCGACAGCGGCGGCGCGGGCGGTTGCCCGCCGGGCGTTCCCGCGCCGTTGCCCGCCGCGTTATCCGATGTGATGCCTGCCGTGCTCCCCGATGCGTTGCCGTTTACGTTAGCCATGACGTCCTCTCCTTGTGCGTACCAGATGCATTGGCCAATCAATGCGCGTATCGATGACGCAAGAGTCGCACCGGATCGCCACGCCCGCCAGTCGTCCGTTCGGCCTAGGCCGGTTCGCCGGACGGCCGCGCGACGCATCGCAATTTCTTTCACATACCGGTGAGAATTGCTCGTTTGCCGCCCGCGATCCGCACGCCTACGATGACTCTCCTGTCAGGCGATGCATCTTTCGTTTCACGCCGCGCTGAAGCCTCCGTCGCGCGCCCGCCGATACGATGGCTTCGCTCCCGACTCCTTTGCGAAGCCCGCCATGAATCCCGTCAATCTCGCTCAACTGCTCTTACTCGCCGCGCTGTGGGGCGGCTCCTTCCTGTTCATCCGTGTGGGCGTGACCGATCTCGGCGTCGCGCCGCTGATGGCGCTGCGCGTCGGCATCGGCGCGCTGTTTTTGCTGATCGTGCTGGCGCTGCGCGGCTCGCCGCGCGAAGCCATCGCGACGATGCGGCAGCGCGCGTGGCCGCTCATCGTCGTCGGCGTGTTCAACTCCGCCGCGCCGTTCTGTCTCTTCGCGTATGCCGAGCTGACGCTGTCGGCGGGCGTGACCTCCGTCATCAACGCGACGACGCCGCTCTGGGGCGCGCTCGTGGCGTTCGTGTGGCTCGGCGATCGCCTGAGCCGCCTGCGCGTCGCGGGACTCGCGATCGGTTTCGCCGGCGTGCTCGCGCTGGTATGGGACCAGACCTTGGCTCATCCGGGCGCGACGGCCTCCGCAGTCACGCCGATGAACACCGCGCTCGCTGCGCTGGCCGGCCTCGCCGCGACGCTTTGCTACGGCATCGCGGCAAGCTATACGAAGCGCCATCTGATGGGCGTCGATTCGCTGACCGTCGCCGCCGGCACGATGACGGCCGCGACGCTCGTGCTCCTGCCGTTCGCGCTTGTCTCCTGGCCCGCGGGACCGGTGTCGATGCACGCGTGGGGCGCGGTGATCGCACTGGGTGTCGCATGTACGGGTGTCGCGTACATGCTGTTCTTTCACCTGATCGCGGTGGCCGGGCCGGCGCGCGCGATCACCGTGACGTTCGTGATCCCGATCTTCGGCATCCTGTGGGGCGCGCTGTTCTTGTCGGAACGCGTGTCGATCGGCATGGCGGCGGCGTGCGGCATCGTGCTCGCGGGCACGGCGCTGGCGACGGGCGTAGTCAAACGCGTGCCGTCGTGGCGCACCCGCCGTCCGGAATGCGTCAAGCAGTGACGGGACTGCGGACCGTGGCGCTCAACGCCACAGCCGCGTGAGGGCGCCGTCCTCTCCGCCGACGGGATCGGTGGCCGGGAACGGCAAGGCTTGCATCGCGCGCAGTTCGTCGGCGCTAAGGGCGTCGCGCCTGATGTCCCATTGCTGGTTCGGCGGATAAGCGCCGATCACCTGAAACCGGCCGCCGCTTTCCAGCAGGCAATGACCGGTGCCGGCAGGCAGCAGGAGCGCATCGCCGGCACGCACGGAGATCACGCGCCCTCCCGGACCGCCGATGATCAGCGCCGCCTCGCCCGATGCGACTCCGAGCACCTCATGCGCCGTCGAGTGGAAATGGTGATAGTCGAAGACGCTGTCGCGCCATTGCGGCGGCCAGCCGTTCTGCGCGAAGAGCGTCTCGAAGCGGCTGCCACAGTCGCGGCCGCCGGGGTCCATCGCGCCGTGCCACAGCAGCACCGGCAGGCGCGCATTGTTCGGCACCCAGCCATTGGCGGCGAGCATGAAGTGCTCGCAGCGGGCGTCGGCTGCATGAAGGGTTTCGGATTGCCCGGCCATATCGGATTCTCCGCGAGAGTTTGCGAAGGCCGAGCAACGGGTGTTCCAGTAAGCCCAGCAAATTAGCCGAACGCGGCTTGCGTCGGACGCCGTTGAGCCGTGAGACAGACACGGCAGTTATCACCGCCCGTGCCAGTGCCCATAACCTCCGCCGAATCCGACTCCCACCGACACCGACGGCGCGTAGTAAGCCGGCCCGTACGCGTATCCATAAGCCGGCGCGTAGCCGTATGCCGGCGCGGGCGCATAGCCATAGGGCGGCGCATAGACGCACCCGCCCAGCCCTGCCGCGAGCCCGAGCGCGACGGGCAGGATGAGCGCGCGCGCCAGACTTCGCCCGCCCGGCTTTGTTGTAGTTGATGTTTTCATGACAACAGCCTCCCCGCCAGTTCCGGCTTACCAGTGACGATAACCATAGCCGCCGTGATGCGCGTACCAGTCGCGACGCTCCCAGTAGTGCGCGCCGTCCCAGTACCGGTCGCCATGCCAGCCGATGACGATCGCCGGCGCGGGCGCCACGACCACGGGCGCGGGCTGATACACGACAGGCGGCGCAGGCTGGTACGCGACGGGCGGCGGTCCCGGCTGCCGTTCGACGTACACCGGCTGCTGCTCGACGTAAGCTGGTTGTTGCTCGACATAAGCCGGCTGCGGCTGGACATAGACGGGTTGCTGCACGTACACAGGCGGCGGAGCGTAAACGGGCGCGACCGGCAACCCGAGATTGACGCCAATGCTCACGCCCGCCGTCGCCGCTTCGCAAGCGAGACCCGCGAAGGCAACGATCCCCAGCCCTACGAAACTCTTGATCTTCATTTTTTTCTTCCCCTGCCCAAGGCCGCAATGAGAGTGCGGCCATGAATCCATGGTATTCGCGGCGCCGCGCGCTTGCGTTACAACACCTGTAACAGATGTGAACGCTGAAACGAACGGTCGGTTGAGAATGCAACGCCGGCGCCCGCCGTTGCGCCGGCGCGCGTGCTCGTGTGATAGTGCGGGCTTCGTCAAAACGGGATGCGCGAATGGACCTGTTGCGAAGCATGCGGATTTTCACGCGCGTCGCGGAAGCAGCGAGCTTCACTGCGGCGGCGCAACAACTGGACATCACCACGGCGCAGGCGTCGCGTGCAGTCACGGATCTGGAGGCGCATCTGCGCACGCGCCTGTTGAACCGCACGACGCGCCGTGTCGCGCTCACCGATGCCGGCAACCGGTATCTCGCCCGCTGCAAGGAAGTAATCGCGCTCGTCGATGTCTCCGAAGCTGAAGCCAGCAACGCGCAAGTCTCGCCGAGCGGCGTGCTGCGCATGCATGCGCCGATCACCTTCGGACAGCACTATGTCGTGCCCGCGCTCACGCGCTATCTGGACGCGCATCCGCAAGTGCGCGTGGAGCTGACGCTGTCGCAGAACGTCCCCGACATGCTCGACGAAGGCTACGACGTGTTCTTGCAGATCACGACATCGACACTGCCGGATTCCGCGCTCATCTCCCACCGCATCTGCACGATGCCGAGCGTGCTCTGCGCGTCGCCGCGCTATCTCGAGCGTGCGGGCGTTCCGCGCTCCATCGAAGAACTGTCCGATCACGCGTGCCTGCAACTCGTCACGGCGTTCTTTCCGGTGGACCGCTGGATCTTCGAAGGCCCGCAAGGCAGCGTCGAAGTGGACTTGCCGCCGGGACGCCTGCGCGTGAACGCCGCCGACGCGCTCGCCGTCGCGGTCACGGACGGGCTCGGCATTGCGCCGTTGCCGGCGCTGTCGGTGCAGCCGTTGCTGAAAAGCGGCGCGCTCGTGCGCGTGCTGCCGGAATGGGAACTCCAGACCATGACGATCTATGCGATGTACGCGTCGCGCCAGTATCTCGATGCGAAGATCAAGACGTGGGTCGCATTTTTGCGGGATTTCGTCGTTGGGACGCTGGAGAGCGAGCTGGCGTGAAGCGCAGTCTTCGTGAATGCGAGCATTGGGCGTTGAGGGTTTGCTGAGACGGACTCGCCGCCCTGCGGTTCGCGGATTCCGGCTGGCGCTTTCATTGAATCAAGACGTGGGTGGCGTTCTTGCTGGAGAGCGAGTCGGCGTGAAGCGCCCATGCATGCTGAATGCGATCATTGAGCGGCGTGTTCACTGCGAAGGACTGGCCGCCACGCGGTTCGCGGATTCCGGCTGGCGCTTTCATCGAATCAAGACGTGGGTGGTGTTCTTGCAGAATGTCGTGACTGAGACACTGGAGAGCGAGTTAGCGTGAAGCGCCCATGCGTGCTGCATCGAACGGTGAGCAGCGGCTTCACTGAGAAGGACTTGCCGCCCTACGGTCCGCGGATTCCCCCTGCACGCGGAGAATCCGCCGCGAAAACCGTCGAGCCCCCTTCGTTCAGATGCGCGATCGTCTCAACTTGCGACGCCGCGCGTCGCACACGCGAAGCTATTTGCGCCGCGCGATGCGCATCAACACGACGTACAGCACCGCGCCGGCCACCGCGCCGATCAGCCAGCCGAGATTGTTGGCGGGGAGAATCTTCAACAGTTGCGTCGAGAGTTCCCATCCCACCGAGATGACGCCCGACACGAGCAACGCAGTCAGCCCGACCTTGTTCCATCCGCCGTCGTAGTAGAAGCGACCGCCAGGCTGCATCGTGTACAGCTCGGCGGCGTTCACCTGCTGGCGCTTGACGAGGTAATAATCGGCCATCATCACGCCGTACATCGGTGCGAGCACGGCGCCGAAAACCGACACGAAGATAGTAATGGCCTTCGGGCTGTCGACGAAGATCCACGGGCACACGAGGACCGCGAGTATCGATGCGATCAGCCCGCCCTTCTTGAAGTCGACGTGCTTCGGAAAGAGATTTGCAATGTCATAGGCCGGCGAAACGAAGTTCGCGACGATGTTGATGCCCATTGTCGCGATGATGAACGTGATGCTGCCGATCGCCACCGCGAGCTTGTTGTCGATACGCGAAACGATCTCGACCGGGTCCATGATCATCGTGCCGAAGACCTTCTCGCTGCCCGCCGTGACGATCACCGTGATGATCGCGAATGCAAGGAAGTTGAACGGCAGCCCCAGAAAATTGCCGATCTTCATTTGCCGCTCGCTCTTTGCAAAGCGGGAGAAATCGCCGAAGTTGAGCAGCAGCGCCGCGAAATAGCTTACGACGAGCAAGGTCGCGTTGACCATCGCGTGCAACTGCTCGTCGCCGGGCAGCACCTTGCCGGAGAGCGTGAGGTCGAGACTGCTGAGGCCCGCGCGATACAGAATCCAGCCCATCAGAACGAACATCACCACATACACCGCCGGCCCGCAGAAGTCGATGAACTTGCGGATGATCTCCATGCCGCGCTGAAAGATTATGAGTTGCAGCAGCCACATGAAGAGGAAGCTGACCCAGCCGAGCATGTCGAGCCTGAGAAAGCTCGAATCGCGCAGCGCCACCGCCGATGGCACGAAGAGCAGCAAGAGCGTCGCGACCGCCTTCGATGCGAAGTACGTCTGCACGCCATACCACACGATGCCGACGACGCCGCGAATCAGCGCGGCGAGATTCGCGCCCATGACGCCCATCGACACGCGTGCCATCACCGGGAACGGAATGCCGTGCACCAGGCTCGGCTTGCCGACCCAGTTCATCAGCACATAGACGATCAGGATGCCAATGGTCATCGCGAGCAGCACTTGCCAGCCTGAAAGTCCGAGCAGAAAGAGGCTGGCCGCGAAGGTATACCCGCCGACACTGTGAACATCCGACATCCACATCGCGAAGATGCTATAGCCCGTCCATGTGCGGCGCGCGTGCGGAACCGGCGCGAGATCGTGGTTGTAGAGGCGTTCGTCGGCGTTGACGATTTCGACATCGGCGCCGGGGCCGGGCGTGGACGAATCGGCGACGTGAGAAGCAGGCATGACCGTCTCCCTGGCCGAGGCGTGCTTCAACCCGTGGTTGAACGCTCACGTTCGGCAGACTAAAGCAGCCGCGATGAACATGCGAATGGCCGGCGCTATCGAGAGGCACCGCGCCGCGACGGCTCGCTCATGCATGCGCGGACTCGTTGCGCCGGCCGTTGATGCAAGATTAATGCATGATGCCGAAAAGGTGAACGATGCACGCTCGCCCGCTCAAGTAAAGCCGCATCCATGCCGATATGTGGGCCATGAGAAAAAAACGCCTCCCGTCCCGCGATCCGGGAATCGCACAGCAGGAAAGTCCCGTGGCTTTGGGCGATGCCTTCGCGGCTGCCGCCGAAGCGCTCGCGCTCTTCTGCCGCCTGCGCCGCATCGAAGCGGCGGATGTGCCCGCACGCGATGTCGATGCGCTGCTCGACATCGCCTTCGAAGAGGCCGCGCAGCAAGCCGCTGCCCAGCAACAACAACGCTAAAGCCGGCTGAACTCCGCTGCCGGGCGTGCAACTTGCTCCCCGACCCTCACATCCTCTTTTAGATCAGGCGGGCAGGACATCGCGCCCATCGCCGCACATGCGCGCGTCGCGGAGGTCCCATGTCGAAGATTCTCGGCCCTGTACTGGGGCCTCAGCTTCACAACGTCGCGCGCCATCCGTTCGGCTTTCTCAAGCGCACGATCAAGGCGTTTCGCGCCAATCAGGGCATGCTGCTCGCGGGCGCGGTTGCGTATTACGCGCTGCTGTCGATCGTGCCGCTGCTGATCCTCATTGTCATCGTGCTGTCGAAGTTCGTCGGCCAGCGCGAGTTGCTCGAAACGCTCGCGCATCTGCTCGAATGGCTCGTGCCGGGACAGGCGCGGGCGATCGTGCGGGAACTCGCCAATTTCCTGACGCATCGCGCGGTCATCGGCTGGCTGCTGCTCGTCACGATGATCTTCTTCAGCTCGCTCGCCTTTACCGTGCTCGAAAACGCGATGTCGGTGATTTTCGTCCATCGCGTCGCGATCCGTCGACGGCATTTCCTGCTCTCCGCGCTGCTGCCTTATTGCTACATCCTGTTTCTCGGCGTCGGCATGCTGATCGTGACGCTCGTGTCGAACGGCTTGCAGGCGATGGGCGACAACAGCGTCATGCTGCTCGGCATCGAAGTGTCGCTGAAGGGTGCTTCGCGCGTGCTGCTGTATCTGCTCGGCGTGGCCGGCGAGATTTTCGTCCTGACGTCGATCTATCTCGTGATGCCGGTCGGACGGCCATCGTTTCGGCTCGCGCTGCTCGGCAGCGTGACGGCCGCCGTGCTCTGGGAGATCACGCGGCATGTCCTCGTGTGGTACTTCGCGACGCTGTCACAAGTGAGCGTCGTCTATGGTTCGCTGACGACGTCCATCGTCGTGCTGTTCAGCCTCGAAGCGCTCGCGACGCTTCTGCTTTTCGGGGCACAGGTGATATCGGAGTTCGAGCGTTTCGGCTTGCCCGAACGCGATGTCACGAAGCCGTTCACGACCGAGGATGCGCAGCATTGAACACCATGCGCAGTACCATGAAGTCATGCGCCGTCTGTGCGCGATGACACCAAACGCGGCACCGCTGATCTGAGGAATGTCGAACGTCCCGTGCTGGCCTGCTCAATGCTACGGTACTATTCAGCTCTTGCACGGGCGGGCGACGCCGCTATTCGCCGCGCCTTGCAACATGCAAGTACTTTTGCCTTATCTAACGTGCCGCATTGGGAAGTTTTTTCCGCATGCGGCGCTAGTTACGTGGTGCGAAGAGAGAACCTTCCTCCTCGTTGAAAACTGCGTATTGCATTCGTTTTTTTATGATCGAATGGCACGCGCCGCGCACTGCTCGCATTCGTGATCTTTGCGTCCGGCGCTTCACACGGCTTGCGCGTCAGGCTGCCAGCGCACTCGATGCGCCGTGCGCCTGCCGCCGTCGACGAACATGATTCTGGAGCGCTGCCATGCCCCGACACGCTGAGCTACCTGAAGAGCCGTTCGCGGGCGGCCCGAGTCCCGCTAACGATCCGTCCGTGCCCGATGCGCCGTCCGGGTCCTTCGCCGACTTCGACGACGAAGAAGATATCGAGGCGGAGCCCGATCCCGTGCGCCCGCCGCGCCGCTTCGGCCGGCTCGCGCTGTGGATGGCGTCGGCAACTGCGCTCGGCGTCGGCGTGCTCGGCACCGTCGCATACAGCGTGTGGTTCAATCAGGACCAGCGCGTGTATGCAGAAGCGATGACCAGTGCGCGGCAGACGCTCGGCGTCGATCAACCGGTCTTGGCGGCCACGCAGTCGTCGGGCGTGGTGGAAGCGCCCTCGACGGTGACGCATCCCGAAAACATCAAGCTCGCGGGCAGTCCGCCTGCGCTGGACCGGCCCGGTTTGAGCGCCGTCGCGGCAGCGCCGGCCGCCATCGCCGAGGACGACACCACCGAGCGCCGCGCGACGCCATCGAGTCAATCCGGCAATCGCGCGAACCGTGCAGCGGAGAAACCGGCGCGCACGGCGCAAGCGAACCAGAACGTCAAGCGTCATGCGCCGCCAGCGAAGGCCGAGCCGGGACTCTTTGCCCGCGTGGGCGCCTTCTTTCATCGAGTGAGCTATCGACGCAATGCCACATCCGGTCAGCGAGAGGAATATTCCCGTCCGTGACGACGACGCGATTTCGACGCGCGCACTTCGCTGGACTGACGGCGCGCGCGCGCATATCCAGCGGTTGCGTGTACCCGGTCCCGCGCCCCTGGCCGGCGTCGCGCTGCTTTGCCTGCTGATCGGGTTGCTCTTTCTCGCGTTTCAGGTCCGCGCGATTTTCTCCGCGCAACTCCAGCAGGAATACATCGGACTCGTGCTCGAAGCGGTCGAGCGGGCCGATACCGCGCGAGCATCCGCGTTGGCGCTACGCGATGCATCGACCAGCGATACCGCCCATCGCGCGGCCTATCGCGACGCGCGCATTGAATTCGCCGCGCGGCTCGCGAGCCTGCATGCCCTCATCATATCGAGTCCGGCGCCCGCTCCCGCGCTGCCTTCGAGCGTGCTCCTGCCCGCAGCCGATCTGAAAGCGGCGAGCGCCGCGCTCGATTCCGCCTATCTGTACTGGCGCGCCGAACGCGAACGTGCGAGCGCCGATGTGCGCGAACGGATCGTCAGCGTGTCGCATACGCTGATCGCGCTGTCGTCGATCGTGTTCGGCGTGCTGATTACCGCGCTTGGAATGTATGCAAAACGCAATCGGCAACTGGTTGGACTTTCGAGCGAATTCGAGCACGCGTCCCTGCACGATGCGATGACCGGCCTTCCCAACCGCCGCAAGCTTTTTGCCGCGCTCGAAGAAACGGCGGAGCATCTCGGCGACGGCACGAATGCAAAACGCATCGCCGTGCTGTATATCGATCTCGACGGTTTCAAGCGCGTCAACGATACGCACGGCCACCGCATCGGCGATGAGTTTTTGATTGCGGTATCGCGGCGTTTTCGTCAGACGGTGCGCAACAGCGATGTGGTCGCGCGCATCGGCGGCGACGAGTTCGCCGTGCTCGTGCGGGAATTTTCGAGCGATCTGGAACTCGCGGCGATCGCGCAGCGCATCATCACGTGCGTGGCGGAAACCGATGGCCGCATGGACTTGTCGCTCGTGCGCGCGAGCATCGGGATCGCCAGTTATCCGGATCGCGTGACCGATTACTGGCGGCTCGTCGCCGCCGCCGACGACACGATGTACGCCGTCAAGCGCAACGGCAAGAACGGCTACGCGTTCGCTTCGCCGGCGGCGTGACCCGGCCTTGAAGGCGGATTATGCCGCCGCGCGCAGGTCTTCTTCGCCGCCGAGTGCTTCGGTCAGCGCCGTGAACAGGCGAGCGAGTTCGCCCGTCATCAGCAGGAAGTCGGATTCGAAACGCTCGTCGTCGTTGGCCGCGGTGGGATCGGCGGCTTCCTTGATGACGTCGAGCGGCGTCACGCGCTTGAGCGTCAGCGACGGCGTCAGCACGAAGGACACGCGGTCGTCCCAGGTCATCGCAAGACGCATGCACTGCTTCCCCGCTTCGATGTGGCGGCGCATGTCCTCGGCCTCCAGCGCATGGCCAACGTAGCGCACCGTGGCATTGCCTTCGCCGGTCGAGCGCAGCTCGGTGTCGCGATCGAGCGTGAAGCCTGCGGGACCGTCGCCGCTCAGCAGCCACTCGGTCATCGCGGATACCGGCGAGCGCGCGGGACGAACGCTGGCGAGCGGCAGATCCGTGACCGACTTCACCAGCAACCCGATGATGTCATCGGCAACCGTCGCGGATGCCGCGTCGATCGCGAGCCATCCATGCACCGGATCGATCCAGACGCGCGTATCGCGGCGGATACTGAATGCACGCGGCAACAGCTCGTCGGTCACCTGCTCCTTCAGTTCGCGCATCTGCTTGCGGCCGGGTTTGAAGCCCTGCTGTTCTTCGAGTTCGAGCGCGCGTTCCTTCGTGAACTGCGTGACGACGGACGCGGGCAGCAGTTTCTTCTCCGCGCGATACGTGATCAGCATCTGGCGGTTGATCGTGTAGACGAGCGAATCGTCGTTGCGCGGCGAGACCCAGCCGCGCCGCTCGTTCTCGACGCTCGATGCCGCGCTGAAGCCAAGCGGCGCGAGCCATTGCTCCATTTGACCCGGCGTGACGGTCCAGTGAGCGGGAAGACGGTGAAGCTGAAGATTCTTGAACCACATGGCGGCGCTTTCGATGTTGTTCGGAAAAGCGGGCCATTCTATACGACGCGCATCGCATTCTGCATGCATCATTCATTCGCATGGCGGCGTGCCGGCACGATCCGCCATTGCAGATTGACGCCCGCCGCCGCGAGCAGGATCAGCGCGGCGCCCGCGACTTGCAGCCAGGCGAGATGCTGGCCGAACGCAAGCCAGTCGACGACGATCGCCACCACCGGATAGATGAACGACAGCGCGCCCGTCATGGCGACGGGCAGTTTCTGGATCGCGCCGTAAAGAAGCACGTACATGAGCCCCGTATTCACGACGCCGAGCACGATCAGGTCGGCCCATCCGCCGATGCTTGCAGGCGCGGCATCGAACTGGGCGAACGGGCTGAGCATCGCGATGCCGAGCAGCACATGCAACATCGCAATGAGATGCGGCGGCGTGTCTTTGAGCCGCTTGGTGATGATCGACGATATCGCATACAGAAAGGCCGCGCCGAGCGCATAGGCGATGCCTTCGAGATAGCGTCCGGGCATCGCGAGCACCGCCGGTTCGACGCGCACGACCATCACGAGTCCCACGAACGCGATGCCGAGCCATGCGAGCGTCGAAGCGGAAATTCGCTCGCGCAGCACGAGCGCCCCGAGCGCGACGAGCATGAACGGCTGCGTGTTGTAGACGGTCGTGGCCATCGAGATCGACGCACGCGAATATGCGGCGAACAGCAGCAGCCAGTTGCCGACGATCGCGACGCTCCCAAGCGCGACCCATCCGAGCATGCGCCACGAAAAATAGCGCTTGCGGAGGAAACCGAGCATCGCGCATATCGCGACGAGCGTCGCCCCGCCGAAGACGCAGCGGAAGAACACGACGTTCCATGCCGACTGCCCCGAGGACACGACGAGCCAGCCGATCGTGCCCGACATCAGCATCGCGAGCGTCATTTCGATGGCGCCGCGCCGATGCCCGGCGGCGTTGCGGGTGTTGCTGATCGCGTGACTGTTCATGGCGGTGATTCGGATGCAGTTTCGATAAGCTGAAGTCTATCGATGCGCGCCACGTAAAACCATGCCTAAAATAAGGCACATTTCGTTCTTCATCTTGCTATCGAAGGCCTCATGCCGAAGCACCTTAACGCATCGCAGACGACCATCGACGCCATCGATCGCGAACTGATCAGCGAGCTTGCAAGCGACGGACGCATCGCGGTAAGCGAACTCGCGAAGCGCATCGGACTGTCCGCGCCGAGCACGGCCGAGCGCATCCGCCGTCTCGAATCGCAAGGCGTCATTCGCGGTTTCACGGTGCAGATCGATCCGGCCGCGCTCGGTTATACGCTGCAAGCCATCGTGCGCGTTCAGCCGTTGCCGGGGCAGTTGCATCTGGTCGAGGAAGCGATCCGGCGCATTCCCCAGTTCGTCGAATGCGTGAAGGTCACGGGCGATGACTGCTTCGTCTGCCGCCTGTATCTGCGTTCCATCGAACATCTCGACGATATCCTTGCGAAGGTCACCGACCGCGCCGCGACGAGCACGGCCATCGTGAAGACGACGCCCATCGAGCGCAGGCTGCCTCCGCTCTGAAGAATCGCGTTGCACGCATCGAACGGCGCTACACTATGGACGCTTGTTGCTGCAAGCGAGGGAGCATCCGATGACCGACACCGACGCCAAGCGCACGTTTCGCGGCCTGCCGCTCACACCCGAGCAGGATGCCGAAGTCAGGCATTACATCAAGAAAAAGAAGCAGCGCGGCGAACCGTGGGATACGCCCGAACTGACCGCCATGCTGCGCGACATGCTTGATCCACCCGACAGCGACGAAGCATCGGATGAAGAGGCCGACGGAGAAACGCGCGCATTCGCCGAACGCGCATCCGCGTCCGTCGACGAAGGGATCGATCCAATCGAGAACAGCGAGGAATGGCACGCTGCGATGGAAGCCGAAGCGATGAAAGGGCCAAGACGCTAGAACGAAAAAAACGCCGGTAAAAACCGGCGTCATATCCGCTTGGTCCACCGCATTCAGTGCCTGTGATGCAGCCAGTCACGCGGCGGATGAGTATCGAGCCAGCGCGCTTTCGGTGGATGAATATGCGGGTGCCTGCGATGCATGACCAGAATCACGATGGCGCATAGCACCACGACGACTCCGACCATCAGGGTAATCATCGGCTCGGTCATCGGAACCTCCTTCAGGGCAAGAGGACGACGCTTTCATTGTAGATGCTCTCGCGCCGTCAAAGCGCACTCCGCCGTAAATCGATTTGTATTGCGTAATCCCTTATAAGCAGCCCGACGCATTCGACCGATGGGTGTCCTATAGTGCAGAAGGACCGCTCATTGGGAGAATCGACATGGCGACATGGAAACCTGATCCGAGCTTCTACCCTTCCCCGCGACTCGCCGCGAAGGCGCCGCGCGAAACGCTCGCCTATGTCGCGACCTTCGACCCCGAGCGCAAGACGCCAGACAAGCTGGCCGTCGTCGATGTCGATCCCGACTCGCCGAACTATGCGCAAATCGTGGGCGAACTGGCGATGCCCGATGTTGGCGACGAGCTGCATCACTTCGGCTGGAACGCGTGCTCGTCGTGTCTGTGTCCGAACGCGCCGCATCCGCATATGGAGCGGCGCTATCTCGTCGTGCCGGGGCTGCGTTCGTCGCGCATTCATATCGTCGATACGAAGCCCGATCCGAAAAAGCCGGTCATCGTGAAGACGATCGAGGCTGCCGAACTCGCGGAAAAGACCGGTTATACGCGGCCGCACACCGTTCATTGCGGCCCCGGCGGCATCTATGTCAGCGCGCTCGGCAATGCGGAAGGCAAGGCGCCTGGCGGCGTGCTGATGCTCGATCAACAGAGCTTCGATCCGCTTGGCCGCTGGGAAGTCGATCGCGGGCCGCAGCAGCTTGCATACGACGCCTGGTGGCATCTCGGTTACGACACGATGGTCACGAGCGAATGGGGCACGCCCGATACCTTCGAAGAAGGACTCGTGCCCGAACTGCTGCTCGGCGCGAAGTACGGGCGCAAGCTGCATTTCTGGGACCTGACGAAGCGCAAGCATGTGCAGGAGATCGACTTCGGCGATGAGTATCAACTCGTGTTCGAGCTGCGTCCCGCACATGATCCGACGAAGGCTTATGGCTTCGTCAATTGCGTGATCAGCCTGAAGGATCTGTCGTCGTCCATCTGGACGTGGTATCGCGACAAGGACAAGTGGGCCGTGAAGAAAGTGATCGACATTCCCGCCGAACCCGCCGACGCCTCGGTGCTGCCGCCGCTATTGCAGGGCTTTGGCGCAGTGCCGCCGCTGGTGTCAGACATCGACCTGTCGATGGATGATCGCTTCCTCTACGTATCGTGCTGGGGCACCGGAGACATGCTGCAATACGACGTCTCCGATCCTTTTGCACCGAAGCTCGCGGGCAAGGTTCGCATCGGCGGCGTAGTCGCCCGCGCGACGCACGCAGGCGCAAGCAACGGCCACTTGAATGGAGGCCCGCAGATGGTCGAAGTCAGCCGCGACGGACGCCGCGTGTACTTCACGAATTCGCTATACAGTGCGGTGGATTCGCAGTTTTATCCCGAAGGCATCAATGGCTGGATGGTGAAGCTCGACGCTGGCGCGGACGGAGGCCTGAGCATCGACGAACGCTTCTTCATCGACTGGCCGAAGGGGCATCGCCCGCATCAGATACGGCTGCAAGGCGGCGATTGCTCGTCGGATTCATATTGCTATCCGTGATGCCTTCGACGAGCGTGGACACATGAATACCGGCACGCCCGCGCTCTGGATTACCGCCGCGGGCCTTGGTGCGTTTCATGGCGTCAATCCCGCCATGGGATGGCTCTTCGCGCTCGCCCTCGGACTCTATGCGCATAGCAAGCGCGTGGTGCTGCTATCGCTCGTGCCGATCGCATTGGGGCATGCGCTATCCGTTGCGCTCGTCCTGGCGGGCGTGCTCACGCTGGGATCGTTCGTCAGTCACGAGACGCTTGCGCGCGGCTCCGGCGTGCTGCTGATCGGCTGGGGCGCATGGCGTGCGTGGCGCGGGCACCGCGGCCGTCCGGCGGTCGGCATGCGCACCGGGCTGGCCGGCCTCGCGCTGTGGTCGTTCGTGATGTCGAGCGCACACGGCGCGGGCTTCATGCTCGTTCCGGCGCTATTGCCATTCTGCGGCAGTGCGACGAATAAATCATCTGCTGGGGCGTTCGAAGCAGGCGCGGTTGCCCTGTCGGTGCATACGGTCGCGATGCTCGCCGTCATCGCCGGCATCTCTCTCTTTGCGATGTCAGTGCACGAACGCACAGGCCTCGCCTTCCTGCGAAGCGGCTGGATCAACGTCGATTGGCTATGGAGTGTGGCCCTCATCGCGTGCGGCGTGTGGCTCTTGCTATAACGTCGATATCCCCTTGAGACGAACACCGTGATGGCGGACACCGGCAGAAGTTAGGCGGGCAACGCCTACCGACGGCGATTGCGCGGCACTGTGCGTCGCTGCAATATCGTCGAAAACGGCCAGAAAAAAGATCATTCGATCACGAGTCAATAAAAAACAGGGGACTTCGAATGCGCGAGATTTCATACGCAGAACAGACCGTCAATTCCGGCAATCCGCTCGCGCGTTTTGCGCACCGCACGCGAATGACGATGGCGACCGATCTCGTCACCGGCCTCTGCCCGATGCGCGGCACGGTCGTCGATTTCGGCGCGGGTCCGGGGCTCTTTCTGCATAAGCTCGGCGAAGCGCGGCCCGATATCACGCTCATCGGTCACGACAAGTTCATGGCGCCGACGTTTCCTGAAGTCCGTTACGCGGAATCGCTCGATGGCGTGGCACCGCACAGTGTCGACGTGCTGACCTCGTTCGAAGTCTGCGAGCATCTGTACGAAAGCGAACTCGACGCCCTGCTCGACGACGCAATGCGCATTCTCAAGCCGCATGGCGCGCTGCTGATCTCCGTGCCGATCATGTACGGTCTCGCGATCGCGCCGAAAGTATCGAACTGGATGATTCGCAGCCGCTCGCTGAAGTCCGAGTACTCGCCCGCCGAAGTGCTGAAGTCGATGGTCGGCATTCGCGTGCAACGACCCGAGAATCCGCGCACCACGCATAAAGGCTTCGATTTTCGCGAGCTGCGCGCGATCGTCGGCGAACGCTTCGCCATCGAAGCCGTACACGTGAGCCCCGTCCCGCATGCGCCGTGGTGGATTAGTTCGCAATACTTCATGATTTGCCGGCCACGCAAACGCGCCTGACCGCACCGCAATGCTTTACTCTCGCGCCGATACTTCATCGGCGCGAGGCAGGCTGTCCGCGCTCCATCCCCCGCCCAACGCCTTCACCAGCGCAACGCTCGCAGCCATTCTGCGCTGCTGGATACGTACCGCCGCGCGCTGATCCGACAGCACGGTGGCCTGCGTCACGACAACGTTGAGATACGTGATCGCTCCGTTTTCATAGCGATTGCCGATCTTGTCGAGCGCGCGCTTCGCGGCATCGACGGCTTGCGATTGCGCTTCGCCTTCGCGACGCAGCACGTCCAGCGCATTCAGGTTGTCTTCGACCTGGCCGAACGCGGTCAGCACCGTCTGCCGATAATCCGCGACGCTCTCGTCATATGCAGCACGCGCCGCATCGCGGGCTGCCGCGCGGCCGCCAAAGTCGAGCGCCGTGAACGCGAGTTGCGGCCCGAGCGACCAGAAGCGGCTCGGCGCCATCAGCCATGAACTGAAGCGCGTCGCTTCGAGACCGCCGGTCGCGGCCAGCAACAGGTTTGGAAAGAATGCAGCCGTTGCGACGCCGACGCGCGCATTCGCCTGAGCGATGCGCCGTTCGGCCGCTGCCACATCGGGGCGGCGCTCCAGCAACGCCGACGGCACCGACAGCGGCAACGCGGCAAGCGCCGCGCTGGGATGCGGCACATGATCCGCATCGAGCGGCGCGACATCGAGTGCAAAGGTCGAAGGCGGCTCGCCGATGAGAATCGCGATCGCATTGACGAGACTCGCGTGCGTGGTTTCAAGCTCGATCAATTGCGCCTGCGTTGCGCGCAACTGCTCCTCCGCCTGCGCCACATCGGATTCCGCCGCCACACCACCCGCGAAGCGATCGCGCGTCAATGCAAGCGCCTTTTCGTAGGCTTGCAGCGTCTCCTTGAGCAGGCGCTCGTCTTCGACCGTGCCGCGCAGATCGAAGTAGTTGGTGGCGAGTTCCGCCTGCATCGAAAGGATCGCGTTCTGCAGGTCCGCCGCGCTCGCCTGCGCTTCCGCTTGCCCGCCTTCGACCGCGCGTGAAATGCGGCCCCACAGGTCCGGCTCCCATGAGATTTGCGCCTCGACGAGATAGTCCGGCACGGTCACGCCCGCGCTCGATCGATACGACACATTCGACGATACCCGCGACTGGTTGAACGACGCGTTGGCCGTGATGGTCGGAAAGAACGCCGAGCGCGCCTGACGCACCGCTGCACGCGCGCCGCGATAACGCGCGGCTGCGGCGGCCACCGTTTGATTCGAAGCGGCCACGCGCTCTTCCAGCGCGTTCAGTTGCGGATCGCCATAGACTTCCCACCACGGTGCGCGCGGCATCGCGTCCGCAGGTTGCGCAGGCTTCCAGTCTTGCGTCGATACAGGTACATCCGCCGGTATGGATGACTTGAACGAAGCCGGCGTCGTCACATCGGGCCGCACATAATCGGGACCGACCGTGCAGGCGGCCATCGTCATGGACAACAGCGACAGCGTGAAGCCCGCATGCATGCGCTTCATGATGCCTGACCGCTCTTCTTCACATGCGCCTGCCCGATGCGCACCGTTGCACCATCGACGATGGAGTCCGGAGGATTCACGATTACGCGCTCATCGCCCTTCAATCCCGATACGATCGACACGCGCGTGCCGTAGTCGGTGCCAAGTGTAATGGGCAGCAGCTTCACGCGATTGTTCGCATCGACGCTCGCCGCATGCACGCCATCCGGCCTGAACAACAGCGCATTGCCGGGCAAGGTGTAAGACGCCGTCGCGCTCGTCAAATGAAAACGCACTTGCGCATAAGCGCCCGCGAGCAGTTCGCCGGTCGGATTCTTCACGTCGACCTCGACGCGCATGGTGCGTGCAACCGGATCGACCGCACCGGCCGTGCGCACCGTCACGCCTTCGAACTTGCGATTGCGATCCTCGTTCAGCAGCAATTCCGCCGGCATGCCGACCGTCACCATGCGCGCATACGTCTGAGGCACATCGACGAATACACGCAGCGTCGCGGCGTCCTGAACATGGAACAGCTCGCGGCCCGCCGCGCCGCTGCCCGCATCGATCAACTGGCCGACATCCGTGTTGCGCGCGGTGACGACGCCATCGAACGGCGCATAGATCTTCTGAAACGAGACGAGCTGTTCGAGCCGCGACACGTTCGCCTGCGCCGCATTCAGCGACGCCTCTTTTGCGAGCATGTCGCCGTTCTTCTCATCGGTTTCCTGACGCGATACCGAATTGTTCTTCGCCATCTGCGCCCAGCGTTCCGCCGTGCTTTTAGCGAGCAGATAGTTCGCCCGAGCGGTCTGCGCATCGGCGCGCGCCTGACGCAACTGATCGTTGGTCTCGGGTGCATCGATCTCCGCGAGCAACTGACCTTTCTTCACCTTGCTGCCGATGTCCACGGTCCAGCGCTTCAGATAACCGCTGGTGCGCGCGAAGATCGGCGCATCGGAAAACGCGCGGATATCGCCGGCGAGCAACAGGTCCTGCGTCGGCTTCATCTGCGTGGGCTTGATGACTTCGACTGTCAGCATGCCGTGCTCGGCGGCATCGCGTTGAAGTTCCGCGTGCTCGGCATGGCGCGACCAGATGCCCTGTGCGACGATGCCGGCCACGATCAACAGCGCGATCGCGAGCCACAGGCGTCCTCGCCTGCCGGTCGCCGAACGTTGCGTCAACTGCTCTTCCATTCATGCTCCGTCTGTTCAGGAATGTGCTTTCTGCATGCCTGCGTCGCGTTCCTTGCGTGCCTCGATGCGCTTGTAGACCATCGAAAACACGACGGGCACGAAGAACAGCGTCGCCACGGTGCCGACCAACAGCCCGCCGATCACCGCGCGCCCGAGCGGCGCATTCTGCTCGCCGCCTTCGCCGAGACCGATCGCCATCGGCACCATGCCGATCATCATCGCGAGTGCGGTCATCAGCACGGGACGGAACCGCGTATAGCCCGCTTCGAGCGCGGAACGCAGGGCATCGCCATGCTCGTCGAGCGCGGAACGCGCGAAGCTCACGACGAGAATGCTGTTGGCGGTCGCAATGCCGATACACATGATGGCGCCGGTGAGCGCGGGAATCGACAGCGTCGTATGCGTGAGGAACAGCATCCACACGATGCCCGCGAGCGCGCCCGGCAACGCGGTGATGATGATGAACGGATCTAGCCACGACTGGAAGTTCACGACAATCAGCAGATACACGAGCACGACAGCGAGAATCAGCCCGAGCCTGAGACCGGAGAACGACGTGTTCATCGTTTCGACCTGACCGCGTATATCGATGGACGAGCCCTTCGGCAATTGTCCGCGCGATTCATCGATGATGCGTTGCACGTCGTCGGATACGGCACCGAGATCGCGGCGTTCCGTGGTCGCATAGAGATTGATGGTGGTCTGCGCGTTGTAGTGATAGACGACTGCATCGCGCGAGCTGCGCGAAAGCGAGGCCAGCGCACCGAGAATATTCGTCTTGCCGCTCGCCGACGTCACCGGAATATTGGCCACCGATTGCAGTGAATTCATGTCGTATTGCGGCGCGGTCGTGATCACGTTGTAGCTCACGCCATTGACCGGATTGAGCCAGAACGTCGGCGTCGTTTGCTGGCTTCCCGACAGCGTGATGAGCAGATTGTTCGCAACGTCGCGCTGTGTGAATCCCGCTTGCAACGCTTTCGTGCGATCGACTTCGACATTGATCGATGGAAGATCGGAGGGCTGCTGAATGCGTGCATCGACGAGACCGGGGACGCGACGTATCTTCTCGAGCAAATGATTCGCGAAGTCGCGGTTGCCGCGCACGTCGCGCCCGGTGATCGCGATATCGATCGGCGCGGGCAAGCCGAAGTTGAGGATCTGGCTCGTGATATCGGCGGGCAAGAATGAGAACGTCACGCCGGGAAACTCTTGCGGCAAGCGCTTTCTCAGCATGCGGATATAGTCATCGGTCGGCGCATGATCTTCGTTGAGGCTGATGAGCACGTCCGCATCGGCGGTGCTCACGGTGCCCGTGTTGTTATACGAGAGATTGATGCCCGATACCGGCAAGCCCATGTTGTCGATGATCGAGCGAATCTCGTTGCGAGGGATCAGTTCGCGTATGCGATTGTCGACGCGATCGGTCAGCACGGCCGTCTCTTCGATGCGCGTGCCTGTCTTGGTTCGCATGTGCATCGCGATGACGCCCGAATCGACCGATGGAAAGAAGTCGCGTCCCAGGAACGGCGCGAGCGCAAGCGAGAGCAGACAGCACGCAAGAAAGAGCGATGCAAAGCCGCCCGGATGCGCGAGCCGCGCTTCGAGAAAAGCGCGATATCGGCCGCGCACCGCTTCGAAACGCCGCTCGAAACCCAGATGAATCCGCACAAAGAGATTGCGCGAACCCTTCATCGATTCGACATCGCCGCCCATGTGTTCGTGATGGCGCAGCAAATACTTTGCGAGCGTCGGAATGAGCGTGCGCGAGAAGAAGTACGACGCGAGCATCGCGAACACGACGGCCTCGGCCATCGGCACGAACAGATAATGCGCGACGCCGGTGAGCAGGAACATCGGAATGAATACGATGCAGATGGAGAGCGTCGAGACGAGGGTCGGCACGGCAATCTGCTGTGCGCCATCGAGAATGGCTTGTTCGAGTTCCTTGCCCTGTTCCAGATTCTGACTGATGTTCTCGATCGCGACCGTCGCATCGTCGACGAGAATGCCGACGGCCAGCGCAAGACCGCCCAGCGTCATGATGTTGATGGTCTGGCCGATTGCGGAGAGCGCGACGATCGACGTCAGCATCGATAGCGGAATGGAGATCGCGATGATGAGCGTCGCGCGCCAGCTACCGAGAAAGAGCAGCACCATCAGCGCGGTCAGTCCCGCTGCGATGACCGCTTCGCGCAGCACGCCGGACACCGATGCGCGCACGAACAACGACTGGTCCGCGACCGGCTCGATCTTCAGCGATTCAGGCACCATGCCGCGCAAGGTGGGCAGAAGATTCTTCACGCGCGCAACGATATCGAGCGTCGATGCGTTGCCGCTCTTGTTGATCGTCAGAAGCGATGCGCGCGTGCCGTCGACGCGCACGATGTTGGTCTGCGGCTGGAAGCCGTCGCGGACATGCGCGACGTCCTTGATGTAGATCGTGCCGCCGGGACCGGTGCGGATCGGGATATCGTTGAGTCCTTCCAGCGTGCTCGGGCTTGCGTTCAGGCCGACTGAGTATTCCATCGAGCCGATCTTCGTCGTGCCGGTCGGCAGGATGAGGTTCTGCGCGCTGATTGCATTGACGACATCGGTCGGCGCGAGGTTCTTGGCCTGCAGCTTTTGTGAATCGATATCGACCATGATCTGCCGCTGCTTGCCGCCATATGGCAACGGCACGGATGCGCCCTGCACCGTCGCGAGCTGCGTCTTCAGGAAGCTATTGCCGAAGTCATAAAGTTGCTGTTCCGTGAGTTCGGCCGACGACAAAGCGAGGCGCAGTATCGGCACCGTCGATGCATTGAAGCGCAGAATGTTCGGGGGCGTAATGCCGGGCGGAAGTGAGCGCAACTGCGTCTGCGAGAGCGCGGTGATCTCGGCGATAGCTTCATCGACGTTCGCGTTCGGCTGGAAATAGATGCGAATGACCGCGATGCCCGGCAACGATTCCGATTCGATGTGTTCGATGTCGTTGACCGCAACTGACAGACCGCGTTCGTAGTTCAGCGTGATGCGGCGTTCCATCTGATCCGGCGGCAGGCCGTTGTAACTCCAGATGACGCTGACGACCGGTATGTCGATGTTCGGAAAGATATCGGTAGGCGTGCGCAGAATGACGAGCGGGCCGATGATCAGCAACAGCAGCGACAGGATGATAAACGTGTACGGACGCCTGAGCGCGAGTCTTACGATCCACATCGAAATTCCGCCTGCCCCGTTGGGTTTGTTATCTGCGCGCTGTGTTGTTTCGCCCTGCTCGATGGTCTCGATACGATGACACAGATGAAGCTTACAAAACAAATCGCGCAAACGGTTGCGAGGGTTTATGCGGAAGGTTTTCTTTAGATCAATGCGTTGCTTCGCGTCGAATGGCGTCAGTCAAGCCGCGCAGCGTGGTTTGGCGCGGTATTGCCTTTTGCTCTTGCTGAGCACAACTTGTCGCCCGTGACATGAAACGGTCAGCCGGCTGTCAGGGAGGCGTTTTGCATGCGGCGTGCTGCATGCCGCATGCAAAACGCAATTTCAGTTCGCCGGAATTGTCACCACCGGCGCCTTCGACGTATCGGTGACTTCCGCGAGCGCCATCAGGTTCTGCACGACAGTGAACGCGTACTTCGAGTCGAAGTCGCCCCGATCGATCCAGTACTGCGATTTGTCGTAGAGCACGCTTACGTACGCATCCTGTGGCGCTTTCTCGCCGACTTTCACGACGATGGTCGGCCGCGTTTCGCCACCGATCAGGCCGATCGTCGGCTTTGTCGCGCCGGTTCCGACTTGCGCGTCGGGTACAGGAATCTGCGCGCCGAGATCGGTCAGGATGCCGAATACCGAGCGCGTCACCATCGGAATGCGATCCTTGTCCGACGACTGGCCGTACACGATCTCATACGTCTTCATCTTCGGCGACAGATGAAGCAGCTTGCGGACAAGTGCGAGGTCGTCGACGGTGGCCTTGTTCGAGCCGCTGCGCGTCGCGGCAAGCGTGATGTACACGCGCCCCACGTGGTCCTCGTTGCGCGATTCCACGTTCAACTCGCCCGCCAGTTGCAAACGCCTCAACGCCTGAATCAACAGGAAGAACTCCGGCGCGCCCGATGCGTTCGGCCCGCCGAGCGCGTTGCCGTTCTGGAGGCCCGCGATCGATTGCGCGGTGATACGCAGCAGCAAGTCGATCGGCATGCCACTCTCCGCGAGCGGCAGCACGAGCGTCGGCGACAGCGGCCGGATGTAGGCGCTGGCGTAGGCGTCGCCGGTCGTCGGGGTGAAGGTGAACGTCGGGTGATTCGAATACGACACGCTGCCCGTCGCCTGTGCATAGTTCGGTTGCGCGCCCGATCCTGCATTCAAAATTGCACCGCCGCTTGCATCGAAGTTGTAGGCCGCGATGATGCTGCTCACGGTCAGAAACGACGGCGCATCGGCAAAACGCAGACCGACGATCGCAGCGAGGATTTCGCGCTTCTGCGCATCGCCGAGCGCGCGGGCGTAGTCGACCTGATCGGCCTTGAGGCGTGACGGGCCAAGGCTGGAACAGCCTGCCGCAAGAAAGGAGGCGGACAGAACGGCAATGGACAAGGCTTTCGTGGGGATCGTGCTGGCTAAGGTCCTGATCATGGGCTCGGGGTGGATTGTGCGAGGAGGATCGTCGGCACGGAGTCGGCGGAACGTCGCGGCACCGCAGCAATTTGCATACCGAATGCAAAACAGTCGAACAGGAAACGCTCAGCTTGTTATGCTGCATCGACCGTCTCGCGCTGAGACCATCAACAGGAAACCGTCATGCTGGAGTTGAGACCTGGTTGTGAGTGTTGCGACAAAGACCTGCCGCCAGATTCCGCCGAGGCTCGAATCTGCTCATTCGAATGCACTTTTTGCGTGGACTGTGCGACCCGCGTGCTGAATGGGAAATGCCCCAACTGCGGCGGCGAACTCGTGGCCCGGCCACGTCGGCCGGTCGGAAAGCTCGCGAACAACCCGGCATCGACGAAGCGGGTTTTCAATCCGGCTTGCGCGCAGCAGCACTCAAACTGATGTCACGAAGCGCCGTCCGTGCGCTCCGCCGCAGCGCTGGCGGGCGGCGCGTCCTGCTTTATGGGCGCGATATGCCGCTTCGCTTCCGCATGCTGCGCAACAAGCGCATCGAGCCGGTCCTGAGCGAAACGCGGTCCGTCGTCGCGTGCATGGGCAACGACTGCGGTCGATGCAGCGGCGACGAGAAGAATTCGGGCGAAGTGCTTTTGCATGATTCGCTCCACGAAGAAACTGCTCGGTAAATCTTCAGCATCGCATCTCTACACGGCTCGTGCTCTGTCGTTTCCGACAAAATCCAGCGCGGTCACGCCGTTCGTGAACGGGCGCACATGAAGCGCTTGCATGCCGGGCGCCGATTTCCTATCTGTTAGGACACAAGGCCACGCCCCGGAGACCAACATGACGAAACTCGCCCTTTTCTTCGATGGCACCTGGAACGAGCCGAACGACCGCACCAACGCGTATCTTCTCTACAAGCTTGCGCCCGAGTCCGATGAACAGGAAACGCTTTATGTGCCCGGCGTCGGCACGCAGGGCAATGGACTCTTCTCGCTCGCGAACAAGTTTCTCGGCGGCGCCTTCGGCGACGGCCTCTCCGACAACATCAAACACGGCTATGCATGGTTGTGCGAGCGGTACAGGCCGGGCGCATCGATTTATATCTTCGGGTTCTCTCGCGGCGCGTATTCGGCGCGCAGTCTTGCCGGTCTGATCCGCAAATGCGGACTGGCAAACGACTGGAGCAACGATTCCATTCGTCAGGCTTACGGCATCTACCGCGATCAGGGCGTCAGTCCGGACGACGCATCGGTACAGGCGTATCGGCAGCAATTCTCGCGTGAAGTCGATGTCGCGTTCATCGGCGTGTGGGACACCGTCGGCGAACTCGGCATTCCGATCGGCGGTCTCTCGGTACCCGGCTTTTCCAGCTATTACCGGTTTCACGACACCACGCTCTCGAACCGCACAAAAGCCGCTTATCACGCGGTCGCCGCCAACGAATACCGCTCTCTTTACAAGCCGACCTTGTGGACGCCGGGCGCGCAAGCTCGCGGCACACTGCCCCTCGAACAGCGCTGGTTTGCGGGCGCGCATGCAAATGTGGGCGGCGGCTACGTCAGCCCGCCCCGCGATCCGGCCGACCTTCTGCCGCTGATTCCTGCCGAATGGCTGCGGCAAAAAGCGGAATCGCACGGCCTCACGTTCGATAAACCGATAACCATCCCCGATGCCGCGTATGCGTCGGAGCCGATCGATTCCTATACCGAATTCACCAGCAAGAACCCGCTGCTTCGCGATGTCTGCCAGAAAGAGCCGCGCGCAGCGGGCGCGGCGCTGAACGAAACAATCGATCCGAGCCTGTTCGATCGGCTCGATGCGCCCGGCTTCCTCGATGCGTATCCCGCCTTGCGCGAGCAACTGCGCGGTTTACCGCTCGGTCAGTAAGGCAGGTGTCCTCACATCAGAAAATGTGAGGCGGCGTGCGATCCACCATATCGCGCGGCAGGGTTTCGTCCAGCTCGAATTCGACGTTCGGGAAGTCCTGAAGACGCCCGCTCACTTCCGCTTCGCCCTCGCTCGTGAACAGACCATCGAGGTAATCGAACGTCAGCTTGTCGACCAGCGCCTTGAGTGCAAGCTCCGGGCTGCGCTTCGGCTCGACGGCGATTTCGTCGACATCGAGACGCGCGCAGAACTGGCCGTTACTCGAATCCATTGCGCCGATGTCGATCACCTTGCCGTCGACGTTCTGCGCCAGTACACGCTGCTCTACCGCGAAAAGCCGGAAAGGACGCGCGAAGCCGGGGGCGTCGCTGCCTTGCGCTGAACTGCCCTGTTTCGAGTTGTCTTCTGAAGTCATGGCGAATTCTCCTTCGATGCGTTGATCGAAGCCAACCAGCAAGGCACGCGCCCGCGCACGATGCAGTGCAGCATCGCGCGGAGTTCCCTTGAGCGCCTGGCCGTTCTACAGTTCGTGCAGTGTTCAACGCAACGCAACGCAAAGGAGCAGCCAGTGGACGGATACATGAGCTCAAAGGTCGCAGTCATCACAGGCGCCGGCCGCGGACTCGGACGCAGCACCGCGCTGAAGCTCGCGCAACAGGGTGTCGGCATCATCGGCACATGGAACAGCGACGCCGCGTCAGCCGAGGCAGTAGCCGGCGAGATCGAGGAACTGGGCTGCAAGTGCGCGATGCTGAAGCTCGACGTCAGCCGATCCGAAACTTTCAGCGATTTCGGCGATGAAGTGTGCAAGGCGCTAGACCAGACGTTCGAGCGCACCAACTTCGATTTTCTGGTGAATAACGCGGGAATCGGCGTCCATGCGTCCTTCGTCGATACGACGCCTGAGCAGTTCGACAGGCTCGTCGACATTCATCTCAAGGGACCGTTCTTCCTGACGCAGACGTTGCTGCCGTACCTGCACGAGGAAGGAAGCATCGTGAACGTGTCGAGCGGACTGACGCGTTTCGCGCTGCCGGGCTTCGCTGCGTACGCCGCGATGAAAGGCGGCATCGAAGTGCTCACCCGTTATCTCGCGAAGGAACTCGGTCCGCACGGCATCACGGTGAACACCATTGCGCCGGGGGCGATCGAAACGGATTTTGGCGGCGGAAGCGTGCGCGACGATCAGGACGTAAACGAGTTCGTCGCGCAGAACACGGCGCTCGGGCGCGCGGGCGTGCCGGACGACATCGGCGGTGCGATTGCGGCGATGCTGTCCGAGGGCAATCGATGGATGACCGCGCAGCGCCTGGAGGTGTCGGGCGGCATGTTCATCTGACGCGCGAGGCGTCGGGGCAAAAAAAACCGGACGCCGAGGCGTCCGGTTTTTTCGTGAAGCGAGTAAGGCTTAGAAGCGGTGGATGATGCCCACGCCTGCTGCGAACATGCTGCGCGATGCGGACGGCGTGCTGTTGAAGCCGTCGCCGATCGTCGCGTTTGCGTCGGTCTGGCGGTTGACCGCACCGGCAGGCGTGAACGTCGGCGTTGCAAGCGTGCGGCCGTTGGCGCGCTGGAACGCTTGCAATGCATACAGACCAGTACGCTTCGACAGCGAGTAGTACTGGGACAGATTGAACTGGTGGTAAGACGCTGCATCCGAGATGCCGTTCGCCTTGCTTGCCCAGGTGTAGCTATAGCCGGCCGCGAAGTCCCATGCCGACGATGCCTTCCAGTGCAGCACCGTGCCGGCCGTATTGAAGACGGCTTCATCGGTGAACTTCGAGTTGATGCCCGGAATGTACTGAACGTTCGTGTACGTCGCGGTGATGTCCCACGCGCTGTTGAACGTGTAGCCGAGGCCAACCGCGAAGCGGTTCTGCGCTTGCGCACCCTGGTAACCGTTGGTCACGGCCGACACGCCCGACTGACCTGCGGTGTTGGTCGTCGAAGCGTCACCGTAGACGCCGCCGCCAACCGTCGAGTTGTTGATGCGCGTGAACGCGACCGTACCGCCGATCGGGCCCTGCTGATACTGGATCGCAGCCGACCACGTCGAGCCTTGATACACGCTGTCAGGCACGCCTGCGAGCGAGTACGAACCGCTGACCGTGAAACCGTACAGCTTCGGCGACGTATAGACGATCGAGTTGTTCGCGCGGTAGATCGTGTCCAGTTCGTCCAGATCGCCCGGGTGCGCGCCGAAGTAACCCGTCAGCCAGTTGGTCGGGCTGTACGGCGCCATCAGCGTGTAGTACGAGGTGTACTGGCGACCGAGCGTCAGCGTACCGAATCCAGCGTTCGTCAAACCGACCCATGCCTGGCGGCCGAACATCGCGTTTGCGTACTGCTGCGCGCCGCTGTTGATGTTGAAGCCGGACTCCAACTGGAAGATTGCCTTGGTGCCGCCGCCGAGGTCTTCTGCGCCCTTCAGGCCGAAGCGGCTGCCCGCCCAGATGCCCGACGCGAGCTTGACGTTGGAACGGCCAGCCGCCGTCTTCGACAGATTCGTCTGGCTGCTCTGATAAACGATCGAGTCGTCGACGATACCGTACAGCGTCACGCTGCTTTGCGCGAAAGCCGGTGCAGCGGCTGCGAATGCGGTCGCGGCGATGAGCGCGGCCTGGGTCTTTTTGAAGCCTTTCATTTCTTCTCCTCTTGCATCGTGCGGTATGGGCGAACTGTGCATGGCCGACATCGAAACCGGGACCGGGCAACGCTCTCCGGTTACATCGACCGTAACTTTTATCGCTGGCAAGTGTATGGCTTACCGATGGAATCCGAAAGAATCGCGCGCGCTGGTGTCGTTTTTTTTCACCGCATGGTTAACCAGTATTTGCGAGTAGGCAAATATTCGGCATTCGGTCACGAACATGACAAAAGCCTGACAGCAACGAGGCATCGGGAGAGTTTCGGCGCATGCGGGAGCGCCGTCGCAGAAGGCTCTGCAGAGAGTCGGCCAACCGTTCCGGAGGTGCATCCGGTGGAGGTCACGGCATCCACGCAAGCACAAGAGAACGTGGAATTCAGAAGCCGTTAGCGCCGCTTGCGATAAGCGAAGCGGATTTTCTTCGTAAGCAGTCGGAAAGCAGCGGCGATACGACGCGAGCGACGCGTGATTAACGCGCGTCGCTCGAAAGGGAATGACTACTCGATTTTGGCGCGTAGCTCGCGCGCGGTTTCCAACAGTCCCTCATAGCCGGAACGCGCATGCGATGGCAGATCGGGATCGCCGACGAGCGTGCCGAGCGTCTCGATCAGGCTGTAGAGAATGCCCTTCGCCGCGCCGGCGGCCATCTTCCCGGCCGCGACGGATTCGTCGACGTGGGTGATCGCCGCATCGAAATGCTCGACGTCCGGATGCGGCTCCTGTAGATCGGGCTCGGTCGAGCGTGTGTCGCGCGGCTCGGTCGGGTCGCTGTTCATGATGGTCTGCCTCCGTGGCTAGTGCGAGCTTCATGTATAGCGCCGCGGCGCAACCGCCGCAATCCGTGCATGCCGCGCCGCAGTGTCGCGCGGCATAACGGCCGGTCAGGATGCAGGCAACTCCTCCACCGGCACAATGCGATGCACCCGCCGGCCGTCGACCTCATGCACGCCTGCGGCACGATGCGGTACACCGTGGTCCATCAGCAAGGCGCGCAGTTCGTTGATGACCGGAAAGACCTCGTGATTGTGGTCCGCGCCCTGCCGATCATGCGCTTCCTGTTCACGTTCGACGATCCACCGATCCTCCTTGAAGATACGCTCGGTAAACCACACGAGCAGCGGCCACGCGGCATCGAGCAGAACGGGTATCTTCGGCCGGCGAATCGACAACAGGCCGAAGGTACGATTGGTACGCTGTTTCGCATCGAGCGGGACGTAGGCGATCCACAGGTCCATCACCATCGTCTCGTCCTTCGTGCGGATCTTGAGCGTCTGATACGGATACTCAGTGCGGATCGTCATCACGTCCTTCTGCGCCGGATCGGCTTTCTCGCCGCGCTTCTGGCCGAAGACGAGCGCCTCGCCGATCGGCTGCTTGCCCGCCTCGCGCGCGAAGGTGTAATCGACCTCGATCCAGTCCTCGCCCCGCCGGCGTCCGACCGACCTCGCCCGCATGCTGCCCATCTGCCGCCGGTGCAGGAACTGATGGTTCATGTCCATCAGGTTCTCGTGCATGAACGTGTAATGGCAGTTCACTTCCTGCCCGAAGCGCCGGGTCTTGTACGCTTTGTCGGCTGCGGATGAAAGGGACGGAAACCGGGCGGTATCGGCGAGTTGCGGATCGCCCGTGAAGACGAACACGAGGCCCGCCTCTTCGCGGCACGGATACGCGCGCACGCCATTCGGCAGGCGCTCACGGCCGAGGTACGGAATGTCGGTACAGCGGCCAGTGCAGTCGTACGTCCAGCCGTGATAACAGCAGCGGATCGATTCGCCATCGACGACGCCCGCCGACAGCGGCACCTGGCGATGCGCGCAACGGTCCTCGAGCGCGAACACCTTGCCCGACTCCGTGCGAACGAGCACGATGGGATCGCCCGCAAAGCGCACCGCGTGCGCGTGCCCGCGCTTCACTTCGCGCGACCACGCGAGCGGATACCAGTGATCGGGATGAATGTCGATGCGGCGCAGATCGCGCGGCGGGCTTGCGGATGTATCGATGGAACCGGCTTCCTGCTCGCCTTGCGGCAACGCTGCGTGCATGTAGAACGCTCCGTTGAAAGGAGATCGGATTACGCGCCGGTTCACGTGCCGGCGCAATGGAACGATCCTTCGCAGTCTACACGGCGCCGCCCCTTTCGGTGCGACCGGCCGCTACGTTTGCGCCTGCGCTTGTTTGATGAAGACGAGACCGAAGTTGTTCGCCGGCATCGCCACTATTTCCCCGAGCGCGAAACCGGCTTGGCTCGCCAGCGACTCGACCGCTTCCATGTCGCGAACGCCCCAGTATGGATTGGTTGCGCGCAGTTGGGCGTCGAACGCTTCGTTGCTCGGCGCGGTATGCGCGCCGTTGCGTCGATACGGTCCGTACAGGTACAGTACGCCGCCCGCACTCAGCCGTTCGGACGCGCCGCGCACGAGCGCCTCGGCCGCGTCCCACGGCGCGATGTGGATCATGTTGATGCATACGATCGCCGCGACCGAGCCGATGCCCCAGTCGGCGCTCGTCACGTCGATGGCAAGCGGCGCGTTTAGGTTCGCGAGACCGGCATGCGCGCGCCACGCTGCGATGGCGTCGCGGGCGGCGGCGTCGGGATCGCTCGGCTGCCAGACGATGCCCGGCAACGCGGCCGCGCAGTGAACCGCATGTTGTCCTGTGCCGCTCGCAATCTCCAGCACGACGCCGCGCGCCGGCAGCACGCGTGCAAGGACGGCTAGAATCGCATCGCGATTGCGTTCGGCGGCGGGCGCGCGGCGGCGTAGGCCGTCGCCCGGAGTCGTAGGGACTTGCGTCATGGGAAGCGGTTTCGAAGGCGGAGAGTGTCACCGAGCCTAAGGGCGCGCATGGCGCGTCGTCAAGCGATGCAAAGCCGCGATGAACCGTGGCGCAGAACGTGCTGTCGCGCCGCAAGTGCGGCGCGCGTTCAAACCTGTGTATGCTGCCGATGATTCCGCGAGCGCTGATTGAACTGCGGCAGCATCGTCGAAGGCATGACGACCAGCCGGCCGCGCACCGCCGCATATCCAAATCGGAGCGAAACATGCAGCAAGACCCTAACGCCGATTCGCATCAAGCACCACGCGAAGGCCCCGACGAAGAGACCATCGCGTTCGCAGCCGAAGTCTTCAACGCTGCGCGCCGGGGCGACGCCCCGATGCTCGACGCGCTGCTCCACAAAGGATTGCCGCCCAACCTGCTCAACGACAAGGGCGACAGCCTCGTGATGCTCGCGAGCTACCACGGCCATGCCGACGCCGTGCGCGTGCTGCTGGAACACGAGGCCGATCCGAACCTGCGCAACGACAACGGCCAGACGCCGATCGCGGGCGCGGCGTTCAAGGGCTTCAAGGACGTGATCGAAACATTGCTCGCGCACGGCGCGGACGTCGAAGGCGCATCGCCCGACGGACGCACCGCCTTGATGATCGCGGCAATGTTCAATCGCGCCGAGATCGTCGACCTGCTGATTGCGCGCGGTGCGAACCCCGATGCGCGCGATCAGGGCGGCCTGTCCGCCCGAGACTTCGCGCAGAAAATGGGCGCGGGCGATACGGCGGCGCAGCTCGCGAATCGTCCGGCATCGCCCGGCAACTGATCCGCGAAGGATACGGGGCCGCGCGCTCGCCGCGTTGGTCGACAAAATGCAAACCAGGAAGGTGGCACGGATAGATGGAGCTCTTGTGATGACAGGCGGTATCTCGACCGGCCATGCGGCGTTCGCTGCGCCCTTTTGGATACAGCGTGCGTGGCGCGCCGCATCGCGCCTGATCGCCGGCTTGTCACGGCTCTCGACCGGCTTCGTCGTGCTCGCCGCGTGCGCGCTGTCGGCGTGCGGCATCTTTCCGCAGCAGACGCCCGCGCCCATCGTCGAGCACTCGTACATCCCGGCTCCGAACGAAACCGAAATCGCCGATGTCGAGGAGCCCGCGTCCGCTGTCGCCGTGCCGGAGCCCGCGTCGGCCGTGAAGCCTCCGCCTCCGCCGAAGCCCAAGCGCCGGATCGTGAAGCCGAAGCCGCAGGAGCCGGTCATCGCGACGCCCGCCGAGCCGCCGGAACCGCCGCCGCCTCCGCCGCAGATCATTTCGACGCGCATCATGCAGCACGACCAGTTGCACGGCCTTCTCGACGCCGAAGTACAGCGCCCGGACGGAAAGGTCGTGGGCCGCGCGGTGGACTTGTACGTGGATACCTCGGCGAAGCCGAAGCTGCTGATGGTGAACCTGTCGGGTTTTCTGGGCGTCGGCGATCGCAAGGTGAACTTCCCGTGGACCGCCTTCCGCTTCACGCCGAACGCGAAGACCGCGCCGATCACCTTTCTGCCTCCGCCGCCGCCCGCGAAGGGCAAGCCTGCGGACCCGGCGCCGAAGCCGCAGCCCGTCAGCGAGACGCCGCCGGGTTTCATGCAGCTCGTCGATTCGACGGTGACGCAGAAAAGCGGCGCGCGCATCGGACGCGTGGTCGACGTGCTGGTCGACTCGCAGGCTCAGCCGCAGGCGCTCGTCGTGGACCTGTCGAGTTCACTTGCAGCGGATAAACGTCACGTTGCGGTGAACTGGGGCGATCTGCACGTCGTCTCGCGCAACAAGCAACTCGCGCTGCAAATGGACTTCAACGACGCGCAGCTCAAGGCGTCGCCGACCTACGGACCCGAGCAGCCGATCAAGATCGTGTCGCCGGTCGCACCGATAGCGGCTTCATCGGCGACGGCTGCGGCTTCGGCCCCGGCGGGCTCGACGCCTTCCGGCACGACCGCCTCGGGCTCGGTGGCGGCACAGGCTTCTTCGTCGGGCGCGCGGCCCGCCCGATAAACGGATCACGACATGGATAACAGAATCACGACATGGTAATTGCACGAAGTCTGCGTGCGCTCGACTGGCTGAACTTCTTCGTCGCCAACGTGCAGACTGGCTTCGGCCCTTTCATTGCGTCGTATCTCGCCGCCCACAAGTGGACGCAGGGCGAGATCGGCCTGATGCTGTCCGTCGGCACGATCACCGCGATGGCGAGCCAGCTTCCCGCGGGCGCGCTCGTCGATGCCATGCGCAACAAGAAGTTCGCGGCGCTCTCGGCGATCATCGCGATCATCCTGAGTGCGCTGCTGCTCGCCGCGAGCCCGACCTTCGTCCCGGTGTTCGCCGCCGAAGTGCTGCACGGCTTCGCGAGCTGCATGCTCGTACCGGCGATGGCCGCCATCTCGCTCGCCCTCGTCTCGCGCGCCGATCTCGGCGACCGGCTGGGCCGCAATGCGCGCTGGGCGTCGATCGGCAGTGCGCTGACCGCGGCGCTGATGGGCGCGTTCGGCGAATATCTGTCGCTGCGCTCGGTGTTCTTTTTGACGGCTGCGCTCGCGCTGCCGGCCATCGTCGCGTTGCGCATGATTCACTACGAGCCGCCGCCCGTCGTGCTGCGCACGTCGCCCGGCAGTCCGAAGCTCACGCCCGAAGGCGAAGAGCGCGAATCGCTGCGCGAGTTGCTCAAGGACAGGCGTCTGCTGATTTTTGCGGCGTGCGTGGTGCTGTTCCATCTGTCGAACGCGGCGATGCTCAATCTCGCCGCCGGCGAGGTCACGGCGCACATGGGCGACAACGTTCAACTCGTGATCGCGGCGTGCATCATCGTGCCGCAGTTCATCGTCGCGGTATTGTCGCCGTGGGTCGGGCGGCAGGCGCAGAAATGGGGGCGGCGTCCGATCCTGATCCTCGGTTTCTGCGCACTGCCGGTACGCGCGCTGTTGTTCGCCGGCGTGAGCAGCCCGTACCTGCTGGTGCCGGTGCAGATGCTCGACGGCATCAGCGCGGCCGTGTTCGGTGTGATGCTGCCGCTCATCGCTGCCGACGTCGCCGGCGGGCGCGGGCATTACAACCTTACGATCGGCTTCTTCGGCCTCGCGGCGGGCGTCGGGGCGACGCTGTCTACGGCGGCGGCGGGCTTTGCCGCCGATCGCTTCGGGACGGCGATGAGTTTCTTCGGTCTCGCGGGAGCGGGGGCGCTGGCGGTGGCGCTGGTCTGGCTGGCGATGCCCGAGACACGCACTGAGCATGCCGCGCCGGAAGTGGAAAAGCCGCCCGTGGAGGCCTGAACCGCGCTGGTCCGGTTCACCGCAGCGGCTTCAGGTCGCCCAGCAAGGTCGGCACCAGTTCACTCACCGTCGGATGCACGTGCATCGCGCGTTGCAGCGTGGTGTACGGCGCATCGGCGTTCATGATGTCGACGAACGTGTGGATCACCTCGTCGCCTTCGATGCCGTAGATCGCGGCACCGAGAATACGCTTCGTGTTCGCATCGACGAGCGCCTTCATGAAACCATCGGTTTCGCCGCGTTCGCGAGCACGGCCGACGCGCGTCATCGGCATCGTCGCGATCAGCGCGTCCCGGCCGTCCTTGCGCACCTCTTCTTCGCTCATGCCGACGCGGGCGAACGGCGGATCGACGAACACCGCGTAGGTCATGATGCGCGTATCGACGCTGCGCGATTCTCCGTCGATCACATTGGCCGCGACGATCTCGTAATCGTTCCACGATGTATGCGTGAACGCGCCGCGCCCGTTGACGTCGCCGATCGCCCAGACGCCTTCGACGTTCGTGCGCAACTGGCCGTCCACGTCGATCAGTCCGTGCCTGTTCACCGGGATGCCCGCTCTATCGAGACCGAGGTTATCGGTATTCGGCGTGCGTCCGGTCGCGAAAAGCAGATGCGACGCAACGATCGGTTCATCGCCAAGCGAAATGCGCAGCCCTTCGCCCGAACGCTCCACTCGATCGGCTTGCGCGCCGAAGCGAAACTCGACGCCTTCGCGCACGAGCACGTCCTGCATCGCCCGGGCGATGTCGGCATCCTCGCGCGTCAGTATGCGATCGCCGCGCACGAGCAGCGTGACGCGGCTGCCGAAGCGCCTGAACATCTGCCCGAATTCGAGCGCGATGTAACTCGCCCCGACGATCACGAGATGCTCGGGCACTTTCGTCAGTTCGAGAATCGTCGAGTTCGTGAGATACGGAACACTGTCCAGGCCGTCGATGTGCGGAACGGTCGCTCGCGTGCCCGTATTGATGAAGATCATGTCGGCGTCGATGTCCTGCGTCGCGCCGTCATCGCTTGTGATCTCGAGCGCGTGCGGCCCCGTAAACCGGCCATGCCCCTTGAAGACGGTCATGTTCGGCGTGCCGCGCAGCCATTTCTCGATGCCGTCGCGCGACGCACCGGTGACCTCGTCCTTGCGCGCCTTGACGCGCGCCATGTCGATCGTGATCTCGCCGCCGATATCGACGCCATATCGGGACGCGGTGCGCGCGACATGCGCCGCCCGCGCGCTCGCCACATAGGTCTTGGTCGGCGTGCAACCGACGTTCACACAGGTCCCGCCGAATAAGTGCCGCTCGATCACCGCCGTGCGTTTGCCGCTTCGCGCGAGCTGCACGGCCAGCGGTGAACCGCCCTGTCCCGTACCGATGACGACTGCATCGAAATGCTGTGACATGCGTAAGCCTCCGGTGGCGTGCATCGACGTGATTCTTCGGAACGATGCGTTCATGATGGGGTGCGAAACGCCCGGCCATCTTACGCCGAACGCCGCCAACGGGCACGGTGCGTGCTGCCCGGTTCATTTAGCGTTCATTCACCCCGCTGCCTCCAAGGCGTTCAATGACAGAGACGATCTGGTTTCTCGTCGTCGGCGGCGTGCTCATCTTCATGGGGCTCGCCGGCTCGACATTCAAGCGCCTGCCGATCAGCACCGCCATGTGCTACCTCGCGATCGGCTTCGTGCTCGGCCCCGCTGGCTTCGATCTGCTGCACATCCAGCTCGACGGCGACGCGACCGTGTTGCGCCTCGTCACCGAAGTGGGGATGCTGGTATCGCTGTTCGCCGTCGGACTGCGGTTGCGCGTGCCGCCCACCGATCGCCGCTGGCTACTGCCTGTGCGGCTCGGCTTCGTCGCGATGGTACTGACCATCGTTCCGCTGACGTTCCTGTGTGTGTACGCATTCGGCATGAGTTGGGGATCGTCGTTGCTCCTCGCGGCGATGCTCGCCCCTACCGATCCTGTACTCGCCCATGACGTGCAGATCGAAAAGCCCGGCGACACCGATCTGCTGCGGTTCTCTCTAACGGCCGAAGGCGGCGTCAACGACGGCATCGCGATGCCCTTCGCGCTGCTCGGTATCGCCGTATGCCGCTACGAAGCCTCACCGGACGATGCGCTGCACTGGAACTTCGTGCTCCAGGCTGCGTGGGGCACCTTCGCCGCGCTGGCGAGCGGCTGGCTGCTCGGCGGACTGACCGTGCGGCTCGTCGCATATTTGCGCACGCAGCATGGCGAGGCGCTCGGCTCCGAAGGCTTCTATGCGCTGGGACTTATCGCGCTTTCGTATGGCGTGGCCGAGTTGCTGCATGCGTATGCGTTTCTGGCGGTGTTCGCGGCGGGCCTCGCGATGCGGCGCGTCGAACAGAAAAAAAGCGGCGACAAGTCTGCCCGCGAGGCGGTCGGTACGATCGACGCCGACGATGTCAGCGCCACCGCCGCCGATCCCGAGCGTGCGCACGCATTCGTGGCCGAGCGCGTGCACGGCTTCACCATCGAACTGGAACGCATCGCGGAAGTGACGATCATGCTGATGGTCGGCTCCGTCCTCGGCGCGATGTGGCGCGAGTTGTTCACCTGGCATGCGGCGATCCTCATTGCCGGGCTCTTTCTCGTAGTTCGGCCGCTTGCGGTGGAAGCGTCGCTCATCGGCGCGTGTGCGTCGCGTCCGCAGCGCCTGCTGATGGGGTGGTTCGGCATACGCGGTGTCGGCTCGTTCTACTATTTGCTTTACGCGATCGAGCAGGCGCCGAAAGCCGTTGCCGCGCCGCTCGTGCCGTTCATCATCGCGGCGATCACGGCGTCGGTCATCGTGCATGGCATGACGTCGACGCCGCTGATGAACCGTTATCAGCGCCTACAGAAAGAGGGCTGACTCCCAACCCATGAAACATCTGCTTTTCTTTTGCGGTCACGCGGGAACCGGCAAGACCACGCTCGCCAAGCGCCTGTTCGCCCCGCTGATCCGCGCGACCGGCAAGCCGTTCTGCCTGCTCGACAAAGACACCTTGTACGGCGAGTACAGCGCCGCAGCGATCGGCGCGCTGACCGGCGATCCGCATGACCGCGACAGCCCGCTCTTCATCGAGCATTTGCGTGACCCGGAGTATCGCGGCCTCGTCCATACGGCCGCCGAAAACCTCGCGCTCGGTGTCAGCGCGGTTGTAATCGCGCCGCTTTCCCGCGAGGTGCGCGAGCGGCGGCTGTTCGATCGCGCGTGGCTGGGCGTTGGTGACGATGTAACGATTCGCGTGGTCTGGGTTCACGTCAGCGAAGACGTGGCGCACGAGCGCATCATGGCGCGCGGCGATCCCAACGATGCGTACAAGCTCGCAAACTGGCAGGCGTATCGCCAGCGTTTGTTCTTCCCTGACGACGCCCTCGCCGCTGATCTGCTGATGTTCGACAGCACGTCGGCGTCGGCGGAAGACGAGGCGCGCCTGCTCGCGCGCCTCGTGGCTTGATCACGCGGCTGCGAGTTGCCGCGCGGTCGCCAGCGCGTTCGCGCCTTCATAGAGCTTGCCGAACCGATTGTTCAGGAAGGCTTCGAGCGGCACCTGTTCCTGGCGCACGAAGCCGCTCTGCGGCAGCACGCCTTCGCGGAACAGATCGAGTTCGGCGCACACCGCGCCGGCCGTCGTGATCTGAATCGCACTCATCGGCGCGCCGCAGACTTCCTTCGCAAAAATTTTGCGCGTGAACACGTCCTGCACGAGTTGGCCGCCGGGACCGCCTCGCATGCCGGTCACCGTAACGAAGATCAGCACGACGTCCTGTGTGGTCGATGGCACCGCCCGTTTCAATATGGCCTTCAAACCGTCGCGGTCGGTGGACATGCGCAGATCGTCGAGCAGAAATTTCATCAGGTCGCGGTGACCCGGATAGCGCACCGATTTGTAATCGAGCGTCTCAACCTTGCCTGCGAGCGTTTCGCATAACGTGCCGAGCCCGCCCGAAGTGTTGAACGCCTCGTACTCGATGCCATCGAGCGAGAAATGTTCGACGCCTTCGAGCGGTTGCACCCATTGCGTGCGGCCTTCGCGTACGGCTTCACAGGGCTGGCAATACTCGTTGATGAGGCCGTCGATGCTCCACGTCAGGTTGTATTTCAGCGCGTTAGTCGGAAATTCGGGCAACGCGCCGACGCGCATCTTCACGTCACGCAGGTTGTCGAGCCGCTTGGCCAGATCGTGCGCGACGATGCCGATGAAACCCGGCGCAAGCCCGCATTGCGGCATGAATGCGGTATGCGCATCGTCGGCGATGGCGCGGATGGCATGCGTCGCGCGCACGTCTTCGGTGAGATCGAAGTAATGCACGCCCGCCGCTTTCGCCGCCGACGCGACGCTGATCGCAAGGTAATACGGCAGCGCGTTGACGAGCGCGTCGAAGCCGGTGAGCGCGTGACGCAGCGCGGGCGTATCGGCGGAATCGACGCGCCGCGTCGCGACGCCGAGCGCGTCGAGTTGGGCGAGCGCGTGTTCATCGCGATCGAATGCAACGATGTCGAAGTCGCCGGTTTCACGCAGCAAGCGGGCGATGCTCTGGCCAATCAGGCCGGCGCCTATGAGAGCCACTCTCATTTTTTTGTCTCCTCTCGTGGATGCGGATGCCACCAGTCTAGGAGGACGCGAATATTGATCCTAGGCGCAAAACGATGCGGATCGACGATGTTCCTCGTCGTTTTGACGAGTGCATCTTGCATTTTGTCGACCAACTACCCGGCGCGGTCGATTTTTCGCGCCAGGATGATCGAAGTCGTCGTCCGTTCGACGCCCTCGAGCGCGCCGATCTCATCGAGCAAATCGTTCAGGCGATCCGGCGAATCCGCGCGCAGCCATGCGACGTAATCGAACTCGCCGCTCACTGCGCATAGCAGTTGAATTTCAGGCATACGCGCGAAACGCTTCTGCACATCGCGGCCGTACTTCGGCGCGATCTTGATGCCTACATAAGCCTGGATGCTGGCATCGAGCACGTCCTGCCCGAGCCGCACCCCGTAGCCCGCGATCACGTTGTTTTTCTCGAGACGTGCAATGCGCGCGATCACCGTCGTGCGCGCGATGCCGAGTTGCCGCGCGAGATTCGCGACGCTTTCACGCGCGTTCATCTGCAGCATCGCAACGAGATTGCGGTCGATGTCGTCCAGTTGATCGAGGCGCGGCGGTCTCATGTCGTCCCTTTGTTATTGCGTTGTCGTTGTGCGTCGATTATCGCTTTTTTGCATTTTGAGTGCGGCATGCAGCATGCGGCACGCAAAACGCTGCCGCAACCTTCGATTTTTCCAGAGACGTATCGAATGTAAGCAGTTGTGGCAATGCAGGCGTTTCGTCAACCAATCGTGATACTAATATCGGGCGACGGCGTCACAGCCCGTCCGCGCTGTCGACAGCCTTTCAGCGCACTCATCAGCACGACGTGGCTCGCCTCTCTTTCCATCGATCGAAGGACTTCCCGAATGAAAAAAACACTCGTCGCCATCGTGACGTCATGCGTCGTTACTGCAGCGTTTGCTCAGGCGTCCGCTCCTTCAGCACCCGCGCCTGCGTCGGCACCTGCCGTGCAAAAGGCCGCATCCGCGCCGGCCGGATCGAAGCGTGAAGCGCGCGTCGAAGAGCGCATTGCGAAACTGCATGCGGACCTCAAGATCACGTCGGCACAGGAAGCCCAATGGGCGCCCTTCGCGGACGCCATGCGCGACAACGCGCGCGCGATGTCCGATCTGTATCGTCAGCGCATCGCGCAGCGCGACAGCATGTCCGCGCTCGACAACATGAAGCAGTACCAGCAGATCACGCAAGCGAACGCGGACGGCACGAAGCGTCTCGTCGATGCGTTCGAGCCGCTGTACACGAGCCTCTCGCCCGAGCAGAGGAAGCTGGCCGACACGAGTTTCCGTCAGGAAGGCCGCGATCGCGCGCGACGCGAACACGCACAACGGACGCCGCACGCATCGGGCGCAGATGCGGCGTCGGCGACGAAGCCGTAAGCGCGCCCATCGACGTCAAGCGACGTCAAGCGAAGTCAGGCCCGCATCGTCCGCGATGCGGGTTTTTTGCAGTTTGCAGCGATTGCCGTTAGGATCGCGCTCCCTCAATCGCCTATCATCTTTTCATGCTCAAGCTCTCGCAACCCGACCTCGCATCCGATCCCGCAGCACGCCGTGTCGTCAAGGACGAAGCAGTGTCCGTCGAATTCGCGGCCGCCGCGGGCGAACTGATGAGTCTCGAAGGACCGAACCGTTACGCGCCCGGCGATGCGATCGTGACCGGCGCATCGGGCGAGCGCTGGGTCGTGTCGCGCGAGCGGTTTGACGCGAAGTATCTTCCCGAAGGCGGCATCGCGCATGGTGAGCCGGGCACGTACCGGAACCGGCCGAGCATCGTGCTCGCAAAACAGATGGACGCGCCCTTCACCATTGCGCGTTCAGCGCACGGCGATATGCTCACGGGCGATGCCGGCGACTGGATCATGCAGTACGCGCCGGGCGACTATGGCGTCGTCAAGGCGGCGCGCTTCGCGAAGGTTTATCACGACGCGTAAGGGTTACAACGTCTCGGCGTTTCAGCTTCTTCGATCACGCGAAATCCTCGCCCATCTCGATCTCCACTTCGCGCGGCACCGTTTCGCCGTTCGCGTACGTCTCCTCCAAAGAGCCGAGCGTCGCTTCCACATAAGCGCGCAGTACCGCATAGCTGCGCGCGTGCGTGCGTGGCGGCATCGCGCGATAACGGGCGAGCGCGGCGGGATCGAAGCGCACGTCGATGGTGATGCGGCGGGCCGTCGAGCCAAAGCGCATCGCCACATAATGAATCATCAGCGAAGTGCGGCCCGTATCGTCGATACGCTCGGCAAACTGCGTCTGCTCGGGGAATAGATCACTGATGACGTGCGCGAGCATGTCGATGTCCGCGCTCGGACAGTCGTATTGATAGTCGTCCATGATGTCGGTCGTTCAGGGTTGGCGCGCGTCGATTGGAATGTCCTCGGCGGCGCGGCGATAGTACCGCACCAGAGCCGCTGCAACGATCGCGCCCAGCACGAGATAGACCGCATCGGCGGCGATCAGCGGAATCAGGCGCGCCTGAAACAGCGCAGCCGGCAAGCCGACGAGCGCATGCGCCGCGATCAGCACGGCAAGTGCATGACGTGATCGCTCGCGCAGCATTTGCCACATCAGCGCCGAAAAGCCGAGCTGAAAGACGAACGCGGTCACACGCTCGACCAGAAAGATCCCCGCCGATACGGGCGACAGGCTCATCAGAATCACATGAATGCGGGCGATGGCATCGAGCGGCGCGCTCTCGAAGTGCGAGTCGAGCGTGCCGTTGTTCGCGAGCACCGCATAGACGATCCATTGCGCCTGCACGAGCACGCCGACAATCCACGCTTCCGCCCCGCCATGCCCGATGCCATAGCCGAGCCCCGGCCCGCGCCTTTGCAACGCCGCCGGCTCGCGCCGGATGAGCCATTTCATGCCGAGAAAACGCCCTACTTCCTCACAGACGCCGGCGGCCAGCGCGCCATACATGACAAAGGCGACGGGATTGGCGAGCCACTTCGACGTGACCGCGTTGCCGAGCATGAAGCCGTGCAGCGCGCGCTCGATGACCATCGCGAACAGCGCGAACACGGCGATGCCGAGTATCGCCTCGCGCGGCACGAGGCCGAAATGCGCACGCATCCGCCGATACAACACGATCGGCATGGCGGCGACGACGAGCGTCACGAGCACGAGACTCGCGAGCGTCGAGAGACTGATCATTCGATGTCCTTCATAAACCTTGAGACGGGAGTTGCGCTTGTTCAGGCACCGCGCAGTGCGTCGATCCGCGCACGATGAGTTCGCCCGGTAACAGGCACTCGCGCGCCGGCATCGCCGCTCCGCCGAGCCGCTCGTGCAGGAATTCGACTGCACGCCGGCCGATTTCATACGTCGGCTGCCGCACCGCCGTCATCCCGGCGAGTTGCGCCCATTCGGAATCGTCGATGGCAAGCAGCGCGACGCTCGCCTGCCAGTTCGTGCCGAACCGCTCCTTCAGATGCACGGCGACGCGCAGCGCCACCGGCCCGTTCGCTGCAAAAAGTGCAACGCGTTTGCCGGCCGCACGCGCAGCGTCGATACGCTCATCGAGTTCGGCGAGCGCAGACGCCGCGCTGGCCAGATCGATGACGAGCGTGGAGCCGCTTGCGCGAAGCGACGCGACGGTCTCACGAAACGCGGCTTCGCGCAAGCGCCGCGAGCTGACGTGCGTCACCGGCTGCACGATGAACAGCAGTTCGTCGAAGCCTTCGTCGACGAGATGACGCGTTGCGAGTGCGACGGCGGCGGGGTTGTCGAGGCCGACCATGTCGGTCACGATGCCTTCGACCGTGCGATCCACGAGCACGACCGGGATGCCGCCATGCGTGAAGCCTTGCAGCAGCTCTTCCTTCACGCCGAGCGCATTGACGATGACCCCTTCGACGCGATACGTCGTCAGCAATTGCAGGTAGCGCCGCTCCATGTCGACTTCATTCGCGGCATGGCAAATGAGCGGCATGTAGCCGAGCGCATGGCATGCGGCCTCGACGCCTTGCAGCACTTCGACGGAGTAAGGATTGGTCAGGTCGGCGAGCAGCATGCCGATCAGGCGATTGCGGCCGCGTTTGAGGCCGCGCGCCATTTGATTGGGACGATAGTCGAGCTTCGCGATGGCTGCTTCGATGCGTCCAAGCAGATCGCGTGAGAGCACGCCGGTTTCGCCGTTGAGATAGCGCGAGATGCTTGTTTTGCCGGTGCCGGCTTCGCGGGCGACATCGGTGATCGTGGCGGGCCGGCCGGCGAAGGATCGCGGACGATGCGCCTCGGTGCCTGGGTGATCGGGGTCGTTGGACTTGTTCGTCATTGCGTCCTGTCTCCTGCTGTTGGGGCGGCGAAGCCATCCCCTGCGGATGGCGTGCGCACGCCCTAAGCATGTTAGCGCATGCACCAGGGCCATCCCATCGCTGTCAGCGCATGCGGACTTCGCGGTTGACGATGTTTTGCGTGAGCGTTCCGTCGAGCGCACCGAGCAGGTTTTCGGCAGCGTTGCGATTCATTGCGTGACGCGTTTCGTAGGTGGCCGAACCAATATGCGGCAGCGCGACGACGTTCTTCATGGCGAGCAGCGGCGAATCGGCGGGCAGCGGTTCGTGCTCGAAGACATCGAGTCCCGCGGCACGGATCACGCCGTTCCTCAGCGCTTCGATGAGCGCGGCTTCATCGACGGTCGGCCCGCGCGACGCATTGATGAGGATCGCGCTTGGCTTCATCTTCTTCAACTCTTCAGCGCCGATGATGCCGCGTGTTTCGGGCGTAAGCGGCACTTGCAGGCAGACGAAATCGGATTGGGCGAGCAGTTCGTCGAGCGGGACGCGTCTTGCGCCGTACTGCTTCTCTGCTTCCTCGTTAGCGTGGCGATTCGTATAGAGCACGTTCATGCGAAAGCCGAGCGCCGCGCGTCTTGCCACTGCTCCGCCGATACGGCCGAGTCCGACGATGCCGAGCGTCTTTCCCTGCACGTCGACGCCGAAGCATGCTTCACCGATGCTTGCTTTCCAGTTGCCTTCCTTGACCCATTCGGCCAGTTCGACGACGCGTCGTGCGCTTGCTAGGATGAGGGCGAAGACGGTATCGGCGGTGGATTCGGTGAGCACATCGGGCGTGTGCGTGAGGATGATGCCGCGGCGCGTGAGGTCGTCGACATCGAATTGATCGTAGCCTACCGAGACGGTCGAGAACGCTTTCAGACGCGTGGCGCCTTCGATCATGTCGGGCGATATCTTCACGCTTGCGCCGATGGCGCCGTCGGCGTCGTTTAACGCCGCTATGAACGCGGCTTTGTCCTTCGGGTCGACGTTGATCACGTCTACGTGGTCTCGCAGGTAGGCTTCTACGTCGGACGGTAAGGGTTTGTAGGCTACGATTTTTTTGCGATTCATAGGGGTTGGGGTGCCCTTGATTCGGGCGAGGAGTTTTTGGTTGGTTGTTTGCTTCTGGCTTTTGGTTGCCTGTCGATGATATGCCTGTTTTTTCGTTTCTCGCGTTGCTTGTTTTCATGTCGGTCTATTTGGCTGCCCCTCTTTGGGGCGAGCAAATAAACCGACAAGAATTCAAGTTCAACCTAGTCCAAACGACGCACTAAGGAACACATCAAGACCGAACCACAGCCGCCCCGCGAACACCACCTTGAGGCTTGACAGCCAACGTAAGCCACACAGCCCCGAGCAGCGCAGCGCTCATGAAGACGTACGAAGCGGCCGGCGACCCGGTCGCCCCATTGAGATACCCCACCACATAGGACCCAACGAACGACCCAAGCGCACCCATGCTGTTGATTAGCGCCATCGCCCCACCCGCGACGTTCTTCGGCAGAAGCTCCGGCACGATCGCAAAGAACGGCCCATAAGGCGCATACATCGCCGCCCCGGCAATCACGAGCAACGCGTACGAACCCCAAAAGTTAGTCGAACCGAGCAAATACGAACCCGCAAACGCAATCGCACCGACGAGCAAAAACGGCCATACGAAAGCCTTGCGCGCCTGCAACTTGTCGGAAGCCCACGAAGCCAGCAACATCGCAATGGTCGCAGCGAGATACGGCACTGCAGACAGCCAGCCCGTCTCGACCATGCCAAGCGTCGAACCGTTCTTCAAAATCGACGGCAACCACAGCACGAAGCCATAAACACCGATGCTCCAGCAGAAATACTGCGCACACAGCTTGATGACCGCCGGCGACTTGAACGCCTCACCATAATTCTTCACCGGCTTGATAGCAGCCTGCTCGGCGCGCAGCGTCGCATCGAGGTCACGCTTTTCCTGCTCCGACAGCCAGCTCACCTGCGCAGGCTTGTCCTTCACGATGAACCACCAGATCACCGCCCATGCGACAGCCGGCAAGCCTTCCGCAATGAACATGTGACGCCATCCGAACGAGTTCACGAGATAGCCCGATACCACCGACATCCACAGTACCGTCACTGGGTTGCCCAGGATCAGGAAGGTGTTGGCACGCGAGCGCTCGGACTTGGTGAACCAGTTCGCGATGAAGACGAGCATCGCGGGCATCACCGCCGCCTCGACCACGCCCAGCACGAAACGAATCGCCATCAGCGATGGAATGTTGCTGACCATGCCCGTCGCCGCCGCACAACCGCCCCACAGCACGAGGCTCCAGAACACGAGCTTCTTCACACTGCGCCGCTCGGCATAGATCGCGCCCGGAATCTGGAAGAAGAAGTAGCCCAGAAAGAACAGTGCGCCGATCAGCGACGACAAGCCCTTGCTAATGCCGAGATCCTGATTGATGCCCGCGGCTGCCGCGAAACCATAATTCGCGCGGTCCAGATAAGCGAGGCTGTAGGTAATGAAGACGATCGGCATGATCGCCCACCAGCGGTGGACCGCTAGCTTGGGTGTCGAGGAGGAATGCATGGTTGTCTCCGAACGTAAGTCGGTTGAGTCTCTCTGGTAGTCCGCGTCGGTCTTGCCGACGCGTTACTCGCGGTTCACTGATCAGGCGATGACTGCGGCTCGGGCCGTCTTGTCGTTGGAATCCTGCGTTTCAAGTGCATCGAGCGTGGCGCGCGTCGGCAGGCCTTCGCTGTCGCCGATAACCTGAATCGCCAGTGCACCGATGCGGTTGCCACGAACGATTGCATCACGCATGTCGCGTCCTTCGAGCAGCGCGCTGACGACGCCGACCGCGAAGCCATCACCCGCGCCGACCGTATCGACGACATTCGCGACCGGCGCCGCCGGCACGATGCCCTCGTCGTCCGCAGTGCGAAAATACGCACCGTGCGCGCCCAGTTTCACGATTACGCCCTTTGCGCCACGATCCAGGTAGAACGCCGCGATGTCTTCGGGCTTCGCGTAGCCGGTAAGCGTCAAGCCCTCGTTCACGCCCGGGAGCACCCAATCGGCCATTTCAGCCAGCGCGTTCAAAGCATCGGCCATCGCTTCACGCGAAGGCCATAGCGTCGGGCGCAAGTTCGGATCGAAGGAGATCGACTTGCCTGCAGCACGCATCTCGCGCGCCATGTGGAAAGCGAGTTCGCGCGAAGTCGCCGATATCGCCGGAGCCACGCCGGTCAGATGCAAGTGACGCGCGCCGAGCACGTAGTCGGCGGCATAGTCGTCGAGAGACAGATGGCTCGCGGCAGAACCCTTGCGGAAATATTCGACGGCCGGATCGCTGCCGTCGTCACACTTGCCCTTGAGCTGGAAGCCGGTCGGATAGCGCCCGTCGACCGTCACGCGGCGCGCGTCGATACCCTCGGCGGCGAGCACGTCGAGTACATAGCGGCCGAACGAATCGTTGCCGACACGGCTCATCCAGCCCACCTTGAAACCAAGCCGCGACAGGCCGATCGCCACGTTCAGGTCTGCACCGGCCACGCGCTTGGTGAACTGGCCGACCGTCGCGAGATCGCCCGTGGCGGCCGCGACGAACATCGCCATCGCTTCGCCGTAGGTGACCACATCGATGGCTTCGTGTTGTACTTGCATGTCGGGTCCTTGTGTTCTGTGCTGGGTGCTACGCGTTTGCATGCTTAATGCGGCATGCAGCGCGCTGAATTCAAAATGCCGCGATGCGTGCAACCTGGACGGCGGCGTCGGCATCGCCCTGGAGCGGATATTCGATCGCACGGGGCACGGTCGACGGCAAGCGTTCGAGAATCGCGGCGAAGCGGGCGTCGTCATGGGCCGGCGCCACGGCGAAGCGACGTGCGCCCTCGCCCTCCGTCGTCTTGCAATGCACGTACGCGACATGCGGCGCGAGCCGTTGCGCCGCATCGAGCGGATCGGCGCCCGTCCAGTGCCAGTTGCCCGTGTCGAACGTCATTCCAAGAGCGCTCTCGGCGGGGAGCGCGGCGAACAGCGTCTCGAACGCGCCAGGCAGGCCGCCTTCTACCGACTGCCCGTTTTCGACGACAACCCGCGCCCGCGAGCCAGCGATTGCATGCGTAATGCAATCGATCGTCGCGGCATCGATAGCGACGCTGCCCTCTTTGCCACCCAACTGCAGCTTCACGATGCGCGCGCCTAGCGCGTGGGCTTCATCGACAGCGAGAGTCAGCGCATCGGCATCCAACGAACCATCGCCACGAAACAGCGTCGCGGGCGTCGAGTGCACGGACCACAAGCCCGCGCCTCGAATACGCTCGCCGAGACGAGCCAGCGCATCGAGTTGCGTGCCGGCATCGTCGGCAATCAGCTCGCGCCGCACTTCGAAACCGTCCGCTCCCGCGAGCGCCGCCTTCTCCGCGCAAGCGGCGTGTCCGTCGCGACGCACTGCATCGGCGCCGAATGCGCTCGCGACGATGACGACTTCAATGCTGTTCGAGTTTTCCACCACGCTCTCGCTCGCTTGGAACCGGTTCCAATCACTGACTTGAAAAAAGACGCCTGGGCGTCTTGCTGAGAACAGATAGTGCGCCGAGCGCGCCAAGTCGCGCCATAGTGGAATTCCCTAGCCGAAGCAATCAGCCCGTTCGCAAAGTTCAAGGAACCGCAATGCGACGCGCGACGGCGCCGCTGCATGCGGCATCACGATGGAAAAGCGGCGCGTGAGCGGCGTCGGCAATACATGGATGCAACGCAGCAGCGTGGACTCGTGACGGATCGACATCGCCGATACAAATCCGATGCCCATCCCCGCCCGCACTGCTTCCTTGACGCCTTCGACGCCCGCAATCTCGAGCGCCACGCGCATCGGGGCGCCGCAATCCGCAAAAGCACGCTCGACGATCTGCCGCACGCCCGAGCCGCGTTCGCGCAACACCAGCGGATGCTCACCAAGGTCCGCGAGCGTGGCGGCATCGCGACCGTCGGCGAGTGGATGGCCACTTGGCACGATCGCGACGATCTCGTCCTCGCGCCACGGCGTGAGGCTCGCGGTGGCAGGCAGTTCGAGCCCTGCTGGCCCTTCGATGACGGCGATGTCGAGCGAACCGAGCGCCGCGAGAATCTCGGTGGTATTGCCGTCGATGGTCGTCACCGCGACATCCGGATATCGCTTGTGGAAAGCGGCGATCAGATAGGGCAACAGGTAGCTGGCGGGCGTCGTACTCGCGCCGACGCGCAGCGTGCCGCGCTCGAAACCGCGCATCGCGTCGCGCAGGCCATGTGCGTCCCGGAAAGTTTCGCGCAGCCGTGCGGCATGCACGAGCAATTGTTCGCCCGCGGGCGTGAGGCGAACGCCGCGTCCATCGCGCTGATACAGCGGTTCGCCAAACTCTTCCTGCAACAGCCGGAGCTGCCCCGACACGGCAGGCTGCGACAAATGCAACGCGACGGCGGCCCGGCTGATGTTGCCGTGGTCGGCCACCGTGGCAAAGGTTATCAGTTGTTCTGGGGTCATTTCGTCAAAATATCATCTCAGCCGATATATCGCATTCTAAATCACGATTTTTCATATGCATATATCAAGAATAGGATAACGACATCGCACTAACGCTCGCAGGAAGGACTCCATGTCCACGCTCCAATCGCACGCTCCCGGTACTTCGCATTTCACCGCACGCGGACAACTGAACGGTATCTTGTTCGTCGCACTGTTCGCGGCGGCGGTCACGCGGCTCGCGGCACTGCCCGCCATTGCCGGGCTTGGAATCAGCCCGCTGATCGTCGGCATCATCGCGGGGGCGATCTACGGCAACGCACTCAAGGATGGCATGCCGCAAAGCTGGGCGGCCGGCGTGAACTTCTCGGCGCGCAAGCTCCTGCGGATCGCGGTCGCGTTCTTCGGGCTGCGCGTGAGTCTGCAAGAAATCGCACAGGTCGGGCTCGCTGGCATCACCGTGTCGGTGCTTGTCGTGGTCAGCACGCTCGTCATCGGCACATGGGCCGGCATGAAGCTGATGAAGCTCGATCGCGATACCGCCCTCCTCACCGCTGCCGGCAGCGCGATTTGCGGCGCAGCGGCCGTCCTCGCGTTCGAATCCACGCTGCAGTCAAAGCCGCACAAGAGCGCGATGGCCGTCGGCAGCGTCGTTTTGTTCGGCACGCTTTCGATGTTCCTCTATCCGCTCGCGATGCACGCCGGCTGGCTTCATCTCGATACGCTCGGCGCGGGCCTGTTCTTCGGCGGCACGATCCACGAAGTGGCGCAGGTCGTGGGCGCAGCGAGCAACGTCAGCCCGGAAGCGACGCACATCGCAACTATCGTGAAAATGACGCGCGTGATGCTGCTCGTGCCCGTGCTGCTCGTCGTGGGTTTCTGGGTCAGCCGCTCACGCAGCGCCAATCACGCGTCGGACGGTACGCCGCAAGCGGGCAAAGGCAAGCTCGCGGTGCCCTGGTTCGCGCTCGGTTTTCTGGCGCTCGTCGTCGTGAACTCGCTGCATGTGCTGCCCGATGCCGCGACAAGCACGCTCAACACGCTCGACACTTTCGCGCTCACCATGGCAATGACCGCGCTCGGCATGGAAACGCGCATCTCGCAGATCCGCCAAGCGGGCCCGCGTGCGCTTGCCACCGGCGCGATCCTGTATGCATGGCTGATCGGCGGCGGACTGGCGATCACCCTCGGCGTCGAGCGCCTGTTCAGCTGATCGGCCGCATTCAAAATGCAATGGCCGCCTTCATGCGAAGGCGGCCATTTTGATTGCATTCAGAAAACCACTTACGCGAGCTTCAAGGCTTGCTCGAAATCGCTGATCAGATCGTCGATTTCTTCGATGCCCGCCGACAGCCGGATCATCCCGTCCGATATGCCCATCGCCTTGCGTGTTTGCTCGCCGGCCTCGAAGAAGATCGTCGGCGCAACGGGAATGATGAGCGTGCGCGTGTCGCCGAGGCCGGTTGCTTTGACGGGTAGTTGCAAAGCGTTGATGACATCGACCATTCGATCCGCATTACGCAACTCGAATGACAGCAGCCACGAGCCGCTCTTGAACAGCGCCTTCGCGATGCCGTGCTGCGGATGACTTTCGAGCCCCGGATAAAACACGTTGCCAATCGCGTCGTGTCGCTCGAGATAATTCGCGAGCGCGAGCGCATTGTCGCTGCACTTCGCGACGCGCAACGCAAGCGTCTCCGCGCCCAACGCAATTTGATGCGCCTGTTCCGATGACAAAGCCGCGCCCATATCGCGCAGACCTTTCTTGCGAATCTGCAGAAGGCCTTGTTCCTTCGATGCGGAACGGCGGTAATCCTCCGCGATGTTCGGATATCGACTCCAGTCGAACAGACCGGTATCGGTGACGGCCCCGCCGAGCGCCGCGCCATGACCCGCAATGGTCTTCGTCAGCGAATTGATGACGAGGCTCGCGCCGACGTGCTTCGGTCGAAATAGGGCAGGCGACGTGATCGTGTTGTCGACGACATACGCAAGCCCGCGTTCCCCGCACAGTTCGCCGATGCCCAGAAGGTCGGGAATCTGCGTGCCCGGATTAGCGATCGTTTCGACGAACACCATGCGCGTGTTCGGCTTGATGGCATCGGCCACGTTGTCGCGCACGCCCGCATCGACGGTCGTCACTTCCACGCCGAGCGTGCGCAGCGTATTGAACAGGCTGTTCGTGTTGCCGAAGACGTAGCGGCTCGCGACGAGATGATCGCCCGCGCGCAAAAGCGTGAGGAACACCGCCGTGATCGCCGCCATGCCCGTGCTGAAACAGATCGAGCCGACGCCTTCCTCGAGGTTCGTGATTTTGCGTTCCAAAGCAGCGGTAGTCGGCGTGCCTTGCCGCGCGTAATTGAACCCGCCTTTCTTCGTGCCCTGGAATACGCCGATCAGATCTTCCACGCGCTCGAATCCATACTGGACCGATGTGTGAATCGGCTGGCGCAGGCCGCCGTGTTCGACACCCGTGTTTCTGTCGCCGTGAACGATACCCGTGGTGAAGCCTTGCTTGTCCATCCCTTCTCCGCTTCGATGTCGATGTCTTTCGTTGCCGCTATGAGTCCGGTACTTCGTGCATGCCGAATGCAAAAAACCATTCTACACCGGGGCTTTTCGATCGCTGGCCGCTCACCAGCACAGGAATAGCCGTTGCTCGCAGCCGTGCTTCAATGGACGATGACAGACAACGCCGCGACTTGCGGCACGACTGACGAGGAGCTCACGCATGGCTTACGAACTCTACTACTGGGACGGTCTGCAGGGCCGCGGTGAATTCGTGCGGCTCGCGCTGGAGGATGCGGGCGCCGAGTACATCGACGTGGCGCGCGAAGCGAAGAAGGACGGTTATGGCACGGACGCCATGATGAAGCTGATGAACAGCAAGACCGAGCCGCACATTCCCTTCGCACCGCCGTTTCTGAAAGACGGTGAACTCATCGTGCCGCATGTGGCGAACATTCTGTTGTATCTCGGCCCGAAGCTGAATCTTGCGCCGAAGGATGAAGGCTCGCGTTACGTCGCGCATGGACTGCAACTGACGATCACCGATTTCGTCGCGGAAGTGCATGACACCCATCATCCGCTAGCCACAGACTTGTATTTTGAGGACCAGAAAGACGCAGCCAGGATTCGCGCGCAGAATTTCCTCGACAAGCGCGTGCCGAAGTTCTTCGGATACTTCGAACGCGTGCTCAAGCAGAACCCGCACGGCGATACGCAGATGATCGGCGACACGATCACTTACGTCGATCTTTCGATGTTCCAGCTCGTCGAAGGTTTGCATTACGCATTCCCGCGCGCAATGAAGACATTCGCGAAGCACTATCCGCGCGTCGCTGCGCTGCACGACGCGGTGCTCGCGCGGCCCAACATCGGTGCGTACGTGGATTCGGAGCGACGCATCCCGTTCAACGAATCCGGCATTTTCCGCCACTATCCCGAACTCGATCAGGACGCGAAGTGATTCACGCGCCCGGTCGATGCAACTCACTCTTCACAAGGAGCCAGAATGGTCGCAACGATTCCATCCTTCGGTCTCGGCACGTTTCGCGTCGATGCCGACAAAACGGTGAACGCAGTCAAGAGCGCCTTGCAGATTGGCTATCGTCACATCGATACCGCCCAGTTCTATAACAACGAAGCCGCCGTCGGTCAGGGCGTCCGCGATTCAGGCATTCCTCGGGAAGACGTCTGGGTAACGACCAAGGTCTGGTGGGAACGACTCGCGCGCGACAAGCTGGTCGCGAGTCTGAAGGAGAGTCACGCGCTGCTCGACATCGGGACGATCGATCTTGCGCTCGTACACTGGCCATCGCCGAACAGCGCGGTGCCGATTGCCGAGACGCTCGCCGCGATGCAGGAAGCGCAGCAACTCGGCCTGATTCGCCACTACGGCGTGTCGAACTTTACGGCGCCGCTGCTCGAAGAGGCGCTGAATGCGCCGGGCGGCGGCGAGATCGTGACGAATCAGATCGAAGTAAGCCCGTTCCTCGCGAACCGCGCGCTCGTCGAAGCCACGCAGCGGCTCGGCGTCAAGGTCACGGCCTACATGCCGCTCGGCGAAGGCCGCGCGCATAACGATCCGACAATCAAAGCAATCGCCGCCAAACACGGCGCAACGCCCGCGCAAGTGACGTTTGCGTGGCTGCTGTCGCGGGACATCGTGGTGCTGTCGGCTTCGACGAATGCGGAGCATCAGCAGATCAACTGGGACGCGCAAAAGCTCAAGCTCGAAGCGGACGACATCGCCAAAATCGACGCGCTCGACGAAGGGAAGCGCAACGCCAATCCGCCGTTCGCGCCGAAGTGGTAGCGCGCTGAGAGCGCGGCGTCGGCCTGCGCGATGAAGCCCGGCTCGCATCACGAGCCGGGCTTTTTTGTGCGCGCGCCCAGGCTCAACACCTGCCCCGCAATGCTATCCTTGCGGGCGCTCCATATTCCATTTCCTTCTAAGCTTTTCACGAAAACAGCAAACGTGCTTTCGTTCCTGCTCAAGCTGCGCACGCGCGCCCAACAGCTTTTTCGCCTGTCCGATTCGCACACGATGCTCATCTGGGCCGTCGTGGTCGGGGTGGCCGGCGCGCTTGCGACGACCGTCTTTCGCGAAGGCATCGCGCTCACGCAACGGCTGCTCGGCAATGACTCGGAAGGACTGGTCGCGCTCGCGAACATCCTGCCGTGGCCCGTGCGGGTCGCGCTTCCCGCTGCGGGCGGGCTCGTCGCGGGCTCCTGTCTGATCGCCGCGCGACGTCACGCAAAGAAGAACGCCAACACCGACTACATGGAAGCGGTCACCATCGGCGATGGCGCGGTGCCCGTGAGGCAAAGCATCTGGCGCAGTCTCTCGTCCCTGTTCACGATCACGAGCGGCGGCTCGATTGGCCGCGAAGGATCGATGGTGCAGCTTGCCGCGCTGGCGTCGTCGCTGATCGGGCGATGGGTTCATTTCGATCCGCCGCGGTTGCGCCTGCTCGTTGCGTGCGGCGCGGCGGCGGGCATCACCTCCGCCTATAACGCGCCGATCGCGGGAGCGTTCTTCGTCACGGAGATCGTCCTCGGTTCGATGGCGATGGAGAGCTTCGGGCCGGTCGTCGTATCGTCGGTCGTCGCGAATATCACGATGCGCGAGTTCGCCGGGTATCGCCCGCCCTACGAGATGCCGGTGTTTCCGACGATCGCCGGTGTCGAAGTGCTGCTGTTCGTCGTGCTGGGCGTGTTGTGCGGCACGCTCGCGCCGCACTTCTTGCGGCTGCTGGCGGCGTCGAAGAAGCGCTTCTCGCTGCTGCCGCTGCCTTTACCGCTGCGTCTCGCGCTGGGCGGTCTGATCGTCGGCATCATCTCGATCTGGTGGCCCGAAGTCTGGGGCAACGGCTATGAAGTGGTGAACTCGCTGTTGCATCAGCCGTGGACGTGGACGGCGCTCTTAACCGTGCTGGTGTTCAAGATCATCGCGACGGCCGCGACGACGGGCTCGGGCGCGGTCGGCGGCATCTTCACGCCGACGCTCTTCGTCGGCGCGGTGCTGGGCTGCCTGTACGGCATCGCGGTTCATGCGATCTGGCCGCATGCGACCTCCGCGCCCTTCGCCTATGCGATGGTCGGCATGGGCGCGTTTCTCGCCGCCGCAACGCACGCGCCGCTCATGGCGATCCTGATGATCTTCGAGATGACGCTCTCGTATCAGGTCGTGCTGCCGCTGATGCTCTCTTGCGTGGTCGCGTATTTCATTGCGCGCACGTCTGAACAGACGTCGATGTACGAAGTCACGCTGCGCCGCACACGCGATGAGAAAGAGCGCCTGCGCCTCGCGGCGACCCAGATGCGCGAGCTCGTCAAGCCGCCCGATACCGTCGTGCCGCTCACCGCGAACGTGAAGGACATGACGCGCGTGTTCCTCGAATATCCGGTGAAGTATCTGTACGTGATCGACGAAGCCGGGCACTTTCGCGGCGTCGTCGCGCTGAAGGACATCACGTCCGATCTGCTCGACGAGCACGATACTGCGAACAAAACCGCCGCCGATTATCTCCAGCCTCATTTCGATGTGCTGACGCCTGACATGTCGCTTGGCGAGGCGTTGCAGCACTTCCTGGCGTTTCAGGGCGAGCGGCTGCCGGTCGTCGAACGGCAGAGTGATCCGCTTTTGCTCGGCGTCGTGTACAAGACTTCGCTTCTCGACGCATACTTCCGTCTGAACCCGACGACGCGCTGAAACTGCGCAGCCGTGCAATTTCGTGCCTCGTTACCGGTGCGTACGGCAGGTCGCATCGCGCGATTGTGGTTGTGCGCGAGTTCACACGTTACTCGAAGTATGGTCGCGCGACGCCCGCTCGTCGCGCCCGTGCGCCACGGCTTGCTGAGCCTGCACGCGCGAACGGCAAGCGAGCGTGGCATCGGCATAGGCTTTGCTTCGTGCTACTCGCTGCTTACGTGAGGAGGGGTTGCCCGATGAAGACCTCAACGTTGTTGTCGATGGCTCTCGTTTCGGCGTCGTGCTACGCCGCGCCGCTGCATACGAGTTCGTCGGACGGAGCGGTGGCCGTCGCATCGGCGACGCGCGCCGCGTTGCGCCTCAATGCCGCGCCGGTCGCACCGCCCGCGCCCGACATCTCGGCGCAAAGTCTCGACCACGCCCGCTGGCGTCATGTGCCTCTGCCGAAGTCGCGCGCACCGACACGCGGTATGGCGAGCCAGACGATCCAGGTGCAGACCTGAGTGCCTCGCGTGCAGCTTCCGTACTTTAATAACACCAACAGGACGCCACGATGACGGATCAGCCATCCCAGGAGCACGGTTTGAACGATGAACCGATCGACAACGAAATCGCGCAGGTATTGCGCCGGGTGACTTACCCCGCCAACAAGGATGCGCTCGTCGATGCGGCGCGCGAAGCAGGCGTCAGCAACGATGTCATTACCGTATTCGACGGTCTGCCGGAACAGGACTATAAGGACGCCGATGCAGTCGAGCAGTTGCTCGGCAGCAATGGCGGACCCGGGATCTCGGTGTGAGCGGCTAACTCTAGTCGCACCGGTTTTAGGAGATGGACGAGGAACTAGCGGCGGGACCTGCCCTATACTCGATTCGAGTCGCGTGATGCGTTTAGTCGACTCACGCAACAGTTCCCGTCCTCTTAGCACGACCCGCAATGCCCAAGGCCAGCATCTACCAGATCTTTTATTCTTCCGAAACCCAGAACGCGCTCGATCCCGGTTTTATCCCGCTCGATAACACGCATGGCAGGTCGGACTGGTACGAATACTGGCCTATCAGACGCTTCTTGCTGGACACCCCGCTGAACGAGAATGAGTTCTACGGATTTCTCTCTCCGCAGTTCGGCCCGAAGTCGGGTCTCGACTCAACCCGCGTCCATGCCTTCGTGCAAGGCGTACCGGACTCGACGGACGTCATTGTTTTATCCCCTTTCTTCGACGTCGGCGCGTTGGCTCTGAACGTATTCGTCCAGGGTACTTTCGACAATGCCGAGAGCTGGACGGTATTCGTCGATGCCGTGAAACACCTGATGCCCGAGGTGCAACTTGGCGAGCTCGTCATGGACTCGACCAACACCATCTTCTGCAATTACTTTCTCGCCAAACCAGCGTTCTGGCGATGCTGGCTCGAAATGGCTGAGAAACTGTTTGTGGAAGCCGAGCAAAAGGAAACGCCGCTAGGTAAATCGCTGAACCAAAGCCATCGTTATCGCGGCGGTTACGTTGATGAAAAGATCTTCGTCATGGAACGGCTCGCATCGCTGATTCTTTCGACGCAGCCGCAGTGGCGCGTGGAGAGCATTAACCCTATCTCGCTGCCGTCCTTGCGTCGCGGCGCCGGCGACGATTACAAGTGCGCAGTGATCATCCTCGATGCCCTCAAAGTCGCCGCGCGCAAGACGGGACGCAAGGAATACATGGAGACGTACCGGACATTTCTGGCACAGCTAGTCCGTAGGGAAAGCGGGGCCGCCTAAGCCCCCTCTCAACACTTTACGCCCTCAACTCCCCCGATACTGCCCCGCACTCGCCCCCACCGGCGCCGCGGGCTTCTTCGTTGCCTTCCCCGCTCCCTGCGCGGCGGCGCCGCTCGCGGCCGCATCCGATGACATATACGCCGGCGCTGCCTTTGCCTTCTGCTTCTGGCCCGCCGGCGGCGCGGTCGGCGCCTTGCGGATGTCGGCCAGCATCTGGTTGCAAGGCAGCGGCTTATTGTTGCTCGGCGCGATAAGCGGAATCAGCGCGGCAAACGGATTGATGAGACCGAGCCCGACCGCCGCACCGCCCCGCACCGCCAGCGCCCCGACGTTCACGCCGACCTTCGGATCCTTGAACGTGCCCTTGACGTAGAGCGGCGAGCGCAGCGAGAACACGCGGAAACCCTTCGTATGAGGATGGATGTTCAAATCCATGTCCTCGCTCTTCAGATTGATGTGGCCATCGACATTGATGACCGCATCGTCGGTATCGAGTGCGAACACGCGCGAATCCAGCACGCCATCCGTCACGACGAAGTCCGCCGCCGCGCAATTGATGTTCACGTCGCGCTTGCCGAAGAGTTTCTCATAGACGACGTTTGCCACGTTCAGGCCCGCCGCTTCCATGTACAGCCGGCTCACCGTGCCCTGCGTGACGAGCGCCTTCACTTCGCCATTCGATGTCGCCGCGAGCGTCGCGGGCGAATTGCCGGTCGCGGAAAGCGCCGCATCGCCGTTGATCTCGCCGAGCGCGGACTGCATCGTCTTGTTCGTCGGGAAAAGCTGCTTCAGCTTCAGATGCCGCGCTTCGGCCGAGAACTTGCCCTTCAGCGGCGCAGTGCTGCCGTCCAGATGAATGTTGGATGCAAACGTCCCGCCCGCGACGCCGAATTTCAGCGGTTCCAGCGAGAGCACGCCGTTCTTCATGATGACGTGGGTGTAGAGATCGGTGATCGGCAGCTTCGGGTCCTTGATGAGGCGCTGGCCGGTGAACTTCACATCGGCGTCGATGGCCTTCCAGCGGTCGGTCTTGAACTCCTCGGTCGGCAACGCTTTCGCGGACGGCTGCTTCTCCGTCTCGCCGCGCTTCGCCTTGCTCGCGTTCGAATCCGCGCCGATGATCGGTGCGAGATCGGAAAACTGCAGCAGATGCGAAACCAGTTCGCCTTGCAGCAGCGGGCGCGGCTTCCTTGCGGCATAGACGAGCGAGCCGTTGATATCGCTACCGCCCACGCGTCCGGTGAAGTTCTCGTAATGGAAGACATTGCCCTCTTCGCGGAACTGCCCGGTCAGGCGGCCCTCCGTCGCGAACGGCGGCGTTTCGGGCAGCGGGACGCCCGTGAACGGATACAGATGCGCCATGCTGACGGCCTGCACCCACAGGCGCAGATCGAGCGCGGCGAGATGCGCCGGATCGGTGACGGTTCCGACGAATGCAATATGCGTATCGCCGAGACGCACGTCGGCCTGCACGGGGAACGGGCGCTTCGCGTCCTGCACGGCGAGCACGCCACCGAGCTTGCCCTCGCCCGACACCTTGCCGCCGTTGTACGTGCCCTTCGCGGTCCAGCCGAACGCGTACGGCGGAACCGGCGGCTTCTCCGCGTTCTTCGTCGTGATGCTTTGCTGCGCCGACGTGCTCGCCGGATTAGGCGCCGAGGCATTCGCCGCCGCGGCCGCCGACGCAGCCGATGCCGCCGACGCTTCGGACGCCGCCGCCGCATCGGCCTGCTTCTCGAGCTTCGCGGCCCCGCCCTTGCCGACCATCTCCGCCGACGACTTCGCCGATGCCGCTTCCTGTTGCTTCATCACTTCGCCGATCGGCACGGCTTGCCCGAGCGTATCGACGACGATGTTCATATCCGCCTTCGTCACCTCGTCGCGCACGGCGATCATGCCTTTGGAAAGCGAGATGTCGCCGAGCTTCAGGTTCCACGTCGACGGCTCCGTCGACTGCTTGAACTTGAACGTCCAGTTGTTGCGATTGTCCTTGAGCCGCTCGATATCGACGGACGGGTTCACCAGGTTGATCGCAGGAATGACGATATCGTGCGCGAGCAAGGGCAGCACGGCCACCTGGAAGTCGATTTCATCGAGCGTCGCGAAATGCTGCTGGCGCGCCCAATCGGGATTGGCGATGGTGATCTTCTCGGCCGAGAAGCGCGGCCACGGCACCCAGCGTTTCCAGCCCGTTTCGTTCGGCGGCCGCCGCCAGCCGACCTTCAGATCGCCGGTGATATGGAACTGCCGGCCGATGGCCTGCGTGACCTTGTCATCGACCCAGGGACGCAGACGGTTCCAGTCGAACGTCAGAAAAATGACTACGAGGATCGCGATCAGAATCGCGAGGATGGCGAAGATCCATGCGACGATCTTGCCGACCTTCTTGCCATTTCTCCCGGCGGTTGGGGCTTGCGCCATATCGGCTCCATCCTTTTTTGCTGATTGACGTTGCGCGAGCACAAGCCATGCCCGCTTGATGCGCAGCCATCGCGCGTAAGATGACGCCACACTAAAAATTCCCCCATCGAACGAATGCCGAATTCCTCTGTGGCGCTCGTCGCGGCGAACGGGATCGTGCGCCGTGACGCGGCGCGCGGCACGTCGCTGTTGCATCCCACCGACTTCACGCTCGACGCGGGACAGCGCGTGTCGGTCACGGGGCCATCGGGTTCCGGCAAGAGCGTCTTCCTGCGCTCGCTCGCGCTGCTCGATCCATGCGACGAGGGCTTCATCACATGGCGAGGCGAACGCGTCGCGCGGACGGGCATTCCGGCGTATCGGCGGCATGTCGCGTATATCGCGCAGCGGCCCGCGATGCTCGATGGCAGCGTCGAGGACAACCTGCATTACCCGTTCACGCTGAAGGCCTACCGCGATGTTCGCTTCGATCGCGACGCCGCCGCGCGGCTCGCGCATGCAGCCGGGCGCGACGCGGATTTTCTCGACAAGCCCGCGAGCGAGTTATCGGGCGGCGAGGCGCAGATCGCCGCGTTCGTGCGCGTGCTGCAACTCGCACCCGACGTGCTCTTGCTCGATGAACCGACCGCCTCGCTCGATCCGGCTTCGGCGCGCGCAATCGAGGCGCTCGTGCGCAACTGGTTCGATGGCGGCGCACGGGCGTGCGTCTGGGTATCGCACGATATGGAGCAGGCCCGCCGCGTGGCGACGCGTCATCTCACGATGACCGCGGGCGTGCTGACCGACCCGGAGCGCGCGCAATGACGGGCTACCAGAACCTGAGTCTTTTCGATATCGGCCTCGCGGCGGCATTGATCGTCGTGAACGGCGCGCTCTCCGTGGCGCTCAAGCTCGGACTGGAGCGGCGGCTTCTTATTGCAGCGATCCGCACTGTCGTGCAGTTGCTTCTGATCGGCTACGTGCTCGGCTGGGTGTTCGCGTATAGCCGCTGGACCGTCGTGCTGCCGCTGATGGCCCTCATGACGGTGATCGCGGGCCTCGCGGCGTCGAATCGCGGGCGGCGCACGTATGCGGGCCAGCGCGTGGACAGCCTCGTCTCGATATGGGGCAGTTCATGGCTGATCGGCGCGTTTGGGCTGTTCGCGGTGATTCGCATCCATCCGTGGTACGAGCCGCAATATGCGATTCCGATACTCGGCATGATCCTCGGCAATACGCTGACGGGTGTATCGCTCGGCATCGAACGCATGACAGAGGAACTGACGGCGGGACGCGCAGCCGTCGAGATGTCGCTTGCGCTCGGCGCGACGCGATGGGAAGCGGCGCAAGGGCCCGCGCGCCAGGCGGTGCGCGCGGGCATGATTCCGACGCTCAACCAGATGGCCGTCGTCGGCCTCGTGAGCCTGCCGGGGATGATGACCGGCCAAGTGCTCGCGGGGCAATCGCCGTTGCAGGCGGTGCGGTATCAGATCGTCATCATGTTTCTGATCGCGGCGGCATCGGGACTCGGCGTGGTCGCGGCCGTCGTGCTGACTTACCGGCGGCTGTTTTCGCCGGATCACCGGTTCATGGCGAGCAAGCTGATCGAGCGGCAGCGCAAGAACCGGCGCAACTGATCACTCTCCGCGATACGCCCGCTCCAGCGCCGCGATATCGAGCTTGATCATCTCCCGCATCTTCGCCATCGTGCGATTGGCCTTTGCCGGGTCCGCATCCCGAAGCATGCCGATCAGCCGGCGAGGCGCGATCTGCCACGTCACGCCGAAGCGGTCCGTCAGCCAGCCGCACGCCATCGCCTGACCGCCGTCGAGCAGTTTGTCCCAGTAGTGGTCGATCTCCGCCTGATCGTCGCACTGGACGAACATCGAAATGGCGGGCGTGAACTGGAACTCCGGCCCGCCGTTGAGCGCGAGGAAGGCCTCGCCGTCGAGTTCGAACTCCACGGCAAGCAGGGAGCCGACCGGCCCCGGACTCGCTTCGTTGTGCAGCAAGGTGTTCGTGATGCGCGCGTTCCTGAACACGCTGACATAGAAGTCCACGGCCTCCTGCGCAGTGCCGTCGAACCAGAGACAGGGCGATATCTTGTTCATGCGCTCCTCCTTCGTGATGTTCATCGACAAGCTGCGCGCGTCATTCACGATGCCCGCACGTGGCCTTCTGCATCTCGGCGGGACTGACATCGCGGACATGCGTCGCGACCGACCATTGATGCCCGAACGGATCTTCGAGACGCCCGTAACGATCGCCCCAGAACATTTCGGCGACGGGCATGATGACGCGCGCCCCGGCGGCTTCCGCCTGTTTTACGGTGGCGTCGGCGTCCTCGACATACAGATGGATGATGACCGGCGAGCCTTTGAGCGCCGTCGCGCCGAGCAGGCCGAAGGCGGGATTTTCGTCGACGAGCATCAGCACCGAATCGCCGATTCGGATCATCGCGTGCATCAGCTTGCCGTCGGGACCGGGCAGGCGTCCCAGTTCGATCGCGTCGAACGCGCGCTTGTAGAACTCGATGGCCTCGGCCGCACCCGCGCACACGATGTGCGGGGTCAGCGAGTGCATGTCTTCGGGAATGGCTTTGACGGGGGATTGCGGCATATTGGCTCCGTGACGGGTTGAAGAAACGGTCAAACTACGACGAGCAAGCATGCCGCCAATCGACATCGTTCCGTGCACGGAGCGCAATTTTTCACATAGGTCTATCGCGTGAGTTCATCCGCGAGCGATTGAATCAGTGCCTCGAGCCGCGCAAAGTTCACAGGCTTCGTCAGATGATCGCGAAAACCTGCTTCGCGGCAGCGACGAATGTCCTCGTCCATGCCGTAGCCGGTGATCGCCACCGACGGCCGCCCCGGCTGGAGCGTCGTCCACGCCCGCGCGATGTCGAGGCCGCTGCCATCCGGCAAGCCGATATCGCTGACGAGCAGATCGAAGGTACCGCGTTTCGCGCACGCCAGCGCATCGGCGACGGTCGTCGCGACGGTGACGTCGTGGCCCAGCATGTCGAGCACCTCGGCCATCGCCGACGACGTCTGCTCGTTGTCCTCCACGAGCAGCACCCTGAGCGCGCTGCCCGGCTCCTGCTGCGCCGCCTGCGGCAGCGGCGCGGCCTCGTGCGGCGGCTGCACGCGGGCGAGCGGCAGTGTCAGCGTGAAGCGCGCGCCCTGATCGCGGCCATCGCTGTAGGCGGACAACGTGCCGCCGTGCTTCTGCGCGAGCGTACTCGCGATGGCGAGTCCGAGGCCGAGGCCGCCGAACGAGCGGGTGATCGAATCGTCGGCTTGTTCGAATGCCGAAAAAATGCGCGGCAACGCTTCTGCGCTGATGCCGATACCGCTGTCCGTCACCGACACCGCGATGGTCGCATCGTCCGGATTCCACGCCCGCACCTCGATGCGCCCGCCCGCAGGCGTGAACTTCACCGCGTTCTTCATCAGATTCCACGCGATCTGCTGCAGCCGCGCGGCATCGCCCGAGACGACGAAGCGCGTCGCATCGAACTTCGTTTCGAGCGTGAGATTCTTTGCGCGCAGATCGGCTTCGGACATGTCGAGCGCGCTCGTCAGCAGCGTATCCAGGGCGACGCTCGCGAAATTCAGACTGAGCTTGCCCCGCGCGATGCTCGTGAGATCGAGCAGATCGTCGATCAGCCGCGCTTCCAGTTCGACGTTGCGGCGGATCAGGTCGAGTGTCGGATGCGCCTCGCGCGGCAGCGGGTGTTTCATCTCCAGCAGACGCACGGCGGCGAGAATCGGCGTGAGCGGCGTGCGCAATTCATGCGACAACACCGCGAGGAAGTGATCCTTCGCGCGATTCGCGGATTCGGCCTGATCCTTCGCGAGCCGCAGCGCGTCGGCGGCCATGTGGGCGTCGGTCGCGTCGCGCACGATCTTCGAGAAGCCGATGAGTTCGTTCTGCTCCGTTCGGATCGCGGTCGTCACGCCCGACGCGAAGAACGAATGGCCGTCCTTGCGCCACAGCCAGCGATCATCGGATGCGCTGCCTTCGCGCCGCGCCGTTTCCAGTTCGTTGTCGAACACGCCGGCTTCGCGGTCGTCGTGACTATAGAAAATGCTCGCTGATTGTCCGAGCACGTCCTGCGGCGGAAAGCCGAGAATGCGCTCGGACGCCGCGTTCCAGGTGCGGATACGCCCTTCCGGGTCGAGCGTGATGACGGCGTAGTCCTTGAGGGCGTCGATCAGCAAACGGAAATGCGTTTCCGTTTCGCGTAGCGCCCGTTCCACCGCGATGCGCTGCGCACGCTCCGCGGATTCGCGCATCGCGCGGCGCACGACGGCGGGCAGCCGCTGCAGGCGCTGCTTGAGCACGTAATCGGTCGCGCCGCGTTTCAGCATGTCGACCGCGTGCTCTTCGCCGAGCAGACCGGACACGAAGATGAACGGCGTATCCGGCGCGCGCTCGCTCGCAATGGAAAGCGCCTCGATGCCCGAGAACGTCGGCATCACGAAATCGGCGAGGATTACGTCGAAGCGCCGGGCCTCGAGTTCGGCGATGAAACTCGCGGAGTCGTAGACGATCGACGCCTCGACGACGTAATCGGCGCGTTCGAGCTGGGCAATGGTCAGCTCCGCATCGAGCGCGTTGTCTTCGACGAGAAGCAGTTGCAGGGGCTGCATGATCTAGGCGGCCTCGCGATTGAGCGGGCGCACGGATGGCACGAATGGCACGGATGGCGTCGGGATGGCGGGCATGAGCACAGCGTTCATTGTCCTGCCAGCGGGCGGCGAAAGCGTGTGGAACCCGGCGGCGGCTCGTTGAGCACGGCCCAGAACACGCCGAGATCGCTGATCGCCTCGACGAATTCCCCGAATTCCACGGGTTTCACCACGTAAGCATTCACGCCGAGTTCGTAGCTGCGAATCAGGTCCTGTTCTTCACGCGACGAAGTCAGCATCACGACCGGGACGCTTTTCAACGCCGCGTTGGTGCGAATCATGTCGAGCACTTCGAGACCGTCGATCTTCGGCAGCTTCAGGTCGAGCAGAATCACTGCCGGATTGCCGGGCGTGCGGTCCTTCCAGTCGCCGGCGCTCGTCAGGTAGTCGATGGCTTCCTGACCGTCGCGCGCGACGATCACTTCATTGGCGAGCTGGCTCTTGCCGAGCGCAACGAGGGTCAGCTCGAGGTCATTCGGATTGTCTTCAACGAGCAGTATGGGTTTGAGCATGATCTGGTGTTGACTTCGTTACTGACGCTGCGGCGGCGCGGCGGAATACGGACGGGCGGCCTCGCGGCCAGTCAGGCTGCGAAACTCGACCGGGAGGGAGAAGTAGAACACCGCTCCCTCGCCCAGCCGTCCCTCGGCCCACGTACGCCCTTCGTGCCGCTCGATGATGCGCCGCACGTTGGCGAGTCCGATCCCCGTTCCCTCGAATTCCTCCGCGCGATGCAGCCGCTGGAACACGCCGAACAGCTTGGCCCCGTATTTCATGTCGAAGCCAACGCCGTTGTCCCGCACGCCGATGATGTGCTCATCGCCGCTGCGGGCCGCGAATATCTCAATTTTCGCCGATTCTCGCGTTCTCGTATATTTCACCGCGTTCGAAATGAGGTTGCGCAGCGCGAGTTGCAGGAACGCGGCGTCGCCAATGACGCGCGGCAGGTCATGAATGATCCATTCGATGCGCCGCTCGGGCGTGTCCGCCTCGAATTCCTGCACGATCGAACGCACGAGTTGCCCGAGTTCGACCGGCGCGGGGCGCAGCGCCGCACGGCCCATTTGCGAAAAGGTCAGAAGGTCGTCGACGAGCGTGCCCGCGAAACGTGCCGACTCCAGCATGTTGTTCAGGAAACGCCGGCTCTTTTCGGACATGCGCTCGCCTTCCTGCTCGCGCAGCAAGTCTCCATAACCGGCGATGTGACGCAGCGGCGCGCGCAAGTCATGCGACACCGAATACGAAAACGCTTCCAGCTCCTTGTTCGCGCGCGCTAGTTCGGTCGCCAGTTCCGCGCGTTCCTCCGCGCGCCTCAGCACGATGTTGAGGAGCGCGCCGCGCAACTCGCTCGCGATTTCCAGTTCGCCCTGACGCCACGACGCGGAATGCCCGCGTACCGTTTCGAGCCACGGGCTGAAGTCCGTGCGCGGCGCGCTCGCGCCGTCCGCACCGCGCAGCTTGACAGGCTCGCCGGCCCACTTGATGGTCTGCATCAGTTCGGGCCGGAACCACAGCAAGTAGTTCCGGAAAATCTGCGACACGGGCACCGCGAGGACGCCGCACGCCTTGTCCTGATGCGTCTTCGCCGGCGGCCATTCGCGCGCGAGCGAATCCGTCGCCCAGACGCCCGACGTGTTTTCCGCGAGCCAGTCGGTGAGCGCGCGCACGGTGTCTTCGTCGGGCGTCGCGCCCATCAGCGTGATCTGATCGTTCATGACGATGGCCGCGCCCGCCGAACGCGCGAAACTCAGCACGTCTTTCGGCACGCCGCGCAGCCCGGCGACGAAACTTTCCTGCTCGCCCATCGCGGCGATTATGCGCGCCATCGTGCGACGCAGTTCGGCGAGATATTCGGCCTCGGCGCGTTCTTCTTTCGCTTCGATCTGCAGCGACAGCATGTTGCCGAGATGCTCGATCGCGAGCCGCGTGCTGAAGGGAACCTCGCGCGGGTCGTGATGGTGACAGGAAATAAGCCCCCACAACTTGCCGCGCACGACGATCGACACCGACATCGACGCGTGCGTGCCCATGTTGCGCATGTATTCCAGATGCACGGGCGAGAAGCTGCGCAGCGCCGCGTAGGTCAGATCGGTGGCGCGGCCCGTGACGGGATTGCGCTCGGGCACGAGGCGCGCGGGGACGTAGCCGACGTCCGAGACGAGGCGGATGCGGTTGCGCAGATACAAGGCCCGAGCCTGCGGCGGAATGTCGGACGCCGGAAAAAACTGATGCAGGAACGACGCGTAATTCGCGTCGCGGTCTTCCGCGAGCACGTGACTGCGCCCTTGTGCGTCGAAGCTGTAGAGCATCACGCGGCCGAAGCCACTGATCGCCCGCACTTCGCGCACGGCAAGCTCGGCGAGTTCCTGCACCGTCTGCGCATTCTGGAGGCCGCGCGCAAAGGTTCGCACCAGCGGATACATCGGTAGGAAGGCGGAATCGCCGGACTGCGTCGCCGCTTCCATCTCGACGATCAGCGCGCCGTCGTGCCGATGGATCGTGACGTCGAGACGAGTTGCGTCGCTACGCTGCATGTGGATCGAGCCGACGTAAAGCGGCGAGTCCTCCACTTCCATCGTCGCTGCCGCTTGCATGACGCGCTGTGCGCCCTGCGCATCGACGAGCGCATCGAGCGGCTTGCCGAGCAGCGCATCGACACTGTCGCCCGTGAGCGCCGCGATGTTTTCGCTCGCCTGCACGATGCGCGGACCGGCCGCATCGGCGCTGCGTTCGTCGATGACGAGCAGATAGCCGTGCGGCTGGATGCCGCCGGGAATATGGATCGGTTCAGCGGCGCAATCCTCGCCGGCGATGCCCGAATCGAGCGTGCGGCGGCGCGCTTCGGCGTCGGGCGGGCCTGCGCTTTTCGCCTCGCCCTCGTTCGGAGCGCGTCGCGCGCCGGGGTTATCGCTCATGCGGCGGCTCCGGATGACGCCCGCGCTTCCAGCGGCTCTCCGCACAGCCAGGACTGCAGGCTTTCAAACGTGGCGATGGCCGCGCTCACGGCCGCGTCGTACTGCGCTTCGGGGACCGTGGACACGGCGGTTTCGCGGAAAGCGTTCCACATGCTGCCGGTGCGCGCGCCGTAGCCGTCGAAGTAGCGGTTGCCGATGCCCGGCTGCAGTTGCAGCAAGCGCGCGACGTGCGGCGCGATGAAACGTCCGCCGAGCGTCGAGCCTTCCATCACGTACATCGAACCGAACGCTGCACCGATACCGTCGATGCGCGGCAGATCGTTGCTGGCATCGGCCAAAAGAAGCGCATCGTGAGCGATGCGCTCGCCCGTCAATGCGGCGAGATCGGCGGCGAGCAGCGGCGTCTTGCGGCGCTCGTCGAAGAACGCGCGCAGCGCTGCAGGCATGTGCGCGCCGATCGCATCCTCCCACGGCGCGACATAGCCATAGAAGCGTTGCAAGAGAGCGACGTATTCGCCGCGCTGAAAATCGTCGCGCATCAGATCGAGCGAGTTCTCCAGCCGTGTGTGGCACGCGGCAGTTTCATTCTTCAGGCGGGACAGAAGGTCATGTTGCATTGTTTGATCGTGTCGGCTGCGGCGCCGGCGATACCGCGAAAGGCGTACTGATAGGAAGGGCTTACCGGTCTGACGCGTGTGAGCGTCGCTTGAATCGGTAAAAGCGTGCAGCGTGGCGCGCTTTTCGTGAATAGCGAATCATTCTACGCAACCGGCCGCCGCCATGTCATGCCCAACGCTCGCATCCGGTCCCTCCTCGTGTCGAAAAATTCACTAGCCGGTTCATTGCTTCGGCTGGCCGCTGCCATCGAGATTGCCGCGCCGGTCGGTATCGACGAGTCCGCGCTCGATGTCTTCATGCGCCTGCTTGCCGATATCGCGCGGCTCCGCTTCCTCCTGCGACTGCGCGTTTTGATCCGTTTCATGCGGCAGCGGCGGCTTGGCGGCATCTTCGTCGCGCTGGTCCTTGGGCGATTCGTTCGTCGTTTTCATGTCGATGTCCAGAGTTTGCGTTGATGTGTTCAGGTTGACCGACGCCTCACCCGCCGATACCCAGCCGCTTCTTCATCTGCACGGTGAGCCGCTGACGCGACTTCGCATAGCCTTCCCACGGATCGGCGGCGAGCGCGTCCATGCGTGCGCGCGCGTTGCGGATGTTCCATTGATCGCCGCTCGTGGTCTCGTCCAGCTCGTCCCAGTTGATGGGCATCGACACGCCCATGCCTGGCCGGGCGCGCAACGAAAACGCGCAGACCGTGCTGGAGCCGCGATTGTTGCGCAGATAGTCGATAAAGATTTTGTCGCGCCGGTTCTGCATGCCCATCTTGGCCGAGAACAGCTTCGGCAGCGTCTTCGCCATATGCTGCGCGACCGCCTGTGAGAACGCCTTCATTTCGTCCCAGCCGGCCTGTTTCGCGAGCGGCACGACCACGTGCACCCCCTTGCCGCCGCTCGTCTTGCAGAACGACGTGAGCCCGAGTTCTTGCAGCAAGTCGCGCGTGAGTTTCGCGGCTTCGAGCATGCGGTCCCAGCCGACGCCCTCGCCCGGATCGAGATCGAACACCATGCGATCCGGCTTCTCGATGTTCGACACCAGCGAGTTCCACGTATGCAATTCGATGGTGCCCATCTGCGCGGTGCCGACGAGCGCCTGCGCCGATTCGACGGTCAACAGTGGCGGATGCTCGGGGTCGGCGTCCGGATGCTGCGTGATATGCGGAATCGCGAGCCTCGCGCTGTGCTTCTGAAAGAACAGCTCGCCGCTGATGTCGTCCGGCGCGCGCACCAGCGACACGGCCCGGTCGTGAAGATGGGGCAACATCCATTCGGCGATCGACGCGTAATACTCGACGACATCGAGCTTCGTGAGGCCAGTGGACTTGTCGATCACCCGATCCGGGTGGCTGATCTTCACGCCTTCGATTTCGCTCGTATTCGCTTTGGAACGCGTCTTCGCCGCGGGTTTTGCCGGCGCTTCCTTCGCGGCGGATGTGCGCGCCGCCGTCTTGCGAGCTTTAGGCTTTTTAGCCGTGTCTTCCTCGACTTCCGCTTCGACTTTTTTAGCCGATGCCGGCTCTTCCTTCACGATCTGCCGCGCCGGTTTGTCGTCACGCAGACTGACGAACGATGCTTGTCGCACGATGTGCTCCTTGGTCCATTCCGCGAAGTTGCATTCAGCCACGAGTTCCGGCTTTACCCAGTGCACGGGCGTCCGGCTGTGCTCCTGCGGCTCGCGCTCGAAAGGCATGCGATCGGTCTCGCGCTTGTCGAGTTCCTTTTTCACCGCGACGAGCGTCGCATGATCGAAGCCGCTGCCGACGCGCCCCGCGTATTGCAGCTTGCCTTTGCCGTCATACACGCCGAGCAGCAGCGCACCGAACTGCCCGCGGCTTCCCGAAGGCTCCGAATAGCCGCACACGACGAACTCCTGCCGCCGCCGGCACTTCAGCTTGATCCACGAATTGCTGCGCCCCGATACATACGTGCTGTCGATGCGCTTGCCGATGATCCCTTCCAGCGACATGTCGCAGGCGCTCTTCAACAGATCATCGGCGCTGAAGGCGAAGTCCTCGGAATAGCGCAGCGCGGCATCGCCGACGGGTTCGACGATCGCCTTCAACAAGGCGCGGCGCTGCACGAGCGGCACGTTGCGCAAGTCATAGCCGTTGAGGAAAGGCAGATCGAAGAAGTACACGACGATGCCTTGCGGACGGCCGACATCGAACGCATTCTGCAGCGCCTGAAAATCCGGCAGTCCGCGATCGTCGAGCACGACGGCTTCGCCATCGAGCCAGCCGCTTTCGATATCCAGCTTTTCGAGCGCCTTCACCTGCTTTGGAAACTTGGCGGTCCAGTCGTTGCCGTTGCGCGTGTAGATGCGGATATCGCGCTTGCCGTTCGATTGCTCGATGCGCGCAAGCACGCGATAGCCATCGAACTTGATTTCATAGGTCCATTCGTCGCTGGGTGGCGCGGCATCGACGAGTGTCGCGAGTTGCGGCTTGAGCAGCGCGGGAAGCTTCGCTTTCGCCGCGCCTTCTATCGCCGGATCATGCGAGAGCGCGCGCAACGATTCCGCATTGCGCGTCGCGACGATATCTGGATGCGCGTGATCATCGGCCTTGTCGCTCGCGGCCTTCGCTGCACGCGGAACCGTTCGCCGCGATGCCGGCTGCGCCTTGCGCTCGGTGCGATCGCGCAGTTCGCCGTTTTCCAGCCGCGCTCCGAGCGAATCGGACAACACGCTTCCCGGTTTCTTCAGGAGTACGTCGTATTCGGCTTCGGGACGCGCTTCATCGTCGCGTTCCTTGATGAGAAACCATTGCTCCTTGTCGCCGCTGCCGCGCATGTGACTCCGCACGAGCGTCCAGCCGCCTTGCAGCTTCTCGCCGTCGAGGATGAACTTGAGCTTGCCCTTTTCGTACTCGCGCGCAGCGTCCTCGGGGCCGCCCGTCTGAGGCGCCCACGTCCCGCGATCCCACACGATGACGCTGCCCGCGCCGTAATTGCCCTCGGGAATATCGCCTTCGAACGAGCCGTAATCGATCGGATGATCTTCGACATGCACCGCTAGCCGTTTCACCGATGGATCGAGGCTCGGTCCTTTCGGCACCGCCCATGATTTCAGCGTGCCGTCGAGTTCGAGCCGAAAGTCGTAGTGCAGGCGACGGGCGTCGTGTTCCTGGATGACGAAAGAAAGTGCCTTTTTTACGGGCTTTTTCGTGCGCGATGCCCGGCGCGCGACGGTCTTCTGTCCCGATGGCTCCGGCGTCTCATTGAAGCGCCGCATGCGCTGATAGGTTTCGAGCTTGGCCGTCATCGTCGTGAAGGCTCCTTAACCGGTGCTTTCATGGATTGCGGATCATCGCTGTCAGGCTCGCTTGCGACGCACCGTCTTGCGAGCCGGCCGCGCCGGTTCCTCGCTGGCGTCATCGCCCGAATCGTCTTTCGCTCGCGATGCTTTCCCGCCCTTCGCCGCGCCGCCGCTCTTGAGGCTGCGCTTGAGCAGTTCCGACAGATCGAGGATGTCCGCGCTCGCCTTCTCTTCGCCACCTTCCTCGAACTTCATCACTTCGGCGATCTTGCCTTCCTTCACCTTCTGATCGACGAGTTTCATGATGTCGTCGCGGAACGTGTCGTGATACTTCGTCGGGTCCCAGGAATCGCTCATGTCGTCGATGAGGCGCTTGGCCATATCCAGTTCCTTCGGCGTGACGCCCGCTTTCTTCGTGTCCTCATCGGGAAACGTGAACTGGGAGAAATCGCGAACTTCGTCGCCCCAGCGCAAGGTGTTGAGCGCGAGCGCGGGACCGACCGGGATCAGCGCTGCCAGATGCTGCTTGTTATGCAGGACGACGCTTGCAATGCCGACCTTGCCGGTGTCCTTCAATGCGTCGCGCAGCAGCGCATAGACCTTCTCGCCTTTGCGATCGGGCGCGAGGTAGTACGGCGTATCGAGCGACAGGAACGAGATTTCCGGGGCATCGACGAACGAGAGAATATCGACCGTCTGCGTCGACTCGGGATTGGCCGCGCGGATTTCCGCATCGGTCATCACGACGTACTTGCCCTTCTCGTATTCGAATCCGCGCACGATGTTGTCGCGCGTAACGTCCTTGCCGGTGTTCTTGTTGATCTGCTTGTAGCCGATGGGATCCATCGAGCGCTTGTCGAGCAGATTGAAGCCAACTTTCTCCGACTGTGTGGCCGGATAAAGTTGCACGGGGACGTGGACCAGCCCGAAGCTGATCGCGCCTTTCCAGATCATGTGCGGCATCGCGGGCACCTCGCTGTCGGAACGGTCGATGATTGCGCCGAACGTGGAGATGCGGCGCATTGCGCATCGTGATGAGTCGCAGGAAGCGTGCCAAGCGTGGCTGTGCCGGTTGAATCGGGCGGTGGCGCTGGTAGACCGTTAGTTGCAGGTTAAGGCTGCATGCAAAATTCACCTAGCATGCCGATGACTCACTTCCGGCTGGCGGTGACGGTCAGCTGTGTACCGTCGTCGAGCGTGACCGTCTTCTTCGAGCCAGTGGACGTGGGCATCGAAAAACGGATGATCTGGCTGAGATGGTTATCGCCGGGACATTGCAGCGTCTTGCCGCCCACGGTCACCTTGCTCGTCCCCTTCGGCGCGTAAGCGCGGAAACTGAGCTGCACATTGGCGACGCCGTTATCCGCGATGACCGGCGCAAAGCGGATCTGCACCTGCTTCACGGCCAGGCCTTCCGCGCTGCGCGGCACCGATGAGACCTGCAGACACGCATCCGGCACCGGTTGTGCGCCGTTTGGCGCGGTGCCCTGCCACGTGAAGTCGTCCGTCTGGCCGGAGCGGATCGTGCGCGTCTCCTGCTCGTTGCCGAAGTTCTTGGACGCCATCTTGATCGTGTACTTGATCGGGCCGTCGTTGGGCGCTTCGGACAGGACCTTGATGCCGGGCGTCGCGTGAGCCGTCGCGAGCGCAGTCATCGCGAGCATGGCTGCGATGGCGCGGCGGCCTTCGTTCGAACGTCGATTCATCCGGCACCTCCGTGACAAGCACTTGATGATGATCCGGCGCGATCGACGCCGAATCGGCTTATAGCGGAGTCAGTCTAGCGCCGCGCGTGTCCGGCCTTTCTCATGGAAAACCCGAGGCAGCCGCGCGGCAAAACGAAGCACCGGACCGTTTCAAACGCGGCTTCAGAAACCCGTCAAGACCAGCTTGCCGATTGCCCGCCCTTCTTCCAGAAGACGATGCGCTTCGCGCAAATTGGCCGCATCGATCTTGCCGATGTTCTTGCCGAGCGTCGTGCGGATCGTGCCTGCGTCGATCAGCCGCGCCACTTCGGACAGCAGCTTGTGTTGTTCGATCATGTCAGGCGTCTTGAACATAGCACGCGTGAACATGAACTCCCAATGAAACGCGGCGCTCTTCGCCTTCAGCAAATCGATGGCGAGCGGTCCCGCGTTTTCGACGATCGTGCAGATGCCGCCTTGCGGCTTCACGACTTCGGCGGCTGCCGGGAAATGCTTGTCGGTGTCGTTGAAGATCAGCACGTAATCGACCTGGCCGATCCCCGCGTCTTTCAGTTGCTTCGGAATGTCCTCGAAGTGATTAATGATGCGATCCGCGCCCAGCTCCTTTGCCCATTTCGCGGATTCCGGCCGCGACGCCGTCGCGATCACATGCACCTTGGCGACTTGCTTCGCGAGCTGAATGCCGATCGACCCGACCCCGCCAGCGCCGCCGATGATGAGCACGGTCTTGCCCGCGTCCTTGCCTTCGGCGGACACCTTGAGCCGGTCGAACAGCGCTTCCCACGCGGTGATGGTCGTGAGCGGGAGCGCCGCGGCATGCGTGAAATCCAGCGATTTCGGCTTCGCGCCGACGATTCGCTCGTCCACCAGATGGAACTCGCTATTCGCGCCCTGACGCGTGATGTCGCCGGCGTAGTAGACCGGGTCGCCGGCCTTGAAGAGCGTGACTTCGGGGCCAACCGCTTCGACCACGCCCGCCGCGTCCCAACCGAGCACGCGCGGCGTTTCCTCCACCTTGTCTTTCGGCGCGCGCACTTTCGTGTCGACCGGATTCACTGCGATGGCTTCGACCTTCACGAGCAAGTCGCGGCCTGTAGGTGTGGGTTTGTCCAACTCGATATCGACGAGCGATTCCGGATTGGAAATCGGCAGATAACGGGTCAGGCCGATGGCTTTCATGATGGCTCCTTGTGTTGAACTCGAACGATGGAGTCATGGTAGCTTGCATGCGGCATGCAAAAAACGCGATAATCCTTGAAACATTTTTCGGGGAATCCATCAAATGGGCGAGTTCCTGTCCGAGGGCACGCGCGACCGGCTCGATCTGCTGGACGTTGCGCTCTTCGTGCGAGCCGCGGCGCTCGCGAACCTGTCGTCGGCGGCGCGGGAGTTCGGCTTGTCGCCTGCGGTGGCGAGCGCGCGCATCGCGGGACTGGAGCGAATGCTCGGCGCGCGGCTTCTGCACCGGACGACGCGGCGCGTGAGCGTCACGCAGGAAGGCGAAATCTTCGCGACGCATGCGCGCAGCCTGCTCGATGCGGCCGAAGCGGCGCGGGCGTCGGTCGGCCGGGCGCTGGAGCAGCCGCACGGAAGGCTGCGCGTGACGATGCCTTCGTCGCTCGGCCGGCAGCATATTTCGCCGCTCATCCCCGATTTCTTGCGGCAGTATCCCGCCGTCACCGTCGATCTGCGCATGACTGATCAGATCGTCGATGTGGTCGATGAAGGCATCGATCTCGCGGTGCGTATCGGCGCGCTGAAGGATTCGACGCTGGTTGCGCGCAAGCTCGCGAGCAATCGGCGCGTGCTGTGCGCGTCGCCGGCCTATCTGGCGCAACACGGCACGCCGCGCCATCCAGCCGATCTCGCGCAGCACGAATGCGTGATCCTCGCGAACCAGCGCGACTGGAGCTTCGTCACGCCGACTGGCGTCATCGATGTGCGTGTATCGGGCCGGCTCGTGACGGACAACGGCGAAGTGATCCGCGATGCGCTCGCCGCGGGCATCGGCATCGGACTGAAGTCGACATGGAGCGTCGCGCCGCTTTTGGCGAGCGGCGAACTCGTGACCGTGCTCGATGACTATCCGCTCGCGCAGACCGTCGCGATCTGGGCGGTGTATCCGAGCCGCGCGTTCGTGCCGCCGAAGACGCTGGCGTTCATCGAGTTTCTGGCGGGACGGTTTGGGGAGCCGCCTTATTGGGACAGGGAGCCGGGGCGGGTGCAGAGGTAGGGCTGTAAATCGTGCGTTTGCATTCTGCGTGCTGTGTGTTGCGTTTGGCGTGCTGCATGCAATTGCTGCCCGGCCGCCGCAACAGCAAGCCGCACCTAAGACGCCGCTACGAAGCGGCTTCGAGAAAAGATCCTCCAAATCAAATGCTGTGTGCTGCATGCAAGTCGCGGCGCGTCCGCGTCTCAGTCAATGAAGCAGCGAAGAAACCGTCGCGTGCGGTGCCGCTCCACCAACAAGTCACTGCCCCGGCACAACGTCGAGCAGCGGCAATTGCATATTGCATGCATCACGCATAACGCAAACCGCCGCTCCGGCAAGCGTTTCAAGAATCCCCGCCGCGCCCCGTACAATAGCCGTCTGCGCAACCTCCGCACCGTCTTCGATGAACCTCGTCATCCAGAGCCCTGCCCCAATATCCGATTCGCACCTGAAGCCGCTCGCCGCTCTCGCCCGCTCGACCGAAACAGCGCGCATCGACGACACACTCCTGCGCTTGTCCGAGGCCGATCCCCTCCAGCGTCCCGACATCGACGCCTATTGCGGCACACATGCGCTCGACTACGCGTACATCGAGCCGCAAGCGCAACTCTTCGATTTCGGACTCGTCGCGATGGACATGGATTCGACGCTCATCACCATCGAATGCATCGACGAAATTGCGGACTTTTGCGGTCTGAAAGCGGAAGTCGCGGCGATCACCGAAGCGTCGATGCGCGGCGAGATCAAGGACTTCAACGAAAGCCTGACGCGCCGCGTGGCGTTGCTCAAAGGTCTGGACGCAAGCGCACTCGAGCGTGTCTACGAAGAACGCCTGCGCCTTTCGCCCGGCGCGGAACGCATGCTCGAAGGCGCACGCGCCGCCGGTCTCAAGACGCTGCTCGTTTCAGGCGGATTCACATTCTTCACGGAGCGATTGCAAGCGCGGCTTGGCATCGACTACACGCGGGCGAACACGCTCGAAATCGTGGATGGCAAGCTGACGGGCAAGGTCATCGGCGAAATCGTGAATGCCGATGTCAAAGCGCGCACGCTGCGCGAGACGTGCGAGAAGATCGGCATCGATCAGAAGCGCGCCATCGCAATGGGCGACGGATCGAATGACCTGAAGATGATGGCCGAAGCGGGATTGTCGGTGGCGTTCCGCGCAAAGCCGGTCGTGCGCGAGGCCGCCACCGTCGCCTTCAACTTCGTCGGACTAGACGGCCTGCTGCGCCTGTTCTGAAGCGATCAGCCCAGCGCCTTGACGAGCGCCGCCTCGAGATCCGCGCGCAAGTCGGCTTCGTCTTCAAGACCGATATAAAACCGCACCAGCACGCCCTCGTGCGGCCACTGCGACGCCGTGCGCATCGAGCGGACGTTGTAGGGCATCGCGAGACTGTGCGCGCCGCCCCAGCTCCAGCCAATCGCGAACAATTCGAGCGCCTCGACGAAAGCATCGACCTGAGCCGCGCTATAGCGCCCGTCGAACACGATCGAGAACAGGCCGCCCGCGCCGCCTGCAAAATCGCGCTCGTAGAACGCGTGGCCGGGGCAGTCTTCCAGCGCCGGATGCAGCACCGCCGCCACTTCCGGACGCGTCTTCAGCCAGCGTGCGAGCGCGAGCGCCGAGCGGTCGTGCGCTTCGTAGCGCAGTTTCATCGACGGCAGGCTGCGCAGCACCAGCGATGCATCGTCCGCCGAAACGCCGATACCCATGCGCATGCGCGCGCGCTTCAGCTTCTTGTGCAGCTCGACGTCGCGCGTGATCGTCGCGCCCATCAGGATGTCGCTGCCGCCCGACTGATATTTCGTCAGCGCCTGCACCGAAATATCGACGCCATGCTCGAACGGCTTGAACGCGAGCCCGGCCGAATATGTGTTGTCGATGGCCGTCACGATGCCGTGTGCCCGCGCCACGACAACGATCGCGGGCACGTCCTGCACTTCCATCGTCACCGAGCCCGGCGCTTCCAGCCAGATCAGCTTCGTGTTCGGCCTGATTGAATCGGCAATGCCCGCGCCGGTCATCGGATCGTAATAGGTCACTTCGAGCCCGAAGTCGGCGGCGAGCCAGTCCGCGTGCTCGCGATTCGGCGAGTACGCGTTGTCCGGCACCAGCACGTGATCGCCCGCCTTCACCAGCGCGAAATACACGTTCGATATCGCCGCCAGACCAGAAGGCTGCAAGAGCGCGTGCTCGCCGCCTTCGATCGCAGCGAGGCGTTGGGCGAGCGCGATCGTCGTCGGCGTGCCGTGCAGGCCGTAGCGCCACTTGGAATCGTCGCTCCAGACGAGCGCGCGCATCGTCGCGAGATCGGGAAACACGACCGTCGACGCCCGCGCCACCGGCACCGCAAACGACTCGAAGCCGGGCGTGATGCAATCGTTCGGCTGCACGATGCGGGTTTGCAGGTCGCGGTTCTGGCTGCTTGAATCGGTCATGAATAAAAAGCGATGAGATGAAAAAGGACGGGCGGCGCCCGGTTGCATGCAATAAACCTATTCGCCGATGATCACGTTGCTCGTGCCACCGACGGCGTTAGCCGGCGGCAGCGGCGGCGCAGGTTCCAGCGAAGGCGCGGCCTGACGCGCCGCGCCGCCGCCAGCAGGCGCGGGCGGCAATTTCACGCCGGCCACGGCAGGCCGCAGGTCGAACGGCTGCGCGTTGGAATCGTCCGGATTCATGCGCTCGCCCGACACGCTGCCGTCCGCCTCGAACTTGCCGATCCAGTTGCCGGTGATGTGCGTGCCGTCGTTCGATTCTTCGATTTCGAGCGTGTCGCCGTCACGGTCGCCGGCGACGAGAATCACCGAAGGGCTGCCCGCGAAACGGTATTCGCCGTGCACACCGGACGGCTCGTCCGTTTTCGCGCCGAGCTTCATCTCGATCTGCCTGCCGCCGAGCGTGCCGACATAACGCGGAAAGCGCGCGTACTCCGGATTCGGCGACAGCGGCTTCTGTGGCGGCAAGGCGAGCGTGCGGATGGCGTCGTCGGCGCCGTGGGACTCGCCCTTCGGCGCGACGCCGTTTGCGGCGCTCGACGTATCCGGCGGCATCGGCGAATTGCAGCCCGCGAGCGCGAGCGCAAACGTCAGCGATGCCGCGGCCATCGTCATCGGCCGGACCGGAAATCCCGGCCGCCTCGTTGCTTCTTTCATGCTTGCTTCCTTCGATACAACGTTAAATGCGCTCGAAGATCGCCGCGATGCCCTGCCCGCCGCCGATGCACATGGTCACCAGCGCATAGCGGCCGCCGATGCGTTGCAGTTCGTACAGCGCCTTCACGGTGATGAGCGCGCCCGTCGCGCCGATCGGATGGCCGAGCGAAATGCCCGAGCCGTTCGGATTGACCTTCGCGGGATCGAGTTTCAGTTCCTTCGTGACGGCGCAGGCTTGTGCGGCAAAGGCTTCGTTCGCTTCGATCACGTCGAGGTCGTCGACGCTCAGGCCCGCGCGTTCCAGCACCTTCTGCGTCGCCGGCACGGGTCCGATGCCCATGATCTTCGGATCGACGCCCGCGTGCGCATACGCGACGAGCCGTGCGAGCGGCTGCAAACCGCGCTTCTCCGCGACGCCCCGCTCCATCAGCACGACGGCCGCCGCCGCGTCGTTGATGCCGGATGCGTTGCCGGCCGTCACCGTGCCGTTCTCCTTGGCGAAGACCGGCCGGAGCTTGGCGAAGTCATCTGCCGTGGCGTTCATGCGAACGTGTTCGTCCTGGTCGAAGACGGTATCGCCCTTCTTCGATGCCAGCGTGATCGGCAGAATTTGTTCCTTGAAATAGCCCGCCTCGACGGCCTTCGCCGCGCGGCGGTGCGATTCGAGCGCGAGCGCGTCCTGCGCCTCGCGCGTGATGCCGTACTTGTTCGCGACGTTTTCCGCAGTCACGCCCATGTGGATCTTGTCGAACGGATCGTTGAGCGCGCCGAGCATCATGTCGACGATGCGCGTATCGCCCATGCGCTGGCCGAAGCGCGCAGCCGGCATCAGATACGGCGCGCGGCTCATGCTTTCCGCGCCGCCGCCGATGGCGATATCGGCATCGCCCAGCAGGATGGACTGCGACGCCGATATGATCGCCTGCAGGCCCGAGCCGCACAGCCGGTTCACCGTTAGCGCGGGCGCATCCTTCGTGACGCCGCCGTGCAGTGCGGCGACGCGCGCCAGATACATGTCGCGCGGCTCCGTCTGGATCACGTTGCCGAACACCACATGGCCGCCTTCGTCACCCGATACGCGCGCGCGCGAAAGCACTTCCCGCACGACGCGCGCGCCGAGATCGCCCGGCGTGAAGTCCTTCAGCGCGCCGCCAAAGTCGCCGATTGCCGTACGCACGCCGCTTGCCACCACCACTTCGCGCTTCATGTTGTCGTCTCCTGGGTCTGTGTTCTCGGATTATCCGGCGAGCGCGCGTTCGACAGCCGCCCGGCCGGGAATGGGCGCGACTGCGCCGAAGCCTTGCGTCGACAATGCCGCCGCCACGTTCGCATAGTGCGCGGCGGTGAAAGGATCGTCGCCCGCGACGATGCGCGCGATGAACGCGCCGCCGAAGCAATCGCCTGCGCCGGTGGCATCGACTGCATTGACGACGCGGCCCGGCACCACGCGCCGCTCCGCGGGCGTCGCGATATACGCGCCTTCCTTGCCGAGCTTCAACGCGACGACTTTCGGACCGAGCGCGAGCAGCGCGTCGACGATCGCGTCCTTGTCGTCGAGGCCGGTGAGCGCGGTGACGTCGTCATAGCTCGGCAGGCAGATATCGGTCGCGCGGATCGTTTCGAGCATCACCGCGCGGGCGCGTGCCAGCGGCCACAGCTTCAGGCGCAGGTTCGTATCGAAGCTGACCGCGACGCCGTTCGCGCGGGCGTGATCGATGGCGGCGAACGCGGCATCGCACGCGGCAACGCCGATCGCGAGACTGATGCCCGACAGATGCACGACCTTCGCGCCCGCGATCATGTCGAGCGGCAAGTCCGACGGCGCATAGCGGCTCGCCGCCGATCCGGCGCGCAAATAGTCGAAGCGATGCCCGCTCTCGCCATGCGATACGAAATAAACGCCGGTGGGCGCGTGCTGGTCGATGCGCACGGCGGAAGTATCGACGTTTTCCGCGCGCCACAGATCGAGCAGCAGTTGCCCGAAGTGATCGTTGCCGACGGCGGAGACGAAGCCCGTTGCCGCGCCTTGCCGCGCCGCCGCGATCAGGAAGTTGGAGACGTCGCCGCCGAAGCCTTGCAGGTAGTTCGGCTCATTGCGCTTTGACTGATTAAACTCGATCATCGCCTCGCCGAGCGCGAGGATGGCTGGTTGCTGCGGAATCTGCGGCGTCATCGTTTAGACCTCGCCCCAGAGATCATGGCCGTCGGCCCCGGTGATTTTCACGGAGACGAAATCGCCGGCCTTGTAGCGCTTGGACGCCTTCGCCGGCGGCGCGATATACACGACGCCGTCGATTTCCGGCGCATCCGCTCCCGTCCGGCCGACGCCGCCTTCGCCGCTCACTTCGTCGACGAGCACCTTCAGCGTCTTGCCGATCTTCTTTTTCATGCGCTTCGCCGACAGCTCCTCGGCCAGTTCCATGAAGCGCGCGCGGCGTTGTTCGCGCACTTCGTCGGGGAGCGCGCCGTCGAGTTCGTTCGCGGTTGCGCCTTCGACCGGCGAATACGCGAAGCAGCCGACGCGGTCCAGATCCGCTTCCTTGATGAAGTCGAGCAGCGTCTGGAACTGCTCTTCGGTCTCGCCGGGGAAGCCCGCGATGAACGTGCTGCGGATGGTGAGATCGGGGCAGATGGCCCGCCACGCCTTCACGCGCTCGAGCACCTTCTCGGCGTTGGCCGGGCGCTTCATGCGCTTCAGCACTTCGGGATGCGCGTGCTGGAACGGCACGTCGAGATACGGCAGCACGTGACCTTTGAACGGGCCTTCGGCCATCATCGGGATGACTTCGTCGACACTCGGATACGGATAGACGTAGTGCAGCCGCACCCATGCGCCGTATTGCGCGGCCAGTTCGCCGAGCGCGCCGACCAGTTCGGTCATGCGTGTCTTGAGCGGCTTGCCGTTCCAGAAGCCGGTGCGGTATTTGACGTCGACGCCATAGGCGCTCGTGTCCTGCGAGATGACGAGCAGCTCCTTGACGCCGGACTTGAAGAGATTTTCCGCTTCGAGCATGACTTCGGCGATGGGCCGCGAGACGAGATCGCCGCGCATCGAAGGGATGATGCAGAACGAGCAGCGATGGTTGCAGCCCTCGGAAATCTTCAGATACGCGTAGTGACGCGGCGTGAGCTTGATGCCGGCGGGCGGCACGAGATCGACGAACGGATCGTGCGGCCTGGGCAGATGCGTGTGCACTGCGTTCATCACTTCGTTGGTAGCGTGGGGCCCGGTGACGGCGAGCACTTTCGGATGCACTTCCTCGATAAGCCCGGTGCCGCTTGCGCTTTTCTTTGCGCCGAGGCAGCCGGTGACGATGACCTTGCCGTTCTCGCTGAGCGCTTCGCCAATGGCGTCGAGGCTTTCCTGGACGGCTTCGTCGATGAAGCCGCAGGTGTTCACGACGACGAGATCGGCGCCGTCGTACGTGCCGGAGATTTCGTAACCTTCGGCGCGGAGTTGAGTGATGATCTGCTCGGAATCGACGAGGGCTTTGGGGCAGCCGAGGCTGACCATGCCGATTTTGGGCGCTGGCGCGGTGGCGGTAGGCTTGACTGGTGTATTCACGGGATATTCGGGGAGAGGCACGGTTGCGGGCGTGCATGCCGCTCGGGGTGCGGCGAATTCGCTATTTTAACCGCAATGGGTTGGCGGCTTTCGCGGCGGCTTGGTCGTGCTTCCGTGGTGCTTTTACGGCTGTCGGCGGTCTTGTTCGGCAACCGCCTGCCCGGCGAGGATGAATTACGTGGCTGTCGACTGAGTTGGCGCTTCAGCGTCTTACTTGGGTCCATGCGGAAAGAGCGGCTTCGGGCCCGACGCACGAATCCGAGCGGGCACGCTGTAGAGCAGCGTTGGCACTGAGCTTGTGTACAGCCTCGGATCACCATCCGCGTCGGCCGGGCGGTAATGTGCTCGGCGTCCTTTGGCTCGACAAAACCATCTGTGCGCGAACAGGCTTAACGGGCGCGAGGACGGTGACTCGGGAAAGCTAACATCGCTCGTGGTGGGACGCGGCGAGCCGCCGTTTTCTCTCGTCGCAACACTGGAATGTACCACTGGTGTTAACGAGCCAAGGGGCTCGGAGGACTTAAGTGTTCAGCGGGCGCGGAAGGTGATTCAAGGCTGTTCACCAGCTGAGTGCCACCGCCGCTCTACGAAGTGGCTATACCAGTCAGTGCTTCGGGCCCAGAAAAAGCTGCTTCGGTTACTGTCTTCGCACGGGACCGAAGTAAGGCGCAGAAGCGCCAACTCTGGTCGACAGCCAAGAAAGTGACCGCCGCCCCGGGAGGGGCGCACTAATAAACCGACACGAAACGAAGACACCCAAGCGAGAGCGAAAAAAAACCTTATTTCTTCTCCCCCGGCCCCTGCGGCCCAGGAAACGGAAACGTATTGAACATCGACTTCGCCTGATTCTGCATCTGCTCCTGCATTTGCACGAACATATTCTTCGACTGCTCGATGTAGTTGGTCATCATCCCCTGCATCATCGGCGCCTGCATGTTCATGAACTGCGACCAGACTTCCGGATTCAGCGCATTGCCGTCATAAATGCCCTTGCTCTGCTCGGAGAGCTTCTGCTGGATATCGATGAACGCCTGAATATTCTTCTCCAGGTACGTGCCCATCATGCCCTGCATCGCGTGACCGTAAAAACGGATGATCTGCGAGAGCATCACCGATGAAAACATCGGCAACCCGCCGCTCTCCTCTTCGAGAATGATCTGCAGAAGGATGCTGCGCGTCAGGTCGTCGTTGGACTTCGCATCGAGCACCTTGAAGTCTTCCTGATCGAGGACGAGCTGCTTCACATCCGACAAGGTGATGTAGGTGCTCGTCTCCGTGTCGTACAGCCGGCGATTCGGATATTTTTTTATCAGCCGCTCGGCGGATTTCTTTGTAGTAGTAGGGGTGGTCATTGAACGCCTTTAAACGCAAGACTTTACTGCGATGGCAGCAGGCATGTCTTGCGTTGTCGCAAAAAAGCGTTGCTGCTGGGTCGCCGCGTCGTTGATATATCCGGCAAGCGCGGCCAGCCGGACAGGCGCCCCGGGCGCCCGGCCGGCCGCCGCCGCCCGTCAGCCCATGTGCAAGCCACCGTTGAGCGAAAAGTCCGCGCCGGTGGAAAAGCCTGATTCCTCCGAAGCCAGCCACGCCACGATCGAGCCGATCTCGTCCGGCGTGCCCAGACGTCGAACAGGAATGGTCGCCACGATCTTCTCCAGCACTTCAGGACGAATGGACTTCACCATGTCCGTGCCGATATAGCCCGGCGACACGGTGTTCACCGTCACGCCCTTGGTCGCCACTTCCTGCGCCAGCGCCATCGTGAAGCCGTGAATGCCGGCCTTCGCAGTCGAATAGTTCGTCTGGCCAAACTGGCCTTTCTGCCCGTTCACCGACGAGATATTGATGATGCGGCCCCAGCCGCGCTCCACCATGCCGTCGATCACCTGCTTGGTCACGTTGAAGAGACTCGTCAGGTTCGTGTCGATGACAGCCGTCCAGTCTTCGTGCGTCATCTTGCGAAACACGACGTCGCGCGTAATGCCTGCGTTGTTCACGAGCACGTCGACCTCGCCGACTTCGGCCTTGACCTTTTCGAATGCGGCCTTGGTCGAATCCCAATCGCCGACATTGCCTTCCGACGCGATGAAGTCGTAACCGAGCGCCTTCTGATCTTCGAGCCATTTCACGCGGCGCGGAGAATTCGGACCGCAGCCCGCGACGACCGTGAAGCCATCCTTATGCAGACGCTGGCAAATGCTCGTGCCGATGCCGCCCATGCCGCCCGTTACATACGCTATGCGCTTCGTCATTCCCGACTCCCTTTTCGTTATGCGGGCTACGCCTGACCGCGCCGCCCGCTTCGCTCATCTCCGTGCCGCCGACGCGTCTTACAGACGCTCGACCGCCAGCGCGACGCCCATGCC
>NZ_JFHE01000013.1 GCF_000698555.1 Caballeronia grimmiae | reverse complement strand
CCAGTCGTGCGCGTGGACGATGTCCGGCTTCTTGACGCCGCGCACGCCTTGCGCGACACGCACGGCGGCCGCCGACAGCGTCGCGAAGCGGACTGCGTTGTCGGGATAATCGCGGCCCTGTGCATCCTGATAAAGCCCGGTGCGCGCATACAGTGCATCGCAGCGCAACAAAAGCACCGGCACGCCGGTATCGGGCATGCGCGCGCGCAAGAGCGAGGCATCGCCGCCGGGGAGATCGTGAAGCGTGCAGACCTTGCTGACGTCCACCGCCGTGGCGAGGGCCTTGGGGTACGCGGGCAGGAGAATCGTGGCGTCGACGCCGGCTGCGCGCAGGGCGGCGGCGTATGCGCTGACCATGTCGCCGAGGCCGCCGGTCTTGGCGAGCGGGACGGCCTCGGAGGCGACCAGCAGAACGTTCAAAGGCAAAGTGGACTCCTGTGCGGGCAAACGCGGGGCGATGGCCATGCACTCGTGCACTCGACATCGGTGACGAGGACCAGCCGGGCCGCGCATTCCGGGTACTGATCGGTGAATTCTTTTTGGCTTGCGCAGTGCAGCAATGTGCATGCCACGACCCTGTCCCGTATGTGCGCACTCGCACGATCATTTCGGACTTAGGTTCGACGAGGGCCCGGTGTCGCGCATTTCGCAACAGCGCAAAAGCTCATGCGCGTGCCGCGTGTAAAACTGACAGCGGCGTGCGTCGCGTTTTTACACAGGGCGTTAAAAGCGTATCGAGGTGATGTGAAGGGCGCGTTACGCGCGGCGCATCGGCCTTAGCTGCCGACCATGCTGGCCGCGATGTTCACCGACAATCCGAGGACCGCCAGGTTGAAGAAGAACGACAGTACCGATTGCGCGAGCGCCGTGCGGCGTGCGTCCCGGGAGCAGAGCACCACGTCGGACGTCTGCGAGGCGACGGCGATGGTGAACGAGAAGTACAGGAAATCCCAATAGTCGGGTTTGAGGTGGCGGTCGGGAAACCTGAGCGCGGGGTTGCCGGGTGGCGAGCGATAGTAATGCCGCGCGTAATGCAGCGTGAACATCGTCGGGATGAGAAACCATGCGCCCAGCATCGTCGCGCCGGTCAACGCATAGTTCAGATACGCATGCGTGCCGACACTCTTCGCCGCCGCCAGTTCCACGACGATCGCGACGACGCTCGCAACCGCCGCGAGGCTGACGATCATCAGCACGGCGGCGGCGTTTTCATCCTCGCGCTCGGCGAGCGCCTGCACGTTGCTTTGCCGCGTGGTGGCCATCCGCAGCCAGATGAGCGCGAGATACAGCCACACGGCCGAGTCCCAGCCGATGAGCGCGCGCACGATCGGCCGCACGTTCCCTGGAAGGAGAGCGGCGACGCAAAAGCCGACCGCCAGGCCGATCAGGGCGCGGGGACGGGTGCGCAACACGGGTGGGAGGATATTCATCGTCTCGACGGGGAAACGCGGCAGTCAGCGATTATCACTGACGCGCCTTACAGACGCATGTGCAAGTGATGGCCGCAGCGCCTGCTTTCGGGCGACAATCGGATCGGAGACCATTTCGAAACGCTGCCGCCGCTCGCCGCCGAAAACGCAGCGAAAAGCGACCCAGCACGCACACCGGCCGTTGAGCCGGCGCTAAGATTCGACGCATGAATGATCCTACCTATCCCGTCGTCTGCAGGCACCCAGCCAATGAGATCGGCCGCGATTTCGTCGTCGGCGATCTGCATGGCTGCGTCGATGCGCTGCGTTATCTGTTGCGCGAGATCGGCTTCGACGGCTCGCGCGATCGTCTGTTCTCGGTCGGCGATCTGATCGATCGCGGCACGGATTCGCTCGCCGCAATCGAGTTGATCGACAAGCCGTGGTTCTATCCGGTGCTCGGCAATCACGAGGATTCGCTGATCGCGGTCGCGACTGGCGCGATGCGTCGCCAAGCCTGGTACGCCATCGGCGGATCATGGGCCGAAACGCTCGCGGACGAGCAGCTCAAGACGCTCGCCACGCGGCTTGCGCGCTTGCCGCTCGTGCGCGTCGTCGGCGAAGGCGAGCGGCGTTTCAACGTGCTGCACGCGGAGTTCTTCGGCAGCGACACCGATCTCGACGCCGCCGAGTTCGCGGACCAGACGCGCAGCCAGATGCTATGGGGCCGCGGCCTTGCGCTCGGCAATGCGGACCCCGGCCTGCAACGCGGTCTCTCGCCCACGTACTGCGGCCACACGCCGATGCGCGCGGTGCGGCAGATCGGCTCGCAGATTTTTATCGATACCGGCGCGTTCGCATCGGAAGGGCGGCTCACGATCGTCGAAGCCGGCACCGACGAACGATGGTCCGTGAAGGAGCGCTGGGCCGCGTCGGAAGGCGCGCGGGAGCTGGCGTTGCCCTAGCGGCACGGGCGTTGCTCAATTCCTCGCCATGAATCGAAAGCAAACAGGCGAGGCAGGCAGTGGCGACCATCGAAAGCAACGGGGCTAAGAGCGCGAGCGGTGCGCAAAACGACAACGCGGCAGTCTGCATCGAAGACTTGCCTCCCGGCCTCCGATACGTCGACGACTCGCGGCGCGGCTACACCCGCGAATGGATCGACGGGGAGTTCGTCTACTTCAATACGCAGGGCAATCGCATCGAGGACGAGGCCGACATCCGGCGCATCAAGGCGCTCGCGATCCCGCCCGCCTATACCGATGTCTGGATCTGCCCGGACTCGCGCGGCCATCTGCAGGCCACGGGCCGTGATGCGCGCGGACGCAAGCAGTATCGCTATCACCCGCAGTGGCGCGAAACCCGCGATGCGAACAAATACGAGCGCATGCTCGCGTTCGGCGCGGTGCTGCCGAAGCTGCGGGCGCGCGTCACACGCGATCTCGCGCTCGACGGCATGCCGCGCGACAAGGTGCTCGCCACCGTCGTGCGGCTGCTCGATACGACGCTGATCCGCGTCGGCAGCGAGGAATACGCGCGGGAGAATCGCTCGTACGGGCTGACGACGCTGAGGAAGCGGCATCTGAAGGTATCGGCGGGAACGCTGCGCTTCAAGTTTCGCGGCAAGAGCGGCATCGAACACGACGTCGCCGTGAGCGATGCGCGCGTCGCGCGAATCGTCAAGCGCTGCATGGACCTGCCGGGCCAGGACCTCTTTCAGTATCTCGATGCGGACGGCACGCGCCACGGCGTGACGTCGTCGGACATCAACGAGTATCTGCGCGAGATCACCGGCGCGGATTTCACGGCGAAGGACTATCGGACGTGGGCGGGCAGCGTGTTCGCGCTCGCGGCGCTGCGCAAGCTGCAGTGGGAGACCGTGACGGAGGCGCGCAAGCACATCGTCGGGACAATCAAGGAAGTGTCGCAACTGCTCCGCAATACGCCGGCCGTCTGCCGCAAGTGTTATGTGCATCCGGCTGTCATCGAGGCGTTCGAAGCGGGCGAACTCGCTGAAGCGCTGCCCGCGTCGCGCCGTCACGGACTCAAGACCGATGAAGCCGCGCTCGTCATCTTTCTGGAAAAGGAGGCGAAGCGCCGGGCGCGCGAGGCGGCGCGCAAGAACCGCAAGGGCGCAGCCGCAAGCGATACGCGGCTGACCGGCATGCTCGCCGAATCGAGCCGCAAGGCGCGCGCCGGTGCGCTGAAGGGAAGCGCCAAGGATGCGGCGGTCCAGGCGATCGAGACCGTCGCGCGCAAGACCGCGCCGAAGGCCGCGCGTCCGGCGACGAAGAAGCTGTCGCGCACGCGGACATCGACGGCGGTCGCGATCCGATGATCGCCTAGCCGACCTGATTCAGCTCGAACACGTAGTCGATCGTTTCGCCGTTCCAGTTGTATTCGAGATACGCGGCGTGATGGCAGTCGCGCAGCATCGTCGTACGCAGCGCAGCGAGGCATTCACCCTGCGGATCGCGCACCGACGGATACGCGATGCCCGGTGCGCCCGCCGCCCGGATCGCACGCCCTAGCGCCTTGCCGGGCGCGTAATCGTCCGGCGCGAGAATGCGCGGATCGAGACCCGCCTGCGCGATGCGATCGCCCGTTAAATCGACGACCTCGCCCCGCGCGACGACCGTGTAGAGGCGCATCTGCTGCCGCAACGGCGCTTCCTTCGTTGCGGCGAGGAAGAGACCGGCGTGATAGCGCGTCTCCGCGATGGCCGTGCGCCGCTCGCGGGCGCAATAGAACACGCCGTAGCTGCCGTCGGAAAAGCGGCTGCCGCTCGGATTCAAATGCGTGAAAGCGGCCATGATCGGCCCGCATCCCGGCCCGAAGCAGCGTTCGTCGGGTGGCACCAAATCCAGTTCGCCGGTCTCGGTGCGCAGGCGGTCGTTGGTCATTGCTTCGAGCGCGTAGAGGGCGTCGAAATCTTGCGGCGACGCGACGCGGTCGAACAGATTCACCGCCGGAAAACGCGTCGGAATCACCCGATACGCCGGCGACCAGTCGAGTTCGCCATGCGGCCAGCGCGCCCGCCAGTTCATTTCAGCCTGCTTGTCGTTCACGCCCAGCCGCCTCGCATCGCGTCGAGATATTGGCGCACGGCGACGAGATCGCTGATATTGCCCGCCAGCATGCGATCGAGCGCCGGCTTGCCGCCGAACGGCGGCGCGGTGTTGGGACGCCTGACCCAGGTATCGGCGGCGTGCGGTTCGGGCAGCAGAATCTGCAGCGCCTTGTAGATGCCGAGAATCAGCGACAGGCGTTCGAGCGTGTCACGCGGCAGCCGCGCCGATTCGGGCGTGTTCTTCCATTTGAAGTACGTCGAGCGGCCGGGCGAGCCGAGCAGCTTGATCTGCTCGTCGGCTGACAAGGCCCAGTCGCGGGCGATGTTGATGAACGCGCGCAGGCCGGCCGCAGACAAGTCGCCGATATCCGGCGTGGGGCGCGGGACCGGATGTTCGGTCGTCGCCGAGGCAGCGCGTGCGGCGTGAGGCATGTCGTTAAGTCTCCAAAGGAACTCTTAACGCATGGTAGTCCATATATGGATTTATACAAGCGATATTTCGCCTGCGCGCGACGACTGCGGGTTAATCTTCGTCTTCCGGCAGGGTGTAGCGGCGGCCGGGAACGTGAGATTGCAGTGCGTCGGCGATATCGGACGGCGTGCAATCGGCCGGCACCACGCAGCGCTGCAGATGCGGATCGCTCTTCAACGACCACTCGACCATCCGGTACGGCTGACCCCAGGGCGGCTCGATCGGCGCGGACAGACGGCATCGGCTCAGCGTCAGCGCGGTATGGCTGCGCATCGCGCGGGCAAGATTGGAGAAGGATGAACGCGTGGCGGCGTTGCTGGACATGGCACATTCCTCACGTTGACGGCCCCGTTGGGCCAGATGGCGAGTCGAGTGTGTCCGCGGATAATTAAGCCGCGCTTAATCGGCGGTAACGCAATGCCGCGTGCGGCGAAAAGCCGCTTCCATGTTCCAATGCGTTGGGATACGCCGGTCAAGAGGCGCTTCGGCATTTTCACCACGCGCGGCGTCGTTTGTTTGCCGGCGGGCCGGCTTACTGTATATTCGTACAGTTGTCCGCAACAAGGAGTGTGCCGATGATATCCCGCAACGATTCGCTCGAAGCCGCCGCGCTCGAACGTTTCATGCGCGCGACACGCGCGGTGAACGCCGCGTTCGACGCCACTCGAGGCGAGCCGGCTCTGGAGTACGGCGCGCGCTCCGTGGCGCGTTCGCAGCAGCGCCTGGACGACGCACTGCGCGAACTCGAAACGTCCGAGCGCTCGCTCGACGCCATCCTCTCGCGCAGCGCGCGTCAGGATCATTAGAGGCAACAGGGGCATAAATCGATGGAGCGAAACGACTTGAAACTCGCATTCCTGACGATCGCTTTCGTGTTGAGTTCGTCGCCGGTAGCGGCGGCGACGCATTACACGGAAGTCTGGAATCCGCCCGAAGTACACGTGGTGAAGGGCAAGAATAAGGCGCATGGCGCATCGCGCACGGCCGCGAAGAAGAAGCGCAAGAGCGCGACGGCAGTCAAGCAGGTGGCCGACAAGGCTTCCATCGATCAGCCGGTCGCCGCGTCGCCGCGCAAGGGCAATTCGCGGAAGCAGACTGAGCCGGTCATCCCGCGCAAGATCGATCCGAACGGACAGGTCATGCGCGTCTGAATAACCGGCGCGACAGCCAGAACGAGAAAGGGGCGCTCCATCGAGCGCCCCTTTCTTTTTAGCCGGCGACAGGGCGCTTATAGGCGTCCCATCAGCAACAGAACAATCACCACGACCAGCACGACGCCGAGAATCCCGCTCGGTCCGTAACCCCAGCTACGGCTGTGCGGCCACGATGGAATGGCGCCGATCAGCAGCAAGATAAGCACGATCAACAGGATGGTTCCGATTGTCATTTGACTTCTCCTTGTAAAAGATCGCGCGACCATCCGGCTCGACGTGGCCTCCCCCAGGCAGCCGCACGTCGGAGCGAGCGGCGCAATGCCGCCGGCCGTTTGGTGTTGCGATCGACAAGGAGCAGAGAGCAGCATCCGTGCCATTGGCGCGAAACCCTTATGAAACAAGGCGCGGCGCGCTCCCGGCGACGCAGGCGCGAACTCTGGCGATTGTCAAAAGGAAAGAGTTGATCGAGCGCCTTGAAAGAATTGCATTGGGGTCGGTGTCAAAATATTCCGCGGAAGATCCAGAACAGCAGGCCGGCCAGCGCGATCGAGACCGGCAGCGTCAGCACCCACGCGAGCGCGAGGCTTCGCACCGTGCGCCATTGAAGGCCGGAGCCATTCGCGGCCATCGTGCCGGCAACGCCCGACGACAACACGTGCGTCGTGCTCACGGGCAGCCCGTAGGCATCGGCGGCGCCGATGGTGACCATCGCGACCAGCTCCGCCGATGCGCCTTGCCCATAGGTGAGGTGCGTCCTGCCGATGCGCTCGCCGACCGTCACCACGATGCGCTTCCAGCCGACCATCGTTCCCAGTCCCAGCGCGACCGCCACGGCGACTTTCACCCACGTCGGGATGAACTTCGTCGCGTGATCGAGCTGATGCCTGTAGTTGTCGAGCACGGCGCGGTCGTTCGGCGCGAATGCAGGCGCGTTCTGCTTCCCCATCAAGCGCAACGCTTCCGACGCGATGTACATCTCGTTGCGCACGTTGCGGACATTGCCTTGCGGCACGGCGGCGATCGTCTCGCTGGGGCGGATCTGCGAATCGATGGAATCGATCAGCGCCTTCAGCGATGCGACGCTATCCGGCGCGAGCGTTTTGGTCTGCACGTAGCGTTCGACGCGCGCACGCGCATCCGCACCGGGAGACGCGTCGCCGGCATAACGCTGCAATGCCTCCGATGCGCTGTGGCTTACCGCAAGGAACGTCTGCGTTTCGCCCGAGGTCACGGCCTTGTTGAGCGCGTACGCGGTCGGCACGGTGCCGATCAGGATGAGCATGATGAGGCCCATGCCTTTCTGGCCGTCGTTTGAGCCGTGCGCGAACGACACGCCGGTGCACGTCAGGATCAGCAAGCAGCGAATCCAGAACGGCGGCGGCGTGTTCGGCTTCGGCTCCTTGTAGAGCGCAGGCACGCGCACCACGAGCTTCAGCACATAGAGCAGGAAGCCGGCAAGGACGAAGCCGATAATCGGCGAAAACAGCAGCGACTTGCCCACCGACACCGCCTGGCTCCAGTCGACGCCCGACGTGCCATTGGTCCCGTGCAGCATCTGGTTCATCAGGCCGACGCCGATCACCGAGCCGATCAGCGTGTGCGAACTGGAAGACGGCAGGCCGAGCGCCCACGTGCCGAGGTTCCAGATGATCGCCGCGATCAGCAGCGCGAAAACCATCGCGAAGCCCTGTGAACTGCCGACGCCGATGATCAGTTCCACCGGCAGCAACTGCAGAATGCCGAAGGCGACCGCGCCACTGGACACGAGCACGCCGATGAAATTCCACGCACCGGACCAGACGACCGCGAGGTTGGGCGTCAGCGAGTGCGTGTAGATGACTGTCGCGACGGCGTTGGCGGTATCGTGGAAGCCGTTGACGAATTCAAAACCGAGCGCGATGAGCAGCGCAACGCCGAGCAGAATGTAAGGGAACGCGGACGATTCGCGCACCGGCGCCAGATCTTCCAGCAGATGCATGACACAGTAGACGGCGCCTGCCCCGATTGTGAGCAGGAATACGAGGAAAGCGAGTCGTTGCCCCGGCGTGCGGCCTGCGCGGGTGTTCGGAAAGACGATCTGGTTCATGGCGCGTCCTTGAGCCTGGAACATTGCGGAAAGGGCCATGTTTGCTGGCGCGCGTGTCGGTTTCGTGAACGCGTAAGCCTTTGTTATTTCATATGAATGCGCCGAAGAGAACGCCGATATAATCGCCGCGCCCTTCCTGACCAGCCACGACACGATCGATGACCAAGACGACCCCGCCCGCGCCGCGCGATCTGCTCGAACTCGGCGGCTCGGTGTGGCTGAAAAGCGGCGGCGAGACGCTCGGCGGCGCGGCGCGCATCGCGCTGCTGGCCGCCATCCGCGATACGGGTTCGATCACCGCGGCGGCCAAAGCCGTCGGCATGAGCTACAAGGCGGCGTGGGACGCGATCGATACGATGAACAATCTGGCCGGCGAACCGCTGGTTGCCAGCGCCACCGGTGGCCGCGGCGGCGGCGGGACGAAGCTGACGGCATCGGCGTTGCGGATCATCGACACGTATCAGGCCGTCGAGCGCGAGCATCGCAAGTTTCTGAGGCGGGTAGGTGAAGCCATCGAAGGCTTCGAGGACGATTGGCGACTGATCGGGAGACTGGGATTGAGAACGAGTGCACGCAATCAGTTGGCGGGAAAGGTCACGAAGATCAGGCGCGGCGCGGTCAACGACGAAATCGAGCTTGGATTGCCGGGCGGGCAGACGATCGTCGCGGTCGTCACGCATGAGAGCACCGAGACGCTTGGTCTCACGGAAGGCAGCGATGCGTTCGCGCTCATCAAGGCCTCTTGGGTCATGCTGATGGAAGACGCCCCGGCGAAGCTGTCGGCGCGCAATCAGTTGCGCGGGACCGTCGCGAGCGTGACGCGCGGCGCGGTGAACGCCGAAGTGACGCTTTCACTCGACGACGCGACGACCGTCACCGCGATCATCACCAACCAAAGCGTGGACACGCTCGGCCTCGCGCCGGGTCAGAAAGCGGTGGCGGTGGTGAAGGCGTCGAGCGTGATCATCGGCGTGAACGACTGACGACCGAGCGCGCGAAAACGCGATGGTCAGCTCAGGCCATCGCGGATTATCTGGACGTCGGTCCGGCGATCCGGCTTGTGATAGCTCTTCGACTTCCAGAGCGCCCGCACGTAAGGGTACGGATGGCCAGACAATCCGAGCGCGATTTCGGTGATCCAATGCTGCGTCGGCACGGGTACGCCATGCAGCGCCACGACGACGGCGGCCAGGCTCGCCGCTACCGGCATCGGCGAGAGCTTGCCCGGCTCCGCGCGCCATGCAATGTGCACGAACGCGAGCGATACCGCCGCGCCGAGCATGCAGCCGGCCACTACTTCCGACACCGAATGCGCGTTCACCACGACACGCGACCCGCTGACCACCACGCCCAGCAGCAAGCCGATCAGAACGCCGGCTCCCCGAATCGAGCCGCGCGCGGGCAACAAGGCGACGAATATCGCGACGGGCAGGACGGACGTCGCCATGTAGGCGTGCCCGCTGATACCGGTGAAGTCCACATGCCGGATTCCAATTCCCCATCCGATGAACGCGATTTTGCTCACCGCGACGAGCGCGCTGCCGACGCCGAAGAGCGCGACCCATTCGATCGTGTATTTCCAGCGATAGCCGAGCGCCAGCCACGCAGCCGCGGCGATGGCGACGGGCAGCATGACGCCCGTGCCGCCGAGGGCAGTGATGCTCATCCAGACTGAAAAGGGCAAATCGAGGTTCATTGTGTTCGCGTGGTATGGGCGTTGCTGCACTGCGGCAGACCGACCACTTAATTGTGTGCGAAGCCGAGGAGTATACCGGTTCGGACCAGGCCGAATTTGTCGGAAAGAGCTATCCGCTTACGGCGCTCATCCTCTGTTTAAAGCGGACATCGTGTGATAAGCGCCGCCAAAATTCGTTTGCGTGCGCTGAGCGCGTTCACTCAGAAAACGAATTTAATGTTATTGTGCAATGCAGCAAGATGCGCGTCTGTTTGTCGCGCACTAATTGAATCAACGTTTGTGGAGAGCCCAGCCGAATGTCGAAAAGCCTTACCAAAGTCTGGTTGCGCGGCTTGAGACGCCTGGTCGCTGGCCAAGTGGACCTGAAACCCCTTCCGAAGCCGCGCGCCGCGACCAAGCCGGTGCGCGCGAAAACCGTTAAATCGAATATCAAGCCCGGCACAGCGACCAAAACCACCGTCTCGCCGCGTACTCTGGCGCGCCCCGAAGTCCGCGAGTCGCGGGTGCGGCCGCGTGCGTCGGCGTGGGCGCGAGGCAAGTGGGATCGCTCGTATCATTCCGCGCCGCCGACAGCCGGGCGGTTCGTCAATCACCTGTCGTACGCGCTGTACATGCCGCCGAAAGCCACGCTCGGCAAACTGCCGCTCGTCGTGATGCTTCACGGCTGCCAGCAGACCGCCGACGAATTCGCGCAAGGCACGCGCATGAACCTGCTCGCCGACAAGTACGGCTTCGCAGTGCTGTACCCGGAACAGTCGAAGCACGAGCATCCGCATCGCTGCTGGCACTGGTACGACGATTCCAGCGGCGCGGGCGGCGGCGAAGCGGCGTCGATCGTCTCGCTCATCAACGCGGTCATCGCGAAGCACGATTTCGACGCCGAGCGAATCTATCTGGCGGGCATGTCGGCGGGAGCGGGGCTTTCGGCGATGCTGGCGGTGCGCTATCCGCAGCTGTTCGCCGCGGTCGGCCTTCATTCGGGCGTCGTGTTCGGCGAAGCGACGTCGGCCATCGGCGCGATGGACGTCATGCGGCGCGGCAGCCGCTCCGATCCGGTGGCCCTGATCGACGCAGCCGTCGATGTGCGCGACTACCCGGGCATGCCCGCGGTGATCGTCCACGGCGAGCTCGATTCCGTCGTCACGTCGGCGAATGCGGATCAGCTTACAAAGCAGTTCTTGCGGCTGAACGGTTTCATCGATGCCGCGGGCAATCGCCGCGCGGGCGATGTCCGCGAGGAAACGCAGGACGACGGCGTCGTGCGCGATTACTTCAAGAACGGCCGGCGCGTGGTGAAGACGTCGATCGTTCGCGGGCTCGGCCATTCGTGGGCCGGCGGCGACGATACGGTCGCGTTTCACTCATCGAAAGGGCGGGATTCGGCTGCGCTGATGTGGGAATTCTTCAAGCATCAACGCCGTTCCAAAGAAGCGGCGCAGGCTGCGTTCGTCGCGTAAGCGGCGGCGCATTGTTTCGACTGTTGCAAAATGATCTTTAGTATCAGTGTTCTAGCGTAAAAGGCTGGCGTCGCATCAGGGATTACCCTATAATCGCTTCTATAGGTAGTTACCCCAGTATTCCAGCGAGGCCAACCATGTTCCTGCTTTCCCGCTTTTTCCTGTTTCTGACCAAGTCCGCTGACCAGCGCGATCGCGAGCGCGACGACGAGTACCTCGCCGAAGCGACCGACATTTACGATCTCGAATATCGCATGAAGAAGCTCGATCAGCGCGCAGCGGCGCGTCATCCGTCGTGGATGTCGAACTAAGCTTTATCGCTTCATCGTTCTAAGCTTTATCGCTTCATCGTTCGCGGTGGATGTGAAAATGCCGGCTGTCAAAGCCGGCATTTTCATTTGCGCGAGCGATTCGGCTTACGCGCCGGACACATCCGACGCATTCGGCAGGTCGGGCGTATCGGGCGACTGAACGCCGAAGCATCCGCGATACGTCGCGTAGAAGGAACAATAAAGCGCCGTCGTGACGAGGATGGATGCCGGCATCAGCACCGCGAACGCCATTTCCTGGCCGACGCCGATCGCCTGCATCAGCGCCGTCAGCCCGAACGACACTGCCAGCGCAACCGCGATCCACAACACGCCGTATAGAACGAAGGCGCCGCGATTGCGCCAGCACGAAACGAGGCTGAAGAACAGCGCCTTCGCCGTCGGCACCTCGTGCCACGCGATGAGGATCGGCGCGAACCAGAAGAGCATCGCGATGGGCAGATAACACGCCATCGCGACCAGCACGGCGAGCGGATTGAAGCTCGCAGCGACGGTCTCCGGATCGCCGGAAGGGCCGTTGCCCATCATCAGGTTGAGCAGCGTGCCGCCATCGACGAGCGCCGAGATGCCGAAGATCACGCCCATCGCGATGATATACAACACCCCGAGCACCAGCAGCCGGCGCGCGACCGCATTGCCGTAGGAGCGAAAGCCATCGACGAGAATGGTCGGCCACACCGGCTTGCCCGCGATGGTATTGCGGCATGCCGACATGAAACCCACCGCGATACCCGGAATGAACAGCAACGGCAGCAACGGGCCGATGAGCGGCACGCGCGAGATCAGCGTCATCACGAACAGATACGCGAAGAACAGCGTCAGGAACGCGAACGGGTTGCGGCGGAACAGCCAGATGCCCTGGCGGAACCATACGTAGCCGGTTTTGGCGGGAACTTCGATCAGTCGCATGGATGAGTTGCCGGGTTACCGTTGGGCGTGAGAGGAAGCGGCATGGATTCGCTCGCGCAGAATGCGTTCGAAATGACCGGGATCGTGCGGTTTCAGCAACTCCGCCTCGCGCGGGCGATGGAAGTCGTACAGCCGCGAGACCCAGAAGCGCATTGCGCCGGCGCGCAGCATGTCGTTCCAGTGACAATCTTCGGCCGGCGTGAACGGACGCACGGTCTGATACGCGCGCAGCAGGGCATCGACGCGAGCGGGATCGAGCGCGCCCGTTTCCAGGTCGGTGCACCAGTCGTTCACGGTGACGGCGACATCGAAGAGCCACTTGTCGACGCCTGCGAAGTAGAAATCGAAGAAGCCGCCGAGGCGCACGTGCTGCCGGCCGTGCGCGAACAGGACGTTGTCGCGGAACAAATCGCAATGGCACGGGCCTTCGGGCAGCGTGGCGTAATCCGCCGAGGCGAAGAACGCCGCCTGATGCGCGAGTTCGGTTTCGATGAGTGCGCGCTGGCTGTCGGTCAGAAAACTGGCGATGGCCGGCACGTTCTCCTGCCACCACGACAGGCTGCGCAGGTTCGGCTGATGCCGCGCGAAGTCACGCCCCGCGAGATGCATGCGCGCGAGCATTTGCCCGACTTCGATGCAGTGCGCGGGCGTCGGCGCAAGTTCCGGCGCGCCTTCGAGCTTCGTGACGATGGCCGCCGGTTTCCCCTTCAGCATGCCGAACAGCGAACCGTCGCGGCGCGGCATCGGATCGGGCACCGGCACGCGATGCGACGCGAGATGCCGCATCAGATCCAGATAGAACGGCAACTGCGTCGCGGTGAGTTTTTCGAAGATCGTCAGCACGTACTGGCCGTGCGTCGTCGTGAGAAAGAAATTGCTGTTCTCGATGCCCGAGTGAATGCCGCGAAATTCGACGACATCGCCGAGATCGTAGTGTTGCAGCCAGTCGCCGAGTTCGGCGTCAGTGACGGGGGTGAATACGGCCATGCAGAATACGTCGATCTGGTGGATGGCCCGAGCGGGCCGAATGAAGGAGCCCGCTGCTGACGAGCGGGCTTGGGACTATCTTACTGGCGTCAATAGCGCAGATTGACGGATGGCAGGCGCGTGCTCGCCTTGCCGTTGTCGCGCACTTGCGGCGACGTATCCGCAGGCGCGCTCATCTGATAACGCGTGCCGAAATTCGACTGCACGTTGATTTCGACGGGCTTGCCCTTGTCGCGATACTCGGTGATCTCCGTGCCGTTCGAGCTGAGTTCATGGAAGCTCGGCTTGCGCGGCGGCGAGATTTCCACCTTCGAGCTGACGTTGGCGGGCGGGCGGTTGATGGCCTTGAGATCCGGAAGGCCCGCGGCTTCTTCCGGCGACATGGCTTGTTGCTTGGCCGGTTGTGCTGCCGGGTCCGCTGCCGATTGTGTGGCGTTGGGCACGGGTTGCGCGAAAACGCCAACGCTTGCGGCGGCGAGGACTGCCGCGGCGGCAGAAAGAAGGGGCTTCATGGGAGTTCTCCAGGCGATGGCGGATTCTAGCAAACCCTAACGCAAGCGAAGCATTGCCTTATTCTGCGCCGCTTTTGCGGCTCGCGGCATTGCGCAAAAAAAAGGTGCACGCGGAGGCACCCACGCGATGAGGGGCTTCATGGTTCTCACTTTCTTCCGTGTTAATGTGATTTATCACGAGGGCACAAAGACACGCACAAGACCATGACAAACGACCGCACTCAAAGCACTCAGGGCACGCCCGCGAACGACTTCCCGACCGAATCCTTCGACGATCCGGCCGCCGCCGTCACGCGTCTGTCCGCGATCTACGAAGCAAACACCGCCTTTCTGCGCGATGCCTTCGCGCGGTATCGGCGCAACGAGCAGTTCACGCATCGCGTGCGCGCGTGCTATCCGTTCGTGCGCGTGCGGACCGAGCTGAACTCCCAGATCGATTCGCGGCGCTCGTACGGCTTCGTCGCCGGGCCGGGCATCTTCGAGACGACGCTCACGCGCCCCGATCTCTTCGGCGATTACTATCGCGAGCAATTGCGGCTGCTCGCGAAGAATCATCACGTGGGCATCGAAGTGGGCGTGTCGGCGCAGCCTATCCCAATTCACTTCGCATTCGCCGAGGGCATCCATCTCGAGGGCGATCTCGACCGTGATCGCCTGCTCGCGATGCGCAATGTCTTCGATACGCCCGATCTCGCATTGCTGGATGATCGCATCGTCAACGGCACGTACGAGCCGGCCGCGGGCGAGCCGCATCCGCTTGCGCTTTTCACGGCGGCGCGCGTGGATTTCTCGCTGCATCGGCTGCGCCATTACACGGCGACTTCCCCGACGCATTTTCAGAACTACGTGCTGTACACGAACTACCAGTTCTATATCGACGAGTTCGTGAAGCTCGGTCGCACGATGATGTCGCGCGCCGACGATGAAGAGACGCGAGCGTATCGCAGCGAGTATTCGTCGTTCGTCGAGCCGGGCGATGTCGTCACGCACAACGCAAATCTCGACGCGCAGCCGGAGGAGGGCGCTCCGCTCGCGCGCCTGCCGCAGATGCCGGCGTATCACCTGAAGCGCGCGGACGGCAGCGGCATCACGATGGTGAACATCGGCGTGGGGCCGTCGAATGCGAAGACGATCACGGATCACATCGCGGTGCTGCGTCCGCATGCGTGGATCATGCTCGGACATTGCGCGGGCCTGCGCAACACGCAGCGCCTCGGCGACTACGTGCTCGCGCACGGCTACGTGCGCGAGGATCATGTGCTCGATGCGGACCTGCCGCTCTGGGTGCCGATCCCGGCGCTCGCGGAAGTGCAGGTGGCGCTGGAGAAAGCGGTGGCGCAGGTCACGCAGCTGGAAGGCGTGGAACTGAAGCGCGTAATGCGGACGGGCACGGTCGCGAGCGTCGATAACCGCAATTGGGAACTGCGCGAACATCGCGAGCCGGTGCAACGGCTGTCGCAAAGCCGCGCGATTGCGCTCGATATGGAAAGCGCGACGATTGCCGCGAACGGCTTCCGCTTCCGCGTGCCGTACGGGACGTTGCTATGCGTGTCGGATAAGCCGCTGCATGGCGAACTCAAACTGCCGGGGATGGCGGATCAGTTCTATCGTGCGCAGGTCGACCAGCATTTGCAGATCGGCGTGAAGGCGATGGAACTGCTGCGGATGAACGGGTTGTCGAAACTGCACTCGCGGAAGTTGCGGAGCTTTGCGGAGGTGGCGTTTCAGTAGGCTGTCATCGTTGGCGGGCGATCTTGCGTTGCGTTTGCGTCGCCCGTCTGCGCGATCCTGGCAATTACGTCCTGCTCGTATGCGTACCATGCTGCAAGGCAGGGCTTGTCCACGCACTTCTGTTGCCGGTAATTCCACTGCTTGCGGAGCCTTTCTGCAAGCGCTGCCTTGTCGACGACGGCGCCTTGTGCCCGTTGCACCAGTTGCGCAAGAAGCAAGTCTGCGGTAGCCAGTTCTACGTCGTGGCAAATCAGATATTCGGGGGTTGAACGCGCTCTTGTACAGTCGAAGCTCGTTTGATAGGTGCCCGCATTTGCATCCTGAGACTGGCGCATTAGCTCATCCTCGTAGCGCTCTTCTTCAGTGAAAGGAACACCGCGCGTCGCTGCTGCGTACTTTGTTAGCTTGAAGGCTTCAATGAATCTGACTACCGCTTCCAGATCCCGGCGGTTATACGCAGCAGTCAACAACTCGACGATCGTCGACTCTCCCTCCTGCCTTTGCAGGAATGTTTTCCAGTCAGGATCGTTGATGATTTGGCCCAATTCGGGCTCTCGCCGCATTACTTCCGCTAGGAATTGCTGCTGCGGGTCAAGCCGAGACCCGGCAGTGATTGCCTCGTTTTCATTCTGCAGTGGCGCTTGGGTGGCGGCCGTTTCACCCGCCCGACCACTCGACGAACGTTCATTTTCAGGCGCGGGCGGATTCGCTGCGCTAACGGGCAAGGCGACGCGTTCATCAGCGTCGACCAGTGTGTCGTGCAACTGAGTCACGATTATTGCGGCCAGAGCCATCGCTCCGAGCAGAGTGCTCGCCCACAGCACGAACATACGCCAACGGGAAAATCGGTCCGGTCTCTTCCGCGTCGAGAACGCCCATAATGTACAAGTAATGGGTAAGAATCTGACGACTCCCATCGCCGCCGCGATGACTAACGCTGTCATCTGCGGTATGTCGCCGGTAATGACTAGCTCAGTGAGACGAGAAACGATCGGGCGGGATATTGCTTCGCCTAGAATCGCCCATACGCCAGCGCCCAGAAATGCGCAAACCCATAGGGCGCTGTTGAGAAGCCTGCTATTCCTGATATCTGCCATGCTTTGCTCCGACTGCTAAGTGTGTCGACGCAAAGCTTACATTTAGGGATGCTGATACTTGTGAAAATGCGTCCGAGCGCCGGACTAACCGAAGTCAGAAGTAGCGGACTGACGCGCAGGCAGAAAGGCCCTATTCGAGAGCCTTTTCGGACCAAAGCTACAGCCTCACAGATAAAACATCCGATCCTCATCGGACTTGCCTTCAGCCGGCGCCTCGACCGCTTCCTCGCGATCTTCATAGAACCGCAGCACCGCATCCAGCACCTGATCGGGTTCGTCGATGACCTGCATCAGATCCAGATCTTTCTCGCTGATCACGCCATTGGTGAGCAGCGTGTTCTTGAACCAGTCCAGAAGCCCCGCCCAGAACTCCGCGCCGACCAGCACGATCGGCACATGACGCGACTTCTTCGTCTGAATCAGCGTGAGCACTTCGGCCAGTTCATCGAGCGTGCCGAAACCGCCGGGCATCACGACGACCGCATCCGAGTTCTTGACGAACGTGACCTTGCGCGTGAAGAAGTGACGAAAGCGCAGCGAGATGTCCTGCCACTGATTGCCCGACTGCTCGTGCGGCAATTCGATGTTCAGGCCAACCGACGGCGACTTGCCCGCATGCGCGCCCTTGTTGGCCGCTTCCATGATGCCGGGGCCGCCGCCGGAGATGACCGCGAAGCCCGCATCGGAGAACTTTTGAGCAATTTCGATGGTGCGCTGATAGTACGGCGACTCCGGTTTCAAACGCGCCGAACCATAGATACTGATGGCAGGGCGGATCTCCGAGAGGTACTCGGTCGCCTCGATAAACTCTGCCATAATCGTGAACATCTGCCACGACGCGCGAGCCTTCTTGGCCGTCGCGCGCTCTTGATCTGCGAGCGATCGCAGACTCGGAATCACTTTTCTCTTGTTCATAATGCCTGAAGAACTCAGTCTTGAAGGTAAGACCCTGCTATTGGTCGACGGTTCTAGCTACTTGTACCGGGCTTACCACGCGATGCCAGACCTGCGTGGTCCCGACGGCGGTCCCACCGGCGCACTGTATGGAATGGTGAACATGCTGCGGCGCCTGAGGCGCGAAATCAATGCAGAGTATAGCGCGTGCGTCTTCGATGCAAAGGGCAAGACCTTCCGCGACGACTGGTACGCCGACTACAAGGCCAACCGTCCTTCCATGCCCGACGACCTCTCGAAGCAGATCGAGCCCATCCACGTCGCAGTGCGTGCGCTCGGCTGGCCGCTCGTCATGATCGAAGGCGTCGAAGCCGACGACGTCATCGGCACGCTCGCCGTTCAGGCCGAGAAGCGCGGCATGAAAGTGATCGTGTCGACGGGCGACAAGGATCTGGCTCAACTCGTGACGGATCATGTCACCCTCATCAATACGATGACCAACGAAACGCTCGATCGCGCGGGCGTCGTGAACAAGTTCGGCGTGCCTCCGGAGCGCATCGTCGATTATTTGTCGCTCATCGGCGATACCGTCGACAACGTGCCCGGCGTCGAAAAGTGCGGCCCCAAGACCGCGCTCAAATGGCTCACGGCATACGAAACGCTCGATGGCATCGTCGCACACGCCAGTGAGATCAAAGGTGCGGTAGGAGACAATCTGCGCAAGGCTCTCGACTTCCTGCCGATGGCCAGAAAGCTCGTCACCGTACACACGGAATGCGACCTCGCTTCGCAGATTGCGTCGATCGAAGAGACGTTGCCGAGCCGTCCCGAAGCGCGCGACGAACTGCGCGATGTCTTCCTGCGTCACGGCTTCAAGACGTGGCTGCGCGAGATCGAAATCGCCGATGCAGTGGAAGGCCCGACCGACACGCCGCCCGCCGAAGTCACCGAGATCGTTCATCACTACGAGACCGTGCAGACGTGGGAACAGTTCGATGCCTGGCTCGCGCGCATCGAGGGCGCCGAGATCACATCGTTCGATACCGAAACCACGTCGCTCGATCCGATGGTCGCGCAGATCGTCGGCATTTCGGTGGCGGTTGAAGCGGGGCATGCCGCGTACCTTCCGGTCGCGCATCGCGGGCCGGATGCGCCCGTGCAACTGCCGCGCGATGAAGTGCTCGCGAAGCTCAAGCCCTGGCTCGAGGATGCATCGAAGAAGAAGGTCGGACAGCATCTGAAGTACGACGAACAGGTGCTCGCGAATTACGGCATCGACTTGCGCGGCGTCGAGCATGACACGCTGCTGCAATCGTACGTGCTGGAATCGCATCGTCCGCATGACATGGACAACCTCGCGCTGCGGCATCTCGGCGTGAAGACCATCAAGTACGAGGACGTCGCGGGCAAGGGCGCATCGCAGATCGGCTTCGACGAAGTGGCGCTCGACAAGGCCGCCGAATACGCCGCCGAAGACGCGGACGTCACCTTGCGTCTGCATCAGGCGCTCTATCCTCAGGTCGCCGAAGAAGAGGGCTTGTTGCGCGTCTATCGCGATATCGAAATGCCGACATCGCGCGTGCTGCGCAAGATCGAACGCAATGGCGTGCTGATCGATCGCGAGAAGCTGGATGCGCAAAGCAACGAGATCGCCAAGCGGCTCATCGAATTGCAGGCGCAGGCGTACGAACTCGCGGGCGGTGAATTCAATCTCGGATCGCCCAAGCAGATCGGGCAGATCTTCTTCGAAAAGCTGGAGTTGCCCGTCGTGAAGAAGACGCCGAGCGGCGCGCCTTCCACCGACGAAGAGGTGCTGCAGAAGCTCGCCGAAGACTATCCGCTGCCGAAGGTGCTGCTCGAACATCGCGCGCTGTCGAAGCTGAAATCCACCTATACGGACAAGCTGCCGCGCATGGTCAACGCATCGACGGGACGCGTGCACACGAACTATGCGCAGGCCGTCGCGGTGACGGGGCGGCTGTCGTCGAACGAGCCGAATCTGCAAAACATTCCGGTACGGACCGGCGAAGGGCGGCGCATTCGCGAGGCGTTCATCGCGCCGCCGGGCTGCAAGATCGTGTCCGCCGATTACTCGCAAATCGAGTTGCGCATCATGGCGCATATCTCCGGCGATGAATCGCTGATGCGCGCGTTCAGACAGGGCGAGGACGTGCATCGCGCGACAGCTTCGGAAGTGTTCAGCGTGACGCCGCTCGAAGTCGACAACGATCAGCGACGCATCGCGAAAGTCATCAACTTCGGCCTGATTTACGGCATGAGCTCGTTCGGGCTGTCATCGAATCTCGGCATTACGCGCGATGCGGCCAAGCTCTATATCGACCGCTATTTCGCGCGATATCCGGGCGTCGCCGCATACATGGACACGACACGCACGACCGCCAAAATGAACGGCTTTGTCGAGACCGTGTTTGGGCGGCGTCTGTGGCTGCCCGAGATCAACGGCGGCAGCGGCCCGCGCCGTCAGGCCGCCGAACGCGCGGCCATCAATGCGCCGATGCAGGGCACCGCCGCCGACCTCATCAAGATGTCGATGATCGCGGTGCAGGACTGGATCGAAAGCACGGGCATGCGCACGAAGATGATCATGCAGGTCCACGACGAACTCGTCCTCGAAGTGCCGGAAGAAGAACTGCCGGACGTGAGGAAGCGTCTGCCCGAACTCATGTGCGGCGTCGCTGAACTGAAGGTGCCGCTCGTCGCGGAAGTGGGCGTCGGCAACAACTGGGAAGAGGCGCATTGAGGGTTCGGCGCCGCGCGCATGTCCGGCATGCGACGGCGGCGCTTGTCGATGCGACGCCGGCTCGCGCACAATGAAGCGAAGCGCCCACATGCAGCGCGTACTAGCGCACTCGATTCCAACGCCATAGGGAGAAGCTCCATGCATCGCTTCATCATCGTCGGCGGCGGAGCCGGCGGTCTCGAACTCGCGACGCGTCTCGGCGACCGCTTCGGTTCGAGCGCCGGCAAGCCGGACACCAAAGCGCCGCGTGCGCAGATTACGCTCGTCGACCGCAATCCGACGCATATCTGGAAGCCGCTGCTGCATGAAGTCGCGGCAGGCAGCATGGACCCCTTCACGCAGGAACTCGAATACGCCGCGCAGGCGCTATGGCACGGCTTCGAGTTTCAGCAGGGCGAACTGATCGGGCTGGATCGCGCGCAGAAGCGCATCAGGATCGGTGCGCTGCGCGACGACGAGGCGGGCGAACTGCTGCCCGAGCGCGAACTGGATTACGACACGCTCGTGCTCGCCATCGGCAGCACCACGCATTTTTTCGGCGTCGAAGGTGCGCAGGAGTTTTCGATTGCGCTCGATACCGTCGGCCAGGCGGAGCTGTTTCGCAAGCGGCTGATCGCAGCGTGCATGCGCGCCGAGCACGTCGTGCCCGAGCCGGTTGCGGCGGGAATCGAGGAAAGCGCGCCGCTGCCCGCTGTGGAAGCCGCGCCCCGCATTCAGGTGGCGATCGTCGGTGCGGGCGCGACGGGCGTCGAATTGTCGGCGGAACTGCGCAACACCGCGCAAGTGCTGGCCGCTTACGGGCTGCACAAGCTCGATCCGAAGCACGACATCGGCATCGTGCTGATCGAAGCGGGGCCGCGCATTTTGCCGGCGCTGAAAGAGAGCGTGTCGAGCGCCACGGCGGAACTGCTCACCAAGCTCGGCGTTCGTCTGATGACCGGCGAGACCGTCGCCCAGGTCACGCGCGATTCGATCCGCACGGCGAGCGGCAAAATCATTCGCGCGGATCTGACCGTGTGGGCGGCGGGCATCAAGGCGCCCGCGGTGCTGTCGCAGCTCGACGGCTTGCCCACCAATCGTCTCGGCCAGTTGATCGTGCGCCGCACGCTGCAAACGGAAATCGACGATAACGTCTTCGCCCTCGGCGATTGCGCCGCGTGCCCGTGGCCCGGCACGGAGCGCAACGTGCCGCCGCGCGCGCAAGCGGCGCATCAGCAGGCGAGCTTTCTGTTCGCGGCATTCGAGCGCCGCATGCAGGGCAAGCCACTGCCGGAATATACGTATCGCGATTTCGGCTCGCTCGTGTCGCTCGGGCGTTATAGCGCGGTCGGCAATCTGATGGGCGGGCTGATCGGCGGCAACATGCTGATCGAAGGGCTCTTCGCGCGCTTCATGTACATGTCGCTGTACCGGCTGCATATCGCGGCGCTGCATGGCTACGCGCGCATGATGCTCGATACCGTCGCGCACTGGCTGCGCCGGTCCACCGCGCCGCGCGTCAAGCTGCACTGACGGCGCGCATCCGCACGGCAAAGCTGTTTAGAATGAGCGGCGCGCCGATGTCCGGCGCGCCCGGGCATGCGGCCTTCGCCCGTGATAGTCGTCCAGCGCCGCGCTGCATGATGTTCAACGAGAAGCGCGGTTTCCGGTTCAGCGCCATCGACGGTACGCGGCCCGATACAGCCGACGCCCGCATCGGCGGCGCCTTGGCGGCTCTTGCCGCAGGAGCTTCGTATGCTGACCCCCGAAGTCGACAGCCTCATCCCCCACGTTCCGTTCGATCGCCGCGGCTTCATCAAGGCCGCATTGGGCACCGGCTTCGCGGCTGCCGTGCTGCCGGTCTCCGCACAAACCATTCATACCGATAGCGACGGTCTCGAGGCCGGTTCCATCGCCGTGCGCGGCGCGGACGGCACGCTCGTGCCGGCGAATCGGGCGCAGCCGAAGGGCAAGACGCATCTGCCGGTGATCATCGTGATTCACGAGATTTTTGGCGTGCATGAGCATATCGCCGATATCTGCCGCCGCTTCGCCAAGCTCGGCTATCTCGCGATCGCGCCGCAGCTTTTCACGCGCCAGGGCGATGCAGCGTCGATGCCGTCGATCCAGCAGATCAACGACCAGATCGTCTCGAAGCTGCCGGACGCGCAAGTGCTGTCGGACATCGACGAGACCGTCAAATGGGCGGGCGAACATGGCGGCGATACGAAGCGTCTGGGCATTACCGGCTTCTGCTGGGGCGGGCGCATCACGTGGCTCTACGCCGAGCACAATCCGAACGTGAAGGCGGCGGTCGCGTGGTACGGGCGGCTCGTCGGCAACAAGACCGCGACGACGCCGAGCAATCCGATCGACAATGTCGGCGAGCTAAAGGCGCCGGTGCTCGGACTGTATGGGCGGCAGGATCAGAGCATTCCGCAGGACACCATCGAGCAGATGAAGCAGGCCATCGCGAACGGGCCGCAGAAAGCGCGCGGTTCGCAATTCGTCGTGTATGACGATGCCCCGCATGCCTTCTTCGCCGATTATCGTCCGAGCTATCGCAAGGCCGACGCCGAGGACGGCTGGAAGCGCGCGCTCGCGTGGTTCCGCGAGCACGGCGTCTGAAACCGACGGGTTACGGGTTCGCGCCGGTCGCGACGGGGCGGCCCGGATCGGCGCTCCATTCGCTCCACGAGCCGGGATAAAGCGCCGCGCCATGCAGGCCGGCGACTTCCATCGCCAGCGCGTTGTGGCATGCGGTAACGCCCGACCCGCATTGCAGGACGACGCGATCCACCGGCGTCGGGCCGATCAGCGATGCGAACGCTTCGCGCAGTTCGTGCGCGGTCTTGAAGCGGCCTTCCGGCGTCAAATTGTTCTTGAAGAAGTGATTCAGCGCGCCGGGGATGTGGCCGCCGACGGGATCGATGGTTTCGTTCTCGCCGCGATACCGGTCCGCCGCGCGTGCGTCGATCAGCAGATGATCGCGTGTGCCGATGCTGCGCTCGATCGCCTGCGCATCGATCGTCACCTGGAGCGGCGCGGCGGCCTTGAAGCTCCCTTGCGATGTCGGCGGCACGGCGGTGTCGAGCGGCTTGCCGGCTGCTTCCCACGCTTGCAGGCCGCCATCGATCAGCGCGACGGAGTCATGTCCGAGCCAGCGCAGCAGCCACCACAGACGCGCCGCGTACATGCCGCCCTGAGCGTCATAAGCGACGACCTGCTGGCCTTCGTTCAACCCGAAACTGGCGAGCTTCGCGACGAGCGCCGCACGGTCCGGCAACGGATGGCGGCCGTTCGTACCGGTCTTCGCGCCGGACAGGTCGCGGTCGAGATGCAGATAATGCGCGCCGGGAATGTGGCCCGCGGCATAGGCGGCCTCTCCGGCTTCGGGCGCGGCCAGATCGAACCGGCAATCGAAGACGACGACGCTGCCCGGCGCCGTGTCGAGCTGCCCGGCAAGGTTCGTCGCGGATATGAGCGTGGTGTAGTGAGTGTGCGGCATGACGGCTCCTGAGGCAGCGCTTGCAATGCGGGAATAGCCATAAGTCTAAAAGAAAAAACGGGCTCGAAAGCCCGTCTTTTCGCATTGCAAACCGCGCTCAGATGGCGCCGAGCTGATGGCGCAGGAACTCGTGGAAGTGCTGCATGCCCGATTCCATCGGGCTTTGATACGGCCCGACCTGATTCTCGCCGCGCGACATCAGCGCGCGCCGGCCCGCATCCATACGCTCGGCGATTTCGTCGTCCTCGCGCGCGGTTTCCATGTACGCCGCACGTTCCGCCTCGATGAACTCGCGTTCGAACAGCGCGATTTCCTCGGGGTAATAGAACTCGACGATGTTCGTCGTCTTTTGCGTGCCGTGCGGAATGAGCCACGACACGACCAGCACGTGCGGATACCACTCGATCATCAGACCGGGGTAGTACACCATCCAGATCGCGCCGAAGTCCGGCGGTGCGCCGTTACGGAAGCGCAGGACTTCGTCGTGCCACTTGCGATAGATCGGGCTGCCGGGCTTTTCCAGATTCTTGTGGACGCCGACCGTCTGCACGCTGTACCAGTCGCCGAATTCCCACTCGAGGTTGTCGCACGAGACGAAACTGCCGAGTCCCGGATGGAACGGCGCGACATGGTAATCCTCCAGATAGACCTCGATGAAGGTCTTCCAGTTGTAGTTGCACTCGTGGACTTCGACGTGATCGAACATGAAGCCCGAGAAGTCGAAGTGACGCGCGGTGCCCAGCTTCGCGAGATCGGCCGCGACGTTGCGGCCCTGCGCCTCGAAGAGCAGGCCTTGCCAGTTTTGCAGCGGCGTTGCGCCGAGATTCAGGCAGGGCTTGTCGGCGAAATGCGGCGCGCCGAGCAACTGGCCGTTGAGATCGTAAGTCCAGCGGTGCAGCGGGCAGACGATATTGTCCGCGCTGCCGCGACCGTTCAGCATGATGGCCTGGCGATGGCGGCACACGTTCGACAGCAGTTCGATGTCGTTTTGCCGATTGCGGACGAGCACGCGCCCTTCGCCCTCGCCGGGAAGCGCGAAATAGTTTCCCGCTTCGGGAACCATGAGTTCGTGCCCGACGTAGCGTGGACCTTGCTTGAAAAGTGTGTCGAGTTCGCGCGTAAGAAGCGCTTCGTCAAAGTAAGCCGTGACTGGCAGTTGGCTATGAACAGCCTTCAACTGCAATGCATTGCTCAGATTGGACATTCCCACTCCCGTTAAGACGTGAAAGCAGTGAACAACCCAACCATCGAAGATTCGATTTAGGGAGCCCGCGATTATACCGAAATCCGCCACACCGGGGTGTATAAGGTCTTGATTTGGGTATAAATTGTCGCAAGAGTTCCGTCGAACCCGCGATTATTGCGCGCCCGACGCGCTTCATGTTCGTTTGAATTTCTGACGGGCGGCGATGAGCGGGCTTGCCCCGTGTCTCGTCCGGCATCCGTACCGGGTGCGGGTCGAAAATTTGGCTTTTGCCGTAGAATGTGCGACTTGGTTCCAATTTTCAACTGCACATCCACGATTCATGGCGAAGACCGCAGTCCAGGCAACAGGCGAACAAACCGGCGACAACACGCCGGGCGCAGACGCTGCGTTGCTTCCGGACAATTACGAAGCCGCGCTGGCCGAGCTCGAATCGCTCGTGGCGCGCATGGAAGAGGGCGCGCTGAGCCTCGAAGAATCGCTTGCGGCGTACCGTCGCGGCGCGACGCTTGTGGGCTTTTGCCAACAGCAGCTCGAAAAAGTGGAGCAGCAGGTTCGCGTGCTCGACGGCGAGACGCTCAAGCCGCTGCCCGCCGACGTACAGCGCGCAACTCAGGGCGCGGGCGCCGCCACCGACAACGGGGACGACCTATGACCTTCGAACAATGGATGCGCGCCACGCTCGACCGCGTCGAAACCGCGCTCGAGCATTATCTTCCCGGAACCGACATCGCTCCGGCGCGGCTCCATGAAGCCATGCGCTACGCCGTGCTCGGCGGCGGCAAGCGCGTGCGTCCGCTCCTCGTCCACGCGGCCGGCGAACTTACCGGCGCGAGCGCGCACGCGGTCGAAGCCGCGAGCGCCGCGCTCGAAATGATCCACGTGTATTCGCTGGTGCACGACGACATGCCCGCGATGGACGACGACGCCCTGCGCCGCGGCAAGCCCACGGTACACATCCAATATGACGAGGCGACGGCACTGCTCGTTGGCGATGCGCTGCAATCGCAGGCATTCGTCGCGCTGACCGCCGCAGGCAACGGCCTGTCCGATAGCCAGCAGGCCGCGCTCGTGCGCGAACTGGCCATCGCGAGCGGTTCGGTCGGCATGGCGGGCGGGCAGGCGATCGACCTCGAAAGCGTCGGCCGCAAGCTGTCGCGGCCCGAACTCGAGACGATGCATCGCAAGAAAACAGGCGCGCTGCTGCGCGCATCGGTGCGCATGGGCGCGCTCGCGGGCGCGCAGCCGGGCGCCGAAGCGCTCGCCGCGCTCGATCAGTACGCCGCCGCAGTCGGCCTCGCGTTCCAGGTCGTCGACGACATTCTGGACGTGACCGCCGACTCCGCCACGCTCGGCAAGACGGCGGGCAAGGATGCGCAGCACGACAAACCGACTTACGTGTCCATCATCGGACTCGACGCATCGCGTGAACTCGCTGCTCAACTCGGACGCGACGCGCACGCCGCCATCCAGCCGTTCGGCCCACGCGGCCAGCGGCTTGCTGAACTTGCAGACCTGGTCGTGAACCGGGTGCATTGAACGTTGAATGCGTGACGAACCCCACGGCGCAACAATCGCGCTGAACGAATCACGCCAGTTTTCCTAAAATGGGACGACGATGTACGACTTGCTGAAATCCATCGACGATCCGGCCGATCTTCGGGCCCTCGATCGACGCCAACTGCAGCCGCTTGCCGACGAACTGCGGGCCTACGTGCTCGACAGCGTGTCGCAGACGGGCGGCCATCTGTCGTCCAATCTGGGCACGGTCGAGCTGACGATTGCGCTGCACTATGTCTTCGATACGCCGAGCGACCGCATCGTGTGGGACGTCGGCCATCAGACTTATCCGCACAAGATTCTGACCGGCCGCCGCGAGCAGATGCCCGGCCTGCGTCAGCTTGGCGGCATCTCCGGCTTCCCGCGCCGCGCGGAATCCGCCTACGACACGTTCGGCACGGCGCATTCGAGCACGTCGATTTCGGCAGCGCTCGGCATGGCGGTCGCGAACAAGCTGCAGGGCGACAACCGCTACTCGATCGCCGTGATCGGTGACGGCGCGATGACAGCGGGCATGGCGTTCGAGGCGATGAACAACGCGGGCGTCGCCGACGACCTGCCGCTGCTCGTCATCCTGAACGACAACGACATGTCGATTTCGCCGCCGGTCGGCGCGCTGAATCGCCATCTCGCGCGCCTGATGTCGGGCCGTTTCTACGCCGCCGCGCGCGCGGGCGTCGAGCGCGTGCTGCGCGCCGCCCCGCCGGTGCTGGATCTCGCGCGCAAGCTCGAAGAGCACGCGAAGGGCATGATCGTGCCGGCCACGCTGTTCGAAGAGTTCGGCTTCAATTACATCGGCCCGATCGACGGTCACGATCTCGAGTCGCTCATCCCGACGCTGCAGAACATCAAGGAATTGCGCGGCCCGCAGTTCCTGCACGTCGTCACGAAGAAGGGCCAGGGTTACAAGCTTGCCGAAGCCGATCCAGTGCTGTATCACGGCCCGGGCAAGTTCAATCCGGCCGAAGGCATCAAGCCGTCGACCGCGCCGTCGAAGAAGACCTACACGCAAGTGTTCGGCGAATGGCTGTGCGATGCCGCCGCGCAGGACTCGCGCGTGGTCGGCATCACGCCCGCGATGCGCGAAGGCTCGGGCATGGTCGAGTTCGAGAAACGCTTCCCGGACCGGTACTTCGACGTCGGCATCGCGGAGCAGCACGCGGTCACGTTCGCGGGCGGCCTCGCGGCTGACGGCATGAAGCCCGTTGTCGCGATTTATTCGACGTTCCTCCAGCGCGCTTACGACCAGTTGATTCACGATGTCGCGTTGCAGAATCTGCCGGTCGTGTTTGCGATCGACCGGGCGGGCCTCGTCGGCGCGGACGGCGCGACGCACGCGGGCAACTACGACCTCGCGTTCCTGCGCTGCATCCCGAACATGACGGTGATGGCCGCATCCGACGAAAACGAATGCCGTCAGATGCTGTACACCGCACTGCAGCAGCCGAACCCGACTGCGGTGCGCTATCCGCGCGGCGCGGGGACGGGCGTCGCCACGGTCAGGCAGATGACCGCGCTTCCCGTCGGCAAGGGCGAGATTCGCCGCGAATCGTCGCAAAAGCTCGGCTCCGGCAAGCGCATCGCGATCTGCGCGTTCGGCACGATGGTCGTGCCGTCGCTCGCCGCCGCCGACGAGCTGGATTTGACGGTCGCCAACATGCGGTTCGTGAAGCCGGTCGACGCCGATCTGCTGCGCGAACTCGCCGCGACGCACGACGCCATTGTGACCATCGAGGAAGGCTCGATCATGGGCGGCGCGGGCTCGGCCTGCGTGGAAGCGCTACTGGCGAGCGGCGTCGTCAAGCCGGTGCTGCAACTGGGCTTGCCGGACGTTTTCATCGACCACGGCGATCCCGCGAGGCTGCTCGCGAGCGTTGGCCTGGACGCCGCCGGTATCGCGCGTTCCATCCGCGAGCGTTTTCTGACTGCCGTCGAAAGCGCGGGCAAGCTGACCAAGCGCGTCGCCTGACGCGCAACCCGGCTGCCGAGGCGCGCCCCGGGGTGCGGGCGCGCCGGACGTAAAGTGAGCCATGCGGCGCGGGGTCTTCCCCGCGCCGCTTGCGTTTCATCGCTTATCGCCGCTCAACGCCAGTCGTCCCCGCCGGCGGCGTAAAAGGACATAACAAATGAACCAGATGAATCCCGCCTTCGTGATGCCCGATGTGCAAAGCACGCCGGATACGCGTCAGATCGATATTGCGCGCGTCGGCGTCAAAGGCGTGCGGCATCCGCTGTCGGTCAGGACCGCGAGCGGCGTGCAGCCGAGCGTCGGCGTATGGAACCTCGACGTACACCTGCCCGCCGACCAGAAAGGCACGCACATGTCGCGCTTCGTCGCGTTGCTCGAAGAGCATCGCGAGCCGCTCGATCAGGCCGCGCTGCAAACCATGCTCGCCGCGATGCTCGTCAAGCTGGAAGCGCATTCGGGCCGTATCGAAGTGAGCCTGCCGTATTTCGTGATGAAGACCGCGCCGATTTCGGGCGTGCAAAGCCTGCTCGATTACGAGGTGACGTTCGTCGCGGAAAAGCGCAACGGCGACATGCGCCTGTCGCTGAAAGTGCTCGTGCCGGTGACGAGCCTGTGTCCGTGCTCGAAGAAGATTTCACAGTACGGCGCGCACAATCAGCGATCGCACGTGACGATCACGGCGGAACTCGCCGGCGATGTCGCGGTGGAAGAATTGGTGCGCGTCGCGGAAGAAGAGGCGTCGTGCGAACTGTGGGGCCTGCTGAAGCGCCCCGACGAGAAGTTCGTGACCGAGCGCGCTTATGAGAATCCGAAGTTCGTCGAAGACCTCGTGCGCGATATCGCGGTGCGGCTGAACGCGGACGATCGCATCGTCGCGTATGTGCTGGAAGCGGAGAACTTCGAGTCGATTCACAATCACAGCGCCTACGCGGTGATCGAGCGAGTCAAACGCTGAGCGTTTCCGCTCTCACGCCGAACGAAGAACCGGTCCTGGCGACCGGTTTTTTCATGCAAACGCCGGTTGCGCGGATACATGCGCTTCCCGGACCGACTCGACGACGAGCGACGCCAGCCGCTCGACCGGCGCTGAACCGCCCGCAGATGCGCGGTGCAATGCGAGCGGAATCGAGGGCAGCGACGGCAAGCCGCATTCGGATTCGTCGAGCGCGCGCACGGTCGACGGGAGCCCGTAGCACGTTCGCACCGTCACGCCGAGCCCTGCAGCAGCAGCGGCCCAGAGACCCGCGAGGCTCGGGCTCGTGAACGCCACGCGCCATTTGATACCCGCGCGGTCCAGCGCCGCCGTCGCCGCGCTGTGAAAGACACACGGGCGGTCGAACGCGATCAACGGTAGCGGCTCGTTCGCGTCACGCTGAAACGGCACCGTCGATGATCCGATCCAGCGCATCCGCGGCGCGGCGATCGGCTCGAACTCATTCGCGCCCGCCAAGCCCCACACGAGCGCGAGATCGAGCTGGCCGGTATCGATGCGTTCCAGAAGTTCCGTGTTACGCGCGACGCGCGCTTCAATCCGCACTTTCGGATGCGCCCGCGCAAAGCGGCCCAGCACATCCGGCAGCACGGCTTCGCCGAAATCTTCCTGCAGGCCGAGCCGGATCCACCCTTCCAGATCGACGCCGCGCACCGCGACGGCGGCTTCATCGTTCAGTTCGACGAGGCGCCGCGCGTAGCCGAGCATCACTTCGCCGGCGTCGGTGAGCGCCAGGCCGCGCCCGGATTTGCGAAAGAGTTCGATGCCCGCCTGTTCCTCCAGCTTGCGAAGCTGCGCGCTGATCGCCGACGTCGACCGTCCGACCTGATCCGCAGCCTTCGCAAAACTTCCTAGCTGCATCCCGGCGACGAAACTGCGCAGCACGGCAAGATCGAATGTCGTTTGGCTCATGGCAACTGTCCCGTTTGATCGAATGATCGGTGCAAAACTATTTGATTTTCAGGACGATGCTAAGGCGTCAGACTGGCCGCAGTCAATGATAACGAGGTGCGGCATGGCAACGACTTTCGACTCGACCGCGCCTGCGGTCGGCGGCGGGCATCGGTGGAAAGTGCTTGGCGTGGGCGTGGCGGCGAATGCGAGCTTTTCCGCCGCCGTGGCCGGGATACCGACGACCGCCGTGTGGTTGCGCAGCGGCTATTACCTGAACAACGCGGAGCTCGGGCTCGTGCTGGGGGCGCTCGGGCTGGGCGCGGCGGTATCGGAATTGCCGTGGGGCCTGCTTACCGACCGATGGGGCGATCGCCGGGTGCTGCTGCTCGGTCTGATCGCGACCGCCATCGCGCTCGTCGGGATGAGTGTGTTCGTCGCGCCATCGGCAAGCGCGGGCGCACCGTCGCTGGTTTGGCTCGTGGCCGGCATGTGCGCGCTCGGACTGTTCGGCGGCAGCGTGAACGGCGCGAGCGGCCGCGCGGTGATGGCCTGGTTCGCGGAAGGCGAGCGCGGTCTCGCGATGAGTATCCGCCAGACCGCCGTGCCGCTCGGCGGCGGCATCGGCGCGGCATTGTTGCCGTGGCTCGCGTCGTCGGTCGGCTTTTCCGCCGTATTCGGCGCGCTGGCCGCGATGTGCGCAGTGTCCGGCGCATTCACGTGGCGCTGGCTGCACGAACCGCCGCGCGCCGCGCAGCCGCCGCAGCATCCGCAGCATCCGCAGCAAAAGCGCGCCGCGCCGCTCGGCAATGTGCTCGTCTGGCGCATGGTGCTCGGCATCGGCGTGCTGTGCATGCCCCAGTTCGCCGTGCTGACGTTCGCCGCCGTCTTTCTGCACGATGCGGGCCGCTTCGGCGTCACGTCGATCAGCGCGACGATGGGCGCGCTCCAGCTCGGCGCGATGATCATGCGCGTCTGGAGCGGCCGTTACACCGACCGGCATGGCAATCGTCGCGGGTATCTGCGCGTATCGACGTGGATCGCGGTGGCGTCGTTCGCGGCGCTGGCGGCGGCGACCGCGCTCGGGGCGGCGCGCGCGCCGGTATTGCTGGCGACGATGATCGTCCTGGCGGGCGTGTCGATATCGGCATGGCATGGCGTCGCGTACACCGAACTGGCGACGCTCGCGGGCACCGCGCGCGCCGGCACCGCACTCGGAATGACGAACACCGCGGTCTACGCCGGCCTGTTTCTGACGCCGATTGCAATCCCGCACGTGCTGGCCGCCGGTTCGTGGACGGCCGTCTGGCTCGCGGCGGGCGTGTGCGCGTCGCTTGCGCTGCCATTGTTTCCGAGGCCCGCGCGACCTTAAACTGGCCGTCTCTCACACTACCGGGCGCGCGAATGATCCTCATCGGCCAATACGATTCCCCGTTCGTGCGACGCGTCGCCATCGCGTTGCATCTTTACGGCATCGCGTACGAGCATCGTCCGTGGTCCGTCTTCGGCGATGCCGCCAAGATCGCGCCGATCAACCCGCTGATCCGCGTGCCGACGCTCGTGCTCGATTCCGGCGACGTGTTAATCGAAAGCGCGATGATCCTCGATTATCTCGATGAACAAGCGGGTGCAGCGCGCGCGCTGATCGCATCGGACGGCGCCGCGCGACGCGAGGCGCTCAAGGTTTGCGCGCTGGCGACGGGCCTCGCCGACAAAGCCGTCGCGCTGGTCTACGAACGCGTGTTGCATGAGGAGGAGTCGCAGGCGTGGGTGGATCGCTGCACGGGGCAGGTCGAGCGCGTGCTCGATGCGCTCGAAGCCGACCGCGCCGCGCGCCCGACGCCCTTCTGGTTCGGCGAATCGATCGGTCATGCGGATATCGGCGTGGCGTGCGCGCTGCGTTTTGCCCGCGAGGCGCACGCGCCGGTTTTCGCCGGCGCACGATGGCCGGCATTGATCGCGCACAGCGATCGCTGCGAGGCGCTCGACGTGTTCCGGTCCGTCGTGCAGCCGTTCAGTCCGCCGAAAAAGAACTAGGCGCGGGCCAGCGAAGTCAGGTCCCAGCGCGGTTTCACGGTGAAGGCGTAGTCGCGCACGGCCTGCTCCGGCCAGCGCGTGAGCCGCAGCGCGCCGGCCAGCGCGATCATCGCGCCGTTATCCGTGCAGAGCGACAAATCGGGATAGTGAACGTCGAAGCGCCGCTTCTTCGCCGCCGCCGACAGCGCCTCGCGCAACTGCCGGTTCGCCCCGACGCCGCCCGCGACGACCAGCCGTTTCAGGCCCGTCTTCTTGAGCGCCGCGAGCGACTTGGCGACGAGCACATCGACGGCGGCATCGACGAAACCGCGCGCCAGATCCGCCTTCGACTGTTCGCAGACGTTCGCGCCGAGCTTGCGGCTTTGCGTCAGCACGGCGGTTTTCAAGCCGCTGAAGCTGAAATCGAGGTCGCCGGAGTGCAGCATCGGACGCGGCAGCGTGACCGCGCCCGGCGTGCCGAACTCCGCGAGCCGCGATACTTCCGGCCCGCCCGGATAGCCGAGGCCGAGCAACTTCGCGGTTTTGTCGAACGCTTCGCCGGCGGCGTCGTCGAGCGTTTCGCCGAGCGTCTCGTAGACGCCGACATCGGTGACGCGCATCAATTGCGTATGTCCGCCCGATACCAGCAGCGCGACGAACGGAAACGGCGGCGGCGCATCGACCAGCAGCGGCGACAACAGATGCCCTTCGAGATGATGGATGCCGACCGTCGGCTTGTCCCACGCCATCGCCAGCGCGTTGGCGATGCTCGCGCCGACCAGCAGCGCGCCGGCGAGCCCCGGCCCTTGCGTGAACGCGATGGCGTCGATTGCGGCGCGCTCGACTTTCGCCTCGCTCATCACCTGTTCGAGCAGCGGCAGCGCCCGGCGGATGTGATCGCGCGAGGCCAGTTCCGGCACGACGCCGCCGTACTCGCGATGCATCGCAATCTGCGAATGCAGCGCGTGAGCAAGCAGGCCGCGCTCCGTGTCGTAGAGCGCGAGGCCGGTTTCGTCGCAGGAACTTTCGATGCCGAGAACGAGCATGATCGGGACGTCGGAGGGTAACGGGAAAGTATACCAGCGGGCGCCGGTTACAATGCGCGGCATGGAATCCTTCGACATCGCCGTGATCGGCGCGGGCGCGGCCGGCATGATGTGCGCGGCCGTCGCGGCTCAGGCGGGCCGGCGCGTCGTGCTCATCGACCACGCCGAGCGCCTCGCGGAAAAAATCCGCATCTCGGGCGGCGGCCGCTGCAACTTCACCAACATCAACGCGCAGCCGGCAAACTTCTTGTCGGCGAATCCGCGTTTCTGCCGCTCCGCGCTCGCCCGCTACACGCCGCGCGACTTTCTTGCGCTGCTCAAGCAATACCGCGTGAAGTGGCACGAGAAGCACAAGGGCCAGCTCTTCTGCGACGATTCGAGCGAGACGGTCATCGACGTCCTGCGCAGCGAATGCGATGCCGGCGGCGTCGCGTGGCGGCGTCCGGTGAGCGTCCAGGCGATCCGTCATGACGGCGCGCGCTTCACGCTCGATACGACTGCCGGCGCGATTCACGCGGCCGCGCTCGTAATCGCGACGGGCGGACTCTCGATTCCGAAGATCGGCGCGACGGATTTTGGTTATCGCGTCGCGAAGCAGTTCGGGCACAAGCTCGTCGATACGCATCCCGCGCTCGTGCCGCTCACGTTCACCTCCGCTGACTGGGCCCCGTTCGCCGCGTTGTCCGGGCTTTCGCTGCCGGTTCGCATCAGCGCGGGCAAGGGCAAGACGCGCGGCGAGTTCGAAGAGGACTTGCTGCTCACGCATCGCGGGCTGTCCGGGCCGGGCGTGCTGCAAATCTCCAGCTACTGGAACACGTCCGAACCGATCCACGTCGATCTGCTGCCCGAACTCGACGCGACCGAACTGCTGCTCGACGCGAAAGCGGGATCGAAGAAGCAGATCGGCAATTTCCTGACCGAGTATCTTCCGGCGCGGCTCGCGCATGCGTGGCTCGACGCGCAGCGCGTGCCCGTCGATGCGCGCCTCGCCGATCTGCCCGATCGCACGCTCAAGGCGCTCGGCGCGTCGCTGTCGGACTGGACGCTGACGCCGAGCGGCACCGAGGGTTATCGCAAGGCGGAAGTCACGCGCGGCGGCGTCGATACGCGCGAACTGTCGTCGGCCACGATGATGAGCGAGCGCGTCGCGGGACTGTACTTCGTCGGCGAGGCGGTGGACGTCACCGGCTGGCTCGGCGGCTACAACTTTCAGTGGGCGTGGGCATCGGGCGTCGCGGCGGGCAAGGCGGCAGCCGAGTACGCGCACGGCATCGCAAAAGTCGCCTGAGGGGCGCGCAGACGGGCGTTTTGCCGGTCTCGAAACGCGAACCCGTTTGCTATACTCGGACGGTCATCGGAGGATTCCTTGTGCGCTCTCGCGCCGCTCCTTCGCTCTGACTGGCGTTACGGCGGCGCGCATCGCTCGGAGCTTCCAACGACTCGCTACAGTCCCGCTTGAGGAGGCGCTCCCAAGCGGGTTTTTGCTTTCGCGGCGCGGTCGAACGTCGGTCGGGACTTTCCATTTCGCAATTGCACCGGGTGAACGATGAGCCTCAAAGACCAGATCAACGACGACATGAAGACCGCCATGCGCGCACGGGAAACCGAGCGCCTCGGCACGATTCGTCTGCTGCTCGCGGCGATCAAGCAGCGTGAAGTCGACGATCGCGTGACGCTCGACGACGCCGCCGTCACCGCGGTCATCGACAAGATGATCAAGCAGCGCAAGGACTCGATCAGCCAGTTCGAATCCGCCGGCCGCACCGATCTCGCCGACAAGGAAAAGGCCGAACTGGTCATTCTGTCCGCGTACATGCCCGAGCAGCTTTCCTCCGATGCCATCGCCGCCGAAGTGCAAGCCGCGATCGCCGCGACGGGCTCGGCAGGTCCGCAGGACATGGGCAAGGTGATGGGCGTCCTGAAGCCGAAGCTCGCGGGCAAGGCGGACATGACCGCCGTATCCGCGCAGGTCAAAGCCGCGCTCGCCAAGTAACGCACGCCGCGCTAACTACCGGTGATTCCGCACGCATTCCTGCAGGATTTGCTCAACCGCGTCGATATCGTCGACGTGGTGGGCCGCTACGTCCAGTTGAAGAAGGGCGGCGCGAATTTCATGGGCCTGTGCCCGTTCCATAACGAGAAGAGCCCGTCGTTCACGGTCAGCCCGACCAAGCAGTTCTATCACTGCTTCGGCTGCGGCGCGCACGGCACGGCAATCGGCTTCCTGATGGAACACACGGGGCTGACGTTTCCGGAGGCGGTCAAAGACCTTGCGCAGGGCGCGGGGCTGACGGTGCCGCAAGAGCCTTCGAATTCGTTTCGCGGCTCGGGCGCCGGCGAGAGCGCGCCCAGCAAGGCGGTCAGCACCGCATTGACCGACGTGATGCAGACCGCCTGCGATTTCTATCGCAAGCAGTTGCGCGCCGCGCCGAACGCCATCGCGTATTTGAAGAAGCGCGGCCTGACCGGCGAAATCGCCGCGCGCTTCGGCCTCGGCTATGCGCCCGACGGCTGGCAGAACCTCGAAACCGCGTTCCCGGATTATCGCAACGACAATCTCGTCGAAGCGGGCCTCGTGATCGTCAGCGAGAAGACGGACGCCCAAGGCCAGGCGCGCCGCTACGATCGCTTCCGCGAGCGCGTGATGTTCCCGATCCGCAATGTGAAGGGCAATGTCATCGGTTTCGGCGGACGCGTGCTCGACGGCGGCGAGCCGAAGTATCTGAATTCGCCGGAGACGCCCTTGTTCAGCAAGGGCAGCGAGCTGTACGGCCTGTTCGAAGCGCGTCTTGCGATCCGCGAACTGGGTTATGCGCTCGTCGTCGAAGGGTATATGGACGTCGTGGCGCTCGCGCAGCTGGGTTTCGCGAACGCCGTGGCGACGCTCGGCACCGCCTGCACGCCGGTCCACGTGCAAAAGCTCTTTCGCCAGACCGACACCGTGGTGTTCAGCTTCGACGGCGATTCCGCCGGCCGCCGCGCCGCGCGTCGCGCGCTCGAAGCGGCGCTGCCGCACGCCGCAGACAACCGCACCGTCAAGTTCCTGTTCCTGCCAAAGGAGCACGACCCGGACAGCTACGTCCGCGAGTTCGGCACGGACGGCTTTGGCGAGCAGGTCGACCGCGCAATGCCGTTGTCGCAATTTTTGCTCAACGAGGTGCTGAACGACAAGGAGCTGGAACAGCCGGAGGGCCGCGCAAAGGCGCTCTTCGACGCCAAGCCGCTCCTGCAGGCGCTTCCGGCAAACGCGTTGCGGGTGCAAATCCTGCATATGCTCGCTGACCGGCTCGATACGCCGTTCACGGAAATTGCGGCGCTGTGCGACATTGATTCGCGCGCCGCCGCCGTGGCCCGCGCGTCGGTGCCGAAGAGCGAACGCCGTCGCGTGACCGGCCAGGAACAGCGCGCGCTGCGCAATCTGGTGATGTATCCGGGCATCGCGGTATCGCTCGATGGAGAGAGCGAACGCACGCTCGTCACCATGACCGAGCACGGCGAACTGTTCAGCGAAGTGATCGGCCACGCACGTGAACTCGGCGGCGCGGCGGAGTTCCAGATGCTGTCGGATGTCTTGAGAAATGCTGCAAATGCGCCTACATACGAGGATATCTTCCAGGAAATTCTCGCCTATGATGAAAACGTGCGAGATCTGCTGCTCCGCGATCCATCGGATGAAGGTGCGGCCGATCGCGTGGAAGAGCAGAAGCGTCTGTTAGCGGAGGAATTGCAGGCGACGGTGGTGAAGCTGCGTCACGACACGTATCGGGCGCGGCTCGATCAACTGGCGCGGCAATCGAACCTGTCGGCGGAAGAGGTTGCGGAATTCTCGGACTTGTCGGCAAAAGTCGCGCAGATCAAGGCTGGCAGGGCCGCTAGCGCAGATGCCGAAAGGTGAACTGCTATAATAAAAAGTTCAAAAATCGTTGTTTTTAGTCACTTAGTTTGTCGGGTCCGCGTCAGCTCGACGCGGGCCAGCGAGCGACGCGTGACAGAGTAGATCGGGAAGGTCGGGTAGGGTGAAGCAAGGCGCTGGCTGATTCGGCTGTCGGGCGAACGCGGAAGCGGCGAGTGCGGTAATGCGCCGCGAAAGAGTGCCGAGACACGCGGGAACGGGCGGATAAGCACGCCGACGAACAGACGGGCGCAAGCGAAGCGGCTGCTATTGCGGGTAGAGCGATTCACGATCGGGCGCAGTGCGTTCGAACCGCGATAGGGCTCCGGGCAGGGGCACGCGGCAGGTCAGCAGGAAGCGGCGTGCGCATTGGGTATTCACGGTTCAATCGGTTGCCGTCCGGCAGCCGCGAGTCGAGACTAGAGCCTGTATGGCGAACTCCATGACGAAAAAGCTGAACGATGTACCCGTCGAAGACGACGCAACGCAAAACGCAGAGCCGGCCGCCGCACCTGCGGCGAAGGTCGAGAAGGCCAGGGCTCGCGATCGCCGCGCGAAGGAGAAGGCGCTGCTGAAGGACGCGTTCGCGTCGAGCGCGCCCGGCACGGTCGAAGAGCTGGAAGAGCGCCGCTCCAAGTTGCGCGCGCTCATCAAGCTGGGCAAGGAGCGCGGCTTTCTCACGTACGCCGAGATCAACGATCACCTTCCGGACAACTTCACGGAAACTGAGGCGATCGAAGGCATCATCAGCACGTTCAACGACATGGGCGTGGCGGTGTACGAGCAGGCGCCCGATGCCGAGACGCTGCTTCTAAACGACAACGCGCCGAACGCATCCTCGGACGATGAAGTCGAGGAAGAGGCCGAAGTCGCGCTGTCCACCGTCGATTCCGAATTCGGCCGCACGACTGATCCCGTGCGCATGTACATGCGCGAGATGGGCACGGTCGAGTTGCTGACGCGCGAGGGCGAAATCGAGATCGCGAAGCGCATCGAGGACGGCCTCAAGCACATGGTCATGGCGATTTCCGCCTGCCCGACCACCATCGCGGACATTCTCGCGATGGCCGAGCGCGTGCAGAACGAGGAAACGCGCGTGGACGAACTCGTCGACGGCCTGATCGATCCGAACGCGGAAGACACCGACGGCTTTTCCGAACAGGAAGCCGAGGCGATCGAATCCGAGGAAGAGGAAACGGACGAGGAAAGCGACGAAGAAGAGGAAGAGGACGACGGCGCAGCGCAAGCCAGCGCCAACGCCGCGCAACTCGAGGCGCTCAAGCGCCAGTCGCTGGAGAAGTTCTCGCTGATTAGCGAGTGGTTCGAGAAGATGCGCCGCGCGTACGAGAAGGAAGGCTACAAGTCGAAGGCCTATCTGAAGGCGCAGGAGGCCATCCAGACCGAGCTGATGTCGATTCGCTTCACGGCGCGCACCGTCGAGCGCCTGTGCGACACGCTGCGCGCGCAGGTCGATGAAGTGCGTCAGGTCGAGCGGCAGATTTTGCATACGGTCGTCGACAAGTGCGGCATGCCGCGCGCCGAGTTTATCTCGCGTTTTCCGGGCAACGAGACGGATCTCGACTGGGCGGACAAGGTCGTTGCCGAAGGTCACGGGTATAGCGCCGTGCTCGAGCGCAACATTCCGGCCATTCGCGAACAGCAGCAGCGTCTGCTGGATTTGCAAGCACGCGTGGTGCTGCCGCTGAAGGATTTGAAGGAAACGAATCGCCAGATGGCGGCGGGCGAATTGAAGGCGCGGCAGGCGAAGCGGGAGATGACCGAGGCGAACTTGCGTCTCGTGATTTCAATCGCGAAGAAGTACACGAATCGCGGCTTGCAGTTCCTGGATCTGATTCAGGAAGGCAATATCGGCCTGATGAAGGCGGTGGACAAGTTCGAATATCGTCGCGGCTACAAGTTCTCGACGTACGCGACGTGGTGGATTCGGCAGGCCATTACGCGGTCTATTGCGGATCAGGCGCGCACCATCCGCATTCCGGTTCATATGATCGAAACGATCAACAAGATGAACCGCATTTCCCGGCAGATTCTGCAGGAGACCGGTCTGGAGCCGGACCCGGCGACGCTTGCCGAGAAAATGGAAATGCCGGAAGACAAGATCCGCAAGATCATGAAGATCGCAAAGGAGCCGATTTCGATGGAGACGCCGATCGGCGACGACGACGACTCGCATCTCGGCGATTTCATCGAGGACAACAACACGGTCGCGCCGGCGGATGCAGCGCTGCATGCAAGCATGCGCGATGTGGTGAAGGACGTGCTGGACTCGCTGACGCCGCGTGAGGCGAAGGTGCTGCGGATGCGGTTCGGCATCGAGATGAGCACGGATCACACGCTCGAGGAAGTCGGCAAGCAGTTCGACGTGACGCGCGAGCGGATTCGGCAGATCGAGGCGAAGGCGTTGCGCAAGCTGCGTCATCCGAGCCGATCGGATAAGCTGAAATCGTTCCTCGAAGGCAGTTGATGCGTTCGGCGGGCTTGTATTGAGAGACGTTGTAAGGCAAACTCGCAGACCTTCGAGGGTCGCCTTGCGCATCGCTCTGAAGCATCAGAAAGCGCCGCTGCGGCGCTTTCTTTTTGTCTCTTTTTGCTTGCTGCGCTTGTTTGCGCTGTCTCAGGGCCGGAAGCTTAACTGGTATAAGCTGTCGACTCATAATCGACCGACAGTGGGTTCGAGTCCCACCCGGCCCACCAAAATTTCTTCGTAAAAGCAAAGACTTACGTAAATTCAGGGGCGTCCAGGGACATCCCAGGGACAATTTCGTTTTCGGCCTCCTGAATTGACGATCGGTTTGCCGCGGCTGGCGGCCGTTTTTCCGTGGCAATTGGCGGCTACCGGCAAGGCTCTATCGGGCGTTTCGGGGCGGTGGGTGCCGGGCTGTCCGCGTCGCCGGAGTCCTTCCTCCCCCTCCCGCTGCGCCCGGTTCAGCCGGAACTGACGCCGTTTGCTGCCCGCGTGCCCAGCGCCGACTCCAGTCGCGCCGTCTCCAGGTCGTTCTGGTTTCCGTCGATCCACTTCGCGTAGATGCGCAGGAACATCTCCACCGTGTGGCCGAGTTGCTTGGCGCAGAACGCGGGCGTCATGCCGGCCATCAGCATGCTGGTGGCATAGCTATGGCGCATGTTGTAGGGGCGCCGGTAGCGGATGCCCAGCCGCTTCAGGATGCGCGACCAGTACACCCGCAGGAACGCCTCCTCGCTGTGCCAGGGGCGGCTGTACCGCGGGTCTTGGAACACGCGCCCGCCCGCGAGCCCTGTGACCGCACGTTGGCGCTTTAACGCGGCGCGTGAGCGGCTATTGAGCCGCACCAGCCGCGCTTCGGCCGTCTTGGTGCGGTCCTTTTCCTCGCCGCCGACCAGCACGCGCTCGATCGAGACCGCGTCGCCGTAGAGATCCACGTAGCGCCAGTCGAGCCCGTTGAGCTCAGAGGTGCGCAGCCCCGTCCAGAACCAGAATTCGATGTAGTTGTGAATCTGCGGATCGACCTTCGCTGCTTCGGCGATGATCGCCTCGGACTCGGCGCGCGAGAACGGATCGGCAGGCTGGCGCTGGTGCTTGGCGCGCGGCACGGCTTCGGCGAGGTTGGTCGACAGCAGTTTGTCGGTGACGGCGAGTGTGAACGCCTGACGCAGCACGGAGACGTAGTTGTTGATGGTCTTGCCGCTCAAGTCAGGACGCGAAGCAATTGCCGTCAGAATGTGCGACAGCTTCAAGGCCCGCAGCGGTATCAATCCAAGCGTGCGCTGCTTGCCGTCGCATGGCGCACGACTCCAGAACTTGATGGCCGCGTCGTAGCCGCCGCGCGTCGAGTTCTCGATACGCAGGGTGGTGAGCCACTCGATCAGCCACGATTCGACGGTCAGCTCGGCCGGGCTCGTGGTCTCGTCGGAGTCCGGGAAGTACTCCCGCATGATGAAGGTGCCGGTGCGAATGCGCTCGCAGATCTCGATGATCAGCCGGTTCGCATACTTGATGTTCGCGGGCGTGGGCGCTAGGGCCTCGCCGTCGATCATGAGCGTGGGGCGGTAGCGCATGCCCTCGACGGTGAAGTGCATGCGCATGGAGGTGTCGCGGATTTCTACTCCGCCCGAGGTTCTATTCGTTCGACCCATTTCTCGTAAGCTCGTAAGTCAATAAAAATGCCGCCGTCCGGCGAGCGGCGATACTCGCGTCCAGCGAGCCACTTGCCGTCCTCGATCTTGCGGCGGATCGCTTTCTCGCTCAGTCCCGTCATCTCGGCCGCCCGTGCGATGGTCACGTAGTGAACGGGCGGCAGCGGGGCAGGGGGCGTGATCATCGTTAGTGATCCTCTGTGATGACTGGACCTCTGTGCGATGGATTCGCGTCACTGCGGCTGTTGGCGTTCTCTCTCTGGTTCAAACGCAGGTCGACGATACCGTTGCGTGCCGTGAACATCCACTCGTGGGTGTCGAATGGGTGCAGGTTCGGGCGTAGGTGTCGCTTTTGGGTCTGCGGGGCGAACATGCGGCTTGATTTCAGCGCCGGCGTGAGCGGGACCGCTGCAAGTAGCCCACGCCCGCCTCGAGCCGTTTCAGGTCCTGCTGGAACTTGCGCAAACTGCGCCAGTCTGAACTGGTGGACGAGACGATGACGAAGTCGCCGGTGCCCCGGTGACGCACGCGTACATGATGGTCAGTGCGGCTGACTTCGAGCGACGGATGACACGCGAGCAGCTTGCGTACGTTCTTGTCGGAGACAGGGCACTTCACGTCTGCTCCCGGTCGAAATCGCCTGCGGCCAGTGGACTCATTGCGGCTTGCCGGATATGGCGTGTACTTCGATAACATGAACCCCGACATCGTCGAACATCCGGGTGAGCAAGTGCTTCACTCCGAAATCCTGTACCTCGCGCCGCATGCTGTCGAACGCGGCTTGAACTTGGTCGGGCATCCGAGCGTCGGCGGCGGCCGTGTGAAGGCAGTCGATGACGCACGCGGCGCCGTAATAGAACAGGGTCCGCGCGAGGTCATGCTGCTCCGGCGGGATCGGTTGATGATGATCGTAGTGAGCGAACTCGTCGGCCAGTGTCGATAGGGGTTGCATTTCGTACTCCTTCGAATAACTGCGGTCATTGGGCGCTGACCACGACGCGCTTGCATTCCACGCCGGCTCAAGTCGCGTCGTCGTGCGACGCTCTGTGACGAGAGAGAAATCCCACAGCGTGCACGATCGATCTGGTCGGACAAGGGTTTTACCGATTGGGCAACATCTGGAGTCAACGCGAGTCGCCGCCTTCCCCGCCTTATTCCATTAGGTCGAAATTATTCTCTAAGGCGGCTTAGTCACATGATCCGCACAATCGATGAGTTAATCGACCGTATTGCTGGGGAACTGGTGTGGCGGCGAAGAGAACTAACGGACATGCGCGCCCTCGTGTGACGACGAATTCGATATCCCGTGCAAGGCAGGCGGCGCAGTGTCTCTTCGTTCACCGGACGGCCACGCGCGCCCGTCACCAGCGCGCAGATGTCCGGCGCCGAGGTGACAGCGCGATGCATCGAAGGCGCTGGTTGATGCCGCGAAGGGACTGGCCAATGCGGTGTCCTCGAGCGCGAGTGCGGCGGAAATGCCCGCGGCAGCCGTGACCACTGGACGGGTGCCAAAAGCCGTGACGTCAGGGAACGCGAAGTCGGCCGCCGCTGCGCTGGTGATGATGGGCTGGTCGCGCGAACAGGCAGCGGGTATCGCGGCCAATCTCGCCATCGAAGCGGGCTGCGACCGGACATCGTCGGCGACAACGGCGCGGCTCATGGCATCGGGCAGTGGCACGCCGACCGGTAGGCGGAGTTCAAGCGCGTGTTCGGTCACGACATTCGCGGCTTGACGGTGGCCGAGCAACTACACTTCGTGAACTACGAGCTCACGCGCGGGCGCGGGCGCGAACAGGCGGCAGGTCGGGCGCTGCGCCAGGCGAAAAGCGCGGGCGAGGCGGGCGCGATCGTGTCGGCGAAGTACGAACGCCCGTTGAAAGTGCAGGAGGAGATGGCCAAACGCCCGACGGCGGCCACGGCGTTGTACGGCTCCCCTGGACCGGACTACCCTGCATCGAGCGCCGCGCCGATTATGGCTGCCGCATATCAAGCAAACGCGGGCGGATCGTCATCGGTCAGCAATAGCCACAACCGCGTGGAGACCCACATCGGTACCGTGAATGTCTATGGTGCCGGCACAGGGGACGGACACGCAGTCGTGGCTGGCATGCGCGATGAACTGAGCAGCAACGGACTCATCGCGCGAGCCACGTGGGGGATGACTTAGCTTACTGACCGAAGCGCACGTTCGCGTCAAACATGCTGATCAGTGAAGGGTATCCGCCGCTGCCACAGACCTCAATGTCTATAAAGTAGCTTCGTCCAACGCGGATGAAGTTGCTCGCAGCAGATCGACCTGCGTTTGACATTCCGGCAAGTCCGGTCGGGATCGACCATTGATTTCCCCGGGAATCGGTGAATCGAAAACTCTCAAGGGTCGTGCCGCTTTGCGAGAATTGCACGCCCTCAACTCTTACCTGCCCGAAACGGCGCTCGCAACCCTCGGACGTAGTTTGATCAGGATTGATCAGGCCGGCCGTGATTTCGGCTGTCGGCTTGCCGGGAACAGTGATGTATCGATAGACGAGTTGCATCGACGGCTGAACAGCATTCGCCGTCATCTGAACTGCGGCCAGCATTGCCGCGAGCATAAGGACCTTGATTTTCATTTAATACCTCTGGAACGTGACGCCGCATCTTAACGCCGCGATCCGCTTCTTCATCTCAATAACGACGGCGCCAATGTGCCGCTGATTCCGTTTCCCAATGTGCCGCCCGTCGCGGGCGTGCCGGACCTCAACCGCCTGCCGATGGCCGTGGGCGTGCTCACCGGCGTGACGCAGGCGCTGCAGGGCATCGACTAGTTCGACTTCCTCGGTGACCGGCCGCAGTGGATCCTGTGCGATGACGAAGGCAATGCGATCGTCACGCCCGACACGGTGGTCGATATTGGTTATCGCGGTGAGCAACGCGTGGCGTCCTACCCGGTCGAGCAGGGCTCGTTCGCTTCATACAACAAGGTGGCCCAACCCCAGGAGCTGACCCTGCGCTTGGCGTGCGGCGGGTGCAACATGAGCCGCGACGCCTTCTTGCTGCGACTGCACGGTCTCCTGGGCTCGCTGACGCTCGTCAATGTCACGACGCCCGATGAGACCTATCGCGGGTATAACCTCTCGATCGCCTCGACTACCAGGGCGAAGTTCCGCAGGCTTGTCGCTGATCGTGGCGGAAATTTCCCTGTCCGAAATCCGCACGAGCGCGACGGCTTCATACTCGAACACCGCCCAACCGTCCGGCAGCGATCCGCAGAGCCAGGGATGGGTTTGCACGGTAGCGAACCTGCCGGCGCCCACCAACCAGTTGACGCCGTTGCAGGAAGCGATGAAGCGCGTCACCGACAGCTATGCGAACGCGCAGCAGTCTGTTGCGCAGATCCAGCGCACCATCACGACGCAGATCACGCAGGACCTGTCGGGTGTAGCGACGTCCTTGAAGACTGCCGTGCCTGGTGTGTTCGCCTGATGTTGACGATTCCGCTCGCGGCCACGCCGTCCCAGCGCCTGTCGGTGGCGCTGGCGCAGCAGTCCTGCGGCCTTGCTGTCTATCAGAAGCACACTGGCCTGTACCTCGACCTGTACGTCGCTGGCCATCTGGTCATGGCAGGCGCCCTGTGTCGCAACCTCGTCTATCTGGTGCGTGCGGCGTATCTAGACTTTGTCGGCGATCTGGCGTTCGTCGATACCGCCGGCGACGACGATCCCGAGTACAGCGGACTGGGCACCCGCTGCCAGTTGCTGTACTTCGAGCTAATTCGGTAGGCGGCCGATGCACGTCAACGATCGTTGAGGACTGTCTCCCAAAGATGTCGGGCGACGCGGTCAAAGTCGATCGCATTGAAGATGAGTTTGGCTTGCCGTGCACCTACCCCGTCGCACTTCGCCTGAAAGATCAGGCTTGCGGCATGCGCGTCGTCGCGCAGCGCCGTGCTTAAGCGTCTGAGTCTGTCTTCACGACTACCTGCGCCAATCATTATCGCCGCCGTGAAATGCCGCCATGTCCAGGTTTGATGATCGTTGCCGTTGCCGACCGGCACGACGCAATCGGGAATCGCCTCGCATACGGCTTCCGTTATCTGTTGGCGGAACCAATCGGCATGGCTGCCTTCCAGCAATTCATGAAGGCGGGCGTTTGCAGCGGCGAACATACCCGTTTGTTGATGAGCGGACTTGGTCGTTTTGCGGTGCCCCTGCTCGGTGATGATGACGAGTTGAACGGTTATTCACTCAGTCATCCAACGCGGCGTCATTGCGCCATCGCTAAGGCCTGCGATTCGTAAGGAGCACTCATGCCGTTCGCCCGGCGTCGGATCGATGTGACCTTCGCCCTGGCGAGGACGACCTTCCCCGATGGCTCGCAAATCCTTGATCTCACCGGCCATCGCGCGCAGGTCAGCCTCGCGAACAACGGCGGCGGATTGGCATTGCCGACGCTCTCGCTGCGCATCTATGGCATGAAGCTCGCGGATATGGGCGTGCTCGCGACGCGGGGCCTGACGGGCTTGGCCGTCAACGGCGATCAGGTGACGATCGCGGCAGGCGCTGCGGACACCGCGGGCAACGGGCTGATGAACACCATCTTTGTCGGCACAATCTATTCGGCGATCCCGGACTTCGGCGGCAGCCCCGAAGTGTCGTTCGTGGTCAATGCATCGAGCGGTTTCTTGCAGCGCATTCAGGCAGCGCCGCCTAACACGTATCCTGGCCCGCAGGGTGTCGCGAGCATCATAGGCGGGCTGGCCAAGCAGGCGGGTCATGCGTTCCAGAATCACGGTGTGACTGCGAAGATCTCACGAATCAATTTCTTGGAGGGTCTTCCGTCGGTGGAAACGGATGCCTTTATGGTATTTGTGGCGGCATGAATCACGCCATTGGCGGGCAGACTGCAATCGAGGTCGGGGTCGGGGTTGGTGGAGTGGCTAGAACACCGAGCCCTGACGGTAATGCGGGTGGTGGCTATAGCTTTCCTATTTTCACGATTCCTGGATTTGGGGCAAAGAATGCAAAGCATTAAGAAAGAACATCGGAAGAAGGTCTGGGGATGTTTCGTGTTTGTGTTTGGAGTGACGATAATAATCGTTGCTGGTTTGAAAAATCCGTCGAAGGCGGATAGCGAAGCCCGCTTGGCTGTGATGACTGCGGATATGCATAACGCACGGTAGCAGGGGGTAGTATTCAGTCCACATACTCCAATGCTAAATTCGGTGGGGCGCTACTGATTACGAACATACATGCTGCGTCGTGGAAGCAGAACCTAGCCGAAAACTATCGAGACATTTTGATAAGTCGTGGTTGGCGGCAACAGAAATCGTCCATAGATAAAAGCACGGTACTGTGTAAAGACGGAGTTCTTGCACGGATAGATGTCGCTCCAGAGATTGATGCGACGCGTGGTCCTGCCCAGTTGGTGTATGGCTTCTCGATGTCTTACAACTTGCGTACACGCAAGATCTGCTCAGGATAGTTGACCGGTTCAATCGGCAGTTGCATCCGGATGAGAAGAAGCTGGCGAAGCAACTCGCGCAGAAGAGTGGCGGCAAATATACCGAGGAGCAGATTGAGGATTAGATGAGGAACATGGGAGGTTTGATCGATGGTGACCGTGAATCGGGCGCACCTGCTACGCTGATTGGAGCGAGCCCAAGTGATTCGGGCGCCAAGTGGCAGTACGCGGGCGTAACGGACGACGGCAAGCCGATCCAGACGCAGATTACCGCGCAGACGAATCCTGAGTTGCACAATTACATTCTAGCCAACTCGGCATCTGCACAGGGCGGCGTTCCGAACATCGTGTATGACCAGACCGGAAAGAAGGGCTTCAGTATCGACGTGACAGGGCCGTTCACAAAGTTCGATAAGTCGGATGCGGATTACATGCGCAACACGGTTGCGGACGTAGCGTCGGCCACATTAACCAATGCGGGACGATTCAGCGCTGCCGCTGCCGCTATGGCGACAGTTCCTTCGCCATATTCAGCGGGATTCTCTGCGGCGGCGTATGTAGCCACCGTGGCAGGATTTGCGGCTGATGGCATCGCGCAAACGGTGAATCCAAACGTGGGTCAATACGCCGTATCGGGTGTTACCGGGCTGATCGCTGGCCACGTGTCGGATCGAGTTCCCGCTCTTGGACCCGCGATTAACGAGACTGCGAACGCGCTTAACAACAGCAGTGCAGCCCAGCAGGCGCAGAGCTCTTCGAATAGCTATTGGGCTAACTTCATTAATCATTGGAGCGGTAAGCGATGAGAATTCGGTTCATAGAAGATGGCAACTTTTCGCGGTGGGTGCGGACCGGTCTACTTGTTGTTGGAATCCTGGTTATGTACGTTGCTTACAAGTACATTCCGCCTGCACCTTTCGGAGGTTTCGTGCTGCTCGTAGGACTCGGCATCGCAGCCTTGGGCGGATATGCAAGCAGAGCCCATATGCTCAAGATTAGGCCTTTCGATAACAGCTACAAAAAGGCTCGCAAGAGCTACGAGATGAAAGACGAAGAACAGGACAAATCTTGAAGCAATACACCTAGCCATCGAGCTGGGTCGTCGTTTGTAGCATCGTTCAGACTGGCATCGCGATGAGCGTTCTCTCGACAACCTGGACGACACGCGGTCACAGGATCCTGCCCGGCGTCTTCGGGCCATCGCCCGGTGAGCCGGAGCTCGGACACGCACAGACCAGTGTGAGTTGCAACGCACGGGCGTTTGAGCAGGAGCGAGATTTAGTGAATGGCTCGACCACCGTATCGAGACCGTGATTCTTAGTAGGTAGCATGAGAAACAGGAAAAGGCTGGCGGCTTTGCCGCTCACAGCCGTGGTCACACTCGCCGTCCACGCGCAACAAGCGCCGACGCCCGCCGATCAAGCTGCTTCCGCACGCGCCAACGCCGAGCAGAATCAGCAGATTCAGCAGCAACGCGAAGCGCAGCAGCGAGAGGCAGCGGTCCAAGCGCCGACAGTACGTTCGACGGTTCCAACAGCCGGGGTCTATCCCGACCTGCCGAACGAATCGCCGTGCTTTCGGATCGGCACGTTCGCGCTCGATGCGCCGGCAACGTTACCCGAAGCGGTGCGCGACAAAGGCGCATCGTCACTGCCGATGGACCCGTTCGCCTTCGCGCGCGAATGGCTCGATCACTACAAGGGGCAATGCGTCGGCAAGGACGGCGTGAATCTGATCACAATGGGCCTTCAGCAAGCAATCCTCAGCCGCGGTCTAGTGACGACGCGCGTGCTGCTGCCCGAACAAGACCTGTCGAGCGGCACGCTCAAGGTTGCGCTGGTGCCCGGGCTCATCCGCGAAGTGCGGTTCGCCGATCCCGTCTCATGGGGCACATGGAAAACCGCCTTCCCCGCGAGCCCCGGGGACGTGCTGAACCTGCGCGACCTCGAGCAAGGCCTCGAACAGATGAAGCGCGTCGCCAGCCAGGACGTCGCGATGAAGATCGAGCCCACCAGCGTGCCCGGCGAAAGCGATGTCGTGCTCACGCTGAAGCGTGCAAAGCCGTGGAGCCTCGTCGCATCGGTCGACAACTCCGGCAGCCGCGCGACCGGCAAGCTGCAAGGCAACGTCAGTCTTGGCATCGACAACCTGCTCGGGTTGAACGACATCCTGACGCTTGGCGCCAGCCAAGACCTGTACTTCAAGGACAAGGCGCTCGGCTCGCACGGCTTCAACGGCTCATATTCGATGCCGTGGGGCTACTGGACGGCGACGCTGTTCGGCAATACGAACACGTACTACCAGCAGATCGCGGGCGTGAACCAGACCTTCGTGTCGAGCGGCAATTCGCAGTCGGCCGGGCTGAAGCTCGCCCGCGTACTGCGCCGTGACCAGAACGATGTGTTCGGCGGCTACGTACAATTGTCGAAGCGCTTCGGCGCGAGCTTCATCGACGACACCGAAATCACGCTGCAACACCGCAACAACACGTTCTTCGAAGCGGGCCTGACCGATCGACATTACTTCGGCGGTGCGCAGTTCGATGGGACGCTGGCGTATCGGCAAGGCATGGGCGGGCTTGGCGCGACGCTCGATCCGGCGTCGCCGCCCGACGATGGCGTCATCGCGCCCACGCCCGCAACTAAACCGAGCGGCCCGACGTATCGTTTCCGCATGGCCGTGTTCGACGCGAATCTGTCGGTGCCGTTCGCGGTCGCGTCGCAGGCGCTGCGCTACGTCACGACGTTCCACGGCCAATACACGAACGATACGTTGTTCTACGTCGACGACTTGACGATCGGCAGCCGCTACACGGTGCGGGGCTTCGATGGCGAGCAGATGCTGGCGGGCGAAAAAGGTTTCTACTGGCGCAACGAGTTGCAGGCGCCGATCGGCAAGACCGGGCAGTCGCTCTATGCCGGCATCGACTACGGCCGCGTGTTCGGGCCGAACACCGCGTTCCTGGCGGGCACGCAATTGGTCGGTGCGGTCGTCGGTGTACGCGGGGGCATCCCGGGCAAGTATGCCGGACTGAGCTACGACGTATTCGCGGGGACGCCGATCTACAAGCCATCGGCGTTTGCGACTTCCCGCGTGACCGTCGGTTTCCAGGTGACGGCGCAACTTTGAGGAAGGCCGCCTAGAAGGCGCGATGGAGCAGCGTCAACGCACAACGAAAAATGGCCGGCGATAGGCGTCGAGTGAAAACCGGGGCATATCCACGCGGGCATGGTTTGAAGCGCCATGCCGCGCCCGCAACCTTCAGGCGGTCTCCGCTAGTCGAACGTCCCTTGTTTCACCGCTAAAACCGCTTGTACGTCACCAGCGCAATTCAGTCGCACGCAAGCGCCGCCAGATGACGAGCCTCCGCTTTTGCGCCGCATCGACCGAGCGGGGCTGCTCGATATGAGCAATGACCGGCCGATGCGTCTCGCTCACACTTGTCCTGTTTCTTGGTGCAAAGCCTAAAACTACTCCGCAAATTCTGTTGTCTAGCCTCTGGCACATTCCAGCCATAGCTTTGCACCAGCGTGTGAAAGCCAGCCGCGCACTCCATGACGATCGCCCCCACCCCCGCAAAGCCCACGATCTACCCGAGCAACCCAAGCTGCCCCACATTCGTAACGGCCTTCACCGGCACACGCCGCCGCATCCCCACCCGCTTCTCCGAAACCACAACCGCTTCCTGCACCACGAGACTAAACGACGGCCGCGCATCACACGCGATCCACTCAAGCTGCCCCGACGCGATCCGCCTGGCAATCAATGCATAAACATCCGCATCGAAGGGCCGCAGCTCGGGCGCATCAGCGAGCACCGCAGCAATTCCATCACGCGCGCCGCACGTACCCAGGTAACACCATCGATCGATCACATGCCAGGCCTCGCCTCCCGTGCCCGCATCGTACTCGGCGATCGCAACCGGCCCCTCATGCGGCCACCGCACCACGCGCGCGTGTTCCAGCGCAACCAGCGCCCGCGCCGCGTGATCCGCAAGCGATTCCGCACCGGCACACGCGCCCAGACAACGCCTCACCTGATACCCGAAGCACCCGCGCAGTTTCCCCGGCGGCGCTTTCTCGATGCCCAGCGTCGCCGGACACAGCTTGTGTTCATCGGCGAGATGACGCATGAACGCATGCGCCTTCGCACGCGACGAAAACACGCCAAACAAATGCGGCTCGCGCGACAAATCCCGCTTGCTGGCACGCAACAGCGTCGGCGCGGGCGCACCCGGCAGCCATTGCCACGCGCACGTCGCCGCTGCGCGCTTCAGCAGCCGGTTGTGTACCGGCTGCAACTCCTTCACGAGCTTCGCTTCCAGCAACAACGCGCCAAGTTCCCCGACCGTCTCGCGATAATCGATCCGCCGTATCGCCTGCGATATCGACAAATCTTTCGCCAGCCGATGATCGCCGGAAAAATGCGCCCCCACACGCTGCTTCAGGTTGATGCTCTTGCCGACGTAAAGTGGCACGTCGTCATCGCCATGAAAGAGATACACGCCGGGCGATGACGGCAGCGCATCCAGCGCGCCTTCGGGCAGCGCGGCAGGCAGACTCGCGCGCCTGACGAGCGCCTTCACGGCGGCATCGACGAGTTCCTGCGAATAAAGCTCGTGGATCTTCTGCCAGAACTGCCAGAGCAAATCAGCATCCGCCAGCGCGCGGTGGCGTCCTTGCGGCGCGAGATCCAGCCGCGCGATCAGCGCGTCCAGCCCATGCCGCTCGACAGAGGGAAACAGCGCGCGCGACAGCCGCACCGTGCAAAGCGTATCCGCGCGAAACGCGATGCCCGCGCGGCGAAACTCGTTCTTCAGAAAGCCGTAATCGAAACGCGCGTTGTGCGCGACGAAAAGCTTGCCGTGCAGCCGCTCGGCAAGCGCGGGCGCGAGCGATTCGAAACTCGGCTGGCCGCGCAGCATCGCATCGTCGATGCCGGTCAGACGCGCGACGAACGGCGGCACCGGCAGGCCCGGATCGACGAGCACGCTCCAGCGCTCGATGCCGGCCGTGCTCGCTTCTACCACGCCGATCTCGGTGATGCGATCGGCGGTTGCGTCGCTGCCGGTCGTCTCCAGATCGACGAAAACGATCGGGCGCGCGAGACCGGCGAGCAGGGCATCGGCGAGGGAATCTTCTTGCATGAACGGCGACGGAGGCATAAAACGCGAATGAGCGCCGAGTCTAGCGCGAAATGCAAAAGCGCATGCGTCGCTCAAGCGCAGGTCCGTGCCTGCCGTTAATCCGATTTGAGCAAGCGCGCTGCGATGCGCCGGCGTGATCGCTACAATGGCGGCCTGGTTTCTGTTTTTTAGGTATATCGACATGACTTACTGCGTGGGCATGTGCGTGGACGAGGGCCTCGTGTTCCTGTCGGACACGCGCACCAACGCGGGCGTTGACCACGTCAGCGCCGCTCGCAAGATGGCCGTTTTCGAACAGCCCGGGGAACGCGTCATCGTGCTGCTCGCAGCCGGCAATCTCGCGCTGACGCAGGCCGTCACGCAACTGCTCGCCGAACCCGCCGGCCCCGACGCGCCGACGCTCTACAACTGCGCAACGATGGCCGAGGCCGCGCGCATCGTCGGCGACGCGGTGCGCGAGGTGCATCGGCGCGACGCGATGTCGCTCGCGGAATTCAGCGTCGACTTCAATTGCAGCTTCATTCTGGGCGGGCAGATCGAAGGGCAGGGCCCGCGCATGTTCATGGTCTACGCGGCGGGCAATTTCATCGAATCGACGCGCGTCTCGCCGTATTTCCAGATCGGCGAATCGAAGTACGGCAAGCCGATCATCGATCGCGTCATCACGCCTGCCTCCCCGCTCGACGAAGCCGCCAAATGCGCGCTCATCTCGATGGACTCGACGCTGCGCTCGAACCTCTCCGTCGGTTTGCCGCTCGATCTGCTGGTCTACGAAAAGGATTCGCTGCGGGTCACGCGCTTCGCCACGCTCGACAACAACAGCGCCTATTACCAGATGATCAACCGGAGCTGGGGCGAGCGTCTGCGGCAGCTTTTCGGGGAAATTCCGAACCCGTCGTGGACCGATCTCGCCGACGTGCCGCTGCGTCCGCGCGAGACGCGCGCAACGGTGCCGCGGCTCGTCATCGGCGATGTGCCGCCCGGCGGGTCGGACGCGCCCGCGCAGACGCTCGCGCAGGACGTCGAGGCAGCGGGCAACGCGCCGCAAGATTGAGTCGGTCTAGTGCGCCTCGTCCGCGCATTGCAGCGGCTGGCCGATGCGCTCCCTGATCGCCTGCATCGTGCGCGGCGAATCCACCAGCACGGCGTCGATGCCGAGACACGCGGCGGCGCGATAAGCCTCCGCATCGTCGACGCCGATTGCCATCACATGGGCATCGCCGCGCGCGCGGAAGCAGGTCATCGCTTGCGGCGTCCATAGCTTCGCGTTCACCGCTGAACGCGCTTCGCCCAGCGTGAACGTCTCGACCAGTTCCATCTTTCTCGACCACTCGAACGCTGCCCACGCACCGGGCGGCGGCGGGCTGCAATCATGCGCCAGCGCGACATTCGCAAGCCGGCCACGAGTCGCATCGCGCGATTCGAACAGGCGCGCGCGGATAGGCCGCGAACGCGGTCTGATACGCGGCATCGGTCGAATAGAGCAGCGTGCGATCCCAGGCGTTCGCCTCGTCGAGCACGCGGGCCACGGCTGCCGCCTGACGGTCGGCCGGCAGCGCTTTCATGTCGAGCATCACGGGAATCGACGGCGGAATGGCGTTGAGCGCCTCCGCGAGCGTCGGAACTCGCAGCGGATGCGCGCGATACGGAAACATCGTCGCGCCGTTGGCCTCGGTGCTCGCGAAGTTGAAGCCGGCGTTCAGCTGGGCGAGTGCCGCGAACTCCATGTTCGCGACCGTGCCTCGGCCGTCCGTGTTCGCCGATAAATCCGCCGGGCGATACAGCACCGGCACGCCATCGCGCGTCAGTTGGACGGACAGCCAGATTGCGTCCGCCTGGTGTTCCAGCGCGCCGCTGATCGCAAGCAAGGTGTTCTCGGGGAAATCGGCCGTGCCGCCGCGATGCGCGACGATCATCGGCAAGGACCGTGCAGCGTCGACATGACGCGGGAGCGCCTGGGACGCGCAGCCGGACATGAGTGCGGCAATGGCGCAAAGCCAGAGCGAAGCAAGCGCACGTGAGGTCATCCAAAGCACTCCGCAGGACGGTATCGAGCGAGCCATTTTGCATTCACTCGCGCGGCTGAACTCGCCTGATCGGTTGCAAGCGGCAATTCATCGCGGCTCAAACGGTAAACGCAAAAAAAACAGCCATCGGAAACCGATGGCTGTTCGAGATGCTGCTGTCCGCCGACGCGGCACTCGCGTGCCACGTCTGCCGGTTGTCAGTTCTTATTAGAACTTGTGGCGCAGGCCGATCAGGACGAGTTCCTGGTGGCTGCGGCCGCTGTCGAAGCCGAAGTCGCTGATCGAAGCCGTCGCGCCGACCGTCGACGACGTGCCGTCGGCGTTTGTCACGCGCTGCGTGCCGCTTGCGTGCTGGTACGCGCCGACAGCGTAGACGTCGGTGCGCTTCGACAGGGCGTAGTCGGCGCCCAGGCTGACCTGGTGGTAGTTCGCCGACGTGTCGCCGCTTGCGTGCGTGTACGTGTAGCCGAGGCCCAGCAGGGTAGCCGGCGTCAGCTGGAAGTTCACGAACGCGTTGCCGACGTTGAACTTCTCTTGCTCCTGGAACAGCGAGTTGCCGTCGTTCTTGTACTGCGCGAAGCTGTACGACGCGCCAACCGTGAACGGACCGAAGGCGTACTGGCCGGCGCCGCGTGCGATGCCGATTGCGTGTGCCGTCGAGTAGCCGCTGTTGATCACGCTGTTGAACAGCGAATCCGACGACGGGCTGTTCCAGCCGGTCGCGCGGTTTGCGCTCGGGTTGTTCACGTACAGGTAGCTGCCGGCCACGCCGAGGGGACCGTTGTTATACGTGACCGCGCCGCCCCAGGTCTGGCCCTGGCCGGTCGTGCCCGCCAGGTTGCTGAAACCGTAGATGCCTTCGAACTGGAAGCCCGAGAACACCGGCGAAACGTACTTGACAGCGTTGCTCACGCGCAGGCTGTTGTCGTAGTTGTCGACGTCGCCCGGGGTTGCGAACGCTGCGCCCCAGTAGTTGTCAGCCGTGAGGCCTTGAACCATGTCGACCGACGGGTCATATTGACGACCCAGCGTGACCGTACCCCACTGGTTGCCGCTCAAACCGACGAATGCCTGACGGCCGAATTCGCGGCCACCCTGGTTCAGACGGCCCGTGCCCGGATCGAAGCCGCTTTCCAACTGGAACAGCGCCTTCAGACCGCCGCCCAGATCTTCCTGACCCTTCAAGCCCCAGCGCGGACCGGACAGCGTGCCGTTGACCATACCGAACAGGTGGTCGCCAGCCGCATTGGCGTGGCTCACATAGGCCAGGCCGGTATCGATCACGCCATACAGCGTCACGCTCGTTTGTGCCTGTGCTGCGCCAGCTGCGCCGAGCAAGGCCAGCGAGAGGGACGTCAGTGCGAATCGTTTCATCGAATTCTCCACGCGAATGATTAATATCGTTGTTACCGGCGCAGAGAATAACGCAACGTTTCGTAACTTAAAAAACGAAAAAAATAGAGTGTCTCGAAAAACACACACAGTAGCCGAACGCCCGCCCACGCACGTTCTGCGGCAATTCGGCAGTTGTTTTCGCGACGACAGTGCTGCTCATTGAAAGTTCCGCAGGGAGTTTCCCCGAAGTTCGGGCGGTAGTTCTTCCCGACGGATTGGTTGCGATTTCGTTGATAAACGTCACGCGCACGATTCTCCTTAGGCGGCTCGTCAATCCCTGCGAGACGAATCGTGCTTCGAGAGCAACGCCACCGCCATGCCCGCGCTTGCCGCAACGAACACCGCGCGCCACGGATGCCGTTTCACGGCGGCGTTCGCGTGCGAAGCCTTGCGGCCCGCGCCGACCATCGCGACGGCGGTTGCACGCGTGGCCGTCGATTCCGCCCGAGCGATCGTGCGTGACAACGCGAGTGCCCGCGTCACCGCCGATGCCTTATCAGGGCGGGGCCCCAGCGCGCCGGTATCTGTGGCGGCGGCAGGAAGCGCGATGGGACGCGGGGCGGCATCGCCGGAAGTCGCTGAAGTAACCTGAGCCGCTGGCATGCCGACGCGCGTCGAGCCGGCGAGCATCGAGCCGATTTTCGCGCGGCTGCCGGGCGGAACGCGCCCGCCGCTCTGCACGCCGCCGGGGCCGCGCGGATCGTGCATCCGCGCGCGCGCCGCCGAGAACTCCGCGCCCAGCAGCAGAACGGCCGCCGAAAAGTAAAGCCACATGAGCAGCACCGCGAGCGATCCCGCCGCGCCGAACGCGCTGGCCGTGCCCGCGTGCGTCAGATAGAACGCGAACAGCTTCTTTCCCGCGGAAAACAGCAGCGCCGCGACGAGCCCGCCGACGAGCGCATCGCGCCAATGGACCGGCGCGTCGGGCAGAAACTTCAGCAGCGCGCCGAACGCGACCGTCAGAATCGCGAGCCCCACGACCAGTTGCACGATGTCGCCGATGATCACGAACGGCGAATCGCCCCACAGCCACATGCCGACCGCCTGAATCGCCGTATCGAGCACGAGCGAGACGATCAGCAGAAACGCGACGCCCAGCACGAGCCCGAACGACACGAGCCGCACGCGCACCATCGCCATGACGCTCGAGCGTTGCTCGCCCGTCAGCGGCCAGACGATGTTGAGCGCCGTGTTGAGCGATGAGAACGTCGCCGATGCGCCCACGGCCAGCAGCACGAACGAGATGATCGCGGCGATCCCCGTGCCGCCGCTGCGATGCGCGTTCTCGACGATGCTCTGCACGCCCGCCGCCGCCTGATCGCCGATCAGCCCGTTGACCTGATGAAACAACTGCCCGCGCGCCGCTTCAGGGCCGAAGACCCAGCCCGCGACGGCGATCACCATCACGAGCGTCGGTGCAAGCGAGAAGGCCGAATAAAACGCGATGCTCGCGGCCATCGCGGCGCAGCGGTTCTCGGAGAACTGCTTGAGCGCGTTCATCGCCCACGACGCGTCTTTCTTGACAGCTGCCTCTAATTTTTGCGTGGAAACGGAGCTCATCGTGGTCCTCTCGAGTGGATCGGATCGATCTCGGCGAGGGTTTGGCCTCGCGCGGGCGTCCGCTTGCGGTAATCGCACCCGATTGAGCAGGTTTCATTCCAATTCGAGCCGGCGCGGGCCTAAGCGTTTTCTTAAGTTCATTGTTATGATCCCGCCTTTGTCGCGCGACGCACGGCGATTGCTGTGTAGCGGCAAGAAACGATCGGCTTTCTTGGTGCAATTCCTATGCAAGGTCAAGCATCGGGGCCGTATCGCGTACCTATAATTCAAACCACCCACTTATACGACGCGCCGAGGCAATCATGCCGCAAATGTCACGGCGACAGTTCCTCAAGGTTTCCGCGAGCACGCTCGCCGGATCGAGCCTGGCTGCACTGGGCTTCTCTCCGGCACCCGCGCTCGCTGAAGTCCGCCAATACAAACTGTCGCGCACCACTGAAACCCGCAACACCTGCCCGTATTGCTCGGTCGGATGCGGCATCCTGATGTACGGCCTCGGCGACAACGCCAAAAACGCAAAGGCCAGCATCATCCATATCGAAGGCGATCCCGACCATCCGGTCAATCGCGGCACGCTGTGCCCGAAGGGCGCATCGCTCATCGACTTCATTCACAGCCCGAGCCGGCTGCTGCATCCCGAGTATCGCGCGCCGGGCTCGAACGAGTGGAAGCGCATGTCGTGGGACGAGGCGCTCGACCGCATCGCGAAGCTGATGAAAGCTGACCGCGACGCGAACTTCATCGAGAAGACGCCGGACGGCAAGACGGTCAACCGCTGGCTCAGCACGGGATTTCTCGCGGCGTCGGCGGGCAGCAATGAAGTCGGTTATCTGACGCACAAGACTGTCCGCAGTCTTGGGATGCTCGCATTCGACAATCAGGCGCGTGTCTGACATGGCCCGACGGTGGCAGGTCTTGCCCCGACGTTTGGCCGTGGAGCGATGACGAACCATTGGGTCGACATCAAGAACGCGGACGTGATTCTGGTAATGGGCGGCAATGCGGCCGAGGCGCACCCGTGCGGTTTCAAATGGGTGACCGAGGCGAAGGCGCATCGCAAGGCGCGGCTGATCGTCGTCGATCCGCGCTTTACGCGCACGGCATCGGTTGCGGATTTCTACGCGCCGATCCGTACCGGCACGGACATCACCTTCCTTGGCGGCGTCATCAACTATCTGCTGACGCACGACAAGATCCAGCATGAGTACGTGAAGAACTACACGGACATGTCGTTCATCGTGCGCGAGGACTTCGCGTTCAAGGACGGCGTGTTCTCCGGCTACGACGCCGAAAAGCGCCGGTACGACAAGACGAGCTGGGACTACGAGCGCGGCGACGACGGCTTCGTGAAGGTCGATCCGACCTTGCAGCATCCGCGCTGCGTCTACAACCTGATGAAGCAGCACTACGCCGCCTACACGCCTGAAATGGTGACGAAGGTGTGCGGCACGCCGACCGACAAGTTCCTGAAGGTCTGCGAGATGCTCGCGTCGACCGCCGCGACCAACCGCGCCGGCACGATCCTGTACGCGCTCGGCTGGACGCATCACTCGGTCGGCGCGCAGATGATCCGCACGGGCGCGATGGTGCAGCTTCTGCTCGGCAACATCGGCATTGCGGGCGGCGGCATGAACGCGCTGCGCGGGCACTCGAACATTCAGGGCTTGACCGATCTCGGCCTGATGTCGAACCTGCTGCCCGGCTACATGACGCTGCCGATGGAAGCGGAGCAGGACTACGAGGAGTACATCACCAAGCGCGCGACCCAGCCGCTGCGGCCTAACCAGCTCAGCTACTGGAAGAACTATCGCGCGTTCCACGTGAGCTTCATGAAGTCCTGGTGGGGCGACAACGCGACCGCCGAGAACAACTTCGGCTTCGATTTCCTGCCGAAGCTCGACAAGGCGTACGACCTGCTGCAAGCCTTCGAACTGATGGCCGCGGGCAAGATCAACGGCTACTTCTGTCAGGGCTTCAACCCGCTCGCCGCCGCGCCGAACAAGGCGAAGATCGGGCTCGGGCTGTCGAAGCTGAAGTATCTCGTCATCATGGACCCGCTCGCGACCGAGACGTCGGAGTTCTGGAAGAACCACGGCGAATTCAACGACGTCGATGCGTCGCAGATTCAGACCGAAGTGTTCCGCCTGCCGACGACGTGCTTCGCGGAAGAGCGCGGCTCGCTCGTGTCCTCGTCGCGTGTGCTCCAGTGGCACTGGCAGGGCGCGCAGCCGCCGGGCGAAGCGCGCAGCGACATCGAGATCATGTCGGCCCTCTGGCTGCGCTTGCGCCGTGCGTATCAGGAAAACGGCGGCGCGTATGCCGATCCGATCCTCAAGATGACGTGGCCGTATGCGGACCCGGAAAGCCCGACGCCGGAAGAACTCGCGATGGAGTTCAACGGCCGCGCGCTCGCCGACGTCACCGACGTTGCCGACAAGACCAAGGTGCTCGCGAAGAAGGGCGAGCAGCTTTCGAGCTTCGCGCAACTGCGTGACGACGGGTCGACCGCGAGCGGATGCTGGATCTATTGCGGCGCGTGGACTCAGGCGGGCAATCAGATGGGCCGCCGCGACAACTCGGACCCGACGGGCATCGGCCAGACGCTCAACTGGGCGTGGGCGTGGCCGGTGAATCGCCGCGTGCTGTACAACCGCGCATCGTGCGATGTGAACGGCAAGCCGTTCGATCCGTCGCGCAAGCTGATCGGCTGGAACGGCAAGACGTGGTCCGGCCCGGACATACCGGACTTCAAGGTCGACGAGCCGCCCGAGAACGGGATGAATCCGTTCATCATGAATCCGGAAGGCGTGGCGCGTTTCTTCGCCCGCGACGGCATGAACGAAGGACCGTTCCCGGCGCACTACGAGCCGTTCGAGACGCCGCTCGGCTATAACCCGTTCTTCCCGGACAACGAGGCCGCCACGAGCAATCCGGCTGCCCGCGTGTTCCCGGACGATCGCGCGCAGCTGGGCACCGCGGACAAGTTCCCGCATACGGCCACGACGTATCGCCTGACCGAGCATTTCCACTACTGGACCAAGCACGTGAAGCTCAACGCGATCGTGCAGCCTGAGCAGTTCGTGGAAATCAGCGAGGACCTGGCGAAGGAAGTCGGCGTCGTCGCGGGCGACCGCGTGAAGGTGTCGAGCAATCGCGGACATATCGTCGCCGTGGCGCTCGTTACGAAACGCATCAAACCACTGACCGTGGAGGGGAAGAAGGTGCAAACCGTCGGCCTGCCGCTGCACTGGGGCTTCAAGGGCCTGACGCAGCCGGGTTATCTCGTCAACACGCTGACGCCTTCCGTGGGCGACGGGAACTCGCAGACGCCGGAGTTCAAGTCGTTCCTGGTCAAGGTCGAGAAGGCATAAGGGGGAGACATGGCTCTGCAATCACTCGATGTGAAGCGCGTCTCCGCCACCACCACGCCGCCGCCGCAAATCCGCGAGCCGGCCACAGGCACCGTCGCGAAGCTGATCGACGTGTCGAAGTGCATCGGCTGCAAGGCTTGCCAGACGGCGTGCATGGAGTGGAACGACCTGCGCGACGACGTCGGCCATACGACCGGCGTCTACGACAACCCGCGGGATCTCACCGAGCATTCGTGGACGGTGATGCGTTTCACGGAGTACGAGAACCCGAAGGGCGACCTCGAATGGCTGATCCGCAAGGACGGCTGCATGCACTGCGAGGACCCGGGTTGTCTGAAGGCGTGCCCGTCGCCGGGCGCGATCGTTCAGTACACGAACGGCATCGTGGATTTTCACGAGGAAAACTGCATCGGCTGCGGCTATTGCGTGACCGGCTGCCCGTTCAACATTCCGCGCATCTCGAAGGAAGACAACCGCGCCTACAAGTGCACGTTGTGTTCGGATCGCGTGGCCGTCGGACAGGAGCCCGCGTGCGTCAAGACGTGCCCGACCGGCGCGATCATGTTCGGCACCAAGGCGGACATGATCGAGCAGGCGGCGGATCGCGTGGAAGACCTGAAAGAACGCGGTTTCGAGAACGCGGGCCTGTACAACCCGGCCGGCGTCGGCGGCACGCATGTGATGTACGTGCTGCATCACGCCGATCAGCCGGGGCTGTATCACGGGCTCGCGCAGGACCCGAAGATCAGCCCGCTGGTGTCGGTCTGGAAGGGTGTGACGAAGCCGCTCGCGGTCGCCGGCATGGCGCTCGCGGCGCTCGCCGGATTCTTCCACTACACGCGTGTCGGTCCGAACGAAGTGACGGCGGAAGAGGAAGCAGAAGCGCAGCGCGAAGCCGACGATGCACGCACGGGAAGGGAGCGTTCGAATGAAACACGATAGCGATTTGCGCGACGTGCGGGGCAACCGCCTGATCGTGCGTTACACGCCGAACGAGCGCACGAACCACTGGATCACCGCGATCAGCTTCGTGCTGCTCGCGCTGTCCGGGCTCGCGATGTTTCATCCGTCGATGTCCTGGCTCTACGCCGTGCTCGGCGGCGGGCAGTGGACGCGCATCCTGCATCCGTTCATCGGCTGCGTGATGTTCCTGTCGTTCCTCGTGCTGGCGCTGCGCGTGTGGCATCACAACCGCATGGACAAGAGCGACGTCCAGTGGATGAAGCAGATCGACGACGTGCTTGCCAATCGCGAAGACCGCCTGCCCGAGATCGGCAAGTACAACGCCGGTCAGAAGCTCGTGTTCTACGTGATGGTCATCAGTCTGCTGCTGCTGCTGGCGTCCGGTGTCGTGATCTGGCGCGCGTATTTCGCGTTCTATTTCCCGATCACGGTCATCCGTCTGGCGGCGGTGGTGCACGCGGCGACGGCCTTCGTGCTGATCATGTCGATCATCATCCACATCTATGCGGGACTGTGGATCAAAGGCTCGATCAGCGCGATGGTGCGCGGCACGGTCACCTATGGATGGGCGCGCAAGCACCATCCGCGGTGGTTCAAGGAGATCATCGGGAAGTAGGCGTCCTGATCCGGCGCCGAGGAAGTCAACTGAACCGCTCGTGCTTCATCTCATGCGAGCGGTTCTTTTTTTAACGGATCGACCTTATCCGCGATCGGTTCGGCCGCATTTTCGTGGTCTGATCGCGTTCGATTTAGCTGATATGCTTGGCTGACGAGCGCGCGGCTGCTGCCCGTCGCGCCAGGCACCCTGAGGACTTACCCAAGTGGTTCAACGCATACTCGAAGCCGGCACGATCGAATCGCTCGATCCGTCGGCCATTCCCCGGCTGCGCATGCCGGAACGCGCGACGGTGTTCAGTGCGCGCGCCGCGCGTCTGCGCCAGCTCGCCGATGCGAGCAACCCCATCGCGGGCTATCTGCGCCTGATGGCCGTGCTCGCCGATGCTCAACAGCACGTTCTCGCCGATTTCACCGCGCCGACGCCGTCGCGTGAATCCATCGAGTTGAATCAGCGTCATTCGATGCCTATCGTTCCCGCGCTCACCGACGCCCGCGACCCCGCGTGGCGCGACGTGCTGTTCATGCTGCTCGACCGCATCGAGACGGCGGGCGCGCTGACGCCGGCGCTCGCGCAACTCGTCGCGCGTCTGCGCACGACCGAAGCCGCCGCGCTCGACGCCCAGGCCGACGCCATCCTTGCGCTGCGTTTCGCGGACATCGAGCCCGCCGGCGCGCCGTTCATCATGGCGGCGCTGCAAGTGCTGTGGACCGATGTCGCGAGCCGCATCGCAATGAGCGACGTCCCCTATGTGGACGCGCCCGGCGTCTGCCCCGTCTGCGGCACGATGCCGGTGGCCAGCGTGGTGCGTATCGGCGGCACGCACGACGGATATCGCTACGTGCAGTGCGGCCTGTGCTCGACCGAATGGCACATCGTCCGCGCGAAGTGCTCCAATTGCGATTCGACCAAGGGCATCGCCTATCACGCGATGGACGCCGCCGAGCAATCCGCCGAGGACGAACAGGCGAAAGCCGAACGTGCGCGAAACGCGCCGCTGAAAGCCGAGTCGTGCGATGAATGCGGCACGTATCGCAAGATCGGCTATCAGGACAAGGCCTACGATTTCGAGCCCTTCGCCGATGACCTCGCGAGCCTCACGCTCGATCTGCTGATGAGCGATGCGGGTTTCCTGCGCGCGTCGCCGCATCCGTGGCTGTGGCCGGAGCAATCGCGCGAGGCCGACGAACCGGATCAGGCGGACCAGCCGCGATGAACGACGTCACCGGCGGCGACGGAAGCGAACTCCGCGCGCTGATGGCGCGGGTGCCATCGGTGGAGCGCGTGCTGGCGTCGGCGGTGTTCGAGCCGCTCATCGCCGATTACGGGCGCACGCAGACGCTCGCGATGCTGCGCGCGACGCTCGACGCATGGCGTGCCGGCGCGCAGGCGGGCCACGCATCGGTCGATGCACTCACCGACACCATGCTCGGCCACGCGGTCAGTCTGCGGCTCGCGAAGCACGCGCAAAGCCGCGTGAGAAGCGTGTTCAACCTGACCGGCACCGTGCTGCACACGAATCTCGGCCGCGCACTCTTGCCCGATGAAGCGGTGCGCGCGGTGGCCGATGCCCTCACGCGCCCGGCGAACCTCGAGTTCGATCTCGATACCGGCGCACGCGGCGACCGCGACGACCTCATCAACGATCTGATCTGCGAGCTGACCGGCGCGGAGGCCGCGACCGTCGTCAACAACAACGCGGCTGCGGTGCTGCTGACGCTGTCGGCGCTCGCGCCGCGCAAGGAAGTCGTCGTGTCGCGCGGCGAGCTGGTGGAGATCGGCGGCGCGTTCCGCATTCCCGACATCATGAACCGCGCCGGTGCGAAGCTGCGCGAAGTCGGCACGACGAATCGCACGCATCTGAAGGATTACGAAGAAGCGATCAACGCGAGAACCGCGCTGCTGATGAAGGTCCATTGCAGCAACTATGCAATGAGCGGCTTCACCAAGGAAGTCACGACCGCCGAACTCGCGCCGCTCGCGCGGGAGCGCGGCGTGTCCGTCGCGGTCGATCTCGGCAGCGGCACGCTCGTCGATCTCACGCAATGGGGCTTGCCGCGCGAGGCGACCGTGCGCGAAACCATCGAGGCGGGCGCGGATCTCGTCACCTTCAGCGGCGACAAGCTGCTCGGCGGTCCGCAGGCGGGTCTGATCGTCGGGCGCAAGGAGCTGATTGCGAAGATCAAGAAGCATCCGCTCAAGCGCGCGCTGCGCGTCGGCAAGCTGACGCTCGCGGCGCTCGAAGCGGTGCTGCGGCTGTACCGGTCGCCGGAAACGCTGCAAACGCGCCTCACCACCCTGCGCCTGCTCACGCGCCCCGCCGACTGCATGCGCCTCGCCGCCGAACGCATCCGGCCCGCGCTGCAACGCATGACGGGCGATGCCTTCGTCGTCGCGACCGAGCCGATGTTCAGCCAGATCGGCAGCGGCGCGCTGCCCGTCGACGTGCTGCCGAGCTACGGCCTGACGGTCAGGCTCGCGAGCGGCAAGCGTGCGGGCGGGCAGTTGAACCGCATCGAGAAGAAGCTGCGCGGGCTGCCGCGGCCGGTGATCGGGCGTATCGCGGATGGCGCGTTGTGGCTCGATCTGCGTTGCCTCGAAGAAGCCGACGAAGCCGCGTTTATCGCGCAGTTGCAAGGCGAGGACGCATGATCGTCGGGACCGCGGGACACATCGATCACGGCAAGACCACGCTCGTGCGCGCGCTGTCGGGCGTCGACACCGACCGGCTGAAGGAAGAGAAGGCGCGCGGCATTTCCATCGAACTCGGCTATGCGTATGTGCCGCTTGCAGGCGGCGGCATGCTCGGTTTCATCGACGTGCCCGGCCACGAAAAGCTCGTGCATACGATGGCGGCGGGCGCGTGCGGCATCGACTTCGCGCTGCTCGTGATCGCCGCCGACGACGGCGTGATGCCGCAGACGCGCGAACATCTCGCGATCCTGCAACTGCTCGGCGTGACGCGGGGCGCGGTCGCGGTGACGAAGACCGATCGCGCCGACGAGGCCCGCGTGCGCGACGTGCACGCGCAAATCCGCGCGTTGCTCGCCGATACGCCGCTTCACGACGCACCGTTTTTCGATACCCGCGCCACCGCCCCGAACGATGCGGGCGTCGCCGCGCTCGATGCATATCTGCGCGACGCCGCCGCTCACGGGGCGATGCGCCGCGACGACGGCTTTTTCCGGCTCGCGGTGGATCGCGTGTTCACGCTGTCGGGGCAGGGCACCATCGCGACGGGCACGGTGTTCGCCGGCCGCGCGAACGTCGGCGACGTGCTCGCGCTCGCGCCGCGCGAGAACGGCAGCGAGCCTGTGCGCGTGCGCAGCATCCACGCGCAGAACCGCGCGGCGCAAGCGGGCCGGGCGGGCGAGCGCTGCGCGCTCAATCTCGCGGGCATCGACAAGGACGCGCTCGCGCGCGGCGACTGGATCGTCGATGCGCGGATCGCGCGGGCGTCGGAGCGGCTCGATGTCGACCTGACGCTGCTCGCCGACGCCGGCATCACGCTCACGCATTGGGCGCCGCTGCACGTGCATCTCGGCACGACGCACCGGGTAGCGCACGTCGCGCTGCTCGAAGGCGATTCGCTCGCCGCGGGCCGGGCGGCGCGCGTGCAACTGGTCTTCGAGCAGGCGGTGTGTGCGCTGCCGGGCGATCGCTTCATCGTGCGCAACGCGCAGGCGACGCGGACCGTTGGCGGCGGGCGCGTGCTCGATCCGTTCGCGCCCGCGCGCAAGCGCCGCACGCCGCAGCGCCGTGCGTGGCTCGATGGGCTCGCCGCATGGCTCGACACCGGCCGCGCCGATGCGCTCTTTCACGAGTCGCCGTATGGCATTCCGCGCTCGCTCGTCGAGCATCTCTGCGGGATGCCGGCCGAAGCGATTGCGTTGCCGGATGGCTTGCGCCGCGTGCCCCTGCACGACGAGGCGATATTCATCTCCGCATCGCACTGGAACGCGCTTGCCGCGCGTCTCACCGATGCGCTCGCCGCGTTCCACGAACGCTTCCCCGACGAGCAGGGCCCCGACGCCGCGCGTCTTCGCCGTATGGCCGCGCCGCTCGCGCCCGACGCGCTGTGGCGCGCGATCATCGACGATGCCGTGGCGAGCGGCGCGATCGCACGCAGCGGGCCGTGGCTGCATGTGCCGTCGCATACGGTGGCGCTCGACGCCGCCGAGGAGGCGCTGGCGGGCGCGGTGCTGGCGTCGATCGAGCGCGGGCGTTTCGATCCGCCGTGGATGCGCGATCTCGCCCGCGAGCACGGCGCGGCCGAAGACGCGATGCGCCGCCTGTTGCGCAAGCTCGCGCGGCGCGGCGACCTGTTCCAGGTCGTGCGCGATCTGTTTTATTCGCGCGCAGCCATCGCGGAACTCGCGCGGCTCGCGGCGCAAAACGCATGCTCGCGCGACGGCGTGGCGCACGCCATCGGCGCGGCCGAGTTCCGCGATGCGACCGGGCTCGGCCGCAAGCGCGCGATACAGGTTTTGGAGTTCTTCGACAGGGTTGGTTACACTCGCTTTCACCGCGACCTTCACCTGTTGCGCGCCGATAGCCGCTGGCACGAGCCGGTCTGAATCGGCTGCACGGGTCCGTTCAATCGGGCGAGGCGAACGATGGAGCATGCTTACTACCAGTTGCTGCATCTGATGTCGGCGCATCCCGAGTGGTCGCTCGGCGTGGTCCTGCTCGCGTCGTTTCTCGAATCCCTTGCTTTCGTCGGCACCTTCGTCCCCGGCAGCACCGCCATGTTCGTCGCCGGTGCGCTGGTCGGCGCGGGCGCGCTGAATCTCGGCTGGGTAATGGTCTGCGCGATACTCGGCGCGATTGCCGGCGATGCCGTGAGTTTCTGGTTCGGCGCGCGCTACGCCGATACCCTTGCGCAGATGTGGCCGTTCCGCCGGCATCCGGGCGCGCTTGCCGCAGGCAAGCGGTATTTCGAAGCCCACGGCGCGAAGAGCGTCGTGCTCGCGCGCTTCGTCGGACCGATGCGCGCGGTCGTGCCGGTCGTCGCCGGCATCTCCGGCATGCCGCCCGCGCGCTTCTTCGTGGTCAACGTCGTGAGCGCGTTGATCTGGGCGCCGCTGCATGTGCTGCCGGGCGTCGTGTTCGGCGCGTCGATCGAACTGGCGGGCGCGGTATCGGTGCGGCTCGTCGTCATTCTGGTGATCGCAACGGCTGCCGCGTGGCTCGTGTTCAATCTCGCTCGCGTCGTCGTCTCTCATGCGAGAGGATGGACGGTCGCTTCGCGCGAACGCCTGCTGACGTGGTCGCAGCGAAAGCGCGGGCTGGCGGCGCGGCTCGTCTCGCGCGCGCTCGATCCGGGCAATCCGGCGAGCGGGCTGATTGCCGCCATCTCCGTGTTGCTCCTCGCGTCGGCGGTGCTGTTCTTCTATGTGCTCACGAACGTGACGCGCGGATCGTCGCTCGTGCAGATCGATGCGTCGATTTACCGGCTGCTGCAATCGTTCCGGTCGACGTGGGCCGATACCATCCTCGATGCCGCCGCCGCCCTCGGCAGCATGCCGACGCTGCTCGCGCTCGCGGCGATGGTCATCGTGTGGATGGTTCTCGAGCGGCGCTGGCGCACCGTGGCGTACTGGCTTGTCGCGGTCGTGTTTTCGCAGGCGCTCGTGACCGTGATCCGCTTCACCACGCATCAGCCGTTGCCGATGTCCTTCGCGCCTGCGGGCCGTACGTTCCCGAGCAGTCATCTTGCCGCGACGGTCGTCATCTATGGCTTTCTCGCGTTTCTGCTGCTGCGGCGCGTCGGCATGCTGACGGGCGTGTTCGTCGCGACGGCGACATCGGGGATCGTCACCGCCGTGGCGCTCGCGGGGCTGTACTTCGGCCGCTTCACCATCTCGGATGCGCTCGGCAGCACCGCGCTCGCCGCGATCTGGGTGTTTCTGATCGCGCTGACCGCCGTCTGGCGCAATCCGGGCAAGCCGAAGCCGCGTCCGCTGATGCCGCTTGCGGTGCTCACGGTGGTGTGCGCGAGCGTGGCCCTGCAAATGAGCGATGAGACGGAAGCGCATAGCGTGCCGCCCGCGACGGTCGTCATTACGCCGATCGAATGGACGGATACGGTCTGGCGCAGGTTTTCCTGTTACCGGTCGAGTCTGGATGGCGACCGGCGCGAACCGATCACCGTTCAGTGGGCCGCCACGCCCGCGCAGATTCGCGCGCAGCTTGCGAGCCGCGGCTGGCAGGAAGTCACGGGCGTGACGATGCAAAGCGTGATGTCGGTGGTGTCGCCGAATGCGCCGGCGACCGCGCTGCCCGCGCTGCCACGCCTGAACAACGGCGAGCCGTCGAAGCTGGTTTTTACGCGCTCGCCGCGCGGACCCGATCAACGCGACGTGCTGCGCTTCTGGCCGACGACCTATGCGGTGCGCGAACATCCGGGCGCCGCGCCGACGCCCATCTGGCTCGGCTCCGTCGTGCACGAACGGCTGCGGCGGCCGTCGTGGCCGTTCAACGTGCTGCGCCCGGACCGGCGCATCGATCCGATGGCGTTCGATCATGGCGACGGGTCGCCGTGGCGCGGCATCGAAATTGCATCGAGTGCGGGGTGCGGCAGCGTGCCGGTGATGCTGGTCGAGTCGGGGCCGAAATGAAGGCAAGCATGGAAGGCGGAGGCGCCGTTTGATCCAGATTCCGCCATCGGCGATTACGCAGTGGGGCGCGGCTGCGGTGTTCGGCAACGTGCTGCTGACGCGGCTTGGCGTGCCGTTGCCGTCCGCGCCGCTGCTCGTGCTGGCGGGATCGGCGATCGCCAGCGGGCGGCTGTCGTTCTGGCACGTGCTGCTGGCGGCGGCGAGCGGCGCTTTGTCCGGCGATGCCGTGTGGTTTTCGGCAGGGCGTCTGTATGGACGGCGGCTGATTGCGGCGTTGTCGCGCCGGTCGTATGCGTTCGACACGGGCATGCGCTCGGCGAGCGATCTGTTCGAGCGGTATGGCGCGCCGATCGTCGCGGTATCGAAGTTCGTGCCGGGGCTCGGGCTCGTCACGCCGCCGCTGATGGGCACGACGCACATCGCCGCGTCCGTGTTCTTTATGTGGGACGCGGCGGGCATCGTCGCGTGGGCGGGGTTCTGGCTGCTGGGCGGTGCGCTGTTTCAGCGGGAATTGCATGTCGCGCTGGTGGAGTTGCAGACGCATGGCGCGACGATGATCGACCTGCTGGTCGTGCTGGCGTTGCTGTTCTTCGCGTACCGGCTGCTTCGCCGCCGGCAGCCGCCAGACCGCACAGGGGAGGATGCCAGTTGACGCCGGTGCGTGCGATAGGCGTTACGCCGTTATAATCGGGCGCTCGCGCTGTTCATCTCAACTTGCGATCGAGGAAGGCATTCGTATCCGGTGGTGCGGCTGGGCTTCAAACCCAGTTGGGGGTGTCAGACACTCCCAGGTAGGTTCGACTCCTGCTGCCTTCCGCCAGGCATCTCTCAGGTGCTCTCGGTCACACACAAGAGGCGCGACATTCTACGGTTGCGCCGAAGGCGATTACGCGTTCGAGCCGATGCGGCGCGTGTCAGGCGTTTGCATCTCGTGTATCCCACACGCCTTCCAGTCCTCCTTCAACACCCCGTTCGCCGCGCAGTAAAAATCTGCGCATCTTCGCGATGTCGTGCGACGGCGAATCGCCAATTCGCATCGAGCTTCCCGTCAACGCGAAAGCGATGCCCGCGCATCACGCAACGTGACGAATCGCAATCCCGACGACCGAACGATATCGATCAGCCGCGGCAATACCGCCAGCACGACCGGATCGCCCGTCGATGTCAACGCCGCGCCCGCGTCGTGGACAAGAAGAATATCCCGCGCGGCGAGTCCGTCCGTGAGCCGCTCGAGAACGCGATCCGCGTCACCCTCGCGCGTGTCGAAACCGCGCCGCGTCCACGCCGCGAGCCGAAGGTCCAGCCGGTGCAGAACCGGTTCTAAAAAGAGATTGCGCAAACCGGCGGGGCGCACGAAAGAACATGGGCCGTTCGCCTGTCAGCGTTTCGAGTGCGTGTTGAGCGGCGTCGATTTCCTTCGCGAGCCGGAGCGGCAAGGTCACCGAGAACGTGTGCACGTGACGATGCGTGTGATTCTCGACGGCGTGACCGCGCGCGACGATCTCGCGGACCAGCGCCGGATGTTCGGCGGCGCGGGTTCCGATGCAAAAGAACGTCGCGCGCACGCGATGGCGATCCAGAATGTCCAGGACTTTCGGCGTGACGATTGGATCGGGGCCGTCGTCGATCGTGAGCGCGACGGCATCGGCGTTGGACGGCGTGTCGGGCAGGCGGGTCCAGTTCGGCCCCAGCAGCTTGGAGCGCGGCCACAGCCCGATCGACACCACGACGATGTGACTGACCATGATGCTCGCCAGCCACGCTATCCACGCTGAAGGTTGCCGCAGCCATCCGGATAGAGCGACGCCGTGCCAGGCGAAGGTCGCGATGACCATCGGCGGCCAGCCTGTGCGCGGCCAGCGTCTCGGTGCTTCGGCGCCCGGCCGAGAAATGATTTGCCTCATCTTGCATGCAGTCTGCGCCACTTCGGTCAAGGCCCGAATGGCAGACGTTTTAACTTTAGTCAAGCGGCGAACGATATCACGCGCGCCGGACGTTGATGACCCGGCCCGTGTGGGAATGTTGCACAAACCGCCGGATGGGCGTCGGTCCGGCGTCTCGAAAGACATACCTCGCGCACGCGCTGCAAGTCCTACTGCGTGTGCGTCGCGTCGATGAGACGGAGCTGCAAAAAGTGCTCAATTTTTGCTACTGCAATCGGCCGTAACGTCGGTATCATTCGCACCCCGTTCTAACCGAATCGTGCGCATCTCCGTCGAATTTTTCCGTCAACAGGCTAAATAGTCGCTACGCCGTGCCGTTAATTCGACGGGTCAATCACCTGTTAAGGAGCTAATGGGGTGGGCCACCGCCGAACCAGGCAACGCGCTGTCGCCGGTTGTTCTTCCCAGATGCTGATCGTTTTCCGAGCGCGAACACCGATATGCCCGATCTGCACTGGACCATTCCGGTTGCGCGCTGGTCCTCGTGGCCTGCCGCCGCATCCGTCGCCCCTGACGTCAGCTTCGTCGAGCCGATGGCGCGGCGCCGGCTCAGCGCGCTATCGCGGGCCGCGCTCAAGGTCGCGTACGACTGCGCGGCGACGCTGCCCGCCGTGCGTGTCGTGTTCGCGTCGCGTCATGGCGAACTGCGGCGCACCACCGGCATCCTGTGCGACATCAGCGCAGGCGAACCCGTCTCGCCGACGTCCTTCAGCCTGTCCGTGCTCAACGCGATGACCGGTGTTTTCGGCATCGCGCGAGGCGACCGTGCGCCGGCGAGCGCCGTGTCGGCGGGAGCGCAGACGCTCGGCTACGCGCTGCTCGAAGCGCACGCGCAGTATGCGACGGATGCCTCGTCGCCCGTTCTGCTCGTCTACGCCGACGAGCCCGCCGATCCCGCATATGGAACGATAGAGGACGAAGTGGAGGGGGGCGCACTTGCCATCCTGCTCGACGCATCCGCGCAAACGGGACGCCTCGAATGCGCGCGCACGGCGTTCGGCGACGACGCAGCCAGCGCCCCGTTCGAAGCCCGCGACGCCACGCGCGCCCGGTTCGCCACACAGAGCGAAGCAGTCCGCCGATGCCTCGACGCAAAAGCGCCGGTTCAATGGCGCGGCCCGAATTCGACATGGCAATGGAAGTGGCATGAAGGCGCTTGACCATTATTGGCGCCTCGTCGCGACGGCCCTTGCGTTCTCCGCCTTCGGCGTCTGCGGACTCGGCTTTTCGCTGATCGTCTTTCCGCTTGCCTGTGTGTGGCCGCATCGCGCGTCGAAGCAGCGCATCATCGCCGCGATCATTCACGCGTTCTTTCGCGCGCTCGTCGCCGTGCTGATCGGCGTGCGCGTGATGAAGCTCGACGTGCGCGGAGCGGATGCGCTCAATCGCAAGGCGCAGCGCGCCGCCATCGTGGTCGCCAATCACCCGACCTGGCTCGACGTCATGGTGCTGCTGTCGCTCACGCCGCGCGCATGCTGCGTCGTGAAAAGCGCGCACTGGAGCAATCCGTTCTTCTGGGGCGTCATGCGGGCGGCGGACTACGTGAGCAACGCCGATCCCGTCGAACTCGTGGAAGCGGGCGCGCGGCAACTCGCTCGCGGCTACACGATGATCATCTTTCCCGAAGGCACGCGCAGTCCGGCGCGCAATCGCCTGCATGCGTTTTCGCGTGGTTTCGCGCATATGGCGCTGCAATCCGGCGCGCCGATTCTGCCCGTCCTGATGGACTGCGACCCGCCCGCCTTCACGAAAAACATGCGCTGGCACGACGTGCCCGAGCGCCCTTTCCATATGCGCGTGAACGTGCTCGACGCGGTCGGAGCCGACGCGCTCGCCAATCGCGACGAACCGCCCGCGCTCGCCGCGCGCACCGTGACCAACGCGCTGCAAGCCCATATCACCGAGCATCTGATCGACCATGGATTCTTTAAAGCTTGAAATCAAACAGCTTCTGATCGAAGCACTCGATCTCGAAGACCTGACGCCCGCCGACATCGACGACGATGCGCCGCTCTTTTCCACCGACGGCGTCGGGCTCGACTCCATCGACGCGCTCGAAATCGGCATCGTGCTGCGCAAACACTATCAACTGACGATCGCCGCCAACGACGAGCGCACGCGCGAGCACTTCCGCTCGATCAACACGCTCGCCGAACTGGTCGCGGCCCAGCGCGAGGGCGCGCGGGCATCGGGCGACACTGCAAAGAAGGGGGAATGACCGTGACCGACATCGAAATCCTTGAGCGCATCCGCGCGATTTTCAAAGAGAACTTCGGCATCGCGCCCGAGCGCGTGACGCCGCAGGCGCATCTGTTCGAAGAACTCGATCTGGACAGCATCGATGCCGTCGATCTCGCGATCAAGCTGCAGGAAATGACGGGCCGCCGTATCAAGCCCGAGGAATTCAAATCGGTGCGCACGGTCGGCGACGTGATCGCCGCTGTCGAGTCGCTGCTGGCAGCACAGGGCTGATGCAGCCGCAGACCGCCCAGGCCCGCGACAAGGCGCATCGAAGCTGGATCGGCTTCGCGCTCAACGTCGCGTTCAAGCTCGCGTATCCGGCCGTCATTCTGTGCGGCTGGTTCTGGAACGCGCCGCGCTATATCGGCTGCCTGCTGTTCGCGCTGATCTGGCTGCAGCGCTGCGCGGGCACGGGCGTCGTCGGTGCGTCGCTGCGCACGCTCACGCTCGTCGACTGGGCGGTCGGGTTCATGTTGAGCGCGGCATCGGCTGCGATCGTGTGGACCGACAGCGAGCGCCTGCTCCATCTCTATCCGTCGCTCGTGAATCTCGGCTTGCTGATTGCATTTGGTTCGACGTTGGTCCGCGGTCCGTCGATGATCGAGAAATTCGCGCGCATCCGAACGCCCGATCTGAGCGAGCCGGCCGTGCGCCACACGCGCCGCGTCACGCAGATCTGGTGCGCGTTCTTCGCCGCGAACGGTCTGTTCTCGCTTTATACCGCGCTCTACTGGTCGCGCGAGGCGTGGTCGCTCTATAACGGCGCGATCGCGTATGGTCTGATCGGCCTGCTGCTCGCGGGTGAAATCGCGTGGCGCTATCTCGTGATTCTGCCGCGCGCACGGCGGCTGGGGGCGTCATGATCGCGCTGCACGAACTGCTTTGCGCGCGGCGCGATCCGCACACGCCCGTCTGCCGCGATGGAGCGACGGACGGCGCGGACACGGTCATCACGCATGCCGCGTTTCGCGCACGCGTGGCGTCGCTCGCGTTGCAATTGCACGAAGGCACGGCGCGCCGCTATGCGCTGTGCATCGACGATTCCTTCGATTTCGCCTGCGCGCTTTTCGCGCTCTTTGCGTGCGGCAAGACGCCGGTGATTCCCGCGAGTTCCGCGCCCGGCTATCTGGCCGACCTCGCCGACGCCTACGATGCCGTCCTCACCGATGCCGAAGTCGCCGCGGCAGCCGGCGCCCACGGGCCCGGCGCGCTCTCGCTGAATATCGACCCGCACGCGCCGCTCACGCTCTACACATCGGGCAGCAGCGGCGTGCCGAAGCCGATTCACAAGACGCTCGCCCAGTTCGACGCCGAAGTGCGCACGCTCGAACGCGACTGGGGCGCGCTGATCGGCGACGCGACGATGCTCGCGAGCGTGCCGCATCGCCATATCTACGGCCTGCTGTTTCGCGTGCTGTGGCCGCTCGCGGCGGGACGCGCATTCGACCGCGCCGTCTGCGTGGAACCGCAGCAGGTTCAGGCGCGCATCGCACGTTGCGGCGCGACCGCGATGGTGTCGTCGCCCGCGCAACTGATGCGCTGGACCGCGCTGGCGGGTTTTGCTTCGCTCACGCCCGCGCCGCGTGCATTCTTTTCGTCGGGCGGACCGCTTGCAGAGGACACGGCCCGCGACTACGCGGCGGTCTTCGGCGACGCACCCGTCGAGATTTTCGGCAGCACCGAGACGGGCGGCATTGCCTGGCGCAGGCAGAACGAAACGGCCGCGTGGCGTCCGGTCAGCGGTGTGGACGTGCGGCGTGCCGGCGACGGCGCGCTCGAAGTGCGCTCGCCACATCTGGACCACGACGGCTGGCATCGCACGGACGATGCAATCGTCTTCGACGACGACGGCCGCTTCCGGCTGCAAGGCCGCCTCGACCGCGTCGTCAAACTCGACGGCAAGCGCGTGTCGTTGCCGGAACTCGAAGCTCGTCTCGCGCTGCATCCGTACGTGGCGCAAGCGAGCGTCGTGCCGCTCGCGGGCGCGACGCGCGAACGTGTCGGCGCGGTCGTCGCGCTCTCCGACGAAGGCCGCGCCGCACTCGATGACATCGGCCGCGTGGCGCTCGCAAAGCACTTGCGCCGTCATCTCGCCGCCTATTTCGACATCGTGCTGTTGCCGCGTCACTGGCGCTTTCGCATCGCGCTGCCGTTCGATGCGCGCGGCAAGCTGCCGGTTGCGGCCGTCGCGGCGGCGTTCGGTCCGCGAGCCGAAGGCTTCGAATTGCTGTCGGAATCGCGGGACGGCGAGAATCTCCGCTACGAGTTGCGCGTGCCGCCCGCGCTCGATCATTTCGCCGGCCACTTTCCGGGCTTGCCCATTCTGCCCGGCGTCGTGCAGGTCGACTGGGCGATCCGGCTCGCGTCGGAACACGTCGCGGCGGCGCGTGCAATCGAAAGCGTCGATCGACTCAAGTTCATGGCGCCCGTCCCGCCCGGCGCGGTGCTCGAACTGCGGCTCGCGCACGATGCCGCGCGGCGCCGCGTGCAATTCGCTTATCGGTTCAACGGACGCGACTGCGCGTCGGGCGCGATCGTTTATCGGGAGCGCGCATGAGCGGTGCGGACATCGCGGCGTGCATCGTCATTCCGATCTACAACCACAAGGACGCGATCGGCGGCACCGTGGCGCGCCTGAGCGTTCATCAGTTGCCGATCTTCGTCGTCGACGATGGCAGCGACACCGCGACGCAAGCCGTACTCGCCGAGCTAGCCTGCCGCTATCACGGGCAGATGACCCTCTTGCGTCTGCCGGTGAACGGCGGCAAGGGCGCCGCGGTGATGGCGGGCCTGCGCGCGGCACGACGCGCGGGCTTCACGCACGCGTTGCAGATCGACGCCGACGGACAGCACGACGCCAACGACGTGCCGCTCTTTCTCGACGCGGCGCGCGCCGAGCCGGGCGCGGTCATCCTCGGTCGCCCTGTCTACGACGAAAGCGTGCCGAAGTCGCGTCTTTATGGCCGCTATCTGACGCACGTTTGGGTGTGGGTCGAAACGCTGTCGTTGACGATCCGCGATTCGATGTGCGGCTTCCGCCTTTATCCGCTCGATGCCGCCTGCGCGCTGATCGACAGCGTGCCACTCGGCACGCGCATGGACTTCGACATCGAGATCCTCGTGCGGCTGCACTGGCGGCGCCTTGCGTTCCGCTCGATCCCGACGCGCGTCGTCTACGCGACGGACGGCGTGTCGCACTTCGACGTGCTATGGGACAACGTTCGCATCAGCGCGAGCCATACACGGCTCGTGTGCGGCATGGTGCTGCGCTCGCCGATGCTCATCGCGCACAAGCTGATGCCGCGCAGAACGGCGGCCTCCGAACAGGCCACGCATGGCGGCCCCGGCTGGTGGCGCGTCGCGGAGCGTGGCAGCCGCCTCGGCATGGGCCTGCTCGCGCTCAGTTGCCGCCTGTTCGGCATGCGTTTCACGGGGCTTTGGCTGCATCCCGTCGTCGGCTATTTCCTGCTGACGGGACGCACGGCGCGTGCGGCTTCGCACCGGTATTTCGCGCAACTCGCGCAGGCCGCGCCCGGCGAGCGCACTCCGCAGCCGGGCTGGCGTTCGGCGTATCGCCAGATGCTCGCTTTCGCGCAGTCCGGGCTCGACAAGCTCGCGGCGTGGTCGGGGCGGATCGGCGATCACGAAGCCGTGTTCGACGACCCTGCGCCGTTCGAAGCGCTTGTCGCGAGCGGCCGTGGCGCGCTCGTGATCGGCGCGCATCTCGGCAACCTGGAAATGACGCGGGCGCTTGCCGCGCGCAACGGCCGCGCGAAGGTCACGGCGATCGTCTACACGGAGCACGCGAAGCGCTTCAACAGCGTGCTGTCGTCCGCGAATGGCGACTTCGCGAAGCATTTGATTCACGTGAGCGACTTCGGCCCGGACACGTCGATGATGATGCAGGCGCGCATCGACGCGGGCGAACTGCTCGTGATCGTCGGCGACCGCGTGCCGGCGCACGAATCCGGACGCACGACCGATGCGCGCTTTCTCGGCGCGACCGCGCCGTTTGCGCAAGGCCCGTACGTGCTCGCCCACGCGCTCGGTTGCCCGGTGTATCTGTTCTTCTGCCTCAGGGAGCGCGGAGGTTCGTATCGTTTGTACTTCGAACAATTCGCCGAACGCATCGCGCTGCCGCGCCGGGAACGCGCGCAACACATCGCGGCGTGGGCGCAGCGCTATGCGTCGCGGCTCGAACACTACTGCCGCAAGGCGCCGTATCAATGGTTCAACTTCTTCGATTTCTGGGCGCGTGCGGGCAGCGCCGCGCCGGTGTCCGTATCCGATCTCACGGAAAACTCGCGTCATGGCTGAACTGAAGCACGACAAGACGCTGACGGCGAGCGCGATCGTCGAAGTGCCGTTTCACGACGTCGATGCGATGAACGTGTGCTGGCATGGCAACTACCTGAAATATTTCGAGGCGGGGCGCGCGGCGCTGCTGCGCGCATTCGATTACGACTACGGCGAGATGCGCGCGTCGGGTTATGTGTGGCCGATCGTCGAGGCGCATCTGAAATATGTGCGTCCCGCGCGGTACGGGCAACGTATCGACGTCCGCGCGGAACTGCTCGAATACGAAAACCGCCTGAAGATCGGCTATCAACTCGTCGATTGCGCAAGCGGGGATCGTCTGACCAAGGGCTATACGATCCAGGTTGCCGTCGACGCAGCCACCGAGGAACTGCAATTCGTGTCGCCGCCCGTCGTGTTCGAAAAACTGGAGCGCGTATGGTCGCAACGATAAAACTTCGCTGCGCGAGCACGGCGCTCGTCGCGCTGCTGCTGACGGCGAACGCCGGCTGGCTTCATGCGGCCACACCCGCGCAGAACGCTGGCGGCGACGCGGCGCTCGTCTCGCAAGTGACGTCGCGGCTCGGGCAGGTCAAGGGCGTGCGCGCGCAGTTCACGCAGACGCAGACGCTTGCGGCCATGAAGCAACCGCTGGTCAGCACGGGCGCTTTCGTGTTCTATCGCGAGCGCGGCGTGATCTGGCGCGTGCTGACGCCGTACAAGGCGACGTTCGTCATCACCGACGCAGGCGTCGCGGAAGTCGATGCCAACGGCAAGCGCGTCGGCACGAAAAGCGCGCAAGGCGTGCGCGGCGTCGCGCAGGTATCGAAGATGATGCGCGCGATGCTCGGCGGCGACCTGTCGGCGCTTTACTCGCAATTCGATGTCGACGCGCAAGGCTCGCCATCGCAATGGACGCTTGGCCTGAAACCCAATCAGCCGCAGCTCGCGCAGTCCATCAAGGGGCTGCGGATGAAAGGCGGCGCGTTCTTGCAGAGCTTGCGCATCGAGCTTGCGAACGGCGATGTCACGCAGATCGACTTCACGCAGAGCGAAGCGCTCGACGACGTGCCGGCCGCCGAGCGCGGCTTGCTGGGAGCGCCGTAATGCTGAAGGAACGGCAGCGCAGCCGCGCGGCGCTTCTCGCGATACGCGCCGCGTGGCTCGTGCTCGCGCTCGTCGCCGCGCTGTATTGCGTTTATCGCTTCAAAGGGCCGTCGCCGCTGGAGACGAATCTGCTCGCGCTGCTTCCCGCGACGGAAGCCGATCCGGTCGCCGAAAAAGCCGTCGACCGGCTGGCGAATGCGCTCGGCGACCGCACGGTGTTCCTCGTGTCGAGCCGCGACGCGAGCCACGCGAAGGCGGCCGCGAAACGCTTCGGCGCGGCGCTGCGAACCAGCGGCGCGTTCGCAGCGGTGACGGCGGAACTGCCGCCATTCGACCTCGCGCAGATCGGCGCGCTGTATGCGTCTTATCGCTTCGAACTGCTGTCTCGCGATGACCGCGACGCCGTCGCCCACGCGGCGAACGGTGCGCCGGCGCTCGGCGACGCGCTGATGCAGCGCATCTATAACCCGGTGCGCGGGCCGCTCGCGACGCAACTCGCCGACGATCCCTTCGGCTGGCTCGAACACTGGTTGTCGGACTTGCCGCTCGGCACGTCGGGACTCGATCTCGAAGACAACTTGCTTGTCGCGCATCGTGGCGACACGACCAGCGTGCTCGTCGTCACTACGCTAAATGGCTCCGCGTACGAGTCGCGGACGCAGCGGGCGGTGCTGTCGGCGGCGGCGCAGGCGGAAGCGTCGGTGAAAGCCGAGTGGCCCGATGCCACAGTCGCACGCGCCGGCGCGGTGTTCTATGCGCAGGCGGCGCGCAGCGCGTCGGAGCGCGAGGTGCATCTGATCGGCGTCGTGTCGGCGTGCGGCATCGCGCTGCTGATGCTCTGGGTGTTCCGTTCGCCGCGGCTTCTGCTGCTCGGCTTCTTGTCGACGACGCTCGGCATCGTGTGCGCGCTGGCCTTCACGATGCTCGTCTTCGGCAAGCTGCATCTGCTGACGCTCGTGTTCGGCGCGAGTCTGATCGGCGAAGCGGTCGATTATTCGATTCAATATTTCGTCGTCTATCTCGGCGCACAGCGCGGCTGGAATGCGCAAAGCGGCGCGCGTTCGGTGCGGCCCGCGTTGAGCGTGGCCCTTGCCACGAGCCTGCTCGGATACGCCATTCTCGCGTGGGTGCCGTTTCCCGCGCTCAAGCAGATTGCGTGTTTCGCGATGGCGGGCATCGGCGTCGCGTTCGCGTCCGTGATGTCGCTGCTGCCCGCGCTGCTCGTGAAGCCGCCGAAAGCCGGGCGCCGGCGTCTTTTTGCATCTGCTGCGACGCTGCTCGCACGCTGGCGCGGCGTGATCGGCGGAAAGCGCGCGTGGTTCGTCGCGGCGGCGCTCGTCGTGATCGCGCTGCCGGGCTGGCTGCGTCTCACGAGCGACGACGACATCCATCTGCTGATCCAGCGCGATCCCGTGCTCGTCGCGCAGGAAAGCGAGGTTCGCGCGGCCGTCGGCGTCGACGACACCGCGCAGTTCTTCGTGGTGCGGGGCGCGTCCGAGGAAGCCGTGCTCCAGTGCGCCGAAGCGCTCGGCGCAAGCCTCGATGCATTGACGGGCGATCGGTCGGTCGATGGCTGGCGCTCGGTCGTGCAATTCGTGCCCTCGGCGCAGCGTCAGGCGCAAGCTCGCGCATTGCTCGCGCAACACGTGTTCGCCGACCCGGCCGCCTTGCGTGCAACGCTCTCGCGTGCGGGTTTCCGCGACGAAATCGCCGATGCCTGGATAACCTCGTTCGGCAAGGACAGTGCGCAGCCGCTGACGGTCGAGCGCTGGCTCGCCGCGCCGTGGTCGCAGCCGTACCGGCATCTGTGGCTCGGCGCGTTCGATGCGGCCGGCCAACGCGGTTACGCGACCATCGTCATGCCGCGCCGCGTGACGCCGCAGAACCAATCCACGCTCGTCGAAACGGCGCGCTCGATCGACGGCGTCGTTTTCGTCGACAAGGCCGCGAGCGTGTCGAAGCTCTTTGGCGCGTATCGCGTCGATAGCGGCCTCTGGCTCGGCGTCGCGCTGCTGCTCGTGCTCGTCTTGCTGATGGGGCGCTACCGGCTGCGCGGCGGCATCGCGACGACGCTGCCCGTGCTGCTCGCCGTCGGCGTGACGATCGCGGCATTCGGCTATGCGCGCGTGCCGTTTAATTTGTTCAACTGCCTTGCCCTGATGCTCGTGCTGGGCGTCGGCGCGAACTACGCGGTGTTCCTGCGCGAAGGATGCCTGCGCAGCGACGCCGACCTCGGCGCGGTGTGGGCGGGCGTGCTGTTGTCCGCGGCGACGACGCTGCTGTCCTTCGGCTTGCTCGGCATGAGCGCAATGCCCGCCTTGAGGAGCTTCGGCGCGACGCTCGCGCTCGGCATCCTGGTCGCGGTGCTGCTCGCGCCGATGAGCATGCCGCCCGATAGGAGAAATGAAGCGTGACGCTGCCATCCGTTTATCTGCATGCGCTCGGCATGGTCAATGCGCTCGGCGGCGACGTCGATTCGATTGCATCCGCGCTCGCGGCGGCGCAATCGCCCGGCATGGGACCGATGCGCACGCGCCGTGGCGATGCGTTCGTCGGCCGCGTGCTCGCGCCGCTCGACATTGCGCCGCCCGCATCCGTTGCGCGCTTCGATTGCCGCAACAACCGGCTGCTGCTCGCTGCGCTCGAACAGATTCGCCCCGACATCGAAGCGGCGCGCGAGCGTTTCGGCTCGGCGCGCATCGGCGTGGTGCTGGGCACGAGCACGTCGGGTATCGGCGCAGCGGAAGAGGCGTTTCTGCACCGCGCGGAGGCGGGCTGCCTGCCGGAGCGTTTCGACTATCGCCAGATGGAAATCGGCACGGCCGCGCCGTTCGCGGCCGCCGCGCTGAACCTGCAAGGTCCGGCGTTCACCATCTCGACGGCGTGCACATCGAGCGCGAAGGCGTTCGTCGCGGCCCGGCGGCTGCTGCAACTCGGGCTGTGCGATGCGATCGTCGTCGGCGGCGTCGATACCTTATGCGAACTCACGTTGCAGGGCTTCGCATCGCTCGAATCGACGAGTCCGTCGCGCACCAATCCGATGAGCCGCAATCGCAACGGCATCAACATCGGCGAAGGCGCGGCAGTGTTCCTGATGACACGCGACGAAGGCGCAGTGCGTCTCGCGGGCGCGGGCGAATCGAGCGACGCGCATCACGTGTCCGCGCCGGACCCGCAAGGCATCGGCGGCGAACTGGCGCTGCGCGCCGCGCTCGCGGATGCAGGCGTCACGCCCGCCGGCATCGGCTACGTGAACCTGCACGCGACGGCCACGCGCAAGAACGACGAGATGGAATCGCATCTGATGGCGCGGGTCTTTCCGCAAGGCGTGCCGGCGAGCGGCACGAAGCCGTTGACGGGGCATCTGCTCGGCGCGGCCGGTGCGACGGAGGTCGGCTTCGCATGGCTGACGCTCACGCGATCGCGCTTACCTTTGCCGCTGCATCGATGGGACGGCGCAGCCGACGCCGGCCTGCCCGCGCTCGATCTCGTTCAGGAAGAACGTCATCTCTCGCAGGAAGCGTCACAGCGCTACGTCATGAGCAATTCTTTCGCGTTCGGCGGCAGCAATGTCAGCCTCATCCTTGCGGGTTGATGCGATGACCGGACACACCTACATCGACGAACACGGCGGCGCGTTTGCGCCGATCGAAACGATCATTCCTCATCGCGGCACGATGCTGCTCGTGGACGAAGTGGCCGCGTGCAGCGACGCTGCGCTCACCGCGCTTGCGACCGTGCGCGCCGACGCGTGGTACGCCGACGAACACGGCGCGATGCCCGCGTGGATCGGCATCGAGCTGATGGCGCAGGCCGTGGCCGCGCACGTCGCGCTGATCGCGATGCGTGCCGGCGGCCGTGCGCGTCCCGGCGTGCTGCTCGGCACGCGCAGCTATACGGCCGATGTCAGCACGTTTGCGCGCGATGCGCGGCTCACCATCCGTGTGGAAGAAGTGCTGCGCAGCGAAGAGGGGCACGGCGCGTACGAATGCGCGATCGAGCACGACGGCGAGCGTTACGCGCAGGCCGTCATCAAGGTCTTTCAGCCACGCGATTTTCAGACATTCATCGAAGGGAGCATCAGTTCATGAGCCGGCGAGTCCTCGTAACTGGCGCAAGCCGCGGCATTGGCCGGGCGATTGCGTATCAACTGGCCGCCGACGGCTTCGCGGTCACCGTGCATTGCCGCACCGGACGCGCCGAAGCTGAAGCGGTGACGGCGGGCATCGCCGCGCAGGGCGGCTCGGCGCGCGTCGTGCAATTCGACGTGCGCGACCGCGCCGCGTGCCGTGAGGCGCTCGAAGCCGATGTCGCCGCGCACGGCGCGTATTACGGCATCGTGTGCAGCGCGGGCGTGACGCGCGATGCCGCGTTTCCCGCATTGACCGACGACGACTGGGACGTCGTGATCGAAACGGGTCTCGACGCGTTCTACAACGTGATCCATCCGCTGACCATGCCGATGGTGCGCGCGAAGCAGGGCGGCCGCATCGTGACGATCGCGTCGGTGTCGGGCGTGATCGGCAATCGCGGACAGGTGAACTACAGCGCGGCGAAAGCCGGCTTGATCGGCGCGACCAAGGCGCTCGCCGTTGAACTCGCATCGCGCAACATCACGGCGAACTGCGTGGCGCCGGGGCTGATCGAAACGGGCATGCTCGACGACGTTTCCGTCGATCATGCGCTGAAGACGGTGCCGATGAATCGCGTCGGCCAGCCGGGCGAAGTGGCCGCCGTCGTCAGCTTCCTGATGTCGGATGCGGCTTCCTATGTGACGCGCCAGGTGATCGGCGTGAACGGCGGGATGATCTGATGAAGCGCGTCGTCGTTACGGGGATGGGCGGCGTCACGGCGCTCGGCAATTGCTGGGATGAAATCGAAGCCGCGCTCAAGAGCGGCCGCAACGCGGTGCGCCGCATGCCGGAATGGGACTTCTTCGCAGGGCTTCATACGCGCCTCGCGTGTCCGCTGCCCGCCTTCGAGCAGCCCTCCGAGTGGCCGCGCAAGAAGACACGGTCGATGGGCATCGTGTCGATGTACGCGGTGCGCGCGAGCGAACTGGCGCTGGCGGACGCGGGCTTGACGGGCGACACGTCCATCAGCGACGGACGCATGGGTGTCGCGTATGGATCGTCGTCCGGCTCGGTCGAGCCGATCCGCGCGTTCGGCACGATGCTCCGAACCGGTTCGATGACCGATGTCACATCGAACAGCTACGTGCAGATGATGCCGCACACGACTGCCGTGAACGTCGGCCTCTTCTGGGACCTGAAGGGCCGCATTCTGCCGACCTCGTCCGCGTGCGCGTCGGGCAGTCAGGCGATCGGCTTCGCGTATGAAGCCATCGCGTCGGGCAAGCAGACGATGATGCTCGCGGGCGGCGCCGAAGAGTTGTCGGGTCCGGCCGTCGCCGTGTTCGACACGCTCTATGCGACGAGCACGCGCAACGACGAGCCGGGTCTCACGCCGCGTCCGTTCGATGCCAGGCGCGACGGTCTCGTCGTCGGTGAAGGCGCGGCGACGCTGGTCCTCGAAGAGTACGAGCACGCCGTGGCGCGCGGCGCGACGATCCACGCGGAGATCGCCGGATTCGGCTGCAACTCGGACGGCGCGCACATGACGCAGCCGACCGCGAGCACGATGGCGCGCGCCATGCAGCTCGCGTTGCAAGACGCGCGGCTCGATCCGCGAGCCATTGCCTATGTGAACGCGCACGGCACGTCGACGGATCGCGGCGACGTCGCGGAGAGTCACGCAACCGCGCAGACGTTCGGCGAGCGCGTGCCGATCAGCTCGCTCAAAAGCTACGTCGGACACACGCTCGGCGCATGCGGCGCGCTCGAAGCGTGGTGGACCATCGAGATGATGAAGCGCAACTGGTACGCGCCGACACTCAATCTCACCGAAGTCGACGCCGCGTGTGCGCCGCTCGATTACATCACGGGCGAGGCACGCGCGATCGACGCCGAATACGTGATGAGCAACAACTTCGCGTTCGGCGGCATCAATACGTCGCTCATCTTCCGGCGCGTCCGATGATTAAGGCGCAAGGCATGCAGCGCGTCGTCGTCACGGGCATGGGCATCGTTTCGTGTCTCGGCAATACGCTCGATACAGTGAGCGCCGCGTTGAAGGCGGGGCGCTCGGGCCTAACGCGCATCGACGCGTGGCGCGAGCGCGGATTCGGTTCGCAGGTGGCGGCGGTGGCGTCGGTGGCGAATGAGCCGCCCTTCGATCGCAAGCTGGAACGCTTCATGGGCGAGACCGCGCGCTTCGCGTGTCACGCTGCACGCAAGGCCATCGACGATGCGCGGCTCGGCGACGACATGCTGCGCTGGCCGAAAGCCGGTGCGGTGATCGGCTCGGGCGTCGGCGCGATGGCCGAATACGACGCGGCGATGGGCATCGCAGTGACGCGCGGCATCGAAAGAACGCCGCCGTACACGGTTCCCAAGGCGATGAGCAGCACCGCGTCCGCGAATGTCGCGCAGGCGTTCGGCATCGAGGGCGTCGCGTATTCGCCATCGTCGGCATGCACGACATCCGCGCTCGCCATCGGGCAGGCGATGCAACTGGTTCAGACGGGACGCCAGCAGATCGTGCTCGCGGGCGGCAGCGAAGCGCTGCACGACAACATGACGCTGATGTTCGACGCGATGCACGCGTTGTCGCGCGGCTTCAACGATACGCCGCGGCAAGCCTCGCGTCCTTACGACACCGCCCGCGACGGTTTTGTGATCGGTTCGGGTGCGGGCGTGCTGGTGCTTGAAGCGCTCGATCATGCGCTCGCACGCGGCGCGCGCATCTACGCGGAACTCACGGGTTTCGGGCAAAGCACGGATGGCGCGGGCATGGTGTCGCCGCATGCGGACGGCATCGCGCGTGCAATGCGCATGGCGCTCGACGAAGCGGGCGCGTTGCCCGGCTACATCAACACGCACGCCCCTTCGACGCCGCTCGGCGACGCGGAAGAACTGCGCGCGTTGCAGTCGGTGTTCGGCGCGGACGTACCGCCGTTTTCGTCGACGAAAGGACTGACCGGGCATCCGCTCGGCGCGAGCGGCGTGCACGAGGCGATCTACACGTTGCTGATGATGCGCGACGGGTTCATCGCGGCAACGGGAGAGCGTAGCGCGTTCGAACCGCTTGCCGAGCGCATGCCGCTCGTGCGCGAGACACGCGAGGCGCAAATCGGGCGCGCGATGTCGGTGTCGTTCGGCTTCGGCGGCAGTTCCGCGAGCCTCGTGTTCGAAAAGTTTCAGCCGTTGCCCGTCGGAGAATCACGGGCGCATCCCTTGCAATAACCAGAAGCGAAACCGCACTATGAAAACAAGAATCGTCCTCGCGATGATGGCCGGCGTGCTGATCACGCAAGCCGGCTGCACAACGAAAATCCGCTCGCTGCCGATGCCTGCCGCGCTGCAGACGCAAAAGCCGAACGACGTCGCGGTGTATTTCGGCGATCAGAAGCACGCGAACGTCAAGACGATGTTCGGCAGCAAGGAAGCAGCGGTGCGCGTGGCCCGCACGATGGACGGTCAGGAAGCGACCTGCAATATCGCGCTCGGCAAGGCGCTCGACCAGTTGCGCGACTATGCACGCGAGCAGCATGCCGATGCGGTCATCAATGTCACGACGCGCTTTCAGCACACGCAGACCACGTCAGCGAACGAGTTCGTCTGTGGCGCGAGCAACAACGGATCGACGCTTGCCGTGCGCGGTCATGTCGTGAAGCTGGACGTCGAATAATCAAATCACCGGGAACATGACCACCATGAAGCGTCTTTTCATTTGTGCGGCAGCCGTTGCAGCGCTCTTCTCGTCGCAAGCGTTCGCGCGCAATACGATCAGGACCTATCCTGTCGCGCCCGCTCTGGTTAGCGAACCCGACAAGGTCGGCAAGGACATTCCGCTGTATTTCGCGGGGCAAGCGCATCCGCGGGTCGTGAAATCGCTCGGCGAATTCGCGACCAACAAGAAGACCAACGCGTTCGGCAAGAGCGACGAGGACGCGTGCCAGCACGTATTCCTCTCGGCTGTAAGGGAATTGCAGGAGCGCGCACGCAAGGAAGGCGGCAACGCGGTCATCAATATCAAGAGCAACTACGAGAACGTGGAGCGCGAGAGCGCGACCCAGTTCACGTGCGGCGCGGGCGCTGTGGTTGCAGGCGTCGCGTTGAAAGGTGAAGTGGTGAAGCTGAAAGACTGAGGTTGAAGCGCGAAGCGGCGCGTGCCTCGATGCACGCGCCGCCTTAACCCGTGCGCTGCTCAGGCGGTTTTTCGCGCGACGACGTTGACGAGCGTTTCACGCCGCTTGCCGGGCTTCGGCACGTAGAGGCCGATGCGCTCCAGCAGCCCGAAGTCTTTCGCGCGGCTCCACCACAGATACGGCAGGGAGACGTTGTGCGGCCCGAAGTCGAAGCCGCCCTTGCGGATCATGTCGAGATAGCCGTCGGCACTCTTTTGCACTTGCATCGGATGACGAAACAGCAGCCGGATGACCCACGACTTGATGTACGCATCCGTCGATTCCGCGAACATCAGCACGCCGCCCGGCTTGAGCACGCGGCGGAACTCGGCGAGCGCGCGTTCCTGTTCGACGAGGTGATGAAACGTCTGGTGACAGAAGACGACGTCGGCGCTTGCGTCCGGCAGCGGCAGGTTCGCGCAGTCGCCGTGAAGCAGTTCGATCTTCGTCGCCGCGGTTTCCGGACGATGCGCGCAGGCCTGCGCAGATTTGGCCGCAAGCGCGAGCGATGGCTCGTGGAAGTCGATGCCCACGATGCGCTGCGGCTTGAACGCTTGCGCAAGCAGACGGAACGAAATGCCCTGACCGCAGCCGACATCGACGATCACGGGCGCGGCGGGCAACGGAGCGTCGATGAGGCGTTTGAGGTCGTCGATCGCGACACGCAGAACATGATGTTCCCACGTGTGCGTGCGTAAGAACCAGACGCCGAAAGAAGTCTCGGGCACGAACGGCACATTGGATGATTCGGTGAACTGCACGATTGGATTCGGTATAGAAGTGTCTTGAAGTTTTGATGCATGGTCCGCGTGTGATTGTAATCGCTGGTGCGTGAATCATGTGTCTTGTTCGCAATACGTTGCCGTGTGCAGCGAGGAAATTTGAAATGAGTCAAGAAAGTTCGGTGAAGACAAACGTCGATGTAGCCATCATCGGCGCGGGGCCATCGGGTGCGGTGGCTGCCGCGCTGTTGCGAAAAGCGGGTCGCTCGGTGCTCGTGCTCGAACGCCAGCTTTTCCCGCGTTTTTCGATCGGCGAGAGCCTGTTGCCGCAAAGCATGGCGTATCTGGAAGAAGCGGGGATGCTGCGCGCAGTCGTGGAAGCGGGCTTTCAGTACAAGAATGGCGCGCAATTCGTGTATCGGGATAAGGCGTCGGCCTACGACTTCCGAGACAAGCACTCGGAAGGATGGGGCACGACGTATCAGGTCGAGCGCGCGGTGTTCGACGATCTGCTGATTCGCTGCGCGGCCGAACAGGGCGCGGACGTCCGCTTCGGGCATACCGTGCTCGCCATGAAAACGGGCGATGCGCCCGTGCTCGATGTCGTCGACGAGGCCGGTGCGCAGTATCAGGTTCACGCGCGCTTCGTACTCGACGCGAGCGGTTTCGGCCGCGTGCTGCCGCGCCTCCTGAACCTCGAAGCGCCGACGCGCATGCCGACGCGCGCCGCCATCTTCACGCATGTGCGCGACGGCATTCCGGTCGAAGCTCACGATCGCAACAAGATCACGGTGGCGGTGCATCCCGAGCATCGCGACGTGTGGTACTGGATGATTCCGCTGGCGAACGGGCGGTCGTCCGTGGGATGCGTGGCGCAAGCGGCGTTTCTGGACGTGGACGAAGCCGAGCGCGAGCAGAAGCTCCGCTCGCTGATCCAGAGTGAGCCCAACCTGAACCGGTTGATCGGCAATGCGCCTTTCCTGATGCCGGTTCGGCATATCGGCGGTTACTCGGCGAACGTCGAGAAACTGCATGGCGCGGGCTATGCGCTGCTCGGCAATGCGGGCGAGTTTCTCGATCCGGTGTTCTCGTCGGGCGTGACGATCGCTTTGCGGTCCGCGCATCTGGCGGTTCAGGCGCTCAAGCGTCAACTGAATGGCGATGTCATCGACTGGAACAAGGAATACGACGCGCCTTTGCGCAAAGGCATCGATACGTTCCGTGCGTTCGTGGAGCGCTGGTATTCGGGCAAGCTGCCGGACATCATCTTTGCGCCGGATCAGACGCCGGTCATCCGACGCATGGTCAGCTCCGTGCTGGCCGGTTATGCGTGGGACGAAACGAATCCCTACGTCGCCGATGCCGCGCGTCGGCTCGACACCCTGCATGAAGCGTGCATGCAGCGAGGCTGACGACGCTCGTCCGCCGCTCGCATCATTCGATGCGGCGCGGACGATTGCCGCTGCATGAGTCCGCTGCTTTAGCGGATGTCATGTTCAAGGCTGCGCGTGCCGCGCCGCGTCCTCGATGACTGCTGCTACCTGCCGCGGACGCGACTCGTACACGGAATGACTCGCGCCCGGAATCACGGTCGTGTGGCTATGCGCCCGCTCGTAATACCAGCGTTCGAGATCGGGATTGATGATCTTGTCGCCACCCGCGACGATGCCCCAGCTCGGCTTCGACGTCCACGCCGCAGCGGTCAACGGCGTCGAGAACACATCCGCGGCCGTCGGCATCTGCGCATGTGCTTCGAACCTGGCTTTGGCCGGTGCAAGATCGGCCGCGAAGTCTTTCGGGAATACAGCGGGATTGAGGTACGTGTAGCCATCGGCGGTTTTCTCGATGGCGCCGGATTGCATCGACGTATAACTCGGCATGCGTTTGCCGAGCGCGCTTTCGTCCTCACCGACGGCGGGCGCGTGCGCCGCGACATAAACCAGCCCGACGACGTTCGGATGCACGCCGGCTTCGGTAATCACCGAGCCGCCATAACTATGACCGACGAGTATCGTCGGGCCGTCCTGCGCGTCGAGCACGCGGCGGGCGGCCGCCACATCGCCGGCAAGGGACGTCAACGGTTCCTGCACCACGCTGACGTGATACCCGTCCTTCACGAGGATGTCGTAGACCGGCTTCCAGCCGGAGCCATCGACCCACGCGCCGTGGACGAGAACGATATTCCTGACCGGCGCAGATGAAGGCGCGGAAACCGGCGCGGCGGCGAGCGCGGATGAAGCAAAACCAGCGGCAACCGCGAGCGCGATGGCGGCATGCGAGAGAGATTTCACGAGACACTCCGTCAACGGATACAAGCGCTTGAAAAAGCGGCGGGCGGGCCAGGCCGCCCGGCCGCGACGATCAACTGCCGAAGTAGGGCGTGCAGAAGTCAGCCGGTCCGACGCAGGTCGATTGCATCGACGTGCGCGCCGGCGCACCCGACGACGTGCGCTGCTGCACGCCGCCGAAACCGCCGTTCGTTTGTTCGGCGGCGATTTTCGCTTCGGCGGCCTGGATGTCGTCGGGATAGTGCGGATCGCTCGCAACCGCCGGGTTGTAACCCGCTTGCTCGACGCGCACCAGATCCGCGCGGACCTCGGCGCGGGTGAGGGGACCATTCGACTGTGCGAAGCTCAAAGCGGGCGCGGCGAGGGCGCTGACGGCAACAGCGAGGGAAACGAGGATCTTCTTCATGATTGACACTCCTTGGATGGATTGAATGACCGGGATGCGGCTCTGAAGCGCCTGTATGCAGTGCATCAGGCGGTGCTTCGTGCGGCTGACCGTGTCATCGATGCAGCCGTGAGTGAAATGTAGTCGGGCGTGGCTGGCCGGCCCATCGTACGAAGGCGCGCGAGCAGGCACGCTGGCGTTGGTTTCGCGTGTACTTTCGGATGACCGGGCATGCATTCGACAGGCGCGCGGATGACGCTCATCGAACGCAAGGCCAGCCGCCATAGGCCGGCCGCATGACGCCGTCATACCAAGGTATGAACCGCGCTCGGGGCGGCGCACGACCTATACGCACATATGATTTTCGGCGCTCGCCACCCTCGCTAAGATGGCATCACACGAGCGGACCCGCATGACCGGACCGCGCCGACAGCCTATGATCGAGGACACGCGCTTGACCTTCCCTTTCCTGGTCTCAGTCATCGACGACGACGAATCCGTTCGCGCCGCCACGTCGAGCCTGCTGCGCTCGCTCGGCTGGGAAGTGCATCTGTACCCGTCTGCGGAATCATTTCTGGAATCCGGGCATTTCGACCAAGTTGCGTGCATCATCAGCGACGTGCAGATGCCCGGCATGACCGGCTTGCAGTTGCAGCAGAGGCTGCGCGAGCTGGGTCTCGCGTTGCCGATCATCTTCATCACCGCGTTCGCATCGGATGCGGTGCGCAGGCAGGCGCTCGACGGCGGCGCGCTATGCTTTCTCGGCAAGCCGGTGGACGGCGCCGTCGTGTCCGAATGCCTGAGTACGTTGCAGCGAACGTTCGATCCCGGCGCCCAGTGAGCGCACGCATCCGTCAAGCCAACGCCATTTCGACTGCCCATGCATAAACCGCTTAGTCCGGCCGATTCGCGCGGCCAACCAAACGAGTCTGTCAGTCCCTTGCGCCCCGAGGTGCGAATCGCATGGGCGCTCGCCGGCGCTCTTGCTCTCACGGTTTTTCTGATCGACGCGCTCACGCCGCTCGACATCGCGATCGCCGTGTTTTACGTGGTCGTCGTGCTGCTCGTCGCGTCGTCGGGCGGGCGCACGGCAACGGTCTGCGCGGCATGGGGCTGCGTGCTCCTGACGCTCGCGGGCTTCGCCCTCTCTCACGACGACTCGGTGTCGACCGGCGCGATCGCCCGTTGCGCGGTGAGCCTGCTCGCGATCGCGACGACTTCCTATCTCGCGTTGAGGAACCAGACCGCGACGGCCGACCTGCGCGAGCAAGTCGAGGAGCGTAAGCAGGCGGAACGGGCGCTCGAACGCACCGAAGCGTTTCTGCTCGATGCGCAGCGCCTGAGCCGCACCGCGAGCATCGCCACGCGTTTGCCCGAAGGCACGATGTGGTGGTCCGACGAGGCCTATCGCATCTTCGATTACACGCGCGACGTGACGCCATCCATCGACGCGATTCTCGCGCGCACGCATCCCGACGATCTCGCGCTCGTGCGCAACGCATACGAAAACGAGAAGGGCGGTGCGCCGGTGATCGACGTCGAACATCGGCTGCGGATGCCCGACGGCGCCATCAAGCACGTGCACTACGTCGCACATGTGGTGCAGCGAAGCGGCGAGCTGGAGTATGCCGGCGCGCTGATGGATATCACCGAGACGACGCTTGCGCAGGAAGCGCTCGCGCGCTCGACGGCGGAGCTCGCGCACGTAACGCGCATCTCGATGCTCGGCGAACTGGCGGCGTCGATCGCGCATGAAACGACGCAGCCGATCGCGGCCATCGTCACATGCGGCGATGCGGCGTTGCGCTGGCTGAACCGGCCGCAGCCGGATCTCGCGGAAGCGAAGCAGTCGATCACGCAGATGATCCGCGATGCGAAACGCGCGAGCGACGTGATCCAGCGCATCCGCGCGATGGCGAAGAAACACGAGGGGCCCGCCGCGAGGTTCGCGCTGAACGGAACCGTCGAAGAGGCGCTCGAACTGGTGCGCGGCGAACTCGACCGTCACAGCGTGGCGGTGCGTGTGCAGCTTGCGGAGCCATCGCCTGCGGTATGCGGCGATCGGGTCCAGTTGCAGCAGGTGCTCATCAACGTCATCATGAACGGCACGCAGGCGATGGCTGGCCAGAACGCGCCGCGGCGCCTGCACATTGCCACGCGAATGTTCGACGATAATCATGCGCATGTGATCGTCGAGGATTCGGGTCCGGGCATCGGCGAGGAAAGCGCGGGGCGCATATTCAACGCCTTCTTCACGACCAAGGCGGATGGCATGGGCATGGGGCTTTCGATCTGCCGGTCGATCGTCGAGGCGCATGGCGGCCGCATCTGGGCGGAAGGCGCCGCGCAAGGCGGTGCGTCGTTGCAGTTCATTCTGCCCGTCGATAGGGAGACATGTGATGAGCAGCCGGCTGGATAACGCCGCGAGCAACGCGATGGTCTACGTCGTCGACGATGACGACTCCATGCGCGATGCCGTCGGCATGTTATTGCGTTCCGTGGGACTCGACGTGCGGACCTTCGCATCGGCGCAAGAGTTTCTCGCGTGCGAGATGCCGGACGTGCCGAGCTGTCTGATCCTCGACGTGCGCCTGAGAGGGCAAAGCGGGCTGGCGGTGCAGGAGCAGATCGCGGCGAGCGAACTGGGCGTGCCGATTGTTTTCATGACCGCGCACGGCGATATCGCGATGACGGTCAAGGCGATGAAGGCCGGCGCGCAGGACTTTCTCGCCAAGCCGTTTCGCGACCAGGACATGCTCGATGCCGTCGCCAACGCGCTCGCCCGCGACGAAGAACGGCGCAAGTCGCGGCGCTCCGTCGCCGATCTGCGGGTGTGCTACGGATCGCTGACGCCGCGCGAACGCGAAGTGATGGCGTTCGTCGTGGCGGGAATGATGAACAAGCAGATCGCGTCCGAAATGAACCTCAGTGAGATCACGGTCAAGATTCATCGCGGACAGGCGATGAAGAAAATGCAGGCCCGGTCGCTTGCGGATCTGGTTCGCAAGGCGGAGGCGTTGGGCGTCGGGCCGAATCAGGGTTGACGGGATGCGGGGCGTCATTGCGGGATGCAGCCCGCTGCTGTCGTCGATCAATCGCCCGGTACGCCGCGTGCTACTGTTCGCCGCCAGCGCGAAGCAGATGCACTGGCGCGTGCTCGCAATCTATGCCCTAAGACTCAGCGCAATACGTAGGCGTAAGGCGGCGCGAATAGGCCAGCAGCGGCCGCTCATAGCGCGCGAGCATAACCAATCGCCAACGCGCACGTTGCATTGACGCGCTCGCGTCACGTGCGACTTGCTGCATCGCCAGCAGATCTCAGTCCGACTCCAAACGCACCAAACATATCGCTTCCACAACGGCCATCGAGTCCGTTTACACGATTTTTATATCTCCGCTTCATCTCTTCTCAAGTCCTTTACGCCCCTTCTCGTACGCTCCAGCCTGTCTTGAACTGCTTCGAAGGAGAACACGGCAATGGACTTGCTCTACCTCGCCGGCATCGTCCTCGTCTGGGGACTGTGCGCGGCACTCACGAGCGGCTGCGAGCGATTGAGCCGCCGCACGACAGGAGGCCATCCATGAACGCGTGGATGATCTGGCTGGCAAGCGCCTCCGCGCTGCTGCTTTTCGCGTACCTCGTGTACGCGCTGCTTCGTGCGGAGGACCTCGAATGAGCACCAATGCGATAGTGCAGATGACCGTGTTCATCGTCGCGCTGATCGGCCTGGCGATTCCTCTTGGACGCTACATGGCCAGCGTGCTCGACGGATCATCGGTCGTCGTGCGCAAGTTCAGCCGCCCCTTGGAGTCGCTGTTGTATCGGCTTGCCGGCGTCGATCCCGGCGTCGAAATGTCGTGGAAACACTATGCGCTCGCCGTGATGCTGTTCAATGTGCTCGGCGCGCTGGTGCTCTACGGCATCCTGCGTCTGCAAGGCATGCTGCCGGCGAATCCGCAGGGAATGGCCGGCATGACGCCCGATGCGGCGTTCAATACCGCCGTGAGCTTCGTTACCAACACGAACTGGCAGGACTACGGCGGCGAAAGCACGCTCGGCTATCTGGCGCAGATGCTCGGGCTGACCGTGCAGAACTTCGTCTCGGCGGCCACCGGCATCGCGGTCGTGACTGCGCTGATACGCGGCTTCAAGCGTCACGGCATGCAGACCATCGGCAACTTCTGGGTCGATCTCACACGCACCACGCTCTTTATCCTCGCGCCGCTTGCGGTGATCTTCGCGCTCGTTTTCGTGAGCCAGGGGGCGATTCAGAACTTCAGGGCCTATCAGGACGTGCCGACGCTGCAAGTCACCACGTATCAGGCGCCGCAGACGGACGCCGAGGGTCACGCGATGAAGGACGCGGCGGGCAGCCCGGTGATGCAGGACATCAAGGTCGACAAGCAGACCTTGCCGATGGGCCCGGTCGCATCGCAGGAAGCCATCAAGATGCTCGGCACCAACGGCGGCGGCTTCTTCAATGCGAACTCGGCGCATCCGTTCGAGAACCCGACGCCGCTCTCCAACTTCCTGCAGATGCTCGCCATGCTGATCATCCCGGCTGCGCTATGCGTCGTGTTCGGGCGCACGGTCGGCGACGCGCGGCAAGGCTACGCGGTGCTCGCGGCGATGACCATCGCGTTCGCCGTGGCTTGCGGAAGCGAGATCGCGTCGGAGCAGGCCGGCAATCCCGTCTATGCATCGCTCAAGGTCGATACCCAGGCGTCCGCGCTGCAGGCGGGCGGCAACATGGAAGGCAAGGAGACGCGCTTCGGCATCGCGCAGTCGGGCATCTTCACGGTGGCGACGACGGCCGCTTCGTGCGGCGCGGTCAACGGCATGCACGATTCGCTCACGCCGCTCGGCGGCCTCGTGCCGATGCTGCTGATCCAGCTCGGCGAGGTGATTTTCGGCGGCGTCGGCTCGGGTCTTTACGGCATGCTCGCATTCGCCCTGCTCGCGGTGTTCGTCGCCGGACTGATGATCGGCCGCACGCCCGAGTACGTCGGCAAGAAGGTCGAGTCGTTCGAGATGAAGATGGTGTCCATCGTGATTCTGCTGACGCCGCTGCTGGTGCTGGCGGGGACGTCCATCGCCGTGCTGACGGCGGCGGGGAAGGCCGGCATCGCCAATCCCGGCGCACACGGTTTCTCCGAAGTGCTGTATGCGTTCAGCTCCGCGGCCAACAACAACGGCAGCGCGTTTGCCGGTCTCTCGGTGAACACGCCTTTCTACAACGTGCTGCTCGGCATCGCGATGTGGTTCGGACGCTTCGGCACGCTCATTCCGATTCTCGCCATCGCAGGGTCGCTCGCGGCCAAGAAGCGCCTCGCGGTCACAGCGGGCACGCTGCCCACGCATGGACCGCTGTTCGTGGTGCTGCTGCTCGGCACGCTGCTTCTGGTCGGCGCGCTGACCTACATTCCCGCGCTCGCGCTCGGACCGATCGTCGAGCACATCACGATGGTCCACGGCCACTGATTTCGAGGACAGCATGACTCAACAGACGCAAACGCCGCTGCACGCTCCCGGCCAATCGGGGCGCGTGCGGACGGCCGCTCTTTCGATGTTCGATCCGGCGCTGCTGAAGCCGGCGATCGTCGATTCGTTCCGGAAGCTCGCCCCGCGCACGCAGTTGCGCAACCCCGTCATGTTCTGCGTGTACGTGGGCAGCATCCTGACCACCGTGTTGTGGATCGCCGCGCTCGCCGGCCAGGCGGAGTCGTCCGCCGGTTTCATCCTGGCGATCGCGCTGTGGCTCTGGTTCACGGTGCTTTTCGCCAACTTCGCCGAGGCGCTCGCGGAAGGGCGCTCGAAGGCGCAGGCCGCGTCGCTGCGCAGCGCCAAGCACAACGTCATGGCGAAGAAGCTGAACGAGCCGCATCCGAAGTCGCCCATCCGCATTACGACATCGACCGACCTGGTCAAGGGCGATGTCGTGCTGGTCGAATCGGGCGACGTGATTCCCGCCGATGGCGATGTCATCGAGGGTGTCGCTTCCGTCGACGAATCCGCGATTACCGGCGAGTCTGCGCCGGTCATCCGCGAGTCGGGCGGCGACTTCTCCTCGGTGACGGGCGGCACGCGCGTGCTGTCCGACTGGATCGTCGTGCGCGTCACGGTGAATCCCGGCGAAGCGTTTCTCGACCGCATGATCGCGATGGTCGAAGGCGCGAAGCGGCAAAAGACGCCCAACGAGATCGCGCTGACGATCCTGCTGGTCGCGCTGACCCTCGTGCTGCTACTCGCGACGGCCACGCTGCTGCCGTTCTCGATGTTCTCGGTTGAGGCGGCGGGGCAAGGGCATGTCGTGACGATCACGGCGCTGGTCGCGCTGCTCGTCTGCCTCATCCCGACGACGATCGGCGGGCTGCTGTCGGCGATCGGCGTCGCGGGCATGAGCCGCATGATGCAGGCGAACGTGATCGCCACCTCGGGCCGCGCGGTGGAAGCCGCGGGCGACGTCGATGTGCTGCTGCTCGACAAGACCGGCACGATCACGCTGGGCAATCGCCAGGCGTCGGCGTTCACCGCCGCGCCGGGCGTGGACGAACGCGATCTCGCGGACGCGGCCCAGCTTGCGTCGCTCGCGGACGAAACGCCGGAAGGCCGCAGCATCGTCGTGCTGGCGAAGCAGAAGTTCGGCATTCGCGAGCGCGACATGGCGACGCTTCACGCGACGTTTCTCGCGTTCACCGCGCAGACGCGCATGAGCGGCGTCGATCTGTCGCCCGGCAAGGCGTTCTCCGGCGCGCCGGACCGCGAAATCCGCAAGGGCGCGGCCGATGCCGTGAAGAAATACGTCGAGCAGCATGGCGGGCGCTTCCCGCAGGAAGTGCAGCATGCGGTCGATGACGTGGCGCGTCGCGGCAGCACGCCGCTGGTGGTAGCCGAGCACAGCGAAGGCAAAGCGCGCGCGCTGGGTGTGATCGAACTGAAGGACATCGTGAAGGGCGGCATCCGCGAGCGTTTCGCCGAGCTGCGCAAGATGGGCATCAAGACGGTGATGGTCACCGGCGACAACGGCCTGACCGCAGCGGCCATCGCGGCGGAAGCGGGCGTGGACGGCTTTCTCGCGGAGGCCACGCCCGAGACCAAGCTCGCCACGATCCGCGCGCATCAGTCGGAAGGGCGGCTCGTCGCGATGACCGGCGACGGCACCAACGACGCCCCCGCGCTCGCACAGGCCGATGTCGCGGTGGCGATGAATACCGGCACACAGGCCGCGAAGGAAGCGGGCAACATGGTCGATCTGGATTCGAACCCGACGAAGCTGATAGAGATCGTCGAGATCGGCAAGCAGATGTTGATGACGCGCGGCGCGCTGACGACGTTCTCCATCGCCAACGACGTGGCCAAGTACTTCGCGATCATCCCGGCGGCGTTCGCGACGACCTATCCGCAATTGCGCATGCTCGACGTGATGCATCTCGCGTCGCCGTCGTCGGCGATTCTGTCGGCGGTGATCTTCAACGCGCTCATCATCGTGTTCCTGATTCCGCTTGCGCTAAAGGGCGTGAAGTATCGCGCGCTGGGGGCGGCGTCGCTGTTGCGCCGGAACCTGCTGGTCTACGGGCTGGGCGGGATCGTCCTGCCGTTCCCGTTCATCAAGCTGATCGACATGGCCATTTCGGCGCTCGGCTGGCATTGAGCCGGGCATCACTTCAAAGGATAGCGACATCATGAAAAGCCTTCTTCGTCCGGCGCTGGTACTGTTCCTCGCGCTGACAGTCGTGACCGGGCTGATTTATCCCGCAGTCGTCACCGCGATCAGCCAGGCCGCATTCGCGCATCAGGCCAACGGCAGCCTCATCGAGCGCGACGGCAAGACGGCCGGCTCGGAAATCATCGGACAGCAGTTCGACGCGCCGCGATACTTCTGGGGGCGGCTCTCGGCGACGACGCCGAATCCGTACAACGCGGGCAGTTCGGGCGGCTCCAACCTCGGCCCGACCAATCCGGCGCTCGCCAGCGAGATGAAGGCCCGCATCGATGCGCTGCGCGCCGCCGATCCCGACAACGCGACGCCGCCGCCCGTCGATCTCGTCACTTCGTCCGGCAGCGGCCTCGATCCCGACATCAGTCCGGCTGCGGCGGCGTATCAGGTGACGCGGGTGGCGAAGGCGCGCGGCATGACCGTGCCCGAGGTCGAGGCGCTCGTCGCGCAAGCCACGGCGGGACGCCAGTTCGGGATCATTGGCGAGCCACGGGTGAATGTGCTAAAGCTCAATCTTGCGCTGGATGCCGCCAGACCGTGAACGCACCTTGACCATCACAAGCCATGACGATGACCCGCCCCGATCCCGATGACTTGCTCGACAAGCTCCAGCGCGAAGAGCAAGAGCGCCGGCGCGGGCGCCTGAAACTGTTCTTCGGCGCATCGGCGGGCGTGGGCAAGACCTACGCGATGCTGCAGGCCGCGCGCCGGGCGCAGGCTGACGGGCGCGATGTCGTCGTCGGCGTGGTCGAAACGCATGGCCGCCAGGAAACGCTTGCGCTGCTCGACGGCCTCGAAACCTTGCCGCTTGCGCGCATCGACTATCGCGGAAAGGTGCTGACGGAGTTCGATCTCGACGCCGCCCTCGCGCGCAAACCGCAACTGCTGCTCGTCGACGAGCTCGCGCATACGAACGTCAAGGGCGCGCGTCACACGAAACGCTGGCAGGACGTGCAAGAACTGCTGGACGCGGGCATCGACGTGTATACGACCGTCAACGTGCAGCATCTGGAAAGCATGAACGACGTGGTCGGGCGCATCACCGGCATTCGCGTGTGGGAGACGGTGCCTGATCGCGTGTTCGATCGCGCTGACGAAGTGACGCTCGTCGATCTGCCGCCCGAGGAACTGCTGGACCGCCTGCGCAACGGCAAGGTGTATATGCCGACACAGGCCGAGAGCGCGGTGCGCAACTTCTTCCGCAAGGGCAATCTGATCGCGCTGCGCGAACTCGCCTTGCGCCGCACGGCGGACCGTGTCGATGGACAGATGCGTGAGTACCGCGCCGACCGGTCGATCGAACGAATCTGGCGCGCACGCGAACGGCTGATCGCCTGCGTGGGGCCGGGGCCGCAAAGCGCGGCGCTGGTCCGCACGGCGGCGCGTCTTGCAGCCGCGCTGAAGTCCGACTGGCTCGCGGTCTATGTCGAGACGCCCGCGCTTGAGCGGCTTTCCGACGATGCGCGCGCCCGCACGCTCGATGCCCTCAAGCTCGCCTCCGAACTCGGCGCGGAAACGGTCACGCTCGCGGGCGCCGATGCCGCCACCACGCTCATCGACTATGCGCGCATGCGCAACGTGTCGAAGCTGGTGGCGGGCGTGTCATCGACGCAAGGCTGGCGGCGCTATTTCACGCGATCCGTGAGCGAACGCATCGTCCGGCAGGCCGCGGATATCGACGTGACGCTGGTGCCGGCGGGCATCCGCGAAGGCCAGCCGCAGCCGTCGCGTTCGTTCGCCGCGCTTCAGAAGGACATGCGTTCGCCGCCGCGCGCCTATGGTTTCGCTCTCGCGATCGGTGCGGGCATTTCGCTCGTCGCAAGCGTGCTCGCCTCTCATCAGTTCGCGCTGACGAATCTGGTGATGCTCTATCTGCTGGGCGTGATATTCGCTGCGGTGCGGCTGGGGCGCGGGCCGGGCGTGTTGCTGTCGTTCGTGTCGGTCGCTGCTTTCGATTATTTCTTCGTCGCGCCGGTGATGTCGTTCACTGTGAGCGACACGCAGTACCTGCTGACCTTCGCGGTCATGCTGCTGACGTCGCTCACGATCAGCCATTTGACGTCGAGTCTGCGGCGCGAGGCGCGCGTCGCATCGCTGCGCGAACGGCGCACCGGCGCGATGTACGCGATGACCCGAGAGCTTGCCGCTGCGCTGATGACCGAGCAGATCATCGAGATCGCCATGCGGCACATCGCGGACGTCTTTCACGCGAAGACGCTCATTCTTCTTCCCGACAGCGCCGAGAAGGTCCAGCAGAAAGTAATCGACCCGGACAAAGACGTCATGCTCGATGCATCGAGCGTCGATCTGGCCGTCGCGCAATGGGTCTACGATCAGCAAAAGCCGGCCGGCTCCGGCACCGACACTTTGCCTGCCGCCGATGCGCTCTATCTTCCGCTCAGGGCGCCGTTGCGCACGCGCGGCGTCCTCGCGTTCGTGAGCGAGCGCATGTCCGATCTCGACATACCGGAGCAGCGCCGGATGCTCGAGACTTTCGCCGCGCAGATCGCGCTTGCGCTCGAACGCGTCCATTACGTGGAGATCGCGCGGGATGCGCTGGTCAGCATGGAGTCGGAACGTCTGCGGAACTCGCTGCTGTCGGCGGTTTCGCACGATCTGCGCACGCCGCTGACGTCGATAGTCGGGTTCGCGTCCGTGCTGGAAGAGCAAGGCCGGACAGGGGGCATGCAAGCGCAAAATGCTCAGGAGATCGTCCAGTCGATTCACGAGGAAGCGCTGCGCATGAGCAGCGTCGTCACGAACCTGCTCGACATGGCGCGCCTGCAGTCGGGAACGGTTCGGCTCAACCGGCAATGGTTCATGCTCGAAGAGATCATCGGCGCGGCGCTGGCCACGATGCGGCGCACGCTCGAAGGGCGGCGTATCCGCGTGAGTATCGAGCCGGAACTGCCCTGGCTGCAACTCGACGCGGTCCTGATGGACCGGCTGCTCGTAAATCTGCTGGAGAACGCGGCGAAATACACGCCGCACGGCACGGACATCGAGATCGGCGCGAGAGCGGAACAGACTGCCGACGGGCGTCAGGTGCGCGTGTGGGTCGACGATCAAGGGCCGGGCGTCCCGATGGAAACGCAGGCGCAGCTCTTCGAGAAGTTCACGCGCGGCGAGAAGGAGTCGCCGCAAACGGGCGTCGGTCTGGGCCTTGCGATCTGCCGCGCGATCGTCGGAGCGCACGGGGGCGAGATCGGCGTGGAAAATCGTGAGGCCGGAGAACAGGTGGGCGGCGCGAGGTTCTGGTTCACGCTGCCCGCGAACGCAACGCCGCCGGATGTCGCGGAGGAACAGCCGTTGACTGGAGCCGCGACCGGGCAACAGGCGATGCCGCGCTCGCAGGTCCCGTAAAAAGCGGCACGCATTAGCGCGATTGCCCCGCTTGCGATTACGCCTCACCATTGAGTCACCGCGTCAACTTTCCGAGCGCCCGATGTCCGAATCCCCGAATACTGCGATCCTGATCGAAGACGAAAAGCAGATCCGCCGCTTCGTGCGCGTGTCGCTCGAAGCACATGGCATGACGGTCCACGAGGCGGAAACCGGGCAGCAAGGTCTGGTCGAAGCGGCAACGCGCAAGCCGGATATCGTGATAGTGGATCTCGGCCTGCCGGACATGGACGGCATCGACGTGATCCGCGAACTGCGCACATGGACCGCTGTGCCGGTCATCGTATTGTCGGCGCGCACGCAGGAAGATCAGAAAGTCGCCGCACTCGATGCCGGCGCAGACGATTACCTGACGAAGCCCTTCGGCGTATCGGAATTGATGGCGCGTATCCGTGCTCACTTGCGCCGGCGCGATCAGGCGGGCGCTAGGGAATCGGCGGCGGTGACGTTCGGCGATGTCACCGTCGAACTCGCGATGCGCCGCGTCACCAGGGCGGGCAACAGCGTGCATCTGACGCCGATCGAATATCGCCTGCTTGCCACGCTCGTGCGTCATGCGGGCCGCGTGTTGACGCACCGGCAACTGCTGCTGGAGGTCTGGGGGCCATCGCATGTGGAGAGTCCGCACTATCTGCGCATCTACATGGCTCACTTGCGCCAGAAACTCGAGCGCGATGGCGCTCAGCCGGAGCACATCGTGACGGAAACGGGAGTGGGATACCGGCTGGTCGGCGCGGTGTGAGGGATGCCGGCGCAAAACGACAGACTAGCCGGGCGACGCTCGATCGCGCCCGCCCGGACAGAGCTTTCGTTCACTGCATCGCGAGTTTCCTGATATGCATCAGCGCAAACAAGCTGACAATGGCCGCCGCGATGAGATAGAAACTCGGCGCAAGCTGATTTCCCGTCAAGCCGATGAGCGACGTGATGATGAACGGAGCGAAGCCGCCGAACACCGTGACCGACACGTTGTAACCGACGGACATGCCAGTCGTGCGGTTCTTCGTCGGGAACAGGTCGCTCAGCAACGCGGGCAGCGCACCGAAATAGGCGGCGTTGGCGACCCCGAAGAAAATCTGGACCCCGACTAACGCTCCGAATGTCGGGTGGTCGTGCAGCAGTCGAAACACGGGATACGCGCAGACGAGGAAGAACACGCCTGCCACCATCATGATTCGTGTCCTGCCGATACGGTCGGACAGGTGGCCGAAGAACGGCGCGCCGATCATCTGGATGACGCCCGTGGCGATGGTGGCTGTGAACGCAGCGGATGCCGGCAAGCCCAGTTGCTTCACCGCATACGTGGGCATGTACAGGATCAGGTACGTCGCTACGGTGCCCAGAACCACCGCTCCAATCGCCAATATGAGGCGCTGCCTTTGATCCGTGAAGGTATCGGCCAGCGGCGTTTTCGCCGTTCCTGTGCTGACGAACTCGGGCGTTTCGTCGATGTTCCGCCTGATGTAGTACGCAACGGGGCCGATGAACAGCCCGAAGAGAAACGGCAATCGCCATCCCCAGCTCAGGACTTGCTCGGGCGTGAGCGCCGTGGTGAGCCACGTTCCCGCCAAAGCTGCAAGCAGCGTAGTGAGTCCCTGACTGGCCGCTTGCCAGCTTGCAAAGAATCCACGGCGTTGACCACCGTGTTCGGCAAGAAATGCAGTCGCGCTGCCGAACTCGCCGCCGGCGGAGAAGCCTTGAATCATGCGAGCGAAGACGATTCCGACTGGCGCGAGGATGCCGATCGTCGCGTATGTCGGCATGACTGCGATAAGCAGGGTGCCAATCATCATCAAGAGAATCGACAGCGTCAATGCGGCTTTTCTGCCCGCCTTGTCCGCGTAGACGCCCAGCACGACCGCGCCGAGCGGGCGCATGAAGAACGAGACGCCGAACGTGCCTAGCGTTAGCAGCAAGGAGACAGTCTCGCTGCCGGCGGGGAAAAAGAGCTTGGATATCGTGACGGCAAAGAATCCGTAAATGACCAGGTCGAACCACTCGAGCGCATTGCCGATCGATGCAGCCACGATGATTCGCCACGCACGATGGCTCGGTGCGGTCTTTTCGAGCGAGAAGCCCGGTATATCGGTCATTCAGTCTCTCCTCTTTGCTATTGTGATGTGAACAGACGTGGCGCGCTCCGTGAGCGGAATCGTCACCGACGTTCAGGCGCATTATCGACTGGAAATAATCTTCAGGAACGGATTCGTTGCCGATAGTGAGGCGCGCGGCGTGATAGGCTCCACTGTCTTTCGGACACCGCAAACGGACCATTCGCGCGTCTGGCGATGCCGTCAGCGCCCTCGTCACGTTCGACTACGCATATACCCACGCGCTTGACGCATACGCGCCTGCAGCGCACGCACGACAAGGATAATCACGCTTTGATCAAGGCAATTCTGTGGGACATGGATGGCACGCTCATCGAGAGCGAGTCACTGCATCTGGCCACGCTCGTCGAGGCGCTGGCGCAACACGGGGTGGAAGCGGGCGATGAACTGCATCCGCTCGTCTTCGGCAAGACCGGCCGCGAAGTGCATGCGCTCGTGCGTGAACGCTTCGGGCTGTCGGTCGACTTCAGCGAATGGTCGGCGTTCCGTGCGCGGGCGTATCTGAACGGCGCGCCACGGCTCGTGCCTCGTCCCGGCGCGCTCGAGGTGTATCGCAAGGCGAAGGCGGCGGGCATGACGCAGGCGATCGTATCGAATGCGTCGCGCATGTTGCTCGAAGCGAACCTGCGCTCGCTGGGCATCGAAGATCCTTCGCTCATCACGGTGAGCGTCAATGACGTGCGTCACGGCAAGCCGAGTCCGGAGCCGTACGAACGCGCTGCGTGGCTGCTGCGTCTCGCGCCCGAAGAGGTCGTTGCTGTCGAAGATAGCCCGACCGGTGCGGGCGGCGCGATCGCGGCCAACATGCGGGTAATCGGCTGGCCCGTCGATGACGTTGCCGCCGCGCTCTTTCCGCCCGAAGCGCACATCGTGCGTTCGCCGGACGAACTGGCGGCGGAGCTTGGTTTGAACGCAATCCCGCTGTCGAAGTTACCGGAGATGGACAGGTAACCGAACTATCGCGAGCCTTCTCCCCCATAGCGGAAGGGTGCCTGCGATGAATCATCGACGATCTGACGCGGACTTCGCAGGAGTCGCGGCGCGCGTGAGTTTCGTCACGTCGGCGCAGCGTCTCCACGCGCGCCACGTGGTGTGTTCGATCTGCATGTATCGCAACAACATGGCGAGTCTCTTATTGGCGACGCGCACCGGCTCCCGGTCGTTGAACAGGCGATAACCCGCCATCATTCAGCGATGACAGCGACGGCCTTTATTTCCACGATGTAACCGGCAGCACCGCCCAGCATATGCGCGCCCACTGCCGTCCATGCAGGCAGTGGATGTGTATTCAGGTATCGGTCACGGACTTCCGTGAAGAGCGGAAGATCGCGCATGTCGGTGTGAAAAGTGGTGACCTCGACGATGTCGCCGAGCGTCGCGCCGGCCGCTTCGAGCACGGTCTTCAGGTTCTCGAGGGCTTGCACGATTTGCGCTTCGCGTTCTTCCACCAGTTTCATGTTTCCGTCTCGGCCGATCTGACCGGAAACGTACACCGTGCTGCCGACTTTCACCGCCGGAGCGTAGCGAATCTTGTCGTACACCGCTTCCATTCCTGCGGGGACAATGGCTTTGCGTTCGTTCATCGTGGCGTCTCCCTTTGAATTCTCTGTCATGCTTCAGCCGTTGTCACCACCTGCAACCGGCAGCACCGCGCCTGTGATGTAACCCGCTTCGTCGGATGCGAGAAAGAGGATCGGTGCGACTTGTTCGTCGAGCGTGCCGTAGCGTTTGAAGAACGTCGACTGCGTGACCTGCTCAATCGCTTCGCTCATCCAGACCTTCTCTTGCGCGCTGTCTCCTGCCGCATTGCGAGGCACGCGCCGGGGAGGCGCTTCGGTTCCACCCGGCGCCGCCGCAACGACGCGGATGTTGTGCTCGCCATACTCCATCGCGAGGGCTTGCGTCATTGCGTTGACACCGCCCTTCGCCGACGAGTAAGGCACGCGACGAATGCCACGCGTCGCATTCGACGATACATTCACGATCGTTCCGTGACCTTGCGCGAGCATGTGCGGCAACACCGCGTGGCACGCATAGAGCGTCGGCATGAGCGAGCGGCGGATTTCCGCATCGATCTGGGCCGGTTCGAATTCGGCATAAGGCCGCATGCGGATCGCACCGCCCACGCCATTGACCAGAATGTCGATGCGGCCAAACCGCTGTATGGCGAATGCCATCGCCGAGGCTGCGCCTTCGTAGGTCTCCATATCCGCGACGAAGCCGGCCGTGTCCGCACCCATCGCTTCAGCCGCGACTTCCGCAACGAAGTCCGCGCGATCGACAAAGAGAACCTTCGCGCCTTCGGATGCCGCACGCAGCGCCACGCCCTGGCCGATGCCCTGTGCCGCGCCGGTGACGACCATCACCTTGCCTTCGAATCTATGCGTGTTCATGGGCCACCGCTGCGACGTTGGGAGTGAATTTCTCGTAGTGAAAGCTGTTCGGCGCGACACCGTTATCGTCGAAATGCTTGCGCACTGCGTCGACCATCGGCGGAGGGCCGCACAGATAGACATCGACATCGCCATCGTTCAGGCATTCTGCGGGCATGTGCTGCGTGACCCAGCCTTTGCGCGGATGACTGGATTCGGCTTCGGCAACCACGGTCGTGAACGTGAAGTTCGGCAGCTTCCCGGTGTAGGCCTGAATGGCTTCGACCAGCACGAGGTCGAGGTCTCGCGTCACGCCATAGATGAGATGAACCTTCTGTTGCGAGTTCGTGCGTGCCAGCACTTCCAGCATCGAGAGGAACGGCGCCAGACCGGTGCCGCCTGCGAGAAACAATAAAGGCCGTTCGACGGGACGCAGATAGAAGATGCCGATAGGTCCGGTCAAGTCCACCTTGTTGCCCGGTTGCGCGGATTCGAGCCACGTGCTCATCACGCCGCCCGGAATCTTCTTGATCAGAAAGCTGATTTTCGATTCCCCCGGCGCGGACGAAAACGAATACGAACGATGCTGCCCGCTGCCTGGCACGTCGATATTCACATACTGGCCAGCGAGGAAAACGGGAGGCACGCTGTCCACATCGAGTTCGAGAACTACGGCGGCATCGTTATGCTGCTCGACCTTCGTGACCGTTGCCGCGAACTTGTTGTGCTCGGTCTTGCAAGAGGTCGACGACGCCGGGACCGCGATGACGCAATCGCTTTGCGGCACCATCTGGCACGTCAGCACGAGACCGCTGTCTTTCTCGTCGTCGGAGAGCGCGTCTTCGATATAGTCCTCGCCGAGATCGTAATTGCCGCTTTCAGCACGGCACTTGCATGTGCCGCATACGCCGTCGGAGCAATCCATCGGCAGATTGATCCTGGCGCGAAAGGCGGCGTCGAGAACCTTTTCGCCGGCCTTGCATTCGACAAAGCGCGTCACGCCGTCTTCAAAATTCAGTGCGATGTTATAGCTGGACATATTGCCTCCTACTTCCTTGTCTCGTTCCTGCGAAGCGCATCAGACGTGATAGACGTCGAGCACCTGGCGGATATAGTCGTTCTTCAGCGCGATCTTCTTGCTCGAAATGAGCAGGCGGTCGTCGATCTTGCGGAAGGTGACGTAAGCGGTGCCGAAGAACTGGTCCGTGATTTTGTAGCGATGACTGAGCGTGTTGAAGTTGTACCGGACCTCGACTTCATTGTCGCGTTGGGCCAGCACTTCGACATTCGTCACGTTATGACTGGTCCGTGGCTCCGGCATCGACGCGCCGCTGCGCTCGGTCTTGATGCGGAACACGCGATCTTCGAGTCCGCCGCGATCCGCGTAGAACATCAATGAGATCTGGCTATGCGGGTCGTCGGTCAGCTTGTCGTCGTCGTCCCACGCGGGCATCCAGTACGTGACGTCTTCGGTATAACAGGCGAGCCATTCGTCCCACTGGCGATCGTCGAGAAAGCGCGCTTCCTGATACAGCGCATTGCAGACCTTCTGATAGTCGATGCTCATGCTGTCGTCTCCGACTGTTCCTTTTGCAGGGCGTCGCGCATCACCCGCATCCAGTAATCGTGCTGAACCACGAAGAGGCCTTCGTCCTCGCTGCGCTCGCCCGAGATGAGCGGATTCAAGCCCATGCCCGTCGCGTTCGCGTCGGGACCATGCACCCACAGCGGCGCGCCGCGCGACATGTCGTTCCACATCGATGTCGTGTTCGCGTAACCGGCCTGGCACGCGCGGAATTCTTCGAGATCGTCGCTCGTGCCCATGCCCGAGACGTTGAAGAAGTCTTCGTATTGACGAATGCGGATTGCGCGGCTCTCTGCGCTTTCGCCCTTCGGCGCGAAACAGAAGATACTGACTTCCGTTTTATCGACGCTGATGGGACGGACCACGCGAATCTGCGTGCTGAACTGATCCATCAGGAACACGTTCGGATACAGGCAGAGATTGCGCGTCTGATTGACGATGTATTTCGCCTTGTCTTCGCCGACGCGTGCCGCGATTTCGTCGCGATGCTGATAGACCGGCCGTACTTCCGGATTCATCGTGTTGGTCCAGAGCAGGATATGGCCATGCTCGAAGCCATACACGCCAGCAACCGACTTGCTCCAGCCGTTTGCATCGACTGCCTTGGTGCCTTCGACCTTGCGGCGTCCCATCGTCGCGGAATAATTCCAGTGCACGGTGCTGACGTGATAACCGTCGCATCCGTTCTCCATCTGCATCTTCCAGTTGCCGTCGTAGATGTAGGAGGAATTGCCGCGCAGCACTTCGAGACCATCGGGCGCTTGCGACACGATCTGATCGATGATGACCTTCGTTTCGCCCAGATAGTCCTCCAGAGGAATCACATCGTCGCTCAGGCTGCCGAACAGGAAGCCGCGATAGTTCTGGAATCGCGCGACCTTCTTCAAGTCGTGCGAGCCTTGCTTGTTGAATTGCACCGGGTATTCAGTGGTTTTCTCGTCCTTCACTTTGAGCAGCTTGCCGGCGTTCGAGAAGGTCCAGCCGTGAAATGGGCATGTGAAGCTGCCCTTGTTGCCGTGCTTGCGGCGGCAGAGCATCGCGCCTTTGTGAGCGCAGGCGTTGATGACCGCGTGCAGTTCACCGGTCTTGTCACGCGTAATGACAATAGGCTGGCGGCCGATCCACGTGGTGTAGTAATCGTTGTTGTTCGGGACCTGGCTTTCGTGCGCGAGATACACCCAATTGCTCTCGAAGATGTGCTTCAGCTCGAGTTCGTACAAGTCGGGGTTCGTGAAGATGTCGCGGCGGCAGCGGAAAACACCGTTTTCCTTGTCGTCCTGCACCGCGTTGGCGAGCAGGTCGTCGAGCTGTCGTGCTTTATCGAGTGTTGCGGACATGAGTCGTCTCCCTATGCGGGCTTCATCGAGAAGCCCATTGCATCGGTTTGAATAGTCGTGCGGGGGTGCTGCGATATGGCGCGATGTTGCGTCAGGCTGCGGCGGCGACGCGAGTGCGATTGACTAACTGGTTGTCCTTGCCCTGCACCAGCGGAGTCAACGCGATGTCGAACACAATTTCCTTATACGCATCGGCCTTGAGTCCAAGGGCTGCGCCGCCGGTCTTCTCCGCCACGTGCGGCACGAGTTCTTCGCGAGTGGCGTAAGCGAAGTCATCCCAGATCAGCGGATCGCCTTCGATGTTGATTTGCGTCGTCAGCTTGCGAGTCTTGTCGCTCGTTACGAAGAAGTGCACGTGCGCCGGACGATTGCCGTGACGCGCCATCGCATCGAGCAGTTGCTGCGTCGCGCCTTGCGGCGGGCAGCCGTAACCAACGGGCATCAAGGTGCGGAATTCGTATGTGCCGTCCGCGCCGGTTTTCACGGCCCCGCGAAGATTGAAGTCATCCTGCGCGCCGGTCGGATCGAAGTGAGAGTAGAAGCCCTTCGAGTTGGCGTGCCAGCATTCGACGACCGCACCGGCAAGCGGCTTTCCATCCGGACCCGTCACCGTCCCACGGATAATCAACGGGCCTGCATCTTCATCGGCGTTGATATCGATTCTGGAAACGCCATCACGAACCGGCGCGCCCGCGACATACAGCGGGCCTTCGATCGTGCGCGGCGTGCCGCCGTGAATGTCGGCTTCGCGATCCTCCGCGTCCATGCGGATGTCGAGATACTTTTCGAGGCCAAGGCCGGCTGCGAGCAGCGCGGCCTCGCCATCTTTGCCGAGCTTGTTGAAGTAATTCACGCCCGCCCAGATTTCATCGGGCGTCATGTCGAGGTCGTCGATGGCTTTGAAAAGATCGCTCAGCAGGCGATGCGTGATCTGCTTGACTCGGACGTTGCCGTCCTGACTTCCCAAATTCGCAGCGGCCTTCAACAGGTCCTGAACTTCCTTCGAGTCGAATACCTTGGCACTCATGTCTGCTCCTGTGTCTCTGTCTTTTGCTGGGGTTAACCCTCGTTTCAAGCCGATGCCCGTATGCTCATAAGGTATAGTCGGGGCGTGAAACAAAGCGTGAATGCAGAATAATGGACGGCAAACAGCATGGTCCAACACTGATTTAGTATCGGGCTATATCCCGGAGGTATCGTATGGAGCTGCGGCATCTTCGTTACTTCGTGGCGGTGGCCGAAGAGCGGAACTTCACGCGCGCCGCGCAGCGGCTACACATCGCCCAGCCGCCGCTCAGCCGGCAGATACAGCAGTTGGAAGAGATTCTGGGCGTGCAACTGTTCGAAAGAAACTCGCGCCCGCTGAAACTCACTGAGACTGGCAAATTCTTCTACGCTCACGCGGTCCAGTTACTGGCGCAGACTTCCGAACTCGAATCGATGACACGGCGAGTCGGCAATATCGAGCGCAGCATGTCAGTGGGTTTCGTCGCATCGACGCTTTATGGCCTGTTGCCGAAAATCATTCGCCGCTTTCGCGACGAGAACCCGACAGTCGAACTCAGTCTCCACGAGCTATCGACGATGGATCAAATGAGAGCCCTCAAAGATGGGCGGATCGATGTCGGCTTTGGCCGCCTTCGTCTCGAAGACGCGAATATCCGCCGCGTGGTCCTGAGAGAAGAGAAGATGATCGTCGCGTTTCCCGTGGGCCATCCGCTTGCGCTTTCGAAGCCGGTCTGCGCGCTGCGCGATGTGATCAACGAGACGCTCATCGTCTATCCGAAGACGCCGCGCCCGAGTTACGCCGATCAGGTGCTCGCCGCATTCAAGGACCGGGGACTGGAGCCGCGCAAGGTGTACGAGGTGCGCGAAATCCAGATTGCATTGGGGCTCGTGGCGGCGGGCGAGGGCATTTCCATTGTGCCGAGCAGCGTCTATGGCCTGAAGCGCGATGACGTCAGCTACCGGGAACTCGACGACCCGACGCTGGTATCGCCGATCATCATGAGCATGCGGGCGATGGACGAGTCGCGCGACATCAGGGAAATGCTCGAACTGATCTATCGGCTCTACGACGAAGCGCAGATTCCCCATGTAGCGCCCGCCGAGAAAGGGCAGTGAGTTCGTCATACCTCCGGGGTATCGCATTAGACGTCGATGGTCTTGGACAGGCGGAGATTGCCCGGGCAATACTTGAGTGACTCCTTCCACTCCGCCATTTCAGGTATGAACGCTCAAATCACGTCTGTCGAAGCGATTCTGGTCGACCTTCCGACCATTCGCGCACACAAGCTCTCCATGACGACGATGCAGCAGCAAACGATGGTCGTCATCCGTCTGCGATCGAGCGATGGCATCGAAGGCATCGGCGAAGCTACGACCATCGGTGGCCTGTCTTACGGAGAAGAAAGTCCCGAAGGCATCAAGCTCACGATCGACACTTATCTCGCGCCGGCGCTGATCGGACAGGACCCGACCAACATCAACGCGGCGATGCTCACGCTCAACAAGGTCGCACGCGGCAACCGGTTCGCCAAATCAGGACTCGAGACCGCATTGCTCGACGCACAGGGAAAGCGCCTTGGCGTGCCCGTATCGGCGCTGCTCGGCGGTGCGGTGCGCAAGACGCTCCGGGTGCTTTGGACGCTCGCGAGCGGAGACACCGCCCGCGATATTGAGGAAGCCGAAATGCTTCTGAACGAACGCCGCCACAATACGTTCAAGTTGAAGATAGGCCGTCGAAGCGTGCGCGACGACGTCGCTCACGTGTCGAAAATAAAAGCGGCGCTGGGCGATCGCGCGAGGGTCACGGTGGATGTGAATCAGGCTTGGAACGAAGTGGAGGCGGCTCTGGGTATCCAGGCGCTGGAGGCAGCGGGTATCGACCTCATCGAGCAGCCCACGCCGCGTGAGAATCGCGGTGCGCTTGCGCGGCTTGCAGCGCGCTTCATCGTTCCGATCATGGCCGACGAGGGCGTCACCGGTCCCGAGGATGCGCTCGACCTCGTGCGCGACGCCTGTGCCGATGTCTTCGCGCTGAAGATCGCAAAGTCCGGCGGCATCTACGGCATGATGCGCACGGCCGCCATCGCCGATGCGGCGGGTGTAGCGCTCTATGGCGGGACGATGCTCGAAGGCAGCATCGGTTCGATCGCTTCGGCACATGGTTTCAGCGCGCTTCCGCAGTTGGCGTGGGGCACGGAGTTGTTCGGCCCGCTACTGCTAAAGGATGACATCGTGACGAATCGTCCGCAGTATCGCGACTTCGATCTTCATGTTCCGCAAGGTCCGGGGCTCGGATTGCAGATCGACGAAGACAAGCTCGCCTTTTACCGACGTGACAACAAGGCGTGAGCGACCGTGTCGTTCAACATGCAGTGTGAGTGTTACCCTTGAGGAGAAGACATGCTTTATCTCGTAAGAATGGACGTCCGCCTGCCGCACGACATGCCGCCCGCACAGGCAGAAGAAATCAAGTCGCGTGAAAAAGCCTATTCGCAAGAGTTGCAGCGGGCAGGGAAGTGGCAGCAGTTGCATCGCGTCGTTGGCGAGTATGCGAATTACAGCGTGTTCGACGTCGATTCGCATGACGAGCTGCACACCATGCTGTCGGCTTTGCCGCTGTTTCCCTACATGACGATGCAGGTAACGCCGCTCGCTCATCATCCGTCGTCTATTCGCTGAAGGCACTGAATCATTCCATGAGTCAGAACAAGAACGGCACGCTGGATTCCGTCAATCAGAAAGGCTTATGGTCGATATCCGCGGTCACGGCGGGGCTGCTCGCTGTCGTCATTTCTTATGCCGGCCCGCTCGCGATTTTCTTTCAGGCGGCGCATGCCGCGCATGTCGGCAATGACGTAGTGGCCTCGTGGGTATGGTCGATTTCGATGGGCGCGGCGGTATCGGGATTGACGCTGAGCTGGTGGCTGAAACAGCCGGTCATCACGGCATGGTCCGCGCCCGGATGCGCGTTGCTCGTAACGCTTTTTCCGGGGATGCCCGTCAGCGATGCGATCGGCGCGTACATCGTGGCCGGTGCATGTATCCTCGTGCTCGGTCTCTCGGGCCTGTTCGATCAGATCACGAAGCGGATTCCAAAAGGCATTGCCTGCGGGATGATGGCGGGCATTCTCTTTCAGTTCGGCACCAACCTGTTCAAGTCGGTGGACATTCATCCGTGGCTCGCGCTCGGGATGTTCGGCAGCTATCTCGTGTTTCGGCGCTTGGCCGCGCGTTACTGCCTGATTCTCGTGCTTGCTTTCGGTTGTGCGCTCGCTGCGGCGCTTGGCTTGACCCATTTCGATACCGTGAGCCTTCAAGTGACTCATCCGGTGTTCACGCTGCCTACCTTCAACTGGCAATCGACGATCAGCCTGGCGCTGCCGCTCGTCATCGTGAGTCTGACGGGCCAGTTTCTTCCCGGCTTCGCGATTCTGCGCGTCTCCGGATATGAAACGCCGAGCCGGCCGGTACTCGTCGGAACCGGCCTCGCGTCGATTCTGGTCGCCTTCACGGGCGGCGTGACGATCGTCATCGCGGCGATCACCGCGGCGCTATGCACGGGTCCCGATGCACATCGCGACCCGCAGCGCCGATATATAGCGGGCATCGCAAACGGCTTGTTTTATCTGATCGGCGGAACCTTCGCGGGAACGGTCGTCATGCTGTTCGCCGCGCTTCCGAACGCTTTCGTGGCCGTTCTCGCAGGACTGGCTCTGTTGGGCGCCATCGCGACGAATATCGCGGGCATCGTCCACGATGAGGCGCACCGCGAAGCCGCGTTCATCACGTTTATTGCGACTGCCTCCAACATGAGTTTTCTCGGTCTCGGTTCCGCGTTCTGGGGAATCGTCCTGGGAACGGTCGCGCATCTCGTGCTGAGAAGAAACGCTGCTACGCGTTAGTGAACGTTAGCCGCCGAATCCTCACGAATAAAACGACGGCTTCGGCGCTCGCCCGTTGAGCGCCCAGTCGCCCAGTTCGCGAACCTTGTAGTCGATCGGATCATGCAGCGTATGCACGCGCACGTTGCGCCAGAAGCGATCGAGACGCAGCGCCGCCGTGGTCGAACGCGCCCCGGTCACATCGAACATGCGGCTCGCGACTTCCAGCCCCGCACGCGCCGCCGCGACCTTCGACGTCGCCACTGCAATGGCCACTTCGCCGCGTTCGCTCTCCGTCAGCGCAAGACCGCGTTGCCATGCCTCGTCGAACGCTTGCATCGCGCGTTCGGCGAGCAGCCGGGCGCCCTCCAGCGCGACCCAGAAGTCGCCGTAATGCGCAATCACATACGGATCTTCCGAGGGCCGCTCCGCCTGCGACGCGATCCACGGCCGCGCCTGCGCGAGCGTCGCTTCGCGCGCCGCCTGCAATGCGCCTTCGCCGATGCCCACGTAAATGTGGCTCAGAATCGCCTGTGCGAGCAGCGGTCTCAGGCACGCGAACGGACTCGACAGCGGGCCGGGATCGTTCAGCAATTCATCCGGCGCGATGCCGACGCGCTCGAAGATCACCGTGCCGCTGTCGGTCTGACGCTGGCCCATGTTGTCCCAGTCGTCGAGCACGGTGATGCCCGCGCGATTCGTCGGCGTCACGCCGATGAGCAGCTTGCCGTCGCTGTCGAATGCGGAGGCGAGCAGTTGATCGGAGTCGCGGGCGCCGGAACAAAAGCTCTTGCGGCCATCGAAGAGATAGCCGTTCGTTTCACCGGGAAGCGCACGCGTGCTCTTGTCGAGCGGATTGAGCGCATTGCCCCAGAACCAGCCCTGATTTACCGTCTCGGACAGCCAGTGGCGAATCTGCGTATCGCGGCCGAAGAGGCGGATCGTCGCGAGTTGCAGATGATGAAACGCGAACAGATGCGCGAGCGAACTGTCGACTTGCGCCATGCGCCTCACGATATCGAGCGTCGTCGACCATAAAGCGCCGTCGCCGCCGTATTGCGCCGGAATCGACAGGCGAAGCAGGCCGCTCTTGCGCAGCAGGTCCCGCTCGTGAAACGCGGTGCCGCCGGATTTGTCGCGCGCGGCGGCGGTTTGAGCCCATTCGCGCAAAAGCGCGTCGAGCGGCTCGGTCCACGGGGCGTTCTCGGTGCGGCTCATTGCGGTACCTCCTGATCTTGATGGGTCATCCGGCGTCGTGTGCGGGGCACGCGGTGCGTGACTGCAAGGGTATAAGACGCGCACGCCGAAATCCATAGATTGATAGCGGAATCTCATGGGGAATCGCCGCTGTTTTAAGTGGACGCGGGGTCGCCACGTTAGTCCGCGCGAGCCGCAGATTCCGCTCAGTGCGTTTTTATTTCCCAGCCAATACGTTGAAGCGGTTTCGAAGCTCCCAAAAGAAAGCCGTGCCGGTATGACGTGAACCGGGCCGCGCACCTTCGCCAAAGGGCTTCTCTCGCAGCGTGCCTTGTTCGCACGAGGTCTTATGAATGCCGCGCGTCTTTAAGGCGCGACCGTGCCCGTGAGTTCGAAGCAGACGTTGCACCGTAACGCCGCGCTCGCATCGGCTGAAAGAACCAGTTGCTTGCATGACTTCATACGCGGTGAGGCACAAGAGTCTGCGCTATCGCCTAATGCTCAAACCTCAATTGGTTATCGTTAGAAATTGGATGGAACGAAGCGCGGCTGACGTTAGCATGTGCTTCTTTCCAACTCGTCCTCCGGTTCAATCAAGCGATGTCCAATTCTCTCCGCTTCGGTGTCTGGGCGCTTGTGCATGGCAGCCGTGCGGCGCTGCAAGATCCCGAGGAACCTTACGACGCATCCTGGGCGCGCAACAAGGCGCTCGTGCTCGAAGCCGAGCGCCTCGGTTACGACTCGGTGCTCGTCGCGCAACACACGATCAATCCGCACGACCCCTCGCTCGATCAGCTCGAAGCGTGGACCGCATCGGCGGCGCTCGCGGCGCTCACGTCGCGTATCGAAATCATCGCGGCCATCAAACCTTATCTCTATCACCCCGTGGTGCTGGCGAAGATGGCGCAGCAGATCGAGCACATCAGCGGCGGCCGCTTCGCGATCAACCTCGTCAATGCGTGGAACCGGCCGGAGCTGGAACGCGCTGGTATCGGCTTCGCCGAGCACGATGAACGCTATGCCTATGGCCGCGAGTGGATCGCGGTTGTCGATGCCCTGTTGCGCGGCGAAGCCGTGAAGCATCGCGGAGACAACTTCCGTATCGACGATTATCAGTTGCGCCCGGCGGACCCGTTTCGTGCGCGTCCACGCATTTATGTCGGCGGCGAATCGGAGCCCGCGCGTTCCCTCGTGGCGGCGCATGGCGACGTGTGGTTCATCAACGGCCAGCCACACGATGATGTAGCGAGCCTCATCGCCGATGTATCCGCACGCAAGCGTCCGGACGGGCGTGAGCCGTTGCGCTTCGGGCTATCGGCATTCGTGATCGCGCGGGACACGGAAGAGGAGGCACAGGCTCATCTTCAGCATCTCTTTGCGCTCGCGGAACTGGACAAGCCGCTGCGCGAGCGCCAAAAGGCCAATACCGATCCGAACGCGGTGATGCATAAAACGTTCGCACGATCGGCGCGCGTCGGATCGAACGGCGGCACGGCTGCCGATCTCGTCGGCGATTACGATACCGTCGCGCGGCGCATCGTCGACTTCCATCGCGCGGGCATCGAACTGTTCATGCTGCAATTCCAGCCATTCGAGGCCGACATGGCCCGCTTCGCGCATGAAGTCATGCCGCGCGTGCGCCGCCTGTTGAACGCGTGATTGCGACGCGCCTCCGCTATGGTTCAGCAGAGGGGCGTCTCATCGTCAAAAGAACGCGCCCGTAGGCGGCAATTGCCCGGTCAGCAGGTTCTGCCCGAGCAGGCGTTCCTTGTAAAGCCTCGGGTTGTGCGACGCGATCACCTTGATATTGCGCCAGTGCCGGTCCAGCGCACCGATGCGCGACACGACCGAGCCCGAGCCGAGATCGATCAGCCAGCTTGCAATCTGCGGCGCGAGATCGTCGATGACGACCTTCGCTTCCGATGCCGCGAGCGTGGCGGCAAGCGTCGCGTCGTAATCATCGGGCGTACCGTGAGCGTCCCATGCGCGCTGTAGCGCATCGACCGCGCGGTCCGCAGTCGCCTCGACGCTCGCTGCATAGGCGCGAATGCGGCCAAGTAGCGATTGCAGAACCGGTTCGTCCGTGGGATGCGCCGCTTCGCCGTGATAGAAGTTGCGTCCCCGCGTGCGCAATACATCGACCGCGTCCAGCGCCACGCGACGCACGATGCCCGCAATGCAGTTGGTGAGATACACCTGATGGAAAGTGAATCCCCAGGGCGCGGCTTCGTCGGACTTCGGCGGATCGGCCGGATAGAGATGCGCGGCGGGAATCGTCACATCGCGAAAGCGCGCGGTTCCCGAGCCTGTCAGTCGTTGACCGAAGCCTTGCCAGTCATCGTCGTCGCTGACGCCGGGGCCGCGTTCCAGCACGTATTGCACCGTTCGGCCCGCGCGGCTTTCCACTGCCACGCCGATGAACGCATCGTTATAGAGATTGCCCGTCGCATAGACCTTGTCGCCGGAGCCGACATAGACATCGCGCGATGCGTCCCATTCGAGCCTGCTCAAGACCTTCGTCGGTCGCGCGCCGGCCGCCGTCACGTCGCTGTCGACGAAACTCAGTCCAAGTGTCTTGCGCTGTCCGGTCAGTTCCAGCACGCGCGCATGGAACGGATGATCGCGGCGTCGTAGCGCGGCTTCGACCTGCCACAGATGATTGCGAAACGCATGCGCGATGTTGGAGTCCGCCGCGGCGACATCACGCGCGACGGCGAACATGTCGCGCAGCGATGCGCCGTGGCCGCCGGTATCGGACGAAAGACGCAGCGCGCCGAAGCCGAGCGCCTTGAGCCTGGCGATCTCCTCATGCGGCAGACGATGCGCGCGTTCACGTTCGGCGGCCGTCGCGGCGATATCGTCGATGACTTGTGCGAAGCCGAGCGTTGCCGACACGGCGGACACGAGCTTCGGCCCCGCGAAGTGCGTGCGTTCGGTCATGATCGTTGGTCTCCTCGCATCACACTTTGATGCTGTAGTCCGCGACCCGGATGCGCGAATTGATGATCTTGCGTTCTGCGAGCCAGTCGGCGGCGCGCTGAAACTGCGCGATGAAAGCGGCGTCGTCGGGCTCGTGAAACTGATTGACGCGCTTGAGGCTCGTCAGATACTCACGAACTTGATCCGGATACTTGCCCTCGCGCTGCACGAGCAATTCGGCGTCGGCGGAATGCGCGGACTGCCATGCGCCTTCGACGTAATAGGCGTCGATCACCGCTCGGACCAGCTCCGAATTCTCTTCGGTGAACTTACGACGCGACACGAGCGAGCTGTAGTCGATGAGAAACTCCAGATCGCGGCCTTCGTTGAAGATGTCCTTCGCATCGTTGGAGAAGCGCGAGATGTCGACGCCCGGCGACCACATCGACCACGCGTCGACCTTGCCTTGTGCAAATGCAGGCGCGGCATCGGGCGGATTGAGGTAGACGAACTGCACCTTGTCCCGGTCGATGCGATGCTTTTCCAGCGCCGCGATCAGCAGAAATTCGCCGAGGCCCGAGCGGTTGACGGCGACCTTGCGGCCCGCCAGATCGGCGACGCTATTAATGCCGCTCGACTTCTTCGCGATGATGGCCGTCGAGCGCGGCGAGTAGATATCGAATGCGTTGAAAACGATGGGCGAACCGGCGAGCATGGCGGCAAGCGCGGGCGTCGTCGATCCCCAGAAGCCGAAGTCGGCGCTGCCGCCGACCACGGCCTGAATCGAGGGTGCGTGGTTCGGGAACGGGCCGACCCATTCGACCTTGATGCCTTTAGCCGCGAGCGTTTTCTCGAATACGCCGCGTTGTTTGGCGATGTCCGGCAGGCTGCCATAACCCCAGCCGATACGCACGGTATCGGTGTTGCGCGTGAGCTTGCGCGGCTCGGCCGCGTACGCCGGGAAAAAACTGCTGGCGGCCGCGCCGGCCAGCAAGCCACCCGCCGCGCGCAATAACTGGCGGCGGGTCATTGAAGAATCGTTCATCCTTTCGGGTCCTTCTGGTCTTATGGGAAATCGGTCAGTGACGTTGCACGCCCAGTTCCGCGAGCAGCGTGGGCCGCAGCGCGAGAGGCGCGTAGTCTTCGGTGTCGAACGACGCCGCGATGCGTCCGGCGCGCATGACGAGGATGCGGTCGGCGAGGGCGAGTGCTTCGTCGACATCGTGCGTGACGATCAGCACACCCGGCTGATGAAGCGCGACGAGTTCTTTCACGAGCCCATGCATCTTGATGCGCGTGAGCGCATCGAGTGCGGCGAAGGGTTCGTCGAGCAGCAATAACGCGGGGTCGTGGATGAGCGCCCGCGCGAGCGCCACGCGCTGCGCCTGACCGCCCGACAGATTGCGCGGCCAGTCGTCCTCGCGGCCGGCGAGCCCGACTTCGGCGAGCGCACGGGCCGCGCCGTCACGGCCAATCGTGTGTTCGTGACCGAGCGCCACGTTCTCCCACAACGTCGCCCACGGCAGCAGGCGCGGCTCCTGAAACACGACGGAAGGCCGCTCGGGCGCGTGGATCTTGCCCGCGTCGGGCGTATCGAGCCGTGCGAGCGCGCGCAGCAGCGTGGTCTTTCCGCAACCGCTCTCGCCCAGCAGCGCGACGAACTCCCCTTTGCGGATATCGAGGTCGAGCGAATCGATAACGATGCGGCTGCCATAGCGCCGTTGCAGCCCGCGCACGGACACGGCGAGCGCCGATGGCTCGATGCGGTCGCGGGTCCGTGCCGCCGTCGCGGTAGGTTCGATGCTTTGCGTCACTTGCGCGCTCCTTTGTCGTAGTTCGCGTGCCAGGAGAGCAAGCGGCTTTCGAGCATGCGAACGAGTGCGTCCGCGACGACGCCGATGATCGCGTAAATGATGATGGTGAGCAGGATGACGTTGGTGTTGAGGAACTCACGCGCGTCCATCGCGAGAAAGCCGATGCCTCGCGTTGTCGCCAGCGTCTCGGCGATGACCAGCGCGAGCCACGCATGTGCGAGCGCATAGCGCACGCCGGTGAGAATCGAGGGCATGGCGCCGGGAATGACGATTCGCCGCACGACGCCGGCCCGGCTCATGCCGATCACGCGGGCAAGTTCCATCAGCTTCGGATCGATCTGCCGGATGCCCAGCATCGTGTTGATGTAGATGGGAAAGAGGACCGCGAGCGCAACGAGAAAAATCTTCGCGACTTCGCCGACGCCGAACCACACGATGACGAGCGGAAGCATCGCGAGAAAAGGAACGGCGCGGATCATCTGGATGGGGCGGTCGAGCAGCGCCTGCGCAAACGGCGAGAAGCCGACGAGGACGCCCAGCGCCAGCCCGATGCTTCCGCCGATGATGAAGCCTCCTGCAGCCCGCAACAGCGAGACGCCGAGATGAATGAATAGCTCGCCGTTTTGCGTCATGTTCGCGGCGGTCGCGAAGACGCTGCTCGGTGCGGGAAGCACTTGCGGCGCGATCAGTCCGAGCCGGGCGGCGGCTTCCCATAGCAGCACGACGATCGCGGGAACCGTCCAAGATAGCCATCGATAGAGCACGTGCTTCGAAACGCCCATGCGAGGAGGCGGCGTCGACGCATAGGTGTTGCGCGAGGAAGTCAGGTCGGCCATGTCGGTTTGAATTCAGCGATCGTTCGGACTCGATGCGCCGGTCTGCGAATGCTTTTGCGAAGCAACGCTGCCGGATTGTCGATAGAGAAAGCGAGTCATTAGAAGCCGGCATGCACTCGCGTAACAAACGATTTATTGTTGAATGCTTTTCAGGCCGGGGGTGGCAAGCAATCGTCCGGGCTTGATTCGGTCATCTCGCGGCCCATTCGCGGCCCGTTTCTTGCTGCTTAGCGCCGCGCTGCGGCAGATACATCACGGGAGCTACAATTCAGCCATCGCAGCCGGAGCGTTCGGCAAACACGGCAGAAGCGCACACATAGCTGAATCAGCAAAGACCAGAGAAAGGGAGAAGTTGAATGGCGGGGGAAGAGTTGAAAGCGGTCTTGCTTGTCGAAGACAGTGAGAACGACATCGAGTTGACGCTTCTCTCGCTACAAAGGGCAGGCCTGGAAAATCCCGTCGATGTCGTCCGCGACGGTGTAGAGGCGCTCGAATATCTGCGTTGCGAAAAGAAGTGGAGCGGCCGCCCCGACGTGCATCCGGCCGTCATTCTGCTCGACAAGAAACTGCCGAGGCTCGATGGTCACGACGTGCTTGCCGCCGTGCGCGCAGACGCGCAGTTGCAGCACATCCCGATCGTGATGCTTACGTCATCCAGACAGGAAACCGATCTTCTGACGAGTTACGATCTTGGCGTGAATGCGTATGTCGTGAAGCCGGTCGAGTTCACGGATTTCATGGACGCCATCAAGGACATCGGCGCGTTCTGGCTTGTGTTGAACAAGCATCGCGCACGGCAGCCAGGCACTACGTCCGCGACGCGGCCCGCGAGCGACGACGCCTAATCACTCAGCGGCAAGGTCACGACGAACGTCGTGCCGCACCCGATGCCCGCGCTGTGTACGTCGATGCGCCCATGCTGGCGTTCGACGAGCGTCTTGACGAGCCACAAGCCCAATCCCAGGCCGCCGACGCGCCCCGACGAACTCGGCTTCAACTGCTCGAAGCGATCGAATACCTTGTCGATCGCATCGGCTGAAATACCGCAGCCCGAATCGCTGACGGTGAGTACGGCATGTCCGTTCTCGGACGACACGGATACGTCGATCACGCCCGTATCCGTGAACTTGATCGCGTTGGTGACGAGATTCCAGACGATCTGCTTGACGCGCGCGGCATCGCCCTGAATGGTGCACGGGTCTAGCCGGGCGCTCGTCAAGTGCAGCTTCTTGTGATCGGCCTGCAAGCGAAGATCGTTGACGAGATCCATCACGAGCCGATCCAGCGCGAGCGGCGCGAACTCGATAGACAGCTTGCCGGAAACGATTGCCCCGCTGTCCAGCAGATCATCGACCATCAGCGCCAACTGCTTGGCGTTGCGCTGAATGGTGGCGGTGGCGCGTGGCAAACCGGCCTTGTAGTCGGTGCGCTCCAGCAGTTCCGCCCAGTTGAGGATCACGCTGATCGGCGAGCGCAACTCGTGTGACACCGCCGTGAGGAAGTGATCCATGGCAAGCGCGTTCCTGTCGCTTTGTTCCCGTGCGAGCCGCTCATCGCCTGCGATGCGCTGTTGATCGATCTCCTGCTGCTTGCGAGCGGTGATGTCGAGCACGAAGCCGAGCATCTGCGTGGGCTGGCCGCCTTCTGCATAGCGTGCGCGGCCACCGACCATGACCCAGTGGCCCGAACCGTCCGGCCATATGACGCGATATTCCACCCGGTAATCCCGATGCGCGACGATGGACGTCTCTAGTTCCTCGCGCACGCGCTCGCGATCGGCCGGGTCGATGAGTTCATCGAACAGGCGCTCGGTCGTCAACTCCTCGTGCGGCTTCAGTCCGAGATTGATCTTGGCTTGCGTGGTGCAGGTAATGACGCCGCTCATCAAGTCCCGCTTCCATGCGCCTACTTTCGCGAAAGCGAGAACTTCGGCCAGTTGCTCGCGGCTTTCCTGAAGCTGCTTTTCTTTCTCCGCAGCGATGATCTGGCGAAGCTGGGCTTGCGATCGCAAACGCGCTTTCTCGCGCTTGTCGGCCTCGCTGCGCTGCACGCGATCGGTGACATCGCTGACGCGAATGGCGTAGTAGGAACGCCCGCTATCGGCGGGCACGATCACGCTCGCCTTGATCGTCCAGAAGCGAAGCGCGAGCTTGCCATCCTCGTTCGAAGGCCATTCGGCGCGAAAAGGCGGCGATGAACGTGTCTCGCCCGGTTTCAGATCCGCGATTGCAGCCGCAACCCACTGGTTACGGGCGGCGCGATGTGCTTCGCTTCCGTATTGATTGATCTCGTAGATCGACTTGCCGATGACTGCCTCGCGTGTATGCCCCGTCAACTGCGTATAGCTGGCGTTGACAAAACATATACGGTAGCTCTCGTCCAGGATGACGTAAGCATCGAGGATCGCTTCAAACCATGCTGCCGCGTCCGGGACATCTGTTTGAGAAAGCGATCTATTGAGGTCATCCATAGGAGCTTGAAGGAAAACGCGAGCGCGTTATTGATATTGTGCGCGTTGCAAGACGACATTCTCCCATTTTTCTGGAATCGTGTACGTTGCCGACTGTCATCCTAATCGTTGATTCACAGTGAAAGAGTGCATCGCATGAAGCGAATGACGTTCTGACCGGCACTCGCTTCACTTTCTTTCTGCGCTTGTTTCTTCTTGTTTCTGTGAGTCCGATCTATGCCGCGGGTTCCATGTCGATTAAATCGGCGGGCCGTTGAAGGTTGTCATACGGCATCCATCGGTAATGCCTGAAGATGAACAGAAATTGGACGAGTGATTGCAAACGTCTATCCAAGTGGTACGCCTGCAAGCAATGGCATTCGATTTGCTTGTCCATCGACAGCCCGGAGCGCACGTCCACGGGTAAGATATGCGCAAACTCACTGACCTTTGTAGAAGGTTCCTGAGTGAACGAAACCCGCCGAAGCGTCCAGCCGCGGAAACTCACTCGTGACTCTCGACTGCCGTAGAAATGCCCACGACCAACGACGACGCACTGGCGCTCGCGCTGCTGGAAATCAACCCGTCCGCATGCGCCATTCTTGCCCGGGATCTGTCTGTCATTGCGGGTAACCGGCACTTCGTCGAACGCTTTGGCGAGCCTGCGCCGGGGCGAGTATCGGAAGAAATTCTTTCACTTCTCTTGAAAGACGATCCTGCTTCGTCGAGGGATGAGTGGGGCGCCCGCGTGTCCGCCGTCGCAACCGAAGCTCTGCGGACGATGCAGCCTGCGATTGTGGTCGTGCCTGCATCCACCGCTTCGACGGCGGAACACGGGGCAGCCTGGACGCTGGAGTTCCGTCCGCTCCCGCAGCGCACGAATGCCGCTCGAGAACCCGCCGTGCTGCTCGTCGTAAAGCCGTCCGGCGCACATCCGGCGTTGATGGACATCGAGACCGCGCTGGCGGGATATCGCATGCTCTCAGAGGCAATGCCGATCATTCTGTGGACGGCCGGGCCTGATGGCCTGCTCGATCACATGTCGAGCGCGGCATTGCGCCATACCGCCGCGGAACAGCCGCTGCTCGGACGCTCATGGGAGACGTTGACTCACCCGAACGATCGCGAAGCGACGGTTCAACGATGGGCGGCATCCGTGCAGGACGGCACGGACTATGTCATCGATCATCGGCTTCGTCAGCCGGACGGAACGTATCGCTGGATGCGGTCGCTCGCGACGCCGCTCAGGGATAGCGAAGGCGCGCTGGTTCGCTGGCTCGGCGCGACCATCGACGTCAACGAGCCCAAGAACATCGAGCTGGAACGCTTGCGGCTCGAATCGCGATATCGCGCGCTCGTGACGGTGGCGAGCACCATCGCCTATGTGTGCGACGAAATCGGCCGCTTCGTGATTCCGCAGCCCTCGTGGGAAAGCTATACCGGGCAGCCGTGGGAAAAGCATCAGGGCCACGGATGGATTGAAATGATCCATGAAGCGGACCGCGCGCTGGCTCAGGCCGCGCTCGAGCGCGCCGTCAAGACGGATCAGCCCTATCGTGCCGACGTGCGACTGTGGCATGCGGCGTCTTCGACGTTCCGGCGGTGTCAGGTTCGCGCGGCGGGCACGCGCGGCAAGGACGGTGATATCTACGAATGGGTCGGCATGATCACCGATGTCGAAGAAACGCTACGCACCGCACAGAGCCTGCGCGAGGAACGCGAACGTCTGGACTTGTCGATCGAAGCGGCGGAGATCGGGACGTTTCATTGTCCGATTCCACTGAGCCGAATCATATGGAATCCGAAATGTAAGGAGCATTTTTGGCTCGCACCCAACGCGGATGTCGACCTGGAACTGTTCTATCAGATCGTTCATCCGGAGGACAGGTAAAAGACTCGCGTGGCCATCGAGCGGGCCGTCAACCAAGGCATTCCCTACGATATCGAATACCGCACGGTTTCTCCGGCCGGCGACGTTCGATGGATTCGCGCGAAAGGCCGCACCCACGTCGATGACGACGGCCAGCCGGTGCGATTCGACGGCATCACCATCGATATCTCACATCAGAAGAGCCTGGAAAGCGAGCGCAACCGGCTGCTGGCGAGTGAACGGCTTCTGCGCCTGGAAGCGCAGCACGCGAGCAGCCTGAAAGACACGTTTCTCGCGACCGTATCGCATGAATTGCGCACGCCGCTCAACGCGATGCAATCGTGGAGCTATCTTCTCCGTCACGAGAGCGCCAACGCGGAGCTGCGCGCACGCGGGATCGACGCGATCGACCGGAACGTGAAGTTGCAGGCTCGCCTCGTCGATGACCTGCTCGACCTGAGCCGCATCGCGGCGGGGCAGCTTCTCATCGAGATGGAGAAGGTCGATCTCGTGCCGCTGCTGGTGTCGGAAATGGACGACGTGGCGCTGGAGGCGGTGGCGAAGGAAATCAATATCGTTCATGAGCTTCCCGAATCGCTCGTGATAGAAGGCGATTCAACGCGACTCAGTCAGGTCTTCTCGAATCTGCTCGGTAATGCACTCAAATACACGAAGCCGGGTGGCCGCATACGCATCGACGCACGCAGAAAAGGGGACGCTGCCGAGATCGAGGTCGCCGACACCGGCGAAGGAATTCCGGCGTCCTTTATCGAGCGCGTGTTCGAACCGTTCGCGCAGGCTTCGAACGCGCCGGCGACGACGCGCGCGTTCGGCGGACTCGGGATCGGCCTGGCGATAGCGAAAAGCATCGTCAATCTGCATGGCGGTTCCATCACGGCGTATAGCGGCGGTGTGGGGCAGGGTAGCGTTTTCACGGTGTCGCTGCCGTCCAAGATCAACGACGATGCGCGATCCGGCGGCGTCTCGTTGCATGCTGCTTCGTCATCGGCTCGCGATGTGCTCGACAGTCTCGACATTCTGCTGGTCGAAGACGAAGCCGACGCGCGCGATGCAATGACCGCCGTGCTGGGTTCCGTTGGCGCGCAAGTGTGCGGCGCGGAATCGGCGTCGGCTGCGCGGACTTGCCTCGCGACGCGGCAGTTCGACGTGGTGCTGTCGGACATCGGGATGCCGCACGAAGATGGTTACTCGCTCATGCAATCATTGCGGCAGGCGGGGCATCGGACGCCGGCTATCGCGGTGACCGCCTTCGGCAGCGCGGACGACAAAGCGCGTGCGTTGCAGGCGGGGTTCGATCTGCATCTGTCGAAGCCCGTAGATCCCGCCCGTCTTTTCGATGCGATACGGAGCGTGATCTCCGAATCACGGATGAGCGAGCGGCAGTGATAGTTGGATCGTCGGCATGTTGCCGCAGTCGAGCCAGGCGTCGGATGGTGCGTTGGGTTCTTCGATGAGCGCAGACCGCTGCGATTGCGTGCGTTGCTGCGCGCGGCGCTTTCGAACAGGCCGCATAAACGGTGGAACGTCTGCAACAGCGAATGCTGATCCAAATCACTTGCAGCGACGCTTTCGAGCGCGCGCTACTTCTTGCGTCGGCAAATGGATCGAACATCGGCGCATTGCCGCCGAGCGCGACTTCCGGCAGCCGGTGGCCGTTAGTTCTCCATTGACTGAGAGCGCCTATTGCGCTGCCGAAATGCGACCGTGATGGCTTCGGCGCCGGTTCGTGCTCACGAGCCGCCAACGCGGAACTCGACGCGCGTGGATCAGGCTCGCCCCGCCGAGCGGCACTGCCCGCGAACGGAGCAAACATTTAAAAGTGATAAAAATGAAAGAGTCGACGAGGCGCGTCAAATCGCCGATTTTGCGGCCGAGGTCGATGCAGCTTGACTCTGCAGGCTTCAAGGCCTAACAAGATGCGACAATCGACTCGCTCAAAAAAATGATAAAAATGAAAGTGAAACAGCCAGACGCGCTCTCGATCAGCTATACTGTCGTTTATGTTCTGCGGATATCGGCGGAACGTTTGCTCTCTCAGGTTCTGGCACGGCCCTCGGAATGGCCAGAACTTTCAGGCCGGCTCAATGAGCCGGCTTTTTTTTGCCTGCTGCTCGTGCATCCCGTTTAGTCGCCGTTGCAAATCATCGACCGTAATAACGATATTGCGAAAAACGATGCGACGTTGGAACCGGTTCCAGGCTATCCTGCCCGCGCAGCGCTGGAAACAACCGTGTTTCGGCCAGCTAGAACCTGAGAGAGAGCCGAGGATCACAAGCCAACGGCCAGCGCTGCATCTTTCGAAGGCAGCCGCACGCGCCGCTGCCTTCGTGCTGTGATGCTCAGACTTGCGCCTGACCGCCGTCGACGAACAGTTCCGCGCCGTTCACGAAGCTCGCATCGTCGGACGCGAGGAACAGCGCAGCCGATGCGATTTCGTTCGGATCGCCGACGCGCCCCATCGGAATGCGCGACGCCAGATAGTCCAGCAAGCCTTGCTGCTGCGTCTCGTCCGGGCCTGCGAGTTCGACGAGTCCGGGCGTCTTCGTCGCACCGGGGCTGATGGTGTTCACACGGATGCCGCGGTCCTTCAGATCGAGAATCCAGCTTCGGGCGAAGTTGCGGATCGCAGCCTTCGAAGCCGAATAGACGCTGAACGCCGCCGTCCCTTCGATGGTCGTCGTCGACCCCGCGAGGATCACGGATGCGCCCTTCGACAGCAGCGGCAGCGCCTTCTGCACGGTAAAGAGCGTGCCCTTCACGTTGCGGTCGAAGGTGTCGTGATAATGCGCCTCGGTGATCTCGCCGAGCGGCAGCATGCTCCCGCCGCCTGCATTGGCGAAGAGCACATCGAGCCGGCCCTTTTCCCCGCGAATCTGCTCATAAAGTGCGTCCAGTTGATCGAGCTTCGACGAATCGACGCGCACGCCGGTCGCTGAGCCGATCGCGTTAATGGCCGCGACCGCTGCATCGAGTTCGGCTGCGCGACGGCCCGTGATGTACACATGCGCGCCTTCCGCTGCGAACCGCTTGGCGGTTGCGAGGCCGATGCCGCTGGTGGCCCCGGTGACGAGTGCGATCTTGCCTTCGAGCTTGCGTGCCATGGTGTTGCTCCTTGTGTGTCCGGTTGAAGTGTCATGTCGTGAAGCGATGTGAGAAGGATATCGACGGCCACGTCCTTTCGAAATAGAATCGTCTGCAAACCATCGTTGCAGAAATGAAATGACGAAGCTACCGGATTTCGAGGGCCTGGCGATGTTCGCCAAGGTGGCCGAAGAGGGCTCGTTCGCAGCGGCTGCCCGCGCGATGGGCGTCTCCGTCGCGACGGTATCGCGCGGCGTGGCGAGGCTGGAAGATCGGCTGGGCGCGAGGCTGTTCAATCGAACATCGCGGCAACTGGCGCTGACCGAGTTCGGCGGGACTATCGCGGAGAAGGCCGGCGACATTTATCGGCAGGCCGAGGAAGCGGAGAGCGTCGCACGCGAGATGTCGGTACAGCCGCGCGGATTGGTTCGTCTCGCCGTGCCGATGTCGTTCGGCTTGCGCTGGGTTGCGCCGCTGATGCCCGCGTTCTTCCGGGCGTATCCGGAAGTCTCGGTCGACTTGCATTTGTCCGATGCGACGGTCGACATCGTCGCGCAAGGTTTCGATGCGGCGCTGCGGATTGCCGCCTTGCCGGATTCGTCGCTGGTGGCGAGGCGCTTGTGCCCGGTGTCGCAACTCGTCGTCGCGTCGCCGGACTATCTGGAGCGATACGGCCGCCCGGCGCATCCGCGCGACCTCGCGGGCCGGCCGTGCCTTTCCTACGCTTATCGCGCGGGCAACCCAGTGTGGCGCTTCACGAACGATGCCGGCGAAGAAGAGCCGGTTACGCCGACGGGACCGTTGCGCGTCACGAACGCCGATGCGCTTCTGCCGATGCTGCTCGATGGACTCGCCATTGCCGAGCTGCCCGAGTTCATCGCGGGCGAATATCTCGCCGATGGCCGTCTCGAAACGATTCTGACCGATTGGCGGCTGACGCGAGGCGGCCTGTACTTCGTCACGCCATCGGCGAGGGCGCGTCCGGCGAAGGTGACGGCGCTCGGCGATTTCTTCGCGGCGCATCTTTCCGAGCCTGCGTGGCTGCCGCACCGCTGACCACTGACCACGCCGATCACGCTCAGTGCTGCCGAGGATGCGCCAGAAAGAATCGCAGCATGGCGGCGCTGGCATCGGGACCGGTGGGATCGGTATAGGAGCCGCGTGAACTGCCGCCTGACCACGCATGCGGCGCGCCGTGTATCGTCCAGAACTCCGCCCGCGTGCCTTCAGGCGACACCAGCTTGCGCACCGTGTACTTGCGCGCACTCACGATGTCGCTTGCGGGCGCGGCGGACGCGGCCGTGTCGACGCTGAAGCCGCGCAGGATCGCATCGGCGTTTGCATGATGGACGGTGCTATCCGCATCGCCGTGGAAGACGATGAGCGGACAGCGCGACGGCTGCGTCATCTTCGCGTGCCCGGGACGCTGGCCGCCGCGCATCGCTGCGAGCGCGGACGGAAGATCGTGCGCCGATCCGGCAGCCAGTCCCGAATGCACGCCTGCCGCAGCGTACAACTCCGGATAGGTCTGCGCGAGTATCGCCGCCATCGCGCCTCCCGCCGATAACCCCGCGACATACACACGCTTTGGGTCCACGCTATGACTCGCCATGACTTCACGCGTGATGCCCGCGATCAAGGATGGCTCGCCGCGCTCGCGCGCCTGATCGGCGGGTTTGAACCAGTTCCAGCACTTCGACGGATTCGCCCCTTGCGGCTGGATCGGATAGACGACGATGCAGCCGTGCTCGTCCGCGAGTGTGTTCATTTGCGTGCCGGCCGCGAAATCGTCGGCGTCCTGCGTGCAGCCGTGCAGCATGACGATGAGCGGCACCGGCTCGCCGCGATATCCGCTCGGCACGTAGAGCTTGTAATCGCGCTGCCCGGCGGCATTCGCGTAGCTTTTCCGGCTGAAATGTCCGCGATCCTCGACTGCAGTATCCGTTTCAGTCCGCGTCTTGTGAAAGCGGCCGAAGGGCGTCGTATCGACCTTCGCCCGTTCGGGACGTTGCGCTTGCGGCGGCTCCACGTGCGTGGATTCGCCGCTTAACGCGCGCCGGATGAGATCGGTGGCGGCGGCGGGGTCGTGTTCCTTGAAGCGTGCGAACGCTTCTTTCATCGAGTCCAGAAAGCCTTCATTGAGTTTCATTGTGAGGTCCGTTGTTTGTTGGCGTGCATGGCGGCGCTAGCGGATTCGACCCGCGAGCGCAGCTTTGACAGCCGCTGGTGCGTGCAATGCGCCGCGCACCAGAATGGAATCGATCGTGGCCAGCGCGAGCTCGGGCGTCACGTCGGCGGCAATGCTGGCAAGTCCCAGCACTTGAATCTTGAGTCGCTCGTTCGCGGCGCGGATCGCTTCGAGATCGCGCTTTGAGAAGTACTGAAGGCCCAGCACCAGTTCGCGCCGCGTCACCGTTTCCCGAACGACGACCGCGTGAACCGACAACTGGTTGCGAATGGCCGTGCGAATGAGGTCCGTCCGGTTCGAGTAAAAGCCTTCTTCGACGAGCAAGTCGATCTGGCCCAAGTCCACCGGGCCGAGATTGATCGTAATTTTTTCCGTTTCGCCGCCGCGTGAGCGTGACGATTCGGGCGTATCCGTCTTTTCCATATTCCGGTTTTTCCATCCGCTCACCATCCAATGGGATGGTTATAGGCTTATAAATCGTCGATGTCAATCGAATTTGCGTTGCGCGCCTCGATGCTGGCGGGCAGATAGAGCGACTGCGGCACCTAACTCGACGACACCCGGAACCTTGACTTTCCCCGCCTTTGCGCGCGAGCATGACTGACTCGTGCGATCCGTTTAACACCGGCCGAATTACTACGTACTCCATACATCATTGCCTCGCGATGAAGCAGTGCTCCTCCCCGCCGCGGCAACAGATACGTCTATGCATGGCGAGCGATGGCGCGCGCATCGCTTACGCGACGTGCGGTTCCGGGCCGCCGCTCATCAAGGCGGCGAACTGGCTGAGCCATCTCGAGCTGGACTTCTCTAGCCCGGTGTGGAGCCATCTGATGCTGGAGCTGTGCCAGCATCACACGTTGATTCGCTACGATCAGCGCGGCTGCGGCCTCTCTGATAGAGACGTCGCCGATATCTCCTTCGATGCGTGGCTGCGCGATCTGGAAACCGTCGTCGACGCATGCGGCATCGAGCGTTTTCCATTGCTCGGCATATCGCAGGGCGCATCGATCGCCGTCGCGTATGCGGTGGCGCATCCAGAGCGCGTGACTCATCTCGTGTTGCACGGCGGCTATGCGAGGGGACGCCTCAAGCGCACGAACGATCCCGCCCTGCACGAGGAAGCGGAAATGCTCGTGCGTCTCGCTGAGATAGGCTGGGGCAAGAGCAATCCCGCGTTCCGCCAGTTCTTCACCACGCAGTTCATACCGGGCGGCAGTCCGGAACAGCATCGCTGGTTCAATGAGCTGGAACGCATGACCACGACGCCGCGCAACGCGGCGCGCATCATGCGCGTCTTCAACGAGATCGACGTGTTCGATCTGTTGCCCAAGGTGGAATGCCCAGTACTGGTGCTTCACGCAAGCGGCGATGCGCGCGTCCCGTTCGACGAAAGCCGCCTGATCGCAGGGATGATTCCCGGTGCGCGCTTCGTCCCGCTCGAAAGCGACAATCATCTCGTGCTCGAAGCCGAACCCGCCTGGCAGCGATGGCGCGATGAAGTGCGCGGTTTTCTTCCGGCGTTGACCGCGCCCGATCCCGCTTTTGCGATGCTGACGCCGCGCGAGCGGGACATCGTCAAATTGCTTGCGGGCGGCCGCGACAATGCGCAGATTGCCGCGCGGCTCGCATTGAGCGAAAAGACCGTGCGCAATCATCTCACCAGCATTTTCTCGAAGCTCGAAGTCGATAGCCGCGGACAGGCGATCGTGCTTGCGCGCCGCGCGGGCTTCGACGACGTTTCTTCGTAGACCCGACCTGGCCGGGACACGTGTCCCGCTTTCCCGCGTACTGCGCGCCTCATCCCGGCATCGACCGGGACGCGGGACTCATGTTTTCGCGCATGCGTCTGCCCAGAATGATCTCCAGACGGTGGCGCAACGCTTTCTTCCTTCTTCCGCCGAACCGTCCTTTATCTTCCGACAGACAGTTCACGGAGTATGTTCATGAAAGCCTTTAGTCCTCAAGCCGCCCAGCAACGCTATATGAAATGCATCGAAGCATCGCGCCGCATTCGCTGGGACATCGACCGGGACGTATTACGCGGCCGTCAATTCGACCCGTTGCACAAGTTCATGCCCGAAGGACTGAGCGAAACGGAACGCCTGCCGTTTCTCGATGACGCCGAGCGCCGCCTGATGTCGCAGATTCAGGGCCGCACCTACACGAACATGTTCGGGCTGATCGAGCGTTTCATCGGCGCGAAGATGATCGAACTCGGCCGTGAACACGCGCTCGCCAATCAGACCGCGTTCGAGGCGATCGTGCGATTCACCGATGAAGAGCTGAAACATCAGGAACTGTTCCGCCGTGTCGATGCCTTGGCTGCCGCCGTCATGCCCCACGGCTATCGCTTCACTGCCAGCGCCGATGACGTCGCCGCGCTCGTGCTGACGAAGTCGACGTGGTCGATTCTTGCGCTGACCTGCTGCATCGAAATTGTCACGCAAGTGCATTACCGGCAGAGCATGGAAAGCGACAGCAACATGTCGCCGCTTTTCAAGGACATCTTTCTGTTTCACTGGCAGGAGGAGTCGCAGCACGCGATCATCGACGAACTCGAATGGCTGCGTGAAGACGCGCGCATCGACGAAGCCGCGCGTGATGAGGCCGTCGGCGATCTGATCGATCTGGTCTGCGCAATCGACGGCCTGCTGCAGACTCAGGCAGCAGCCGATGCCCATTGCTTCCTCTCGATGCTCGACCGCGCGTTGTCCGACGATGAAGAAGCCCGCGTCTGCGCCGGCGTGCTGGATGCGTATCGCTGGCAATACATCATCTCGGGCGTCGAGGCGCCGCGCTTCGCCGAGGTGCTGACGGGCATGGTAAGTGACGCACAAGGGCAACGGCTTGCCGCGGCGCTCGAACCGCTGCACGCCCGGACGCTCATTTGCGGCACGGATGTCTTCGCGCAATCGTGATGGCGCAAGCCGGATCACACGACCAGACGGTGAATACCATGATCATGTTCTTGATTTATCTGCTGAACGCCTGGCTCGACGCGATCGAGCGCAAGCGGTGCGATGCCTACGTCTCCGAAGCGACGGATCTTGCCGACGTTGAAAGGCGCATACGAAAGCTCGAAGCAGGGGACGTGCTTCCTTGATTCTTCGAAGCAAGCCTTTCGACGACGCATGCGCCACGCCGGACACAGAAGCCGGCGGCGCATGCATTGACCGCGGGGGCCATCACGCGCTCATACCGTTTCCGCTTGCAGATAGCGTTTGACTTCAGGGTTCGTCACGAAGCTCGCAGCGGACGAGGCCACCAGTATGTCGCGGGCTTCTTGCGGCTTCGCAATGGCGAAGCCCTGTACATAGTCGACGCCCAGTTCCTTCAGCGCATCGAGCGTTTGCAAATCCTCGACCCATTCGGCGATGCTGCGCATGCCGAGATTGCGCGCGAGATTGATGATCGCTTCGACGATCGCGATATCGGCGGGATGGTTGCACATCGTGCGCACGAACTCGCCATCGATCTTGAGCGCATCGGCCGACAGCTTCTTCAGATAGCGCAACGATGTCTGACCCGCGCCGAAATCGTCGATGGCGATTTTCGCGCCCATGTCGTGCACGCGTGCGATGAAACGCTCCGTATGCTCGAGGTCGTGCAGCGCGACGCTCTCGGTGATCTCGATGCACAGGTAATGCACGATGTCCTCGTAGCGCGAGAACAGCGCGAAGAGTTCGTCGAGGAAGTGCTCGTCGTTGAGCGAGCCGCCGCTCAGGTTCACGCACACGAAGCGCGTTCTTGAGAGCGATGCGCGGTTCTCGCTCAACCAGGCGAGCGTCGTCGCGAGTACCCAGCGGTCGATCTGTACGATCGTGCCCGAGTCCTCGGCGGCGGCAATCAGCTTGCCGGCAGTCGCGACCGCGCCATCCGCGGTGCGCAGGCGCAACAGCATTTCGAAATCGAGCGATTCTCCCGGCGCCTGCATCGACATGATCGGTTGCATGACGAGGAAGAGTCCGTCTGGCAGGCGGCTTTCTCCGAGCGCTTCGATGAGGCTGATTTCGGCGGCGCGTTCCTCGAAGGCGGGCGCACCCTTGCGCAATGCGACGAGCCGTGCGTTGCCGCCGCGCTTCGCGGCGCGGCATGCGCGGTCCGCGTAGGCGAGAGCGTCCTGGCCGTATTCACCCTGCGAGCATTCGACGACGCCGATCGATCCCCTGACCTGGAAGGCGCGTGTATCGACGAGGAAGGGTGCCGCGTTCAACGCGGTGACGAGTTCCTTGCAGCGCGCGATCGCGTCGTCGATCTCCATGTCGGCAAGCACGCACACGAACTCGTCGCCACCGATGCGCCCGATCGGCACATGCGAGCCAAGGCGCTCGACCAGACGCGCGGCGACATGCCGAAGGATCTCATCGCCCGTGCTGTGGCCGAACAGATCGTTGAACACCTTGAAGCGGTCGAGGTCGAGATACGCGAGCGCCCATGCGTCGCTCTGTTCGCATTGACGGGCGATGGCGTGTTCGATGCCGCGCCGGTTCAACAGCCCGGTGAGCGGGTCGTGTTCGGCGAGGAAGTGCAGGCGCTCGACGGCTTTCGAGCGGTCCGTGACGTCTTCCAGCGAGCCTTCGATGAAGCCCTTCGCGCGAATGGCTCGCAGCGAGTAGCGGCGTCCGTCGGTTGTCGTGCCGGGCGCGCCCTCGATTTCAATCGACGCCGATTCATCGCCTTCCAGCAGTTCGTTCAACGCGCGCTCGGCGCCTTGCGCGAAGTAGTCGGCCCAGCGATGCGAACCGTCCTGCGCATGCGGCAAGCCGAGCATCGCGTGCAGCGCGGGATTGGCGCGCACGAAGCAATGCTCCTCGTTCAACGTGAAGAGGCCGATGGGCGTGACATCGTAGGTATTGCGCAGCTCGATCTGCATCTGACGGCGGCGTTCGCGCTCTTCGCGCATGCGTTCAGCGATTGCGAACGCGCACAGCATGCTCGACGACAGCGCCGTCAAGACGGGACTATGCGCGCCTGCGAGGCCCTTGAAGCCGAACGCCGCCTCCAGCACTTCCGACAGCGTCGCGAAGAGCACGATGCCCATCGACGCGACATACCACAACACCGTGCGCGATCTCGCCTTGAAGACGAGCTGCGCGAGAAAATACGTGAGCACCACGATGCAGAAGCTCGCGCTCGCCCACAGCACAGGAATGAAGTGGGCGTAGCTCAGCATGAAAGCAGCGACCATCAGAATGCAGCCGCCGTATCGGACTGCGTGCAGAGTCCAGCGCAGGCCGATTGCTTTCAGTTCGCGGCGGAACAGTTCGACGAAGAGCGTCGCAGTCAGGATGTAGTACGACGCGAACGTGAATTCGCGCAGAAACTCGATATGGCCCGGCGGAATGAGGCGGCCCATCCATTCGGTATCGAAACCCATTGCGTTGGCCGTCAAGCGCAGATTGCCAACGAGCCATGCGGCAAAAATGACGTACGTCCATTCGTGATTGATGATCGCCGTCACGAACACGAAGATCGCAAGCGTGAGCAGGCCGCCCGTGATCAGCGATGCGCCCTGTTGAAAATCGAGTGTGGTTTCTTCGAGCTTGTCGCGGCTCAGTGCGGTCGCGGTGATGTACGCGGGTCCGGAGAATGTGCCGCGGCAAAGAATGGGGGTGTCGCGCGTTTGCGCACTGAGTTTCAGCGCAAAGCCCGCCTTGTTGAAGCGGATGTCGCCGTGCGTGCCGTAGCGGTCGCCGGCGCCGAGAAGGGCAGGGGCAGGGGCCGTGCTCCAGCAGGATATCGTTTGCGCGTGCCGCGACGGAAGGTCGATGAACGCGGGTACGCTGGTATTGTTTGCGGGCGCTTCGAGCAGAAACCAGAACGGCGTTTGCGCGAGATGGGTGCTGAAACGCGCAGTGGGCGCGATGGACGAGCTATCGCGCAGGCGGGCGATGGCATCGGCGGGCCGCAGCGTCGCGGCCGGATCGGCGATCACGTGGAAGCGAAGCGGAACGGTGCCCGTCGTGTCGAACTGACGCGGCGCCCAGAACATGACCGCGATGGTGCCGAGCGCAATCACGAACGGCGCTACGTATACGGAGAACCGCAGGAACGCCCAACTCGTCAGCCGGTCCCGAAACGTCCACTTATCGCTTGTCATTTAGTGCCCTTTCCTCCTTGACTACCGCTTTCATCTCGTGGATCGAGATGCTACGACAATCGACAGCGGCCACGCGAGTGCGTCGCCGCCGACGATCATCGGTACGCTCGTTATGCACGGGCGTACGTTTGCTACGTTACGCTTCGCTCAGCGATTGCAGCCCGCTGTATTCCACGCCATCCGCTTGATCCGGCCTCGACGCGACGGTGACATCGATGTCGACATGATTCGTTTCGAAGAAGAAGCCGTAGAACGAGTGATTGACCGCAGCCCAACGCTGGCGGACCAGCGCGACCGGCTTCGCCATCACCCGATGCGGCATGCCGCCGACGTGCGTCATCGGCAGGAATTCGTTCTGGCCATACACGTCGTTGAACAGCATCGCCTCGTACTCCCGGTCGAGCGGTGAACGCGCGGTAATCAGCATCCAGTCGATATCGTTCTCAACGCAATACATGTAATACGCCTTGCACAGCGCCACCTTGACCATCCGGCCGATTGCGCCGCGTGCGACGCCGAGCCGCGTCGCCTCGGCAAGTCGCGCCTGATTCAGCCAGTCGGGCAGGCGGACGGATTGCTCAACCGCCAGCGGTCCGAACACGTTCGTCTGAATCCGCATCGTACCGAGCGGACCTCCGTCCAGCCGCGATTGCGCTAGCAGCACGACCGTGCCGGGCGCGGCATCGAGCGCCTCGACGTCCATCGTTTCTGCGAATTCCGGCAGGTGACGCCCATAGGCGGCCCGGCGCATTTCGACGGCTTTCGAGAGTTCTGCCTGATCACTCACGATCTTTATCGTAAACGGCAATCTTTCCGTTTTCTTGACTGTGCTTGGCGCCAAGTCTTGTTCGAGCGACGTGAAGCCCAGATGTTGCGTGAGAAGTGCTGAGTCGATGCGGTCCATTTTTTATCCCGTGGATTAAAGAAAGAAAAAAGTGCGCCGCTTTAGGGAATAAGGTTGGCCCCTAAACGCGACGACCAAGATTCTCACGAACGTACGGGACGTGATGTGTCCCGGCCGGCAAGCCGGGAGTGTCGTGTCGACGGAGCGAGTAGCTTTTACATGAGTATTTACGAGTTCCTTTTTTCCTTAGCGAGAGCAGGCAAAAGTCAAGGCGTTTCTTACCGATACGACACGAAGTCGCTAGCGTTCGTGCGTTGCTGGTAGTCTGCGGCCTTCGTATTCAAGACGCCGGATCTCTGACACTGGACCGGCTGCAACTCAATCCGCTATGCACATAGGCAGATAATGAACCTGAGTTTGAAACGGGACCCGCGATCACTGGCCGTCCTTCTGGCAGGCCTCGGGCTTTACGGCGCGAGCGCGTGCGCTCAGTCGTCAGTGACGCTTTATGGACTCGTGGACACGGCGCTGCGCTACACGACTCATGCCGACACGTCCGGCAATGACCGCCTGCAACTTTCGAACGGCGGCCTGAGCGAAAGTCACTGGGGCCTGCTTGGTTCCGAGGACATTGGCGACGGCAACAGCGTCGTTTTTCAATTGGAGAATCGTTTTTTCCCGAATAGCGGGACGAATGACCCGGCTTATCCTTTTTTTAATACGGCTTTCGTCGGCCTCCGGTCGTCGACTTTCGGACGGCTGACGCTCGGGCGGCAAGTCAATCCGCTTGCGACGGCCGTCCTGCGCACCTATGTCACCAATGCCTGGCTGCCGACGGTTTATGTTTTCCGGCCGGAGGTCGGCATGGCGCAGGGCGTCTGGACCAGCAACATGGCCAAATACACGGCGCGCTGGCAAGACGTCACGATGGAACTCTCGTATGCGTTCGGCGGCGTTGCCGGGGCATATGGCGCGGGGAGCCAGATTGGTGCATCGGTATCCTACGTGCCGGGCTGGCCGTTGCGGCTGGCTGCGGGCTATCTCGACACGCGCGACGCCGTGAACAGTTCAGCCCACATGAAGTCATGGACAGCGGGCGGAGCCTATACGTTCGGCAACACATTGGTGAACGCGGGATGGGCGGTGAATCGCGAGGACGGTGGGTATGTAGGCAACGCGCCGAACGGCCCCTATACGCCCGCGCTGTTGACGGCGCTGGGATTCACGCAATTTTCATCGCGGCAAATGTTTTTTGGCGGGGTAACGCAGTTGATTGGCACGCGCACACACGTGTCAGCCAACTTCTGGCGCACGCTTCAGGATGGCAAGAACGCAAGCGGAGACGGCAACGCGACGCAGTTCCAGGTGGTGGCCGATCACGGCATATCGCGCCGCACCGACGTCTATGTCGAAGCCGATTACTCGCTCTATCGAGGCGGCCTGATCGGTGCGCAATTACAGGGCGTCAGCGGATTGAGCGCAGCGAACGGATCGACCCAACTGTCCGTGATGACCGGCCTTCGGCATAGCTTCTGAGCATCGAGCGATGACTTCATCGGACCAGGATATCGAGCGTTGCGTTTTTGAATTGCTCGGCCGGCGCGCGGCAACTGCATCCATTTGCCCTTCGGATGTCGCGCGCGAACTCATTCCCGACGATGAAAGCGAATGGCGCAAGCTGATGCCCGTAATACGGCAAGTCGCCGCGCGGCTGGCGCGAGAGGGACGCATTCTGATCACGCAAGGCGCGGTGACGTTGTCGCCGGAGTCGATCGATCGCGGTCCGATCCGCTTGCGGCGCGGCCCTCGATTTCCTACGACTTGATGGCTCGCTCAACCACCCGCTATCCGATAGCTTCCCGTCTTCTTTCCGACGAAGTTGAAGGTTCCCTTGTCGGCGGGCAGTGGCTGAACCTGCTGCCAGTCGAGTTGCCCTTCGATGCCTTTGTATTTACCCGTCCCTGAGCCAAGGACCGCTTTTCCTGCAATGGTGCCCGCCTTGTGACTGAACGTCTCGACGAACTTGTCGCCGTCCTTGTCGGTGAAGACGCAGAATCCGTTCGCCTCGCCGCCGCTGAATCCGGATTCCACACAGCGCGCAATCACGTTCTGCATCAAGGGCGTCTTGACGTTATTGGTGAAGGCCATCGTCGCTTCATACAAGTAGACGACGTCCTCGCCGCCGGCCGGTATCGCGCTGATGTCGCGTCCGAGAGCCGTGAAAGTCACATCGATAGGGCCTTGCTTCGGGATCGTCTGCGCCGATACGGCGCTTGCCGCAAAGAGCACGATTGTCGAAGCTCTCACCAGTTTCTTACTTAAAAGGCACGTCTTGCCTTGCATGACGACACCTCCGAACATTAACCCCGACAAATTGCTGCGTTATGCTTATCGATCGTTCGGTTTCCTTAACGGGAAGATAAAGCAAAGTCGCCGATGCATACGGTTATAGGGCTTTCAAAGCGAAAGGTCCAGTCATCGGAGAATGATTAGGATGTTTGATGAATGTTCGTTCCACGATTGTGGAATAAGAGCCAAAAGGGCAAAGGCGAAACACTCGTTCCGCCTTTGCCCGAACACAACGTCGCAGACTCAGGTTGCCTTGGCACGCTTCTGCAACTCCGCAGTCGTCTCTCCGCCGCCATTGGGCAGCCAGCCCGGCGGGCGCAACACGAAGCTGACTGCATCGGACACGCTCTTAGCGTTCACCACGTCTTTTGCGAGGCTCGTCCAGTGCTCCGTCTCAACGACGATTGGATTGCGCGATGTAGTCGGCGTGGTCAGTCCATAGCGGCAGGGTTCATCGGCGCGTTCTTCGACATACGTGCCGAACAGTCGATCGAAGACGATCAATACGCCGCCGAAATTCGCATCCAGATAAGCCGCATTCGACGCATGATGCACGCGATGCGATGAAGGCGTGTTGAGCACGTATTCGAGCCAGCCGAGTTTCGGAATCCACGTGGCGTGCAGCCAGAACTGATACAGCAGGTTGATCGACAACGCGGCGAGCACCACTTCCGGCTTGACGCCGAACCATACGAGCGGCGTGAAGAACATCGCGGCGCCCGTGATCTTGTTCGTCCAGCCGAGCCGGTACGCGGAAGAGAGCGTCAACTGGTTGGGCGAGTGATGCACTGCATGCGTCGCCCAGAAGAAACGCATGGTGTGCGAAGCGCGGTGATACCAGTAGTAACAGAACTCCATGCCGATGAAGAGCATCAGCACGGTCAGCGGCGTGTTGCCCGTCACCGTGTGAATGCGATGCTCCCACGCGAACGCGAACACCGGCGTCGCGAGTGAAAGCGGCAAAAACGCAAGCAGCTTGCGGCCGACGAGATCGGCGAGGGAGATCCAGACTTCGTGCCAGTCGAATGCGCGCGCGGTGCCCTTGTGAACGCGGCTGAGAATCAGCGCTTCGAGCATCGACGCTCCGAGCACGATGATGAGCACGTACATCGATAACTTTCCGATCATTTCCATGATGTCGCCATGAGTGGGTTGCGGATGAACGCAACTGTAGTGATGGCGCCCGTTAAAAACCACGCAGCATTTGTTTCGCGAGATGTCGCGGTGTGGGCGTCGACGCGCCGAACCTGACGAAAGGCTTGTCCCCGTCGCCCGTCCTGTATAACATTGCGAATAATTCCTATTTACTAACGGGCGTCGAATGACTGCAGCCGCGCGCAAATTTCCTTTGAAGGCAGTGTCAGCATGAGGCCGGTGCTCGTCCGGCTGCACCGCTGGTTTGGCGTCGCGACCGCGCTGTTCCTTTTCGTGTCGGGGCTGACCGGGGCGATCATCGCGTGGGATCACGAGATCGACGCGATGCTCAATCCGTCGTTCTTCCAGGCGCGCACCGACGGCGCGCCGCTGGCGCCGCTCGAGCTAGCGCGGCGCGTCGAAGCAGCCGATCCGCGCGTCGAGGTCACGTATCTGCCGCTCGGCGTCGAGCCGGGGCATGCCGCGCAGATCATGGTCTGGCCGCGCACGAATCCGTCGACGGGCGCCCCGTATGCGGTCGACTACAACCAGATCGCCGTCGATCCTGCCACCGGCGAAGTGCAGGCGCGGCGCATGTGGGGCGCGGTGTCGCTCGCGCGCATCGATCTGATGCCGTTCCTCTACAAGCTGCATTACACGCTGCATTTGCCGGTGCTCGGCGGCTTCGATACCGGTACGTGGCTGCTCGGCATCGTCGGCATCATCTGGTTTTTCGACAGCGGCATCGCGTTCGTGCTGTCGTTCCCGAGCGTGAAGGCGTGGCGCAAGTCGCTTGCGTTCCGCTTCCGTCGCGGCGGCTATGCGCTGACCTTCGATCTTCATCGCTCGGGCGGCGTGTGGATCTGGGCGCTGCTGCTGATGATGGCGCTCACGTCCGTTTCGATGAATCTCGCTGATCCGGTCGTGCGGCCCATCGTGTCCGCGTTCTCGAAGCTGTCGCCGTCATTCCTCGAAAACGCTGATCTGGTGCGCCCCGCGCCAACGAGCCAGCCTCCCGCGACACGCGCGCAGATCATTGAAACGGCGGCCCGCGATGCGAAGCGCGAGAACATCTCCGAGCCGATGGGTGCGCTCTACTACGCCCCTGCGATGCAGGCGTACGGCGTCGGCTTCTTCGCGCCCGGTCACGATCACGGCGATGGCGGTCTCGGCAACGCGTGGCTGTACTACAACGGTCACACGGGGATGCTCGCGGGTTCGTCGATCCCGGGCCGCGGTTCGGCCGGCGACATCTTCATGCAGGCGCAGTTTCCGCTGCATTCGGGGCGCATCGTCGGGCTGACGGGTCGGATTCTGATCAGCGCGGTCGGCGTGGCAGTGGCCATTCTGAGCGCGACGGGCCTCATCATCTGGATGCGCAAGCGGGCGGCGCGCCGGCACTCGGCCGCCGCGGCGGACGCTCGCGCGGCGCGAGGGCGGTCGTTGTCGTCGTGACGCGCAGGGCTGAACGCGACAGCGCGAGACGGAAGCTCGGCGGAAGCGGGCGTGCGCGGGCATTTCAATACCGGCCCCGTGTCGCATTTCGTGACGGCGGGCGCGTCGATCGTGCGCGTCGATTCGATGTCGGCTTATACGTTCGCCTGCGCGTTCCCGACGAGTCTCTATGACACGCCGCAGGTGCCGTATCCGGCGACCACGCTGTCCGCCGGCAATCTCGCCGATCCGGGCACGACGGCGCTCAATCTGATGCGCAGCGCGTCGGTGTCGGACACGCTCGGCCTTCTGAACGATCGCGTGCTGTTCACCGTCGGCGCGCGTTATCAGGAATTGCACACGAACACCTTCGATTACACCGGCAAGCAGACGCGCGCCTATAACGATTCGATCACGACGCCGTTGTTCGGGCTCGTCGTCAAGCCGTGGCAGAACATGGCGTTCTTCGCGAATCGCAGCGAGGCGCTGGCTATCGGCGATTCCGCGCCGAACACGGCGTGTCTCGAACCGGCGGCGTGCTTTTTTTGGCCTCGTGACCGCGCTACGCCGCATCGGCGAGCGGTATAAACTTAGATGTATATGACTCGCGCACGATGCGCCCACACCGTCATCATGGAACCGACCTCGAGTAAAGAACCGTCCCGCAGGCGCTTGTCGGCGCGCTCGCTCAATGTCCTCTCGGCGCTGGTCGGCATCGGCACGCTGGCGCTTGGCATCGGCTGGCTGATCTACAACTGGACGGTGAATCTGGAAGTGCCGTACTTCGCGATTCCGCTCGTGCTGACCGTGCCCGTGATCGCCGCCGTGGCGTTCCGGAACATGTGGGATTAGGGAAGTACGAAAGAGGGACCAGAAAAGCAAATCGCCGCGATGAACGCGGTGATTTGTTTTACAGCATATGCGTTGGTAGGCTCGATTGGACTCGAACCAACGACCCCCACCATGTCAAGGTGGTGCTCTAACCAGCTGAGCTACGAGCCTGTTGAGCCGCGGATTATAGAGACCCCCGACCGGATATACAAGCCCGTGCACGAAGAATCTTCAGACGGCTCACGCACTCACACGCTCACGCAGCGAAAGCCCGCATACACGTACTGGTAATGCCCCTGGAACCAGTTGCGGAAGCTCGGCCGGAGCATGCACGCTGCCGTGCGCGGTGAGCCGCCCTTGATGATGAAATGCTTGCCGTCGAAGAAGTTCGCCGAATAGCCGAGATAGAACGGGAAGGGCTTGAAGCCATCCAGCGGGCCGAATGTCGTCGATGTCCATTCCCAGCCGTTGCCGAACTGCCCCTCGACGCCGAACGCGCTGCGGTTCTCGGGATGCGCCTGCACCGGAGTCGGGTCCCAGCGGCGGAAATCGAAGTTGCCTTCCGCGACGTGCGGCGCGCCCGTCGCCGCGCGTTGCCACTGCGCTTCGGTCGGCAGCGTCTTGCCCGCCCAGCGCGCATAGGCGCTGGCCTCCGCATGGCTCACGTACACCGGCCAGTCGAGCGGAAGCGGCATCTCTTCGAACATCGTGCGCAGCTTCCAGCCGGCATCGGCTTCGTCCGCGCCGGCTGCTTTGTCGTCGGCCTCGTCGCCCGGAATCCAGAAGGCCGGATGCGCAATGCGATGCCGTTCCTTCCACGCCCAGTCGGCGTCGTTCCAGAAGTCGCGATTCCAGTAGCCGCCTGCATCGATGAAGCGCAGGTAATCGCGGTTCGTGACCATGTAGCGGTCGATATCGAACGCCGGCACGTCCACGTGCATTTCATCGAACTCGTTGTCCCAGCCGAATCGCCCGCTCGCGCGGGAAAGACCCAGCGTGACCGTGCCTTCGGGAACGTGCACCGTCTCGTGTACGAGCGGGCGGTCCGAGGTCCGCTCGGATGCCGCGTTCGCCGGTGCAATTTTTCTGTCGACCGGCAATTGATGCAGCATATAGGCAAGCGTTTCGGCATGCATCAGCCGATGCTCGATCGCGACTTCGAGCAGCTTCACGGGCGGTTCGTCGGCGGACGCAGGTTCGGCGACGAGCCTCGTCGGATCGAAGCGCGCGTCGATGTCCGCGCGCACTCGCATCTTGTAGGCCTGTACATCGTCGAGGGAGGGCCAGTCGCCCGGCTGATCGGTCGGCAGGCCGCCATCGACGGGATCGATGCCGAATGCGAAAAGCTGATCGTAGGCGGGATCGGCGTTCGGCAGGTCGAAGAGGCGCTTGTCGAACAGATTGCGGTCGAAAGCCTCCAGATGGCCGATATAAAAGACGATGCGATGCCGTTCAGCGATCGGCCGATCGTAGAGATGCTCGCGCCTGACGATGTCGAAAAGTTCGTCCGTCACGCGGCGCGCTTCGGCGAGCCGCTCCAGCAAGAGATGACGCAGGGATGGTTCGCGATTCATTTCGCTCGGTCTCCGGTGCAAGCCGCAAGCATTGCATAGGATTCGAGCAAGCGCCAAAACGCCTGCCCGGTTGCATGAAAGAGCTAGTGTGTAGCGAAGTCCGTGCCACGCGCGCCGAACGCGGCGTTTGTTCGGGCGCGCCGAACAAACCGCCGCGCGCTCGCGCGATTGTCAGATGCCGCGCAGTCCGTCGAAATCGCGGATGCGGATGGATTTGCCCTGCGCCTCGATGAGCCCGAGCTTGTCGAAGCGCGACAGCGTGCGGCTTACCGTTTCGAGCGTCATGCCGAGATAGCTGCCGATGTCGTCGCGCGTCATGCGCATGGTGAACTCGGCGGTGGCGTATCCGCGCCGCGCGAGCCGCGCCGACATGTCGAGCAGCAGGCGCGCGACGCGCTCGTCGGCGCGCAGCATGCCGAGCCGCACGACGTGTTCGGCTTCGCGGTTGATCGCCTGGCTCATCATGCGATGCATGCGCCGTTGCAGCGAATCCGTCTCGCGGCACATGCGCTCGAAGAGCGCGTACGGCACGACGCAGACGGAGCTGTCTTCCAGCGCGACGGCGTCGCACGTGTGGCGGCCATCGCCGATGCCGTCAAGGCCGAGCGCATCGCCCGCCAGCAGCAGGCCGGTCATGCGCTCGCGTCCGCCGTCGCGGCTGCCGTCATTCGTGACGACGGTCTTGAGCGAACCGGAGCGCACCGCGTAGAGCGAATCGAACGTGTCACCGGTGCGGAAGAGCGCATCGCCGCGACGGATCTTGCGCGTCACGGAGATGATGTGTTCCAGCTTGGTGACGTCCCGGGCGCAAAGGCCTTCGGGCATGCACAGATGGCGCATTGCGCAGCTGGAACAGTGCGCCGCTTGCCGCCGGGGAAGGATCGGATCAGACATGGCGAGCTCGGATTCTTGATGGATGACAAATTGATTGTCCCATAGCCCGCCTGCCCGACCGTGCGGAAAAATGCCGCGCCTCCGCTGCTTGCACAATCTTTACATCATGCGGTAGAGGCGTCGTCCGAATTCGTTGCCGCCGAGGGAATCAAGAGCACCGGCAAGCTGGCTTGCCGCAGGCAACGCTCCGCAACGCTGCCGAGAATCATCCTTTTGAAGCCCTTGCGGCCATGCGTGCCCATCACGAGCAGATCGGCGTTGAATGCGCGCGCGGCGCGAATGATGAGCGAAGCGACATCGTCGCTGACGGTGGCTTCGACGGTTACGACGTCGCCCGCGACGCCGCGCGCCTTCATCGCTTCGGCGGCTTCCCGCGCCACCGTCGCGCCCTGTTCGGTCAGGCCCTTCTGCAGCACGGACGGATCGTAGCCGGGCACGTCCATGTACAGCGGCCCGCTCTCGACGACGTAGTACGGCTGGACGACGGCCTGATGCGTGACGGCGAGGTCGAGCGCGGCGTCGAAGGCGTGCTGGGACGTGCGGCTGCCATCGATGGCGACGATGATGCGTTTGAACATGGCGTGTTCCTCGTGCAATGAAGTGTCGGGCGCAGCGCCGCCGGTGCCTGGCGCGGGCGCTTGCCTCGCGGCGATGCGCGCTTTGCAGCATAACGCGCAGCCGTTGCCGCGAGACCGCGCAATTTTGCGATGAGTCGATCTGTCGCAAGCGACGCCGTACAATCCTTGATTCCACCGACTCAGCGCCCGCTTAACACGCCGCATGACCGACGACCGCACCACCGAACCCCAGCCGCACGCACTCGCGTTCCGAACCGCCCTTTACGCGATGCTCGGCATCGGGCTCGTCAACATGCTGGTGGCGCTGGACCAGACGGTGGTGAGCACGGCGCTGCCGTCGATCGTCGCGGAACTGCACGGCTTCGAGTATTACGCGTGGATCGCGAGCGCCTACCTGCTGGCATCCGTCGTCACCGTGCCGGTGTTCGGGCGGCTCGGCGATTATTTCGGCCGCAAGCGGTTCGTCATCGCGGCGGTCGTCACGTTCACGCTTGCCTCGGTTTTGTGCGGACTCGCGCCGAACATGCTGTTTCTGGCGTTGTCGCGCGGACTGCAGGGCGTGGGCGGCGGAATGATGGTCGGCACCGCGTTCGCCGCGATCCCCGATCTCTTTCCCGATCCGCGCACGCGCGTGCGATGGCAGGTCGTGCTCGCGGCGGCGTACGGCATCGGTACGGCGGCCGGGCCGTCGCTCGGCGGATGGATGAGCCAGCACTGGGGCTGGCGTTCGACGTTCCTGATCAACCTGCCGGTGGGCGCGGCGGCGCTGTACTTCATCTGGTCGCATCTGCCGAACCTGCACCGGCCGCGCGAAGGCGCCGTAAAAATCGACTGGACCGGCGCCGTGCTCGTCGCGCTCGTGCTGGGCGGCTTTCAGGCGCTGATCGAATCTGTGCCGAAGTCGGGGCTGTCGGGCGGCAACATCGCGCTCGGTTGCGCGGTGATCGTCGGCGCGGCGGCGCTCCTCGTCTGCGAGCGGCGCGCAACGCATCCGATCATCCCGCTGGATATCTTCCGCGATCCGCATCTCGTCACGCTGTTCACGCTGTCCTTCATGGCGGGCTTCGTGATGTTCTCGCTGATCTTCTTCGCGCCGCTGCTGCTGCAGGGCGGCTTCGGGCTTTCGCCGCAGGAAGCGGGGCTGCTCGCCACGCCGATTGCCGCGTGCATCGCGCTCGGCAGCTTCATCAATACGCGGATCGTCATCCATTTGCGCAAGCCGACGATGATCCTGTCGATCGGCTTCTCGCTGCTGGTGCTGGCGTCGGTCGGGCTGTCGTTTGCGCGCGTGTCGACGCCGCACCTGTGGATCGAATTGCCGATGGCCGCCGTCGGCATCGGGCTCGGCTTCGTGCTGAACAACATGAACGTATTCGGGCAGGAGATCGCGGGGCGCGAGCGCTTCGGCATCACGACGGCGCTGCTGCAATCGACGCGCATGGTCGGCGGCATGCTCGGCACGAGCATCGTCGGGACGATCGTCGCGCATCATTACGCGAGCGTCGTCGAGCGCACCATCAGCGTGCTCGGCGCGACGGCATCGGCGCAATGGCAGCCGCGTTTCGTCGATCCGCGCATTCTCGTCGACGAAGCATTGCGCGATACGCTGCTGCGCGATCTGGGCTCGGCCGGGCTCGACGCGCCCGCGCTCTTCGACGCTGCCCGCGATGCGCTCGTGCAGTCCGTGCATATCGGCACGATGCTGACGGCGGTCGCGGCGCTCGTCGCGGTGTTGCTGGTGCGGCGGATCGGACATATAACGTTCCGGAAGGCCGGCAAGGGCTGACGCCGCGGTGACCGTGCGACGGAACGCATTGGCCGTCCGCGAGTCACTTTGCCAGGCGCGCACCGATCCGGCACACGCGATGCGTGGCCGCATGCCGCATCCCTTGCCGCCCGCTCAGGCACGGGCAGCATCACCAGCACGGAGGTTCACCATGATCATTACCGGAGAAATGCTGATCGGCGCATCGGCCGTGCGGGGCGCCGAAGTTACGCTCCGCGCGTTCGACCCCGCTCGCAACGTCGACCTCGAACCCGTTTTCGGCGGTGGCGGCGCGGCGGAAGTCGACCGCGCGTGTAACCTCGCCGACGCCGCGTTCGATCCGTATCGCCACGCGCCGCTCGAAACGCGCGCGCAGTTTCTCGAGGCGATCGCGGACAACATCATCCTACTGGGCGATGTGCTGATCGAACGCGCGCAGGCGGAATCCGCGTTGCCGAAAGCGCGGCTCGAAGGCGAACGCGCCCGCACGGTCGCGCAGTTGCGGCTCTTTGCGTCGCTGGTGCGCGAAGGGCGCTGGCTTTCCGCGACGCTCGATTCCGCCCAGCCGGATCGCAAGCCGCTGCCCCGTCCTGATCTGCGTTTGCAGAAGATTCCGCTCGGCCCCGTCGCGGTGTTCGGCGCGAGCAACTTCCCGCTGGCGT